>NZ_CP191407.1:0-1382500 GCF_050500235.1 Microcystis protocystis FBCC-A270
GTGGATAGCAGCACCCAACAACTTTGGCATAATCTCCTAGAGCGTCTAAAATTACTATTAACCCGTCCCGCTTTTGAGACTTGGTTTCAAACGGCAACGGTTAAAGAATGGCAAAACGATCGCTTAGTAATTCAGGCTGCCAATCCCTTTATTCTTAACCATCTTCAGAAAAATTATCTGTCAACAATTGCCGAAGTAGTGGAGGATATCGTCGGTTATCCCGTCGAGATTCAACTAACGGCACAACAGGGGGATTCGATCGCTATTTTCCAGCCTAACAGTAGCTTAGAATCAGAATTACCGCCCAGTAATCAACTTAACCCTAAATATAATTTTTCCCGTTTTGTTGTCGGTCCAACTAACCGCATGGCCCACGCGGCTGCTTTAGCGGTGGCGGAATTACCCGGACGCGAATTTAACCCGCTTTTTCTCTGTGGTGGTGTGGGATTAGGTAAAACCCATTTAATGCAGGCCATCGGTCATTATCGTCTGGAATTATATCCCCAATCCAAGGTTTTTTATGTATCGACGGAACAATTCACGAATGATTTAATCACCGCTATCCGTCAAGATAGTATGGAAAGTTTTCGTAATCATTATCGTCATGCTGACATATTATTAGTGGATGATCTGCAATTTATTGAAGGAAAAGAATACACTCAAGAAGAATTTTTTCATACCTTTAATACCCTGCACGAAGCGGGAAAACAGGTGGTTTTAGCCTCCGATCGCCTCCCCAAACAGATTCCCAGTTTACAGGATCGTTTAATTTCTCGCTTTTCTATGGGATTAGTGGCCGATATCCAAGCACCAGATATCGAAACTCGCATGGCAATTTTACAAAAAAAGGCCGAGTACGAAAATCTGCGTCTCCCAAGAGAAGTTATCGAATATATTGCCGTTAATTATACTTCTAATATTCGCGAATTAGAGGGGGCATTAATCCGGGCTACTACTTATATTTCTATCTCCGGATTGCCGATGACGGTAGAAAATATCGCGCCGGTTTTAAATCCACCAATGGCCAAAATTGCCACTTCTCCTGAGATTATTATGGCGGTAGTAGCGGAAAAATTTCAACTCTCGATCGCTGATCTAAAGGGAAATTCCCGCCGACGAGAAATTAGTTTTGCTCGACAGATTGGGATGTATTTGATGCGTCAACACACGGATTTAAGTTTACCGCGCATTGGCGAAGAATTTGGCGGCAAAGATCACACCACCGTTATTTATAGCTGTGATAAAATCAACCTTTCCCAACATCAAGATCGACAATTACAAGAAATCTTAGCGCAACTAATCGAGCGAATTAACTCCCTCAGTCGCAATCAGTAGTCGGAGGGAATTATGAATTATGAATTGGGGAGATGGGGTTTTTCAGTAAACAGTAATCAGTGAACTGAAAACTCACATCTGATAACTGATAACTGATAACTGATAACTGAGATTAACTACAGGGGAATAAACTGGCAATTGTAGCGAGGAGACGAGAGGTCATGGGTAAACTATCGATCACCATAGCTGTACATAATAACATCATGTAAAGAATGGAATATTTAAACAGCGATCGAGCCATGTCTCGATCAAAAGGATTCTGTTTTAATTGCCAAGCTTTTTTCAGGAAAACAAACCCTAAAACCAAAGCCGCTAGACCATAAACCACACCACAGGCAGCCAAGGGATAAATCAGGAGGAAAGTGAAAGGAACGACGATTAAAGTATAGAGCCAAATCTGTTCGCTAGTGGCTTCTTCTCCTTTAACTACGGGCATCATCGGGATATCCACTTCTGCATAATCATCCTTGATCATTAAAGCTAAAGCCCAAAAATGGGGAGGAGTCCAAAGAAAAATAATGGCGAATAAAATCCAGGGAATCCAACCGAGATCGCCCGTTACTGCCGCCCAACCGACGAGAGGAGGAATCGAGCCGGCTGCGCCGCCGATAACAATATTTTGGACACTATGACGCTTGAGCAGATGGGTATAAATCAGCATATAAAATGCGATACCGGTCATTGCTAAAAATCCGCTCAAAGTATTGACAAAAAAGACAAAAAGTGCTAGGGAAAGGGAAGCTAAAACGAGGGCAAAAATGAGGGCGTGGAGGGGTTGCACGCGGCCGGAGGGAATAGGACGGGCGCGGGTGCGAAGCATGGTGTGATCGATGTCGCGATCATAGATGCAGTTTAAGGTTTGAGCGGCGGCGGCGGCGAGAGTGCCACCGAGGAGAGTAAGAAAGAGTAAGAGGGGGGAAACCTGACCTTTAGAGGCGATTTCCATGGCAGCGGCCGTGGTAATCAGCAGTAGAGGAATAATTCGCGGTTTAGTGAGTTGATAATAACTTTTAGCGACTTGTAAAAAATTATCGTGGTGGCGAAGGGCTTGAGTTCCAGTCATCGTGATTAAATCCTTAGAGATGGCTTATAGGCGCGAAAGAACGATCGCGAAGGGCAAAAGTGGTAAAAGCGACGAGGGTTCCCACCAATAGCGCACCGATGCTGTGGTGGGTAATGGTTAAGGGTTCCACCTGGAGATGTAGTTTCAGGGTGGCAACGCCTAAAAACACCTGTAGGGCGACTAATCCCCCGGCGCTAAAAGCTAGTTTTTTGAGGAGAGGATGGATAGCGGCAGCTCGCCAAGCGAAGAAAACTAGGGTTAACACCGAGATAGTGGCGGGAAAAACCCCGATAATGTGGCTATTCATCACCGTGCAGAGTTGGGAAACCGTTAAACACTGATGGGCTGCCCAACGGGAACCGACGAGACCGCCGAGGAGACATTGCAGATAAACTAGACTGGTGGCGACCATTCCCATCCCGGTTAGTTTTCCGACCGTACCTGTGCCACGGTAGGGAGTCAGACCGATAGCAATGACGATTAAGGTGGCAAAAAAGAGCAAAGCTGTGGCTAAATGGGCGGTTACGATGTCAAATCGCAGTAATTGGGTGACGGTTAGTCCTCCCAGGACTCCTTGCAGGAGAATTAAAGCCAAGGCGGCGATCGCAGATGGCAACAGCCAAGTAGGAAGATGGCGACGATACCACCAAGACAGACCGACGAGAGCGATCGTACTAAACCCGATCAAAGAGGCATCGAGACGATGAAACCACTCCAGAAATACCTGTAGATTCATCTGCTGACTGGGAATCCATTGACCGTAACAGAGGGGCCAATCGGGACAAGCTAAACCGGCGTTCATAACTCTGGTGGCAGCGCCCACCACCATGAGGGCGAAAGTAGCGATCGCAATTTTCCAGACTAAGCGGCGCATCCACACCTGAATATTGCCGGTTTCTCTTAGGGGTGTCGGGTTAAAAACAGATTCGGTCATCGGTTTGCCTGTTCTCAAGGAGTCTGTCATCAAAGATCCTGGCTTGGTTTGCCAGTCAGTTATCACTGTGAATGAGTTTTTTTACGACTGGTAAAACCTTTTAGATATTCTTTAGATTTCTGGCCATTTCCGTTACATTTGTTTACATAAACTCAGAATAAAACATAAAAATTAGTTATTTTAAATACTTTCCCCGAAAACGATCCCAAAGAAAAGATAAAATTCTCAGAAGATGCTGGTTAAATTTCCCATCTATAGGGGAATCATGTTTTAGCCTTGAATAAGTAGCCACTATTAAAAATATTGAAAAGACCGTGAAAATTCCCAGCAGTATCCTGACGCTCGTACTCGGGATCACCTTAACCTTAATTAGTCTCTGGTATGGCCAAAATCATGGCTTAATGCCTGTGGCCGCTTCTGAAGATGCTCAGGAGATAGATAATATCTTTAATCTGATGATGACCATCGCCACGGGACTATTTTTAATAGTTGAAGGCGTGATTATCTATATAGTGATTCGCTTTCGCCGTAAACCGGGGGATCAAACCGACGGGCCGGCAGTGGAGGGCAATGTCCCCCTAGAAATCTTCTGGACAGCCATCCCGACGGTAATCGTTTTTATCCTTGCCGTCTATAGCTTCGAGATTTATAACAATATCGGCGGTCTCGATCCCTTGATTTCCAAGGGTGGCAAAGGAGAAATCGCCCACCACGGTCATCACCACGGCACGATGATGGCCATGGGCGGCGATCGCAGAGTAGCCCTAGGTATCGGCAATTCCTACGATGGTGAAGGAGTTCCCCCCCTAGTGGTCAATGTTAAAGGTATTCAATACGCTTGGATCTTCACCTATCCCGAAACCGGCATTGTTTCCGGAGAACTGCACGCTCCCGTCAATCGTCCCGTGCAACTGAATATGGAAGCAGGGGATGTGATCCATGCTTTCTGGGTTCCCCAATTGCGTCTAAAACAGGACGTTATCCCCGGACAGGAAACGGTGTTATCGTTCACATCCAACCAAATTGGTCAATATCCGATCATTTGTGCCGAACTTTGCGGGGCCTATCACGGCGGCATGAAATCTAGCTTTGTAGTTCACTCCCAAGCCGATTACGACCAATGGGTGCAGGATAACACAATCGCCGAAGTTGACAGCGATCGAACTGTAGCTATGACCGCTAAAGATCGCTCTGATAGTCAATATTTGACCCCCTACACCGAAGAAATGGGCATAAACGGTGAAATCCTCGCCCAAGTTGCCCATCAGCAGCAAATGTAATTTTTCTTGTCATCTAAAATCTTGGCCTTATGACAGCATCAACGGAAATAACCACCCCAGCAACCGTTCCCGAGGTGATCCATCACCGCAAGTGGACCGATTACTTTACTTTCTGCACCGATCATAAAGTCATCGGGATTCAATATCTGGTGACTGCCTTTCTTTTCTTCTTTATTGGCGGTGCTTTCGCAGAAGTGCTGCGGACAGAATTAGCCACTCCCGACCCCGATTTTGTCTCCCCAGAACTATATAACCAATTCATGACCATGCACGGAACGATCATGATCTTTCTTTGGATCGTTCCGGTTGGGGCAGGTTTTGCCAATTATCTCATTCCCCTGATGATTGGGGCCGAAGATATGGCTTTTCCTCGTCTTAACGCTGTGGCTTTCTGGCTTAACCCCCCCGGCGGGCTGCTATTATTATCCAGTTTCTTTGTCGGCGCACCCCAGTCCGGTTGGACTTCCTATCCACCTTTAAGCTTAATTAGCGGCAAATGGGGGGAAGAATTGTGGATTTTGAGCCTTTTATTGATCGGGACTTCTTCGATTTTAGGCTCGATTAATTTCATCACCACGATCCTGAAAATGCGGATTCCTGAGATGGATTTGTACAGTATGCCGCTATTTTGTTGGGCAATGCTGGCCACCTCGACTCTGGTACTGCTTTCCACTCCCGTTCTCGCTTCTGCTCTCGTTCTCTTGTCCTTTGATTTAATCGCCGGCACGAGCTTTTTTAACCCTGCCGGCGGCGGCGATCCGGTGGTTTATCAGCATATGTTCTGGTTTTACTCCCATCCTGCTGTTTATATCATGATTTTGCCCTTTTTCGGCACTATATCGGAGATATTACCGGTTCATGCGCGTAAACCGATTTTTGGTTATCGAGCGATCGCCTATTCCAGTCTCACCATCTGTTTCTTGGGTTTAATCGTCTGGGCCCACCATATGTTCACCAGCGGCACCCCCGGCTGGTTACGGATGTTTTTCATGGCGGCAACCATGTTAATCGCCGTTCCCACCGGCATTAAAATCTTTAGTTGGTGTGCCACTCTTTGGGGGGGTAAACTTAGTCTCAATACGTCTTTATTATTTGGGATCGGTTTCCTGTCTTCCTTCCTCATCGGTGGTTTGACTGGGATTATGTTGGCTTCTGTTCCCTTCGATATCCACGTCCACGATACCTATTTTGTCGTCGGTCACTTCCACTATGTACTATTTGGTGGTACAGCAATGGCCCTGTTTGCTGCCGTTTACCATTGGTTCCCGAAAATGACCGGACGGATGTATAACGAGACTCTCGGTCGTATCCACTTTGTTCTCAGTTTTATCGGTTTGAATTTAACTTTCATGCCGATGCACGAATTGGGATTATTGGGTATGAACCGTCGTATTGCCCTGTATGATGTGCAGTTTCAGGATTTAAATGTTCTTAGTACCGCAGGAGCTTATATTCTCGGTATATCGAGTATTCCCTTCGCTATTAATATGGTCTGGAGTGCCTTTAAAGGTCAACCGGCTGGTCGTAATCCTTGGCGCGCTTTAACCCTAGAATGGCAAACCTCCTCTCCCCCAATTATCGAGAATTTCGAGGAAATGCCGATTCTTTGGTCCGGCCCCTACGATTACGGTATTGATATGGAAGAATCGGAAGCAGCGGAATCAGTACAAGATCTCCTCGCTGAAGTGGGTGCTGAATCCCAATAATCAGTTATCAGTTATCAGTTATCAGTTCACTGATTGCTGTTTACCGAAAAAAAGCTTCCCACTTCCCACTTCCCACTGACAAAAAGCTCCCCGTCTCCTGTGTAAACTAAGGACATTCAATCATGCAAGGTTCAACGCTCGAAGATTCTCAACTCTCTGTCAATTATCATCAGGAAACAGTGGAACACGGACATCATGGCCACCCGGATCATCGCTTATTCGGTGTGGTTTTGTTTCTAGTGGCGGAAAGTTCCATCTTTTTAGGCTTATTTGCCGCTTTCTTGTTCTACCGTACCATGTTACCCGTTTGGCCCCCCGCCGGCACGCCAGAATTAGAGTTAACCCTACCGACAATTAACACGATTATTCTGGTGTCCAGTAGTTTTGTTATGCACATAGGACAAAAGGCGATTAAACAAAATAATAACGCCGGTTTACAATTGTGGTTCGGCATTACTGCCCTGATGGGAATTATCTTCCTTTGTGGTCAAGGATACGAATATTATCACGCTGAATTCGGTCTGACAACTAATGTTTTCACCAGCGCTTTTTATGCCTTAACCGGATTCCACGGTCTCCACGTTACTTTCGGTTTAGTGCTAATTCTATCTGTCCTCTGGCGTTCTCGTCAAAAAGACCACTATTCTAGTCAATCTCATTTTGGTGTCGAAGCGGCAGAATTATACTGGCATTTCGTCGATGTGGTCTGGATTATCCTGTTTTTACTGGTGTATATCTTGAGATAAGTAGGTAGGCGTTAAAAGTTGTCAGATAACCCCCCTTATCAAGGGGGGATTAAGGGGGGATCCCCCCGCCTATCGGCACCCCCCTTATCAAGGGGGGCAGGGGGGATCGAACCTAAAATCCATTTTTAATTTAATTATAACCAGCTACTTAATTTTTGTTATACCATTTCTCTAAATGAAAACTACACATCGAATTTAAATCCCCCTTTAAGTTCCCCTTTTTAAGGGGGATTTAGGGGGATTAAACTTCTGTAGTCAGACTTTGGAGAATTGGTATTATTTAGTAGGAGAAAAGGGCGATCAAGTGATCGCCCTTTTTTGTATATTTCAATTTACAGCAGTTATCCTATAGGTTATACTTCATTTTTATGAGAAATGCCGTAACTGGTAACTGATCACTGATAACTGATAATTAACGACGACCGAATAAACTCCAACCTTTGCCACCACTAACGGCCGGTTCAGCTTTTTCAGCGACGGAGGCAACTTCTGCGGGGGTTTCCTCATCAGAAAGATTAGAAAGATCGTAGTTTTCTACTAGGAAAAGAGACGCTTTTTCAATAGTAAAATAATCCCAGAAAAGCGTAGAAGGTAACTCTTGACCGACCCAATCTTCTAGATCACCCACCATCGTTACTGCATCGATCGAATCTAAACCATAACGGGTTAAAGGTTCAGTCACATTAATTGTTTTAGCATCCAAAGATAACTGATCAGCTAACTGTTTAACTAACCAATTTTGTACGAGATTATTAAGATTGGAGCTGGAGTTCATGGGTTTTTTCCTCGGTAGTTTGTGAATGGGCTAATTGAAAAGGCACAATCGAAAAATGTTGATTTTCTTGATATAATTTCAGCAATTCTTGGGCAACATTTTCTACATACACCTCAGATAGAGTGTAAGGCAGCGGCCGCAGAGTTCGCAGTAATCGGTGTAAACTCAACACCAACCATTCCCCCCGGGCAAAAAATTCCCCCAAGATAGAACGATTATAAAGCCAAGTGTGTAAACAAGCAGAAGCGGCGTGTAAAGTGCAGTATTTCTTGGCAATCTCGAACAATTCGGGTGATTGGTCGTGACCATACTCGAATTTCGATTGACTAATCTTTTCATCGTGAGCATTTAGTTCCTCTAAAACTAAATTACCCAACATCAATAGATTTTCTAATATCTCTGGGTCCACTTCGTCAGAATTTTTCAATCCTTCCAGTATATCAAGGGCAATTTCTAAACCTTGCAGGGAATCATCCATTCCCCGGCCAAATAATTCTAAATTATTGGGTTCAAAGGGAGGAACTGACTTTTCTAGGCTAAAAATCGCCTCTAAACGGGTTTTTAACGCCGACATGGTGCGCGAGTTGCGTTTAGCCCGATATTTGGTTAAAGGACGCAATTGTAGGATTAAAGCATGAAGATTGACGATCGAACTGCCGTCAAACATACTGATAATCGAATTATCCCGCAGTAGCTTCTGGAAGATGCCGAATTCGTGTTCTTCTCGCATATAAAAACGCGATCCCAAGACCACATAAACACTATTAACCATCTCCTCCAGACGGACAGTAACAAAATATTTTACCACCGAAGCCCAGACGCTAAACTGTTCGGGGATAATATGAAAACCTCTCGCAGCCGGAATCGTCTCGCAATCACAAATAAGGATGTCAAGGAAAGCATCCACGAGAGTGCGCCGGGGTTGGGGCAAATCCATCACATTTTTGTTATAAATTACTCGATTAACGGCAAAACCGAGGGTAGTTCTTAAAGCGGTATCGGCTGCCCCGTGGGAAAAAGCAGCGCACAACATTCGGGTAATTTGGAAACCTTTCAGGGCTAATTCTAAACCGTCTCCCTCCTCGCGTAAACGCATGGAATCAGGGACGAAACAATCCTTAAAACCAATGCCACTCATATCCGAGGCCCGCACACCATGGGTGTATATTTTCGGCAAATTATAGTATTTTTCGGGTTCTAATTGCCGTTTATCGACCATAAATAGGGTTAAACACTTCGGACCGCCGTTAGCATCGGTTTTCGCCAAAATAAAGGAAATTCCAGAGATAGTCGCCCGGTTAATCGGCCATTTCTCCCCATTGAGAATATAACCTCCTTCCACCTTCGTCGCGGTCAGATCACCATTGATCAGATCGCTGCCGTGTTCCTTTTCCGAGTAACCCAGACACATCGCCCCATAGTCATCCATGATAAAACGGGCGAGCTTCTGTTTCTGTTCTGGGGTTCCCGCCATCCAGTTTAAAAACGACCAGAATAGGGTAGTAAAAGCGATGCCGATAGTTTGATCCCGTCGAGACAGTACGCGCACAAAAGCGACAAATTCCTCAAAAGAGGTGAACTCACCGCCGCAATCCGTGGGAATGTAGTAGTGTTGGAGTTTCCAGTCGTATAACCAGCGAATTTCCTCGTGGGGAAATTCTTCGCTCTCGTCAATTTCGATCACCCGCTTGTAGGATAGAGGGTTATCGGGATTGAGAGGATCGCCTAAGTCTTTTTCCAGTGCTTCAGCAGTCCAGTATTGCTTAAGCTTTTTCATAGTGCCTCTAGGACAGATACAATGTGTTTTTCGTCAATGCCTTCGGTTAGAAGACCCGACCATGCACAAAAATTAACGACCATTCTAGACTTTTGGCCGTACAATGGCAACAATTACGCAATGTGCAACTAAAAACGACAGAATCAGGGTTCCAGAGGATACTTTGTCTCTGCCGATTTCTGAAAGCCTTGGCAATCAAGACTAAAAATACAGTGGCACAGGGTGTAAATTATGTAATTTTAAGAAGGACTAAATTATGCCCCTAGTTACCGGAAATGGCTTGAATAACATCATTACTCCATCTTTGGCATCAGCTGGAGTCACTGGATGGTATTTTGGACTCTGGGGGGATGATACCATTTATGGCTATAATGGCAAC
Organism: Microcystis protocystis FBCC-A270; assembly: GCF_050500235.1. Taxonomy (NCBI): domain Bacteria; kingdom Bacillati; phylum Cyanobacteriota; class Cyanophyceae; order Chroococcales; family Microcystaceae; genus Microcystis; species Microcystis protocystis. The sequence goes on from NZ_CP191407.1 coordinate 9,996, forward strand.
GATACCATCAATGGTGGCGATGGCAACGACAAATTATTTGGCGGCACTGGTGATGACTTTATAGACGGTGGATTTGGTTTTGATACCATTGATGGGGGTCTGGGAAATGACACGACATCCTATGCTTTCTATTCGGGACCGATCAATGCTAATTTAGCAACGGGTGTAGTGAGTTTCCCTGGTAATTCTGTCTTTACAGATACATTGATCAGTATTGAAAATCTAATTGGCACTGCTGGCAATGACACCATCATCGGGAACACTGCGAATAATTCCCTCTTCGGTGAAGCTGGTAACGACAGTATCAATGGTGGCGATGGCAACGACAAATTATTTGGCGGTACTGGTGATGACTTTATAGACGGCGGATTTGGTTTTGATACCATTGATGGGGGTCTGGGAAATGACACGACATCCTATGCTTTCTATTCGGGACCGATCAATGCTAATTTAGCAACGGGTGTAGTGAGTTTCCCTGGTAATTCTGTCTTTACAGATACATTGATCAGTATTGAAAATCTAATTGGCACTGCTGGCAATGACACCATCATCGGGAACACTGCGAATAATTCCCTCTTCGGTGAAGCTGGTAACGACAGTATCAATGGTGGCGATGGCAACGACAAATTATTTGGCGGTACTGGTGATGACTTTATAGACGGCGGATTTGGTTTTGATACCATTGATGGGGGTCTGGGAAATGACACGACATCCTATGCTTTCTATTCGGGACCGATCAATGCTAATTTAGCAACGGGTGTAGTGAGTTTCCCTGGTAATTCTGTCTTTACAGACAGATTGATCAGTATTGAAAATCTAATTGGCACTGCTGGCAATGACACCATCACTGGGAACACTGCGGATAATTCCCTCTTCGGTGAAGCTGGTAACGACACCATCAATGGTGGCGATGGTAACGACAAATTATTTGGCGGCGCTGGTAATGACTGGATAGACGGTGGATTTGGTTTTGATACCATTGATGGGGGTCTGGGAAATGACACGACATCCTATGCTTTCTATTGGGGACCGATCAATGCTAATTTATCAACGGGTGTAGTGAGTTTCCCCGGTAATTCTGTCTTTACAGATACATTGGTCAGCATCGAAAATCTAATTGGCACTGCTGGCAATGACACCATCACTGGGAACACTGCGGATAATTCCCTCTTCGGTGAAGCTGGTAACGACACCATCAATGGTGGCCTGGGTCTGGATACTCTTACTGGTGGTGCTGGAAACGATTTCTTCAGGCTCGACAACGTAGCGAACCGTGATCTGATCACCGACTTCTCTGTACCCGCTGACACGATCATTCTGGCGAACAGTCTTGACAGCACTTTGACCGGTGCCATTAATCCGGGGATCAAGGGTCTGCTCTTTAATAGTGGTAACGTGGACGGAAGTGTCCTTGACGCTGCCCAGTTCTTCCAGGGAGCTGGGTTGACTGGGGGAGTATTGGGAGACTCCTCCGGCATCTACGTCAACACTAGCAACGGCGACATCTGGTATAACGATTCCGACGTCGTCGGTAGTTACCTAATTGCCAATGTTGGGGCTGGTGCTGCAGCTGGCATGACTAATGCTGACTTCGTTTACGGGGTGTAAGTCTTAGCTAGGCATCACAGGAAAACTATGCCATGTCCCCCGCTAACGGCGGGGTTTTTTTGTCGGCCCCCCATCATTCAGTCACTAAAAATCCCAACTTTAACAGCGATATTAATCCTTTCAAAAACAGCATTATTTTTGAGTATGTATTAACCAGGTAACGAATCCTCATCAAGAATTTTCTCAATTGTCCAAGGACAATCCACTGGTAAAGTTAATCCACTTTTGCGGCTCGCTTTTCCCAGAGCTTTTTGATAACTGAACTTCCCCCATACATATATACTATAATAGCCGAAAACCCTTATCCATCAATGGATACGCCCCTTAACTTTTCTTAATGTACCCATGTAATTTGTAACATTTCTTAATGGACAAGAATTCTCTCTATTTGCTAGAATGATAGCCATGTATATAGAAAAAGTTCCTAACCGTAATTCCCCCCCCGCCGTTCTTCTTCGGGAGTCCTACCGAGAAGGAGATCAAGTCAAAAAAAGAACCCTGGCCAATCTCTCAAAATTACCCGATGATATTATCGACAATTTGAAACTGGCTCTTAAAGGCGCAACACTGTCCATGACTGAAGGCATTCCCAATCATTTTGAAGTGATTAGAAGTCTTCCTCATGGTCATGTAATGGCTATTTTAGAGACGATTAAAAAATTAGGTTTAGATAAAATAATCAGTGAAAAATCCTCACGAATCAGAAACTTAGTGGTGGCGATGATTGTGGCAAGAATCATCAATCCTAAATCGAAACTAGCCACAGCGAGAGGGTTTAATAGCGAGACTTGTAGTCAGAGTTTAGGACAATTGTTAGACTTAGAGAAAGCCGATGAAGACGAATTATATAACGCCTTAGATTGGTTATTAGAAAAACAAGAGAAAATTGAGAAGCACCTAGCAATTAAACACTTAGAATCAGGAACATTAGTCTTGTATGATGTCACTTCTACCTACCTAGAAGAAAATGGTTGTGAACTGGGAAAATATGGTTATAACCGAGATAAAAAGAAAGGGAAAACTCAGATAGTTTTTGGTCTGCTCTGTTCAGCCAAGGGTTGTCCGATAGCGGTAGAAGTATTTGCAGGAAACACTTCAGACGGTGCTACTTTAAGCGGACAAATTGAGAAAGTCAGAAAGGGTTGGGGGATTGAGAATGTTGTCTGGGTAAGCGATAGAGGAATTTTAACCAACTCGAAAATCAACGAATTAGTAAAACCCATAGAAGGATTAGACTATATTACTGGTTTAACTAAGCCTCAAATTCGGAAACTGGCTGAGGTAGAAGTGATTCAATTAGGATTATTTGATCAGGTAAACTTGGTGGAATTTGAGAGTGAAGATTATCCCGATGAAAGATTAATTGCTTGTCGGAATCCCTTAATCGCCCAGAAAAATCAACTACAAAGAGAGGCATTATTAGAAGCGGTAGAGAAGGAACTAGATTTGATTGTTCAGGCGACTCAAAGGGAGAAAAGAGCTTTAAAGGGTCAAGATAAGATAGCTTTGAGAGTGGGCAAGATTCTTAATCAGTTTAAGGTCAATAAATACTATAACTTAGAGATAACAGAGGAAGGCTTTTCTTATCAGCGTCAGCGGGAATTAATCGCTCAAGAAACGGCTTTGGATGGTGTGTATGTGTTAAGAACTTCTCTGGAGTCAACTTTGATGGATGCAGCGACGACGGTTAAAGCTTATAAAAGTTTGTCTCAAGTGGAGGAGGCATTTCGCTGTTATAAGTCAATTGATTTAAAGGTACGTCCTATATATCATTATCAGGGTGATAGAGTCAAAGCTCATATCTTTTTATGTATGTTGGCTTATTATGTGGAATGGCATTTAAAACAGTGCTTGGCTCCTTTGTTATTTGAGGATGAAGAAATTGATGATGGTTCTCTGAATGTGATTAAAGCGAGTCGCAGTGAATCCGCTCAGTCTAAAGAGAGAAAAAAACGGAATCAAGAGAACTTTCCTGTGCATAGCTTTCGGACTTTGTTGGAAGACTTGGGGACAATTTGCTTGAATACAGTGGAATGTACGATTAGAGAGGGAAGTTATCGTTTTTCTAAGATAACTCGACCGACCCAACTGCAACAAAAAGCGTTAGATTTATTGGGAGTTTCCCTGATTTGTACCCAGTAACGGGGCGGCGGAAATTCTCTTAATCCCTTCTACAGCATAGGTTATGGCCTTTTGTCAACGGGGAAGTCCAGAAATACAATCGACCTAACATTGCATTGACGGCATAACTAGCTTGATGATCTGACATAATGATAAGTAGTCGTGCAAAATTAATTTCCTAGTGAAGATAGGCAAAAGGCAAAAGGCAGGAGGCAAGAGGTGGTTAGATATGTGTAGTTAATTTTGCTTAGGTACTTAATAGAGGGGCTCTTCTGGTTTCTGTGTGGAAACGAGGTCTATACTGATAGTTTCTTCGACAAAATAGTCCTAAAAGTGTTACCCGATAAGCATTTCACGATTCCATAAGCAAAAATTATCACACAAAGTCGAGAAGAGCCATAGAGGGAATTAATAGAAGAAAAATAACCGCATTAAATTAGTTAAAAACGCTCATTTTCTAGCCATTGTTCTAAATCCTCTACTGACTGAAAATCTAATAAAGCTTCTCCTAAGTTTTCTAAATTTTCTAGAGAAAGACTTTGGATATTGGCGGATAATTCGGCAGAAATGCCACCTATACGCCGATTTAATTGACGTAGAAGCAAATTGATGGCTTCTTCTTGTCTTCCTTCCCCTTTGATTTCCTGATAGATGACAGATTCTTTCATAATGTCCTTCCTCAACAATTGTTGAATGATGTCTTTGTTTAATACTAATCCGGCGAGAATTGCTGTGGAGGCAGCCAGATTGCTTTGTTCTCGACTGTCGCTGATTTGTTCGATTTTTTGGGCGATTTGCCGCAGTAAATTCTCTTGCTCCTCAGCTTGAGCTAGTATAGCAAAGGGCAATAGTCCCGGTGCTTGCAATAAGGGTTGATAGGGTTGTTCCCATAGTCTAATCACCTCAAATTGATGATAAGTTTTTCCCTGTTGATAGTCATTCTGTCTGACTAGGGGTAAGGTACTTTTCCTTAGATAAATCACTACCTGATAGATAGGTTTGCCTTGATAGCGTCGATAGAGTCTTGTGGCATAATCGAGCATTCTATAGGGAATATCCTCTTTAGGGTCGGTTTGGAACTCAATATGTAAGATTAGTTCTTCTGACTCCAAAAAGATTAAACTATCGGCTCTTATCGGCTCTAATGATAACTCTGAGGGTTTAATTTCGGTTAAATCCAAAGGTTTACCTAATAACCAAGTGGCTAAATCTCTCGAATATTCCAGGGCGATAAATTTACAAGTAGAATCATACATCAGTCTTGACTATATTTTACTCAAAAATAGAGATAAATAGACTAAAGCCTGGTAAGACATCCTCTCCGCTGAAATTAGCGGGTAGTTCCATAATTTCTACGGGTTGCTGAGGACGATAAATTTCCACCTGTTGTTGTTGAGGATTAACTAGCCAACCTAATCGCAAACCACTGTGAAGATATTCCCGCATTTTAGCTTGAATTTCCGGGAGGGAATCGCTACGGGAGCGCAGTTCAATGACGAAATCAGGACAAATAGGCGGAAATTTCTCCTGTTCTTCTCGACTCAGAGCTTGCCAACGAGTTAAACTCACCCAAGCGGCATCGGGAGCGCGATCTCCCCCCTTCGGTAAACGAAAAATCGTCGCCGAACTAAAGACTTTACCCAATCGGGTTTGATGATTCCACAACCAAAGCAAACTAATAAAATCGGCCTCTCGGTTGCCGCTAATTCCCCCAACAGGTGGCATCACAATTAATTCTCCTTGAACGTTTCTTTCCAATTGCCAATCTGGGTTAACTTGACAGAGACGGTAAAACTGCTCATCGGTGAGATTGACTGTATCTAAGTTTAAAATCACTGCTGCCATAGCTATATTTCACCCTAGAAAACACTCTAGTCTTAATTATAGTCAATTAGATTCCCCGCCAGATTGCGATCGCACCGTCCCGATCTCCAGTGACTAACCAACGACCATCTTGACTGGCAACCATTCTTAAGATGACGTTTCCCTTGAGAGTATTCAAGTGCCGACGGGTATTAACATCCCAAAATTTGACGGTTCCATCCCCGGAAGTGCTGGCCAAAACTTTGCCCCCATCGAGCAGGGCCATATCGGTAACAGCGTCGTTATGGGCGAGAATAGTAGTGGTGCCGATGCCGCTTTTCACTTGCCAACTGCGGATCGAACCGTCTTGACTAGCAGTACCGGCGATATTACCATCCTTGGAAAAAAGCACCCGATAAACGGGGAATAAATTACCCGCATAGGCACGAATAAAGCGACCAGTACTCACTTTCCACAGTTTAACGAAACCATCGTAATCGGCGCTCACAATTCCTTTCCCATCGGGACTAAATGCGATCGACTGAATCGGATGATTATGGCCGCGCAGGGTTTTTAACAGTGTACCCGTCTGAAAATCCCAGAGTTTAACTGTACGATCCCAGCTACCCGTGGCCAAAATTTTGCCATCGGGAGAAATAGCGGCATCGGTAACGAGAAAAGCATGGCCAGGATAGGTCATTTCTAATTTTCCCGTGCGCGTATTCCAGCGTTGCACTTTTCCCCCCGCATCGGCAGTTACGAAAGTCTTACCATCGGGACTAAATTGGATAGCGTTAACGGTATCACCTAGTTGCCAAGTCCTGAGAGGTTTTTGGGTTTTTAGGTCCCATTCCCTGACAGTGCCGTCAAAACTACCACTCAGCAGCCTGGAGTTATCGGGACTAATAGCCAAAGCATAGATGGGATCCTGATCGGCTTTTAAAATAGTAACCCGTTCGACCATCTGCCAAGGAACGATTTCTGCTAGGGGAGACGCTTGCGGAGTGGTGGTTTTCCCTTTTTCCTGATTAACTGCACAACCACTGGATAGCAACAGCAGCAATAATAACGATAACGTCGGTTGATAAAGGGTTATTTTCATAGAATTTTGTCGTTGTCAAAATCATCTTAAACTACTTTAAACTTGAACGGGTAGAATTTGAATAGAATAACGACAACGAGGAACAAGATAAATGACAAATTCTTGATTGGTTGTGTTAGCTTCTTCCAGAACATTCTGTAAATTTTCACCGTGAGCAATGACCCCTTTTTCATTATAGGCAATGTATTGATTTTTATACAAATCAAGCACGTTGTCACGATTTTTGTTTAACCAACGTAACATTTCTTGGGCTTGTTCTTGAGAGATTGAGTCTGTCATAATCTTTCTAAGGAGAGACGGTTTTTATGAGAAGAAAAGCATCACTAATCAGTTTATTTTTGTCAATTAAAGCTTCTATTTGCTCCGATTGATAACAAGCTGATTCGACTTCTAAAGAAGCGGCATCCAAAGCATTAAGATAAGCATCGTTTAAAGTGTCTGTTAATTCTTCATCACTTAAATAATATCCTGCCGCTTTTCGGCGTTTATTTTGGCGTTGAATTTCTCTAACACTATTGCGAATGGAGACATCCCAAGAACGAGTGGTTCGGTTTTCTGCCTGTTGTTTAATTAAATGAAGTAATAAGATAACAGCATAACTACGAATGGTGCTAATAATCCCATTTTTGCTCATATCTTCAAGTTCTTCTACAATCGCCAGTGAACCTTTAATATCACCTTTTAAGAGCAAAGCTTTTAATTCTAAAAGTTCTTCCATAATCCAATTTCTTCCCCAAATACCCCTTAATTATATCTTGCCACAAGTTTCTCTATCCCAAAGCTCATTTAAGGCCATCTTGAGCAAAAAATTAATCATTTTTTCATCTAGTTTGAGGTTTTCTGTGCTATGCCATGGTTGTTTATCTAAAAATGGAGTTTTTAATTATGACTCAAAAATTAGCAAAAATGATTGATTTGCCGGGGGAGGTAAGCATAGCTTATTAAAACTCTCAATTGCTTCCTCTGTCTTGGCGGTGAGTGCTTTGATAGTCACCCCTGTACAAGCAGCAAATTTGATTCAAAATGGCAGTTTTGAGACGGCTACCGTCAACCCTAACCCTGGTGATTTTATAAGACTTGATGCTGGTTCCACAGCAATTACAGGATGGACGGTCAGCCAAGGAACAATTGATTATATAGGAACTTATTGGCAAGCTTCTGAGGGTAGTAGAAATCTGGACCTATCTGGAGCGAATGCCGGTGGAATTCAGCAAACCTTTAACACAACTGTCGGTGAGACTTATCGGGTGACTTTTGATCTGGCGGGTAATACAGACTACAGTCCTACTATTAAAGAGATGAGAGTGAGTGCAGGAGGAAATTCTGCTGACTTTTCTTTTGATATAACAGGAAAAAGCACTACAAATATGGGATGGCTATCAAAATCTTGGGATTTTACCGCTAACAGTACAACCACTACCCTTGAGTTTATCAGTTTAACTAATAGCTTTGATGGTCCTGCGTTGGATAATGTCTCAGTGATAGCTCTTTCCCCTCCTCCTACTTCTATTCCCGAACCTTCATCAGTGCTAGGATTATTGAGTTTAGGAGTATTAGGAATTAGTTCTGCTTTAAAACGTCAATCTTAATCTATTTTTATCTTTTTAACCCATCTAAACTAGGTGGGTTAAATTGAATATTCAGATAGGCTTAAAATCGGTGAATAATTTGAATTTTGCGGCACATTTTTAATAATATGCTAGGATAGTATTGATGTTTTAGGAGGTAACAACCTATGCAGTTAGAAGATTATTTTGAATTTGTAGCAGTAGATAATATTCAATTAAAAGGACATCGTATTGGCATTGAGGACGTACTGAAATACTATCGACAAGGTTATAGTCCTCAAGAAATTCTCCAAGAATTACCAACTCTAAATTTAGAAAAAATTTATGCCACTTTGACCTATTATTATCACAATCAAGCACAAATCGATCTCTATCTTGTCAAGCTAGAAAGACAACGGGAACAACATTATCAACAGTGGCTAGAAACATCATCTCCTTTAATTGATCGTTTAAGAAAAGCAAAAATTAAAAAGGAGCAGGAGTATTTACAAAAAGCATGAGAATTCGGTTTTTGCTGGATGAAAATTTATCTCCTAAGCTAAAAATAGCGGTTCAACGTATCAATTCTACTATAGATATTTTGCGAGTTGGTGATGCGGATGCACCTCTTTTAGGGACACTTGATCCTAATTTATTGCAATATTTAGAATTATCCCAGAGACTGTTAATCACTGACAATAGAAGTACCATGCCCAATCATTTAAAAGATCATTGGAACACGGGAGGTCACACTTGGGGAATTATTTGGTTACGCCCTAGCGGTACAATTAGTCAATGGGCTGAATCAATGATTTTAATCTGGGAATTAACAGAAGCTGAAGAATGGATTGATCGCTTAGATTGGATTCCTTTATGAGGAACTAAGGTGATTTTTCAAACACATTTAATCATTTATTTCGGGGCTTTTTCTGGGTTTCTTAGGGTCTTTTTCCGGGGTATTAGCGGCAGGATTTGGAGCTATTGTCGCAATTTGGGCGGCCATTCTTGTCATTGCTTGACCTTGGGCGAATTCCTGCTGTAGTTGTTCGCTAGAAGAAACCAAACGACTTAAACCCTGAATTAAGCGGATAATTTCCTGTCGCAGTTGCGGATTACCAGTAATTTCATCCACATCCGAGGTGATTTTCTGAAGATTGGCAAAAGCGGCACGAGAGGAGTCGAGGAGTTGCTGTAGGGTGACAACAGTGGCAGGATCGGAGAGATAAGCAGTAAAGTTACCCAAATTTTCGCTTAATTTAACAGCATTTGCCGAAATAGTGTTTAAATTGTCGATAATTTGGCTTTTCTGCACTTGTGTCAGAATCGGATCCAAAGCAGCGAGAGTAGTTTGTAGGCGATCGCTGGTAGTTTTGATACTATCGAGAGTGGCAATTAAACGATTTTGATTAGCTGCCAAAAAAACCCGCAGTTCTTCGGTAGTTTCTCCCACCAAAAGCAGCGTTTTTCGGGCCTCTACTAGGGTAGCGTCTAAATTTCTCAGGCCGCCACTTCCCTGTAAACTTCTCAGTAAAGTAGTCGCTTCCTGACTCAATCCCCCGACACCGGAAAGATCACTAGAAAGGCGATCGAGGGAACCGGATACTTGCGGTAAAGATTCTAGGGATCTCATACCCGAATTAAGTTTACCTAGAGTACCGCTGCGACGTACCTCGCTTAAAGCGGTGGTTGCCTCACCACTAAAGCGATCGAGTCCCCCCAAGGCATTGGCAGCGCGTTGGGTAAAGGAACGAAATCCGGCCACCATATCGGGATCGCTAACTAGATTAGAAATTCTCAGTAAAGATCTGATCAAGGTATTGACATTTAGCGCCGATTGCCCTTGTAAACGGGAACCGTTACAGATAATCACTTCCCCATTGCAGTTAGGACTCAAAGGGGGTTCTTTGACACCACCGACGGGTAAAGCTTGCAGGGGAGTAATATCGATCGTGGTTTCACCGACTAAACCGGATTGAATGGCTTCGATGAGGGAATTACTGGGAATTAGGCGATCTGCTGGCGAAATCTCCACTTCTACGGCGACTCCCTCCGGTTCTGGGGTAATTGCCGTCACTTGCCCGATTCTCACTCCCCGATAACCGACGCGGGTTCCCACCATCAGGCCACCCACATTAGGAAAAAGGAAGGTGGCTCGATAACTGCGTCCCCCGAAGCTAAAATTACTTAACCAGGCGATTAACCAGATTAATATTCCCCCCGATGTCAGTAACATTAAACCGATACCACTTTGCCGCAGAGTTGGGGAAATCCCTCGTTGTGAACCGCCAGCTTCCATAAATAATTACTCCTCATCTCTACACAGTGTCAGGATACACAAAAACAGGTTTTCTCGAAAATGATCGGTGAGTTTAACGGTTATAAACAAGTGTATCAGCTGCAGCTGGAGTTAGATAATCTGGAACAAGAAGCGATCAAAATGGCCAAAGTAGCCATTAATCTAGAACAATACCTAAAACCAATTATTGGACAGTTTCAAGGCTTGATCGATCGCGTAGTGACCATTGACGGGGAACTTTCCCGCAGTGTCAGCGAAAAAGATGCCTCTAGTTTAGCAGTTGGATAGATTTTCTTATATACTTTTTCCCCAAGTATGACAACTGGGGAAAGCTGGAACGGTGGCACACCATAAATCATCCTCTTGCCAAACAATAACTTTAATATTCATCTTTAACTTTTTTGTTCTTATACGTCGAAGTAATGATCGATATCAATCGGGAACCACTCCCCATCTAATACCTGTTCGAGGGAGAAAGGAGGCTCGACAGGAATCGCATCGCCAGTGACGGTTTTCGCTTGTATTAGGGTTTTTCGAGCATTCGAGTAGGCTTTTTGAAAATAATCCCGCGCATGGTTACTGAGAGTAGTGGTTTCTAGCCACTCTCCTAGTTGAGTTCGGAAACTGGCGATTTCTCCTACCCAGTGACAGACGTTGCGTTCTCGCTCCCGTTCCGATCTGTGATAAGCTAACTTAAACAGGTGTTCGATAAGCTGGGTTAATAAACTTTCTACAGCCCGTCTGTCACTTTTCCCCATGCACTCCACTTCCTCGATCAGATTTTCCCAGTCCACCTCATCAAACTTTTTTAGCTTTAAAAGTTCGGCGGTTTTTGAAGCCCAGAGAACAAAATCCTGATCGTATAAGGCTTTCATTGATAAAGCTGTTTCTACTGCCATAGTTTCGTTCCCACTGATCATAAAACTATGTCTTTAGCTTAACTTTACTAGCGCAAACCTTTTTAACTTTTTTGTCTTTCACTAAGCAGTATAACTCGATCTCATCAGACGTTATACAATAAATCTTGTCCCTCGATCGCATTTTCCCATGACTACCCCCTTCACTGCCGCAGAAATTGCCTCAGAAGGCATCAAACCCGAAGAATACGAAGAAATAGTCAAAAGACTGGGAAGACACCCCAACAAAGCCGAATTAGGAATGTTTGGCGTGATGTGGTCGGAACACTGCTGTTATAAAAACTCCCGGCCGCTGCTCAAACAATTCCCCACCACCGGCGAAAAAATTCTCGTCGGACCGGGGGAAAATGCCGGAGTAGTGGATTTAGGCGATGGATTGCGATTAGCCTTTAAAATCGAGTCCCATAATCATCCTTCTGCGGTGGAACCGTTCCAAGGTGCCGCTACCGGAGTCGGAGGCATCCTGCGGGATATTTTTACCATGGGGGCCCGTCCTATTGCTATCCTCAACTCCCTCCGTTTTGGTAACTTGCAAGATGCCCGCAATCGTCGCATTTTTGCCGGAGTGGTGGAAGGAATAAGTCATTATGGCAATAGTGTCGGCGTTCCCACGGTGGGCGGTGAGATATACTTTGATAATGCCTACAATGGCAATCCCCTAGTTAATGCCATGGCTTTAGGGCTAATGGAAACCGAGGAAATCGTTAAATCTGGGGCAAAAGGACTGGGAAACCCAGTTTTATACGTTGGTTCTACCACCGGCCGCGACGGTATGGGAGGGGCGAGTTTTGCCAGTGCCGAATTAACCGATAAATCGATGGATGACCGGCCTGCGGTGCAAGTGGGCGACCCTTTTCTGGAAAAATCCCTGATAGAAGCTTGTTTAGAGGCATTTAAGACCGGTGCGGTGGTGGCGGCCCAGGATATGGGGGCTGCTGGGATCACCTGTTCTACCTCCGAGATGGCGGCCAAGGGAGGGGTGGGAATTGAATTAGACCTCGATAAAATCCCCGTCCGGGAAACTGGGATGGTCCCCTACGAATATCTGCTGTCGGAATCCCAAGAAAGAATGTTATTTGTGGCAGCATCGGGACGAGAAGGCGAATTAATCGAGATTTTCCATCGTTGGGGACTTCAGGCTGTGGTCGCTGGCCAGGTAATTGCAGAACCGATCGTCCGTATATTATTTAAAGGGGAAATTGCCGCCGAAATTCCGGCCACGGCCCTAGCGGATAATACTCCGATTTATCATCGGGAATTACTAACAGAACCGCCAGAATACGCCCAAAAAGCTCAATTATGGCAAGATAGCACGATTCCTATTCCCGAATCCTATAACGAGATTTTATTAAAACTGCTGGATAGTCCCTCGATTGCCTCAAAACGCTGGGTTTATCGTCAATATGACCATCAAGTCCAGAATAACACTGTTATTCTCCCCGGGGGGGCCGACGCGGCCGTGATTCGCGTGCGTCCTCTGGGTGCTAATCCCGCAAATTCTCGACGAGGTGTAGCGGCGACTACAGATTGTAATCCGCGATACGTTTATCTTGATCCCTATAACGGAGCTAAGTTGGCCGTGGCCGAAGCGGCCAGAAACCTTAGTTGTGTTGGGGCTGACCCCATTGCTGTCACGGATAATCTCAATTTCGGAAGTCCAGAGAATTCAATCGGTTATTGGCAATTAGCCACTGCTTGTCAGGGTATTGCTGAAGCTTGTCGGGAAATGAATACACCGGTGACTGGGGGTAATGTCTCTTTGTACAACGAAACCGTTGATGCAGCTGGCAGCCCCCAGTCTATTTATCCGACTCCCGTGATTGGGATGGTGGGATTAGTGCCGGATATCGGGCAAATTTGCGGCCAAGGTTGGCAAAAAGCGGGGGATTTAATCTATCTTTTGGGTTTCTCCTTGCCAACTATCGGCGCTTCCGAATATTTAGCCGTTATTCACGGTTTGGTGACGGGAAAACCGCCGGTAATTGATTTTGAGTTAGAAAGAAAGGTACAAGCGGCCTGTCGTTGGGGAATTCGCGCCGGTTGGCTGAAATCTGCCCACGATTGCGCCGAGGGAGGTTTAGCCACTGCTCTGGCAGAATGCTGTATTAGTGGGCAGTTAGGGGCGGAAATTGACCTTTCTTGGCAGCATCAGGGCCGTTTTGATGCGGTATTATTCGGGGAATTAGCTAGTTGCATTATCGTCTCCGTTTCCCCCGAAAATCAGCAAGATTGGGAAGAATACCTAAAGACACAATTAGGAGACTATTGGCAAATAACCGGCAAAGTTAGCGAAAAAAACGAGAATCTTCGGATTTTTGACCGGGATAAACAACCAGCGATCGATGTTAGTCTAGAAACTATACAGCAAGTTTGGTCAAAAGCGATCGAAAGAAGGCTGTAATCTTGAGGCCGTCAGCTAGATAAGATGGCCGATTATATCGGTAAATAAAGGCTGATAGCTGATAAATAAATCGTTAAAAGAAGATTAAGATCGGTTAAGATTTTGTTACCAAAGTATTCTGCAGCCCCAACCCTCCCATGTCTAGCCATCCCGACTCATCTGTATCTTTTGCCAGTGTCGATAAGCCTGAAGAAGCCTGTGGAGTTTTTGGACTCTATGCCCCCGAGGAAGAAGTAGCAAAACTGACCTATTTCGGACTCTATGCCCTGCAACACCGAGGACAGGAATCGGCAGGTATTGCCACCTACGACGGGGAAACGGTGCATTGTTACAAAGAAATGGGCTTAGTTTCCCAAGTTTTTAACGAAACTGTCCTTAAAACCTTGCCGGGTACTCACGCCGTCGGTCATACTCGTTACTCTACCACCGGTTCTAGCCGTCGCGCCAATGCCCAACCTGCCGTGATCGAAAGCCGTTTAGGTAAACTTTCCCTAGCACATAATGGCAATTTAGTCAATACTTTTGAGTTAAGAAATGTATTAGAACAGCGCGGTTGTGATCTCGTCACCACCACCGACTCGGAAATGATCGCCGTCGCTATCGGTCAGGAAGTGGATAGTGGCAAGGATTGGATACAAGCGGCGATCGATGCCTTTAGTTATTGTAGCGGGGCTTACAGCCTTGTTATCGGCACACCGACGGGAATTATCGGGGCGCGGGATCCCAATGGTGTCAGACCCTTAGTAATTGGGGTTTTGCAAGAAGAAGGCAATCCCTCCCGTTATGTTTTAGCTTCGGAAACCTGCGGATTAGATATTATCGGGGCCGATTATCTGCGGGATGTGCAGCCGGGGGAATTAGTTTGGATTAGTGAAGATGGCTTATCTTCGGTGGATTGGGCCATTAAACCGGAGAAAAAATTATGCGTTTTCGAGATGATTTATTTTGCTCGTCCCGATAGCATTGTTCACGAGGAATCTTTATATACTTATCGGGTACGTTTGGGGGAACAATTAGCCAAAGAGTCGCCGGTAGAAGCAGATATGGTGATGGGAGTTCCCGATTCGGGTATTCCGGCTGCGATCGGATTTTCGCGCATTTCTGATATTCCCTACGCGGAAGGATTGATTAAAAATCGTTATGTGGGACGGACTTTTATTCAACCAACCCAACACATGAGAGAGTCGGGAATTAAGATGAAATTGAATCCTTTAAAGGATGTTTTACAGGGAAAAAGAGTTATTATTGTTGATGATTCGATCGTGCGGGGAACCACTAGCCGGAAATTAGTTAAAGCTTTACGCGATGCCGGAGCAAGAGAAGTTCACATGAGAATATCTTCTCCTCCGGTGACTCATCCCTGTTTTTATGGCATTGATACGGACAACCAAGAGCAATTAATTGCGGCAACTAAATCGGTGGCCCAAATTCAGGCACAAATCGGGGTGGATAGTTTAGCTTATCTCAGTCACGATGGAATGTTAACAGCAACGAAGGAAGATCCGAAAACCTTCTGTACTGCTTGTTTTAATGGCGATTATCCGATTCCTGTACCTGATAATGTTAAGCGATCGAAGTTGATCTTAGAAACAGTTAAATAGCCTCACGGCTAAATCCTCTGAAAACAATCGGCAATTTCCTGGGGAGTTAAAAGAGAATTGGGATAACCGGAAAGTTGTCCTAATTTTTGTGCTAATAAAACTGCTTGGGGTGGAGTTAGATAGGTTTTGGCCAAGAGATCGGTTTGATGATAAGCTTGCCGGATTGGGGCATCTAAAAGGATAGTTCCTTGACCCATGATAATTACTCTTTCGGCGTATTCTGGCATTAAATAGAGGTGATGGGTGATCACAATCACCGTTTTGCCCATCTGGTGTAATTGACGACTCACCTCTAAAATTGCCTTAGCCCCTTGGTAATCTTGGCCGGTGGTGGGTTCATCAAAGACCACTATACGCGGTTCCATGGCTAAAATTGCCGCAATCACTACCCGCGCTCGATCGCCTTTCGGTAAGGAGAGAGGATGATAGGATCGATATTCTAGCAATCCCATGGCTTCTAGACTTGCTTCCGTGCGTTGGGTGACGATTTCTGGAGAATAACCGAGATTAGTCAGGGCAAATGATACTTCTTTCTCCACAGTGGTGTTAAAAATCTGATTATCGGGATTTTGGGCTACATAACCGATCGAACGAGCTAAATCACTAACAGAAAAGCTATTGATTGAACGTCCGTCAATCATAACTTGACCGGTGGTCGCCGAGAGAAGATTGAGAAAATGCTTGACTAAAGTGCTTTTTCCCGCGCCATTTTGACCGATAATCAGCAGATATTCCCCTTCAGCAATATCGAGGGACACATCCCGCAAAGCGGTAGTACCATCGGGGTAGGTATGGCAGAGATTTTTTACCCTCAGTATGGGGTTTAAGGGGTCAGAAACCGACGATAAGGGAGGGTTTGGGGTGACAAGATGATAAAAGGATTTAAGCTCGTTTAAACGGGCAAAACTGCGGTCTAGGGTGACAGGAATAGAATTTATCGCCCCGATTTTTTGATCGATCAAAGCAAAAGTAGTGGCCACTTGCGGGGGACGCAGAGCATTTTCCTGTAAACGCTGTACTTGGGAGTAGATCTCTGCTGGGGTTCCCATGGCTTCGATCGCACCCTCCCTTAATAGTACCAGGCGATCGGCATATTCGGCCATTTCCTCGGCTGCGTGGGAGACCATCACAATGGTGACACCGAGATGGCGATTTAATTCCTTAATGGTGGCGAAAACTTCCTGGGAGCCTACCGGATCCAGTTGGGAGGTGGGTTCATCGAGAATTAACAAAGCGGGCTGAACTGCGAGGGCAGCGGCGATCGCTAATCGTTGTTTTTGTCCTCCTGATAATTCCCCCGGCGATTTTTTTTCCATTCCCTCTAACCGGACTGCCGCTAAAACTTTGGGAATGCGCGCTTTAATTTCCTCTCGCGGTAGCCGTAAATTTTCTAGGGTAAAAGCGATTTCATTTTCTATCGAAGTGGCTAAAAGTTGCGTTTCGGGATCTTCAAATACTGCCCCCACATAGCGGGCCAGGGTGCTAACGGGATGGGTTAAAGTGTCTAAACCGGCTACTGTTGCATAACCAAAAAAACGCCCTCCGTAAAATTGGGGGACAATACCGTTAAGAGTTAAACAGAGAGTAGTTTTTCCTGCACCTGTGGGCCCGATAATACCTAAAAATTCGCCTCGATGAATTGCTAAAGAGATATTTTTAAGCACTAGATTGGAGGATTCGGGATAAATATAGGAAACTTTCTCTAATTGGGCGATGATTTCCATTATCGGTGGGGAATAGAAGACGGGAGTGGAGTAGATAGGGAGATATTTTTCAGGGAAATTTGAATGAGGGACGCTTCTATTTTCCGCTATTTCGATCGATGAACTTGATTATCACACAGGCGGCCTACTACTCTGTGATTTATCCCGCAATTTTACCAGTTACTCCTCGCCCGTTCGCATAAAAACTTAATATTTCTACTCTTGACAAATTTGCTTTAAAGTGCTTACAAAATCGGGGTAGGAAATGCCGGCCGCTTCAGCGCGATGGATAGTGGTGGGTTGACGGGAATTGAGGGCAGCGATCGCTAGACTCATGGCAATGCGATGATCGGTAAAACTGTCCACTTCCGTGCCGAATAGGCCTGTACCGCCGGTAATCTCTAAACCATCGGGTAATTCCGTTACTTTTGCCCCTAGGCGATCGAGTTGGGTGGCCATCACCGTCAGGCGATCGCTTTCTTTCACCCGTAATTCCTCAGCATCCTTGATAATTGTCGTTCCTTGGGCAAAAACCGCCGCTACTGCCAAAATCGGAATTTCATCGATCAGACGGGGTATAATCTCACCGGCGATCGTGGTTGCCTGTAGTTGACTGGATTTCACCCGCAGATCCGCCACCGGTTCCCCCGTCACCACCCGTTGATTTTCGAGGGTGATATCTGCCCCCATTGCCTGTAAAACCTGTAAAATTCCAGTTCTAGTCGGGTTTATTCCCACATTTTCGATTAATAACTCGGAATTAGGCACTATTGCCCCCGCTACCAACCAAAAGGCCGCCGAACTGATATCCCCCGGTACAATCACCGTTTGTCCAGTTAAAGTGGGATAACCCGTCACCGTGACGCTATTAGTCTCCCCATCCACCTCAATATTTGCCCCAAAAGCGCGCAGCATCCGTTCACTGTGATCACGAGATAAAGCGGGTTCCGTGATTGTGGTTTTCCCCTCCGTTAACAGTCCAGCGAGGAGAAGACAGGATTTTACCTGTGCAGAAGCAACGGGAGAATAGTAGTGGATCGGTTGCAGACATTCCCCAGAAACGGCTAAAGGAGCCAAAGAATTGGCTTTTCTGCCCCAAATTTGCGCCCCCATTTCTTTGAGGGGTTTCACCACCCGGGACATGGGACGCGATCGCAGGGAAGCATCACCGGTAACGACAAAAAAACGGTCCTGATGACCGGCCAATAATCCTAACATTAAGCGGATCGTCGTGCCAGAATTGCCCGCGTCAAGGATTTCTAAGGGTTCCTCAAGATTGCCTAAACCCCTACCTTTGACGATCACTTTCTCGCTGTTGAGTTGGGAAATTTCCACACCCATGGCACGAAAACAACTAGCGGTACTGCGGGGATCTTCGCCCAATAATAACCCATGAATAACGGTTTCTCCTTCGGCGATCGCTCCTAACATCAGGGAACGATGGGATATGGATTTATCGCCGGGGATAGTGATTTTTCCGCGTAATCCCGTGATTTTGGCTGGATCGATGACTAAATCTTGATGGGATTGAAGGGGGTTAAGGGTGACAATAGACATGATCGTTAGGCAGATGAAGACAAGCTCGATCTATTTTCCCTCTTTACCTCGCCCTTTCCTTGTCAAGTTATGTAAAGAATATTAAGCTAGAAGCATAACCTCTTGTCCCCTAACCCTACGATTTTTTACTAAAATGACTGCTATAATCATTTCAGATAAGTCTGATACAATCTATAGCGTTTCTGATTCACAAGAGGTACATTCCCGATCCTGAACAGCTTAATCAGCAAAGGTTTAAGTGTGCCACACAGATGCGATAACCGCTATAGACCAGTTAAACCCTTATGAACTCTGGCATTGATATTCTCAATCTTAGTTGAAATGACTATAACTGATAACTGATAACTGATAACTGATAACTGATAACTGATTATGTCTCGTCGTCAACTGTTGAGTTTTTTAAGCGTAGTAATTCTGGCATTTTTTGCCCTTATTCCCGATGCTAACGCTTTAGGTGGCCCCCAACCCCCTTTAAATCAACCGGCACCCGATTTTAGCCTACCGACTAACACGGGAGAAGGGAATATTTCCCTATCGGATTATCGGGGTAAGTGGGTAGTTTTGTATTTTTATCCCAAGGATTTTACCCCCGGCTGTACCCTAGAAGCGCGGCGTTTTCAGCAGGATTTGCCGAAATATATGGCTAAAAATACGCAAGTTTTAGGGGTAAGTGCCGATGATGTCGATTCTCATGCGGAATTTTGTGACTCGGAGGGTTTAAAATTTCCCTTACTGGCAGATACTACCGGAGATGTTAGTAAAGCCTATGGTTCTTGGATGGGTTATGTTTCCCTGCGTCATACCTATCTTATCGATCCGCAGGGGATTTTAAAAGAGATTTATTTAGGGGTAAATCCTGCCATTCACAGTGCCGAAGTTTTAGCGCGTTTAGAGGAATTACAGGCGAGTTCATAAAAAAAATCCCGACCACGATTTTTTTATCGGTGCGGGATATAGACTAACAACCTTAACCGAGATAATCAGGACTAATTGCAATTATCGTCCTTATCACCCTTACAGTCACGGTTTTGTAAAATTAGCGGCCAAGAGGAAGGGTCAAAATGGTTATCTTGACTATTAACCGCTAAAGTGTGAGGAATTGAACCTAACAGCAAGGAGGCCACAACAAAAAAGGTTAACGAGATTTTCATGGTTTTACTCCCTTAGACACCATCAGGTAATTGACCTATTTTTAGCATAGGGTTTTCCCGCTCGGATGTCAGTCCCATTGCCAAGAGGGAAAAAGGGGTTAACATGGAAAAAAAGGGAATTTGAGTAGAATAAAGTAGAACGGGATGAAACCACAGGGATGGGACGAGTTTCTCAAACATCTAGCCAGAGAATACGGTGTTCAAGGCAAATTAAAGGAAATTTTTTTGGTTCGTTTTGCCTATGAAAATTGGCGCAAACCGGATGAGGAAATTTGGGAAATGGCTGAGGCTGCCAGCCATGAAACCTATAAAAAACAAATGACTAAAATCTATAGCTATTTCTCGGCAGATAAAGATAATGGCTGTCCCGAACTCGAATTAGGTAGTAAAGGGCCGGGTAAGTTCCAAATCCTCCGAGAATGGTTCAAAGATATCAAATATCCTGAATGGAGAAATCAACCCGTCCCGATACTAGCAGAAAAATCAGTTATAGATACTTATATTAGCCGCCCTCCCGTCGAAAGCGACTGTTATCAAGAAATTAATCGTCCGGGGTCACTCATTCGCATTAAATCCCCTGAAAAGACTGGTAAAACTTCTCTCCTTAAACATCTGCTCGCTCAGGCAGATAGTTGGGGACATAGCACAGTTTATATTAATTGTCAAGTGGCAGAAAAGGCGATGTTTGCCAGTTTAGACCGATTTTGTCGCTGGTTTTCGGCAAATGTCAGCCGAGAATTGGGTTTAAAGCCGCAATTAGATGAATATTGGGATGAGGAACTATTTGGCAGTTTAATCAGTTGTCAAACCTATTTTCAGTCCTATCTTTTGGAACAGATTAACGGGCCGCTCTTTTTGGCCCTAGATAATTTAGACAGAATTTTCGAGTATCCCGACATCGCTAGGGATTTTCTGCCGCTTTTGCGCTGTTGGCACGAAGAAGCTAATAATTTAGAAATCTGGCAGAATTTGCGGTTAGCGATTGCTAATTCCACGGAAATCTATATTCAATTGGACGCTAATCAATCTCCCTTTAATGTCGGCCGTGCGATTAAATTACCCGGTTTTAGCCTCGAACAACTGGAAAACTTGGCTAGTAGCTACGGATTGCCTAAAAATGAAGATAATCAGCGTTTTATCGGGGATTTAATCGCTCTAGTTGCTGGTCATCCCTATCTTAGCCGTTTGGCCCTGGAAGCGCAGGTGCGTGGGGAAAAAAATATTCTCCCTAATGCTGCTACCCAAGGGGGAATTTATGCGGCACACTTGCGTCATCACTGGGATAATCTGCAAAAACAGCCGGAATTATTGACAGCGATGGGGGAAGTGGTTAATTCTTCCGATAAGGGAGTGCGATTAGAACCGATTACTGCCTATAAACTGGAAAGTATGGGTTTAATTCAGTTAAAAGGCGATCTAGCCCAGCCTAGCTGTCAATTATATCAGCTTTACTTCCGAGAGGAACAGACCAGCAGCGATCTCTAGTAGATAATTATACTAAATCCGTTGAGTACAGGCTACATATCAGGACAGGCACTCATGCAAAGGGGAATAAATAATCAGTTTTTAATAACCGGATTTAGTATCACATTTGCAGAAATATCGACAATCAGCAATTATCAGTGACTCTTAAATTATTACAAATATATCAGCAGCCGCGTGTAAGCATCCCACCGAAAAGCTCATGCGCAGGGGGTTCGGGGGAGGCGCTTCGTCCCCCGACGGGGGGTTTGGGGGGTAGAACCCCCCAAAAGCTTGGATTGAGTAATAAAATCGGAAGTAACGATCAATTTTGGCAGATAGTTTCCCTTTAAAAATTCCAACTTAGTAGATTTACAAAAATGAGATGCACCCGCTCAAAGATTGCTCAACTTGCTAAAGATTGTAGTTCGGAAGTGCCATAAACTCTCACGATTTTATCTTGGCAGGCCGTGGCGATATAATTACCATCGGGACTAAAACAAACGGAATAGATTTTCTGGGGATGGGGAATAGAAATAATCGCTTTTCCTGCTTTTAAATCCCATAATTTTAAGCTTTTATCATCACCACCACTGGCTAATAGTTGATTATTAGGACTAACACTAACTGAATTGATATGATCACTATGTTCGCTGAGAGTTTTTACCTCTGTACCTCTTTTAATATCCCAGATTTTAATAGTTTTGTCTTTGCTGCCACTGGCTAAAAATTTGTTATTACTGCCGAAATCTACCGATAAAATACCTCCAAACCAATCGGAATGACCTTTTAAGGTAATACTGCTCTTTTCTCCCAGATTCCAAATAATTACCGTTTTGTCATTTTCGCCGCCACCACTGGCTAAAAGTTGACCATTTTGACTAAATTTAACTGTTAGGACTTTATCGCTATGACCTTGTAAAGTGGCTAGAATTTCTCCAGTTTTTACTGACCATATTTTCACCGTTTTATCTTCACTACCACTAGCAATAATTTCCCCATCGGGATGAACAGCTACTGCTGTAACTTTGTCTTGGTGTCCTGTTAAGGTAGAGATTAATTTTTTAGTTTCCAGTGACCAAATTCTTAGGGTTTGATCATCTCCTCCACTGACCAAAAATCCTTGACAGGGACTAAAAGCAACAGAGTTAACTCCCTTATCCCACCAACCAGCTTTTTCATGTCCTTGTAAACTAAATTTTTGATTTTTTTGCCAATCCCAAACAATAACAGTTAACTCGTTATCTCCACTAGCTAAAAATTTACCATCTTGGGAAAAAGTTAGACATTTAACCTCACCTTCATGGCCTTCTAAGGATTTAAAAGATACTAAGCGATTAAACATAGTGAAAACATTAGTTAATCAAGATTTTTCGGCATTACCCGATGTTAGTGGTTCTGTAGGGGACTACTTCATCCCTGAGATAACTTTTTCCGCTCACCACAAGTACGGGTAAGCTATTGTTCCCTGATTATAACTAATTACAGTGTTTCTCGTCAAGGAGATGCAGCTAATCTAAGGATAGCCTATTAAAATAGGTCTTAGCTTATAAGTACCCGTTGACAATCATAGTAATAGGGTAGGTGAGGGGACAATAATCGAAAAAATTGCCCGATAAATTAAGTATTCCCTGTAACCTAGCCCAAAAAGGCTGCTATTTAGGGGCGCTATAGGGTAAGATTAACTATTAGGGTGGAGTTTATTGCCGATTTTAATCTTGTCCTAAGCGAGCAAAATTGACAATTGAATCTGTAATTTTAAAAATATCTATCCCGTCAATCTCATCTAACCGCAAATGCTTAAAATTTTAGTTGATGGTACACCGATAAGACAAAATCCTAGTGGAATTGGATTATATGCTTATCACCTGATTGCCGAATTAGCTAAATTACAAAACCAAGAAAACTTTTCCCTGTCCCTCTGTTTTCAACCATCGGTAAAAAACTGGCTGCGGGGTAATCTTTCTATCCCCGAAAAACTGCAATCCTATCCAGAGGTTAAATGTTTACCAATTCCCGTCAGTCTTAGCAATATCTTAACCAGATTTCCTAATCCTCTAATTCCCTATCTAGAAAACTTTCTTGATTCTCCCGATATTCTCCACGGATTGGATCATGTGGTGTATCCTTGTCGTCAGAGTCGCAAAGTTATGACTATTCATGATGTTACTTTTATAAAATATCCTGAGTTTGTCACGGGGATTGTCAAAACCTACACCCAACGGATTAAACAATCTCTACAATGGACAGATTTAGTTATTGCTAACTCCGCAAGTACCAAACGAGATATTATTGAATATTTAGATGTGAACCCAGAGAAAATTTTTGTTACTCCCCTCGCAAGTCGTTATTCTTCCCTCCCCAATCCTCCCTCATCTCTAACTATCACTAAACCCTATTTACTCTTTGTTAGTACCCTAGAACCACGAAAAAATATTATTAATCTTATCGATGCTTTTAACTATCTTAAGGACAGGTATAAATTAGACCATAATCTGATTCTGATTGGCAAAAAAGGATGGAAGTATCAACCAATTTTCGATAAAATATCTCAGTCTCCCTTTCGAGATAGTATTCAACATCTTGATTATCTTGCTGATGACTTAGTTGCGGATTATTATCAAAAAGCTGATGTTTTTATCTATCCTTCCTTTTATGAAGGTTTTGGATTACCAGTTTTAGAAGCGATGACTTTAGGTTGTCCCGTGGTAACTGCTAATACTGCATCCTTACCCGAAGTCACCGGAGACTCGGCAATATTAATTAATCCCGATAATCCCCTAGAAATTGCCACAGCAATCTATCAAGTTATTAGTGATACCTCTCTCCGTCAAGAATTAATCACTAAAGGAAAAAAACAAGCGGCAAAATTCTCTTGGCAAAAAACCGCACAAGCTACTATAAAAGCTTATCTTTCTCTTTTATAATAAGTAAGTAGTTATAATTAAATTGAAGATGGATCCCCCCTTAATCTCCCCTTGATAAGGGGGGTGCTGATCACCCCTTAATCTTCCCTTGATAAGGGTGGTGTCTGACAACTTTTAACACCTACCTGCTTAACTAGCTAATATCTATGAATAGGAATCATCAATTATTAATCAATCTCGCTTTTCTCGGTACTAAATATACTGGATTGACTACCTATACTAAAAATCTCATTCCTCAATTAGCTAACTTAAATCCTACCCTAATCACTTCTAATAGTTACCCAGATTTTAACACCTATCCTGTGTCGGCAAACCTCACCCAAGAGCAGGGAACCAAAGGCAATATTAAGCGCTTAATTTGGACAGAAACCCAACTCTATCAAACCTATCAACAATTGAAATCCTCTCTGCTATTTACCCCTATTCCAGAAGCACCTATTTATCGAAATTGCCGCTATATTGTCACAGTTCATGATTTAATTCCCCTGCGGTTCCCGAAATTTTCTCCTTTAACTTTTTATAATAAATACTATTTACCTCAAGTCCTGAAAAAAGCCACACATATTATCGCTGTTTCCCAAGCAACTGCCTCGGATATTAATAAGTTTTTTAACATATCTCTTGACAAAATAACCGTGATTCTTTCTGGATATGATTCTCATAATTTTCGTCCTCTAAATCTGGCGACTCGTCCCTATTTTCTCTATCTTGGTCGTTATGATCCTCATAAAAATCTCGCTCGTTTAATTACTGCTTTTTCCCAAATCGATCCCGAATATCAATTATTAATTGTCGGTCAATTTGACCCCCGTTTTACCCCAGCTCTACAGCAACAGGTAGAAGCATTATCAATCTCTCAACGGGTGCAATTTTTAAACTATGTTTCCTATGAAGAATTGCCGCAACTTTTAAACCAAGCAACTGCTTTAGTTTATCCTTCCCTTTGGGAAGGTTTCGGATTACCTGTACTAGAAGCGATCGCCTGTGGAACTCCTGTGATTACTTCTAATCTTTCCTCTCTCCCGGAAGTCACAGGAGATGCGGCAATTTTAATTAATCCCTATAGTATTGATGAGATGAGAGAGGCAATGCAGCAAATCGCTACTGATGAACAATTACGTCTTAAATTAAAATCCCTGAGTCGCCAACGCGCCGAGCTTTTTAGTTGGGAAAAAACTGGTCAAGAAACCGCCACAATTCTGCAAAGTTTTCTCTAAAAATGGTGACAAAAAAACTTATCAATCATTGTAGGATGGGTTAGACGGCACTAAGCATTAAAACCCAAGTATATGAGAGCAAAAACCTGTACTTTCTTGGGGAGATTCAGTTTTACTTCCTATATATTATTGTGCCATTCTTCGGGAATTTGAGCGACTTTTTCTTGGCCAGTAGGCTGATGAATAGGTTTTCCTAAAGGACGAATTTTGAGATTTCCTTGCAAATAAGCGGCGATTCTTTCCCTGGCAATTTTCACATATTCTGCTTCTTTTTCACTCCCCATCACTCGACGATTGTGCATAATACTAGCAATCAGAGAAGTTCCAACCCCGGCAAAGGGATCAAAAACCCAATCCCCCTCATTTGTCAAGGCTAAAACACATCTTTCTACTAATTCGATTGGATATTGACAAGGATGAATAGTTTTCTCTGGATGATTAGATTTAACGTTAGGAATATCCCACAGTAACTCATCCCATTCTTGTGCTAAAAACTCCCAAACATCGCTGGGATTTTTTCCTAAAGGATTACCAGAGGGTTTACCGATATTTTTACCTTTAAAATGGCGCTTACCAGGGTATTTAGCGGGGATTCTCACCGGATCAAGATTAAAGATATATTTATCGGTTTTTGTCAACCATAAAATAGTTTCATACCTGCCAGAAAATCTTTTAGAGGTATGTAGTCCATGGCCAAAATGCCAGACAATTCTATTTCTTAAAAAGAAACCCATTTGTTTAAATAGCTGATAATAAAAAATATCTAAAGGATAAACTTCTCCCTCTTGAACGAAATTTCCCACCTGCCAGCAAATACTGCCATTATCTTGCAAGATTCTAGAGAATTCTCGCATAATTTTGGTTTGGGTTTCCAGATAAGTATCCAAAGAGATTTTTTTTTCGTAGTCTTTTCCTAAATTGTAGGGAGGAGAAGTAATAATCAAGCTCACAGAATTATCTGGTATAGTCTTGATAAAATTATTGCTATCTCCTTGATAAAGAATTATTTCGGCATCAGGTTGATAAAAGTCTCGCACTGATTTTGACTGAGAAAATAAGGGCAACTGATTCATAGACAATTTAGCAGAGAAGAGCCACTTTTAATTAGGGTTTGCTGAAAAAGTTTTTCCTGGGGGCAGGGTGTGGGGTTTTACCCATTTTACATCCAATATTCAAGAGAGCCAGTTTTTTAAAACAATTAATGTTATCTGTAGCCAGCAAAGATATAACAAAAATTCTACTTTTTTAGATAAAAATCGGGAAGAAAGTTTTGACTTTTTTCTATTCTTCCCTTAACTTAGATTAGCTCAAACCAGGAACGCACTCGCCCAATTCCACTGTAAAAGGTTGCCAAGGACGAGGATCAATTACCTTTGTCGGCAAGTCATGGGATGTTAATAATTCTTGAAAAGATTCGGGACTACCCCCAGCACTTAACACCGCCATTAATAATCCTTTAAACTCGATATCACCACCAGCAGCCGTAGAAATAATATATTGAGGCTGCAAGCGTTGACAGACTGCTAAGGCGCTTTCTTGTCCTTTGATTACCGGTCCGAGGAAAGGTATTTTTAAGTCAATCAAAGGGGTAATAATCATGGAGATTTTACCGAGAGAATCGAGGCTAGGAGAATGATAACCGTGGGGTTCGTAGTAGATACTCTGATTTGTCGCTAATTCCTTGATAACATAACCATTTTCCACCAGAGTCGGCCCGATTGGAGAACCGGGGACAGCAGTAATTTCGATCGCATTGTCAAAGATATAACTAGAGCCGTGGGTTAAAGAAATGCGATGGGTATAATTGAGTGCTCGAACCACTTTTTCGGCATTGGGAGAGGCCACCACGGGAATTTGGCGATCGAGTACCTGTAAAGTGGGAGGATGAGCGTGATCTTCCAAACCTTGGGAGAGAAGAATCAGATCGATATTTTCGGGAATGGCATGATTAGCGGTTTTTTTGCCCTCAAATAGCCAAGTTAAATTACCAAAAGTCAGGGAACCTACCAACCAAGGATCGAGAAGCAGGCGTTTTGCCCCGATTTCGATTAACCAAGAATTACTATCAAGCCAAGTTAACTGCATATAAGCCGAGGAATAATGGGGATTTTCTTAATTTAATTTAACATTAGCATTAACTTTTCTGCGCTTGGGGGTTTTTCAGTCATCAGTGAAAACACAGCACTGTTAATGCCATTTATAGCAGTTATCTTAATGGTGAGGTAGGAAGTCTCTGGTTTTAGGGAACGGGCAACAGTAGCCAGTCGTCAGGGGGTGATACCAAAT
Source organism: Microcystis protocystis FBCC-A270 (assembly GCF_050500235.1). Classification (NCBI taxonomy): domain Bacteria; kingdom Bacillati; phylum Cyanobacteriota; class Cyanophyceae; order Chroococcales; family Microcystaceae; genus Microcystis; species Microcystis protocystis. The sequence continues at coordinate 37,694 of NZ_CP191407.1, forward strand.
TAGGTTACACTTCATCTTGAGGAGAAACGCTGTCACACTCCTCACTCAATGCCGGTCACTGAAAACCCAAATCTGATCACTGATTACTGATTACTGATTACTGATCACTGATTAGTCAAGGCTTAAGAAATAGGGAAAGTTTAGCTATCCTAGGGAAAGTAGGCGCTAAAAGGGGAAGAAGAACGCATCAGCCGAGACTGAATTTCTATGACTAAACGTACCTTCGGTGTTATCGGACTAGCTGTCATGGGAGAAAATCTCGCTCTCAATGTGGAGAGTCGGGGTTTTCCTATCGCTGTTTACAATCGCACCGCCAGCAAAACTCAAGAATTTATGGAAACTCGCGCCGTCGGCAAAGATGTCAAGGCGGCCTATAGTTTAGAAGAATTCGTCCAAATTTTAGAGCGTCCCCGCAAAATTCTGGTCATGGTCAAAGCTGGCCCGCCGGTGGATGCCGTGATTGAACAATTAAAACCCCTTCTCGAAGAAGGAGATATGATTATCGATGGCGGTAACTCCCTCTATGAGGACACGGAAAGACGCACCCGCGACCTAGAATCAACCACTAAACTGGGTTTTGTCGGTATGGGAGTCAGTGGTGGCGAAGAAGGCGCTCTGCACGGTCCTTCCCTGATGCCGGGGGGTACAGAGTTCGCCTATCGGGAATTAGAGCCGATTTTAACCAAAATTGCCGCCCAAGTCGATGATGGTCCCTGTGTCACCTATGTGGGATCTGGTGGTGCGGGCCATTATGTGAAAATGGTTCACAATGGCATCGAGTACGGCGATATGCAGTTAATTGCCGAAGCCTACGATGTGCTGAAAAATGGTCTAGGACTAAGCAATCAGCAGTTACAGGAAACTTTCGCCGAGTGGAACCGCACCGATGAGCTTAATTCTTATTTAATTGAAATTACCGCCGATATCTTTAAGTGTGTTGACCCAGAAACCGGTCATCATCTGGTAGATTTAATCTTGGATTCGGCGGGACAAAAGGGAACCGGACGCTGGACTGTGTTAAGTTCCTTAGAGTTGGGGGTGCCAATTCCGACCATTTATGCTGCGGTTAATGCTCGCGTGATGTCCGCTTATAAGGATGAACGGGTGGCAGCCGCAAAAGAGTTACCCGGACCTGGGGAAACCTATCCGGGGGATGCGGCACTATTTGTGGATAAGGTGCGTGATGCTCTTTACTGCTCGAAAATGTGTTCCTATGCCCAAGGTATGGCTTTAATCGCTAAAGCTTCTCAGGAGTTTAACTATAATATCAGTCTGCCGGAATCGGCCCGGATATGGAAGGGCGGCTGTATTATTCGGGCCAGTTTCTTGGATAAAATTCGCAAGGCTTTTGCGGAAAATCCGGGCCTGCCGAATTTGTTGTTAGCACCGGAATTTAAGCAAAGTATCCTCGATCGCCAAGAGGCCTGGCGTGAGGTGTTAGTCTTAGCTAATAAGTTGGGAATTCCTGTCCCGGCTTTTAGTTCTTCTTTGGACTATTTTGATAGTTATCGTCGGGCCAATTTACCGCAAAATCTCACCCAAGCACAACGGGATTATTTTGGCGCTCATACCTATGAACGTACCGATAAACCCAGAGGTGAGTTTTTCCATACGGAATGGATGACTGAATCCTAAAGCTATCTAATATTTTCTCCCCTTTTTATTTCCAGTAAAAAGGGGAGATTTTTTTGCGATATTTTTCTGATTAAGAGTTAACTATCGGTCAAGAAATTGGTAGGGATACCAAATCAGTTTTTAATGGGATAATGGCTTTAAAAGTCAGACAGAGGAATAATTCCACAGGCTTGAATTTTGCTGAAAACGAGGTGAAGTTGCCACAATAACCAATTGCCAACTCTCCAGAAAGCCACGGAGTTTTGATGATCAGAAACCTCGGCAGATGGATCACCAAGATTTTCCTCAAAAATCAACCAATGAACCGGTAAATGACCGAGGGGAGAATTCGGCTCTAATTGAAAGTTTAGTTGCTCATAATTGAGCCATTTACCTTCCTTCCGCCAACCTAGGCGATCGCCAAGTTTCTTTTGGGTTTCATAATCCACTAAACCACCGAGACTAGAGAAAATGGCCTGCTGAATACTAAACCCGAAATGACCATTACTATAATGCAGCCAAAGTTGATCAATTTTTTTCAGTTCCGAACAAGGTAATTGAGCAATATCTTGAGGATAAACCTCATTCCAGTAGGTTCTACCCAAAATTTTTAATAGTAGTTTGGTTGTTTGGCGATCAGCCGCTTGCCACTGTTGCTTTATTAGCAAATCTTGTAATTGATTATAATCAAGATCGGCCGATTCTTGAGTTAAGATATTTGGGGAAGTCGCGGGATTTTTAGAACTAGAAGATTTGTCAAGATTGTTTTGAGTGAATTGAGAGACAACTATTGCTAGGGGAGTTTTTGGGATAGCGTCTTTTTGACAAGCCTCTTGTTCTGCTAAATGATCAGATAATTTATTGATGGTTTTTTCTAGGGAAATGAATTGTGCTGACCATTCACTTTCATTGAATAAGTAATCATTAAATTGATCAGAGGAAAAAGCCTCTTTTAACCTTGCTTCTTTCTCGTAACCAGTCGCTAGAAAATTTAGCAAAAACTCAGAACTTATGCTGGAATCTGACGTTTCTAAGAGATCAGGCTGAGGTTGAAAAATATTGTCTACCAAATACTTAATTTCTCCAACCGTTGCATAAAATTCTTCGTCCACCTTAATGACTTCTTCTATTAATAATTGAAAAGGAGCAAAATAGTCCTGTAGGTAGTTTTCAAAATTAATCGCATTTTGGGCAAGATCAGCAATTTCTTGGCGAACTCGTTGAGATTTGAGTTGATAATGATTTAATTCCTCATAAATTTTGAGTTCTTGAATAATTGCTTGCACAATTTTTTTCTGCTTTTGAGTATCCTCGGCTAATTTCTGAACTCCTTCCCCTAGTAATTTAGTTTTTCTCAACATCAAAAAAGATGTTTTTCCCAGTAGCAAAATTGCCCGAAAATTTTCCTGTTTTTCTAGCTTGAGTTGATTGAGAATATTTTGATTATTATTATTTTTAATCTCTAACTTTATTCTCTCGTAGTCTAAGATTTTTAATTCTTGATATTTTTGGGAAAATAAAATTTTGAGATTGTCACTGAGTTGGAGTAAAAAACGATAATATCCGTCTTGATAGATTTCTAGCCCGTTAATTAATAAATTATAGTCTTTAATTAATAACTGAGTCTCAATCAAGATTTCTTGTTGAGTAATTTTTTCTTTTCGTTTAATAATCTTACCAAAATAGTAATGGTAGCGAACTCCTTCTTGAATTAATTTCCGACGTTCCTTGATGATTTTCTGAAAATTCTTTAAGTATCTATTTTTAAAAACAGGAATTTGATAGCTTTGCTCATAAATGGCAATTTTTTTATAGGTCATCAGATGTGGAGAGTTCCTATTTAGCATAGCTATCTTAGACCAAAAAATTCCTCAGTACTTAGCAATAATCATCCGCTGCTCCCAGCTATTACAAGAGGGAGCAATACCTAATTAAACATTCTCAACTTCAACAACAACTGGTTCATTTTCAACAACTGGTTCATTTTCAACAACTGGTTCATTTTCAATAACTGGTTCCTTTTCAATAACAACTGTTTGAGGACTTTCAGGAGTTGGCTCAGTTACCGTTTCTTGCTGCTTTACTGTCTGTTCTTGATGGTCAGTCAAGTGTTTTTTGGTTTTTAATTTCAGGTCATCAGTCAGAGGTAAAGCATCAATTTCAGCCAAAAGTGTTTCCAGGGATTCTTTTTTACTTCGCTCAGTGTAAAAAGCATTCAGAACCGCTTCAATTCCGTACTGAGCGATCGCATCTCCTAGGACAGTAACCAACCCCATCGCTCCAATACCCATAAAAACTACAAAGGGTTGTCCGAGGGTTAGAATTAGCACGATGACAGCAATAACAGCCGAAGCTAAATAAGCACCTGCCACTTTTTTGATAATGTTATCGAGTTCCATAAAAATCACCTCAAATTTCTAGCGAAGGATTAGTTTAATTCTAAAGCAAGGTTAATCTATCTGTTGATCGCCGTCAAGTAAAGCTTGAAGAAAAGGTTCAAGACTTTTGGGACGATAATCGGAAAAAGCCTTTAATCGTTTTACCACACTGTGATGAACAGTGACAACTTTTGTATTGAAATATCGCCATTGCTCACCTCCCAAGGCCGACAATCCCTTAAGGGTATTATCGAACTTGATGGTGGGGTCTAGTTTAATTGGGAATTCCTCAAATTCAGAGGTGGTTGAGTCAAACTCTAATCCCAATTTTTTGGCTTGATTAATCATCCATTGTAAGGGGTAGTCGGAAAGTCCTTGATATTCTTTTTTGCCACCACCTAGACAGGTATGTTCACCGACAAATAAAACTTCTTTGACAACTTGTTCAGGATTTTCGGGGTTGGCTTTGATCGGAGTGGAAGGGAAGTTTTTCCGTTTTTCATCAATGGCAACAGCATGAAAAGCATTTTGGATAATCGGACTTAATTTTGTGTTACTAAATTCATATTTTTTATGATAAAACTTAGCTAGGGGAAACCAAGGAGTTAAATCAGGAATACCAAAATGACCAACTGTATCCCAACAACCTAACATCTTGATTGGAATACGATCTTGAAAATCTTCCTTTTCTGTCTCAATTTTTTTAGCATTAGCGGCACGAAATTGTTGAGCTTTGGCACTATCGAAACTAACGTTGTGGTCTCGATAGAGTTGATAAGCTAGGGGAATTTCTTTAATCTTAGATCGTTTTAGGATTCCACATTTATCGATAAAACTAGCCAAACAACGAACGATATATGCTCCGCGACTAAAACCTAACAAATAAATTTCATCCTCGCTTTTGGGATTGTAGTTAAGGACAAGAAAACGATAGGCATCTTGAATCATCCGATCGAGTCCCCAGCCAAAAGTTTCATTCCCTAAACTTTTAATAAATTCGTTATCTTCGGCGCTGCCAGAACCTGACAAAAAGACGATTTGAGGGGTTTGATCCTCGGCAATATACTTAATAGATTCGGCGAATTTAACCACGTTGGTGGGGTAAGCACTGCCAGAGTTTTCCCAAGAACCATCACAACAAATAATTAACCGTTTTTTCTGGTTTGAATAAGTCAGTATATCCGGTTGAGAAATTGCCGTTTTAGTAATCTCCTCAATTTCATTACTGGCAAGAGCAGCTTCTGCGGCAATTATAATTGATTCTGAATTATCTTCCCGGGAAGGTTCTTGATTTTCTGCTGGAGCATCCTGTTCAACCACTTCTTCTTCTTCAAGGGAGTTAAAAATTTCGTTGACCATTGTTATCCTTTTCGCACTCCTTCTAGCTTTACTGCTAGTCTGAGTTTTTGACTTAGGGATCGAGGTCGGTTTAGAGGGAAGACTATCTAGTTGCCAGGTTGTCCCATAAAGAATACCATGATTGCTATAACTTGTTTGATCCTCTGCATTGCCATTGAGTGATAAATAAGTGACTAGGCCAAGGTCATCAACTAAGGGAGATTGATACATCGTTTTTTGGATTTCTTCTTGGCTACGCGCTTGATTCCAAACAGAAAATTCGGCGAGACAACCTTGCCAATAATGGGAGAGATTAACAGAGGCTCCCAAGATGATTTTTTCAATCCCCGTTAAGGCACGGTTATGACCGTTCCCACGATGCCAAATGATCCCATTACGATAGATCAACATTCGGCCTGTGGTCGCATTTTTGACAAAGGCCCAATGAGTCCAATCACTATAATCCTTAAGCTTGACTTTTTTTTCAATTCGATCGAAACCTTCTTCATTTCCCGCATCCCAAAAAATTGCAGGTTTCACAGGATCGCCCCAGGGCAAAGTAATATGTAGGACGCGGTTATTCTCGCGATTAACAGCTTCTAAAAGAGTGGTTTCTGTGGATAAATTATTTTCTCCTTTTGCCCAAAATGTAATGGTAATACTCTGATCGATGTCAAGAAATCCCCGGGATAGCTCCATCTGATCATCAATGCCATTAAATTTTAGTACAGAGCGTTGTTCAGCCATTGGTTTTGTAATCACCTAGGGGAGAAAGAGGTAATCAGGGGTTCAGGGACTCTGACTAATAAGAGACTGTCATATCTGTCGCGGTCTTTGTGAACGTTACCACCTAGTTTACCACATTTTAGTTATCTAGCGATATAAGTGAGAAGTTTTCACAAAATTTAGCTTCAATAGCCTCTCATCCCATATTCTCGGTCAATTGTTGTTGGTAGAAACTGGCAGTTAAATTGCTGGCATCGTTAGACAGCCGGCGGGTTTGTCCAGGTTCTGGGGTCGATTCGAGGTCCGGCTATTGGCCTGATTATATCAATCTTTTCCAGCCAGAGAGCTTAAGGTGAGATTTTAAGCCACTTTAAGATTTGAGGATTTTTGTCATAACGATAGGTAAAACCATCGTTGGCTACGATCAAATTTCCGCGACTAGCTTTACTACGAACACTAGAGATCGATAAGTCGGTTAATAGTTTTATCTCTTGATGAGAAAGTCCCTCAAGAGACTGATGTGTTTCTGGGGATTCTGACTCATGATTAATGGTAATATCGGGTTTTACAGAATTGCCATTAGGGGTCTTAGTAAACATTTCTTGCGCTTTCTTAAGGCGATAATTTTCAACAGTCAAGAGTTCCCAACTAGAGTCGGCCGAGAGTTCTAGAACCCATTGATGGTAATTAAAGAGACTTTCTCGATGACCGACACTAATAAAAGTTGTTTTACGAGCTTTTAATTGCTCATATAGAATCCTTTCGTTGACTAAATCTAGGGCGCTGGTTGCTTCATCTAAAATGATAAAACTGGGGGGATTAACTAAGAGCCGAGCAAAGGCTAGACGTTGTTGTTCTCCTAGGGAGAGAATGTTTTCCCAGGGTTTTTCAGAGTCAAATTCATCCACCCGACTTAGGGCGTTTTGTAAATTGACTTGTTGTAATACTGCTTGAATTTCGCTATTAGTTATCTGACGATCAGTCTGAGGATAGAGCAGTTGTTCGCGTAAGGTTCCTAAGATAATGTAGGGACGTTGGGGTAAAAAGAGAATTTCTTCAAGGGGTGGCCGTATTAAACGTCCGGTACCGGAATTCCATAAACCCGCGATCGCTCGTAGGAGGGAACTTTTGCCGCGGCCACTAGGGCCAACAATCAGTAATCCTTCACCGGGTTGAACAGAAAGAGATAGATCTTCGACAATTACCTGCTCATAGTCGGGAGTTTGTAAAGTAACTTTCTCAAAGGCAAAATGATTTTCTTCTATAGTTTTGATCGTGCTGATATTCTCCGGTTGTTGAGTGACGGTTTCTAGGGCAGTCGCAAATTCATTTAAACGTTCAACATAACTAGAAAATCGTCCCGAAATGCCAAATTCAGTGATCAGGTCGCCCAAAGAAGTAGCGAATATATAACAGGCTGTGGAAGCTTGTTCCACCTGTCCATAATCGATCTCACCTCTAATATACAAAGGTCCCAGAATTAAGAAGGGAAATACTTGAATAGCAGCTTGATAGCCCCTAGCAAACAGTTCGTTCCCTCTTTCCCAATCAATTTTATCGAGAGTATCTTCTAATACCTTTTTAAATCTTCGCTGAATGATATTTAATTCTTCTTTCTCTCCCCGAAAAAAAGCGATAGATTCAGCATGATTGCGAACGTGAGTTAACGCATAATTATAATCAGCTTTTGAAGCTAATTGCTTTTCATTGATCTTGATTAATTCTTGATTTAAATAAAGGGCGATAAAATTACCGATGACTGTATAAATAAGTAGCGGAATAGCAATCCGCTCAGAAATCGTCCAAATCACCACTAAAAAGACAAGCATCTTCAGGCTTTTTTCTAGGAAAGATGAGAAAAAGCTAAGAGCATTACTGGTGATCGGTTCAATTTCTTGAGCAATGCGTTGATCGGGATTATCAATATCAGATTTGAAATTAATTTTATAATAGGCACGCTTATGGAAATATTTAGTTAAAACCTGACCATTTAGCCATTCATACCAATCCAAAGCAATTTTTTTGGAAATATTTTTACTGTAACCGACTAGCAGTGTCACCAAGATCAGTCCAATCACATAGGCGATCAATTCCTGATTAAATCTGGCATAGTCTCCCTGTTGTACAATTGCGTCAATCAAGCGACGAATAGCAAAACTATTAAAAAGCGTTACGACTACTAGACCGAGGATTAGAAAAATTAGCAAAAATAGCATTCCCCAGCCACGAATTACCTCGGGAAAGCTTCTTGCTCCTGGTTCGGTGGGATACCAGTAAGGTTGAGTGATCGCCTTGACATCTTTCAAAAATTGGTTAAAAGAAGCAAGTGCATTTTTATTTTCAGCAACTTGGGTTGACATATTTCCAAAAAAAAGGGGTTGACGCTATTGGTAGTCGGGCAGCAGTTGAGCCTCTGCTAGTTTAACATTTTTGTCTCATATTTTTTCCAAGCAAGTAAATAAGTAGAGATCAGGGATAAATCGAGAGGATGACAAACGATGGAGCTATGGGCTAATCCCTCGATAGTTTGACAAGCATCGAAGCAAGGCTTTGTCTGACTAATCATTTTAGCTGATTTTAAAATAATTGGGAACCAAGAACTAACGGCTTTTTCTCCTCCCTGCTCAAAAAGGTAATTTTCAACCATTACTAACCAATTTTTATCGGATACCGCTTCAGTGGCATAACCACAGGCATTAATTAATTCAAAAAATCTCTGCCATGGAATTAATTCAGGATTAACTAAATGAAAGGTTTTTCCTAAAAGTTGCTTTTGCCTTGAGAGATAAACAATAGCTTTACTGGCATAGTCAATGGGAATAATATTGATATCCACATCAAAAGTGGGAAATTTTTCTAATTTAATACATATTTGAATAAACCGAAAAAAGAAATTATTCGATTTTCTATAAATTCCAGTTTTGCTGTCACCCATAATTCTTGTGGGTCGATAAATAGAGACGGGAAAACCTCTTTTTTGAGCTAGGTGTATTAATTTTTCAGCAACCCATTTGCTTTGTTTATAGCCCGTATTTAAACTGGGAGAAAATCGAGGAAATTCTGTCTCTCTAATGGGTGTATCTTGTCTATGAGCCTGACTAAAAAAAATGGCCAGTGTCGAGATAAAATGAACTGGTTTAGTTTTTCTTAGTCCGGCTAACTTAAGAATTTCTTGAGTTCCCAAAACATTAACCGCTTTCATTTGATAGTAAGGGGGGATCAGGTCATTTTGTGATCCGTTATGATAAATAACATCAATCTCGTTGGCTAATTGACAAAACTCTTTCTCAGAAAGACCTAACAATGGTTGAGCCAAATCGCCAAGCATTGGGATAATACGAGCATCAAAATGTTGCTGCCAAAGTTGGTAAGATTGGAGGTTTTCTTTTAGTCGCTGTTTACCAGTTTCTACAGTATGACAACGAATTAAACAATAGATATTAGCGGTGGTTTGATCGAGCAGTTCCCTGAGCAAATAAGCCCCTAAAAATCCAGTGGCACCAGTTAAAAAAATTGATTTTGGCTCGTCAAAATTGTCCTTGAGAGGACTGTCAAAACTGATATCAGGATTAAGAATAGCTTCTGTTTTTAAATCTGGAATACATTCTTGATTGCTCATGCTTTGCTAGGACATATCTAATTTAATTTAGGGAGTGGACTTGCTTCAATCAAACTCTGCACAGGCATAGTGTCAATAATTCTATCTATTTGAAATCCAGCACTTGTTAATAGGACTTTTAATTCATTTTCTGAGCGAATTTTTCCTGAATGAAGCATCCATAACTGTAGATCAGCTAAATTGTCTCTCCAATAAATTTTGCGGATAATTCTTTCTGAAATTAATAATCGAGATGTGGAAGGCATATACTGGCGACAGTTTTTGAGAATATCAACAACTTGTCGATCATTCCAACTGAGCAAAACTTGCTTGAGTAAATAAACATCCGCTACGACGGGAACCGATTCAAAAAAATCTCCACTTATCAACTCACAGCGTTCGCTTACCCCTTCCTGTTTCAATAAATTTTTGGCTTTTTCAAGGGAGTATGGCTGTTCAAAAAGTATCCCTTTTATTTGAGGGTAACGTTTTAAGATAGCAGCAATCAGTTTTCCCTGACCGCCACCAATATCTGCCAATACTTCTACGGAGGAAAAGTCATAAGCTTCTAATATTTTAGCTATTTGAAAGGTGGTTATATCATTCATTGATTGATCATAAACTTTATTGAGGCTAGGATTCTCTCGATGGTACTCCTCAATATCAAGACCATACATGGCTTTAAAAGCTCCTTCTCCAGTGGTTAAACTTTGGGTAAAATTGCCCCAACAAGCATAACTTTCTTCTATCTCGGTAATTAGCCAGTTGCGTAAAGTTCCCACTTGATCATCCCTTAGATAAGCCGCTAAGGGAGTATTTTGAAAATAATCCGGTTGATTTTCTTGCAAAATTTCTAAACTGACCAAAGTTCGTAAAAGACGATAGAGAGAATCAGCATGAGTGTTAGTTTCCGTCGCTAATTCTTGATAGTGTTTTGAGCCATCTCCTAACAGATTAAGAATTCCTAATTTTACAGCAGCATAAATACATTGACTGATCTGAAACCCCCTAATCATCAGTAAAACGGTGTCTCTGGGAGATATTTGATTTGGGTTTTCCCCAGGAAGATTAAACATAATTTAATGACCTTTTTGATTGAGCTTACGGATTCCCTAAAAAGGGTATTTTTTGCTAAGAATAAATCCTTGGCTAAATTATTAACGATTTTACCTTACTTGTCAACAATTTTAGGCTTAACTGTATTATTCCCTCAGTTTGACCAGAAACAGCAAAAACGAGAGCTTCTTGATCAATTCTTTGGTCAGGGTGACTTACTGAATTAGCCGCGCCTTTGGAAATAGTAACCGCCGCCAGAGTCCGATAGGATTTAGCTGTTTGTAGCAGACTGTTTTGAGCGATCATCTTTAACACACCTCAACCAATTTTAAAGACTGTTTTACCTGCTTGAAAGTTAACTCTAACTTTTCCACCAATTCATCACATTGACTTTCTGTGATAATAAAGGGTGGCGAAATTAAGATATGGTCTCCATCAACTCCGACACCAGTACCAAACCTCCCTCTGAGGATTAATCCATTTTCTAAGCCTACTTGCATAATTTTTTCAGTAATACCCAGGGAACGAGAAAAAGGTTGATGATTGTCTCGATTTTTAACAAATTCAATTCCTATTAATAATCCTTCCCCCCGAACATCGCCTATGATTGGCTCCCGTTCAGCCAGTTTTTCTAATTGATGTTTGAGGTATTTACCCATCACTGCACATCGTTCTATTAAATTATGTTTAGCCATATAGTTCTGCACAGCTAAAGCCGCAGCGCAACTAATAGGATGACCGGCATAGGTAAACAATGACAGGGGTATATTTTTAGTTGCATTGTCAAATACTTCCCGAACCCGTTGATGAACAATAACTGCACCAATGGGAGCGTACCCGCTGCTTAAGGCTTTCGTGGCTGTAATTATATCGGGAATTGCCGCCCAATGGTCAACCCCAAAGTTTTTACCCGTTCGACCAAAACCTGTGATAACTTCCTCAGAAATCCAAAGAATATCATAGAAATCACAAATTTCTCGCACTTTTTCATAATAGCCAGGAGGCGGAACAATGGCACTCCCGGCACCGCCAATAATCGGTTCAGCCACGAAAGCTGCTATGGTATCTGCTCCTTCTTGTTCGATTATTCTTGCTAGTTCATTAGCACAAGTTAATTCACAACTGGGATAGGTAAGTTTATAGGGACATTGATAACAGTGAGGTGCTTGAATATGGGGAAAATTTAAGAGGTCAAAGGGTGATAAACTTTCTCGCACAAACCTACTACCAGTCATGGCGAGAGTGGCAATTGTATGTCCGTGATAGCTATGCCAACGAGAAATAATTTTGTATTTGCTGGCTTTGCCTCGTAGTTTATGGTAATAAAGAGCTATTTGAAAAGCCATTTCATTAGCTGTTGAACCACTGGTGACAAAACCGACTCTATCCATACCTTCGGGAGCCATTGTTGTCACCACATTAGCTAACTTTTCTTGGGGTTCACTGGTAAATTGAGCCTTATGAATAAAACACAGTTGACGAGCTTGTTCTGCCATGGCATCGGCCACTTCTGTGACACCATGACCGATGGAAATAACATGAGTCCCCCCGATGGCATCTAGATAGGTTTTTCCCTCTGAATCATAAACATAAATACCTTTTCCCGATTCTGCCATTAAACAGGTATTATGCCAACGAGTTGTATTGAAAACGTGGGATTGCTCGGGTTTCATTGATTGACGATTACCTCTAATAAATTTTCAAAATTTGACGCTATCCTAGCGATGGTATCCGCTTCAAACAAATCTTTTTTATACTTCCACCATAGCTTAATAACAGTTCCGGAAGGGGTATTTTTTTTCCAGAACAATACTCCTAAATCTACTCTTGCCATTGATAATTTAAGCGGTATGGGGGTGACATTCAAACCCGATAATTCTAAATGCTCTGTGGGAGCTTTTTGCAAAAAGTCTAAATACACTCTAAAAAAGCGTTTATTTCGCTCTATCGGCGGGTCAAAGGTTTTGGCGATTTGCTCAAAAGGGACATCTTGGTGAGTGATGACAGCAAGCATCTCCTGTTGAACCCGTTTTAATAGCTGGAAAAAGTGGTCATTTTCGCCAAAATCAAGTCTTAAAAGCAAGTGCTTACCAAAATCTCCCATTACAGATGCAAATTGCTGCTGATTGCTATCAATCGCTGGAACGCCGATAACGAGACTTTCCTTCGGAGCGTACTGATGGAGTAAAAGTCCAAAGGTAGTGGCGATGGTGGTAAAAAAAGTCACTTTTTGTTTCTGACTCAAAATTTCTAACTGAGTAGTCAGTTCAGGAGAAATCTCTGTTTCTAGGGTGACTGCCTGGAAGCTTTGCACCTCTGGTAGCGGTCTGTCAGTGGGAAGATTTAAAGGCTGGGGTTCTTGACTTAACCACTGTTGCCAATAGTCGCGCCTTATTTTTAGTCCTTCTTCTGTAAGAGATTGACGTTCGGCAATCACATAATCGCCATACTGTAGGGGTAATTCGGGCAAAGGAGAAGGGTTATCAGAGAGGAAAGTATCGTAGAGAAGGCTCAATTCTGGCATTAATATTTCCGAAGATTGTTCATTGGCCAGCATCATGTGTAAACCGATCAGCAAAATATGAGATGTTTCTGACAATTGTAGTAGATTAACGAACAACCAAGGATCTTTGTCCAGAAAAACTTGTTTTTTGATTTTTTCTGCGGTTATTCTTTCTATTTCTTGCTGTTGTTCTACTTCTGAGCGGTTTCGCAGATCAATAATTTCAAGAGCTATCTTTGTATTGGGATAGACAACCTGCCTTAAAGAACCATTGATTTTTTCTAATTTTGTTCTTAGAATTTCATGGCGACGAATAATCTCATTAAGACTTTTTTCCAAAATAGCTATATTAAGCTTTCCTTCCAGATGGAAGTAGTTAGGTAGATAATAAAAGCTACCTAAATGACGATAATCCCAAAATCGCTCTTGAGCAAAAGAGGGCGGATAATAACGAATTTCGTCGGCAGGTTGGAGATTTGTTGCTTCAATTCTGTTAAATGTTGATGATTTTTCTGACAGACAAGTTACTAATTCAGCAATGGTGGGTGACTGAAATAGGTCAAGCATCTGCAAGTTTTTATTCAACCTTTCTTGGATTCTATTCAATAAAATAATGACCTTGAGAGAATTGCCGCCTAACTCAAAGAAGTTATCATTAATACCGATTGCCTCTAGTTGCAGAACTTCAGACCACAAGTTCGCTAATATTTCTTCTTCTCGATTACGAGGAGCTACAAAATTAGCTTTATTACTGGTTAATATATAACTCGGTTTTGCCAGTTTTGACAAGGCTAGACGGTCTATTTTATCATTAGGCGTAAGGGGCAATTTGTCTAAAATACTGATGGCATTTGGCCTCATATATTCTGGCAATTTGCTTTTAAGAAATTGACCGAGTTCTAATATTAATTGCTGCTTAAATTTAATCTCGATTGGATTATTGGCATAGGTAAATATATCTTCAATAGGAGAACTAATGGGAAAAATTGCTGGTTGGAATGGTGCGGATTTATGGCTAAAAACTAGATCATAATATCCTCTGGCATCGGTGTTAATCCAGCTAATCTCTAGGTGATAAGGTAAGTCCTCCACAAGAGCCATTATCCGATCAATTTCTACCCCATGCTTCGGCTGCTGACCTAGCCACTGGTTTAGTTGCTTAAGTGAGTCGCTTTGATCAGCTTCTTCTAACCATTGTTGAACCTTAACTTCCTTACTCAAACGAGCATTAGGAATACGAGAAATACCTAAATTTCTCGGTTTATCTTCAGTTAAAATGCGTTTAACTTCGGCTAAGTTCAGTTGTTCTTTTTGCCAGTCTAACCAATCAATCTCTGTCAACGGTTCAACGGAACTATTGATAGATAAAATCGCCTCGTAACGAAAGCGAGTTAATTCATTATCATAAACCCCAGTTTTGGGTTTTATTTGCACATGAGTAATTTCAGGAAATTGTTGTTGAAGTGCTAGGAAGAAAAAGGGATGTAATAACAACTCTTCTTCTGCTTGGTGTTTGCGGGTAATTCTTTCTCGCAATTGGCAGGCAAGAACATGATCATTAGCTCGATAAGCTTCTACCGAAGTACAATAGGTTGGCAAAAGGGCTAAATTACGAATATCTCCAACAAGAATATGACCTCCTTTTTTAACCCGTTTAATTAACCCTTCTAAAACTTGCAATAGGTAGGCGGTACTGGGGAAATATTGCAGCACAGAGTTGATGATAATAGTATCAAAACTTTCTGACTCCAACCCCGCTAAATCATCGGCGCTTCGTTCCCACAAAGTTACATGATCTAAACCGCCTATTGTCCGCTGAATTTTCCGAATATGATCTAAAGCAGGACAAGAAAAATCAAGACCTACATACTCGCAACAATCGGGGGCAACTCGAGTTAATAATAATCCCGTACCGCAGCCAACTTCTAAAACTTTTTCTGGGTGTAACTCTTGAATGCTTTCAACGGTTTTATCCACCCATTCGTGCATTTCTTCTTTGGGAATTGGCTGTCCGTCATAACTACTATCCCAACCAATAATATTAAAAGTAAGATCACTTTGAATAGGGGTTTGACTGTCAGTTTGCTGATTAACAGTTTTCCAAAGAGCCAGATATTCTTGTTGAGTTTTTTCCTGTTCTAAGGAATCCTCAGAAGTTAGATGAGGAACGACATAAGCGATTAACTGTTTATCCCCTAATTGATCTTGGCTGAGGATAACCGCCGCCGACTCAATCGCCGAGTGTTGAATCAATACGTTCTCAATTTCTCCTAGTTCTACCCGAAAACCTCTAATCTTAATTTGATTGTCAATGCGTCCTAAGTACTCAATGTCACCATCAGCCAAATAGCGACCCAAATCTCCAGTTTTATAAAGCCGTTCGGAGGGATTGAAAGGGTTATTGATAAAGTTTTCTTGGGTTAATTCTAGCTGATTGAGATAACCTCTCGCTAAACTAATACCAGCAATATATAATTCCCCTTGAGTTCCTTGGGGGACAGGCTGTAAATTCTGATCAAGAATATAGATTTGTGTCTGATTGATGGGACGACCAATAGGGACAGAGGTACAGTTTTCTGTTAATTTATAATTAGATAAATCACAATAGGTTGCTTCGACAGTGGTTTCTGTAGGTCCATAAGCGTTAATTAATTGGGGTACTCGGCGGAGTTTCCCAGTTTGTAGCATTTCTTCTATATATTGCTGCCATAGTTTGAGTTTTTCGGGTAATAAACTTTCTCCACCCACAAATAATGATCGCACCGATTCGGGGAAGGGTTCCTTAGTTCGCGCTAATTCGGTAATTAAAGCCTGCCAAAAAGCTGTGGGTAAATCTAAGATTGTCAGTTGCCATTCTCGACACTTTTGGATAAAGCTAGAAAATGAGCTTAACATCGCCTCAGTTCGCAAAACAACCGTGCCACCAACAGTTAAGCAAGGATAAATTTCCTCGACGGCAACATCAAAACTAATCGAGGCAAATTGTAAAATTCGATCGCTTTGACTGAGATTAGCAGTAGTCTTAACCACTTCAATAAAATTAACCACAGAGCGATGTTCAATCATCACGCCCTTGGGTTTTCCGGTGGAACCTGATGTATAGATAATATAAGCGAGGTTTTCGGGGTTAACTTCAATATCGAGATTTTCTGGCTTTTCTAGGGCAATTAGCCCCCAATCTTCATCCAATTTCAGAATTTTAACTCTCTGATTGTCCCCGAATTTACCGATTAAATAACTGTTGGTGATTATGAGAGATAATTGAGCATCTTGTATCATATAATCCAAGCGCTCCGGGGGATAGTCGGGGTCGAGGGGAACATAAGCACATCCGGCTTTTAGAATAGCCAAAAGGGCCATCACCATTTCCGGGGAACGTTCCACAGATAAACCGACGAGACTTTCCGGTTTTAGCCCATATTTTTGTAAATAATAGGCCAGTTGATTGGCTTTTTGATTTAAGTTTTCATAGCTAATTTGCCGGTTTTCCCCAATCAGTGCCATAGCTTCAGGGGTGCGTTGTACCTGCTGTTCAAATAATTGATGAATAGATTGAGTCATGGGAAATAAAGTAATTTGATTGCACTCAATGGCTATAGTTGGCTTAATTTGCTTGATCCTATTTTCCAAAGCGACGCTCGCGATTTTGAAACCAGTGGATAGCTTCTTCAATATCTGCCGGACTTAGATCGGGAAAGAAGGTATTTGTAAAGTAGAGTTCACTATAACAACTCTGTAGGGGCATAAATCCAGATAACCGACATTCTCCAGAGGTCCGAATAATCAGATCTGGCGGCGGACAAAATTGATCCATTAGCTGATGAGGTTCGATCTCTTCCGGTTTAACCCCCTTTTCTACTAGGCGGCGGACTGCGCGGATTATCTCATCTTCACCACCGTAGTCTAGGGCAAAATTGAAGATGTGACCGGTCATTCCTTTGGTGCTATGCTCTACCTCCTCAACCATAGACAAGAGATTTTCAGGAAGGCGATCTTTTCTACCTAAATGTCGCAACTGTACTGAGTATTCACCCGATAAAGGCAATAAATTGCTGAGAAACTGACTAAAAACATCCATTAAGTTGTCAACTTCGCTATCGGAACGCTTCCAGTTTTCGGTGGAGAACAGCCACAATGTCGCAGCGTAAATTTCCTTATCCCAAAGCGTTTTTAATAGGGAAGGTGCCACCTCTATAAATGCTTTTCTGTGACCTTCTTGGGGAGATAAGCCCTGATTTTTTGCCCATCTTCTGTTACCGTCTGGAATGATGGCAATATGCTTGAGAGGTTTAGTAGAGATGTTGTTAGTCATAAAATTTTTCCTAATAAGGTTGAATTGAGTAGTTTGGCAAACAGAGCGGTATTTAAGTTTCTGGTTTAGAGTGGAGTAGCTTCAATTAAACTCTCTATAGACTGAGTGTCAATAATTTTAGTTATTTGAAAGCCAGCCGTTTCTAATAATACCCTAAATTCAGATTCCGATCGAATTTTTCCTGAACCTAGCATCCATAAATTGAGATCAGCTAAATTATCCTTCCAACGATTTTTGTGCAAAATTCGATCCACGATTAACAATCGAGAGGATGGGTCCATAGCCTGACGACAGTTTTTGAGAATTTCAAGGGCTTTTTGATCATCCCAATTGAGCAGAATTTTCTTCAATAAATAAATGTCTGCTTTAAGGAAAATGGGGTCAAAAAAGCTCCCAGAAATCAAACTACAACGGTCGATCACTCCCTCTTGTGTTAGTAGATATTTCCCCTGCTCAATACAATAGGGTTGTTCAAATAGCACCCCTTGAATCTGGGGATATTTTTGTAAAATAGCAGCCAGAAATTTTCCATATCCTCCACCAATGTCTGCGACAATTTCCCCGACAGAAAAATCATAAGCGGCCAAAATCAGGGGGTTTTGAATTGCAGTTATATCAACCATTGCTTGATCAAAAACTTCAGCTTGATCGGAATTTTGTTGATGAAACTCTTCAATATTGACACCATACATAGACTCAAAAGCACCTTGACCTGTGGTTAAACTTTGAGTAAGATTTCCCCAACTAGCATAACTTTCTTCTATTTCGGCCATCAGAAAATTGCGAACAGTTCCCTGTTGCTTATCTCTTAAATAAGTTGCTAAAGCAGTGTTTTGGAAATAGTTGGGTTGGGTTTCTTCTAAAATCCCCAGACTGGTTAACGTCCGCAAAAAACGATAAAGTAAATCAGCATGAGTATGGGTTTCAGTGGCTAACTCTTGATAAGATTTTGTTCCATCGGCCAACAGATCAACAATTCCTAATTTGGCGGTCGCATAAATACATTGGCTAATCTGAAAACCCCTTATCATCTGCAAGACAGTGTCTCTATCAGACATTTGCCCGGGATTTTCTCGCTGAAGATTAAACATGATTGAATGAGCAAAGTTGAGATGGTTGTTAATGGAATGACTCTGGAGATATTTTTAGACGAAATAACTCTCAGGAAATTTTTCTGTAATCATCATAATCGGTTGCTTCTGAGAGAAAACACGATAGGTACGAGAAAAAAGTTTTTCTTCTGGACTGATTTGAAAATCCTCAGCCAAATCCCCCGCACGCTCTTGAGATAAATCAACGATTTCCTTAAAGGTTTCCATCCGATTTTCTAACCAAAGCTTACCAATGGGTTTTCCTGACTTGATTAACTCGTCTTGAAACTTGGTGTCTAGTCTATCAATAACAATAATAGACTCGGCATAAATTAATTTTTTTTGGCTGACTGTACTGCGAAGAAATATTTTTCTCTTGATAATTTTGCTACCTTTTTCAATATCTAAAACTGGCAAGTCTTCCTCTAAATATACCGCTTCTTCAGACAGTTTAACAATTGACATTTTTTCCAACAAATAAATCTCTAAAATGTCGGTCAGAGTCCCATCGGTTATTAAAATGATTCGCTGGAGTGTGCTTAACTCCGACAGATTAAGAGGAGTTTTGCTAAAACTATTTTTTAACAACTCGATCTTACACCGATTCGCTGGTTTCGCTGGCATCATGACATAATTCCTCAATTTGCTGGATAGATTTAAAGTTAGCCCATCGATGTGCCTAAGCACTCTCTGGATATCGTGCTATAACTAGATAAAAACAACCTTAAGCTTGACAATCTACTAAGTAGGTTGGTCTCATTGAATGTAAGACCCAGTGTGGGCGGTATGCTCCCATTACAGGTGGGTGCAAATCAATGGCACCCACCTACTTAGTTGTTTTGCCGCGGCGCTTTGATTAGATTCCCAACCACCACATATCGGGATCAACGTCTTTTGCCTGGGCTTTGATCACCTCCTTGTGATCTCGGTGCCGGTAGGAAGACTGAGCTTGGTTAGCGGCATAATCCATGATGGCTTCATATTCGGCCTCGTCTTCCGTCGGCCAATACAGAGGAGGAATAAAATTCTGTTGCTTCATCTCTTCTGTATAGATAGAAAAACGACCCGGAACAGTTTTTAACTTAACCATCTGGGTGATCAATTGCGCGTGTAGTTGCCGGAATTTTTCTAAATATTCTGGTTTACCCGCAACATTGGTTTTTTCCAGAGGGTCATTGACTAGGTCGTACATTTCGTACTCGTAATTAGTCCCCTCGTCGTTAAAGTAAACAGAATATTTCCACTCTTTGGTGCGGATAGTACGGATACGTCGGGGAATGGTTTTGAAAAACCGGGGAGGCAGCGTACCATCATCAAAAGTAAAATGAATGGCATCGCGGACTTCCTGATGGGGATTGGTGAATAAAGGCGTTAGGTCACAACCCTGAAAGGCAAACTGGAACAGATCATACACCCCAGCAAATTTAGCCAGAGTTGGCACTATATCCAAGGTCGTGGCAAAGGAATCGGTACTAACGGCGTTGGGGAACAGATTCGGGTTAGAAATAATCAGAGGAACCCGAAGCACTTCCTCGTAGGCATTGAAAGGCTTTTCTCGCTGACGGTCGTGGGCCAGGCACATTTCCCCATGGTCGGAAGTCCGCACGATTAAGGTATCGTCAATTAATCCCTTAGCTTCAAGGGCATTCAGCACTTCATTGATTTGGTTATCTGCCAGTTTTTTCAGATAGCCGTAGAAGTTAACAAACATCTGCTGAACTTGCTGACTATTGGTAGCGAATTGACCATCTTTTAGTTCTGGTAAATCTTCATACCACACCTTTTCGTCGCTCAGTTCTAAGCGTCGCGCTTCCTTGATCCGTTTTAAGCGTTGATCTTCCTTGACTTGACAGCCTTGTTTAAAAATTTCTTGGACGCTTGGTTTAAAGGATAGATCCTCGAAGACAGTTTCGGGAATGGGAAGATTAAAATCTTTAAAGTCCTCTAGGGAATAGCCAGCATCTTTCTCAAAGGTAGGAGCCACATGAATATCATGGGGATTGACCAAAGACACCACCAAGCAAAAAGGACCGTCCTCGGATTTGTAATTTTCAATAAATTCGAGAACCCCTTGTTCTTCCCGGGGAATGGCCTTGTCAATTCTATCCAAGATCTTTTGCTTTTTCGCTTCCTTTTTCTCCGGGGAAAGTCCACTAAAAGCTCCGCGTCCTTCCTTGGCATCTTGCTCAATGACTTTTTTGACCCCTTCTACACCCCGTAGATAGCGTTCATCATTGTAAAAAGTTCCTTTGCCAAACTTGGTTAAATCACTGCGGGCAACTCCCGCATCAATCGGAGTCCAGCCATCGAAACCGTAGGACTGTTTCATGTATTCGATGTCTTCGCTTGACCACTTATCGGTGTCACTCTTGGGAACGCTCAAGTGCCATTTGCCCTTCCAATAGACCTTATAACCGGCCGCCTTCAGAACCCGAGCTAGGTTCACCTGGGTGGGACTAAGAAGCTTTTGTTCTAGGGATTGTCCGTAGCTATCCTCATAGCGGTTGATAATATCGGAAAAAGGCTCGGCAATGGTGTTGATGACACCGTGTTGATTGGGATAGGTACTGGTGAGCAGAGTAGCCCGACTGGGAGAGCAGGCCACCGTTACCGTGAACATTTTGTTGAAGGTCAGCCCGTTCTTTTTCAGTCGTTTCAGGGCCGGTAGATGCTCATCTTCAAAGCTTTGCGGCCAGCGTTCAGCAACGGCGGCACTGTCCTGGTCAGTGAGGAAAATGACAATATTGGGTTTAGAGGCTTTGGGAGTTAAGGGGAGTTGTTCTTGCTGCCAAGTTGCCCCGTTAATTGTGCCATTACTGCCCTTACCGGTTTTGTCAGTGACGATATTACCTGAACCTTCATTAAGAGGCCAATAGCCCACCAGGCCTGGTTCATTGCCTAGCAGCCGATAATTCATTGATTTTTTAATGTCTTCCGCGGACCGTGCTTGGTTCCAAACCTGCACTTCCCCGATTTGGCCGGCAAATAAATAGTCTGGGTTTCTTTCTGTCGCTCCTGCTCCAATCCGTAAGGGAGATTTCTTATTCAGACTGATTTTGGTAGCCACGGGTCCGCCAGCTAGTTGCCAATTGACATAGAGTCTCATGTTGTTGCCATCGTAGGTGGCGGCTAAATGGGTCCAGGTTCCCAGCACAACATCTGGACCGGTTACGGTCACCCAATTACCGCCATTGCCGGTCCAAAACTGCCATTTGTTGTTTTCCCCGGCATAGAGGATGTATCCCCCCTGCGGGCTGTCGGTTCTGCTAGTGATCGGCGATCGCCATTGACCCTGTTTTCCCGTTACTTTAGCCCAACAGGACACGGTAAACTGTTCCGGGTTCAGTTGAGCATTGTAAGGAACTTCCACATAATTTCTTTGTCCATCAAAGGACAAAACATTGGACAAAACATTTTGTTGAGCAGACATAAAACCGATCCTTTCTTTACTTAGGGGTTAATTCAATTCAAGGCAACCAACTTAGTTGATGTGATCAAAGACGAAGAAGAAATCAGAGCAAAAAATGTTGAAATCGAATCATTGAACTAAGGGAAGTCATTATTCTGCAATTTCAATTTTTTGAGGGGAACCAATATCCTCAGACACAACCTCCGCCGACTCTATTTGCTGTTTGAGCTTCAGTTTCAGTCCTTGCGTAATCGGTAAACCTTCAACTTCTTTGATTAAGTCTTCCTGAGCTTCCTGTTTACGACGATCTTTATAGATAGCGGCAAGAACCGCTTCAATTCCATAGTTCGTCAAGGCATCTCCCACAACAGTGGTTAGGCCAAGCAGTCCTAATCCGCCGAGAACGCCAAGGGGACCCCCTAAAGCTGCCAAAGCGAAGGCAATGGGATAAGTGGTAGCTCCCGAGGTGGATACCGTGACCACGAGAATTACGCCTGGGAGTCCCAAAGAACCAATTCTCTTGGCTACTTCGTCCAAAGAAACCCCCCAGGATGCCAGTTTTTTGCTGATTTCACCCGGGGCAGCCTTTAGTTTTTTGCTGATTTCCTCCCAAGAAAATTCCGAAGCGGCAGCTTGTCCGTTAACATTCTGGGATGAAGATTCATCAGCGGCAGCTTGTTCGTTAACTTCGTCCATGAGAAACTCCTAAAAATCAATCTTCCGGAGTCTAACATACTTTGACCGAGGGATAAACCTATTTAAAAAATCCTTGACAATTCGTAAATATTCTGATTGACTGGTAGCATTTGAAATGCCTAGACAGCAGACCAACGGCCGACAAAATTGACCAATTATCAATAGCGTTTGAGCTGGGTTTGCCCTGATTTCTCCTGCCACTACGCCACTCCCCATGTAACCTTCCATACCAATGTAAATGTTGAACAGCTTATTTATAGCCCGCATCCCCTCTCTAGACTCGTATCAGTCCAACGTGCTTACCGATGGATGTTTAACCTATTCTTGGCAAGATGTTGGGGAAATATTTGACAATTTGTCAAGCTTTTTCAGGCAAGAAAAAATCGATCATTCAGACTGCTTGTCCCTGGAATGTGAAAATTCTCTTCCCAGTGCTTTAACTCTGTTATTTCTGTTAGAAAAGGGCTATAGTTTCTTTTTGCAGCCTCAGTCAAACTCGTCCCCTATTACTCCTGAATTTTGTCGCTATTGTCTCACTCCCAAACTAGAAAAAACTGACAATTTAGATCAGATTAGCAATTGGCTAAAAATTACCGAAAATCATCAATATAAAACTATTGATGACAAGGGTAAAAGGCTGTATATGAGGACTTCTGGGAGTACAGGAACACCAAAAATAGTGGTTCATTCTCAGAACAAATTGCTAGAAAATGTGCTTAACTGTGTGGAAAGATTGAGATTAAATTCAGAGGCGAGAGTAGCGATTCCAGTACCGATTTATCATCTCTATGGTTTAGGGGCTGCTTTTCTCCCTAGTGTGGCTGTTGGAGCCTCTATTGATTTACAGAAAGGTGCTAACCTTTTACGCTATCTTCAGAGAGAAAAAGACTTTAATCCTAATATTGCTTTTATGACTCCTAGCTTTTGTGAAACCTTAGTTAAAGGCAGAAAATCAGCCAGAGAGTATAAATTAACAGTGGTTGCGGGAGATCTGATCAAAGAAAACACTTTTATTAAATATGAAGAGAATTTCGGCCCCCTAGTTAAGTTATATGGCAGCACCGAAATGGGGGTAATTGCCGCAGGTAGTCCCCAAGAAGAATTATCCCTCCGTTGTCAAACGGTCGGTTTACCTATGCCAGGTGTCCGATTGCGTATTAATAAATCTTTAAACTCGGAAATGTCAGAAGTTGGGGAAATTTGCTGTCAGCATCCCCTAGGTTTTGATGGTTATGTTGATCCGGCAGGAGTGCCGCTGATGTCAACAAATTCCGATGATTGGTTCCCTACTAAAGACTTAGGTAAGCTACATTTAGACGGTCATCTAGAAGTTTGGGGAAGATGCGATCGCAGTATTAACCGGGATGGTCTATTGGTCTTGTTTTCTGACATCGAGAAAAATATGGAAACCCTAGATGCAATTGAAGCGGTTGCGGTTCAATGCCATGGAGAGAGTCAAAGAGGCAAAGGTATAGTCGCTTTTTGTGTCTTGACAAAAGGGAGTCATCTGTCTGAGAATGAAATCAGAGAATTGTGCTTTGATATACTACCGAAAAGAGCGATTCCAGACCGCATTGTCACTTTGAAAACCTTACCGATGTTACCCAACGGGAAGATCGACCATCAGCAATTAGTCAGTTTTTTACCCAAAGCTTAGAAAATGGCGACAAATATTTTAAATCAACTCAAGACAATTATTGCCGAACAACTGGATGTCAATCTCAAAATCGAGGAAATTGACGAAACCGCCTCCCTATTTGAAGACGGGTTAGGATTGGATTCCATCGCAGTAGTTGAATTAATTGCTTTGACCGAACAGCATTTCGAGGTTGAGTTTGCGGAATCGGATTTAAATCTAGAATCCTTTAGCAATCTTAACGTTTTAGCTAGTTGTATTGCCCAGAAAATACCGGCAAGTGAACAATTAACGGTCACAGCTTGATCTAGAGTTAATGCAACCTCAATAACAATATCTCAGTCAAAAACCATGACTTTAACCATCGAACTTCCGAAAACCCAAACGCCGCAACGTTTACCCTTAAATCCTAACTATCCCCCCTTTCGCCAGTGGAAAGCAGGGGTAATCGCCGAAAAACTAGAAGAACAGCCAGTCTGTCTCTATGTTCATATCCCCTTTTGTACTCAACGCTGTGCTTTTTGTTACTACAAAACCGTTGACCTAAAAGAGAGCCAAGTACAGGCCTATGTAGATACGCTTTGCCAAGAAATTAAACTCGTTTCCGAAAGATTCAATTTGAAAAACCGACGGATTCAGGCGGTTTATTTTGGCGGAGGAACTCCCACTACCTTAACCGGAAACCAGTTAGTCCAAGTTGTCGAGAATTTACGCGAAAATTTCTCCTACTTTGAAGAAAAGAAACAGTTTTCCGTAGAAGCAGAACCCTTGAGTGTTTCCCCATCAAAAATGAGGGTACTCAAAGAATTAGGGGTAAATCGCCTGAGTTTAGGTGTTCAATCTTTTAATGATCAAATCATCAAACTGAGTGGCAGAGGTCATGACGAAAAACAAGCTTATCGAGCGATAGATGTGGCCCAAAACGCTGGCGAGGGGCAATGGTCAATTAATATTGACCTATTGAGTGGACTAGCCGGAGAAACTGTAGAAACTTGGCAAGAAAGCTTAGAATGCGCTCTGAAAACCGGAGTAGAAAGCATCACCGTTTATAAAATGGAAGCTTTTGCCAATACCCAAGTATTTGATCAAGGGGTTCGCCAAGAAATTATAGAATTGCCATCAGCAGAGCTAGAAATGCAGTTTATGCAGTTGGCCATGGAGCGCTTTGCCCAAGCAAATTATAATCCTTGGAGTCATTTTACCTATGTTAAAAATGACAGCGATTTGGCCACAAGTACCAAACAATATCGCAGTGAATACATTTTTAATATTTGGCACGGAATGGAGTTTTATGGTCTGGGAGTCTCTGCTTTTGGCTGTTTAGGGGATTCTCTGTTACAAAATACTAGCGATATGGAAAAATATGCGACCCTTCTGGCCCAAGGAGAACTACCCTTATCTCGCGGTTATAAGCTGACTAGCTTGGACCAGATGGTGCGGGAAGTTTTACTAGGAATCAAGACATTACGTTTTGATTTAATTGCATTTCAGCAAAGACATGGGTTTAAATTACAATCCCTTTGCGCGGAAACTTTGTCCACACTTGAAAGAGATGGTTTTGTCACCGTATCTACCCAAGAAATTGAATTAACCGCTAAGGGGATTCTTTATGGGGACTATGTGGGCGAAACTTTAGCAGCATCTCTCAAAAAACTCAAAAGTTAGTAAGTAGGTGGGTGTTAAAAATTGTCAGTTTCCCCCCTGAGTAAGGGGGGTCAGAACTCCTTACTCAGTTAAAATCTAGAAACTGGATAATCGCTAACTAATAATTGTTCATTGTTGAAAATGACCCAGATGAGATGTGCAGAACAAACAGTTTAGCTCAGGTCCCACTTAACGATTTACCCGTGCTTACTGCTGCGGAAATTGAGGAGCAAGTAGCCGCTATTTATGGTCTTCTCGAAAATTGCTCGCTTCCCCAGGGACAACTAGAGCAACTGACCGAAAAACTGGCAGAATTTCAAAGCCAATGGCAAGCGGTTTTTGCCAAATTTGGACAGAACTATCGAGGAGAATTAGCCTATCGAGATTTAATCGGGGAATTTAGCCGAAAAATTGCACCATTATTACAAAAATGGCTATCTTCATCAGTGGCAATCCAAGAAATAATTAATCCTATTACTTCCATGCTTTCAACCCTATCGCCTTCCCCACCCCTGAGGGGAAAAGATGGCGAGATGCTTTCTCTGATGCAGAGAAAGCGTTTGTTAATTGTCAAAAAAAAGCACCAATCTCAGCTAGAAGTAGAAGATAAAAACCTCTCAATCCCAGAGTTTGAAAAGCCGATTTTTATTGTTTCTGCACCCAGAGCAGGAAGTAGTTTATTGTTTGAAACCCTGGCTAAATTCCCCGATTTATGGACGATTGGAGATGAAAGTCACGAAATTATCGAAGGAATACCCGCTTTACATCCGGCTGCACGCAATTTTAGCTCTAACCGCTTGGATGAAGGCGATGCTACCCCAGAAATTAGCGCAACTCTAAGAAAAGGTTTTACCCAACAATTACAAAATCGGGAGGAGGTAAAATATTTAAACATTGCTGAAAATGAGCGTCCTAACAAAATTCGTTTTTTAGAAAAAACGCCGAAAAATGCTCTAAGAGTTCCTTTCTTAAAGGCTGTATTTCCTGATGCTCTCTTTATCTATCTTTATCGAGATGCTAGGGAAAATATTAGTAGTTTGTTAGAAGGATGGCGATCGCAACGTTTTATTAGCTATCAACCCTTACCCGGTTGGGAGCATAGTCAGTGGAGTTTTCTGCTCGTACCCGGTTGGTCATCTCTCCAGGAATCTTCTCTGGTAGAAATTGCCGCCTATCAGTGGAAAATGGCTAATTCCTACCTAATAGAAGACCTTCAGTCCCTCAACCCTTCCTGTTGGTGTTCGGTCAATTATCGCGATTTAATTGAACATCCCGGGCAAACCATTAATCATATTGCCCAATTTGCCCAACTGCATCAAGACAAACAAATCGAGCAAATTCTCTCTCAACCCTTACCCATCGCTCAAAGAACCCTATCTGCTCCTAGACAAGAAAAATGGCGCAAACATGAACGGGAATTGGCCACAGTGTTACCAGACTTAGAAAACATAATTGATTTTTTGCAGTATCTTAAGTAGGTAGGTATTGAAAACTTTCAGATGCCCCCCTTATTAAGGGGGGACTAAGGGGGGATTGGCACCCCCCTTATTAAGGGGGGACTAAGGGGGGATCGAACCTAAAATCCATTTTTAATTTAATTATAACCAGCTACTTAAATCATGATTGAAGTACAATTACAGCCAATTGAGGAGAATTTTAGGGCAGAAAATTATTCTTATTCCACCACAATTCATCAATTATTTGAAACCCAGGTGGAGAAGACCCCTAATCAGATTGCGGTAAGTTTTGAAGATTCCTCCTTAACCTATAGGCAGTTAAATGACCGGGCCAACCAAATCGCCCATTATTTAATTGAATTAGGAGTAAAACCAGAACAATTAATAGGAATCTGTGTTGAGCGTTCCCTAGAAATGATCATCGGGGTTTTAGGTGTTCTCAAAGCGGGAGGGGGTTATGTACCCCTTGATCCTGCTTACCCCCAAGAACGGCTAAAATTCATCCTAGAAGATGCCGATATATCTATCTTATTGACACAGGAAAAACCCCTTATAAATCTACCCCTTGAGCAGATAAAAGTAATTTTTTTAAATAAAGAACAGTCCCTAGTTCAACAAAGTCAAGAAAACCCTAAAACTGCTGTAAGCTCCGACAACTTAGCCTACATTCTCTATACTTCCGGCTCCACTGGCCTACCCAAGGGTGTTTTAATTACTCATAAAGGAGTAGTTAATTTAGTTCAAACAGAAATTAAACTATTTAACTTAAATCCCTCAAGTCGTGTTCTGCAATTTGCTTCCTTAAATTTTGATGCTTCCGTTTCGGAAATCTTCACCGCTATTTGTTCGGGGTCGCAACTTTGTCTAGGAAATTCTAACTCCTTACTTCCGGGGGATAACTTGCTTAATTTTCTGCAAAAAAAAGCTATTACCCATGCACAAATTCCCCCATCAGTATTAGCCGTCCTCCCTCAAGCACCCTTAAAACACCTACAGGTATTAATTGTCGGCGGAGAAGCTTGTCCCCCTGCCTTGATGGCTCAGTGGTCAGTGGGAAGACTCTTTTTTAATGCCTATGGCCCCACCGAGGCCACCGTTGATGCCACCATAGCAGAATGTAGCCCTGATAGTCCCTTAACTATCGGTCGTCCTCTTGCCAATACTCAAGCTTATATCCTTGATGAGTCTCTCAAAAAAGTTGCTGTGGGGGTTGCGGGAGAATTACATATTGGGGGAGTAGGTTTAGCTAGGGGATATCTCAATCGTCCCGAATTAACTGCGGCAAAATTTATTCCCCATCCTTTTGATAATAATCCATCGGCGAGGTTATACAAAACCGGCGATTTAGCCCGTTATCTTCCCGATGGTAATATTGAATGGTTAGGGCGTATAGACTTTCAAGTTAAAATTCGCGGTTTAAGAATTGAATTAGGGGAAATTGAAGGCATCTTAAACGAAAATACCGCCATTCACCAAGCGGTAGTCATTGTCCGTCAAGAGCAGTTAAATGATCCTCAATTAATCGCTTATGCTGTTATTAATCCCACCGTTAAAGTCGAGCAAGTCCTCGCTCAATGGCGCGACTATCTCAAAGAAAAGTTACCCCATTATATGATTCCCCGGGCATTAGTAATTTTAGAAAAGATGCCTTTGACCCCCAATGATAAAGTTGACCGTGTAGCTTTAGCTAAATTGCCTCTAAATTATGACACTTCTCGTCTGGTTACACCGCCACGAAACCCAGAGGAAGAACTATTAACCGCAATTTGGGCGGAGGTTTTGGAATTAGAAAAAGTAGGAATTGATGAGAACTTTTTTGAATTGGGGGGACATTCCCTCAAAGTTATTGCCCTCTGTAAGAGGCTAGAGTCTTATTTTGAAAAAAAGTTTGCTGTAGAAACTATTCTTGATGCCGCAACGGTGGCTGAATTTGCCGAATATTTACGGAAAAATCATCCAGAACTAATCGAAAAAATTGACAAGATAAAATTTAATGAGGTAATCAATCCCTTAATCATAGACGAGGATTTTATTGCCGATTCTTCCCCAGAAATTGATTCCTTATCTGGCTGTCCTTATTTTCCCTTATCTTTGACTCAACAGAAAAGATGGTCCTATGAAAAATCTAATACAGTCGTCCATTTTTCGGGTAATTTTCGACGACACTACCTTAAAGGAAACCTCAATTTAGCCGCTTTAACAGCCAGCTTGAATGAGATTATCTATCGCCATCAAATATTGCGCGTCACCTTTCGAGAAGTCAACGGTTCCCCCGTTCAGTTAATTAACCCCTACACCGAAAAAAACCTACCCATAATTGATTTACAATCCTGGCCAGAGAACAGGAAAAATGAGGAATTAGCAAGATTATTACAAGAGATTATTCATCAACCCTTTGACTTGATTAATGGACCTTTAATCAGACTGATATTAATTCGTTTGGATGAGAAAGATCACATTCTCCTCACTCACATCCATGATATTATTATAGACAATTCATCCTTGACGCT
This sequence comes from Microcystis protocystis FBCC-A270, assembly GCF_050500235.1. Classification (NCBI taxonomy): domain Bacteria; kingdom Bacillati; phylum Cyanobacteriota; class Cyanophyceae; order Chroococcales; family Microcystaceae; genus Microcystis; species Microcystis protocystis. The sequence goes on from NZ_CP191407.1 coordinate 67,662, forward strand.
CTTTTTTAAAGAATTGGAGCTACTTTATCAGGCTTTTGTCTTAGGTGATTCCTCCCCTTTACCTCCCTTACCTATCCAGTATGTTGATTATGTTCAATGGCAACTAAAATCCTTTAGTTCTCAACTAATTGAGCCGAAAATTAACCACTATAAACGTATTTTAGAAGCGGGAGAGTCACCAACCTTAAAAATTCCCCCACACCTGATTTCGCCGTCTAAATCTAGTGATAAATTATCCGATTCATCGGTTTCAAGTCTAGGGACTAATTTTGATTTTGAAATTCCTAGGGATTTCACAGAGAAATTAAACATTCTCTGTCAAGAGCAAAGAATCACTTTATTTATGACTGCACTAACAGCCTTTGCTGTTTTACTCTATAGCTATAGTGGCTGTGAAGATATTATCATCCGCGCTCCCCGTGACGCTCGTAATCATCCACACCTGAAGCCTCTAATCGGTTTAATTAGTAATATAATGTTGCTCCGAGTTAATTTAAGTGGTAATCCTACTGTTAAAGAGTTACTAACGCAAGTGAGAAGGGTAGTATTAGAAGCTTTAGAGTATCAAGATGTTCCCTTTGAGCATTTAGCCAAAGTCATCAAACCAGAATATCGCCTTGATAATTCTAGTTTTAAAGCAGTTATTACGGTTTTGTCAGAGTCCCCCGAAGAAGAATTGAAACTACCTGGGTTAGAGGTGACATCTTGGGAAATGGAAGAGTTTGAAGTTAGGCCCGACTTAGAGTTAATACTCTGGGAAAATAAAACTTCCCCAAAACCCTCTCTTAAGGGTTGGTGGCAATATAAAAAAGATTATTTTGAGCTTGATTCAATGACTCAAATTAACCGAGATTTCATGCAGATATGGTCGGAAATTGTTACGAATCCTCATCAGCCAGTTACTATCTTCCAAAATCTTAAAAATGTATAGCAAGAATTGAAGATTTTTCCTATAAATTATGGTCTAGAATAGGGGGAAAATAGCCAACTTTCTGAAAGTAAGAAAAATATAAACTGAGCAATTTTTCATCAATAACGGGACAGGAGATAGATAGCTCTGTTAATTCTATCAATGTTCGAGTTGCGTCAAATTCTAGCTTATCAGGGGAAAATAGTTTTGACAGTTTCAAAAGCAGTAATAAAGATGAATATAGTGTATTCTTGGGAGACTGGGACAATTGATATTTTAATTCGGCATAAAAATTATCATAATCAACTTTTTCTAAGGAATAGCCTAAAAGTTGAAGAGAATTAAAGAAAGTTTCCCAGGAAATTAGCTGAGAATTAATTAAATGAAATACTTGACCAGCATGGTTTTTTGGCTGGGATAAACCGACAATTGCCTGACTGACATAATCGACGGGAACGATATCTATTTGTGTGTTTAAAGCGGGGAATTTTTTTAATTGAATACAACCCTTTAGCAAAATACATAGGAAATCTTGGAAATTACCGTTAATCCCCGTTTTACTATTCCCGATAATTCTTGAAGGACGATAAATACAAGCAGGTAATCCTCTTTTTTGTGCGACCATCATTAATTGTTCTGCCACCCATTTACTTTGGCGATAACCTCCTTGCAGATTAACAAAATTAGGGCTATCCATTTCAGTGATTCTGCCAATTTCCTCCTGATTATCACCGAGAAAAACCCCAAGAGTCGAGACAAAATGAACGGGTTTAGTTTGCTCCCTACTAGCTAACCTTAGCACTTCCTGCGTCCCCAAGACATTTACCGGTTTTAAGGTGGAGTAGGGACGAGCAGAGTTAACCCAAGCTCCATTGTGATAAATAATATCAATTATTGCCGCTAATTCATTAAATGCTAGTTGAGAAAGACCGAATAAAGGTTTCCCTAAATCTCCAACAATAGGAATAATACGAGAATTAAAACCATCTTGCCAAAGAGAATAAAACTCTAAGTTTTTTTGAAGACGATTTTTACCCTCTTCTATATTAGAACAGCGAACTAAACAATAAATATCTGCGCTGGTTTTCTGGAGAAGTTCTTCGAGTAAATAAGCACCAAGAAAACCAGTTGCTCCTGTCAATAAGATAGCTTTTGGCTCTAGTACATTCTTGGAAAGCGATTGCTCAAATTGAATCGAGGAATCCAAATTTACTTCCGCTTTCAGGTCTAACTGTTGAGTCACAGGTTTAGTCATGTGTTTTTTTAATCCCTTCTAGAGCAACCTGATGAATAAGTTCGGCATCGGAGAGATAGGGAAATCTTTGCCAAAAACGAGACCATGTTACTAAATATATCTCTTGTTCTTCTTGAGGAAATCGCTTAAGTTTCTCCTCAAATAGATTTTTATAACGGTCTATTTCTGCTTTTAAATAATGATGCGCTTCCTCTCCATACAATTTCTGAAACATCCAGTAGGTATTGTAATTACCAGCTGCCATATCCTTTTTGTAGGAAATAAGATCATCATTAAATTCTATTAAAACTTCCCTAGGTTCCATCAGGTCAAAAATTTCACTTCTGTAGGGTTTACCTGAAATCTGAACTAAAGCAGAATGTACAACCCTAAAATCACAAGACCGTAATTCAGAAGCGCGAATCACGTCTTCATGAGTTACTTTTTCAGAAGTGACTAGCTTATTTTCTAGTTTAACAAATTCTGTCACCTTTTCTAGCTTATTGACGATTGTATTATGTTCTAAGTTGTGTTCTTTTAAAAAAGACTGAATGATTCTCTTTCTAGAATCCCAGGGAGAAGTTTGAGTTAATAGTGAACCATCTTTTTGATTACTCTCTACTTCCATATCGGCTTCATAGATCACAGCTTCAATAAATAGGAGTAATGGATAATAAACAAAAAATTCATCATCATAAATATTATAAATTGGACAATATATTTTGAAAAACGGCTTTAAAACTGAAGTAGCTTTATAGATACTATAATAGGAAATATAAGGAATTTGACTAACGTTTTTTTTTCTTTCAATCATCCCAGGGGACATTTGCGGGTTCATTTTAGTTTCTCCTTTTTGAATTTTTAAACAAATAAGTTTTCGCGGTCAAATAACAGGTTTAAACCCCTTCTAAAACAGTCTGACGAAGAAGTTCAGCACTAGAGAAATAGGGAAATACATCTTGCCATAAACGAGACCATTTTGCTGAATAAACTTCTTGTTCTTGTTGAGATAATCCTTTGAGGGTTGCCTCAAATAGATTACTGTAACGGTCTATTTCTGCCTTTAAATAATGGTGTGCTTCCTCTCCATACAATTTCTGAAACATCCAGTAGGTGTTATAGTTACCAGCTGCTCTATCCTCTTGATAGGAACGAAAATCATCATGAAATTCTAGCAAAATGTTGATCGGTGACATAAGCTCAAAAACTTCAGTTTTGTAAGGTTTACCTAGTATTGAAATTAAAGTAAAGTAAAGCATATTGATCTCGGAAGACTGCAATTCAGAAGCACGAATCACATCTTGATTAGTTATTGTTTCAGAAGTCACTAACTGACTGCCAAGGTGAAAAAATTCTCCTAAGTTCTCCATAGCATTTAGGATAGTAGGATGTTCTAAGTTAAATTCCTTTAAAAAAGATTGAATAATTTTCTTTCTAGCATCCCATGATAAGTTATTCTGTTGATTGCTTCCTAGATCAATATTGACTTCGTGGATTAAAGATTCAATCAATGCTAAAACTGGATAACATAAAAGAAACTCATCAAGAGAAACGTCATCAATCATATTATATTGCTTAAAAATAGATTTAAACATAAAAGCAGTTTTGTATAGACTATGATAAGAGATGTAACGGGTTTGACTGCTTGGTTGTTTGCTTTTAAGACTCTCATACAAAATCTCTAAGTCCTGTATATTCATTTTTGATGCTCCTAATTTTGAATTTTCCAATGAATAGTGATGCAGATTTTAATAATAGCAGGCTATGGGATGGCTAATTATTCATTATTTTCGACCCCTTCCAGAGCTACTTGACGAATAAGTTCAGCACTAGAGAGATAAGAATATCTTTTCCAGAAACGAGACCATTTTTTTGTATATCTTTCTTGTTCTTCTTCAGGAAATAGCTTGAGTTTCTCTTCAAATATATTTTTATAACGGTCTATTTCTGCTTTTAAATAATGGTGTGCTTCTTCTCCATACAATTTCTGAAACATCCAGTAAGTATTGTAATTACCTGCTGCCACATCCCTTTTATAGGAACAAAAATCATCCTGAAATTCACTCAAGATTTCTGTCGGTGAGAGAATTTCAAAAATTTCCGCTCTGTAGGATTTACCTGACATCTGAACTAGAATAGTGTGGATAATCCTCAAATCAGATGAACGCAATTCGGAAGCACGGATTACATCCTCTAATGTTATTTTTTCAGAAGCTACTAGCTGACTTTCTAATTCAATGTATTCACCTAGATTCTCCATGTGATTTAAAATCATAGGGTTTTCTAAATCAAATTCTTTTAAAAAAGATTGAATGATTATTTTTTTGGAATTCCATAGAGAACGTTGAGTTAATGGGGTGCTATCCTTGGGATTGCTCTCTAACTCCATATCAGTTTCATAGATCAGAGATTCCACAAGTGCTAAGAGTGGAGAAAATTCAAAAAACTCATCATCAGAAATATTATAAATCGGACAATATAGCCTTAAAGAAACGTGGATTACAGAAATAGCTTTGAATAGACTATGATAGGAAATGTAAGGGATTCGACTAATAGTTTGTTTGCTCTTAAGCCGCTCAATGGATATCAATGGGGTCATTTGGTTTTCTCCTTGTTTTGAATTTTTAAGCAAATAAGTTTATGCGGTCAAATAATCAGGTTTAAACCCCTTCTAAAACAGCTTGACGAAGAAGTTCAGCACTAGAGAAATAGGGAAATACATTTTGCCATAAACGAGACCATTTTGCTGAATAAACTTCTTGTTCTTGTTCAGATAATTGTTCAAGAGTTGCTTCAAATAGCTTACTGTAACGGTCTATTTCTGCTTTTAAATAATGGTGTGCTTCCTCTCCATACAATTTCTGAAACATCCAGTAGGTATTATAATTACCGGCTGCCCTATCCTCTTGATAGGAACGAAAATCATCATGAAATTCTAGCAGAATATGTATAGGTGACATAATCTCAAAAATTTCATCTCTATAAGGTTTACCTGACATAGCAATCAAGGTACAGTGGAGAATTAACTCGTCAGAAGACCGCAATTCAGAAGCACGAATTACATCTTCTAATGTGATTTTTTCAGAGGTGACTAGCTGACTTTCTAATTCAAAATACTGACCCAAATTCTCTATGTGCTTTAAGATTGTAGGATCTTCTAAATCAAATTCTTTTAAAAGAGATCGAATGATGATTTTTTTAGAATCCCACAGAGAAGACTGACTTGATGGGTTGCTATCCTTTTGATTGCTTTCGATCTCTGCATCAGTTTCATAGACAAGGTATTCAATAAATGCTAAAAGGGGATAATATTCAAAAAACTCATCTAGTGAAATATGATAAATCGGGCAATAATGCTTGAATATGAATTTGAGAATGGGAGTAGCTTTGTATATACTACGATAGGAAATATAATGATTGCGACTGATGGGGTGTTTGCTTTTAAATCTCTCAAGATTTGCTTGTAAGTCCATTTTTGTGTTTCCTTATTTTAAGTCGTGGAAGGATCGTACCATATCTAGGAAAATAATCACCAATAAACTGGGAATTTATCAGACTAATCCTAGGTATAACTCAAGACATTTCATAACCCGCCTCTTGACATAATGGTTGACAATAGGTGTTTAATTTTTCGATATCTGCCGGCTCTATTGAGTCTTTCCATCCGTCTATTTTACCCATTCTAAATGTTCTAGCAGAAGGGTTATAAATCTCCCCCAACTGAGAAGCAATAGTTTCACTAAAAGGAATATCCAAATGGTGGCAAATTTTTTCCATCGTCTCCCTTTGTTTTTCCGACTTGCCACCTCCCTGTTCTCCCACCAGATCCTCAAAACGGATAAATAAACAATTTTGCTCTTGAGACCAAGCTAACATAGAACGGAACACTTCAGCAAAATTTCTGATTTCTACTCCCGCTTTTGCCCCATAGCCTCCCACTAAAATAAAATCTAATCTTTGGCTAGGAGACATGGACTTAAAATCCTCTTCTAGAAAGTGTCTTGCTGGCATTTTTCCCGTATCTAAAACAAAGGGAATTGAGGAAGCTATAACAGCACGAGGATCACGAATAATGAAGATATGCTGATAATTCAATTCCTGAAGAATTGGGGTTAACAGAGGTGTCCAAGGAATATGACCTAAAATGTATTGCTTTTGGGCAATCAGAGTTAACCAATGTCGAACAATCGCCAAATCTACATAGTAGGGGGTTAAGGCCCCTATGCTAATCTGTTGTTGGCTAAATTGAGTTTGATGCTCGATTCTTTTTTTAACTTCTCGATAGTTAAAAAATAGAGGCACTTCTTGAATTTCTTGATCCTCAAAATGCTCTCTATAGCCCAGAATTTCAACGGACTTAGCCAACAAATGAGTGCCACTTTTAGGCAAAGAATTAATTAGTAATCGCTTGGCGGGTAACTCGGTATAGGACATCGCTTTTGAGTTAAAGGTATTGATCATTGTTCGTGGCTTTAAAACATTCCTATGGGGGGAACATATTCCGAATCAATTCGCACATCTAAGACGGTAGGTTTGCCATCCCGATAAATTGCCTCATAATCTAATCCCTGCAAGTCTTGACTATTACGAATAATATAACCATTCGCTCCCATTCCTCGAGCAATTTGACTAAAATCTACTGACGGTAAAGCAAACTCTAGGGGTTCTACTCCCGTTTGAAGATGTCGGTGTTTAACCATACCAAAAGATTGATCATTAAGAATGATAAAAATAATCGGTAATTTTTCAGCAACAGCAACAGCAAGTTCGTTGCCGTGCATTAGGAAACATCCATCACCCGTCAGACAAACAACCGGGGTATTTTTTGCCCCCATAGCTGTTCCAATCGCACTGCCAATTCCCCAACCCATGGGGGCAGTGGCCACAGCTAAACGGAAATTTTCCGGACGGGGTGGGAAGAAATAGTGAATTGTCCAAGCTAACCAATTACCTACATCCACTAAATAGCGGGTTTCTGGAGGCAAATGTTGTAGGAGTTCACCGATTAATTGCTGGGGTTTAACGGGGGAATTATCCTCTGAAAGTCGATAGCTATCCGGTTGTTTAACGGTAATTTGAGCGGGTTGATAAGGCGGGGAAATTTCAGGGGATAAGCTCGCTGATAACTCCGGTTTTAATTGTCCCCTTTGCCGAGTTTTCTGCAATCTTTTTAGTAATTCTGCCAAGGTGGTTTTGATTGTACCTTGAATGTGTAAACTGGCCATCGGAGAACTTTTAAAATAGTCCCTTGCGTGATGAATATGAACTATTTTTTTAGTTAACAATGCCTGATCCCAAGCCGAGGTTTCCCATTGCCCTAAGTTCATCCCAGCCGCTAAAATTAAAGCAACAGAATCATCGGTTAAAGCTTGACGAGCCGTTTGATGTCCAGCGAAACCAAAGACACCTTTTACTAAAGGATGATAAGGATTAACACAGGTTTTACCACCTTGAGTTGTGACAATAGAAGCGTTAATTAATTCGGCTAATGCCATAATTTCTGGGGTGGCTTCCCTACAATCTTGACCAACCCAGATGGCGATGGTTTGACCTTGGTCTAAGATATTGTTTATGGTACTATCAAGCTCATCTAAGGCTTTTAAATCAACTAATGCAGCAGCTTGAGTCGTTACCTGGGGATAAGCAAGGGATGAGGGAGACTCAACCCGGAAAATATTCACAGGAATACTAAGATGAGCCGGTCCAAAAGGTGAATGTAAAACTGTTGTTAATGCCGCTGCCAATTTTCTTTCTAATTGATTAGGGTGGGTGACGAGGGTATTATAACGGGTACAGTGCTTAAACATGGCCACTGTATCAATGGTATCAGGCGATGATTCTTGAAAGGCACTCCAGCTAAAATGAGGTAGGGCAGTTTGTGCGGTGATAACAAGTAGAGGTATCCCTTCAGCATAAGCTGAGGCTAATCCTGTAATGAAATTGGTGCTACCGGGTCCAGTTGTGCCGCAGCAAACCCCGATTTTTCCGGTTTCACGAGCATAACCATCAGCCATAAAAGCGGCGCCGGTTTCGTGACAAGTCAAAACGGCACGAACCCCCCCGCGTCTTTCGCTGCGTGCTAAGGCTTCGTAGAAGGCACTATTATGTCCTCCCGGGATGCCAAAAACGTATTCTACCCCTAATTGCTCTAAATAATCGACAATTAGGTCACTCATATTTCTTGGCTGGATTTGTTCTGGCTCTGTCAAGGTAATGGGAGAAGAGGCTTGTGAAATCATTAGATTTTGTCTTGTCAATGGACTATTGTTAGAATATCTCACATAGACGCTGCTTTTAAACCCCTGGGCAGAAAATTGGTTTAGCTAAATTTTTGTAAACTCTCAATAACCCCCGGCAGCTGTGAGGAAAAATTTTTCCGATGCAATTTGGGATTGATAACTATCAAATGTGTAGCCAAATAGGGCGATGTCATCCTGAAAGTGTTTTTCTACTAATTTTCTGGTTCTGTTGTTGTAATATTCTCGATAATCACGATGTTTTGACTTGTTTAAACAGGGCAGAGAAGCTTTAATATTTAGCCTTTGACAGACCAGATCAAAATCAGCTTCTAAAGTTTCATATCTACCAACAAAGTCAACTATTATTTTGCCTTCTAAGTCAGTAATAAGGTCTTTTTGTAGTTTAGTTGCTCCTTTGGGAAAGGGATTTTTGGTACTAATAACCCATTCCAAGTATTCTTCAAAACCGTCCAGAGATTTAACCAATTCATGTCTGACATGATCTTTCTCCTTAAGAATAAAATGATAATAGGATACCTGCCAATCCCAAGGATTTCTGACAAAAGAAAATTTATAAAAATTATTATATACTTCCTCTGACAGTTCTTTTTGCATATCTCTGGCTTTAGCGTGCCAAAGAGAGGATTCCCACATTTCATACAGGGGATTGATTTGCTCTCCTAACATTCTGGGAGGGCGATTAATTTTGAATTTTTCAGGTTGTTGTGCATAAGGTTCTAAGACTGCTTTAACGCTTGTCCCCGCAGCTTTCGTGACATGAAAAAAAATGAACTGATGACTGTAGGATATTAACATTGATCTGGCGGTGTGATAACAATAGCTCTGCCCGAGATCGGTAGGCGTGTCAATTTTAGTATAAATTGAACTTGACAAAAGAGACAGTATCTAAAATATCAGCTTGTCCATTCTGGCTGCCCTCTGGGAGATGCTCTACTACTGCTGATGCTCGTATTAAATTAAAAAAACTCTGGTTCTTCCGAACTTACACTGTAGAAAATTCCCCAAGCTCCCTCTCTGTCCAGCAATGCTCTAAAGTTGATAAATATCAATCTAACAAAAACTCAAAGCCTTGCTGTACAAGCTTTACAAGCATGAGTTGTTAATAGTTTTGCATGACAGATTCGGTAGAGCCAAAACTCTATCCCTCAATTCAAACTTGACAGACTACTAGGGGTTAACCCGAAAATGCACAGAAATGGCTATTTCCCTAAGAACTGAGGATTTTCTACAAGTTCTGTGAACAGTAAGACTGATGTAGAATGCTGCCAGGCATCTGATTGCTAGACAGCCGATTTGTATTCTTTTGCCTTACCATGGATTTTATATGACTGAAATCCCCACCAACCAATCCAACTTAGTGATTTTAGGAGTCTCATCAATGACGGAAACTACTGAAACGGCCATTCCCAATGATTTTCTCGGAATTAATCCCACAGAAATCAACAAAAAACTTGTCTCCTGGGGAATTTCTCTGGATGAAGTTGTTCAAAAACTTGCTTCTCTGGGACTCCCCGGCATTATTTTCATTATTGCTTTTGCCGCATCCGGTGGTACTGCCTATCCGATGATTTACGCACTTTTTGGGTTAGGCGGTCCGCTGGGACTAATTGGTGGACTTGGGGTCTTAGGCCTCTCTACCATTATTGGCGACATTGTGACGGGTTATGGCATTGAGGCACTGCTTAAAACGGTCTATCTCAAACGTCGTGAAACAGAAACTCAAGAATATCTCATCAATGAGGTGGAAGGTTTACCAATTTCTCAAGTTCTAAAACTTAACCTGAAAAAGGCTATTGAAGTAGAAATTACTGCCGAAGAACCCATTGCTCCCAAAGAAGTCGAAATTGCTGAAGAGTAGTTGTGACTTGACTAAGCACTTTCTCCCCCCGCTGCCCTCACCGGCAAATTGACTTTTTCAGCAAACCCTAAATACAACAAAAAACCGCCATAAATCTTACTCCTGCTTGACTTATGGCGGCGGTTGTTTTCTGTGTGAATTACTGAAAGCAATCTTTAAATTAATTAACTATCTTCCCAGTCAGAAGGCCATTTCCAAGTCCAAACGGGAGCGGGTTCAGAATCGGGGGGGGAATCAGGAGTCGGAGCCTCGTCTTGGTCTACAGATAAAAAACGAGCAAAGAAGGGGATTGCTTTACTTTGTTCGCTATTGGGATAATTCATGGTCGTTCCTAGTTTTGAGTAGCAGCTTTTTCAATATAGCTGCGATTACCCTGTGATAGTAACATATATTGCCGTCTTACTCAAGTCAAATCCTCACCTTACCCGCACTCCCATCGGTGACACTTATAGCGGTATTCAGAGTCATCAGGTACGCCTGTTTCCTTCCCTGTTCTCCGCTCCCCATTCCTAATTCAAAAGCGATAACTTCTGTCCCTGACCAGACATGATAATATAGATTGATGGTTATAGGTTAATTGATAAAAACTTTTTTTACCATTAAATTGGGCTGTTAGTTGAACCTCTCAGGGAAATTTATCGGTATCTAAGGTAAAAGGTGCGGCTCCTTTTTTTTCTATCGCCTCAGCCACGCGGTCAATATCTAGCACCTTAACAGCAGTTGGGTAAGCCTTGCTATAACCCACTTCCCGCTCTACTAAGCCCAATCGTGTTAGACCAATGTGGTTTTTTGCCGAAAGAGTTAAGTGAGTTTAAAAATGGATAAAAATGAATGGATTAGTAGATTCGATGATTTAATTTGTAGTCCTTCGATTCGAGAGTTTTATGGTGAAAGAGAGTTTTTTAATGTCGGTTATTGGCTCTCCCATACCCAAGATCAACAGGAAGCATCCTCTACTCTGATGGAGAAACTTTTAGAATTTATTCCCAACAAACAGGGAACAATTCTTGACGTTGGCTGAGGTTTAGGAGCAACTACCCATTATTTTCTCAAATATTATCCATTGACAGCAATTGTGGGGATTAACATTTCTCCGACACAAATTGCCAGAAGTCTCTTGAATTTTCCCGAGGGTAAATTTCTGTTAATGGACGCGGTAGAGATGGATTTTGCCGATCATTCTTTTGAGCAAATTATTTGTGTAGAAGCGGCTTTTTATTTTAATACTAGACAGCAATTCCTCCGAGAAGCTTGGCGAGTATTAAAGCCGGGGGGAACCTTAATTCTCTCAGATCTGAGTTTTGCCACAACGGAACTTTTAGGGGATTGGACAGTTCCCCAAGCAAACACGGTCAAAGATAGGGCAGAGTATCAAAATCTTTATCAACAGGCAGGGTTTAAAGATGTTCAATTTGTCGAGGTGACGGAGGAGTGCTGGTTCAGACATTTTCGCCATCTTAAGTCTTGGTTAACAGAGGAATTGCAATCAGGAAAATTAGACGAAGAGATCTATAATTTAAACATTAAGCCTCTGGATAATTTGCTAAGTTCCTCGGTCATAACTTATTGGTTAGTTGCTGCTCAAAAACCAGTCAATATGCTGTAATAAGTAGGTAGATGTTAAAAATTGTCAGACACCCCTTTATTAAGGTAGCAGGGGGGATCGGCATCCCCCTTACCAAGGGGGGATTAAGGGGAGATCGAACCCAACATCTATCTTCGATTTAGTTGTCAGTTTTTCTTGAATTTTTGGAGACAAAAAAATGTTTGATTCCTTATCGGGTAAAAAAGTCGTTATTATTGGCGCAAGCTCCGGGATTGACCTAGCGATTGCTCAAAAATTGCTCTCCCTAGTGGCAAAAGTGGTGCTTTCCCATGCTTCTCAAGAGAAATTAGCTGCCGCCGTTGCGCTAATTTCCGGGGAGATTGAAGCCAAAACTGTTAATTTTTTACAAGAAGATTCTGTTAATACCTTTTTTGCAGAAATTGGCAACTTTGACCATTTAGTAGTCACCTCTCTGGGAGACAGAAATATGCCGCGAGCCTTATTAACTGAAATGACCACAGAAACGGCCCGGGGAGGTATGGAGAAATTCTGGGCAACCTTTTTAGCCGTGCGTGGCTCCCTGAAAACTTTGGCCAAGGACGGTTCTATTACCCTGACATCCAGCGTCACTATATTCAAATATTCCAAAATGGGCGGAATTTCCGTCATAGCCGCCGCTAATAGTGCTGTAGCCGTATTTGGACGCGCCCTCGCCCTAGAAATCGCTCCTATTCGCGTTAACGTTGTTGCCCCCGGATTAATAGAAGATACAAGTATCTGGAGCAGTCAAGGTGATTCAGAACGCTCGGACTTGAGCAAATGGGCGGTTTCTGCCCTACCTGTCGAACATTTAGGGCAACCCGAAGAAGTCGCCCTAGCAGTATTGAGTTTGATTATCAACCCCTATATGACAGGTGTGGTTTTACCTGTGGACGGTGGAGTTACTCTTTAAAAGAAATGGTGAAAAAAGACCGACAAATCCTCGAGAACAAAAAATCTGGTGTCAGAGCAGAGGCTCTTCTGGTTTCTGTGTGGAAACGAGGTCTATACTGATAGTTTCTTCGACAAAATAGTCCTAAAAGTGTTACCCGATAAGCATTTCACGATTCCATAAGCAAAAATTATCACACAAAGTCGAGAAGAGCCGAGCAGAAGAGCGAAAATAACAAAGTGAGCAGAAAAATGCAGGAAAATTAATAAGTACCCTATCCCTTATAGGGATATTTCTTAACAATTTTGTCAGTAAGCATTCTAACCCTTATCCTGACTTGATTTCAGTTTTTTCTTTGTCAGTAAGGGTGTCAACAAGGAATATTATAGATTGTTAACCGAGTCTTGAAAGCCCTGTGCTACAAAGGGTTAAAATGTTAAGAAAGATGTGACTAATGGATAAGACCGTATTCATAGTGATAGAGAGAGAAACGGTATATTAGAGAGATAATTTTTAATTTTTTCACTACTACCGAATCACCACCTTAAAATAATTAAGTAGGTAGGTGTTAAAAGTTGTCAGACACCCCCCTTATCAAGCTATCCATTAGTCACATCTTTCTTAACATAAAATTTGACAAAAAGAGAAAAGTGTGCAAGATGGCTCAAGGGGGTTCTATGGGGGGACTAATTTGATGAGATAGTTTCCAAGTCTGGCTGATATCATGTAACCTTCGCAGTCCCAACCAAATAGTTTTAACACCTGGTTCACCGTCACCTTTTCTACCTAAAAACCACCCAAGAGAAGCAATCATTCTGACTCGGGAGCATCCCAGTTTTGCAATGAGTAAAAATACTCAGGCAATATCGCCGTTGAGATAAGCACAACGTAGCTTCAAATACTGAGGAACATTCTCTGCTTTCCATTGTGCTCCCACAATTTTCATTCTTGCACCTATTTGCTTAATCTTTGACTCTACACTTCCAGAACCGATGCAAATCCCTTGTGATTGATAGAGTTCGTAATTGGGTATTCTTTCTCGATGTTTATCGACATATTTGGTGAAATTTATAGCCTGTTTCTTTTTGCATCCCTCTAATTCCTCTAAAACTCTTTTCACCTCTCCTTTCCATAAATTCTCTTTGATTCTATTCAGACGCTGGTTTGACCCGCCTATTTTATTCATATTCTCTACTAAATGATACCAATCCAATATTTCTCTCCTTTTAACACCGATTTTCTCCATCAGATTCCACACCCCATCATGACCATCTCCTAAACAGGTGACTACCTCTGTTAAGGGCTGACGGTTCACCCATTCCAGTAATTCTTCATTTTGCTGAAAAAATCCCGCACATTCTTGACCATGCAGACTTACTGCTTTGTAATCTCGACCTTGACTCGGTTGTCCTTTGGGCGTTCTGATTCTGACTTTTCCGACCTCTACACTCAATGCTTCTACCGGACTCTTTGCTTCTGCTTCCTCAAATTTATATCTTTGTACAAGCCTCTGTTGACTACTGCCTGAAACTGCCATTCCTGTCGCCATTTTGATATCTTTTTCCGCATCTTCAAAAGAGACTTTAGCCACTGCTCCTAAGCAACATTTCTCCAGCATGGGACTTAATCGATTATTCTTGCTTAATCCTAGTTTATCGGCTTGTTTCTCGCTTATCTTGACTTTCCCTATGATACTGCTTACGCTTTTGGTTCGCCCTGCTTGGGTTCCTGTTGCTGATTCAAAAAAAAATTGCCTATGGCAGGACCCAATGTAGTCAGCCAATGGTCTCGCAGGGCGGTTTCAATGCCCTCAAAGCTACGTAGTTGTTCTTCTGGGGTATTATCGACTAGAATTTGAGCAATGGCTTTTAAATGTTGATCTAGTTGTTCTTTTTGGTCTGTATTCATGATTAGAACTCTTGCAAATTAATTATATGTTATAATGATGAGTTAACTAATTTTCCCCAAGAAAATAGTTAATCAGTACATTCGTCCTGAATGAAAACTTGAAGTTTAACTGGCTCTTCGGGAATTGTTATGCAAATAATTAACTTAAAATAAAATTCGATGAGAGTACCTAAGCTCAAAAGTAGCTGAAATCCATACAGGGAAGGACTTAAGGCACAAACAGGTTAATGCCAAAAGATAGACAATTGAGTTAAGATTTGATATAATAGCCAAAAACGAGATTATTTTACTTATGATACTTGACAAATTTTTGAACCTACAAGGAACCTGTATTCAAGGCTATCGACACCTAGAAAATATCGGTATAGTTTGACCAGTCGAATCGAAAAATCAAAAAGCAGCCTGTCCTCGTTGTGGGTTAGAGAGCGATAAACTTCACCAAAATCATCGACATTTAGTCAAAGATTTACCGCTCTCAGGTCAACCAGTGTACCTACAAGTTAATCGTCGTCAATTTAAGTGCGGTAATTGTCAGAAACCCTTTAGCGAAGAGTTAGATTTTGTCGCCAAGAAACGAACCTATACGAAAAGACTAGCCGAGAATATACTCGAACAATTAAAAGAAGGAGATATTTTAAATGTTAGCCGAAGAAATGACGTAACGGAAGAAGAGATTCAAAGAATGATAGAGGACATAGCTGAAGAAATTACAGAGACAGACCTATCGAAATTAAAAAGACTAGGAATTGATGAAATCGCTCTAGTCAAAGGACAAAAAAATTACTGTGCGGTTTTAGTAAATTTAGATACGGGAAAACTAATAGCTATTCTAGAGAAGCGAACACAAGAAGAATTGAGGGAAACGCTTACGGGGTGGGGAAAAGAGGTGTTAGAGCAAATTGAAGAAGTCAGCATAGACCTTTGGTTGCCCTATAAAAATTTGGTGAAAGAATTGATGCCATCGGCCGAGGTAGTCGCCGATAGATTCCATGTAATGAAACAAATTAATCAAGAGTTAGACGAACAAAGAAAAGCAGAAAAAAGAGCCGTAGAAGCGCAGAGAAATAAAAAACAGAAAGCGGAAAAAGAAGCGAAGCTAGAAGTTTTAAAGCGAAGTAAATATAGCTTGTTAAAAAATGAAAAAGATTTAACGGAAACCCAAAAAATCAAACTAGAAGCTATCAAAGAAAATTTCCCAAATTTGAAAAAGATGCACGAGTTAAAGGAAGAATTTAGAAAGATTTATGAAACCTCAGAGAATCCGACAGAAGGACTGCTATCCATCTCGGACTGGTTGGCAAAATCCTCCAGTGTTTTTACCAAGAGTTGTCAAACAATCCGAAACTGGTTTGGAGAAATCATTAGTTATTTCGAGCGAAGGACAACTAATGGGGTGGTCGAGGGAATCAACAATAAACTTAAACTAATAAAACGGAGAGGCTATGGCTTTAGAAACTTTCGGAATTTTTGGGTTAGAAGTATGTTGTCTTGGCATCTTGTCTGTTGATTTAGCATAAAGGGTAACGAAGAGCCTAAATTCTTTTCTTCTCTTACCCAGACATATTGATTAATCAGTCCTAAAGGTATTCCTTGCGGTGACACTCCTAAGGTGGTATGAACTTTGAGACCAAAGGATTTTTTATAATCTAGATAACCCATTCCTTTTTTGGCTTTTTGCGTCGTAAAGTCTAAACTTGTTGTGTCTTGCACTGCCAAAACTATTGGATGTTCTTTGATTCTTTCTACTGTACTTTTGGCTTGGGCGGCAATTATATCTGAGGGGTGAAAATAGGGGGAATTCCAAAAGTCGTAGGTGGCACTCGCTGCGGCTAGATTTCCCGAAGCTTGTGGCACACTTGTACTAGGTTGGCTGGCCAAGTTTTCTACGATACTGATTAACCTTTTCTTTCTTCTGATGTCCCCTAGGTCTGCATACTGTAATTCTTGGGCTGCCCATTTCTCCATTTTTTTGCTTACCTCCACCTTAATTCCTTGGCTCTTCTGGTTTCTGTGTGGAAACGAAGCCTATACTGATAGTTTCTTCGGCAAAATAGTCGTAAAAGTCTTTCTCCGTCAACATTTCACGATTCCATAAGCAAAAATTATCACACAAAGTCGAGAAGAGCCATTCCTTCTTTCAAAACTATACCTATCAATCGTTTCCCCTTTTTTTAAGTTTCTTCTCTTTTTGTTAAGAAAGATCTGACTAATGGATAGCTTAATAAGGGGGGTGCCGATCCCCCCTGACCCCCTTGATAAGGGGGGTGCCGATCCCCCCTTAGTCCCCCCTTAATAAGGGGGGCATCTGATAATTTTTAACGCCTACCTACTGCCAAGATTTAATTCTATGCTAACACGCTGCTCGAAATTATCTTTTCTCTTGGGGACCTGTTCCCTATTTCTCTGGGTAAACCATCCCGTCACCCTCGCAACCCCCATCAGTCAAGACAATTCCCCCCCTTCCCAGTTTATCTGTCCAGCAGACTTAGCCACCGAGATCGATCGCATTTTGTCCCGCCCCGATTATCAAGGCGCTTACTGGGGAATTTTAGTAAAATCCCTTAATTCTCAGGAAAATCTCTATAGTCTCCACGAAAATAACTTTTTTACTCCCGCTTCTACTGCGAAATTATTAACCACTGCCGCCGCTTTTAGCAAATTTAACCGCGATTATCGTCTGAAAACCCCCATTTTAGCCCAAGGCAACCCCCCCGATTTAGAAACTTTAACCTTAGTCGGGAGGGGAGATGCCACCATAACCACAGAAAAGTTAGAAAAATTGGCAGAAAAGTTAAAAGCAGGGGGAATTAACTCAATTTATCGCTTAATTGTCGTTGCTAGTCCTTTTGTCGTCTCCGATAGTCAAAAAACTTGGGAATGGGAAGATGTCTTTTTTGACTATGCAGTTAGTGCTTCTAGCTTGGTTTTAAACGAAAATTCCGTCAATTTAAGGCTTTTACCGCGACAATTGGGGCAAAGCTTAGATTTACAATGGTCTGATCCCATTGCCGCTAAACAATGGCTAATTGAGAATCAAACCAGCACGGCAGCGCAAGGAAGCCCGAATAATCTGGCAATTAAGGGCAATTTAGCCAATAATCGCCTGATTATCACTGGTTCTCTGGCTATTGATAGTCAAGATGATTTTAATTTAGCTATTCCCCAACCCTCGGAGTATTTCCTCGATCGCTGGCGTAATATCCTCGAAAAAACGGGAATTACCGTTAAAACCGCCGAAATTAGCTCAGAAATTCTCGGCGATGAAATCACAAATTTAGAATCAGAACCCCTAGCATATTTGGTGGAAAAAGTCAATAAAAATAGCGATAATTTACTAGCCGAAACCCTACTACAAATGCTCGGCGGTGTCTCGGGATTGCAAGAAACTTTAACAAAACTGGGAATTAACAGCGATAGTTATAAAATCGGCGATGGTTCGGGGCTATCACGACAAAACCTGATTAAACCCAATACTTTAGGTCAAATATTACAACTAATGGCAGAAAATCCTGATTATCGTCGTTCTTTAGCTATTGGCGGCATTGATGGCACTTTAACCAATAGATTTCGCCAGACTCCCCTAGAAGGACGATTACAGGCAAAAACCGGGACTTTAACCGGAGTTATCGCTCTCGCCGGTTATCTAGAAACCGCCGACAATCAACCCCTAATCTTTAGCATAACCGTCAATAACAGCGATAAACCCGCCAATACTCTCAGAAACGGCATCGATGAGGTGATTTTGCTCTTAGGACAGTTAAAACGCTGTTAATATTGAGGAGGCAAAAGGCAAAAGGCAAAAGGCAAAAGGCAAAAGGCAGCTTTGTTCTCCCCAACACCCCAACTTCCCCAACACCCCAACCCGCAACTAATTCGATCGAGCCATTTAATCACAGAAGACTGTATACTTTTGTAAAAATTGCTTCTAGCTGACCTGTAGATTAATCGAGGGAGTTATTGATATATGTATATAGTTCAGGTTGCCTCCGAGTGCGCCCCGGTGATTAAAGCTGGGGGATTGGGGGATGTGGTATATGGATTGAGTCGAGAATTAGAAATTCGCGGTCATTGCGTGGAGCTAATCCTACCCATGTATGATTGTATGCGCTACGACCAAATTTGGGGCTTACACGAGGCTTATCGGGACCTGTGGGTGCCTTGGTACGGTGGCGCAATTCACTGTAACGTTTTTTGTGGTTGGGTACACGGGCGCTTGTGTTTCTTTATTCAACCCAATTCGGGGGATAATTTCTTTAATCGCGGTACTTACTACGGTTGTAAAGACGATAATATGCGTTTTGCCTTCTTCTCTAAAGCCGCTTTAGAATTTTTGCTCAGAAGTAATAAACGTCCCGATATAATTCATTGTCACGACTGGCAAACGGGTTTAATTCCGCCCTTACTTTTTGAAATTTATAAATATCATGGTATGGGCAATCAGCGCGTTCTTTACACCATCCATAACTTTAAACATCAAGGATTTGGTGGTGCAGAAATTCTCTGGGCAACAGGATTAAATAACGATTCTTATTACTTTAGCTATGCCCGAATGCGCGATAACTTCAATCCTTTTGTGATTAATTTTATGAAAGGTGGTATCGTCTTTTCCAACTATTTCAATACCGTCTCACCCCACCATGCTTGGGAAGCACACCACACCGATGTTAGTTACGGTTTAGGCCATACAATTCACCAGCATCAACACAAATTTACTGGCATTCTCAACGGTTTAGATTACAATATCTGGAACCCAGAAGTAGATAAATTTATTCCTGCACCCTACGGTATTGATAACTTCTCCGAGAAGGCACGCAATAAGAAGGCACTGCGAGAAAGACTCTGGTTAAGAGATGAACCAGAAAAACCCTTAATTTGTTATGTCGGTCGTTTAGATGACCAAAAAGGCGTACATTTAGTTCACCATGCCATGTATTATGCCTTAGCTCGCGGGGCGCAATTTGTCCTCTTAGGTTCCGCCACCGAATCGTTAATTAATAACTGGTTCTGGCATGAGAAAAATCACCTAAATAATAACCCTGATGTCCATATTGAATTGGGCTTTAATGAGGAATTATCTCACCTCATTTATGCGGGGGCCGATATGATTGTGGTTCCCAGTAATTTTGAACCCTGCGGACTGACACAAGTAATCAGCTTAAAATATGGAACCGTTCCCATTGTCCGGGGAGTTGGTGGTTTAGTTAATACGGTTTTTGATCGTGATTATGATACCTATCACAAACCGGAAGAACGCAATGGTTTTGTCTTTTTTGATCCCGATAATAATGCCCTAGAATCAGCCATGTCCCGGGCATTAGAATTGTGGTACACTCAACCGGAAGAATTCCAAAAATTAGCGATTCAAGGCATGGAATGCGATTACTCTTGGAATCGCCCTGGGGAAGAATACGTTGCCCTCTATGAAATGATTCGCCACAAATAAACTGTCTTGTCTCTAGCAATTCCCTGGCAGTTGTCAACAGAAATTCGAGGAATAGATTTGTTGAAATTACCGGGGAATTGCTTTAGTTTTGACCGACTCTTAACCCCACCAACAAACTTTTTGCCGCAAACCCTACTTAGTAGAGCAGAAATGTTAACTTTGCTTGGTATTCTTGGGTGAGGGGATGACTAACTCCCAAAATCTGAAATATGGCTAACATGGCTTTTCTTGCCCCATCCTGACGATATTTTCTACTTTCTTCCACCAGACTGATCAGTTTATCTAAAGCGGCGGCATAATCTTCTTTTAAAGCGAAATTAATCCCAGTAAAAAATATCGGATCGAGGGGATTATTTTCTGGTTTTAACTGTTGAAATTCTAGGAGAGTTTTCCAACCTTTGATAACAGGATTTTCCTCTTTAATAGCACTGATTAATCGATAGGCATCTGACCATTTTTCCAGACGCATGAGAAATTTTACCGCCATAATAATTAATCGCGGTTCGTTGGGATATTTAGGGAAAAGACGATCAAATAATTGTTTAGCTGCGGGCAAATTATCGAGGGCGATCGCTTCTTTGATTTCTGCTAATCCTGTTTCTAATTCCGATTGTAAATCGAGACGGGAAAATAAGTCTCTAATTTGTTCTTCTGGCAAAGCACCGACAAAACAGGGTAACACTTCTCCCTTGCTGACAATTCGCACATCTGGAACTCCTTCTACATCGTATTGTTCGGCCAATTCGGGACTTTTATCTATATCTATTTTTGCCAGGATAAAATTATATTCACTTGCCAGTTTTTCCAGCATCGGTTTTACCAATTTACAGGGTCCACACCACAGGGCATAAAAGTCTAAAATCACTGTATTTATATAGGACTTCTCGATCACTTCACTGTCAAAATTTGTCCCATCTACCTCGATAGAATATCCCATCTATTTCTCCTCTAATAACTTATTTTTCAGCTAGTTTTGTCTCACTTACCTCTTTTACCCAAAGGGCTAATCCTCCCCCTCGTCCCCGGGCTGCTATCATTGTTTCTGTGATCATAAAATAGGCAAAAAATGCCTGTTTTTTGATGCTTTCCTGATAAAAATTAGCTTCGCTTACCTGGCCATTTCTAATAAAACCTGAATAGAGAGAGCGATTAAATAGGGTTAAGTTGAGCCGGGTAAAATCAAAGGCGAGAAGACGGGTTTTAGGAAAAAACTTAACCGGACCGCTTACGGATAGTTTTACTGCCCCTAAAACTATCTGATTGCTGACGCTTCCAGAGATAAATTCTCCCGGTTCTAAACTCTCATTTCTTTGGTAAGAGATGGTAATTTTTAACCAGGATGGTAGATAGCGACCCTTACCCAAAACAATCCCCGCTCTCTTTTTCGCTTTTTGAGTTCCCGTGATCAAGTATAATCGCCAAGTACCGACTAAAGCCTCAAAAGTAAGATTTTCTTTAGTTTTTTTATTGTTTTTTTCTGTTGCTAAGAGAAATTCTAACAATTGAGATACAGGAGGGCGATTATTCTCCTCAAGTATTAGGGGTGAGTCGAGATTTATAACCATGATTTCAGACAGTGCCAAGATATTTTAGCTGAAGCTACCGAACTCGAAAAAGTGATCGATAAACCGGTTGACCTTTATTATAAGTGGACTTTTCTCTCTCCGTCGCTATGGGGAAAATATTTTCCGCTAACCAGGGGGTTTGATGTTGCCGAACAAAATGGGGATGTGCTTGAAATCTCTCCGTCATTTCCAGGGCGATCGATTCCACATCCGACTGTAAAAAAACCCAGCCTCCAGATACCATATATTTAGCCAAAGCTATGACTAATTCCGGCTGCACAACCCGACGCTTACTGTGACGCTGTTTAAACCAAGGATCGGGAAATTGAATCGACACCCGAAATAACTTATCTACGGGCAAAGATTGCAGTAAAATTTCTGGGGTAACATTCATATTGCCAAAAACAAAAGCGAGATTTTTTAATCCTAACCTTTCCCGTTCCTGATTCGCTTCAATTACCAAAGGTTGACGAATTTCAATCCCCAAAAAATTAATTTCTGGATATACTTGGGCCATTTGTAACAAAAATTTACCCCGCGCACAACCAATATCAAGATGGAGAGGTTGCGTCATATCCTGATAAACTTGATTCCAATCGGGGGGAGCGATCGGATGGCGATATTTATGACTTAAGGGATTGACGTGCTGACGAACGCGAACTTTAGCCAAAGATATTTTCTCCTCATTTCTCCTCGATCGATCTAGTTTACCGATATTTAGCCCAATTGCGTGCGATGAATTTCCGTTTCGCCATTCTCAGCGATCCTCATATCGCTTTACCCACAACCATTTTGAACCATTCTAATCGCTTTCATCTGGTGGAAGTGAGTATTCCCGCTTTAAAAATTGTTTTAGACCATCTGATCACCCTTAACCTCGATTTTCTGCTGATTGCTGGCGATTTAACCCAAGATGGTGAACCAGAAAATCATCGTTGGTTAGCCGATTGTTTAGCCACTTTACCCTTTCCCGTCTATGTGGTGCCGGGTAATCATGATGTTTTGAGTTTAACCGCAACAGAAAACCAGATCGGTTTAGGAGATTTTCCCTTTTATTATCAACAATTTGGTTACAGCGATCCAGAACAAATATACTACCAAAAAGAAATTTTACCCGGAGTGCAATTAATCGGTCTTAATTCTAATCAATTTGATGAGCAAGGTAAACAAATTGGCAGTTTAGATGCAGAACAATTGCATTGGTTAAAACAGATTTTACCAGCGCTAAAAAACGATCTAGTGATGGTGATGATCCATCATAATGTTATCGAGCATTTACCCGGACAAAGCAATCATGAATTAGGTAAACGCTATATGTTGGCTAATGCGGGAGAACTGCTCGATATACTAGAGGAAAACGGCGTAAAATTGTTGATTACTGGCCATCTCCACGTGCAGGATCTGGCTTTTACTAGAGGTATCTATGAAATTACCACCGGTTCCCTCGTCAGTTATCCCCATCCCTACCGGGTGCTAGAATATTGCGAAAACACGGTTGAATTAGCCATAGAATCTTTTCATCTGCAAAATATACCCGGATGGGAGAATTTACCCGCTATTTCTCGGCAATGGTTAGGCGATCGCTCTTATCCTTTTATGATGCGTTTATTAACCTGTCATCCCCTCAATCTTCCCGTGAGTCTAGCGGAGGAATTAGCCCCGAAATTACGCAATTTTTGGGCAGATGTGGCCCAAGGTGACACAATCTTCGATTTTAGCGATTTTCCGCCCCTAGCACGCCGTTATTTCTACGCTTTCAGTGCCATCGATCCCCTCGGTAATCCTCATTTTATCGACAATCAAGCCGTAATTAGTTTCAAGCATCAGTTCAGTTATCAGCGCTCAAACTTTCTGCCGGAGATGGGAGAATAGCTGCAACAAATAATTAACTATAGCTTATAGTTATGGTACGCGGCCGCTATCTTGGCAGAAAATATCAAAAAAAATCAATAAAAATAAATGGAAGCACTTAAAAAGGAATTAAAAAAAATCGGTTCTCTTGCCCTCTTTTTTTTCTTGGCTTTCGGTTATATTCTTCTGATCATGAAATTATTTCTGGAAGAGTATTCGATTACCACCTACGTGTTGGGTAAAGCGATCGTAGGAGCGATCATTGCCGCAAAAACCGTGGCCATTCTCGACGCAGCCATGAAGCTAGAATGGTTAGAAAATCGTCCCCGTTACGTTAGTGTTCTGTATCGAACCTTTGTTTATACCCTAGCAGCACTGATTCTCGGCTCGATCGAGGGTTTTCTGGAAGCTTATCGGGTAACGCGGGTGATTTCGGAGGCAATGGCCAAATTTTGGCAAAGGGAAAGTTTCTCTCAAATCCTTGCGGTTACTCTCTGTCTGGCAGTGGTTTTTTGTCTCCACAATCTCTGGCAAGAAATCGATCGCTATTGGGGTAAAGGCAAATTGAGAAAATTTTTTCTCGATCGCTCCTAGAGTAGAGCAGTTATCTTAATAGTGAAGTTTTCCTTTTGGGGAGTCGGGAGACTCCGAGACAGGAGACAGTCTTGAATCAGTTATCAGATCTGAGTTTTCAGTTCACTGATTACTGATTACTGTTCACTGTTCACTGAAAATACACCCCACACCCCACTTAAGAAGTATGTACGATCGCCCTATCTTTCGCGGGCAACCCCTGCTAGGATAAAATACGGGTGAAAAATTGCTAATCCAAGGAGTACAGACGTGATTGAACCTTTAGTGCTAGGGATTGTCCTAGGCTTAATTCCCATTACCCTAGCGGGTTTGTTCGTTGCCGCCTATTTACAGTACAAACGGGGCAATCAATTCGGCTTAGACTAAATCTATCACGCCAATCCCCCGAATTGAGAAAATCTCCCGTCAAGCTAGGCACTAGACGGGAGATTTTCAACAGGACAAATTTGCCGCTTAACAGATTGTGGCTGCCAGCGTTGCCATCCCCGCAAAACTTATCTGTCTTACTGGGAGAGCGATCGCCTAAAACCAAGAGCTACACGGCTGTTAAACTAGGAAAACGAATAACGGTTTCCGTGTATTCGGGAACCCATCCGGCGGTAGTGGTGAAGTAACGCACTGCTTTAACTCGTTTACTGGCAGTGAGGTGAAACCAGTGTTCGCTATGGGCGGGAACATTGATGTATTCTTGAGGTTGAATAGTTAATTCCCCCTGAGAACCATCGGGAAAGACGAAGCCAAAAACCCCCTCCCCATCAATGATATAACGCACCTCATCGTCAGCGTGGGTGTGACAGCGCTCGAATTTGGCCAGTAAAGTGTCGAGATTGGGAATTTCAGGGTGTAAAACGATTAAATCTCTAGCTTGATAACCCGCTTCTTGCTTTAGTTGCTCAAAATAACCGTCTAAGCTGGTTAAAACTATTTCTTTTTCTTCGTCAGTCAGAGAAGCTTGCTTAAGTAGCTGACGGGTGGCCTCGTTTTCGATCGGCCAATAGTTTAAAGTAACATTTAATTTGGCCAATTCCAGACTAATATCGGCTAACTGGGTATAGGTTGTCCCATTCTCTAAGCGTAGTATCGCCATTGGTTATCATCCTCAAGATTACTTTTTTCATTTTAAAGTTTTCCAGAGGCAAGCCGCTCGATTTTTTACCCCTCGAGCCCTTGCCAGTTCCTAGGATTTTCTGCTCAAAAATGCTATTATGGTCTATATCTGGGGAATTAGCTCAGTTGGTAGAGCGCTGCGATCGCACCGCAGAGGTCAGGGATTCGAGTTCCCTATTCTCCATTTTCCAGAGATATTAACCGCTTTTCAAGGTTCAAGAAAGATTACGAACCAGTCTCAACTTCCCAAAAAGGCGTTACTTTTATTTCTGGGGAGAATAGCAGAGGATTACTGACAGAAAAGCTAAAAGATTTGACTTGTGGTGGTAATTTTCCTTGAAAAAATGCCATTAATTCCTGATCATTTCTCGGTAAATGACTAAGGATAACTCCATTAGCTGAATTATCTTGAACAAAGCGAAAATTGGCTTGAGTTCCATCGAGATAATTAACGTTAATTATCACGGGAGGGATTCTAAATATTTTTTTGATTATTTTACCGAACCAAGAATATTCAAATTTAACTTGAACACGAGTAATCCCACTATTACGAGTAGGTAATTCATAGACTTGATCCCAAGTAACATTAGTAGTCTCTCCTAGAGGGGTTGGAATGCAACGACTGACTTTTTGTTTTTCTAGAAGATAAAAGTTGGTTTTGATTGCGGGGACTTGGAAGGGCGAATTTACCGAGTCAAGTTGATAATTACAAACCACATAGGAAAAGGCTTTAGGTTCATCAAAAAAAGGATGTCTGCCATCAATAGCTTGAAAGTGATAAATCAGATAATCTCTGGGAGATTGAGATAAGCTTTGATAATTTAGTTCATCCAGTTTTTCTGTATAAGCACCATAAGATTGAATAATCGGCCGCGGTTTCCAATTAAGCTGATTGCCCGGAATAAGTGAAAATTCCCAGGGAATTATATCAATAGTTTTGCCTTGCACTTTTTCCAGCACAGAATCGGGTATTTTGGTAGCGGTAGCAATGACTTGTAAATTTTGAGTTGTACTCCTTTCACCTCGCATTTCTAATTCTCTGGGATTAAGGATAGAGGAAATGACAACCCCAATATTATTAGCCACCCTATCGGGACTGAAATTACTCCACTGGCGAGCATTTTCCAATATAGTCCAATTAGGACTAGAGGTGATAATAATACATCCCAAAAAAATTATTCCCCAAGCACAATAAGCAATTTTCTTAAACCGAGATTTTTTAATAATTGTTGTATAGAGAGAAGCTAAGAGAATAACCACAAGTGTAAAAACAACAACGTGAGCATCTTGCCGAACAAATCCATGCTTAAATGATAAAAATATGGGAAAAATATAGGCAATAGCCAGACTAATTTTTTGGTCTATAATTGCCAGAGACATTAAAAGCAAACTTAAGGCAAAGCAGAGCAAAGCAATTAGTAAACGCGGGTAATTTCCTACAATACTCATCGCACTGGAATAACCAGAAGAAATTTGCCAAGAATTGCTCAAATATTCCATGAGAGAGGGAAAATTATCTAGATTAATTGTTTGGATAAGAAGTAACCCATAAAGCCCATAAAATACTAACAGAGGTAAGAAGTTAAGTAAGTGGTTATGATTAAATAGAAGATAGATTCTGCCTTTGATACCCCTTGCCTCTCTTAATAAGGGGGGTGCCGATGGGCGGGCAGATCTGACGATAAACCAGAGAGTTAAAGCCACTCCTCCGGCAATGCAAAAATTAACTATAATGTGAATAAAGGCTCGGTTAGAGGCAGCTGGATAGAGAAAAATAAAGGCAATGGAAGGAATGGTTAAAGTTAAGTTAATACCAGCGAGAACATTTTTTATAACTATCGATGGTGACTTCTGAAAATATCCCCGAACAATATTAACGATTATGTAGATAAACAGGCTGCCTGCTAGATAAATTCCTAGAGTTAGTTTCGTGAGTATAGAGAACCCAGTGATTATGCCAATAGCCATAGCTAAATAATTGATATACTTTTGAAAAAAGTTATCAAAAGACATGAGTATCAGGAGGATAAATATTATCTGATAATCAACAGTAAAGCCGACACTGTTGTAGGGATTTCCTACTAGAGTAGCAAAAATAATTGACAGCACAAAAACTATTTGATTGCTATAGCTTTTAATAAATAATAATCTGAGAATAACCACCGCTAATAGACAAAGGTGTATCAACCAGCGAAAATAGATAATTTGGGAAAAGTTGTAATTTAAAGATGTGCCATGAATCAGATAGCCTAGGGGTCCATAGGTGAAGATAATATCTTGACCAAAAATTAACTGTTTATGGGCAGCATCACTAATAGCAAAAGCCCAAGAAGGATCTAAACCAATTTCTAGCCAATCAATAATAGGCAAATTTGCCAGAAAAAAGTAGGCAGTAATGATAATTAGTATTCCTTTGACTAATACAGGTGAATCGAGAGATTTTTTCTGCATAATTTTTGAGTTAAAAAATTCCTTTTAATTCCTTCTCGTGATTATAAATCCAATCAAAAATATCTTGGATTAATTTTCTACCGTCTCGCTGGGGTTGCCATCCAGTTATAGAACTGATTTTGCGAGAATCAGTGATAAAAATTGGCATATCTCCGGTGCGATTTTCGGGAATTGCCTCAATCATTATACTATTGCCCGTGATTTCTTGACATAGTTTGGTGGTTTCGTAAAGAGACAAAGAAAAATCTTGCCCACCCCCCACATTAAAAGTCTGCCCTTTGAATTGTTCTAAATTAGCAATCTGAATATCGATTAAATCAAGTAAATCAGCTACATGAAGAAAATCTCTAACCTGTTTCCCCGTACCCCCATAACCGATGTATTTTAAGGACTTCTGAAAGTAATGATTAGCCACCCAAAGGGCAAAAACTCCCTGATCAACTTTTCCCATTTGCCAAGGACCAGTTAAAACTCCACAGCGATTAATTAAAGTTCTTAATCCGTAGGCATCCCCATATTCATTAATAATCAATTCCGATGCTAACTTAGTGGAACCGTAGAGAGAACGGGGCAAATCTAGGGGAAATTGTTCACTAATACCAAAAGCAGAAACCCCGGGTAAATTTTGCTGTTCAGATAACTGAAAACGAGTATCTGTTTCTGTATAGTTTAATTGATTAAGATAGGCAATGGGATAAACTCTGCTGGTGGAGAGAAAAATAAAATCTGCTTGGGTTTGTCTAGCTAATTCTAAACAGTTAATCGTTCCAATTAAGTTAGTTTGCAAAACGTAGCCGGGGGAATTATAACCAGCTAAAACCGAAGGTTCTGCCGAACATTCTAGGATTAAATCCACTGGCAAAGCGGATGCTTCTAAGTCTTCCGCATTTCTGACATCTCCATGAACAAATTCAATTCCTGCTTGTTTGAGACGGGGAATATTTAACTCGGAACCGCGACGTTTTAAGTTATCTAAGGCGATAATTTTCCAATCGGGATAACGTTGGGCTAATCCTAAACCTAAAGAACTACCTACAAAACCCGCACCACCAGTAATTAACACTTGTCTAGTCATAATTGTACAATCTTGATTAGTATTTGTCGGTTACTTTGAATCACTGTATTGTCAGTAATTATCTAGGTTTGGTGGCTTTGACAAATAGCTGCCCACCCAAGAAATTCCAGAAAATAGGGAATTTTAAATAAATTTTGAGTAAGGTAGGTGAAGCGGGTCTTCCTTTCGTAGAAAATGGTAGAAAACGAGGAATTAAAGTATCGATTCTAAAACCAATTGTTTCCAATAACTCCTTTAAAGAAAGGTGAGTTATTGGTAGTTTATGATCAATAAAATCATAGTATTCTTTATAAGAATACTTAAAATTAGGTTGAATCACTAGAAGTGATCCGCCCGGTGTTAAAATGTCATAACAAAATCCCAAAACTTCGATTAATTCTTCCGCACTATTTAAATGCTCGAAAAAGTTGGAGATAAAAATTTTATCAAATCTTATATCAAGTTTTTGCTGCTCATTAATACTGAGAATATTGAGATTCAATACCGTTACATCAGGATTAGCAAAAACTTTTGCATCAGAATTAAGATCGATTAAGTATTTATTTTTAGAACGAATTTGATTAATAAATTCACAGTAACCTCCACCAATATCTAAAACTGTATCATTGACAGTAACATAATTTTGTAAAAAATTATTAACCAAAACTTTCCAAAGAGCTAATTTTGCTTTTCTTTCTTGAGGATTAAAGCGACTTTCGTAAAGTTTCTTTAAGTATTCCATTTGTCGGGTTACTTGCTCGTCTAACATGGTTTTAACCTCTGAATTTATTGGTTACTTTTATCTGATTTTTTGGACAGGTTTGCGCTTATAGTCGCCTCTAGAAAGGTATTTTTCTAACCAGATAGAGAGAACTATAAATAAATAACGACTACCCATTTCCTTGAGTTTTAACTTGGAAATCCCCGTGGTACGATTGCGCCAAGTGATGGGAATTGTCGTGTAGGAATATCCTCGCACGATTGCTTTTAAGGGCATCTCTACTGTTAAGTTAAAATGGTGAGACAGTAGAGGTGATATTCCTTCGATAACCTCCTTCCGATAGATTTTAAAGGCATTAGTGGTATCATTAAATTTTAGCCCAAATAAAACTTGAATGAATAGATTGGCCAAACGATTAACGAATAACTTGTGTATGGGATAATCAATAACTTTTCCTCCTTTGATAAAACGAGAACCAAAAACGCAATCGTAGCCTTCTTGGAGTTTATAATAATAGTCCACCATGTTATCGGGAGAGTCGGAATTATCTGCCATTACTACTGCCACTGCATCACCGCTAAAATTTTCTAATCCACAGCGCACCGCAAAACCAAACCCGTTAGGATAATAATTATTGATGTAGAGAATGCGGGGATTTTCTTGGTTGATTTTTTTCAGAACTGCTTCGGTGTTATCTTTGCTATTGTCATTAACCACCAGGATTTCATAATTAATTTTATCCCGTTCTAAACGTTCAGATATTAAGTGAGTTGTGCTTTCGATGCAATCTTCTTCGTTGTAAGCAGGAATAACTATTGATAAGGTTTTTACTGCATAGTTATCCCTTGATTGACGTGGGTGAGAGTAACCGTCCATCTCGAAAGCTGGTGCTAATCCTTCGGGATAGTACATTTCTGTCTCATTAGTCTTATTCTTAGGTTTAAAAATTAGGCTATCACTGGCAACATAATTAATACTAGCTCCCAGTAAAACCCCAATCATTGTGTTGACTCCGGGGCTAACTCCTAGCCAGTTTAAGAATGGAAATACCAAAAAAACTCGCAGTAAAACTGCTAAACCTGCCGAGAGATGATAGAGAGGAAGTTGTATCAAAATCACATCTCTAATTGTCCAATCTCCCCCAGTCCACACCCAGATTCTATAGATAAAGAAACTAGCAATTAAAGATATTTCTATCGAAATAACATTAGCAACATTCTTGAGAAATGGGGTATTAAATCCTAAGTCGTCAATGAACCAATAAATGAAGAATAAGTTGATTAAAAATGCCACTCCCCCAGCAATGAGAAATCGAAAAATTTTATTATTGTAGATTTTAGTTAACATAAGGAACTCAACTCAATATAAATTACAGATAATTATCTCTTATTTACCGTGTCTTGTTGTGTATGTATCACAACGTTTGTTAGAAAAAACGGGCTTGTTATTAGGATTATACAGGCTATTTAAATATTTTTTATCTTCTCGGTTTTCTCTTGTTTTGCGGCAAAAAACTATCGCCTCAACTTGATAATTAGCTCTTGATAACTTATAGAGAGCATTTTTTGATTCTTCCTCACTTGCTTGATTATGAATCATTAAGGCACGACGTTGACTATAGTAAGGTATCAATGAACTCCAATAATCTCCGTAGATTAACAAAACACCTTCAGGAGAAGTAACAGTTTGGACTT
Source organism: Microcystis protocystis FBCC-A270 (assembly GCF_050500235.1). Taxonomy (NCBI): domain Bacteria; kingdom Bacillati; phylum Cyanobacteriota; class Cyanophyceae; order Chroococcales; family Microcystaceae; genus Microcystis; species Microcystis protocystis. Next base: position 98,789 of record NZ_CP191407.1, read on the forward strand.
GAGAGGCAATTTCTAAGTAACTGTCACCATGCAATTTTATCGGATACCAGAAAGCTCGGTAAAATTGCAGTTGTGATAACAAAATCAAAGCGAGGAAAAACCAGCCTACAGACTGCCAAATTTTCCGTTTTTTTTCTATTAATCCCATGATGGTAAATCCAGAAGCACCGAGGAGAAAGATAGCATTAGCATAGGGATAATAGTTATGAACAAAATGCAAATTGGTAAAAATGGCAACTGTCAATATAAATAGTAAACTTAAGCCATAACTTAGTAACTTTTTTGAGGTGAAAATTGGTAATATTACTAAAGCCATAACGCTGATTATCAATCCGCCAAAAACGTCATTTAGAGTCCTAGTTAGATAATTTCTCCACTGTGACCGAGATAATTTTTGAGCGATAGTTCCAAAGTTCCAATCTCTCAAAGCTTTCGAGGTGATAAAATCTGCTGCCATGGGATTGAGTAGCTTTTGGGCATCGGTAAAGTTAACCCAAATTTTGGCTATAAGGAAGGGTATGATTATAAAAACAACGACCGGTATCAATAAATCTCTCGCTAAGTTACGAGATGAGTCTTTCTTAACCCAATTAATACCTATCCAGACACAAGCTAAAATTAAAAATCCAGCCATAGTCGTTACTTTAGTCAGACTGGCAGCGATTCCAAAAAGACAGGCTAATAAGGCAATAATTGGCGATTTATAGCGAAAATAAACAGCAATACAGGCCAGGTAAGCTAAAGAGAAAAATAGGGCGGTTGATTCAATCATGAATGTTCGCGCCCAAAACAGATAAAGAGGACTGGCTAAAAATAAACTCAAAAACAGCCAACGGAAAGCTCTTGCTACTTGTAAATAAGATAGGATTACATATATAGGAATCAAACTTAAATAAAAGAAAAAAGCACTCACAAATCTACCAGTTTGGTCAATGGGAGTCTGAAAAATCTTAACTAAAATTGCAACTATTCCTTGATAGAGCGGAAACTCCATTGGAATTGACCAAGGCACTCCTAAAACAGGGGTTTCATAGGCTAACCAAGGACTACCTTTGAGTAAATAAAAAACCGAGATGGCCGTTTGAGTTTGACGAAAAGCGTGGACATCTATCAAAGGATTATTCCAGCCTCCGCTAATCCCCCAAAAACTATGGATTAAGCAAACTGCAAAAATTAAAAACAATATTTTCTCAGTCCATGATTTAGAAGCAAGCATATTTGACCATCTCCAGTTTTTTAACCCCATATACGCACAGACCCAGATAGTTTTGACATAGTAATCTAATGCTCTACTATAACCAACGGCTAACGTTTTGACTAAAAATTTCTTTGAGAATATCTGTTACTGTGTAGGTTAACTGCCAATCAGGATAATGATTTTTAAACTTACTCACATCAGAAATCCACCAGATATGATCACCAATGCGATTAGTCTCCACATACTGCCAGTTTAACTTTTTAGCCGCAATCGCTTCACATTCTTGAATGGCTTCTAACATGGAACAATTACTAAAGCGACTACCACCGATATTATAAACTTCTGCCACTCGCGGAGTCTGATAAAAATGATAGAAAGCATTGACCAGATCGTAACTATGAATATTATCGCGTACCTGCTTACCCTTATACCCATAAATACTGTATTCTTTGCCAATCATCGTACATTTCATTAAGTAGGATAAAAACCCGTGTAATTGGGTTCCCGAATGACTTGGACCGGTTAAACAACCGCCACGAAAAGAGGCAGTTTTCATCTCAAAATAACGCCCGTATTCCTGTACTAATACATCCGCCGCCACTTTTGAGGCACCGAACAAAGAATGTTTACAAGCATCAATACTCATCAACTCGTCAATACCTTGAGCAAAATAAGGATGACTTTCCGAGATTTCCCAACGTAATTCTTTTTCTACTAAAGGCAATTCATTCGGTCTATCCCCGTAAACTTTATTAGTGGAACAGAAAATAAATACTGCTTGGGGACAGTGTTGACGAGTATTTTCTAATAATACTAAAGTTCCGTTAGCATTGACACTAAAATCCATATAGGGATCCTTAGCTGCCCAATCGTGGGAAGGTTGCGCCGCCGTGTGGATAATTAAGGATATATCATGACTATAGGTTTTAAATATATCTGCAATAGCCTCATGATCGCGAATATCTACAGCATGGTGAATGTATTTATCCCCGTAATCTTGGGATAATTTGGCTCGATTCCACTCCGTTGAAGCGTCTTCGCCAAAAAATACCTGACGCATATTATTATCAATTCCAACGACGGTATAACCCCGATCACAAAAAAACCTCACTGATTCGGAACCGATTAAACCAGCAGAACCGGTTACTAGAACGATCGCCATAACTATATCCTGAATTTTTTGCCTAGTTGTTCAGAAATTTCTCAAGTTGAGAAAACTTTCTCCGACTTTACTAGATAGGTTCGCCTTTGTCAATTAAACCCGAGGAGATTCCCTTAACTGCGGCAATTCCCTGAAAAATGATCGTCTCATCTACTAGGAGCGATTTAATGGCCTTTTCTTGCCAGTAATCCCTAATTAAGTCCCCATCTCCCCCCGTTAAAATTATCCCGCTCTCTGGATATAAATTTAACCATTCCCGACTGAATTTTTCTATTCCCGCCAAAATTGTATAAATTATCCCACTTCTTATCCCTTCTGCTGTTTCTTTTGCCCACATCTGGGGTAATCTTTCCGATAAGGACACCTCTGGTAAGGCTGCCGTCCGTTCCCTTAAACTGGCTAATTGCACCTTTAACCCGGGTAAAATTGCCCCCCCCACTAGCTTTTTATCCCCATCCACTCCCGTAAAAGTTAAGGCTGTTCCCGCATCGATGACTAAACAGGGAAATCCGTGTTTTTTTCCCGCACCTAAGACAGCTAAAGCTCGATCGATGCCGAATGTCGGATATAAATCCAGTAAAGGAATATCTTTTAAAGTAATTATCCGTAAATTGTCATAATTTGCCCATAATTCTTTTTGGCTAGGAACCACAGAAGCGACAACCAATTCACAGTTACATTTATTTGTCAAGAGTTTAGGGAAAATTTGTTGCAAAAATTCATTACTTGGGGGTTCCCTCAGGTGGGGAGTATCGAGACAAGCTAACAGGGTTTGACCGCGAAAATACCCCCAATGTAGCCGAGAATTGCCGATCATCAACCCTATCCAGTCAGTATCTTGCTCAGTCATTTAGTTAGTAGGAAGTATTTTCAGTGAACAGTGAACAGTAATCAGTAATCAGTAATCAGTGAAAAGACAGCACTGTTAATGCTATTTAATACTCCTCACTTACAGCTTTTCTCAGATACATGAGGTTCGTTCTTGCAGCTGAAATACTTGATTAGCAAAGATCAGCTTGTGCCTCACCTTTACGAGAAAGGCTGTCTTACTCTTCACTAAAAACTCACATCTGATAACTGATCACTGATCACTGATCACTGATAAGGCCGATATTTGGCGGAATTATCTAGAAATCATGACAAAAGTTTTTTAATGGTTGCACAGGCAAGAGAATAAGATAACCTAGGTATAGAATTTAACAAAAAATCTGGTTAACGGACATTGATCAAGTCGATAGCGCAGTGTCAAACGAGTTCTTTTCCCGCTCAGGTATGGCAATTAGATCACGGCTTAACCGTAATTCATCAGTACTTACCCGTGACTCCTGTGGTGGTAGTAGATGTGTGGGTTAAAGCAGGTGCGATCGCTGAACCCGACCCATGGTTAGGTATGGCCCATTTTCTCGAACACATGATCTTTAAGGGGACGAAAAAACTTCCCCCCGGACTCTTTGACTATTTAATCGAAAATTGTGGCGGCATGACCAACGCTGCCACCAGTCACGACTATGCACACTTCTATCTCACCACCAGTGTTGACCAAATTGAACATACCCTACCCCATCTGGCCGAAATTCTCCTCCATGCTGAGATTGACGATGAGGAATTCTATCGGGAAAAAGATGTAGTTTTAGAAGAATTACGCGCCTGTTATGATGATCCCGATTGGATTGCCTACCAAACCCTCTGCGGAAGTATCTATCAAAACCATCCCTACGGACGCTCTATTCTAGGCGATCAACCCCGTTTAGAGCAATTAACCCCCAATCAAATGCGCTGTTTCCATCGCACCTATTATCAACCAGAAAATATGTGTGTGGCGATTATCGGGGGAATTGAACCCCAACCAGCTTTAGAAATTATCCGGCAATCTTTTCGGGAATTTCCCGTCCCCTCGGAATCCCCCTCCCATCTAGTGGCTGCCGAACCCCCCCTGATCGAAATTCGTCGTTCCCAAGTATATTTACCCCACCTAGAACATTCTCGTCTCTTGATGGGATGGATGGGACCGGGATGCGATCGTCTAGAAGATGCCTTTGGATTAGACTTGATTTCGGTAATTCTTGCCGGGGGACGCTGTTCGCGGTTAGTGCGACAGCTGCGGGAAGAAGCGCAAATCGTCCTCGATATTAACAGTAATTTTTCCCTGCAACGAGATTCCAGTCTCTTTACCATCGGTGCTTGGCTATCTAGCTCAGAAACTGAGACAATTGAAGGCATTATCTGTGAACATCTCCAACATCTGCACGATGATCCCGTCACCCCCGCAGAATTACACCGCACTCAACAGTTATTAGCTAACGATTATATTTTCTCCACAGAAACCCCGGGCCAATTAGCCGGACTCTATGGATATTATCAAACCCTGAGAGCTGCCGACCTAGCCACGATCTATCCCCAAGTTATCCAAAGTTTGCAACCATCAGATCTACAACGTCTGGCTCGTCAGTATCTCTCCCCGGAGCGATATGCTATTACAATAATGCAACCCTGTGAATAAACGATGTCCGCTTCTCCCATTCACCGCTTAACCTTAGAAAATGGCATCACTCTTTTAGTGGTGGAAAATACGGCCGTGGAGTTGGTTGCGGGGAGGATTTTTCTCAAAAATGCGGGTACTCGGTGGGAAAAAACCGAAAAAGCGGGTTTATTTCGTCTTTTAGCAGTGCTGCTCACCAAAGGTACAGAAAAGTTATCTTCCCTAGAAATTGCTGATCGCGTTGAGTCCACGGGGGCCGGTTTAAGTGCAGACACGGGGACTGATTATTTTGTGGTTAGTTTAAAGACCGTTACCAAGGATTTTTTAGATATATTGCGTCTAGCGGCGGAAATTATTCGTTTTCCCAGTTTTCCCCCCCCAGAAATTGAATTAGAGAAAAATCTCACCCGTCAAAGCATTCGCTCTCAATTGGAACAGCCTTTTAATGTAGCTTTTAATCAATTACGCGCCGCTATGTACCCCGATCATCCCTATGGTATGTCTTTATTGGGTACGGAGGCAACGGTTTCTCAATTGCAACGGGAGGATATGCAGGCCTATCATAGTCGCTTTTTCCGTCCCGATAACTTGGTAATTAGTCTTTCTGGCCGTATTACCCTAGAGCAAGCAGTAAAAGCAGTGACGGAAATTTTTGGCAGTTGGTCAATTCCCGATCTTCCTTTATCTAGTTTACCCCCCGCCGCTTTTGATTTTCAGCCCACCTGTTTAACTACCGTCCAAGCTAGTCAACAGGCGATCGTTATGTTAGGATACCCCGGCTCTTCTGTACAAGAGGATGATTATGCGGTTTTAAAATTATTGAGTACCTATCTGGGGAATGGGTTATCTAGTCGTTTATTCGTGGAATTGCGAGAAAAACGGGGATTAGCCTACGATGTTTCCGCTTTTTATCCCACCCGTCTCGATTCTTCCCAATTTGTCATTTATATGGGAACTGCACCCCAAAACACAGCCATGGCCCTGTCGGGATTGCGTCAGGAAGCAGAAAGGTTATATAAAGTAACTTTGAGTGAGGAGGAGTTACAGTCAGCTAAAAATAAGTTATTGGGTCAATATGCTCTCGGTAAACAAACTAACGCCGAAATCGCTCAATTATACGGTTGGTATGAAAGCTTAGGTTTGGGGATTGAATTCGATCGCACTTTCCTGGATTCTATTAATCAGATTACTGCCGAACAAGCGCGATCGGTAGCCAGTAAATATTTTCAAAATCCTTACATTTCTCTAGTCGGTCCGGAAAATGCGATCGCTGAAATTCTCTAGTCAGAGCAAAAAGCAGCAACAAAAAACTATTGCCGCTGCTATTTTTGATTAACTCCCCGGGTGGGATTCGAACCTACGACCAATCGGTTAACAGCCGACCGCTCTACCACTGAGCTACCGAGGAAGGCTACTCACAATTAATAATTATAATCATAAGTCCCTCAATAATGCAAGTGTTTTCTAGATTTTTTCTCAAAAAAATTTCCTGTGCCGGTAGCGGTGGGCGGAGAATCCACTATTGTGGAGATAAGGACACCATTAAGTCTAGTCTATGCTTGCCCATCACCGCCGTCCCGTTTCCTTCTGTCTGCTCTCGACAGATCTACCCATCCTCTCCACTTTAGACACTTCCGCTACCCTCTACCAAAAGGATCGCCACCGGTTTCATCTTCTCCTCAATCAACCACCAGTGGCTCTCCCAGAAATAGAGACACTTAAACCCGAAAATAATCAAAATAAATTAATTTGGCTAGAAATTTCAGCCAATCGGGTAATTATGACCATGCAGGGCCAGGGAAGATTCGCCTATCGTCATTTTTGGGAGCAAGGGGTTTTTGGTGTCAGTCGCTACTGGTTAAATGGCGAAAGTCCTCAACCGGGTTACGCTTTTCGCCTCCGCAACTATACCCGTAGTCTCAAATTAGAGGGGAATAATTTCCCCGAATATTTGCGTCTAGAGTACGAATTATGGTCAGATAACCTGATTTTAGGTCATTATGTCCTTCATTTGCAAGTACACCAATAAATCGGGTTGGCTGCATAGAGCTAAGTAGCTGGTTATAATTAAATTAAAAATGGATTTTAGGTTTGATCCCCCCTGCCCCCCTTGATAAGGGGGGTGCCGATAGGCGGGGGGATCTGAAAGTTTTTAATACCTATCTACTTAAAAACCTTGTGGGATAGGACTTTTAGGCTTTTTTGTCCCTCAAAAAGTGCCAGCCGGTGGCAAAATTTAGGCACTTTTTCCCCGAAAATTAGGTAATTGTGGGGTGGATTGAAGAATTAGTGCTACACTTCCCGAAAAGTCGATTTTATTTGAGCTTGTTGTTAGGAATCCACTTAAAAGACGTTGTTTAATCTGGCTAATAAGCTCTTGGGTATGATATGGGGAAAAGTTCGGGCGATTGCGCTAAAATGGGGGAATATGCCGAAAGTTTCCACCTATCGTTACTCTGGAGAGTGTTAGACAGAAAGTTTCTGTATAATATGTGGTTATGCTGCCCTAATCCCTGGTTGATGCGGAGCGTCGGTGCTGCTTATTGCTCTACAAAATTGGAGAAAATTGCATGAAGAAGTATTTGACAAGAATTTGTGGAGTTGTGTTGGTCAGTATTGCGTCAGGCGAATACACTGATGCTGGACAGTTGCTAATCAATGAGCGAAGCCAAATACCTCTTGATCCTCGTTACAGAGTCGATTCTGGTTCAGCACAACTTGCTAGTTCTCAGCAAATTACTTGGAATGATAATGCGACCAATCTCCGTGGAAGGTTAGATCAGGATTTTACCTTTATCTGCTCATCAAGCGGACGAGTTGGCTCTGTTTGGGGAACCAATACATACACCGATGATTCCTCAATTTGCAGTGCAGCAGTTCATGCTGGACTGATTACTGCGAGAGATGGAGGGGTAGTAACCATTAGGATTCGTCCAGGAGAGGATTCATACGCGGGTACTAATCGTAACGGTGTTAGAAGCAGTAGTTATGGAAGTTGGAGTGGGAGTTTCATCTTTTTGAACTCGATGGGAAGTCCTGTATCTGCTGAACCAGTCATTCCGTTTCTTGAATGGAGTGATACTGCTACAGGACTTCGCGGAAGGTTAGATCAGGATTTTACTTTCAGTTGTCCTTCAAGCGGACGAGTTGGCTCTGTTTGGGGAACCAATACATACACCGATGATTCCTCAATTTGCAGTGCAGCAGTTCATGCTGGACTGATTACTGCGAGAGATGGAGGGGTAGTAACCATTAGGATTCGTCCAGGAGAGGATTCATACGCGGGTACTAATCGTAACGGTGTCAGAAGCAGTAGTTATGGAAGTTGGAGTGGGAGTTTTATTTTTCTGAGATAGTGCGATTGCCTATATGGTAGATCGGGTTAGTGCGATCGCCGCTCTGGTAGGGTGCGTTCCCTAATGCAAGTCCTGCTACAAAGCGATCGCTTTTGGGGAACGCACCATGCACATTGATGGAAACTGTGAAGTTAGAAGCATGAAACCCAACCCCCGATCATGTTACGTTACCGCTAACCCATCCTACAAATAATTGTGCCTCCCTACTTATCAAAAAAATGTTTGATATTATGCTTGAAATTTCTAAAACCTCTCTTCAAGTATTAGGCAGTGAAATATTTAATCAGATAACCAAAAGTAAATAACTAAAAACAAAACATTTATTAAATCAAAAAAGGTTGAACATGGTAAGAAATGCGACAAATAAATTATTGCAAAATGCTAAAAAACTAAAAAGTGACGAGTTTTATACACAACTTTCAGATATAGAAAGTGAGTTGCAACATTATAAAAGTCATTTTGAAAATAAAGTAGTTTATTGCAATTGCGATGACCCCAGAATTAGTAACTTTTTTAAGTATTTTGCTGCAAACTTCAAAAAGTTAGGTCTAAAAAAAATAATAACATCTTGTTATCGAGAACAAGTCAGAGATTTATTTAATACAGAAGAAGATGAAAAGGGTTTTTTCTTTGAATATACAGGTACAGATAGAGAAAAAAATAAACCTATTTCCACTGACATTATTTACTTTAATGGGGATGGAGATTTTCGTAGTCCTGAAAGTATTGAACTATTAAAAAAGTCTGATATTATTGTTACTAATCCGCCATTTTCATTATTCAGAGAATATGTAGCTCAATTAGTTAAATATGACAAAAAGTTTTTGATAATTGGCAATATTAATGCAATAACCTATAAAGAAATTTTCAAACTAATTAAAGAAAACAAAGCGTGGTTAGGAATAAATCTTGGTAGAGGTATTTCTGGTTTCATTATTCCCGAACAATATGAACTTTATGGAACAGAGGCTCGTATTGACAATTCTGGAAATAGGATAGTTTCTCCAAATAATTGTTTATGGTTAACAAACTTAGACACATCAAAGCGGCACGAAGATATAGCTCTCACAAAAAGATATTTTGGCAATGAAGCTGAATATCCAAAATATGACAATTATGATGGAATTAATGTCAATAAAACTCAAGACATTCCCCTAGACTTCAAGGGGGTTATGGGTGTACCAATAACATTTTTACATAAATTCAATCCCGACCAATTTGAAATAATTAAATTCAGGAAAGGGAATGATGATAAAGATTTATCAGTAAATGGGAAATGTCCTTATTTTAGAATACTAATCAAGAATAAACGAATACAAACTGAATATATTGATTTAACTGACAAAGAAAAACAATGTATAACTCAGTCCTAGGGTGCGTTCCCTAATGCAAGTCCTGCTACAAAGCGATCGCTTGTGGGGAACGCACCATGCACATTGATGGCAGCTGTCAGTGCGATGCCGAAGAACGTAGTGCGATCGCCGTAATCTTCTTGATTAAACTTTAAAACTGCCATTGCTTGGGATAGGAACGTCACTGGCGATCGCTCTTTGGGGATAAGGAGTGCGATTGCTGATCTTGTCGTTTAGGTCGAGGTAACAAAACCCAACAAGCTTTGTTATAATATTTTTGTCATAAAGCAAGACTTATAAAAATAGATTTATGCCAGAAATTACTCGATTTTATGGAATTATCATTAAAATCTTTTTTGCCGATCATCCACCTCCCCATTTTCATGCGATTTATGGAGAATATAACGCCCTATTTAATCTGGAAACCTTAGAAATCATTGAAGGAGACTTACCTAATAGAGCCACAAAAATGGTTGTAGAATGGGCAACAATCTATCAATCAGAATTATTGAAAATGTGGAACACTCAAGAATTTAATAAATTACCACCTTTGAAATAAAACAATGCTTTATCCCAAAATAACATCAGCCGAAATCATTGAAAATTATACTCTATTGGTGCATTTTTCTAATCATCAAGCTAGAAAATATAACTGTGAAAATCTACTAGAAAAAACGATGTTTTCTTCCCTTAAAAACTATGCTTTCTTTAAAAACTTTCAACTTGATCCATCAGGTAGCGGAATCGTTTGGAATGATGAAGTTGATATAAGCGAGTATGAAATTTGGATCAATGGAATTGAACTATGATTGCCGATCTTGTAGTGCGATCGCTGTCATCTTCTTGATTAAACTTTAAAACTGCCATTGCTCGGGATGGGAACGCCAAGGACGATCGCTTTGGGAAGGATCAATTTTTGGGGAATGGCGATCGCTTTTTTTTCATTAGTTCTAACTCATGCTGATTTTGATATAATAGCCATAATTGTTTGACATCTTAAGAGAAAAAATCATGATTAGAGCGATTAAACAGAAAGGAATTGTTGGTAGAGAAGGAAAAATAGAGCTTTATTCTGCGGAACTAGAAGAAGGAACGGATGTGGATATCATTATTTTAGTGTCTGATTCTGAACCCGATACAACCGAATATCTTCTTTCAACAGAAGCCAATCAGCGTCAATTATCGGAAGCTATTGACAGAATAGAAAATCAAGAAAACTTAGTGACAATCACCACAAAAGAATGGCGTGAAAAATATAGTATTTGATCCGAAAGCTTTTAAACAATTCAATGAATGGGCGATAGAAAACAAAAAACTCTATAAAAAAATAGTTGATTTAATTGATGATATATTGCGCCATCCCTTCTCTGGAATCGGCAAACCCGAACCCTTAAAACATCAACTCAAGGGTTATTGGTCAAGACGTATTAATGATGAACATCGCTTAGTTTATAAAATTACAGAAACAGAAATTATTATTATCAGTTGTAAATTTCATTATGACTAGGCTCAATGCGATCGCTGTCATCTTCTTGATTAAACTTTAAAACTGCCATTGCTTGGGATAGGAACGTCACTGGCGATCGCTTTTTGGGCAGCAGCAGGAGCGATCGCATCTCTCTTAGGGTAGAACGCTGATTGCAAAGGATGGTCAGTCAGCCCTAGATAGCCAACAGCTTACCCGAAAAAGCTAGATTTTGTAACAAAATTTAGTATTACTTAGGGCTGTGTATAGAGAAGTTGCGAATTGTTAACCTTAGCTTTGCTAGGAAAATAAAACATGATATTGTGACACCGAGTCCGTAAAAAACGGTAAGGTTTTCAGTTTTTTAAAACATCAGGTCGCTACATTCTACAGCTATTTTCCCTCAAAAAAACCGATTTTCTAGGCATTTCTATGACTTATCTTGTTGAAAATCCTTCTACAACCTTTTATTCCTATACCGACACGGGGGTTGATCCCCTAAAAATCGCTCACGGAGTTTATATCACGGTTCACGGACATTTTTACCAACCACCGCGAGAAAATCCCTATCTAGACAGAATTGAACGGCAACCGAGCGCCCATCCCTTCCACAATTGGAATGAACGCATCCATCACGAGTGTTATCGTGCCAATGCTTTTGCGCGCATTTACAATGACCGGGGGGAAGTGCTCAAAATAGTTAATAACTACGAATATCTCAGCTTTAACATCGGGGCTACCCTCATGTCATGGATGCAATCCCATGATCCCGAAGTTTATCAACGCATCCTGGCAGCGGATCAAAAAAGTTGTCAACGCTTAAACGGTCATGGTAACGCCATCGCCCAGGTCTATAATCATATCATTCTGCCCCTAGCCAACAAACAGGACAAATACACCCAAATTCGCTGGGGAAAAGCCGATTTTCAGCACCGTTTCGGCCGGGATCCCGAGGGAATGTGGTTAGCAGAAACAGCCATTGATTTAGCCACAGTGACAGCTTTAATCGATGAGGGGATTAAATTCACCATTTTAGCCCCTTCCCAGGCCCTGCGCTGTCGTCCTTTCCCTAGCGACCATGATCCCCATCCCCAATGGCACGCGGTGGCCGGAGGTCAAATCGATCCCACCCGTCCCTATCGCTGTTACATCCCCGATGGTCGTTATCTGGATATTTTCTTCTACGATGGTCCAATTTCTCGGGATATGGGCTTTAATGATGTCCTAGCCAGCAGTGATTTTCTCGTCGGTCGTCTGGGACAAGCAATTAAAGGGGATCATCGTCCCTCCCAGTTAATCAGCGTCGCTACCGATGGGGAAACCTTCGGCCACCACAAACAGGGGACAGAGAAGTGTCTTAGCTATGCTTTTACGGAATCTTTCCCTAAAAACGGCTGGACAGTCACCAATTTCGCCCATTATCTCAGTATTTGCCCCCCCACTTGGGAAGTGGAATTAAAACCCGTGACCGCGTGGAGTTGCGTCCATGGCGTAAATCGTTGGCAGGATGACTGTGGTTGCGGGGGAGGGGGAAATTACCAGCAAAAATGGCGTAAACCCCTGCGGGAGTCCCTAAATTGGCTCAGAGATGAGTTAATTAAGGTCTATGAGATTCAAGGACAGGAATTTTTCCGCGATCCTTGGCAGACAAGGGATGACTACATTGCAGTTATTTTAGATCGATCCCCAGACGCGATCGAACATTTCCTGGCTGTGCATCAAAGTCGTAACCTGAGTAAAAGCGAGAAAATCGATGCTTTGCGTTTATTAGAAATGCAAAGACAAGCTTTATTGATGTTTACCAGTTGTGGCTGGTTTTTTGAGGAAATTTCTCGACCTGAAGGTACGCAAATTTTGAGATATGCTGGCCGGGCCCTGGAATTAGCTGGAGAAGTGGCCGGAATTCAATTAGAAATGAATTTCCTCAGTCGTCTAGCTTTCGCCCCCAGTAACGTTAAGTTATATCAAGATGGGGCTGATGTCTATCGACAATTGGTCACTTCTGCGCGGGTGGATTTGGAACGGGTGGCGGCCCATTACGCCATTAGTTCTCTATTTACCAATTATCCCAGTCATCATCGGATTTATTGTTACAATGCCCGTCAATTAGATTATCAAAAACAAGCGATCGGGTCTTTAACTTTAGCGGTGGGACAGGTGGAATTAACCTCGGAAATTACCCAAGAAAGTGAACATTTTGTCTTTGCTGTTCTACATTTAGGAGGTTGGGATTTTTACTGCTGCATTCAACCGTTTAACAGTCGGTTAATCTATACCAATCTTAAGGATCATCTCTTTGAATCTTTACAACAGGCCAGTGTTTCGACCATGATCGTAGAAATGGGGCGCGGATTGGGAGAAAACTTCTTTGCGTTACCCCATCTTTTTGCCGATGAAAGACACCGAATCATGCAGAAGGTGACAGCCGAAACTAAAAAACGTCTCGATCAATTATACACCCAAGTTTATCGGGATAATTACGGCATTTTAGCGGCTTTCCAACGGGATGAGCTGCCCGTACCTCAAGAGTTACAGGTAGCGGCCGATATTGCCATTTCTCACCGTTGTTTACAGGTGATTAATGCCCTAGAAAAAGATTTTGAGCATCGGCAAGTGACGGAGAATAATCTCGATCAATTATTTGCTATTGCTAAGGAAGCCAATCATTTACACTGTCAATTAAACATCCCCGAAGCGCGTCAAATCTTAGAAAGTCTGCTCTGGCAATCTCTTGGGAAATTATTACACGATGGCGATCCTTTAACGGCGGAGGAGGATACTCGCCTAATCACCCGTTTAATTGAAGTTAGCCAACAATTAAAGCTAGGATTATCCCTCGATCGCTCTCAGGAGTTATACTATTATTATTTTCATGATCGTCTAGTTCCTAATTCTTTGCGGTCTAATTCAATAGGTGCTGCCTGTCCCTGGCCGATGACTCAATTAAAGTGGTTATTACTATTAGGACAGGTGTTAAAAGTTGATGTGAGTATTTGGCTGTGAAATCAGTCAAAGGGTGGGCAATGCTCACCCTTTAATGATTAAGTGGGTTATACTAAATCCGGTTATTAAAAACTGATTATTTATTCCCCCTTTTGCCCCTTGCCTCTTGCCTTTTGCCCGTCCTGATATATAGCCTATACTCAACGGATTTAGTATTAGGTGATGATTGCCCTGAAACTCAGGTTAACCCAGAGACTAAACCCTTAGATTTATAATGGATCATAAGTCTCTCATTGAAGGTTTACATGACTATCACGCCGATTTATACCGCCTCAGCCAGCACAGTAACCCAGTATCCCGATGCTTTTGGGCGTTTTGGACGCTACGGGGGCAAATACGTCCCAGAAACCCTGATGCCAGCCTTAAGTGAACTAGAAACGGCCTATAATCAGTATAAGGACGACCCCGATTTTCAAGAAGAATTAAATCAACTGCTCAAGGATTACGTCGGCAGACCTAGTCCCTTATATTTTGCCGAACGTCTCACCGCCCATTATGCCAAAACGGACGGTACTGGGGCGCAAATTTACCTAAAACGGGAAGATTTAAACCATACCGGGGCCCACAAGATTAATAACGCCCTTGGTCAGGTTTTATTAGCCAAACGCATGGGTAAAAAGCGAATTATCGCCGAAACCGGGGCAGGACAGCACGGCGTGGCCACCGCTACGGTTTGCGCTCGTTTTGGTCTAGAATGCGTGATTTATATGGGAATTCACGACATGGAACGCCAAGAACTCAATGTTTTCCGCATGAGACTGCTTGGCGCAACGGTGCAACCCGTGGCCGCCGGGACGGGAACTCTGAAAGATGCCACCTCGGAAGCGATTCGCGACTGGGTAACAAATGTGGAAACCACTCACTACATCCTTGGTTCTGTGGCCGGTCCCCATCCCTATCCGATGATGGTACGCGATTTTCATGCGATTATTGGTCAAGAAACTCGTCAGCAAAGTCTGGAAAAATGGGGCGGTTTACCGGATATTCTCCTCGCTTGCGTGGGGGGTGGTTCTAATGCTATGGGTTTATTTCATGAGTTTGTTAAAGAAACTGCCGTGCGTTTAATTGGTGTTGAGGCTGCCGGGGAAAGTATCGCCTCTGGAAAACACGCCGCCACCCTTACCCAAGGTCAACCGGGGGTTCTACATGGAGCAATGAGTTATTTATTACAAGATAGCGAAGGTCAAGTTATCGAGGCCCACTCCATTAGTGCCGGTTTAGATTATCCCGGAGTCGGGCCAGAACATAGCTTTTTAAAAGATAGTGGTCGCGCCGAATATTACAGTGTTACCGACAAGGAAGCACTAGAAGCTTTTCAACGAGTTTCCCGTTTAGAAGGGATTATTCCGGCCCTAGAAACTGCCCACGCTTTAGCTTATTTAGAAACTCTTTGCCCGCAAGTAAGTGGTAGTCCTCGCATTGTTATTAATTTCTCTGGACGGGGTGATAAAGATGTGCAATCGGTGGCTAAATATTTATCGATGAATGGTTAACAGTGAGCAGTTATCAGTTAACAGTTATCAGAGGGACAGCTATTGTGCATCTAAATTTTATATTCATTTTGACCTATTCTCTGTTCTAGACTAGCTTAATATGAAAAGTTCTTTTAAGAAGGGTTATCAGTTAGGAATTTTGATGCTTGTATCGACAAGTTTAATGGCCTGTAGTGCCTTAAACTATAGCTCTTTTACGGAACTTGTACCATCTTTCTCTCCCGCTCCTTCTCCCTCTCCTTTAGATGCGGCAACTTTACTTGTTTTAGAGAATAAAATCTATCAACAGGTAAATCGCTATCGTCAATCTCGCAATTTATCTCCCCTACTGTTAAATCGGGCAATTTCGCAACAAGCAAGATTACATAGCCAACGTATGGCCGCGGGTTTAGTTCCTTTTAGTCATCAAGATTTTGACAAAAGAGTGCAAACTATTGGCGTTTCGGTTCCCTATGAAGCGGTGGGGGAAAATCTGGCAGTTAATCAAGGTTATGATGACCCAGTAATGATTGCTGTGGATGGTTGGATTAAAAGTCAAGGTCATCGGGAAAATATGAAGGGAGATTTTGATAGTACTGGGATTGGAGTAGCGACGGATAATCAAGGAAAATTGTACTTTACTCAAATATTTTTAAAACGTCAATCCGCTCCCGTTTCTACTAATCCCCTTAGCTACGATTCTATCGGGAATCAATCTTTTTTAATTACCCTTGAAGAAAACACTAATTATCAAGTTAATCGCTACCGAATTTCTCAAAATTTACCGCCCCTACGTCTCGATGCTCGTATTAGTCATGAAGCTCGCTTATTTAGTCAAAAAATGGCCAATAAACAGGCTCCTTTTAGTCATGATGGTTTTGAGGGAAGAGTCAAGGCAGTACAAAGGAAGATTCCTTTAGAAAAAATGGGCGAAAACTTGGCTTTTATGAAGGGATATCCTGACACCGTTAGCGTTGCCGTCAA
Organism: Microcystis protocystis FBCC-A270; assembly: GCF_050500235.1. Taxonomy (NCBI): domain Bacteria; kingdom Bacillati; phylum Cyanobacteriota; class Cyanophyceae; order Chroococcales; family Microcystaceae; genus Microcystis; species Microcystis protocystis. Next base: position 115,260 of record NZ_CP191407.1, read on the forward strand.
GGGTTGGATTAATAGCCCCGGTCATCAAAAAAATATGGTTGGTGATTATAATCTTACCGGTATCGGTATCGCTAAAAATAATGCTGGTGAATATTATTTTACACAACTTTTTGTTAAAAAGCGTTGACAAAATGGTCATGATGATATTTAAATTTAATTATCAGTTTTTAAAATCAGTTATCAGTTATCAGTTAAGTAGTCGGACATAAATTCTGTGGTCTATCTTAAGAAATGTAAATTGCCGCAATTCTTACTGACGACCGACTCGGAGACTCCTTACCCCACAGTTAACTTTACTTTTGTCCAACTACTTATCAGGGAAATAAAGGCAGTCGTGCGATAGGCAAAAGCATGACAAATTTCCCTCCTATCTCCTATCTCCTATCTGCTAACTATATGAACTTAGACAATTTTCAAGTGTGCGATCGAGATTTAAGCGATGACCTATTATCCCGTTATCTAGGGGTTAATTCGATCGCTGTAGATACAGAAACTATGGGATTAATCCCAGGACGAGATCGACTGTGTTTAATTCAACTCTGTGATCCCAGTGGTTTTGTCACCGCTATTCGCATTTTTAGGGGGCAAACAGAGGCTCCTAATCTCAAAAAGGTCATGGAGGATGAGCGGATAGAAAAAGTCTTTCATTTCGCCCGTTTTGATGTGGCTCAATTGTCCCAAACTTTTGGCATTGCGACTCAACCGATTTTCTGTACCAAAATCGCCAGTAAACTGGCTCGGACTTATACTAGCAGTCACGGTTTAAAAAGTCTCGTGCAGGAATTAGAAGGCATAGAATTAGACAAAACCGCTCAAAGTTCTGATTGGGGAAATGCCGTTAATCTTACCCCAAAACAACTGAGTTATGCCGCCAACGATGTGCGCTATTTACTCTCAGTGCGAGATAAATTAATTGTGATGCTGCAAAGAGAAGAAAGATGGGAATTAGCCCAAAAATGCTTTAGTTGTATCCCCATCTTCACCGCTTTAGATTTACAGCAGTATAAAGATATATTTGAGCATTAGTCAGCAAAAGTTACGGTCTATTTAATAAGTAAATAGAAGATAAATTTTGTCTTTTATCCCCCCTTAATCCCCCCTTAATAAGGGGGGATCTGACAATTTTTAACACCCACCTACTTAGTATGATTGACTCCCAATCGAACTTTAAAAACCCAGTTATGGATTGTTTCTCCCCACTTCCCACTTCCCTCACTGATGACTGATCACTGATCACTGAAAATACTTCCTAGGGCTAAAAGCTGCCAAGATCAGAAAAAAGACCGCTATGATCGAAAATGGAAATCATCGTCATTGGTAGAGAATAGGTAAAAAATCTATGACATCTTATGCGGCCTCCTCTGCACGAGCCGAAATGAGCGAACTTCGGCGCCTAAAAACCCTGCTACCCCCAGAATTACAAAGCTGGGTAACGGTAGAAGGTTCCACAGAGATTAACCCCCCCCTGATCCGTTGTGAAGAAATTGGCAGAGATGAGGTAGAAATTCAGATAGATTTGGCAAAATGGGAAAATTTAGCCATCGATCAGCGTAATTTGCTCTTTTGGCATGAAGTGGCCAGGATTCAAAATGATAGTATTCCCCGGGAAGGCTGGGAAATGGCCGCCCTCGCTATTGGTTTAGGTGGTGCGGTGGGGGAATTATGGGTACAGGACGGTTTATTATTGCTCTTGGCCATGGGATTGTGTGGGATTTCTGGTTATCGTCTCTGGCGCAAAAATAATGGCGATAAAATTCTCAAAGAAGCGATCGAAGCCGATGAAAAAGCGATCGCCTTGGCCACTCGTTTCGGTTATTCTCTTCCCAACGCCTACAAGAGCCTAGGCAGTGCCTTTAAAACCCTAATCGAACAAACACCTAACCGTCGTCTGCGTAAGCGTTATGAGACCCGTTTAGATGCCCTAAGGAAGAGTGCGGCGAAAGCGAAATCCCAAACTCAAGGCCGTCCGCCTTTAGGTGAGATTCGTTAGCCGATAATCACAGGTAATCTGTGACATTGCCTATTGGTATTTGGGGAAAAGTGTAGTAAACATTTAAGTGGGTCATCAGGCCTTGTTCATCTATCAAATCATCTTTTTGTGTCGATGACTTCCCAAATCCCTGAAACGCGTTTTCTGATCATTCCGATGGAGTATCCCATTTTGCGGATACCCGATCGCTTGACTGTCCTGGAAGCATTACAGTTCAAGGATATCTTTCACCATCTCATCACCCAAACACCCACTCCCGAAAAAGTCATTCTCGATTTCAATGCCACTCAATTTATGGATAGTAGTGGTGTGGGTGCTTTGGTGCATAATCTCAAAGCGGCCAGGGCAGAAAATATCGAGTTAGTGCTGGTTAACGTCCATCCCCCAGTGATGGGGGTTTTATCGATTACGGGACTAGATCAATTATTCACTTTTCAAACCCCCCCCCTAGCACCCCAAGAAAATGGCTTTACTGCCACTGAAAACCATCTACTGAAAACCCATCCCTCGATTCGTAGTTGGTTAAAGCGCGGTCTTGACCTTGTTGGTGGGATCGTGGGTTTATTGATCACGGGGGTTATTTTTGTCCCCATTGCTATCGCTATTAAGTTAGATAGTCCGGGTCCGATTTTTTTTAGTCAAACCCGCTGCGGTTGGTTGGGAAAGCAATTTAAGATTCTTAAGTTTCGTTCCATGTGTGTGGATGCAGAAGCACTCAGGGATAAAATCCCCAATCAAGCGCAGGGAGCTTTTTTTAAGAATAAAAATGATCCCCGGATTACCCGGGTAGGAAAATTTTTACGTCGCACCAGTTTAGACGAATTCCCCCAGTTTTGGAATGTGATCATTGGTGAAATGAGTCTTGTTGGCACTCGTCCTCCCACCCCCGATGAAGTGGAACGCTACGATGTTCCCCAATGGCAACGTTTAGATGTAAAACCCGGTATGACGGGAGAATGGCAGGTGAATGGTCGCTCTCAGGTGCATAATTTTGAAGAGGTAATTCAACTAGATTTGCGCTATCAAGAAAATTGGAGTTTAAGCTACGATCTACGACTGATTTTTAAAACAATTTTGATTCTCTTTCAAAAAAACAGTGGTGCCTTCTGAAGTCTTAATTTCCCCTTCTTTCCCCCTTCAATTCCATCTACAAGTCCGGACGGAATTGGCAGCTCTAATCCCAGTCCTACAATGGTTTGAATCCCACGGCTGCCCTTTTTTACCTGAGTCGGTGCTTTGGCAGTGTAAGGTGGCTTTAGCGGAAGGATTTACTAATACTGTCCGTTACGCTCACAAAAATTTACCCCCAACTACACCCATCGATCTAGAATTAACTTTTTCGTCCCATTCTCTAGAAATAAAAATATGGGATCACGGTCAACCTTTTGATCTGCAAGCAAAACTTGATTCTCCACAACAAGATCCCGTCGCACCTTTGGAAATGGAAAGCGATCGAGGATTACTTTTGATGCGTTCTCTTACTGATACTTTACAATATATCCGCACTGGCGAAGGGAGAAACTGTTTAATTCTCCAGAAAAGTTTTTAAGTCAATTTATCCCCTGCTAGAAACTACGTCAATGGTGCAGGTTTCCAGACGACAAAAAAGAATTATCCCACCCCCCACACCCCACACAAGGGTGGGGAGATGTCCAGGGGGTGCTTTGAGAGAGAAAGTAATTTGATCGTAGTATAACCACTTGTTATTAACTCGCCAACCGACTTTTGACCCAAAATCGTTCCATTTTTGTTGATCATAATTGCCGCTTCCTCCCAAACTTTCATAGATTCTTTTCTGAACAGATAGACCAAATTTTCCCTGACTATATTGTAACCAGAGTTGATTGATAATGGCTAAATCTTCACAGGGAAAGTTATCTATATCTTCTATCTTAAGATATTTTTCTTTAGTTCTATCGGCAACTTTTAAGAATAGATGAGCCGTTTCTTGATCTGCCTCTTGCCATTTTTCTTGCGCTAATAAATCCCGCAGATTGATGTAATCAATTGCCTTGGCACTTTTGAGGTTAATTTCCTCCCTAGTGGCAACTGGAAAAACTGATAAAACCGTTTCTTGAATTGTGTCCTGTGATCGGGGTTTTGGCGGAATCACTACGGCTAATTTTACCGCTAACTCTTGCAGGACTTCCCCGGCTGATTGATAACGTTTTTTGGTGCCAAATTCAATTAATTTATCTAAAATTTCGCCTAATTCAACACTAACAGGATTATTAATCAGGTGCTGTCTCCATACCCATTCATGTTCACTCACATCGAATAATTCAAAGGGAGATATTCCCGTTAATAAATAGATACAAGTGACTCCCAAACTATATAAATCACTGCTATTAATTGCTTTGCCATTGCCTTGTTCTGGAGCGATATATCCCGCCGAACCGATCACTGTTCCTGTTAGAGAAAGATTAGCAATGGTTATAAATTTAGAGGCACCGAAATCCACTAAAATTATTTTATTATCGCTGGGTCTCCTAATTATATTAGCTGGTTTAATATCTCGATGAATGACTCTTTTGGCATGGATAAAATCAAGAATTGGCAAAATTTCTAATAAAAGATGTTTGATCTTTTCTTCATTGAAAACTCCTTCGCTTTGTAATTCTTGTTCTAGATTTTGTCCTTCAATATATTCTTGAACAAGATATTGTCGCCCATCATTGCTGGTAAAATAGGCATAGAGCGAGGGAATTTGTGGGTGTTGACCGAGATTATCTAAACTAATCGCTTCTTCTCTAAATAATTCCGCAGCTTTCTTGAGAGCATTACTATCTTGAACGTTAGGAAAAAATTGTTTAATCACACAATAAGGTTGAGAAGGTTTATCCTCATCAATTGCTTGAAAAGTTTTACCGAAACCTCCTTGACCAATTAATTTTATAGCACGATAACGATCTTTTAGTAATAATTCAAAACGACATTTTTGACAGAATTTATCTGTAGGATTATTGTTATATAGACAATCGGGATTAAGACATAAACTCATTGTTAGTTCAAACAGGGATAGGGAAGCTGTTTCAGTAAACTGATAACTGATAACTGATAACTAAATCGAGGTTTCTTCCTCTAGCCAAATTTCTGGCTGTTGATTTAATAAAAGCTGGGCTGCCTCTAACATATCATCAACAATATCGCGCAAATCTTTCTTATTATCGATATAAGCTTTTAACGCTTCCATCGGATCTAATTGATTACCCACCCCTAATTCCGGTAAACGGGGACGGGTTAATTGACTAATTAATTCCGCCCGAATACTATAACTATGGGCAGTTTTTAACGCTTCGTCAAGCTGATTGGTGTTAATTAGTTCTAATTGCTCACTGCGAATTTTATAAACTAAGCGGATAACTGCTTCCTGAATATCGTGTTTTTTGAGAGCTTTCAGCAATTCTTTTTGGGGGTTTTCTGCCTCGGAAACATCCACTTCGATGGAACGGAAAGGACGCACGGGTAAAGGACAAAATTCCCATTTAACCTCTCCTTTAGCCACTTCTATTAAAACATAGCCCTTATCTTCTTTTTCCTCGCTAAAATCCACTCGATCGATGCTCCCCGGATAGACAATGGGCGGATCATTGCTAGGATTAAGATTTTGATGTTTGTGAACATGACCGAGGGCAACATACTCGAATTGTGGACGATTTAGTAGCGATAAAGGCACGGTAAAACCTTTACCAACCGCTAAAAGTCTTTCTGCTCCTAGACTAGCTCGATCAGCCATTAAATGGGCTAATAAAACTGTTGGTACACTTGTATCTAATTGGCGAATTTCTCCTTCTAACACCGGTTCCAAACGGTTAATTAATAATTCATTTACCCCACTCAAGGATAAACCCTCGGTTTCGGGACGGGTTAAGAGAGTGGCGCGGGTTAACCAGGGTAAAGTAATTACTTGGATATCGCCGTTGCGGGTGGTGATGCGATGGGTGGTCAAGCGATCGCCAACAATAAACCCCGGCACCGCTAGGGTACGATAGATGGAGAGACTGACACCGCCATTACCATGAGAATGTTGATCGTGATTACCCACTAATAACACTGTCGGGATATTAGCATCGGCAAGACGACGGAATTGACTGGCAAAAGCTTCGTGAACAAAAGGAGGAGGAGTGGCATCGGGAAAGGCATCTCCCCCAAAAAGCACTAGATCCACAGGGGTGGCAATAGCCCGATCGATACAGAGGCTTAAACTGCCCATAAAATCCTCGAAACGAGTATTTAATCCCGTTTTTGGATTTAAACGTCCATGGGAAAAACCGCTCCCCATGTGAATATCCGATAAGTGCAGTATTTTAATCATAGTAAAGGAAAAACAGGCGTAATTAAGTACACCTGTTCGGGATTATTTTCCTAATTTTTTATCGCCATCTTGTCGACGGCGATCGCGCCATTCTGTAGTCGTCAGGTAGAGAATGCCACCACTGACGATAACGAGGAGAATTAAGGCGACTAGAAAGAGAGTGTTCAGAATCAAGGATGTTTCCATGGTATCTATAGATTACCTAGAAACCGTTACGACCCCAAACCACCATGGCGATCGACCAAGTGAACAGGGCGAGAATGCTAACCCAACCAAGTGTCAAAATATCCATAATTGCCTTTGTTAAACGAATTACTTGCGAGTTGACACTCTCCGCCCTAAAAGTGCGGAGATTCTTGGGCTGAATCTTGCCGCTACTAGCAAAGCTAATTTTGGTCTTACAGTTTCATGTCTAGTCCGACTACACCTACAAGGTAAGCACTCTTAAAGACTACTCCCCAAGCGTAAATTTCTGTGTGTCCCACAGTATTTAATTGTTTTTCGCTCTTACCATGTGGACTTACGATGAAAGCTTTTGTACCAGTGATGGTTAGAGATTTAGGGATTACGGAGTGTCGCTTGTTTCCTGCGTTCCCAAAGTCAACGACTCAATTTAATGCTAACATAAAGTCGCCCTAAAGGGCGAGGTTTTCAACCCAAATTTTCGATAATACTTCATCAGTGACTCCGTTTTAGAGAGGCGATCGTGCAAATTACGCTCAAGGAAAGAATCGAATCCATACAGGTGGGGAGTATCTCGGCGCTGGCTTTCCTGGTTCCCTATCTGCTATTTTTAACTGTTGATCGACTATTTTTAAGGGAATCGATCACATTAATTGGCGCTTTTGTCAAGATATCCGGGGCGATAATTAGCGGATTTCTCTTCGGTGTCACCTATCGTTATGTCGTCCGTAACGACGATAATCCCCATCTCAAAGATGGTACAGTAGCAGCTTTTGCCCTAGTCCGCGGCCTAGTTCCCCTACAATTATCCACAGACTTGCTCGCTGACAGTGGGCAATTAAGTCTCTTTCTGGGAGAGAGCTTGATCTGTTTTTTATCCTCTCGTCTGCTCTTAGAGTTGACTAAGCTGCGTCAATAACCGACTCAGTTATCAGTTATCAGTTATCAGTTATCAGTTATCAGTTATCAGGCTCTTCTGGTTTCTGTGTGGAAACGAGGTCTATACTGATAGTTTCTTCGACAAAATAGTCCTAAAAGTGTTACCCGATAAGCATTTCACGATTCCATAAGCAAAAATTATCACACAAAGTCGAGAAGAGCCGTTATCAGTTATCAGTTATCAGTTATCAGTCATCAGATTTAAGTTTTCAGTGAATAGTATTAAGCGACAAGCTCGGAGCTGCTTTTTTACTGTTTACTGATCACTGTTTACTGATTACTGTTTACTGTTTACTGATCACTGATCACTGAAACATCACCCCACACCCTATGGCTATTTGTATTCCCGTTAATTTACCCGATCGCTCCTATAATATTCTGATCGAGAAGGGCAGTTTAGCCAATCTCGGTGCAGAAATGAGCCGGTTAAACTTAGGTAAAAAGGTTTTATTGGTTTCTAATCCCGAAATTTTTGACTATTACGGACATACAGCCGTTAATTCTCTAGAAAAAGCGGGATTTACCGTTTTTACACATCTGATCCCCGCCGGCGAAAATTATAAAACCCTCGATTCGATCGCCCAAGTTTATGATACTGCCCTCGCTCACCGGTTGGAACGTTCCTCGACTATGGTTGCCCTCGGTGGTGGTGTGATCGGGGATATGACGGGATTTGCGGCAGCCACATGGTTACGGGGCATTAATTTTGTCCAGGTTCCCACCACCCTGTTAGCGATGGTGGATGCTTCCATCGGGGGTAAAACTGGTGTTAATCATCCCCAGGGCAAAAATCTGATCGGGGCGTTTTATCAACCGAAATTAGTTCTGATCGATCCTGACGTGCTTAAAACCCTACCCGTGCGAGAATTTCGGGCTGGAATGGCAGAAGTGATTAAATACGGTGTAATTTGGGATTCTGAGTTATTTCAACAGTTAGAAGACTCGGACAATTTAGCCAGTTTTTCTCAGATCGATGGCGAGCTATTGCAAACAATTATTACAAAGTCTTGCCAAGCTAAAGCAGATGTGGTATGCACAGACGAAAAAGAAGCGGGTTTGCGGGCGATCTTAAACTATGGTCACACGATCGCCCACGGCATTGAAAGTCTAACGGGATATACTAGCGTTAACCACGGGGAAGCGGTGGCGATGGGGATGGTGGCGGCAGGAGCGATCGCTGTTAAACTGGGAATGTGGACCGCCGGGGAAAATCAACGTCAAACCGATTTAATCGAAAAAGCCGCCTTAAAAACCCGTATGCCGCCTTTAAATGCCGATGAGATGGTTAATGCTCTTACTGCCGATAAAAAGGTTAAAGATGGCAAGGTTAGATTTATTTTACCAACGGCAATCGGCCAAGTGACCATTAGCGATCGAGTCACCCCCACCCTGGTGCGCGAGGTGTTATCACCAACCGAATCCGGGCAGTAAAAGCTTTTTCAATTGTTGCATCGCTTGTTCCGTAACATCCCGGTATTTTAAATCTCCCACGAGAATACGTCCCATCATTTGACTGGCGATCGGCCGTTTAACGGCGACATTGTAGGCGATTTGGGTAAATTGATAGAATAAACCGGCTAATTTGGCCGCTAAAGCCATATCTTCCCCCCATTCTTCCCTAATTATCCGACTATAGCCCGCTAAAGCCCGATTATCTCCGGCTAAAGCTCGATCGATCGCCTCGGCTGCCTTAACTCCCGTCAAAATTGCCGGACGGATACCCTCTCCGATGAGCGGATCGAGAATCCCCGCCGCTTCCCCTGTAATTAAGGCATTTTGGGCGTGTAGCGGTTGATTTCCGTTCCAAAGGGCTAAAGCATACTCACTATAGCGATAATCCTGTAAATTCCAGCCCTTTTGACGGGCATAATTTAACAGTTGTTTTTTCAGCTCCTCGGATTTGATGCTGCCCTTAAAACAACCACCGCTAATTGTGTAACCATTAGACTTGGGAAAAGCCCAGATATAACCATTTTTTAGGGAACCAAAATCAAAAAAAGCTTTTTGGGGGGGAATAGTCGCTTCTGCGTTAGTAATTTCGAGAGTAGCCCCGATCGCTTCGTTTTTTGCTGGTAATCCCAACCAGCGACTGGTATTGCCCCTAACACCATCGGCAGCAATCAGATATTTGCCTGAAAATGTTCCTTGAGATGTGGTAACTTGCCAGTGATCTTGGACAAATTTGATCTGGGTAACTTCGCTGTTATCTTGGATAGTTGCCCCGACTGCGATCGCCTGTTGACCTAAAAAATCATCGAAACGATCCCTTTGTACCATCCACATCGGTTCTAGCATATTTAACTTAGTGGTGACGGCATCCCCCTGTTTCCAAGTAAACTGTACTTGCGTGACGGTATTCTCAATCACGGGGGTAAAATCAAAATCAAACCACTGCTTAATTGCTGGGGATACCCCACCACCACAGGGTTTATAACGGGGTAATTTCGCTTTATCGAGGATCAGAATCGATCGTCCCTTTTTAGCTAGATGATAACCCGCCGTCGCTCCTGCTGGTCCCGCACCGATGATAATACAGTCAAACATTTGTACTAATTTAAGTCGTTGAACAAATTTATAGACAATTTACGCTATTTTGGGCAACTTGTGTTGAGTCTGGTGAAGCTAAGACGGGATTCTGTGATTGTTGAGCTTGCTTCTCTAGTTTCTAGCTGATTTACCCCCCAATGTCCAAGAGAGTCTAATCTCTGGCTTTTTTGGCGAATTGATCAATTATCTTCACCTGATCAATCGTATAATCAAAAAAACTATAACGGCTCGATTATATCATGAAAATTGTTTCTATTAAAATAAAAAACTATCGTATGTTTAAAAACATACACATAAGAGATATTCCCCCTTTTTGTGTGATTATTGGAGCTAACGGCACGGGAAAATCTACTCTATTTGATATTTTTGGTTTTCTGCGAGATGCCCTCAAAAACAACATTCGCCAAGCTTTACAAATTCGCGGCGGTTATAGAGAAATTATCACTAGAGGTCAAGAACAGGAAGATATTGAAATCGATCTGCAATTTCGCATGAAAATCTTAGATACAGAACGTCTGGTTACTTATCAAATCATAATTGGACAAAACAATAATCGCCCCGTTATCAAACGCGAAATACTTCGCTATAAAAGGGGTGAACACGGTAAACCTTTTCATTTTTTAGATTTTCAACTTGGTCAAGGATATGCTATCACCAACGAAGAAGATTTTAGCAAACCGGATAAAGAACTCGATCGAGAAGAACAACAGCTAGAATCTAACGACATACTAGCAATCAAAGGATTAGGACAATTTCAACGTTTTAAAGCCGCTACAGCCTTTCGTTCTCTGATTGAAAATTGGCACGTTTCTGACTTTCATATTAGCGAAGCTAGAGGAAGTAAAGAAATATCTTACGCTGAACACTTATCCCCCACTGGCGACAATATAGCTACAGTTGCTCAATATATTTATCAACAATATCCCGAAATTTTTCAGCAAATTCTCGAAAAAATGAAACAACGAGTTCCGGGTATTTCCTCTGTGGAAGCCAAAGAAACCGAAGACGGTCGCTTGATTTTACGTTTTCAAGATCAGGCCTTTAAAGATCCTTTTATTGATCGCTATGTTTCTGACGGGACTATGAAAATGTTCGCTTATTTAATATTACTATTCGATCCCAATCCTCATCCCCTACTCTGTGTCGAAGAACCAGAAAACCAACTTTATCCTACTTTATTAAAAGAACTAGCCGAAGAATTCGCCCACTATAGCGATCAGGGGGGTCAGGTATTTGTTTCTAGCCACTCCCCCGATTTTATCAATGCGGTTCCACTAGCTAGTATTTTCTGGCTAATTAAATCCCAAGGTATCACCCAAATCCATAGGGCTGCCGATAACGAAATCCTCAAAAACTTAGTAGCGGAAGGCGATTTACCCGGCTATCTTTGGAATCAAGGCTGGTTTGAAGGAGTAGAACCCTAATGAACTATGATATCGTATTTTTGTTAGAAGAGTCATCTATAAAAAATGTGTTAGAAGAACTTTTGCCTAAACTTATTCCCCCAGAAATAAGCTATATATGTATTAGTCATCAAGGTAAACAAGACCTAGCAAAATCTATTCCTATAAAACTCAAAGCTTTCAATAAATCTAGTCCCAATACCAAATTTATTATTGTCCATGATCAGGATTCCCACGACTGTCAAAAACTCAAAAAAGACCTAGGAGAAATTTGTCAAAATGCCAGTGATGCTCAAGTCTTAATTCGGATTATTTGCCATGAATTAGAATCTTGGTTTCTGGGAGATTTAGCAGCGGTGGCCAAGGCGTATAATTTAAATAGTCTCGGCCAAAAACAAAATAAAAGTAAATACAGAGAACCGGACCTGCTTAACTCGGCCAAACAAGAATTAAAAAAGCTAGTGAAAGAGTATTATGCAGGAACCCACTCTAAACAGATTGCCCCCCATCTTTCCCTAACTGAAAATAAATCGCGTAGTTTTCAAACTTTTATCCAAGGTATCAAAAATGTTGTGGAAATGATACAACGCCCCAATCCGAACCAGAACTAAAATAGACCTCGACCTAATATAATTAAAAGCCTGTAAACTCCTAACCAGGGTGATAATTTCTATCGATAAGATTTTTGCGCCCAAAAATATTCCCCCCGGTTTTGCCGGGGGGAAAGTGGTAAAAAAACCGCTAATCTAGCAGTTTAAGGCTAAGTCTTGGGATTCTTTTTTCAAGAGATTAACGAGGGTTTCATCCCCATTCTCTTGAGCGATTTGTAAACGACGTTCCAGACGAAGACGAATATTGCTCAGATGGACGCTAGAAAGGGTTTCCTCTTGGACGACAATAGGGGGTTTGACAACCGGCAACGGACAAGTGCTTGGGATGACTTGTCCAGCAAGATGAGGACGGGTGCTGTAGGCAACCCCACGATACTGACGATGCAGTTTCGGCTCTAATTGGAGCATATGGCGAGGATAATGGTGATTCCAGTCTTGACCTCGATATTTACCCCCGATATCTCCAGTCTTCATCTCCAAGGGGAGAGAATCCCTTTCGTACTTAACTCCTCGATAGGCTAACATAATATCACTGACTCCCTGCAATGCTTTAAAGTGACTTTAATCCCCCTTGTCGTCCCTATTTAGGGTCAACAAACGAAAAGATCTTATTTCTTATTCTGTATCTATTTTTACATTTTGTTAGGGAAATTGAAAAAACTTTATAAAAATTTAATATTTTCTGGTTGGCCATAGTATCCTTTTCCGGCTGAGTTTGGTTGCCCACCAAAGGAGCCTCTAGGGATTTGAGGATTAAGGGGGATGATTGCCAGATTTTGAGCAATTTTTAACCTCTTCAGGGATAAGATAGTGCTGGTGTCCCCTAAACATTCATCTATGAGCGGCTTTATTATCAAAATAATCTTGATATCGGCTTTAATTTCCCTGGGAATTAAATATCTTGCCCCTTTATTATCGATCGCTCCTGGTCCTCTTAACACTTTAATTCTGGTTTTTACTCCTTTTCTGCTCACGGTTTTTGCCCTCTGGAGACGGACAATAACTGATTAGGAATTTTTCTCCTTACTCATCATGACTTTTGGCAGCAGCTTCGGTTTAGTCCTGTTAGTCTTTTGTCTGTTGATTCTCTGGCAGATTCGACAGATTCTTTTATTATTATTGATGGCGATTCTTCTGGCTCAGATTTTAAATTTGGCTGTGACTTGGTGGCAGCGTCATCACCTGAAGCGTTCCTACGCCCTAATTATCACCCTTTTTGGCTTCTTTATTGGTATTATCGGTATTTTTTTAGTAATTATACCCGCTTTAGTCCAACAATTTCGCCAATTATTTAGTTTATTACCCCAAGCGATAGAAAGACTCTGGGGACAAGTGCATCGTCTTGAGGATTATCTCGATCCTAGTCTGGCCACTGTCTTTCCAGACTTTAAAACGCTGCTGGCTCAATTACAACCCCTAATTAACCAAATTGCTGGCCGGGGTTTGAGCATTTTTTACGGTACTTTTGGCATTATCCTCAGCTTACTGCTAATTATTGCCCTGAGCTTGATGATTCTCGCCGATCCTGCCGCTTACTACCGTTGCTTTCTGCGTTTATTTCCCGCTTTCTACCGTTCTAGGGTACGATCGATCCTAGAACACTGCGATCGAGATTTAAAAGCTTGGCTAAAAGGGATTTTCTGTCATATGTTGATTATGACCTTGGGCAGTTGTTTGGGTCTATCCCTGATTGGCATTCCCCTCGCTTTTTCCCAATCTATTCTCGCAGGATTTCTCACCTTTATCCCCAACCTCGGGCCGGTTCTAAGCACGATTTTACCCTTTTCTATCGCCCTTCTGGAAGCTCCCTGGCAATCCTGGGCGGTTTTACTACTCTACAGCAGTATTTATCTGTTAATTCAGTATTTCGACCATCATCCACCGTTGCCCATTTTAACAGTGCGGTCGCTCAAGCTCTTACCCGCTTTTACCCTGTTGGCCCAGTTGTTTTTTGCCTCGATTTTTGGCTTTTTAGGGCTATTTCTGGCGGTTCCCCTGACGCTTATCGGTCGTATTTGGCTAAAGGAAGCTTTGATCGAGGATATTCTCAATCATTGGCGGACTGGGAATAAAAAATCTTAAACTGGGGATCTAGGATTCGAACCTAGGAAATGGCGGGACCAAAACCCGCTGCCTTACCGCTTGGCTAATCCCCATTGGACAGACCTTTTTAATATTAGCATTTATCTCCCCGGTTTTGTCAAGAAGTTGATAAAAATTTTTTACTTCGGGATTGAGAGACGCTATAAACAAGGGAATAGAGGGATTAAGGAGAAAAATCTATGGATAATAGCGCACAAAACTGGTACATTGTCCAGGAAAATACGGGAATTTGTCAGATTATAGCCCTAGAAAACGGAAAAACCCCAGTTAATGGTCAATACTGGGGTCCTTTTGCCGAGCGGGGAGAAGCGCTCGCCCGTCGGGTGGGTTTAATTCGAGCGGGCAAATGTCAACCTATTGTTTAGCGGTATTGGTGGGCGTTTTCTTACCTTCCGCGATTTCTTTTTCCAAGATTTCAAAAGCTTTCTTGAATTGAGGATCCTGGAAAGTTCCCACCCGATCCCGTTCCTGTTGAAGATTTTTGCGCTCTTCCTCGCTCAGTTCCGACTCCACATCCGGATGAATACCATCTTTATTGATGTCGCGTCCGTCGGGGGTGAGATACTTGGCAATTGTCACCGCTAATCCGGAACCGTCACTAAGACTGCGTACCGATTGCACTAATCCCTTACCAAAGGTTTTCGTACCGACAATAACCGCCCGATCATGATCCTGTAAAGCTCCGGAGAGAATTTCACTGGCACTAGCGGAACCACCATCGACGAGAACAACTAGAGGTTTATTAGTCAAAGCTTGATTGTTGGCCCGTTGACGTTCCGTCACCCCTTTGCGATCGACCGTAGAGACAATTAAACCATCGGGTATCCACATCCGAGCGATTTCGATGCTGGCGTAGAGTAAACCGCCGGGGTTGGAACGCAGATCGAGAATATAACCCTTCACCTGTTCAGCTTCCAATTCGCGAATCGCTTGACTCATATCGCCACTAGCTTGGGCGCTAAATTGATTGAGACGGATATAACCGACTTTACCGATCGGGGTGTTTTCTGTGTGGGCGCGTACCGGGTGAATTTCAATTTTAGCCCGGGTAAGAGTCAATTCTTTCTTCTCCTCACCCCGTTGAATCGTGATCTTAACGCTTGTCCCCACTTTGCCTCGGATCATGCTCACCGCTTGATCGAGTTCCATGTCTGCGGTAGATTTACCATCGATAGCGATAATCACATCTTTGGGCAGCACACCAGCTTTAGAAGCGGGAGTATCTTCAATGGGTGAAACCACGACTAACTGCTTGGTTTTCTCATCTTTGGTCAATTGAATCCCTACCCCGGTCAATTCTCCCGATGTATCGATTCTCATATTGTTAAACTCTTTGGGATCCATAAAACGGGTATAGGGATCATTGAGAGTTTTCAACATCTCGCGGATAGCGGTGTATGCTTCCTCTTGATTTTTGTAGGAACGATTTAAATACTGATTGCGGATGGCGTTCCAGTCCGATTGATTAAAAGTGCCATCTAAATAAGTGCGGTTGATGATCTGCCAAACCTCATCAACGGTTTCCTTGGGACTTTCCTGAAAAAAAGCTTGACTTTGGGAGAGTCGGAATCCCGCCCCCGTGACGGCGACGGTAGACAGGACCACTGCTGTAGCACCGAGAACAAGTCCGCGTTTGTTGATAACCATAGGTAATTTTCGGATAAATTAGGCTGTTCTTGCCGGAACGCTCTTTCGGGCTGACCGTCGAAATATCTTGGCAAAAAGGAGCGTTTAGGTTTACTGGAGACAGACAAAAGAACGCCTGTAGACTACTACTGTTATAACATTTATTATCTCTTTCTTTGTCAAACTGGTTATTTGAGTAGCGATCGAGTTGCCAGCAGCCCACCTCGCGACCTAAGATAGGGTTGGCTGAATAATGGTAAAAACCTTACAGGAAAGGGCTTTTAGGTTGATTGAGAGCTTCCCAAATGCACTTAAATCTGCTAGAATCTCTTAAAACCCTTGCATCACCCTTGCATCTTCTCTAATTAGTGCTAATGTACCGTAAAAGTGAGTTACCCTCAACCCCACCAGAAAACTTCGAGCTGCCCTTTGAGGGGAAATTATCCCAAGATAATCGTTGGGTAATTATGGCCAACCTCATTCCCTGGTCAGAATTTGAAGCGGGATACGCATCACTTTTTTCAGAAGAAATGGGCGCACCAGCCAAAACATTTAGGATAGCAATGTCCGCCTTAATTAGGGTTTGCTGAAAAAGCTTTTCCTGGGGGCAGGGTGTGGGGTGTGGGGTGTGGGGTTTTACCGATTTTGAGGTAGTCAGTTACCTAATTTTCAGGGAAAAAGTACCTGAATTTTCTCCCCGATCTCCGCAACGGCTGGCACTTTTTGAGGGAAAAAAAGTCTAAAAGTCTTATCCAACAAGGTTTTTAGATTTATTCAGCCAGCGCTAATTAATTTCTAAAAAATCTTGCAATTTTTTTAGATAAGTAGGGGCATCTTCTAACATGGGAAAGTGAGCGGTATTAGCCATCTCCACATACTGGATATTATTATTCAAATCCGCCGCCATTTTACCCATTTTGGCGGGGATAATAATATCTTTTTCCCCTGATACTAAAAGAGTTGGTATTTTAATCTCGGCAAATTTACCCGGCATAATTTCCACTGCTTTTTTACTCACAGATGTATAAATTGTGCCTAGGGCTGCCTCATAATCCGCCGCTAAAAAATCTTCTAAAAAAGCAATTCTTTCTGATTTTGGGATCGATCGATGCAAAAATCTCGCCATAAATAATCGATCGGCAAAAGGTACTTTTAAAAACCAATCATAACGAAACTGTACCACATACTTACCGAATTTATGAAAGGCAGTAAAAGCCGCCTTGTCCCTGTGGAGAAACCCGGTTTCTTTGTCTATAGAGCGATCGCAATTAGCCCTAAACCAATCTAACAGGTAGGTTGACTGGCGCGATTAGTTTAAGTTTAGACATAATTGTGTTAATTATGTTTTTTTAATGCAGATGAATAGCTTGGCAATAAGGCTATCATCAATTATAATTAAAATCAATAAAAACAGATCAGCGATATTTGAGAATAATTGTAATTATGAAATTTGTGTTAAGTTCTCAAAATGTTTATGACTATTTAATCGACCAAAAAATCTGCGATCGCTCACAAGAAAATCCGGGAGTAGAGCAGATTCAGGCTAAAAATTTTAACTTATTAGTGACTTTACCAGAGGGGCGAAAGTTACTGGTTAAACAAGAACAATTTATTAATTTAGAAAAGGAAACGGTGGGTGAGTTTTTTGGGGAATGGCGAATCCCCAAATTTCTAGAGAACTTTCCTGAAATTGACCATTGGCGTAGTTTTCTGCCAGAATTACTGCTCCACGATGCTGATAACTCAATTTTAGTTTCTACTTATCTGGATAATTATCAGGATTTAGCAGAGTTTTATTCTAAAGAGAATCTCTTTCCAGCTCAGGTTGCTACTCAAATCGGCGGTTGTTTGGCGACAATTCACCGTGATACCTGGAATCAGAGTATTTATCGGGAATTTTTTGTCAAAGAAGAGTTTGCTGGAAAACCGAAAGTATCTCCGCTATTATTAGAGAGTTTGGAAAGGATCGGTCCTGAAATTTTTGGTATGGCTCCGATGGATGGATTGAAATTTTTTGCACTTTATCAACGATATGATAGCTTAGGAGAAGCAGTTCATCGAGCCAGTGAAACTATTTCTCCTGTTTGTCTGACTCACAATGACATCAAGCTCAATAATATTCTTCTGAATCGAAACTGGGAAGATATTAATGGAAATGGGATCCGGTTGATTGATTGGGAAAGGTCTGATTGGGGAGATCCAGCATTTGATTTGGGAATGGCGATCGCTAGTTATCTACAAATTTGGTTGGGTAGCTTGGTGATTAGTAATTCTCTCAGTATTGAAGAATCTTTGCGACTAGCCACTACTCCCCTAGAATTGCTGCAGCCATCTATCGGTGGGTTAACTTTAGCTTATTTAGAAACTTTCCCAGAAATCTTAGAATATCGTCCTGATTTCTTAAAGCAAGTAGTCCAGTTGGCCGGTTTTTCTTTAATTATTGCAATTTTAGCAATGGTTCAGTATCAAAAAATCTTTAATAATACCGGAATTGCTATGCTTCAGGTAGCCAAGGCTTTGTTATGTCGTCCTGAATCATCAATGTCCACGATTTTTGGGGCTACTGCTACGCAGTTAAATCAGATAAATTCTTCTGTTGTTGGCCAAGTTTAATATCGTTGAGTATCTTGAAAAATTATGTCATTACTTAATTCTCAATTCCATCATTTAGCCCCTGAGGTTAGAGGTCGGTTAAAGGAAGCTTTGTTAGATATTGTTGAAAATCTCGAAATTTCCGCTGATTTTTCGATCCGTCATCCTAACTATCAACCCTGGGAAATGCCGGCTGAGATGTTGTCTCGGATTCAGGCTTTACCGAAGGAAATACAGGATAAATATATGAGCTTACAGTTGAGGAGTTTTCTTTATGGCATTTATTATAATGGGTCGATGCAAGCATCGCAAGCATTAGGTTCTGAGAATAAGGGTCAGCAATTAGATTTGGAGAATAATAGTTTTGCTGGCGTAGCTATGGACTTTTATTTACAGTTGGAAGAAGCGAACAAGGGGAAGGGATATTTTGATTCGGGTTGGTCAATTTTGAGAGAGGAAACCGATGGCAGTTTGGCTGTGACTAAGGGCGGTTTGCGACTGCATATCCAACGGGAAAAGCATCTTCAAGAGTCTGAGCAAGCGGCGGCAGTGGGGGGTGTTGTGTCAATTTTGATGCCTAAGAATTTTGTACAAAATGGCTTTTATATGGCGGTGGGTAATGCCGGTTTACAGAGAGAGGAAGCGATGGTGCGGCTCTATTTTAATGTTACTCCCGAAGGCGCGGTGGCTGTGATGACTGGGTTGACTGAAAGGTTAAATGAGAGGGGGATTCCTTTTAGTTTTAAGGCTTTATATAATCCAGTTGATTATCAACGATATGATGCTGGGGTGCTTTATTTTGGCAAAACAGATTATGAGTTGGTGAGGCAGGTTGTGGCTAATGTTTATCAGCAGAATCAGTCTGTTTTTAAGCCTGAAATACCTTTATTTACTCTGGAGTTAGCACCGGGATTGGGGTTAGCGGAGGAACCGGACAAAAAGTTTGGCAGTGAGGAAAGTTTTGGGATGAATCGCTGTCAGATTATAGCCAATGGGTTGTTGATGGCTTGGCAACAGGAGGACAATTCTGCGGCGGGTCGGATTGCTGCTATTTCTGAGCAGTTTTCTGGGTTGGGGATTGATTGGCAGCGTCCTTATTTGAATGCTGATTCTGAGGATGTTTATCAGGGATTAGAGTTGGCAAGCTGATGCTAAGAGAAAATCAGAAACCGGGTTTTTACTATTTTCCTGAGTTATTCTGGGTAAAGCATAGAAAAAACCCCGGTTTCTTTCTTGGCGCAGAACTCGGAGACTCAGAAACCGGGTTTCTTTTTCGGGTAAAATAGGCTTATCGCCTTGCTTTTACTCTGGTTGGCAAAAGCGACCTGTGACTCGCTCATATTCATCTTCCAGTAACCACATAAGACTTTCTTCGTAAGTATCGCTGGTAAAGATAGATTGATAGTTTTGTGCGGGATTTTGAATCGAGAATTTACCGGATTGTTCTTTAACTAACATCAGAATATAGGGGGGTGAAAGCCAAGGATCTACCCAGATTTCGGCAAATTCCCATTGTGTTTTTTCTGTTGGCGTAATTTGCGTTTTTGCGTTTTCAGGATTTTGTGGTGCGCGGTCTGGTACGAGGTATGACATGATATTTTCCTGTGCTTTTTTTTATTTTTATTTCTCCATAGTGGAGAGGGATTCTCGTTCCATCTAATTTTAGGATATACCCAATTGGTTCGGCAAAAAATAATCCATAGCGTTCGTATTTGTCTTCTGAATCTGCTGCTCCCGTTCTCTCTCCTCTTTGCTTAATTTCCTCTGCCACTCTCTCCATTGTCTGGCGATTGTTAAACAAATAGACGATTCCTTCGATTTCCAGTTCTCTTTGGGATTTTTCGGTTTCGGGTAAATGTTTGTCAATCAGACTGGTTCGGTTTTCTAGATATATTTCTCTGTTAATACCACTCATGTGATTTGTTTAACTAGCCATCTTACTATAACAAAAAGCGGTAAGGGTCGCTATGCCGTCAGGCTTATCGCCTATCTTAAAATAAAGTAGCAATCGGCCCATCGCTAAAGTTTAGTCTCATTAGGGCATAGGGCTATTTTTTTGACCCACCACCCCCCGAACCCAGGGGAGAGAGATACAAAAAAGACATAATTGTGCTAGTTCTGTCTCAAAAACAAAGCTCGGTGATACGAAATCATGGGAATTTGCGGTCATAATCTACATGAAATTACGGTGTTTTGGTCGGTGAATTTGAGACATAATTGTGCTAGTTAGATGAACCTTAAAGTTGCTCAAGCTATTGTCATTATTTGAGAGTTAGGCAACAATAAGAATCGCCAATTCAAAAATGAAACGCATCAACCTCAAGAGTTGACAAAGAAAGGCTCATCAGGTACTGTCTGATCATTAACAAAAACAAATCAGACCCAAAATGAGCCACCAACATCTTAACATAGAACAAAGAAACTTGCTCTACCAACTTAGTCAGGAGGGAAATTTATCTCAACGGCAAATGGCCGTCTGGCTCGGATGTCATCAAAGCACAATATCACGGGAATTAAAAAGGAATCAAAGTTCTCTTGGCTGCTATCTACCTGACACAGCACAAGCTGAAAGCGAGACAAGGCGAAAAAATGCCAAACAACCCTTTAAAAATGTCAGCGAGTCAGCCTTAGAGTTGGTCAAAGAAGGATTGAAAGATTATCATAGTCCCGAACAAATAGCAGGTCGTCTGAAAAGAGCCAGTCAAGAATCTCTCAGTCACGAAACCATCTATCAAATGATCTATCAGAACTATCACGGATGTGGAGAGTACCAGAAATATTTACGCCGGGGGCTTTGTCAAAGAAAGAGTCGAGGCGGAGCAAAAAGTAAGCGTGGAGGGATTCCAGGGCGTGTAGATATCAGCGAGCGACCAGTAATTGCTGACCAGAAAACTGAAATCGGTCATTGGGAAAGTGACACAATGATTGGAGGCAATCATCTAGGAGTTCTCGTTACTCATGTAGATAAAGCCTCGAAATTTTTAGTAGCAGGATTAGCCAAAAACAAAACCGCATCGGAAATCAATAGAGTCACAGAAAAACTTTTTCAAGAGATTCACCCTGACAAAAGAAAAACCTTTACTTGTGACAACGGCAAAGAATTTTGTGGACATCAAGAGTTGAGTCAGAAACTAGGAGCAGATTTTTATTTTGCTACTCCTTATCATTCGTGGGAGAGGGGATTAAACGAGCATACCAATGGACTGTTAAGACAATTTTTCCCTAAGGGAACGAATTTTAAAATCGTTAAGCCAGAGGAGGTGGAAAGAGCCGTAAACTTGATTAACAATCGTCCTCGAAAATGTCTTGACTATCGTACCCCGAATGAGGTATTCTATAAAGGTAGATCAGACAGTGATGCAATTCAGACTTGAATTGGCCAATTATAGGGAAAGGAAGAGCATAATTAATCTGATTACCTCAAAGTAAAACTTATTCCAAGAGGAAACGAAAATGGCTAATATTACTATTTCTGACTTACGTCCTGCTGGTGCAGATTTGTTCTCTGATTCTGAGAGTTACCTTACTGACTTGACCGAGTCGGAAATGCTTGGTACATTAGGTGGCGCTGGTTCTGCCAGTATTTGTTGGCAAAATGACAAAACCCAAATACGCTCTATCACTATTTGTTGGGCTTAGAAAAACTCCAGGTTCTTGTTAAGAAACTAGCCCAGTTTTTACTAAAATCTCTCTATCATCCAGTTAGGTTGACCTGACTGGATTATATTCGTGTTAGTGCTATTCATCCCAAATTGCTGACAACTGACACTGACTCAATTTGATTGATAATCCACTCGCCAAACAACTCTGACCAAATTTGATAGCGTAACTGATTATTTAACTCTGCCGTAAGTATCTCCTCCACCAAAATCAAATGCACTCCCTTAGAAGTCACAATCGGTTTAAGAACCTCTGGTGGTGTCGCCGCAAAAACAGCCGATGAAATCTCTGACTTCAAATCTTTACGAGACAATATTCCTCGATATCCTCCTTTTCGGCGTAACTCCTTATCCTCAATATACTTGTGAGCCACATCATAGAAACTCATTTCCCCTTCCTGAATAGAATAAAATAATTCCATCGCTAAATCTTCGTCTTCTAACACCACTTCATACATCACTACCCCAGCATAATCTAATTGATTTTCATAAAAGTAAGGCTCAACTTTTTCGGCAAATAGATGAGTCATCAACTTTTCGGAAATAACGGTGATGTAGGCAATTTCTTCTAAATCATCTACAGACAAATGGTGTTTCTCTAGCCAAGCAAAAGTTTCTTGTACGCCACGAAGTTTCTGAAGAAGTCTAAGAGTATCCGCCGCTTGCTGAAGTTCCTCATTATCCACAGTTATCCCGGCTTCCGTAGCTGCATCAGTAATAATCTGACGACTAACAATGGACTGGATTAAATCGGGTATTTGAAGAGATAGCTTAACTTGTTTCAGAATATCTTCAGCAGTAATGGTAATAGATTGTGACATAATCTTTCTCCGGGTAATCAAAACATTTTTATGGATTCCCGCAATTCGCGGGAATGACAGGCCCTCGAACAAAAGCTTTCTAAAATTCTAAACCTCCTTTTTGTAACTTCTTGAATGGGTCAAGAATAAAATCAATAACGCGACGCTGACGCACCACCACCTCAGCCGTAGCCGTATCTCCCGGACGTAATGGAATACAGTCATTAGCACTAGGAATACAAGTTTGATTTAAATGAATTTCTAGTTCATAAATTGCTACTCGTCCCTGAGATGTTTCTTGCATTTTGGTGGTTGGGGAAATTTTAATTAAACTTCCATCAACTACGCCATAGTCCTGAAAAGGATAAGCATCAAACTTCATCTTAACCGCCATTCCTTTCTGTAATGAACCACTTTGTGTAGTGGCCATTTCTGCTTTCAATAAAATATCCGCTTTTTGGGGCGCTATTTCTACAATCATTCCTCCTTGTTGTACCACATCTCCCACCCCAGTAATCGGCAAACTAAAAATAGTGCCTCCTTCTTGGGCTCTAACAATCCGTTTCTCTAACTCAAACTTCACAGAATCAATTTCTTTCTTTGTTTGCGTCACCTCAGATTTAAGACTACTGATTTGGCTATCCAAACTTTTTAGCTGTTCTTGAATTTTAGACAGAGCAATTTCCCCCGCATGAGTAAGGGTTTGAACACTATTCTCTTGCTCGGCTAAACGCAACTTCGCTTGCTCAATGTCCGCTTCCCCTTGATTAACAATTCTCTGATAAATCCTCTTTTGTTCGATTAATCGTAACTCCGCTTGCTCAATATCCGCCTTCCCTTGATTAACAATTCTCTCATAACTGCTTTTCTGCTCTTCTAATCGCAGTCTGGCTTGCTCAATATCTGCTTGACTTTGCTTCCAAATACTTTGTCTTTCATCGGCGATATTTTCCTGTTCAACGACCCGAACTTCCGCTATCACCCCATTATGGAAAAGATTCTGGTAACGTTCGACTTCCCTCAAGGCTTTTTGTAAGCGCAATTCTGCTAAATTATAAGCGGTGTTGCTATCCTCTAACTGTTGTTTGGCTTGGGCAACTTGAGTCAGTTTCTCTTCTCTTTGTAAATTTAAGGTTCTTCTGAGTGCTGCCAGATTTTGCTCCGCTTGAGCAATTTGAGTCAGTTTTTCCTGTTCTTGCAAATTGTATGTTGTCTTAAGAGACTGAAAGGTTTGTCGAGCTTGTTCTACCTGAGATAGTTTCTCTAATTGTTGGGACTGATTTTGCCGTTCTTGGGTACGCAGTTCGGTTTCTAGTTGATTTTTTTGTTGCTTTAGTGCATTCAGCCGATTATTTTGACTTTGTAGTTGAATTTGCAGTTGGGTAATTCGCTCACGAATAGGGAGACTGTCCAGTTCCATTAAAATATCCCCAGCTTTTACCATGTCTCCTTCTTCAATATTTAGCATTTCAACTTTAGCCGTTTGGGAATTAAGAGCCGCAGATGTATAGGTTAAATTTAGCTTTTGCTTAATTGTACCACCTTGCGGTTCTAACCGTCCCCTAGCACTACCCGTTTCATCTACCCGAGACAACATTCCCCAAGGCAAAGCGATCGCCACAAAAACGATTAAAAAATAGAGCAGTCCTCGCGTCCACCGCTGAGGTAACGCATCCAACAGTTCCTTTGTGGCAAAAGACCAATCCGCCGAAGAATTTAGGTTACTTCCTGGTAGATTTTGGTCGCTTTTACGACCATTTAAGTCTGCTTGGTTAATCTCATTAAACTGGGTCATAATTTATGAAAATCTTGCTCAGATTTATGAACATTAGTTAAGTTGCTGGTGATTTAAATAGTAATAATGCGCTTTTTTTGCCATTAACTGCTCGTGATTTCCTTGCTCTATTAATACTCCTCTATCTAAAACTAAAATTATATGAGCATTTCTAACGGTAGATAAGCGATGGGCAATAATTAATGTAGTACGTCCCTTAAGAATTCTATTCAAATTAGTCTGAATAATTCGCTCCGACTCCACATCTAAGTGGGAAGTTGCCTCATCAAAAATCAATAGACGAGGATTGCCTAATAACGCCCTAGCGATGGCTAATCTTTGCCGTTGACCACCAGACAATAACCCTCCACCTTCACCAATCTGGGTTTCATAACTCATCGGTAACTTTTGAATAAACTCGTCAGCACCTGCTAATTGAGCGGCTTCGATAATTTCCGCCTGAGTTGCAGAAGGTCGCGCTAGGGTCAAGTTGTCCCGAATTGTGCCACCAAATAAAAAAGTATCCTGGTCAACAACACCAACCCTTTGACGCAAAGAAGATAAAGAAATGCTAGTTATGTCATGACCATCAATGAAAATCTTCCCATCTGTAGGGGTATATAGCCCCAAAACTAGCTTAGAAATAGTAGTTTTTCCTGAACCAGAACGCCCCACTAAAGCTACAGTCTGTCCGGCTTTGATTTCAAAGCTGAGATTCTCTAAAACATTAGTTTCGCTTTCTGGGTGGTAACGAAATGTCACCTTGTCAAAAATAATATCTCCTCGTAAATCTGTTAAATAATAACGAGCCTGAGATTGCAAATCTTCCTCTGGTTCGGTATCAATCACATCATTAATTCGCTCCACTGCAATGATTACCTCCTGTAACTCATTCCATAGAACCGTTAACCGCTGAAAAGGGTTTATTACATTGGCAATTAACATATTAAAAGCCACCAACTGCCCGATGGTTAATTCTCCTTGAATCACTAACCAAGCCCCAAACCAAAGCAGCCCAGTGGTCACTAAAGATTCAATGGTTAAGCTAAATACTTGGAGTCGGTTGCTAATAATCTGCCCAGAAAAGTTTTTGCGAATTGACTTGTTGAGAAACTCCTCCCAACGCCAGCGCACTACTTGCTCAATTGCCAGAGATTTGACCGTGCGTACACCAGTCAAAGATTGGATTAAATAACCACTTTCTTCCGCTAAGGCCGCAAATATTTCTCTGGATATCTTTTGTAGGAAAGGAGTAGCAATGATAGCAAGCAGGAAAAAAGGTGGCACAATGACTAATGCCAGCAAAGCCATTTTCCAGCTATACCAGAACATAAGTCCCACATAGATAAAGACCGTGAGTAAATCTAATACAATAGATAGGGCTTCACCCGTTAGAAATCTCTCAATCTTGCGGTTTTCCTGCAGCCTGGCCATGATATCCCCCACATAGCGAAACTCAAAAAAACGCAGGGGTAATCGGAAAGTGTGGGTAATAAATCCCACAATCATGGCTAAATTTACTTTGTTGGCAGTGTGGTCGAGGAGATATTGTCGTAACCCGGTCAAAGCAACCCGAAATAAACCAAAAATGACTAACCCTAATCCCACAGCCGTTAAGGTTAATGTACTGCCTTGAACAACTACCCGGTCGAGGAGTAACTGAGTAAATAGTGGGGTAACTAATCCGAAAATTTGAATGACTAAGGAAGCAATAAATACTTCTAGCAATACTTGACCGTGAGGACTGGCTAAATTAAAAAATTGCCAAAATGGGGTAGTATGATTTTTGAGTTCCTTGATTAAAGCTGTCGGTTGTAGGAGTAGTGTATAACCCTGCCAACCTGTTTTAAATTCTGGATATGTTAAACTCCGTTGACCAATAGCAGGGTCAGCAACAATGACTTGATTGCGAGTGATTTCATAAACGACAATATAATGATTACCTTCCCAGTGAGCGATTGCGGGTAATTTTTGTTTAGCCAGTTGGTCAATACTGGCTTTAACTGGTCTAGTGGAAAATCCGATACTTTCCGCCGCAGCGGATAGTCCTCGCAAAGAAGCCCCATTGGCATCTACATTAGCAATATCTCGAATGCGGTTGACACTAAACTTTTTGCCCCAATAACGGGCAACCATTACTAAACAAGCAGCACCACAGTCAGAACCACTTTGTTGCTCAAAAAAAGGATAGCGTCTAGTAATATGCTGCCATAGATGAGTAACGCGCTGAGTGGGGCTAGGGAAATAAGCCTTGTTAACTTTTTGCTTGTGGGTTTTTAGATATATTTCATCTTTGATTGTGCTAATTCCCGCAATTAGTTCCTGGTCGTCGTTTACGGATAAATCTGGTTTATTATTGATGGAAAACTTGCTTTTTTGTTCATTATCTTTAGCGGTAGCTAAATTGTACAAATACTCCTTAAATCGGGAATTTTTATGAATGATAGAGCGCAAAACTTTACCAGGAATATAACATAGCTCTGCTTGAGGCGAAACCCTGACAGCATAATCTAAAAAACCGGCTTCAGGAAACAAAGTACATTCCCCAAATAGTTGAGCCGGATGCAGGGTGCTAATTAAGTCCAGGCTACTGTTAACCAGTCTTACTTTGCCAGCGACCAAAATATATAAGCCATCGGATGCTGAGATACTTTCCAACAACAAACCGGGGTTAGGTTTTGAAAATTCAGCCGACTCAACTAAACTGGCTAAATCCTCTTCTGATAAAAATTGACCGATTAGACCAGATAGATATTCTTTGGCAGTCATTTCTCCCTCGATAGTGTTGCAAACACTTAATAGCACTTAATAGATTTTTCATGATGATTAAGAAAATGCCACCTCCTCTGGAATGTCCCTAATCACAATGCCGCTTTTACTGGATTTTTTCGGCTCATTTTTTTCAAGGTTATTCGATTTTGGTCTGGTAGATAAACCCATTTGTTTGAGTAGTCTGTTGATATGGCGATCGCTGATTTTAATTCCTAATTCTGCGCTCAGGTGCTCGCTGAGTTTCTTAGCAGTCCATCGGGAAGCCGAATAACTAAAATCACGGTGAGGGACTTTAACTTCTCTAGGGCTTTGACTGACTAACTTCCTCAAACGCTGCAAGCATTCCTCGTCTACAGTTTGAGGTCTGCCAATTGGGCCACTATTCCACTGGTGAGCCTGACCAGACTTGGCGAGGGTTATCCAATGGCGTGCTGTACTATGGGAACAGCCCAACTCTTGGCAAATTTGGGTTTGGGTTTTACCCTCATCTGCCAGCAGCATAATTTGAATTCGTTGAAAATGGCGCTTAGACAACCCTTTTTCTAGGCTTTTTTCTAAGTGTTTTCTCTGAAAAGCACTGAGAAATCGACCAGAGTTATTGGGAAAATTAATACCAGTTTGAGATGATTTCATAAGCTGATACTCATTGGCATTAGAGGATTTTGGACAATCTGCGACATCTTTGCAAAACAAAATTTGGCGTTGCGTATTTGCGGTATAAATCAATTAGACACGGGTATTACCTCGTACTCGTAGAACAGATGGTGGGCAGTTAGCACGGTGTATGTCGCCCATGCTTTTTGAGCATTATACCAGATCCTTCTGGTTTAAGTAGTCGGACATAAGTTTTCGCTGCTGTATAAAGTTTTGTAAATAGGGTAGAAAGCTGTATGCAGCAGCGAAAACCGCCTCTTTTACATTCCTTAACATAGTGTTGTTGTTCATTTATGGCTCTTCTGGTTTCTGTGTGGAAACGAGGTCTATACTGATAGTTTCTTCTTTCAAAATAGTCCTAAAAGTCCTGACCAGTAAGCATTTAACCTTACATAAGCAAAAATTATCACACAAATTTGAGAAGAGCCCAGAAGGTAAGAGGTAGTTAGATATGTGTAATTAATTTTGCTTAGGTACTTATCATCCAATTCCGCTGTATAATTTCCTCCACTAAAATCAAGCTTATCCCTTTAGCTTTCACAATAGGTTTAAGCAACTGAGGAGGTTTCGTAGCAAACACAGCAGCAGATATTTCTGGTTTTAAATCCTGGCGACGCTGTACCCCCAAATATCCACCCTGACGGCGTAACTCTTTATCCTCAATATACTTGTCAGTCACATCATAGAAACTCATTTCCCCTAGCAAACCCTAATTAATTTCTAAAAAATCTTGCAATTTTTTTAGATAAGTAGGGGCATCTTCTAACATGGGAAAGTGAGCAGTATTAGCCATCTCCACATACTGGATATTATTATTCAAATCCGCCGCCATTTTGCCCATTTTGGCAGGAATAATAATGTCTTTTTCCCCTGATACTAAAAGAGTTGGTATCTTAATCTCGGCAAATTTACCTGGCATAATTTCCACTGCTTTTTTACTCACAGATGTATAAATTGTGCCTAGAGCTGCCTCGTAATCCGCCGCTAAAAAATCTTCTAAAAAAGCAATTCTTTCTGATTTTGGGATCGATCGATGCAAAAATCTCGCCATAAATAATCGATCGGCAAAAGGTACTTTTAAAAACCAATCATAACGAAACTGTACCACATACTTACCGAATTTATGGAAGGCAGCAAAAGCCGCTTTATTATACTCAAAAATGCCATTACAGGTTAAAATTGCTTTGACCACTCTTTCGGGGTACATAGTAATAAAAAAAGTCGCCACTGATGCCCCCATAGAGTGACTATTGAGATAGATTTTTTCAATTTCCAAACTATCTAAAAACAAGGCCAAATCAAGGGCATATTCTTCTAAATCGTAGGAAAGATCGGAGGATTTTTCCGGCAATTTAGACCGACCAAAACCCCGCATATCGTACAATAAACAATCAAAGCGATCGCAAATTGCCGCAGCTGTTGATCGCCAATAGCGTCCCGATCCTCCCCAACCATGAATAAACACCATCACCGGCTTTTTTTGGGCAGATTCCGACTGTCGAATCCACTCGTAATAGTGGGGAACACCGCGAACAGTGATTGTTTTATCGATTATTTGAGTTTTCATGATAGTTAGATACCTAGCCATCCTCGTAAAGAGTTTTGCAAACGTCGCGCATCTGTGTCCGATAGTCGTCCGATTCTCTTAAGGAGTAAATCTTGTTGGATTGTGTATATCCCCCGCTTAACGGCCGTCGGTACATTCAATCCCTCGTTCTCCCAATCTTCCAGCAAAAACTCGCCCTCCAGTAAATTATTGATGCGACTGGTAAGGGGAACCAGAAAAACATCCCGTGAACGGTGAGGAGAACTAACAATGATAACCGGTCTGATTTTAGCGTCCGCTAAATCTGAAAAAGGATAACGAACGAGAACGATTTCAAGCTTCGAGTAATCGTTCATAGATGTCGTCTTCCAGATTATCCCAAATCTTAGCCAGTGCAGTTTCGCTGACTTTTTGCCAGAAATCCGAGTTTGTCTCCTCCGGGATGAGGGTGACTAAAACCCTAGTACCCTCTGGAATCGGCACGGATTCGAGGAGTTCGATCCGGCCTTCTTTGACAATTGCGGGAACGGTATTGAGCATGGTTAACCTCGATTTTTCCCCTTAAGCGGATTCTTGACTGGGTAGAGAGGAAGGATGAACCAATAGATCTGCCGTGGAACGTTTTTCCACCATTTCGCGGGTGATTAAACAGCGTTTCACGTCCTTGCGCGAGGGCAATTCGTACATGACATCGAGCATTAATTCCTCGACAATACCCCGTAGGGCCCGGGCCCCAGTTTTGCGACGATAGGCCTCTTGGGCGATCGCTAGGACGGCATCAGATTTAAACTCTAACTGTACATTGTCCATCTTCAACAGTTTTTGATACTGTTTCACCAAAGCGTTGCGGGGTTGCGTCAGGATAGCGATTAAAGCTTCCTCATCCAGGGGTGAAAGCGCAGCTAGGACGGGAATCCGACCGACAAACTCCGGAATCATGCCAAATTTGACTAAATCATCGGGAGTCATTTGTTTTAATAACCCTGCCGCTACCTTATCCTTACTAGCTTGGCCATCTCCCGGTTGAATAAAGCCCATGGATTTTTTACCGAGACGCTGATCGATCACCTTATCTAAACCGACAAACGCCCCACCGCAGATAAACAGGATATTGCTGGTGTCAATCTGAATACAATCCTGATAGGGGTGTTTGCGGCCGCCTTGGGGGGGAACATTGGCGATCGTTCCCTCTAACATTTTCAGTAAAGCTTGCTGTACCCCTTCTCCGGACACATCCCGGGTAATCGAGGTATTTTCGCTCTTACGGGCAATTTTATCGATTTCATCGATGTAGATAATGCCCCGCTGCGCTTCTTCCACGTCTAAATCTGCCACTTGTAACAGACGCAAGAGAATATTTTCCACATCTTCCCCCACATAACCGGCCTCGGTTAAAGTGGTGGCATCAGCGACGGCAAAAGGTACATCGAGGATTTTAGCCAGAGTTTGAGCTAGAAGGGTTTTTCCCGATCCTGTGGGACCAATTAACAGAATATTGGATTTTTGCAGTTCGATGCTATCTTCTGGACTACCGCCACCGGCTTTTTGGGTTTGGATATCTTTGAGGCGTTTGTAATGGTTATAAACGGCCACCGAAAGCACTTTTTTCGCCTCATTTTGACCAATAACGTAGTCATCGAGGTGTTTTTTAATCTCTCTTGGTTTGGGAATTTGTTCCCAAGTGGTTTTGTTTTGGCCCGATCGCCGTTTGTTGGGACGTTCCTCCACTGGGGCGACCGGACTGGGCGGTTCCATCAATTCCTCATCGAGAATTTCGTTACACAGTTCCACACACTCGTCACAGATATAGACCCCCGGCCCGGCGATTAATTTTCGCACTTGTTCCTGGGATTTGCCGCAAAATGAACACTTGAGGTGGGAGTCGTACTTAGACATAGTTTATTTACAGGGAAGTAACGGGAACGGTAGGATCGGGCAGTTCGGGACGGGAAATCACCAGATCGATTAACCCATATTCTTTGGCTTCGACGGCCGACATGAAAAAGTCCCGTTCGGTGTCGTTGGCGATGCGATCGTAGGGTTGACCGGTGTGGTGAGCCAGCATGGTATTGAGTCTCTGTTTAATATAGAGGATCTCTTTGGCCTGGATGGCGATATCACTAGCTTGACCTTGGGCGCCGCCGAGGGGTTGGTGAATCATGATCCGGCTACTGGGTAGGGACATCCGTTTACCTGCTGCGCCGCCACAAAGCAGGAATGCTCCCATACTAGCGGCTAAACCGAAACAAATTGTCGCCACGTCGGGGCGAATTTGTTGCATGGTGTCGTAGATAGCTAATCCGGCATAAACGGAACCGCCGGGGGAGTTGATATAGAGTTGGATATCTTTTTCGGGATCTTCTGCCTCCAAGTAGAGGAGTTGGGCGACGATCGAATCAGCGACCTGATCATCGACGGGAGTTCCCAAAAAGACAATTCTCTCGCGCAGGAGTCGAGAATAGATATCAAAAGCCCGTTCACCCATGCCAGACTGTTCGATTACCACGGGTAAAACGTTAGCTAGGGAGTTTCTCCCCGTGTTGGCGTAGATAGCAGGGCGACAATTACTGGTAATTGGGTAGTCAGGTGATCTCGATTCGAGCATAATTTTTTCGGTTCCGCTATCACAATCTTAGGGTTTTTGCTTGGCTGTGGAGCTTTGACTGGCAAATGTTAAGCATCTTTAGCACTTCTGTCCATCTATTATGCCCTAAGTTTTCCCCGGTTGGCAGGAATCAGTGATCAGTTATCAGTGATCAGTTATCAGTTATCAGTTATCAGTTTTAGACACAGCAAGCCTTTTAGGGATTTAAAGAACATTTAAAAGGGGGTTTTTGGGGCAATTCTGAGTGTACTATCATGCCTAAAAGCCTGAAGACTCGTAAAATGAACTTGTTAATCCCGTTGAATTTTACCCCGTATTACGTGAACTAAAACCTGAAACCCTTGCTACAGCGCAAATTTAGAATTGCTGAGTTATCAGGGAATGGGGGAATGGGGGAATTCAACCAATACCCCAACACCCCAACACCCAACACGACTGCTAACTCCTTACGGTTCTTCCTCGGCTGCCAACACTTCCACTTCGGTGAATGCGAAGGTTTCTTCTGTTTCCTCCTCCTCGCTTGTTTCTTCCTCTAGGGAACCTTTGGGGACGAGGGTGATAGTAGCCTTTTCTTTCAGCCATTCTAGGGTGTTTTCCGCCAGCATTTCTTCGGTGATCACCTGTTCCAGACGCTGCCTATCTATGTCGCGATCGGACAATTGGGCCATGATATTAGCGATTTTTTCCGTTACCGCTTCGGGACTGACTTCAATGCCTGCGACTTTAGCCAATTCTTGCACCACGAGAGTCTCTTTTAGACTTTCGATCGCATCAGGACGGGTGCTTTCCCGCATTTTGGGAATATTATCTTTTGTAAACAACTGGTTGACATCTAGCCCCATTTGTTGAAATTCCATGAAGCTTTGGGTCAAAATATGCGTCACTTCCTTTTCGATCAACGTCTCCGGTAAATCTAAAGTGGCACCCTTAACTAATTCCTTGGTTAAAGCGTCATAAATGCTTTCTTTGGTTTCCTTCTCCGCTTGTTCTTGGAAGCGTTTCTCTAAACTTGCTCTTAATTCGGCGATTGTCTCCTGATCGCTGACTTCTTGGGCAAAATCGTCGTCAAGCTCTGGTAATTCCTTCGCTTTTAACTCTTTCATCGTAATGGTAAAGATTACCGCTTTTGCTGCCACATCCTCTTTGGGATAATCTTCTGGGAAAGTTAAAGTCATCTCTTTGACTTCTTCCGGTTTCATGCCGACAATTCCTTCCACCATCCCCTCGATAAAGCGTCCTGCTTCCATATCCACCTGCAGATCTTCGCCGTCAATATCCGGGATATCCTCGCCAGTTTCGACGGATTTTCCCCGATAATCAACGATCGCCACATCTCCTAGCTGCGCCCCGCGATCTTCCACGGGAACCAATGTCGCTAACTGTTCTTGACGCTCTTTAAACCAATTTTCCACGGATTCGGGATCATAAACGGTTTCTTCGGCAGTAACGCTCAGATTTTCGTAATCTCCGAGAATAATTGTCGGGGCCACATCCACGGAAACTGAAAAAGTCAAAGCTTTACCCGGTTCATAGGCAGCGATCAAATCCTCAAACTTAGACAATAGCTGCGGAGTACCCAGGGACTCGATCCCCTCCTGTTTTAGGGCAGATTCGAGACAATTTTCGATTAATTCCTCAATTACCGCCGCTTTTACAGCTTTAGAACCCAATCTTTGCAGAAGAATCTGACGGGGAACCTTACCGGGGCGAAAACCGGGTATATTGGCCGACTTCGCTAAATTATTTACCACTTTCTCGTGGGTGTTTTTCGTGGTTTCGGCGGGAATTTCAATTTCTAAACCTATCTGACTGGCAGGAAGCTTTTCCTGAATAACTTTCATTGATTTTTCTAGCTCTTACGACAAGGAACGTTTATAATAGGGTGAGCGGTGTTTACGCCTGCGGTGGATCCGTCCCGCTCATGATATTCTAGGGGAATAGCTGCAGTTGCTCCCCAAGCTCTCACAATCTTTTTATTTTAGCGGTCAATGGGGTATATTTAATTTATTCCGTCCTTGGGGCAGTTAAGCCCAATCAGAAAATTTTGCTGATCAAAAGCCGATCAATCCAAGCTTGAGAATAACTCGGTGGACAAAAAAGATTTTTTACTTTAACGATTTCTTCAGATCATTGTCATCACCCAACTCGTCAGGAGGTCACACAATTTGAGTCAAAAAGTACGGGTCGCTATTTTGGGGGCCACTGGGGCCGTGGGAACGGAATTGCTAGAGTTATTAGCTAGTCGTCAATTCCCTCTCGCTAGTCTAAAATTACTGGCTTCCGAGCGTTCTGCTGGAAAAACCCTCGATTTTCGGGGCGAAAGTCTCCTAATCGAAGCGGTAAACGAGCGCTCTTTTCAGGACGTGGATATCGTTCTCGCTTCTGCGGGGGGAGCCACCTCAAAAGTTTGGGCGAAAACTATTGTCGAGTCGGGTGCGACGATTATCGATAACTCCAGCGCTTTTCGCATGAATCCCGAAGTGCCTCTGGTTGTCCCAGAAATCAATCCCGACAGTGTGGACAATCACCGGGGCATTATCGCTAATCCCAACTGTACGACAATTCTTTTAGGAGTGGCGATCTGGCCTCTCCACCAAGTACAGGCGATCGAGCGAGTAGTAGTTTCTACTTATCAGTCCGCTAGTGGTGCCGGAGCGCGAGCCATGGAGGAGGTAAAACAGCAAGCGCAAGCAATTCTTGACAATCGACAACCTCCCACTAATTCCTTCCCCTATCCCCTCGCTTTTAATCTTTTTCCCCACAATACCCCAATTAATGGCCAAGGGTACTGCGAGGAAGAAATGAAAATGGTCAACGAAACCCGCAAGATTTTTGCTTGTCCAGAGCTGCGGGTTAGTGCCACCTGTGTGAGGGTTCCCGTCCTGCGGGCCCATTCGGAATCGGTTAACCTAGAATTTAGTCGGCCTTTTTCTGTGGTGAAGGCCAGAGAAATTCTTGAGTCTGCTCCGGGGGTAAGATTAGTGGAAGATTGGGACGCTAATTATTTTCCCATGCCAATTGATGCCACCGGTCGCGATGAAGTATTAGTGGGACGCATTCGTCAAGATATCTCCCATCCTAACGGTCTAGAATTGTGGCTATGCGGCGATCAAATTCGCAAGGGTGCGGCTTTAAATGCTGTACAAATTGCCGAGCTTTTAGTTAAGAAAAATCTCGTCGGTTAAAGATTTGCAACAGTTTGATAACTAAGCTATCAGCCATCAGCTAAATCAAGGCGATAATAATTAGAAAAATAGCTAATTAACCGGATAAGTAAAGTCTGAAAGCTGATTGCTGATTGCTCAAAAACTGATAATAAAGGCCGAACCTAAAACCTACTTTTTAGGTAGGAGGATTGCTAGATTCTTTCTGTTGCCTCTTGCCTTGAGAAGCTGATAACTGATAACTGATAACTGATAACTGATAACTGAATCAATGAGTGAAACATATTTTGGACGAGTAATTACGGCGATGGTGACTCCCTTCACCGTCGAGGGTCGAGTTAATTATGCTATGGTGGAAAGATTGGCCGATTATCTAGTTACCCACGGTAGCGATGGTATAGTGGTCTGTGGGACGACGGGAGAATCACCCACCCTAAGTTGGCAGGAAGAATACGAACTATTTAGTATTGTCAAAAAAGCGGTTAATGGTCGGGGAAAAGTGATTGCGGGGACGGGTTCTAATTCCACTTCCGAAGCGATCGAAGCGACCCAACAGGCTGCTAAACTGGGTTTAGATGGTTCTTTACAAGTGGTTCCCTACTACAACAAACCTCCCCAAGAGGGTTTATATGAGCATTTTCGCGCCATTGCCAAAGCTTGTCCCGATCTGCCAGTAATGCTTTATAATATCCCCGGTCGTACTGGTCAAAATATGACCCCAGAAACGATTATTAAACTGGCAGCAGTTGATAATATTGTGGCGGTAAAAGAAGCTAGTGGTAATTTAGAACAAACCTGCAAGATTTACTGTCATACTCCTGAAAATTTCGCTATTTATTCCGGCGATGATTTTCTCACCTTACCCCTAATCACCTGTGGTGCGGTGGGAGTGGTCAGTGTTGCTAGTCATCTAGTGGGAGAAGAAATTCAAGGAATGATTCAAGCTTTCTTAACTGGAGATGCGGCCAAAGCAATCGAGATTAATTTGAAATTATTTCCCCTGTTTAAAGGTTTATTCTGTGCCACTAATCCAATTCCAATTAAAGCGGCCTTAAATCTAGTCGGTTGGGAAGTGGGGGGTCTAAGACTTCCTTTATGTTCCTTAAGTCCAGAGTTAGAAGAAGGATTAGCAAAAATCATGCAAGAATTGGCTTTAATCTAGAAAAATACTAGAAATTCTTGCCCACTAAACTGGGATTTTTCGAGAAAGTAGGTTATAATATTAATAGCTTCACTAGAAGAAAAGAAATATAGTTTAGAACAGCCAGAAAGTATTGATACTAAGTGAATTTAACTAGGTGTTGTTTACCTAGTTCGACTTATTCTAACTATTCATTTTTTGAGATTTCCCGTCCACAAAACCAACCTGAAAAATCACCATAACTTACCATCAAAGGATACCTAATGAGTCAAGATAAAACCCAAGCAAAACTAAAGATCATTCCCCTAGGAGGATTACACGAAATCGGCAAAAACACCTGTGTTTTTGAATACGATGATGAGATTATTCTCCTGGATGCTGGTTTAGCTTTTCCTTCCGATGATATGCACGGGGTCAATGTAGTGCTTCCCGATATGACTTATCTAAGGGAAAATCGCCATAAAATTAAGGGTATGATCGTCACCCACGGTCACGAAGATCATATCGGTGGTATTCCCTACCATCTCAAACAATTTGATGTACCAATTATCTACGGTCCGCGTCTAGCGATGGCTTTATTGCGGGATAAATTGGAAGAAGCAGGATTGGCAAATCGTACCAAATTAGAAACCGTAGTTCCTCGGCAAATGGTGCGTTTAGGTAAATCTTTCATGGTGGAATATATCCGCAATACCCACTCGATCGCCGATAGTTTTTGTGTAGCAATTCATACTCCTTTAGGGGTAGTTATTCACACAGGAGATTTTAAAATTGACCATACTCCCGTCGATGGTGAATTTTTTGATCTGCAAAAAATTGCCGAACATGGCGAGAAAGGGGTGCTATGTTTATTGAGTGATTCCACTAACGCGGAAGTACCCGGTTATACTCCCTCGGAAGCTTCCGTTTATCCCGGTTTAGAGCGGGTTTTTAACCAAGCAACGGGACGGATTATGATCACTACCTTTGCTTCCTCGGTGCATCGGATTAATCTGGTGTTGAAATTGGCCCAGAAATTTAACCGGAAAGTGGTGGTAGTGGGTCGATCGATGTTAAATGTCATCGCTCATGCGCGTAATTTGGGGTATATCAAATGTCCCGACGATCTATTTGAACCCTTAAAAGCGACCCGCAATTTAGCCGATGAAAAAATCGTCATTTTAACCACAGGATCCCAGGGAGAAACTTTAGCGGCCATGACGCGGATTTCTAAGGGTGAACATCCTCATATTCGTGTGCGTCAGGGGGATACGATTGTCTTTTCCGCTAATCCGATTCCGGGTAATACCATCGCTGTGGTCAATACAATTGATCGCCTGATGATGCAGGGTGCTAACGTGGTTTACGGACGCGATAAGGGAATTCACGTTTCTGGCCATGGTTCCCAAGAAGACCATAAATTGATGCTATCTTTGACCCGGCCGAAGTTTTTTGTGCCAGTGCATGGAGAACACCGAATGCTGGTCAAACACGCTCAGATGGCCCAAAGTATGGGGATTCCCGCCGAAAATATGGTAATTGTCAAAAATGGTGACACGATCGAGTTAACTGGCGATCGCATTGCCATCGGCGCGCCAGTGCCTTCGGGAATCGAGTTAGTTGATCAAGCGGGTGTGGTCCACGAACACATTATGCAGGAAAGACAACAGTTAGCCGAAGATGGTGTGATTACGATCGCCGCCTTCGTTAACGCTGAGGGACAATTAAGCGCACCTCCAGAGATTAATTTGCGCGGTGTGGTGACAAAAGTGGAAATCTCGCTGCTGAATCAGTTAATTATTCGGGCGATCGAACGCTGTTTAAGCGATCGCAGTAGTGAATTTAAAACTGCCACGGGGGTTCAGGATTGGGCCGGTTTGCGGGCCGAAATCGAGACGACTTTGCAACGTTTAATCAAACGGGAGTTAAAGAGTCAACCTCTAGTGATTTTCCTCCTGCAAGCGGCGGTAACGGAACCAGCGAACAATCGTACTTATCGCCGCCGCCGTCCGGCAGCCACCATGGCCTCCTAATATCAGTGATCAGTAAACAGTGATCAGTAAACAGTGATCAGTAAACAGTGAAAAGATGGCAAGAAATTGCTATTTAATACTGGTCACTTAACACATACTGCTCACTTAAAACTCAAATCTGATAACTGTTAACTTACCCACTGATAACTGATAACTGATAACTGACCATGTTCCATGCTGCCGATTTGCGATCGCTGCTGACCGCCGTTGCCAGGGGAGAAATTAACCCGGAGACAGCCTTAGATAAACTTAAACATCTGGCCTTTGAACCGGTGGAAGACTTTGCTAAAATTGACCATCATCGTCAATTAAGAACGGGATTTCCGGAGGTTATCTGGGGACCGGGTAAAACCACCACTCAAATCGCCCAAATTATCCATGTTTTGCGTCAAAATAGTCCCGTGGTTATGGCCACCCGCATTGAAGCAGAGATAGCAGTCCAGCTACAGGAACAGGTAACAGACTTAGTTTATTATCCCTTAGCCCGCATCTGTGCCATTGCCGCAGCTGCTCCAGAAAATCCCCCAAAAGGGATAATTTCCATCCTAACGGCGGGAACTGCCGATATTCCCGTAGCGGAGGAGGCGGCGGTTACTGCTCAATTATGCGGTTTTTCCGTGCAGCGTCTCTGGGATGTGGGAGTAGCGGGAATTCATCGCCTCTTGAATCATCGCCATCTACTGGATGCCGCCGATGTGTTAATTGTTGTTGCGGGAATGGAAGGAGCCTTACCAAGTGTGGTAGCGGGATTAGTTGATCGCCCGGTGATCGCCGTTCCCACCAGTATCGGTTACGGAACCAGTTTCGGCGGTATTGCTCCTTTGTTAACTATGCTCAATTCCTGCGCGGTCGGCATCGGTGTGGTTAATATAGATAATGGTTTTGGGGCTGCCATGTTAGCCGGCCAAATTTTACGCACGGCGGCAAGATTAGCCTAGATTTTCCTTCATCTCAGACTGAAAATCCTATACAGTTGGTATAGGGATAAACTACTTTGAAAAAGAAGCCGATATGCACCTAAGTGAAATTACTCATCCCAACCAGTTACATGGTTTATCACTCCGTCAATTAGAAGATATTGCCCGTCAGATTCGCGAAAAACACCTCCAGACGATCGCCGCTACCGGTGGACATTTGGGACCGGGGTTAGGAGTCGTAGAACTAACGATCGCCCTTTACCAAACCCTCGATCTCGATCGCGATAAAGTCCTTTGGGACGTGGGACACCAAGCTTATCCGCACAAACTCCTCACCGGTCGCTATAACGATTTTCACACCCTGCGCCAAAAAAATGGCGTTGCGGGCTATCTAAAACGTTGCGAGAGCAAATTTGACCATTTTGGGGCTGGACACGCCTCCACGAGCATTTCTGCGGGGTTAGGAATGGCTTTAGCCCGGGATGCCAAGGGGGAAGATTTCAAGGTGGTATCGATCATCGGGGATGGTGCTTTAACCGGGGGTATGGCCCTAGAAGCGATTAACCATGCCGGACATTTACCGAACACCAACATCATGGTTATCCTCAACGATAACGAGATGTCCATTTCCCCCAACGTCGGGGCAATTTCCCGCTATCTCAATAAAGTGCGTCTGAGCGAACCCGTCCAGTTTATCGCCGATAATCTCGAAGAACAATTGAAACACCTACCCTTCTTCGGTGACTCCCTCACCCCCGAAATGGAACGAGTCAAAGAAGGGATGAAACGGTTAGCAGTTCCCAAAGTCGGCGCTGTCATTGAAGAATTGGGCTTTAAATATTTTGGCCCGATTGATGGTCATAATATTCCCGAATTAATCGCCACTTTTAAACAGGCCCATAAGGTCCAAGGACCGGTTTTCGTCCACGTTGCCACCGTTAAAGGCAAAGGCTACGAATGGGCCGAAAAAGATCAAGTGGGTTATCATGCCCAAAATCCCTTTAATTTAGCCACGGGTAAACCGATTCCCTCCAGTAAACCGAAACCTCCGGCTTATTCCAAAGTTTTCGGGCATACTCTCACCAAATTAGCGGAAAATGACCCGCGCATTATCGGTATCACCGCCGCCATGGCTACCGGGACAGGATTAGATAAATTTCAGGCAAAACTGCCGAAACAGTATATCGATGTGGGAATTGCCGAACAACACGCGGTTACTCTCGCCGGTGGTCTTGCTTGCGAAGGAATGCGCCCGGTTGTCACTATTTACTCTACTTTCCTGCAGCGGGCTTTTGATCAGATTATTCACGATATCTGCATTCAAAATCTCCCGGTTTTCTTTTGTATGGACCGGGCCGGTATTGTCGG
Organism: Microcystis protocystis FBCC-A270; assembly: GCF_050500235.1. Classification (NCBI taxonomy): domain Bacteria; kingdom Bacillati; phylum Cyanobacteriota; class Cyanophyceae; order Chroococcales; family Microcystaceae; genus Microcystis; species Microcystis protocystis. The sequence goes on from NZ_CP191407.1 coordinate 155,981, forward strand.
GGCCGATGGACCGACCCACCAAGGGATGTACGATATCGCCTACCTGCGTTGTATCCCCAATATGACCATTATGGCCCCGAAAGATGAGGCAGAACTGCAAAGAATGGTCGTAACGGGGATTAATCATACCAGCGGACCCATTGCCATGCGTTATCCCCGGGGCAACGGTTTAGGGGTTCCCCTGATGGAAGAGGGTTGGGAAGCTTTACCCATCGGTAAGGGCGAAATTCTCCGCAGTGGCGATGATGTTCTCCTGTTAGGATACGGCACGATGGTCAATACTTCCCTACAGGTGGCCGAAATCCTCAGCGAACACGGCATCGAAGCCACAGTGGTTAATGCTCGTTTTGTCAAGCCCCTTGATACAGAACTTATCTTTCCCCTTGCTCAACGTCTTGGTAAGGTGGTGACTTTAGAAGAAGGTTGTTTGATGGGTGGTTTTGGTTCTGCGGTTTTGGAAGCTTTACAGGATGCTAATATTCTAGTTCCAGTCAAGCGTTTCGGGGTTCCCGATAAATTAGTGGACCACGCAACACCAGAGCAATCCTTCGCTGATTTGGGTTTAACCAGTCCCCAGATTGCCGAACAGGTTTTAGCGGCATTTTTTAGCCAAAAACAAACCGCTAACGTCGGTTAAAATCTCAAGATTAGCTTGTCCAGTTTTCCCGAAAAATTAGGGAAGACTGGTTTTTTTTTGCTCTAGATAGTTAATGAAGACTGCCGGCAATAAATAGTGAGGGGAACGAACCACAGAGACACAAAGGACACAAAGATCGATCACTACTATATAAGTTAAATTTATCACACAAAGAATAGGAGAGTCCAGTAGCTTTAAGAGCATCAGCCATGAGTGGGTCATCAATGACAGTGTTAGTTCTCATAGTATCCCTAGTTGTGTATAGTAGATTAAACCTCTTGCATAATTAATTTGTGAGGGTTCAAAAATGAGAAAAAAGGTTAAATTTTGTCAAGAAATTGCTTAAAGTTTTGTAAAGCCACTTGACTTAAAGACAGAATTGTGTACAATCGTTCATCGGTAATTTTACCCGGAGTGCTGTGTATGGTTTCATCAGTTCATCTTATGGCTTCTGGCTGGGATTTAGCAGTTTTTGTTTTAAAGCTAACCTTTGAGCAAGAGCAGAATAGGAGGATATGTCAACCATGTTAACCACTGATCTAGAGATAAGACTAGCAGCTTTAGAAGCTGAAGTAGCACTGCTTAAGCGTTTGCTACCTACTGTCAGCGAAACTCCCTGGTGGGAAAAAATTGTCGGCACTTTTGCTGAAGATCCGGTTTACGAAGAGGCAATGCAGTTTGGTCAAGAGTACCGTTTTTCTTGGGTAAAGCATTAGAGTTGAAAACCTCAAGAAATCAAGTGGTAGGAGAAGCTGAAATTAGCTTTAAGTGCTTCACGAAAGGAATAAAATCTTTATCTGAAAAAAGGAGCGGAAGATTATTTTCAATACAAAAGGAGGCAATAATAACATCAGCAGTTTTTCTAATAGTTATCCCCTTCTTGCGTAACTGGCGATAATTGTCCGCGCTTTTCAATGCCATTCTCAAACCTAGTAAATCATAAATGGTCAATGAAGTTAGTAAGCGATAGGCTATTTGATAATCCTTATCACTCCTAAAACCTTGGAGAACTTCGGTGAGAATAATATCACCAATAGCTATCGGCTCAACTCCTAGCAATAAATCAAGTTCTGTTGTTTCCGTAGTATTATAACCATTGAAATAATCAATCCAAACACTGGAATCCATAAGAATCATTGATTGTGCCTCATTTCCTCAAGGTTTCCTTCCCATTTAAGCTTACCTTTAAAGGCTTTAATTTTCTCCTGTTGTTTGAGCAGAATCAAAGTCTTAAGACCCAATTCAACAACTTCTTGTTTAGTCTTTAAACCAGTAGCTTTAAGAGCATCAGCCATGAGTTGGTCATCAATGATAATGTTAGTCATCATCCTATCCCTAGTTGCGTATAGTAGATTGTTAATATACACATTATATAGGGTTTGCTGAATAAATGTGAGATGTAAGCAAGGTAGAGATTTTGTGGCTTTTCTCGCTCCCACAGGTGCAAGATTGTGAGAGAATCGTCGTTCAAAATCTTGCGTCTTTATCGGCCCGCGTCCTGTAGGGGCGAAGCATTCGGACAATAACCTATCGGTGAAACTGTAGATTTTCTATCCGAATGCTTCGCCCGTACTTTTTGCCGCATACCCTATTTAGGAGAAAACTGCTCGATTCAATAATTTGAGCCAAAACCCAATATTTTTAAAGACATCGGTGCAGTTTCCCGCAAGTGTCGCTCATTTTTGATAGACAAAAGTTATTGCTGTCACCCCCAACACAACTTTACTGTCCCACCCGCCAAATTTTGATAGTTTTGTCAGCACTCCCACTAGCTAAATAGCGTCCATCGGGACTATATCCCACTGACATAACCCTGCTAGAATGACCGGTAAGGGTACGCAATTCTTTTCCCGTTGCCACCTCCCAAATTTTGATAGTTTTGTCACTACTACCACTAGCTAAATAGCGGCCATCGGGACTATATACTACTGAACTAACCCAGCTAGAATGACCAGTAAGGGTACGCAATTCTTTTCCCGTTGCCACCTCCCAAATTTTGATAGTTTTGTCACGACTCTCACTAGCTAAATAGCGACCATCGGGACTATATACTACTGAATAAACACTACCAGAATGACCGTTAAGAGTACGCAATTGTTTTCCCGTTGCTACCTCCCAAATTTTGATAGTATTGTCATAACTCCCACTAGCTAAATAGCGGCCATCAGGACTATATACTACTGAAGTAACCCCGTCAGAATGACCAGTAAGGGTACGCAATTTTTTTCCCGTTGCCACCTCCCAAATTTTTATATTTTTGTCACAACTCCCACTAGCTAAATAGCGACCATCGGGACTATATACTACTGATTGAACTGAGTAAGAATGACCAGTAAGGGTACGCAATTCTTTTCCCGTTGCTACCTCCCAAATTTTGATAGTTCTGCCATTACTCCCACTAGCTAAATAGCGCCCATCGGGACTATATACCACTGACAAAACCGAGCTAGAATGACCAGTAAGGGTTTTATCTAAGAAGCGAAGACTAGATAAATCCGATATTAATAATTGAGGACTAGCAGGAAACTCTAGATATTTAAAATAACCGTAAGCTTGTGTTATTCCTACTCCTAATAACAAAACTCCGCCAAGAGCTATCATTAGATTTGGTGTTGGAGGCATAGATTGAAGACCGGCGGGAAACTGCTTATATTTCAAATAACCATAAACTTGCGTTATTCCTACTCCTAATAACAAAACTCCACCAAGAGCTATCATTCTATTTCTAAGCTTATTATTTTTAACCGGTTGTACAGGTGTAGGAAGTAACTTTAATTGCCGTTCAATCTCATCCAAACGTTGTAAAATAACCCTAGTATTAGCCGGTCTATTCTTGGGTAATCTTCCCATTAACTCATCAATAAAATCCAACAATGACGGGTGAATATTTTCCGTTTCTTCTCGCCAAGGTAAAACATCATTAATCGGATCATAAATTTCTAAGGGATGTTTTCCGGTTAATAAATGCACAAAAGTTCGTCCTAAAGCATGAAAATCTGATTGAATCACTGCTTGGCCATGTTGTTGTTCATTGGGTGTATATCCGGCTGAGGTAATACCTGTTACCTGTTGACCTTTTACCTTTTGATGATAGGTTTGGGTTTCTTCCCTTGCTGTGCCAAAATCAATTAACACCAACTCGCCACTATTCCGCAGCATAATATTAGGGGGTTTAATATCTCGATGCAGCCAATTCTGTTGATGAATTTTATCGAGAATTAAAGTAATTTCTCTCAGCCATTTTAAGGCTTGTTTTTGACTTAACTTATCATACTGGTTGAGCCACTGTTCTAAATTAATCCCCTCCACTTTTTCCATGACTAAACAGTGTAATATTTTCCCTTCCCTTGTGGAATATTGAAAATAGGCATCTGCGCGAGGAACACCGGTGACATTTTGACGACTTAACTCTAATAAAACGTCATATTCTCGTTTAAATAATTCCACTGCCTTCGGTTCATTATTCCATTTTTCTTGTAAGACCTTGAGGATTTTGGCTGTAAAACCTTCAAAAGCCTCATAAACAACCCCAAAACCGGTCGTATCACTCAATAACCGACTTACCCTATATTTACCATTTAACAACAATTGAGAGCCGCAACTTTGACAGTAACGAGTATTCGAGTTATTATTACTCGGATGGTCTGGTTGAGAACAATCGGGATTGATGCAGTAACAGGGTTTCATCTCGGCTATCAGTTATTTTATCGGGTGAATAATTGCAAGTTTTCCCTTACCTGTCTTTGAAGGCATTGTATCATAAGTAAGTAGTTATGATTAAATTGAAGAGAGATATTGCATTTTTCAAAACGTCGTGCTTTGTAGGTTGATTCATGAATCAACGCTTCCTAGGGTTCTTTCACTCTCTCCAATGTCATTCTCTCCAATCCTTATCTGGCAACGTTTTTAGTCGATTTATCGGAATAAATAGCTGAAAACCCCCCCGTGCATTAGTTTTTCGGAGGGATGCTTACAAACAGCTGCTGATATATCTGTAATAATTTAAGAGTCACTGATAATTGCTGATTGTCGGTATTTCTGCAAATCTGAGATGCAGCCAAATTATCCCCCCAAATTAGAAGGATAAATTATCAAGTTTCTCCCTGATTTTACCCTATTCATTCATATTACGATAGGTAGCCACTGCCGAGGGAGAAATGCGATTGAGATAACGGAAAATCCAATATTTTAAGACTGTATCCAAGATAACGGGAAAAGTGGCGATAAAGAGAAAATTAAACTGGCGATTTTCTGGTAAACCGAAATGACGACTTAACCCTTCTAGGATCACTTCCCAACCGTGGGGAGAGTGGAAACCGACAAATATATCGGTAAAGAGAATAATTAAAAAAGCTTTAGCTGAATCGCTAAGATTGTAGAGAATGCCATCCAGAAAAGACTTGACAATCTCGATTTCTCGACGACTAAAAGCGATAACAAACCCAAAGGCAATCAGGGAACAAATATCGGCGAAAATATTAGCAATCGCGTTTAGACCTCGTTGGCGAAATTCTTCACTTAGTACCGCTGCTTTTTTAGTAATTTCTCCCTCGATTTCTTCGTTAGATAATTTGGGAGCTAAACCAATCATACCTCGAAAATGTAAAGCTTCCTCAAATCTTCTCAATTCCGAAAAAGCCTCTTCTTCTAAATCCTGATTGATAAAAATAAACTGTTCCTGTTGTTGGAAATATTTATTAACCAAGGGGGTAATTAGGAAGGTTTTGGTTAATTGCTGGGTTAATAAAGGAACAATAATTAACAGTAAAATAAACTTGAGGGAAATGGCTGTTTTATAACGAGAATTGCGAAATTTCTTTAAAACTGCCTCCTCCGATTCCTCCGCTTGGGGATCAATTTCCTGTTTAATGCGATTAAAAGTGTTGACAAAAGAACGGGGCAAAACCCCCGGTTTTTCCGTAGCTTTTTGGGATTTATTACTTTTGATTATTTCCTCATCTTCAATACTACCCGCTGCTAAAAAAGAGCGATTTCTAGAAGTCTTATTTTTGGCTGTTTCCTGCTCAAAATTTCTGTTCTGGATACTTTTGGGAACATCTTGCAGATCTTCTTCCCAATAATTATCTTGATATTTTCCGATAACACTATCGATAAACTGAAGTTTTTTCAGACAAACATCTGTGGTGACAGTAATCACCCCATTATTAATTGTCGGTTGATTGGGTCCGAAGGTATTAACGATCGAGCGACTAGCTTTAAACTCCGTCAATCTGACTTTAATTTTTTGCAGATAACCTTTAACTTCTGCGATAAAATAGGAATTAGTGCTGCTGCCATAATTCGAGAACCCATTCGCCACTTTTCGTCCTTGAAAATGCTTGTCTTCTATCTCCTTAATCTTCAAAGCTGCATGATAAGCCTCATCTAAAGAACGTTCAGGAGTTTGTAATAACCATTGATTAACACCTTGCAAAATCCGATTAAGATTCATAGGAAACAATTACTTCCACAAGGGAGAAAAGCTAGAGTACCGATCAGTTATCTTAACAAATACAATCGAGAAAAAACGATGTCAATCATACCAATTTGGATCGAAGGTGGCACGCGATCAGGAAAAACCACCACTTTAGTCGGGGAATTTCGGCGCTGGGTGTCTCGCGATCGCTCAAAATCATCCCCCCTTCCTCGATCGATCTTAGTTTTCGCTGCCAACGATGATAATAAACGGGAATTAGCCGATCGATTAGCCATTGCTGTTAGGGGTAGCTATCCGATTCTCTGTAAAACCCCTTTAGGTTTTCTCACCGATGAAGTCATCCTGTTTTGGCCGTTAATTTTCGAGTTTTTGGGGCTAAAAGCGCAATTTCCCCGCCGATTACGCCCAGAAACGGAGCAGGAACTCGCCACCCGTCTCTGGCAACCAGCAATCGCCGAATTCTTCCAGCTTACTAGCATAAATGAATATCGTTTCGTCCGTCAAGTTCTCGATTTGTTACAATTAGCCGGTGCTAGTGGTGTTCCCGCAGAAAAGATACCCGAAAGATTAGCCGAAGGATTATCAGAAACAGATTTAAAACGAGTTTTAGCGATTAATGAGCAGGAAACACCGGAAAAAGTGGGAGAATTAATCATTCAATGGCGTGATTGGTCTCTAGAACGTGGTTTATTAAGTTATGGTATCATCTACGAACTCTATTGGCGCTATTTATTTCCTGATAGTCGCTATCAACAGCAACTATTAAAACGCTTCCGGGGGGTTTTTGCGGACGATGTGGACGATTATCCGGCTATTGCCAAGGATTTACTCAGTTTTTTCCTCGATCATGATTGTTTTAGCGTTTTTACCTACAATCCCCAGGGAAAAATCCGCTTAGGATTAACTGCCGATCCCGATTATCTACACGAATTAGAGAAACGCTGTCAAATTATGTCATTATCTACCACTGAGGGGTTAGCTGCTCAGTTTAGCGAGACGATTCTCTCCCTAATCAGCGACGGTAACTATCTTGGCAATCTTCCCGATCAATTCATCTCCCTGCAAACCACCTCTCGCGCTGAATTGTTACGGAAGACAGCCACAGCTATTATTCAAGCAGTCAAGCAAGGGGCAGTAAAACCCGAAGAAATCGCCGTTATTGCCCCCGGTTTAGACGAAATCGCCCGTTATAGCCTGATGGAAATTTTAACCGGTGCCGGGATAGCCGTTCAACCCCTCAACGAACAACGACCCCTGATCAGTTGTACTCTGATTCGGGCATTATTGACCCTTCTCGCCCTTGTTTATGAAAATTTGGGGCGTTTAGCCCCCCAAGAGGCTATAGCGGAAATGCTGGTGATTTTTAGCCGTTATCGCTGGGATGAAGAACAAAATTTAATTCCCGATATCGATCCGGTTCGCGCTGGATTAATTGCCGATTATTGTTATCAAGTGGATCTGGAAAATCCCCGTTTATTAGCGATCGAAACTTTTCCCCGTTGGGATCGCTTAGGACAAAAAGCTTGTACTGCCTACGAAAGAATTTGTCACTGGATCGAAGGGATGAAAAAACGGCAGCAGGAAGCCAAACTTTTCCCGATTTTTGTCTTAAATCAAGCGATCGAACAATTATTAAACGATGGGGAAAATTTGCCCTTCGATCACTTGGCAGCTTTGCGAGAATTAATGGAAACTGCCCAACATTTTTGGGAGATCGATCGCCGTTTGCGTGAGAGTGAACCCTCTTTTCAAAGTCCCAGCGAAACTATTAGTCAGTTTATCCAACTTTTGCGCCGTGGTACAATTACCGCTAATCCCTATCCTGTGCGACAATTTATTAAATCTTCCTCAGCAGTTACCCTAGGCAATATCTTTCAATATCGTTCTTTTCGTTCTAGTCATCGTTGGCATTTTTGGCTAGATTGTTCCTCCCCACTCTGGGAACAAGGAGGTGCTGCTACTCTTTTTGCTGCGCCAATTTTTTGGCGAAAAAGTCCCTATCAACCCTGGACAACGGAAGCAGAATTAGAGGAAAATCAAGACCGTTTACAGAGAGTTTTAAGGGATTTATTAGCAAGGGTAAGCGAAAAAGTTATCCTCTGTCACAGTGATTTAGGAGTATCGGGAACCGATCAAACTGGACAACTTTTATCCTTAGTACAAGCGGCAAAAGAATATGATTAAGCACTAGAAAAAATTAACTTCTTGGTTAGGAGAGGCAATAGGCAATAGGCAATAGGCAAAGGGGGGTTAGATATGTGTAATTAATTTTGCTTAGGTACTTAGTAAAAGAATTGGGGGAGATTCAGCTAATCTAAGGATAGGCGGTTAAGATGCGTCTGAGCTTATAACCTAATTTGGTCTTGACGACCGGCCAAGCTCTTGACTATCTAAGTAGGTAGGCGTTAAAAGTTGTCAGATGCCCCCCTTATTAAGGGGGGATTAAGGGGGGACTAAGGGGGGATCGGCACACCCCTTATCAAGGGGGGCAGGGGGGATCGAACCTAAAATCCATTTTTAATTTAATTATAACCAGCTACTTAAATTAGTCGTTAATACTGCACCGGAGTGTCAGAGTGGGGAGCAGGGAGAGGAAGTTTGAGCATTTGTACTAAAATTTTCAATACGCAGTTTAAATTCAGTACAGCTTACCCACTCTTTGTGTGCGAGAATAGCCTGTGTGAAAAACCTAGGTAATTGTTATGGTTGCACCTATACAAAATAGGCAGTTTAACGGGTTGTCTAGCCAAGAAGCTAGTGAGCGCTTGAAACAGCACGGCTACAACGAACTCCCCTCAACTCAGCATCGTACTTTTTTAACCATCGCCCTAGACATTATCCAAGAGCCGATTTTATTGCTCCTAATTGCCTGTGGTGTCATCTACCTCTTTTTGGGTGATGCACAAGAAGCTCTAATTTTACTGGGGTTTGTCTTTTTTATTATTGGCATCAATCTTTACCAGGAGCAAAAAACGGAACGTTCTCTAGAAGCACTGCGGGACTTATCCAGTCCGCGGGCCTTGGTGATTCGAGATGGGGAACGGCAGCGGATTGCCGGCCGGGAAGTGGTACAGGGCGATCTGATCGTGGTGGAGGAGGGCGATCGCGTTCCTGCGGATGCGATTTTGCTGTGGTCCACTCACTTGACGATTGATGAATCGCTGTTAACCGGAGAGTCTGTTCCAGTCAGGAAACGCACCATCCAGTTGGAAGAAGACCCGAAGCACCTTTCAGCCACCTTGAGACCGGGTGGAGACGACTTACCCACTGTCTATTCTGGCACTCTTGCGGTACAAGGGCAGGGCATTGCCCAGGTGCAAGCAACGGGTATCGGCACTGAAATGGGAAAAATTGGCAAAGCTCTGCAAACGGTTGAACCGGAAGACACGGTCTTACAAAAAGAAACCCGTCGCATTGTCGGTAAATTGACGATGATCGCGCTGGCCATTTGTGCGGCGGTGGTCGTGATTTATGGATTAACCCGGGCCGATTGGTTGCATGGCTTTTTGGCAGGATTAGCCCTGGCGATGGCAATTTTGCCCAATGAAATTCCGGTGGTGCTGGCCATCTTTCTGGCTCTGGGAGCGTGGCGATTCTCGCAAAAACAGGTACTAACCCGTCGCATTCCAGTGGTTGAAACCCTGGGTTCTGTCACCGTTCTTTGTGTCGATAAGACTGGAACCCTGACATTGAACCAAATGGCCGTCAAACAGTTATTGGTTTACAGCGGCCCCGGTGCTTATCTGTACGATGTGACGCTCCACGAGCGCGAACCCTTGCCAGAAGTCCTTCATCCCCTGATCGAGTTTGGTATTCTAGCGAGTCGCAAAGATCCCTTTGACCCGATGGAGAAAGCGTTGCAGCAAATTGGTTGGGATTACCTAGCCAAGACTGAACACCTGCATAGCGATTGGCAACTACTGCGCGAATATCCCCTGTCCACCGATCTCTTGGCCATGTCCTGTGTCTGGGAATCCCTGACGGGGGAGCTTACCGTTGCGGCAAAAGGGGCCCCAGAAGCGATCGCCGATCTCTGCCATTTCAGCCCGATTCAACAACAGGAGCTTGTCGAACAGATCCAGGCAATGGCCGGAGAGGGTTTGCGAGTTCTGGGAGTTGCCCAAGGACGCAAAATGGGAACATTACCCAAAACTCACGCTCTTGAGTCATCCGGGCCTCTAGCCTACTTAGAATCTGACGATCGCTTACCAGTTCAACAACACGACTTTGAGTTTGAATTTGTGGGACTGATCGGACTGGAAGACCCCGTGCGTCCTACTGTGGCACCTGCGATCGCTGAATGCTATGGTGCGGGAATTCGCGTTGTCATGATTACGGGTGATTATCCGGTAACAGCCCAGAACATTGCCCGTCAGATTGGACTCAGGCCTTTAGACAAGGTGATCACCGGTAGGGAACTGGAGCAAATGGGTGAGTCGGAACTGCGCGATCGCATTCAAAGCACCAACATCTTTGCCCGTGTCGTCCCCGAACAAAAACTATTGATTGTCAATGCACTGAAACGCTCCGGGGAAATTGTGGCCATGACCGGTGATGGTGTCAACGATGCCCCGGCCCTCAAGTCTGCTCATATCGGCATTGCCATGGGTGAACGAGGTACGGATGTAGCGCGCGAGTCTGCCGATTTGGTCCTGTTGAAAGATGATTTTTCGTCCATCGTCGAATCGGTCAAACTAGGAAGACGTATCTTTGACAACCTGAAAAAGGGGATGGCCTATACCTTGGCCGTTCACGTTCCGATCGCGGGTATGTCGTTGATTCCAGTCATCTTTGGCTGGCCTTTGGTGCTACTCCCGATCCACATTGCCTTTCTGCACTTAATTATCGATCCGGCCTGCACGGTTGTGTTTGAAGCTGAACCGGCAGAAAGCGATATTATGCGTCGCCCCCCCCGTAATCCCAAAGAACCCTTGTTCAGTCGTCGGACGTTGCGATTAGCCTTGCTTCAAGGAACCAGCGTTTTAGTGGTACTGGTTATTGTATTTGCGATCGCCTATAGCAACGGCAATAGTGAATTTAATGCTCGCGCCTTAGCATTTACGACATTGATTATCTCTAACCTGGCTATGATTCTCACCAATCGTTCCTGGTCCCGAACGATTCCAGAAATGCTCCAAGCTCCTAATCGGGCTTTGTGGTGGGTGATCGGCGGTGGACTGCTGTTTTTGGGATTAGTTCTCTATGTTCCTTTGTTACGACACCTGTTCAGCTTTTCATTTCTACATACTGATGATTTGCTGGTCAGCTTAGTTTCTGGAGTTGTCAGTATTTTCTGGTTTGAAGGACTAAAACTGTGGAACCGTCGGCACTTGAACACCCAAAAATAAAAGGCATCATATAGCGTTTTTCAGTCGGCTGAGGTACAAAAGTTATGGGTTTTAGGCAAAAGGCGAAAGGGAAGAAAAATAGGTGTACCTCACTAGCTTAGGAAACGCTATAGATTCCACGATCGGTTACAAATTGTTGCAGCAGTGCGCTATGTAGTTGCTTGAATGAATTGTGCCTACCTACTCAATAATCGGCATGGTGGGTTCAATCATCAAGTTTAACCCTCTGCTAACCAGCGCACGGCATCCTTAGCGTGGTAGGTTAAGATAATATCGGCACCCGCCCGTTTAAAGCTGGTTAAAGTCTCTAAAGTCACCCGTTTTTCGTCAATCCAGCCATTTAACGCCGCCGCTTTAATCATTGAATATTCCCCCGACACATTGTAGGCAGCCACGGGTAAATTAGTCATTTCCTTGATTCTCCAGATAATATCCATGTAAGATAGGGCAGGTTTTACCATTAACATATCTGCTCCCTCTAATAGGTCTAATTCCACCTCTTTTAAGGCTTCCCTGGCATTACCCGGATCCATTTGGTAGGTTCTGCGATCGCCGAATTGGGGGGTAGAATCCGCCGCATCCCGAAACGGCCCATAATAGGCAGAGGCATATTTAGCCGTATAGGAAAGAATCGGTGTATCACTATAACCCGCCTCATCCAATCCTTGACGAATTGCCTGCACAAAACCATCCATCATTCCCGACGGTGCAATGATATCCACTCCCGCTTTTACCTGAGAAACGGCGGTTTTTTGCAATAATTCCAGAGTGGGATCATTTAACACCCTGCCGGTTAAATCTCCTGTTTGCAGATAACCACAATGACCATGGTTGGTATATTCACACAAACAAGTATCGGCGACAATGAGTAGATCGGGAACTGCCTCTTTAATTGCTGTGGCCGCTTTCTGCACAATACCATGATCGTGCCATGCTCCCGTCGCCTCTGTGTCTTTACTTTCTGGCAGCCCGAATAAAATAATCGCTGGAATTCCTAAATCCCGCACTTCCTTGGCTTCATCAACAATTTTATCGATTGATAATTGGTACACTCCCGGCATCGATTTGACTTCCCGGGCAATACCTTCCCCCGTCGTAGCGAAAAGGGGATAGATAAAGTCATTGGCTGTCAAGACGGTTTCACTCACCAGACGGCGCATTTGAGGGGTTTGACGCAGACGACGGGGGCGATGAATAGGAAACATAGTTTTTTGTGATTAAATCGGGAATCTTGTCTCGATTCTTTAGTTTAAATCTTTGCTGAGGATGAACACAAATCGATTCAGCCGGCAGCTGGCTGCCGGCAGCTATCCGCAATATTTAGTTATTTTGAGCTTAATCAAACTATTTAGATTATTTTTGACCTAATGAGGCTTTATCGTCGTTTTGAGGGCGAAAAACCAGCAATTTGACTAAAATTTAATCTTTATAGCGATCACTTTTGCTGTTGCCACCACCTCATCTCTTTACAAAACTTTACCTCATCAGTGATCAGTTACCAGTTATCAGTTACCAGTTATCAGATGTGAGTTTTCAGTTCACTGATGGCTCTCTTGGATATTGGCTGAAAAATGTTCATGGTGTTACATTAGCGGCGCAAGCGTTCACTGATTACTGATTACTGTTCACTGTTCACTGACTCCCAAAACCCATCTCCATTTGGGAGAAGGATCGTTTATTCTAGGAAGTAAGAGCGATCGATTCAGGATTTTTGTTATGGCCAACTTAGGTGATTTAGTCAAAAAAGCAGTTTATTTGGGCGTAGGCATTGCTACTTATGCCGCCGAAAAAGCTGAAGTAAATTTACAAGAATTAAGAAATCAAGCCCAAAAATTAGCCGATGAAATGATTTCTCGCGGCGAAATAAACGCAGAAGAAGCGAGGAAATACGTCGATGAGTTGGTGAAACAGGCACAACAGCAACCGGTGACAGCTAACGAATCTAATATTCCCCATGAACCCCGACGGATAGAAATTATTGAAGATGAGGAGGACACCAAAGCAGCTGATCCCAAAGTAGATGAATTGCGGCAAAAGGTGGAACGTCTTCAGGAGGAATTACGGAAACTGCAACAGGATTAAAACCTAGATTTTAGGGATAAATAACTAATTATTACCAGACAAGGGATGCAAGTATAAACATGGACGATTGGCAGAAGGATTTTTGGGAAGTGATCGAAACTGTGGCACTGGGAATTGAAAATTTTTTCCAAGAAGTGACCCAAGCTATTGAAGAAATCAATGAGGAAATTATCATCGATCTGGAACAGTTTATTCAAGAGGTTTTACCCCAGGAATTAGAAGAATTTTTTAACCTCGATGAATCCCTATTTTCGGAATTAGACGAACCCTCGGATTTTACCCTCACTCCTAAGGTTAACCCCGATCCTAACACCCATGCTGCTTGTATCGGTTGCCGTAATTATCACGGTTATATCTACGGAGGCAATCTTCTCGTCTGCGGTTTCCATCCCTACGGTTGGGATAGTGATAGTTGTCCCGATTGGCAAGCAGAGGATTAATTATTTTCCTATAAAATCAGGTAGGGTTATTATCCCTACCCATAACTTTTATCTCAAAGCAGTTAGGGACTTGCGCTTTGATAATTTACCATCTGGCTGGTCTGGTTCTTCTACAGAGCGATTTTCTGGCTGGGATATTATTCCTAAGCAAGTTCCTTATCGTTGTTGTGGTCAAAAAAAGGTATCCTTTGTCCCCAATCAGTAATCCTTGAATCGAGCCAATGACATCCCAGAGAGCTTCTCGTTCCGAGCCATTCGCGGGAGTCAGTCCCGATGAAAAAATTTTCACCACCAGAGATGAAAGAGGTTTCCTTCCCTACACCCGTTCAGACCTCGGCGTGAGCTTTTGTCGAACGCAAAAGCTCACGGCCGAAGCCCACACCCCACACCCTATACCCTCTTTCAAGTAAAGATGAAGTCACTAGCAGTTAACGTGCCCGCAAATCCTACAAGGGTAATCTGACCGAAGCCTGGAGTAGAAGGACTCGTAATGATGTCGTTACCAGCACCAGGGCCGACAGTAATCGTCAAAGCCCCGATGCCGCCGAGACCAAAGGCAGACAAGTCAATCTTGTCAGCACCACCCCCACTGAAGTCAGTGATGACATCGTTACCGAAACCACTTGCGAAGCGGAACGTGTCATTGCCGATCCCCCCAGTTAGGGAGTCATTGCCGAGGCCGCCAACCAGAGTGTCATTGTCGGCACCACCGTTCAGGATATCATTCTGTGTACCACCGTTCAGGGTGTCATTGCCGGCATCGCCATTATAGGTGCGAGCCGAGGCGTTGGTGGCAGTAATGGTGTCGTTCCCGCCTTGTCCGAAGACGCTGCCAGAGAGCAAGGTTGTGGCGCTGAAGTCGAGGATGTTGTCGCTGGCGTTGCCATCGATGTTTCGGTTGGAACCACCCGCATCCAGGTTGACCCGCTCGATGCCGTTGGTGGCCAAGAATTGATTCAGCACCAGATTGCCTTGGCCGCCATCTGTGGTTCGCTGCAAGGTGTCGATACCTGACCCGCCTTGCAGGGTGTCAAACTCAGCCTCGTTCAGGTTGGCGAGGAAGGTATCGTCGTTATCGCCGCCGTTCAGACTGTCAGCACCAACCCCCCCCTTGATGGTGTCGTTGCCGCCGCCACCGGAGATGGTGTCATTGTCGGCACCACCGTTCAGGATATCATTCTGTGTACCACCGTTCAGGGTGTCATTGCCGGCATCGCCATTATAGGTGCGAGCCGAGGCGTTGGTGGCAGTAATGGTGTCGTCCCCGCCTAAACCATTGACACCGTTAGAGAGAAAGGTGGTGGCACTGAAATCAAGCACATTGCCATTCGCGTTGCCATCAATCCCGCGATTTGAGCCGCCCGCATCCAGGTTGACCCGCTCGATGCCGTTGGTGGCCAAGAATTGATTCAACACCAGATTGCCCTGGCCGCCGGTGGTGGTGCGTTGTAAAGTGTCTGTCCCCGACCCGCCTTGCAGGTTGTCAAACTCAGCCTCGCTCAGGTTGGCGAAGAAGGTATCGTCTCCCGCACCGCCAAATAGGCAGTCTTCATCCACACCTCCGGTAATGGAGTCGTTTCCGGCAAGGCCAAACACCAAGTCTTGTCCATCACCAGCCTGAATCGTGTTGTTCGCTGCGGTGCCCACAATGAGGCTACTTTTCCCGGCTACATCCGTATAACTAGCCGTGGTCATCACCACCACATTGTTGATCGGGATCAAGCAATCGGTGATGTTGTAAACCTGGCCATCATCTAGCACGTTGGCTGTGGCCGACTCGAAGTTTTGAGCCTTGAACTGGAGGCTCGCGATATTGATGGTGCCTCCACTGGGCGCGAGGGTCTTACCCGTGGGAGCAGCAACGTAAGTGTTGAGCGACCCGATATCGCCGACACTGAAAGCCCCAAGCTGCAGGGGAGTCAACACCAGATTGATGGTGTCTTGTGGGGTGGAACCGCTACCGCCGCCGTCATAGACGGTGACTTGGCCGCTGTGGCTCGCCGCCGTCCAAACCGTGTCGGCACCGTCAGCCATGCTGACGCCGGTGACGTTCAGCACCTGGCCGATCAGGCTGAGGTTGACCACCTCGTTGGTGGCGTTGCTGCCGTTGATGGCCTGATTGTTGCCGTCCAGGGTCTCGATGCTGGAATAGGTGGCGGTGGTGCCGCTGCCCGACGGGCCGAATGAAGATATGCTCAGCGCACCAGCACCCGTGTTCCTGATCGTGTCGTTGCCGGTGCCGCCGATGATGGTGTCGCCGCCCACCTGTAAGCCAGCGATGTTGAAGGTGTCGTCGCCGTCGCCCCCGTCCATGCTATCGGCACCGTCGCCGCCGGTGATGGTGTCATTGCCCGCGCCGGCATTGATGCTGTCGTTGCCGCTACCAGTGCTGATCGTATCGGCGAAGCTGCTGCCGACGACGATCTGGGTGCCGCCGCCGCCGTTGATGGTCACCCCGGCATCCGCGGTGGAGACGTTGACGTAGTCGGTGCCGCCGGTGGCATTAAAGGTGTTGATCGCGCCCACCCCGGTGGCGCTGCTGAACCCGGAGAGGTCGAAGATGTCGCTGCCGTTGTTGGTGCCGTTGATGGCAAAATTGTTGCCTTTGAAGGTCTCGATGCCCTGATAGGTCGCGCCGGCTGAGGTCGGCAGAGACCCGTTGATGAGGGAGTAGTTCGTCCCCGCGACGCCGAAGGAAAGGGAAGTGGACAGGGCGCCGGTGACGTTGATGGTGTCGCTGCCACTGGTGCCCGTGTCGTTGAAGGTGTCGCCGCCCAGCTGTAAGCCAGCGATGTTGTAGGTGTCGCTGCCATCGCCCCCATCCATGCTATCGGCACCGTCGCCGCCTATGAGAGTGTCATCGCCCGCGCCGGCACTGATGATGTCGTTGCCGCTACCGGTGCTGATCGTCTCGGCGAAGCCGCTGCCGGTAACGTTCTGGGTGCCGCCGCCGCCGTTGATGTTGATGCTGGTGAAGCTGACACCGGAGTTTGTGGTCAAGCCGGACAGATTGACGACGTCGGTGCCGCCGGTGGCGTCCAAGGTGTTGATCACCAGATCGGTGTCGGTGAATGGAGGTGACCCCCCAGGGGAGATGGTGAATCCCGACCCGGTGACCTTATAGCCGCCTGTGTCGTCGAGGACGTTGATCGTATTGCCGCTGTTGTTGCCATTGATGGTTCGCGTAGGCATAATCTTTTCTCCAAATTTGTTGTTTGCGTTGACGCGCCGGTGCCAGTCCTGAAAGCCAAATGGGGCCATCCAAAAAATGGTCTAAGCCCCCGATTGGGGTCAGACTCGACTGACCGATTGTGGACACTCAAAGTGAATTAGTTTGATCTTACAGTATCTGGTTGTTCGTTAGTTGGTATGGTTCGATAGGGGGGCATAAATCGACTAAATTCTTATCTGGCAAGAGATTTAATTGATTAGTTCGCTCCAGATCGCAAACAATTGACAAAAATTGCGGTAATGTCTTTTTCTATAAGGGTTTCATCCTTTATAACCCCCGTCCATTGCATAACACAAACCGAAGAGCAAAAATAATTTAGGATCGCTATAGTTAAGAATTACCCTTGGGAGCATGGTAAGGTTCAGAATCAAAAGGCTGCATCCCCACATCGGGATATTCATCATTGTTGGGACTAAAAATGCGAGCGAAAGCCTCTGTTAGGTACTGGACAAAATTGTGTAATGTATCCTTGATATTCATTGCTTTTCCCTCCGACTCTCGACAACAATCTCTTTTTCGGATCAGGTTGATTCACCCCTCCATCGCCATTATCTGGCCAGAATCTCATCAATTGTTGACTTTTGAGATAATTCTTGAATAATCTTCATAAGACTTTATATTTTTTCTTGTTTATCTAAATCTTTATAGTAATTCTTGTATTTTTGTAAAGGAAAAATTATTCAATCAAATCGCTGAACAAATATTTAATTGTTGTCCAGAAAGGACTGTATCCTTGTTGATCATCATTTTGATTGTTTATTTAGAAATGTGACAGAAAAAAATAAGGTTTTGGTCGTAGATGCAGCGAGTCAAGGTTAGCTTTATTGTTATTGAGCCGGAATTTGAAATCGCTAACTTAATTGACCCAGTGGTGCAGAAAACTCCTGAAAGACTTGCTGGACAAGGAGTCCGAGTTAGATAGGGAGTTAAGAGGAGCAAGTTTATGAGATGCTTAAGTTCCCCAAAGTCATCCCTAGGTTAGCCCCTCTCCTTTAACTTCAACTACTTGAACAACTAAGTCAATGGATTAAGGGATAATCTCGATCGCAGTAGCTTTGCTCTAGCCCACTGGACTTAGGTAGTACAAAAGCACTACTGCAGACGTTTTAAGCGTTCTTGGAGAATTTGGGCTTGTTTTTCGGACTCTGCTAAAGCTTGCTTCGTTTTTTGGATTAAAGCTTCTGGAGCTTTTTCGACAAAGCTAGGTTTATTCAGGCGATCGCTCAAACTCTTAATTTCCCCTTCTACTTTAGCTAAATTTTTCGCTAATTTCCCGGCCAATACAGATATATCAACCAATCCGGACAGGGGGATGAGGATTTCTACCGTAGCGACAACACCAGCGATCGCTTGATTGACTTCCTCGGTTAATTTGGTCGTCAAAATTAAGTTTTCGATCTTGGCCAAGTCCTTTAAGTACACTTGTCCGCGTTGCAAAATAGCTAATTCTTGGCTGTTTTCTGTCTGTAAAATTGCCGTAATCGTTGCCCCCGGTTTAATCCCCGCTTCGGCCCGCAAATTACGCAACACCCGAATACTTTCTATTAATAACTCAAAAGTATTTTCTAAGTCTAGATCGATCAGAGAACTATCGGCTATTGGATAGGTTTCTAAAGCCAAAACCTGCTGATTTTCTTGGGTTAAATGATGCCAAATTTCCTCGGTAATATGGGGCATAAAGGGATGTAATAATTTTAATGTTCCTGCCAAGATAAAAGCCAAAGTTTGCCGGGCTGTAGCGCAGGAAACCGATTCTTTATCCTTCCATAAACGAGTTTTCACTAACTCGATATACCAATCACAGAAATCGCGCCAGATAAATTCGTATAGACCTTTTGCCGCTTCTCCCATGCCATAATTTTCTAGATAATCTCTAGTTTTTTGCACTGTTTGATGATAACGAGATAAAATCCAGCGATCGGCTAATTCTAAATTTTCTAAAGCTGGTTCTCCCAATTCTTCTGGAGTTTTTCCCTCCAGATTCATCATCACAAAACGGGAAGCATTCCAAATTTTATTGGCAAAATTTCGGGCAGCTTCTACGGATTCCGATTCATCGGTTTTACGGTTATATTGCAGACTGATATCCTGTCCTGCTCCTGCAACTTCTCGAATTAAGGTATATCGTAAAGCATCGGTTCCATATTTATCAATTAAAATTAGGGGATCGATGCCGTTATTGGCAGATTTAGACATCTTTTTGCCGTTTTCATCCCTAACTAAACCGTGAATATAGACATCTTTAAAAGGCATTTGTCGCGTAAAATAGCCCGCCATCATCGTCATTCTAGCCACCCAGAAAAAGATAATATCAAAACCGGTGACGAGGGTTGTGGTGGGATAATAAGTGTCTAGATCAAGGGTTTTTTCTGGCCATCCCATAGTTGAAAATGGCCACAATCCCGAGGAAAACCAAGTATCTAAAACATCGGGGTCTTGTTGAATAATTATATCCTCTCCATACTCTTGTTTGGCCTTGGCTAAAGCGGAGGTTTCATCCCAGGCAACAACGAAGGGAGTATGGTTAGTAATTTCGTTATTGGTTTCACTGATAATATACCAAGCGGGAATTTGATGACCCCACCATAGTTGTCGAGAAATACACCAATCTTTGAGTTTAACTAACCAATCGCGATAAACTTTTGTCCATCTTTCTGGCACAAAACGGGGCGAGTTTTCCTGATCTAAACAGGTTAAAGCTTTTGTGGCTAAAGGTTCAATTTTAACGAACCATTGGGTAGATAAAAGGGGTTCCACGGGAACTTTACCTCGATCGCTATAGGGGACGCTATGGCGATAGGCTTCAATCTTAACTAAAAAACCGTCTTCATCGAGTTTTTTAACGACATTTTTGCGGGCAACAAAACGATCTTGACCCGCGAATATTCCGGCATTTTCGTTTAAACTGCCGTCTAAATTCATGATATTAATAAAGGCTAAATTATGGCGTTTACCCATCTCAAAATCCTTGGGATCGTGGGCCGGCGTAACTTTGACGCAACCAGTACCGAATTGGGGATCCACTAATTCATCGGCAATAATCGGGATTTCTCGCCCCATTATCGGTAAAGTGACGGTTTTGCCGATTAAATGGCGATAACGGGGGTCTTGCGGGTTGACAGCGACACCAGTATCACCGAGCATGGTTTCGGGCCTTGTGGTGGCTACTTGAAGATAACCGCTACCATCGCTAAGAGGATAGCGAAAATACCAGAGATTTCCCTCAATATCCTTGTTTTCCACCTCTAAATCGGAAACTGCCGACCGGGATTCGGGACACCAGTTAACTAAGTATTGACCGCGATAGATTAATCCGTCCTCATAGAGTTTGATAAAAGCAGTACGGACAGCATGGGAAAGTCCCTCATCCATGGTGAAACGTTCCCGCGTCCAATCGACGGATACCCCCAAGCGTCGCAGTTGATTAACAATGGTACTACCGGACTCCTCTTTCCATTGCCAAGCGCGTTCGAGGAATTTTTCCCTTCCTAGTTGGTAACGATCGGTTTTTTCGGCTTTTAATTGGCGATCGAGTATAGCTTGTACTGCAATACTAGCGTGATCTGTTCCGGGCAGCCAGAGGGTATTTTTGCCGGTCATGCGTTTGTAGCGAACAAGTGTATCAATCAAGGCACTCTCGAAAGCGTGACCCATGTGGAGACTACCGGTAACATTGGGAGGAGGGATAACTATACAGTAGGTTTCGCCGCCTTTTTCGGGGTTTGCTGTAAATATCTCTTGATTTTCCCAATATTGCTGCCATTTCGTTTCTGTGATCTTGGGATCGTATTGCTTCGATAGTTCCGAGGTCATGATGGGGGGATTCTACAATTCTTAGTTCTTTGTCAATTGTCCCACATTTGGGAGAGATCAAATTCCTGTTTAGTTGCTGGGTAAAAAATTTCAAGAGTCTTATTAAGATAGCTGTTATCTTTTCCTTGGGTAAACATAGCTAATTTCTGGTAATTATTTTGCATTTCATCAGTATAATAATTGCTATAATCAATTGAGGGAGTCAATCAATGGTTAGGTAGGTATTAAAAACTTTCAGATGCCCCCTTATTAAGGTAGGGTTGATTCATTTAAATTAAGTACAGCTGATTTTGAGTTAATAAATTTGACTGAAGATTCTCAAGTTTATCTTTCTCTAACTAAAAGAGTTAGTCACAACAATTAATCTTTAATCCTCTGCCAATATTTATTATGAATAGATTGATAAAGCTTGTTATCAAGCCACTAAAAGCCTATCTCTCTTGAAATTGTCTGAGAGTACATCCTGTTAATTTAGCTAATTTTTCTGCTTACTTCTTACGTCGATAAAACTATCAGTTTTTCCCAACGTTCAGCTAATCACCTTTGTCCCTCTGTTATTAAGAGAAAACCCAAACCTCTGAAAAGATTCAATCCTATAGTTGTGAGAATTGACCAATTGCTTGCCGCTTGAAAATCCCTGATCTGGCTTTTATCTTCCTCAAAAATTACATCTTTTACCCAATGTAACTGATTTTTTATTTTCCAATGTCCTCACTTCGACACATTTCGAGACATTTCGACAAGCTCAATGTAAAAGCTCAATGTAAAAGCTCAGTGACCGCGAATAATTTTGGCAAATACTTGAGCGGATTCGGTTAGGCTAAACTTCGACACATTTCAACAAGCTCAATGTAAAGGCTCAGTGACCGCTGATATAGTAAGCTGTTTCTTCATAAGTTTTATCCCCGCGACTACCCTTTCTTTCTACTTTAAGAAGTCTTCGCAGATTTTCAAACTCTTGTCTTTCATTTTTCTAGTTTTTCCGAACTTACCATGTAAAATCAACTAGCAAAATGCCAATTTAATAAATATCTAAGACTAAAGTTTTTAAAGTTTCTAAATCCACAGCCTCTCCTTTTAATCACATTGAGTTTATTGTTAATTCCTTCAACTGTTCTCTGGGTTGTTCGGTTATCAAAATGATGAGTATGAATGCAATTCAATTATCTTAAACAAAAATGCCAAGACTTAGCGATAAAATATCCAGACAAAAATTATTTATTTGATAATTATATTGAAAAACAAAGATATGAGTATAACAATTTAGAAAATATAATTACTTGTGCAACAATGGTAATTCAAAATAAATAATTTTGGACTAACATCGCCTTCCGTCTGACCCTGTTCCATAAGTTGATTGCAATGTCGAAGCCACTGCCTAGCAGTACGCCATCGCTAAGTGATTTTTCATATTACGTCAGAGCGTGGCGAAAAACTCGATGACCGGTTCGAGAGGGCGGGACTCGGCTAATGTAGAACGGGGGTGCTGAATCGTTTGTATTTTTTCAGGCTACCACCCCCTCCTTTTCTGATACCGAACTGAGGGTAATTATCGTCAAGCGTCAAAACATCTAGGCCTCTCCTTAATCCTAGTAATGTAAACTTTGATTATAGAGAAAGACTTCTAGCTCCGATCCGATGTTACATTAATAATTGAAGCTAAAAAAAAAGGTTCTTCCTTACTTGGTATGGTTCGATAGGGTGGCATAACGACGATAACAGCGATCAACCTGAACGCTCATATTTCCTAGAGTAGAGAACAAGGGAGTTAGGCAATTGCAGCTAGGGTTCAATGCTTCTCCAACCAGTCCCAAGTAGTGGGGGGAAATACCTGAGAATCGATAAACTGATCCCTGTTTGCGGGTGATGCTAGGCGTTGGACAAAAGCGAGATTATAGAAGGGATTATGGAAACTTGGACGCGATCAATTGACATCGAGGAGATAGCAAAACGCCATGGGTCTCCTCTCTACATACTGAACGTCGGTCAGCTTCGTCGGAACCTGTCCCACTTTGTGGAGCTTGTCGGCAGTCCATCTCAGGTTGCCTACCCGATCAAGGCTAATCCGTCGATGGCGATTCTGAATGAACTGGCATCCCTGGGATGCTCCGCAGACTGCTCTTCTAAATATGAAGTTGAGTTGGCCCTTTCTTGCGGATTCCCGTTGAATCGGATCACATACAACAGTCCGGCGCCCGACCACCAGCTAATGGTAGATCTCCTCGATGGAGGCTCAACAGTAGTTGCTGACTCTCAAGCTATATTAGATGACCTTCAACATAAGCTTTATGGCAAGGATTGGAGTGGGAGCTTGCTGGTTCGAGTTAACCCAGAAAAACCGGTGGAATATTTCCACAATACTGATTGGCAGGATATGGTTTCTCACGCCTCGCCTAACAGTAAGTTTGGCATCCCATCCGAGGAATTGCCAGATGCTCTGGCCAGTTGCAAACTACCTATAGCTGGCTTGCATATCCATATTGGAACTCAGATGGATAATGTATCGGCATTTAGTCATTCGATTCAGTTTATTCATCATTTGAAAAACTTAATCGAAGCCAGCTCGAATCATTGCATGAGAAAACTAAATCTTGGCGGTGGGTTTGGCATTGACTTCCATGACGGGCAACAGTTTCCAACAATCCTAGAGTACACAGAAGCATTAAAGAAACACTTGTTACCCGGTATTGAGTACATAGTCGAGCCTGGACACGCACTGGTTGGTAATGCCGTCGCCTTGTTGACTCGTATCCGCGAGCTTAAGCAGATGCGGGGCAGACGTTGGGCTATTGTTGATGTTGGCTCCGACCAGCTAATCAAGGTGACTCTCCTCTCATGGAGCCACCAAATTATCGATCGCAATCATCGCACCCTGCCTACTCAAGGGGACGATGCTATTGGAGGGCCACTTTGTTTTGCCGGCGATATATTGCTACCATCGACCAATTTAGAAGGCCAGAGTCGTGGGGATCCATTGTTAATCCAACACGCAGGAGCATATTGCTATTCAGTAAGCAATCACTTTAATGGGTTTCACGGGCCCGGGCATATAACCATAGATGAAATGGGTCAAATAGAAACGGCTTACGCTGCTGAGGACGTATTTGCTGATCACAGTTTCTTGGGATTTTCCAGGCCGACGCACCCCCCTTCAGAAGTGCTAGATCATGAAATTGATCTCGATATCATTGAAAGACTAAGCAGTGACTATCTCAAGCAGGGAGAATCTTCAGATGGCTACGCATTTACCAGAGTCCAACTCATAGCGCCAAGAACTTTGCAGTTCATGGTGAAGGCGAAGAGTTCTTTAGGGGCGATATCAATCCCATTCGCCGTCCGCATCGCCTCGGATGCCACAATAATTTCAGCTTTGTATCTTGTCGGCAAACAGGCCAAAGATGTTTCAGTTTGGGGAACAAGAACATATTTGAAGTCAGACACGATAATTCGTACCAGCCAGCCATTGAGACTGGTTGTATATATAGCGCCCAAATCAAGCCTCCCTGTGGATAAGCATACTACTCACCTGTCTCACTGGGACCTCGGCAACGGGAAGTTTAAGGGATCGTTCCGATTCATCTTATAAAGTTCTTTTCGTTGCCTTGCTCACGATATTTACACAAGCACCTTGGCACTGTGTTTCTATGATGCCATCAACTTTTAGCTATCACCTTGAGGGTGGGAGCTTTTTCTTGCTTTAGGGGCAGTTTGTCTTTTTCCCTAGCGGTGATTGCTTCTTTGTTCTGTTGAGTTAGTTAATTCTTCTGCGCTTTCTTTGACTACTGTTGAGGTCACTGCTGCCATAATTTTTGAATAATAAGAGTTATGGTCGGTCAAGCGTCAAAACATCTAAGCTTTTCCTTGACCCTGGCAATGTAAACTTTAATTAAGAGAAAGACTTCTAGCTCCGATCCGATGTTATATTAATAATTGAGGCTAAAGAAAAAAGCCTCCCTGACAGATCAACTGGCAAGGTTATAAGGTCAAGTTCACAAAGGAGTAAACCCTGTTAAAGTTCCATTCTGTCTCGATAACGGCGATAACAGCGATCAACCTGAACGCTCATATTTCCTAGAGTAGAGAACAAGGGAGTTAGGCAATTGCAACCGAGGTTCAATGCTTCTCCAACCAGTCTCAAGTTATGAGGGGAAATACCTGAGAATCGGTAAACTGATCGCTGTTATTGTTTGTCAACACAAGTAATTGATAATTGCAGTCGCTCTCCTTTGATGAGATAATAGAAAGTCTTCTGTTCAAAAGGATATCGATAGGATGCGACTCTCTCAACAGCTTTTTGTCACCCTCCGGGAAGATCCAGCCGAGGCGGAAATCCCCAGTCATAAATGCTTAGTCCGTGCCGGTTACATTCGTCGTATCGGCAGCGGTATTTACGCCTATTTACCTCTGATGTGGCGGGTTTTGCAGAAAGTCTCCCAGATAGTCCGGGAAGAAATGAATAAAGCCGGCGCCCAAGAATGTTTACTTCCCCAACTGCAACCGGCGGAACTCTGGCAAGAATCGGGCCGTTGGGACACCTACACAAAAGCAGAAGGGATTATGTTTGCCCTGACGGACAGGCAAAACCGGGAGTTAGGATTAGGACCGACTCACGAAGAAGTAATTACTGCCGTCGCTCGTGATTTAATTCGTTCCTATCGACAATTACCGGTTAATTTATATCAGATTCAAACTAAATTTCGCGATGAAATTCGCCCTCGTTTTGGTTTAATGCGGGGGCGAGAATTTATTATGAAAGATGCCTATTCTTTCAATCTCGACGAGGAATGTTTAAAGAAAACCTATCAAGCGATGGATATAGCTTACCGCAATATTTTCCGCCGTTGTGGGTTAGCTTTTCGGGCAGTAGAAGCCGATTCTGGAGCGATTGGCGGTTCCGCATCCCAAGAATTTATGGTCTTAGCTGATGCTGGAGAAGATGAGGTTTTATTTACTGCCGATGAAAAGTATGCGGCTAATGTGGAAAAAGCCGTTTCTTTGCCAGCAGATAAAGTGGCTTCTCCCTTTAAAAAGTTTGCTAAAAAAGAGACTCCTAACACCAACACGATCGAAAGTTTAGCTAAATTTCTCGATTGTTCCGCCACCGCTATCGTCAAAAATGTTCTCTACGAAGTGCTTTATGATAGCGGCATAACTGTTTTAGTTTTACTGCATATTCGCGGCGATCAAGAGGTTAATGAAGTTAAACTACAAAATGAATTAGTTAGACAGGCGAGCTGTTACAATGCTAAAACAATTTTGGCTTTAAAAATACCCGATGCTGCCGCTCAACAGAAATGGGCAACTAAACCTTTACCTTTAGGTTATATTGCTCCCGACTTAGAAGATAATTTACTCAAAAAAGCCAGCGATATAGCTCCTAAGTTTTTACGCATAGCAGACAACACAGTGACAGACTTAGAAAACTTTATCACTGGTGCTAATGAAACCGGATTTCATGTAGTGGGAGCCAATTGGGGTAAAGATTTTATCTTACCAGAATTAATCGTCGATCTACGCAAAGCCCGGGTAGGCGATCGAGCTATTCACGATCCTAATCAAACCTTGCAAAGTGCTAGAGGAATTGAAGTCGGTCATATCTTCCAATTGGGTTATAAATATTCTCAAGCTATGAATGCTTTTTATACTAATGAAGCGGGAGAATCTACCCCCATTTGTATGGGTTGTTATGGTATAGGAGTATCGCGTTTAGCCCAGGCAGCCGTAGAACAATCCTACGACAAAGATGGCATTATTTGGCCCGTAGCTATTGCCCCCTATCAAGCGATTGTGGTTATTCCTAATTTAGCCGATGCCGAGCAGGTAAAAACTGCCGAAAGTTTATACAATGAGTTAAATCAAGCCGGCATTGAAACCCTTTTAGATGACCGGGATGAACGTGCGGGAGTTAAGTTCAAAGATGCGGATTTAATTGGGATTCCCTATCGCATTGTCACGGGTAAATCTCTCAAATCGGGTAAGGTGGAATTAGTCGAAAGAGCCAGTAAAAAAGGGTCAGAAGTAGTAATTAATGAGGTGGTTTCCTATTTAAAAACTGCTATTTCAAAGGTAAATGCTTCTGATTAAGTGATTAAATATACAGATAATTTTCTTTGTTTATGTATTTGATGAGCGAATATGAGTCGGGGTACCTCCTGTCATAGCAATAATTTTTCCAGCGTTGCTGATTTGAGATATAAATCTTCTTTTTTGGGATTTTTAAAACCTAGACCCAAACTGGGGTAAGGGCATCTCAAAGGCTATTGACAATTGGCCAATTTTGTGATTTGCGTGGGCATTTCAAGTGACACCAGTCAATCAGAATAGTTACGAACTCGACCTATTTGGTCGATTGTTGCTTAACAATTGAGATGGCAAATTCTACTCAAATATGCCTGAATTGTCGTCTGGGTAGGCAACTCACATAAAGTTCATTTTGTCAAGGATTGTTAAGATGCGCTTACCCAGGGCTGCTAATATGCCATAGAGTTTTTTATCTCTGATTTGGTCTATTACTATTTTACTGAATTTTGCCGATTCATGAAGAAAAAAGTGTTGCTGCCTTTGGGCAAGATAGAGCGATTACATTTAAATTTTTAATAAGGTCGAGGTTGAAAATTATCGGGAATATCTAATTCAAATACTTGGTCATGAATCCGAGCCACATAAAACCCTTCTTGCAGAATTTTTTCGCGTAATTCTGGAGATACATGAACCGCCGCTAATATGCCATAGAGTTTTTTATCTTTGTGTTCAGGGAAAAAGCTGCGAAACCGTTGCAAAATACTTTTTAATTGTGTAATAGATTCCTCTCTAGCATGACTTTTAACCTCGACGATATAGGCAGTATTTAGCTCACCATTAGTATAGGCAAGAACATCAATTTCTAGGTGTTTTCCATCTTCGCTTGCTCGGACACTGGGACTAACAACTTTCATGCCGAACCGTTGTCTGAGAATCGTTTCCATTGAGGGAAGGGCAAGTCCTTCGGTAAAACTGCCGAATTTAGCACCGAGTCCCCCAATTTGTTTACCTAATTCTCTGAGTTGTCGGTCGGTTTCCTGTTGTCGTCGCTCGGTTTCCTTCTGTTGTCGGTCAGTTTCTTTTTGAGCAGCAGTTAATTCAGCTTGAGCAGTCGCTAATTCGGCTAAGAGTCGCCATACGTCTTCTGATGTAGTTGCCATAGATAATTTTTTCTCTCTGATTTGGTCTATTACTATTTTACTGAATTTTGCCGATTCATGAATAAGAGAGTGTTTTTTCCTTTGGGGAAGAGAGCAATCGCATCTAAAATTTTAATAAATTTGAGGTTGAAAATTATCGGGAATATCGAGTTCAAATACTTGGTCATGAATCCGAGCCACATAAAACCCTTCTTGCAGAATTTTTTCGCGTAATTCTGGAGATACATGAACCGCCGCTAATATGCCATAGAGTTTTTTATCTTTGTGTTCAGGGAAAAAGCTGCGAAACCGTTGCAAAATACTTTTTAATTGTGTAATAGATTCCTCTCTAGCATGACTTTTAACCTCGACGATATAGGCAGTATTTAGCTCACCATTAGTATAGGCAAGAACATCAATTTCTAGGTGTTTTCCATCTTCGCTTGCTCGGACACTGGGACTAACAACTTTCATGCCGAACCGTTGTCTGAGAATCGTTTCCATTGAGGGAAGGGCAAGTCCTTCGGTAAAGCTGCCGAATTTGGCACCGAGTCCCCCAATTTGCTGTCCTAATTCTTTGAGTTGTCGGTCAGTTTTCTTCTGTTGTTGGGCGTTTTCCTTCTGTTGTTGACTAACTTCCTTCAATATTAGGTCAGTCTCCTTCAGTTGTTTGTCAGTTTCTTTTTGAGCAGCAGTTAATTCGGCTTGAGCAGTGGCTAATTCGGCTAAGATTTGCCATACGTCTTCGGATGTAGTTGCCATAGATAATTTTTTCTCTCTGATTTGGTCTCTTACTATTTTACTGAATTTTGCCGATTCATGAATAAGAGAGTGTTTTTTCCTTTGGGGAAGAGAGCAATCGCATCTAAAATTTTAATAGATTTGAGGTTGAAAATTATCGGGAATATCGAGTTCAAATACTTGGTCATGAATCCGAGCCACATAAAACCCCTCTTGCAGAATTTTTTCGCGTAATTCTGGAGATACATGAACCGCCGCTAATATGCCATAGAGTTTTTTATCTTTGTGTTCAGGGAAAAAGCTGCGAAACCGTTGCAAAATACTTTTTAATTGTGTAATAGATTCCTCTCTAGCATGACTTTTAACCTCGACGATATAGGCAGTATTTAGCTCACCATTAGTATAGGCAAGAACATCAATTTCTAGGTGTTTTCCATCTTCGCTTGCTCGGACACTGGGACTAACAACTTTCATGCCGAACCGTTGTCTGAGAATCGTTTCCATTGAGGGAAGGGCAAGTCCTTCGGTAAAGCTGCCGAATTTGGCACCGAGTCCCCCAATTTGCTGTCCTAATTCTTTGAGTTGTCGGTCAGTTTTCTTCTGTTGTTGGGCGTTTTCCTTCTGTTGTTGACTAACTTCCTTCAATATTAGGTCAGTCTCCTTCAGTTGTTTGTCAGTTTCTTTTTGAGCAGCAGTTAATTCGGCTTGAGCAGTGGCTAATTCGGCTTGAGCAGTGGCTAATTCGGCTAAGATTTGCCATACGTCTTCGGATGTAGTTGCCATAGATAATTTTTTCCTGATGTCACCTATTTACTATTTTATTGGATTTCTGCGCTTGCTGAAGGCACTGGGGAGCAGACTGCTGATTCAATTGGGTAAGGTGGAGGCTAATTCATAGAACAAGAATCACCGCCACCACTGACTAACATCCCTAATTCCCTGATACACTTCTCTTAAAGCGACCTCCCCCCCAAAATGAAGGATTAAAGGCGCTAAGTTGGGAATAGTTTCGAGGAAATTAGAACAAGTGAGAGTTCCCAAAGCTTGAAGGTTTTTTTCCAGAAGGATAGATCAACATGGTTAGGCGTTAACACCTGAGTTATAATTAGAACGAAAATTAACTAAGGCAGTTGTTCTCAAATGAAATTAAAGGAAAGGTGTATCACCGATGGGCAGGGTAATCGAATAGGTGTTCTTTTAGATAACCTAAGTTGCTACCTATGGGATTAAGCAAAAAAAGCTGCTACAAAAGATAAAAGACGAGTAGCAGCCAAAAAACGCACCCTCCGTTTTACTATTGCAAGAGTGCCTATTGCCTATGTACTCGCAATTTCTCAATCAATTGAGATAATTTCTCGTCAGAAGCGGCAGTAATAAAGTCTAATTTAAACTTTTGTCCCTGACTGAGATATTCTGCGTAACTAGACAGAAGAAAAGGACGAAACTTGTCATTATCAGCAATATAAACTTCAAAAAAAGAGACCAATAAAGCCCCCGCATAATCCTCGATTAAATTTTGATTGGGTAAAGTGATATCGACCACAGACTCTAGGGTTTTTTGCATTCCTGCATCCAATTCCGTAAAATTTACATGAGCTTGTCCCTCCACCATGGCCAGATATTTATCTGGCGTTTTTAACCAAGTAAAAGGAATGGCCTGTTCAAAAATCGGATTAGCTGCTGGGTCATAACTTCCGGAACCCAAGAGGACAGGAATCGAGATTTTACTTAAACCTTTTTCTCCAAAAATACTGCGGTTAACGGGATTAGCTGCAAAGACAGCCGCGACTCGTTCATCACGAAAATTATAGACCTGTCTAGGCAATTCCAGGGCGCGACATTCCAGTACAATGGCGATATTAATACCGGAGTAAGGAAGATTACAATCTTGGGCGAGATTATCAAAATCAATTTGTGCGCCAGCAACAGCTAGAGATGTATAACCTCCAAAGGAATGACCCGCTACTCCCACATTAGTGAGGTCAAGTTGACCTTGAAATTGACTAGGATTACGTCTTGCTAATTCATCGATGACAAAGCTAATATCTTTGGGTCGATTAATAAACTCATTGCCATCAAAAATATTGCGATAATATCCCCCTAACATTCCTTGTAGGTATTGGGTATCACTGCCGGGGTGTTGCGGTGCCGCTACTAAAAATCCGTAGGAAGCTAGATGTTCAATTGCTTGGGCATAATCTTCTGGTCGCGAGGCTAATCCGTGGGAAAAAATAATTACAGGTGTTTTACCTTCTCGGAAAGTTTGCGGGATATAAACATCCACATATAAACTGCGATTGCGACTGCTATCGGTTAGGTTCCAAACTTCTTTTTTTACCTGAAAGCTACCGCGCTGACGCAGATCGGGTAAACTGGTATAATTAATCGGTGGTTTAACGGCAGCGGCTTCCTCGGCTGTCCAGAGGCGCATATCTTTAATAAATATTTCCGCCACATAAACTGCATAATCGATGGTTTTAGCTAATCCGAGGATTTCTTCCCCCTGTAACTGGATATTATTGGGGAATTTTTTCAGCACATTTAAAAGGGTTAATCCCCCCGGCTCAAAAGCGGCACTAACAATCGCACCCCGCAGGGCATATTTACCATTAATTCCCCCTTCAATGGTGATGCCTTTGCCCAAACGAGAGAGCATATCAGCACCCATCACACTATTAAAAAAACGAGATAGTAAAACAGGATTAATGTCAATTTTTGTTAATAAAGCTTCACGAAACTGCTCTCTTGCTTCGGGAGTTACTCTGGCTAGAAATTGTTTTAAATTAGCATCAATTTTGCCTTCTTTAGCAAAGGTTTCTAGGGATGCTACCGATACAGAAAAGACGAGGGGAGTATAGACAAATTCAACTTCTTCGGCGGCTTTTAGGGGTAAAGCGGTCATAGTGGCGGCGAAAAGGCCTAGTAGAAAAGCTCGCAGCCGACGGGTGGGATTATTTCTGGGAAAACGATTTTGTAAACTGGTGATAATCATGGAATTTTTAGTTAGGGTAGATGACAGCAATTAAAGGAAAAAAGTCGCACGGCGATTGATGTCTAAGTTCAACAAAAATCGATAAAGTGCCAAGCAAAGTATAACCAAAAAGCATGAGCAAAACCTCGATAGATTAATCTGAGCGATTTCGATTCTAAATTACGAGCTATTTCCTGAACATATTACCTAGTGTGGATTTTATATTAAAATTGTTTTTTTGTCAAGACACTGGTTATTAACAAAAAAACGATAAATACATAAATTTAATAAGTGAAAGTGATATATTTGGAGATGAAAATAATCAGATAAGGTTTTTGACCAAGATAAGTACCTAAGCAAAATTAACTAGACATTTTGATAAAGCTTTTTAACCAATAAATTAATTTTGCACGACTACTTAAATTGCTAATTATTGCGAATATGAATATCTTGCTTCGGAAAGGGAATCTCGATATCCTGTTGAGTAAACCTATCAAGAATAACACAATTAACATCACTAATTACTCGCTTTTTCCTGTTAACATCATCCAACCAGAACTTTAATTCAAAGTTTAACCTAGAATCACCAAAATTAATAAAAAAGGCTACTGGTTGCGGGTTTTTAAGTATGTTAGGATGTTGATCAGCAATGTCTAGCAATAAATTCATCACCTGTGGTGCGTTGGAATTATAACCAACTCCGATAACAATTGAACAATAAATCAAGTTATCACTACCCGTATAGGTGGTGACATCCTCAGTAAAAAACTTTTGATTGGGAATAATTTTTTCGGAATTGTCTGTGAGGATTTGCACTGTTGTCGCTCGAATACCTAGCTTTTTTACCTGAGAAGTTTGCCCTTCAATATTAATGATATCACCGGGTTTGAGAACTTTTTCAAATAATAGTAAAATACCGCTAATAAAATTACTGACCACTTGCTGCATACCGAAACCAATACCCACCGATAAACCACCAGTAATTGCCGCTATTGCCGTTGCATTAACTCCCACATAACCCAAGATGATGATAAAACCTAAGACAATAAAAAAATAACGTCCTAACAGTAAAGTTGCTTCAATTTCACCGCGACTAGCTTGCTGATTTAAATGAGCAATACTCAAAATTATAGTCTCTATAAGATCAACAACAATTACTAGAAAATAGGGAGCTATTATCAAAATAAATATGCTTCCCAATGTGATCGGACTATTGAATAAATTGAAAGGAGATACTTTGGCGATTTCCTGAATATTATTGTAGAAACCAATCATGATTCTCAGGAGAAATAACACCAATAAAGGTGCTAAAAGCCGGAAATGATAATATTTAATTTTATTGACGGAAAACTTGGCGTATAGTCCAGCTAATAAACCACGATAAACTAAATAAAACCACAGGAGTTTTATAGATAAACTAATCATTCCTCTTGTCCAATTTTGACTGAAAAAAATTAGATAATTTAAATTCAGTAAAATTATACTAATAACTGGAAAATTAAGAAACTCTATCAGAATAGCAAAATATTGACGGATGGTTAATTTTTTATCACTATGGATAAAAGTGGTGACGTGAGGAAATCTTTTTTCTAAGTAAGACCATAACCATTTTGACAATAACCAAGCAAGAATTAAACAGAGAAAAATAATCATTAATTGATTTTGAACATTTCTGCGTCCTAAAAATAATAATTGGTTAGCAATTATTTCCGAAAGAGAGGGGATATTGTTGTTCATAATTAATTCATTTTCTTGACTTCCTGATCAAGACCTGATTGAATATAAAGTGTCAGTTGGTGGGCTGCTGTTGAGGAAGATATTTCACCAGCGATCGCTCTTTCATACCAAAATTCTCCCTCTTCTAAAATTTTATTCAACTTTTCCCAATCATCCAGAGGAACTGCCACAGCATTGTGAGATTGTTGTAATAATACCGATTCGATCGGTAGTAAATTTCCTTCGATCTGCACCCGTCGATTAGTGGGAATAAAACTTTCTGTTTGGATAATTGCTTGCAATTGTTGTTCGGGATTAGTGAGAAATTTTCCTAAAGCTAATCCCAACCTATTTTCATTATCACTATTATTACGATTAAATACCATCACCCGTGTATAGAGAATTGGCGCTGCTTTACCTTGAGTGTCTTGGGGAAGTAAAGCGACTCTGAGATCATCTTGGAGGCTGTTTTTTAAATCGGCAATTTCAATAGAATTACACACATAATAGGTTAAGCGGCCTCTAGCAAAGGCCTCATGAAGCAATCCCCGTTGACGATTGAGGATAAAATTAGGCTGTGACGAGGCAAATTTTAGCCATTCTAGCCATTTTGCCCAACCATCCAAGCGAGGTTGCAGCCTACCCTGATCATCCCACAAATAGCTGCCAAAAATTGCCATTCCCCAAAAAGTATCTTCAAAAGAGGAAACTATCCCCACAGAATAACCTTTGCGCGCACGTTCTACTAATCCCTCTAAACTGGTGGGAGGTTGCTTCAGCAGCGGATCGGTACTAACTTGTAATTTTTTTTGATTGTAACACAGTACACGAGTACGAGAACCTAAGGGAATGCCATAGATTTTTCCTTGATAGCTAACTTGTTTCAGGGTTGGGGGATTATAGATAGATAAATCTAGATTTTTTCGGTCAATTTCCCCCAGTACTCCTTCAGATACTAATCTGGGTATATTTCTCGAAAAAATTAGAATAACACTCGCACCCAATCCGCTTTGAGATTGTTTAAAAAAACGTTCGGGTATCTCATCGATAGGAATAGCTTGTTCAAGAATTGTCACCTGCGGATTTAATTTTTCAAACTCTTGGAAACCGAGACCTACTAGTTTAGTTAAATTGCCCTCTTCTGGATACCAAACCAAAAGGGTTCCTTGCCGTTGCTCCGATGATTGGTTGGGAAGATCACTAAAACAAGCATAAAGAAAAATTGGCATCAAGATAAAAAGCAATAGGAGCGATATAATTCTACTTATTTTTTTACTTCTCCAAGCAGTTTTAACTCTGAGCCTTAGGGATTGCATCGATCGTGATCCTTCAAAAATATTGCCATAGACCCATAGTACATGAAAAGGTGACTAATAATCTTCATCAGAAAAATAATTAACATGATCTTTTGTCAAGAGCCACCAGTATAGCAACAATCCCAGTTAAAAATTTGTGCGAGTTAAACTGCTGACCTATCTAAATTATCTGTTAAGACCAGATGAGAGTAGGGAAAGTCGAGTTTTATAGTTTATTTTCTAACACTCTAATACTCAGTTTAAATGGGTAACAGCTTAGGGAAACTATGCTTGGTATGAGTGAGATGTCTGTTATTAATAATTATGTCATGACGAGAGAGTGATACCTGCATTAAACTGTATCAACCAAGAACCCACCGAAGCAATTTTTACTGTGTGATTATACTCTAAAAAGCGAGGTACTTTATGAAAATATTTACAGCAATTATCGAAAGAGGGCCAATTCAAGTCTGAATTGCATCACTGTCTGATCTACCTTTATAGAATACCTCATTCGGGGTACGATAGTCAAGACATTTTCGAGGACGATTGTTAATCAAGTTTACGGCTCTTTCCACCTCCTCTGGCTTAACGATTTTAAAATTCGTTCCCTTGGGGAAAAATTGTCTTAACAGTCCATTGGTATGCTCGTTTAATCCCCTCTCCCACGAATGATAAGGAGTAGCAAAATAAAAATCTGCTCCTAGTTTCTGACTCAACTCTTGATGTCCACAAAATTCTTTGCCGTTGTCACAAGTAAAGGTTTTTCTTTTGTCAGGGTGAATCTCTTGAAAAAGTTTTTCTGTGACTCTATTGATTTCCGATGCGGTTTTGTTTTTGGCTAATCCTGCTACTAAAAATTTCGAGGCTTTATCTACATGAGTAACGAGAACTCCTAGATGATTGCCTCCAATCATTGTGTCACTTTCCCAATGACCGATTTCAGTTTTCTGGTCAGCAATTACTGGTCGCTCGCTGATATCTACACGCCCTGGAATCCCTCCACGCTTACTTTTTGCTCCGCCTCGACTCTTTCTTTGACAAAGCCTCCGGCGTAAATATTTCTGGTACTCTCCACATCTGTGATAGTTCTGATAGATCATTTGATAGATGGTTTCGTGACTGAGAGATTCTTGACTGGCTCTTTTCAGACGACCTGCTATTTGTTCGGGACTATGATAATCTTTCAATCCTTCTTTGACCAACTCTAAGGCTGACTCGCTGACATTTTTAAAGGGTTGTTTGGCATTTTTTCGCCTTGTCTCGCTTTGAGCTTGTGCTGTGTCAGGTAGATAGCAGCCAAGGGAACTTTGATTCCTTTTTAATTCCCGTGATATTGTGCTTTGATGACATCCGAGCCAGACGGCCATTTGCCGTTGAGATAAATTTCCCTCCTGACTAAGTTGGTAGAGCAAGTTTCTTTGTTCTATGTTAAGATGTTGAGGGCTTCGTTTTTGGGTCTGATTTGTTTTTGTTAATGATCAGACAGTACCTGATGAGCCTTTCTTTGTCAACTCTTGAGGTTGATGCGTTTCATTTTTGAATTGGCGGAGATATAGAGACTAATTTCTATGTTAGTTATGTTTCTAAGTAGTCGTGCAAAATTAATTTTCTAGTGAAGATAGGCAAGAGGCAAGAGATGGTTAAATATGTGTAATTAATTTTGCTTAGGTACTTAGATTGGTGGGAGCGCATTGCTAAGGAGAAACCTTAGAAAGAGGTGATTGAAATGTTATTAGAGGATGAATATATGAACCCTGTCCTGTAGGAGCGCAAGGCTTGCGCCCTCGCCCTCTTCATCTCGTCGATAGCCCTCTATCTAATAATTTTCTCTGTCCATGGGAAATCTAGCGTTTCAGCGATAAGTTATGCCTAAATGCTTTGCCACTACTGTGATTTAATTGCTATGATGAGTTAAAATAAGAGGCAGTATATTTCAATATCTTAGTACACTAAGTACGGAAGAACCGCAAGGAGTCGTACCATGGAACCTTTAACGCTATTGGCTACAGGAGTCACGATTATTTTAGGGGGAGCGTTGGCTCGTGTGGGGGAGCTTGTCTTAGATGGTTCCCTTGAAAAACTGATAAATTTAATCGAAGCTAAGTCTCCTGATACTTTAAAAAAGTTGCAATCGGCTAATCAAAATCCTGCTTTGTTACCTGAAACGATTGAGGTAATGGCGACTTTACTGGAAGATCCAGAAATACAAAAAGTTGCAGAACAAGTGGTTAAGGAAAATCAATCTAATCCTTACGTTATTAATATGATGAAAAATGTTGGAATTGTTAATCAAGGAACAATTCATAATCCGACTTTTAACTTCAACTGACCACAGCCGCCTGTAGGGGAGCAGGTTAAACAAAACCCTGCTAACTTAGATACAACCAGTGAGAGTTCCAAGTCTATTTCGACTTCTCTTTCTAATCTTGATTACGGCATTGAAAGTCTATGTAAATTGAAAGCAATTTTCTACAAACTTAAGGGAAATGCTCGTCAACAGGAGGGCAAAGTTAATATAACAGTTAAAGAATTATCAGAATGGATTCAGGCAATTCAATCCGCAGAATCAGAATTTGAGCAATTTTTAAATTTATTGGAGGCTAATGATGATTCAGATTCATAAAAATCAAACTAATTCCGCTCAGGCTAGTAATTATGAAACAGAGTTAAATCTTGAGAACTTTGATCAGATTACGCCCAAAAAACATAATCCTAAAATCTATCAAAAGCTCTTAAAAAAAGCTCAGGATATTGGTGATAAACAATCTGAGGTTTTTGCTCTTGGCCGGTTAGCAATGATTTATCAATCTTGGGGTCAATATAGAGAAGCAGTACAATATCTTCAGCAACAATTAGTAATTATTAGAGAAACTAATGATCGGTATTCGCTGGCGAATACTTTAGGTAATTTGGGAGCGGCTTATCAGTCTTTAGGGCAGTATCAAGAAGCAATTTCACATCTTCAAGAACAATTAGCAATTGCTCAGGAGATCGACGATATTCTTGCCCTAGCAAATGCTTTCGGAAATCTGGGGATTACTTATCAATCCTTAGGAAAATATCAGCAAGCAATTGAATATTTTCAAAAACAATTAGAAATTGCCCAGCAAATTGGTGATAAAACATCAGAAGCAAATGCTTCGAGCAATTTAGGTATTTCTTATCAATATCAAGGCGATTTTGCTCAAGCAGAATCTCTATTTTTACAAGGATTAAAAATCCATGAAGAGTTATTTGGTTGCAATAATCCTAGTGTTGCTTCTAATCTCAACAATCTGGCGAGTCTTTATCAAGATCAAGGGAGATACACAGAAGCAGAACCTCTCTTTTTACGCTCGCTGGCGATTCGGGAAAAGCTATTAGGAAAAGAGCATCCTGCTGTGGCGACCAGTCTCAACAATCTGGGGGGTCTTTATAACAATCAAGGGAAATACACAGAAGCAGAATCTCTCTATCAAAGAGCGATTGCTATTTGTTCGGAAAAATTAGGAGAAAATCACCCCAACACTCAAACAGTAATGATGAATTATTTGCAGATGCTTTCTCAACTTCCCGATGAGGAATTAAGCCAACGCTTTCCCCCCGAAATGGTCGAAGATATCCAATCACTCCGTCATTCCTAGATTCTTTGTAATACCTTAATAATGCTCAAACTGCAATAAAATTACTCCAGCAGATAGTAAATGCCTAAAAAAATACGAGAACTCAAGTCTATACTTCTGAAAGCAGGGTTTACCTATCGCCCCAGTAAAGGTAGTCATACCGTTTGGAGCCATCCCCGTTTAGAATATAGCTTGACCCTGTCAGGCAAAGATAGTAGTGATGCTGATCGCTACCAGGAAAAAGACGTAAGAAATGCACTTCAGGAACTAGCAAACTTAAATCAAGGAGACAACCCATGAATTATTACTATAGTATTTTTATTCAATGGTCAGAAGAAGACAACAAATTTATCGCCCACCTCCCTGAATTTGGACCCTATGCTCATACCCATGGTGAAACCTACCATGCAGCTCTACAAAATGCCCTTGAAGTTCTAGATCTCCTTATCGAAGACTACACTGCACGAGGCAAATCTCTCCCACCTCTCCAGGCTATTTCCGCATAGCCCAAATATTCTCAGTTCAGTAATATCTCCTAGTAAGTACCTAAGCAAAATTAATTACACATTTCGATCAAGCTTTTGCCTTTTGCCTTTTGCCTATCCTAACCAAGAAATTAATTTTGCACGACTACTTATTTAACCGTTCATAGAACATTTTATACCATGATCTCGGAAAAGCCAAAATAAACATTATGCAAGTTACGGCTTAGATCATTACTAAAGTTGTCATATCACCTTCTTCTCGATCAGAACCAAAAAGCCCAAAATAAATAATGAAAACGTCAGCCAACAAGCAATTTTTGCTTTATTATGAGAGTAATTTCCAAAAACCTTAAGCGATTTATGTATCAAGTTACCGTTGATTACGCCAAAGCCAACCTAGAAGAACTCTGCGATCGCACTGAAAAAGAACCCGATGGAGTAGTGATCGTTCGTGAAAATCGCAGTTATATTCTCATCACTAAAGAAGAATGGGAATCCTTAGCTGAAACCAGCGAACTCATGCAAGATCCCAAACTATTACAACATATTGCATCAGCACGACGAGAATATGCCGCAGGAGAAATCCTCATAATGGAACAAGTATTTGGATGACAACCTACACAATTGTCGGCTCTTCTCGACTTTGTGTGATAATTTTTGCTTATGGAATCGTGAAATGTTGACGGAGAAAGACTTTTACGACTATTTTGCCGAAGAAACTATCAGTATAGGCTTCGTTTCCACACAGAAACCAGAAGAGCCAATTGTCTTTTCTAAACAAGCGCGAAAAGATACCGACGAACTCACCCAAAAACAAAAAGTCAAACTTCAAGAAATTTTAACTAACATAATTGCAATTAATCCCTATATTGGCAAATCCTTAAAATGCGATTTAGAAGGCTTGTATTCCTATCGCCTAAATAGAAAAGATCGTCTGCTTTATGAAATTTATGAAGACGATAAAACTATTCTGATTATTCGTACCAAAACACACTATGGAGATTAGGTAATAGCGGTCATAACCACTGAATTCATCCCCGTTTATAATATAGCTTGATCCTGTTAGGCAAAAATAGTAGTGATGCCGATCACTACCAGGAAAAAGACGGAAGAAATGCACTTCAGGAACTAGCCAAATTAAATCAAGGAGACAACCCATGAATTATCACTATAGTATTTTTATTCAACTGTCTTATTACATTTTGGAATTAAGGGAAAATCACCCCGATACTCAAATAGTAAAAAATAATTAGAGTTTGGTGAAAAAGTACAGGCGATCGCTGATCAAGATGCAAGGTTTTTGAGACACTAGCTTTAAAATCTTGCATCTGTTTTGTGAAACAAGCCACTAAACCCCTTACCTTGTACATAAGTAGCTGGTTATAATTAAATTAAAAATGGATTTTAGGTTCGATCCCCCC
Organism: Microcystis protocystis FBCC-A270; assembly: GCF_050500235.1. Classification (NCBI taxonomy): domain Bacteria; kingdom Bacillati; phylum Cyanobacteriota; class Cyanophyceae; order Chroococcales; family Microcystaceae; genus Microcystis; species Microcystis protocystis. The sequence continues at coordinate 196,364 of NZ_CP191407.1, forward strand.
TGCCCCCTTGATAAGGGGGGTGCCGATAGGCGGGGGGATCCCTCCTTAATCCCCCCTTAATAAGAGGGGCATCTGATAACTTTTAACGCCTACCTACTTATTTCACATTTATTCAGCCAACCCTAGTTAAATAATCTTTGCAGAAAAGTGCTTTGATCCCGCAGAAAAACCTGAGCGCAATTGCGCCCCGGCATTCCCGAAATTGAGCCGCCGGGGTGAGTTCCTGCCCCAGTTAAATAAAGGTTTTTAATGGGGGTTTTATAGTTAGCTATTTCCGGTAAAGGACGCAGGAAAATCATCTGATCTAAGGTCATATCAAGATGATAGTAATTACCTTTATAGGAACCCAAACGATTAGCTAATTCGGCCGGACTTTCCACCCGACGGGCAATGATCGAAGATTTGAGATTGGGAGCATAATCGGCCAGTTTATCAAGAACTCGATCGGCCACGCGATTTTTTAATTCTTCCGTCCATCCCGTGCCGTTTAATCCCGTTCCCTCGGCCCCGGCAATCTGATAGGGGGCAAAAAATTCGATCCAGAGGGTATGCTTGCCCTGGGGAGCCATAGAGGGATCGAGAATAGTGGGGACATCTAGGTACATCGAGGGATTTTCGTCGGGAATCTGCCCCAAAATCGTTAAAGCGTGGGCCTGTTCAACGTGACGCACGGAATCGGCGATGAGAATCGTTCCCTGTAAATACTCCTCCTTGTGATCGTAAGCCTCGAACCTTGGCGCTTCCGCGAGGGCGCAATCAATTTTAAGAATTGTTTCATTGTTATTGACAATTCGCCGTTCTACCCTTTCTCGCAATTCTGGATCGGCGGCATCCACATCGGCGGGAGCGACTAACTGTAAAAAAACTCGTCTAGCGTCAATATTAGAGATAACACCCGCTTTTGCCAGATATTCACCTCCAGAGTCCACCCTAACCCCGATCGCTTGTCCTTCCTCGATTAGAATCTGTTTAACTTTCTGCTCGGTTAAAATCACCCCACCGAGACTGACAACACATTTCACCAGAGCCTCAGTTAGTGCGCCTGTACCACCACGAGGGCGAGCCACCCCGGGGGAGTGACGCATCGCCATCATCATCATCCCGGAGGTAATACCTTTTTGGGAGGGAGGAGCGCCAATTTCTGCCGCTAGACGAGCCAGGGGTGCTTTGACAAATTCGCTCTCAAACCACTCATTGAGGACATCTTCGGGGGAAGTAATCATCGTGCGGATGAAGTCGAGCAGTTTCTTTTTCGAGCCGATCACTTTCCAGACACTAGCTAAGGCACTAGAGTTATAATTGCGGGCGATTCTGAGCAAATCTTGAGGTGGAGCGTTAAACCAAGGCCCGATCGCATTCATCAACTGTCCCCAATAGTCGATAAACTGAAGGTAGCGATCGGCATCTCGCGGACAAAACTGGGCAATTGCGGCGTGAGTTTTTTCCAGAGAGCGATAGGAAAGAAAATATTGGCCAGAAGGATGGGGACAAAAAACGGTAGGATCGAAGAATAAATACTCTAATCCGTGGCGTTTTAGCTCTAATTCCTCAATTACCGGCCCCAAAAAAATAAATTCGTGATCGATCGCACAGAGATTAAACTTAAAATCGGGGGCTAGATCTGGGATAACCGCTTCTGTGGTAGCCGCTCCTCCTGGTACGCTACGCTGTTCGAGAAGGAGGACGCGATAACCAGCTTTGAGGAGATAGGCGGCACAAACTAAACCATTATGCCCCGCACCGATGAGGATGACATCGTAACTTTCCATACAGTTTCAAAAATTCCTATTTTTAATTTTGCGCTTTTCTTGACCCTAATATGTTAAAAATAGTTAAAGATTGGCTGCTATCAGCAGATTTCAGCGAGCAGTTATCAGTGAGCAGGTAGAAAACATTTAATTTTTCCTTTTTTTTATGAGTTCTTCCATCAAAGTTATTCAACCATCCGGTATTTTAGATGGCAACCAAGCCAGCGAATTTCGCCAAGAAATTGCCGAAGCCGTGCAGGGAGGTTCCGAGGTTATTATCGTTGACTTTAAGGATGTCACCTTTATGGATAGTTCTGGTTTAGGGGCGCTAGTTTTATCCTTAAAAACCGTGCGTTCTGCGGGGGGTAAACTATTGATCTGCTCGATTAATGATCAGATAAAAATGTTATTTGAATTGACCGATATGGATCGAGTTTTTGAAATTTTCAATAACCGAGAAGAATTAGAACAAAAAATTTTAGGAAGTTAATCAGCGAAAATCCACCTGCATAATCGAAAGATCATCCTTAAAATTGCCATCAAATTGTAAAGCTTGAATTTCTCCAATAAAATTATCGAGATTTTTGGCGGAATTACAGTGATAATTTCGTAAAGATTGAATAAAGTTCTCTAGTCCCCACATCCTACCATCAGCACAATCGATCTCGTAAATTCCATCACTAAAAAGATAAAGACTACTGGGTAAATTCAGGGATTGAACCTGATTAATATATTCTGCTTCTAGAAACATCCCGATGGGAAAACCGGGGGCTTTCAGTCTGGTTTCAATCATCTGGCCAAAAGGTTTTTGAGTCAGGAGAACTGCTGGGGGATGACCGGCGCTGGCATAGGTTAACTGTTGTTGTTTCCGATCATAAATTCCGTACCAAATAGTAAAATATTTATCATTCTTAGGACTGATTTGATAAACTTGATTTAACCCTTGTAAAACCTGATTAGGTTCATAGTAATTCACCTGACTTAAACCACGGGAACGGAGTAAATTAATTACGGAAAGGGAAGGTAAAGCCGCTCGTAAACCATGGCCCGCCACATCTAAAAGATATAAGACCAAATGGTCATTATCTAACCAATAATAATCAAAGCCATCGCCCCCCAATTGACGAGAAGGAAGGAAGCGAAAATCGATAGCAAGTTTTGGAGAAATAAAAGGTTCTGGCAACAGCGATCGCACATAGTCCGCCGCCTCGGCTAACTCGATTTCTAGTAATTGTTTTTGTGCTTGCAGATCATGACTTAATTGATGCAAACGCATTCCCGCTCGCACACGCGCTTTTAACTCATTAATTTCGATCGGTTTACACAAAAAATCATCGGCCCCCGCATCCAATCCCTTCACCCGATCCTCCACCGATCCCAAAGAAGTTAAGAGGATAAAAAAAGTCGTTGACAGTTGGGGATTAAGCTTAATTTGCCGGCAAACTTCCAACCCATCGATCCCCGGCATCATCCAATCACAAATAATCATCGCCGGTTTTAGTTGCCCCGCTTGCTTTAATCCTTCTTCCCCATCACTGGCAACAAAAACCTCGTATTCCTTCTGCAAAGCTCGTCTCAGGAACGTTTGAATTACTCCATCATCATCAATTACTAGAATTCGTACCATCTTTTTTGTAACTCGACTATCTCAATCTTACTGCTTACCTCGGACTCCCTGACGGATGACTTTGCTTGTCCCTCAAGAGAAGATTAAATCCAGAATCGAGCTAACACATCATTCATAGTTGGGGAAAAATGGTATAACTTCTAGCGTAAGGCATTGCAGAGGTAAGCTGGGGGTGAAGATTTCTTTTCAGGTAGATAGCGATCTCAGGTCCTTAGATACCGTTTTAAAATATTTTCAGCAACTTGAACCGACGGGCATTCCCCAAAAAGACTGGCTCCAGTGTCAGCTTGCTCTTGCCGAAGGTTTTACCAATGCAGTCCGTCACGCTCACCGACACCTCCCCCCCGAAATCCCGATCGAGATCGAGATTGAGATTACCCCTCACCAGATGGAAATTCGCATCTGGGATCGGGGTTCCGTCTTCGATTTAGAGGACTTTATCGAGAAAAACGCCTATCATGACTATAGTTTCTCTGGTCATGGGCAAGGACTGCCGATCCTCCAAAAAATCGCCGATCAACTCAGTTATACTCGCAGCGAAGATCAGCGCAACTGTCTGTTAATTATTAAACAATTTTCCCGCCATGAATCCGATCGCACCCCTCGTTTCTCCTAGTTGGTTACTAACTAATCTCGATCGCCCCGATCTGATGGTTATTGACTGTCGTTTTCAATTAAACGATCCCGAGCTCGGTTATCAAGAGTATTTAGCCAATCATATTGAAAATTCCTTCTATTTACACCTCGATCGCGATTTATCGGCTCCCATTGCCCGTCATGGCGGCCGTCATCCTTTACCGAATCCGCAGACGATAGCCGCTAAATTAAGCTCTTTAGGGGTGATTTCTGGTCAAACCCATGTTATCGCCTACGATTCCTCCCGTTTTGCCTTTGCCAGTCGTCTCTGGTGGTTATTACGTTATCTCGGCCATGAACGAGTCAGCATTCTCGATGGTGGTTGGCAAAATTGGTTAAATGCCGGTTATCCCGTCTCTAATCAGATACCTGTGCCGAAAACCGGCTCTTTTCTCCCCCAAGTTCAACAGGATTGGGTAGTGACGATCGAAGAGGTAAAAAGGCAAAAAGAGCAAGGGGGAGTGGTGTTAATTGATGCCAGGGAAAGCGATCGCTATCGGGGTGAAAGGGAACCGATCGATCCGATCGCGGGCCACATCGAGGGGGCGCTTAATTATCCCTGGTTGGAAGTCACCGATAGTCAGGGTTTTTCCCAACCCCAGGACCTGCAAACACAACGTTGGCAAGAGCGGCAAGGCGATCGAGAAATTATCCTCTACTGTGGTTCAGGAGTGACAGCCTGTGTTAATATCTTTTCCCTGACCCTAGCCGGATACGAGAATGTTAAGCTATATTCTGGAGGTTGGAGTGATTGGTGTTCCTACCTGATCTAACCAGCCTTGTTGATGCTCATCTATCGAGAAAGATTATCAAAATGACCTAATTACTGTACAATCCCCCTATTATCACTTTTAATTATTCCGAAACTATTATCTAGTTTGTCTTCTAAGTGGGTGGGTGGAATTAAATATAAGATGAACGTAGGTTGGGTTGAAGCATGAAACCCAACGCCCGATTATGTTACGCTACCGCTAACCCATCCTACAAATAATTGTGCCTCCCTACTTAGACAAAAAAGCTAATTTTTATTTTAGTTGCTATCTTTTTGCTCTCAAATCACCGCTATTCCTCAAAGAATAGTTATTTTCCCCCGTAAAATTACTTTTTAGTAATTTTATAGTTAAACTCTATAAAAAATTAGGTATGTATTTTGTATGACAGAAGCCGGTCTTTGTCATTGTAATGGTGGCACCCGTCCGAAAGATCGCCTTTCGATTTTTGTGGATGGCAATAATATGTTTTATGCTCAACAAAAAAATGGTTGGTTTTTTGACCCGCGCAAGGTGTTAAATTACTTCACCAACGACCCGAATATTATGTTAATTAATGCCTTTTGGTACACGGGTTTAAAAGATTCCCAAGATCAAAGAGGTTTTCGCGATGCTTTAATTAGTTTGGGTTATACGGTGAGAACAAAAATTTTGAAAGAATATTATGATGATAGTTCCGGTCGTTTTTCCCAGAAAGCTAATTTAGACATCGAAATTGTCGTCGATATGTTTAATACCGTCGATCAATACGATCGAGTGATTTTATTTAGCGGTGATGGCGATTTTGAACGAGCGATCGAACTATTGCGCTCTAAAAATACTCATATTACCGTAGTTTCTACGGAAGGGATGATCGCTAGGGAATTACGCAACGCTACCGATCGCTATATTGACCTGAATGATATTCGCAAAGATATCGAAAAAAGTGATTATTAATCGGCCGTTTTGTCTTTAAACCGACTATTTATCCCCTTTTTCTTTATTGGTAGTCCTCACCCCAAACCTTCTCCCAGAAGGAGATAGGTGAGGCAATTAACCATCTCTTGTTTATTTTTCCTTGAGTCGAAAGAGTAAAAACTGATTGACCTGATTCGGATTAAAATTATCATCACTGACTAAAATCAAAGAGCGACTACCATCAGCTAATCTTGGACCGGGGGTCATTGCTTCCAAATTATCTAAATCAATCCCCAAAGTCCCTAAATCTAGTAATAATTTTTTCCGCAAGGGTTGCACCTGTAAAGCTTCTAATTCCCCCGGTATTCTGGCGATTTTCGAGGTATCAGTGGCACTCCCATTAACTACCTGAAATAGTTTCGCTCCAAAACCTTCTAAACCAAAAGTTCGCTCTAAACTGAGAAAATAACCCTCTTTTTCTAAAGCTAATAATTCCGTTAAACCGTAGTATCTCGCACTACTGGGAGGCTCATCTAAGACATACAACTGTTCCGATACTAACACAGGCGCACCAATCGGATCAATCACATAATGAAGAAGTCGCACTCTGAGATTTTCTGCTCTTTTTCCCGTGGGACTATCTTGAATTAAAGCGCTTTCTGTGGCAGTAAACAAACGAAAAGGATCGTCTTTGAGGGTGCTGGTAATCCCTAAAGTTAAGGATTCAAACCCTAAATTATCCTGTATTCCTTTTTGATTGCTATCATCCGGTAAAAAGCGATTAGGAATTAATAAAGACTCCTTTAATTGTCCCTGTAAATCAAATTCAGCAATAAAAGGAGCAATTCCCTCTTTAACCGCACCTTCACTGGAAATAAACAAAGTTTGTCGGGGCGAAAAAGCGATACCTTCCGGGTCGATCGATCCCTTTTTAAACGTTTCTCCCTTGCCATCTTTTAGGAACGTGACTGCCTCTAAATTCACTTTTTCGATTTTTTCATCATTTATCTGCAAACTAGCCCGATAAAAGCGGGCTGGAGCTTTCTGAGAACGATCATCACTGAGGAGATAAAAGCGGTTATTGGTGCGATCATAGCTAATTGCCGATAATCCCCCCACCCTTGTCCCCTGATAATCCGCTTGTGGTAATTGATATTCTCCCAAAAACTCGATCGAGAGGGGTAGAAACATTCGTTGTTCTGCCAAAACTTGTGGGGAGACACCACAAGCCCCCAGACTAAAGGTTACAATTAAACTAGCAATTAAACCCAAAATTGGCAAACGGCAATTTTCGGCAGTCAGTCTCTTATAGAATCGATCGATCACAAAATATCATCCTCTACTACGCTCCTATCAATCTATTATGCTACGTTTTTCTCTCAGTTTATGGCTCTGTTTGATCGGTACTTCCCTTCCTCTCCTAGCACAAACAGAAACCCCTGCACCCAATCCCCTCGAAACTCCCCTAAAAAGTCCTTTATTACCCGCAATCGATCGCCCTTTAACTCCCTTGGAGCATCGTCAACTGTTATTATACATCGATCAACGGGATGCTGAAGCTCAAGCTAAATACGATGCGGGATTAAATGAGGAAGCTTTTCCTATCTGGTATGAAGTGATTAAATTAAATCGTTATTTAGGAGCCAAAGAAGAAGTAAAATCTTTGGGAAAAGTGGGGTTAGCAGCTTGGAATCGAGATCGAACCGAGGATGTTAAATTAATTACTGCTCGTTTAAAAACTGTGCAACAAACCGCAGAAATTAACCAGACAATGGACGGGGAATTATTAGCATTACTAGGTACATCCTATCAACAGGTACGAGCTTTTAATGAGGCGATAATTGTCTATGATAAAATCCTAGCTAATGCCAGAAAATCTGGGGATAATCTGGCAGTAGAAGCAACTTTAAATCAACTTGGTCAAATTCATTTATCCCGTTTTGATTATCAAAAAGCCGCCCCAGTTTACGAGGAACTATTAACTATTTCTAAGGCGCAGAATAATTCTTTAAATCAAGGAATTTATCTGCAAAGACTAGCAGAAATTTATCGAGAATCTCTGCAACCAGCTAACGCAGTAAAAATTAAAGAAGAAATAGCTGAAACCGAGATCAGAAATCAGCAAATACAGTTAATCCCCGATCTAAAAATTCAAATTGGCTTAGATTACCAAGCTTTAAAAGATGCAAATAAAGCCAGCCAAAACTTTCAAGAAGCCTATTCTCTCGCTTTTGCTTTACAACAGTACGGCACCGCAGGAGAAGCTTTAAATAAGTTAGCGGAACTTTATAAAAGTTATCAACAGGTGGATTATGCTTTACAAATCTATCAAGAATTAATTAAAGTCCATGAATTGGGTTATAATTACTACGGTTTAATGAACACCTACGATCAAATCGGTCAAATTTATCTAGAGAGAAAAAATTATCCCCAAGCTTTACTCGCTTTCCAAAAAGGTGCGGAATTAGCCCAAGCTATCCGTTATCGTGAACAATATTTTCAAACCCAAATCACTCAAATTAATCAAGCAATAAATAATCCTGAATAGTTTTGAAACCATGATCGCATCTCACATTTGCAGAAATACCAACAATCAGTCAGCAATTATTAGTGAATCTTAAAACGCCAATTCAAAAATGAAAAGCATCAACCTCAAGATTTGACAAAGAAAGGCTCCTCAGTTACTGAAAGAAAAATCTTTACTTATGACAAGGCCAAAGAATTTTGTGGACATCAAGAGTTGAGTCAGAAACTAGGAGCAGATTTTTATTTTGCTACTCCTTATCATTCTTGGGAGAGGGGATTAAACGAGCCTACTAATGGACTATTGAGATAATTTTTTCCCAAGGGAACGAATTTGAAAATCGTTGAACCAGAGGAGGTAGAAAGAGCCGTAAACTTAATTAACAATCGTCCTCGAAAATGTCTTGACTATCGTACCCCGAATGAGGTATTCTATAAAGGTAGATTAGACAGGGATGCAATTCAGACTTAAATTGATCAATTTTTTGCCAAATATAATCTTTGTCAAGTTAGGAAATTTGAAAAGATTTGATGCCTTTTCACAACTCATTTAGGTTTGCTATATTATGACAAAAGATGCTAGTCTTTTCGAAAATTACCAGTAGTTTTTGCTGAAATCATCACAAATTACTGACAAGTTTAATTATTAAAAGAGGGTGAGCGCCCATGGTCAAATCCGAAACCTAGCTGCTAAGAACCGAAAAAGTTGAGTTAGTATGAGGGGAGATTACCCTCTGAGGAGTTGCACTAAATTATATGGACATCAAATTAATCCTGTTGGCATTAACGGCTGTATTCACCGTCTCCTGTCTCTTTTTCGGCACCCGCAACGGTTTTTATGATAGCGATAACTACGATGGCAACGGTTCGGCTCACTAACCAGTCATCATAATCAGGGTTGCCATGGTTCAACGCTCTACTGCTGTCTGGGGGTCAAAATCCCTTTTATCCTGTTTACCTTTTGGTGTCGGTCACGCATCGGAAGGGGTTTGTCTTCTACTGAAAATCGGTTCCTATCGCATACTTTTAGATTGCGGTTTGGCCGATATGCAACCCCTGACCGAAAACAAAAAACCACCCGTAGATCTGGTGTTCTGTAGTCATGCCCACAGCGATCACATCCGTGGGTTAATGGCTCTCCATCAGACCTATCCCCAATTGCCAGTTTATGCCAGTGAGGTGACAGTACAACTGCTGCCCCTACAATGGCCCGATTCTGCCGAGGAAATCGGCAGTTTCTGTCAGGGTTGGCCATGGCGATCACCGATCACTCTCTTTGATGATCTCACCGTCGAGATTTTTCCGGCCGGCCACCTACCCGGGGCCGCCGTGGTCTTATTCACCTACAAAACCCCCAAACGTACCTATAAAGTCCTCTATACCGGCGATTTTTCCCTATCTAATTTTCAACTGGTGGAAGGATTATCGATCGATCTGCTGCGGGGAATATCCCCCGATGTGCTGATTATTGAAGGCAGTTACGGCACAGAACGCCATCCCCACCGACGACAGCAGGAAAAACAGTTGATGAATCGCATCTATCATGCGATCGCTGAGGGGCAAAATGTCTTACTACCCGTCCCCGCTTTGGGATTGGGTCAAGAAATTTTAAAATTACTGCGATCGCATCATCAATTCACGGGTCGCGATATTGATATCTGGGTTGGGGGCAAGATCGCTAAAGCTTGCGATGCCTACCTAGAAATTTTACCACAATTTCCCGCATCTGTCCAGAATTTTGCCAAACATCAGCCCTTATTTTGGGATGAGCGCATCTGTCCCCGGTTGCGAAGGTTGCCAGAAAAACCGACACCTCTAGGGGGAACCACTCCGATAATTTTACTAATCGATCGCCTAGAGGAGGTGAGTAAATATCTGCAAGGGGATAAACCTTGGTTGATGTTAGTTCCCCAACACCTGCACGATATCAACCCGGAGAATCCCCGATTAAAAGCGGCACAGCGTTCGCGATTAATTAGCCAAGAAACCTATCTACTGGCTGAACATAGCGATAGTCGCAACACCACCCAACTAATCCATAACCTGCGACCGCAGCATATCATGTTCGTCCATGGCTCCCCCCTATATCTAGCGGATTTGACCAGTTTAGAAGAATTACAAAGCCGTTATCAACTCCATTCCCCGGCCGTGGGAACCCTGGTGGAATTGCCTATTGGCGATCGCTTTATGCAACCGACACCCCCGGCCCCCAGTCACTATGAGGGAGAATTAAATGAATCGGATTCGATCGTCACTATCACCTTACCAGAGTCGATCACCCGGGATCCCCGGTGGAGTAATTTCGCCGATACGGGACTGGTAGAAGCACGCTGGCAAGGGGAAGAATTATTATTGCGGGGAGTCTCCCAACGGGAATTATTAAGCGAGAGTCCCAATCGCATCACCAAAGCTTTAGAGGAGATGGATTGCTGTCGTGTCTGTGTCCACTACAAAAGTCAGCGCTGTTGGAATCCCGCTTCTCCCCTCTACGGTTTTAAAGTGGTTGCCGAAGGCTATTGTCCCGTTTTTGAAGCCAATATATAATTAGGGTCTGCTGAAAAAGTTGGTAGCTGGGGTTAGGAGTCGGTTTTTAGGAGTCACTATTCTGGGACTTCCTCCCTACAGAAATACTAAAAAACTAACAAAACCCTTAGATTTTAACTAAGAGGATGTTTGAAAAGGGTCACAGGTAGCCTAGTTGTCTAGGCAAGCCGCCTCAACATGAGTCGAATCATGCCGAGATAAATAAACGCCTCGAACTGTTCAACGTAGCTCAGGGAAAGAGTTTCGTGTCAATCCTCGTAGTCTTTGCTTAATCGTCGCCAATAGACCTCTTGCATAATTTTTTTATGGTAAAACAGACGGTTTGGCTTTTTTATTGATTTTTGGATAGAAGTTAAAAAAAGAATATAGTCATTTCAGATAAGTCTGATACAATCTAGACCAACAAAATCCTTATGAACTCTGGGATTGATATTCTCAATCTTAATTGAAATGACTATAGAACATATCTTCACATTTCTTAAAAGTTGCCAAACATTAATCCAGTGAAGGAGAATTGTAATTAATCAGGAGAATTTATTCTCAATTATAAAAATTAAGATAGTTTGTGCCGCTCAAATAAAGAGGTTTTGATAACCAAATTAAAGCATATCTAAAGAGTTTTGAGTTAAAAGTAAAACTTCAAGTTTTTATTTAAAACAAACGTACTGATTAACTAATTTTTTGGGGAAAATTAGTTAAACCACCACTATAACATATAATTAATTTACAATAATTCTACTGATAACTGATAACTGATTAAAGCCCACCCTAAAATACTATCTAAGCGATTAAAGATTTAACTTTACTAATGATACCAACTGGGTCAATACCTTGGTGGGGGAATTGTTCCCATAAACCGCCACAACCTTCATGGTGAGTACCGATGTAGGCGTATTTAGGAGTTAAACCGCGTTCGAGTAACCAAGAACCATAACGGCTACCTAAACCCGTACGACGGTTAAATGCTTCTACCACTAAAACAAAGGGAGAATTACCAACTTTAGCGATAATTTCTTCATCCACCCCATTGAGAGTCGGTTTATTAATTAAACCCACGTCGATCCCCTCTTGTTTTAAGCGTTCCACTGCATCTAAAGCGCGGTATAAACCATCGCCAAAGCTGATGATATAACCGGCAGTGCCTTCCCGAATTACTTCATCTTTTCCGGGAACAAAGGTGTAACCATCGCCAAAGAAATTATGGCCTTTAGTATCAAGAATATTGGGAGTTTTAGAACGAGTCGAGAAGATAAAACGTAAACCGGGTTGATGGAAAGTTGCCTCGACACAAGCGGTCATTTGTGCCGCATCGGCTGGGAAATAAAGACGGGTTTCGTAACCGTCATCGAGTCCATTATCGGCAAAGAAATTATTCAAACCAAAGTGACAGGTATTATCGGCCATGTCATCGATACCGGAATGGGAAAAATGACACAAAAGATTAGAATAATTCAAGCGGGCCATGGTGATTTCAGAAATACACATTTCTAGAAAAGCGGCAAAGGTGGCGAAAATTCCCTGTTTACCTTTTTCCATACCAAAACCAGCGGCTGCCGAAAGATTGCCCCGTTCCATAATACCGGAAGGAATAAACACTTCGGGATGTTTATCGTGGATAATTTTCAGACCACAGGAACCCTCTAAATCGCTATCTACTACTAATACCTTAGCCTTGCGTTCTTCCTCGCTCATTTTGCCTAAAAGACTGACTACTGCTTCGCCGAAAACATTGCGGTTAGAACCCCATTTATCCCCAGAACCGAGGAATTTATAGTCATTAGAAGGCTTCTTAATACTGTTGAGATATTCCACAGCGGCACTGTGTCCTTTTGCCTCTAAATATTTTAAAGCCAAGGGGACAGAAATCACATCATGACCGTGGTTAGAACCTTCTAAACCTTCAATACCGGGACACATGGGACGTTTATTAATAATCGCAATCGGGCCCGGAGTATTAATTGCTTCACAGATATTGCGATACAAACTATCGATATCTTCCCCATCTCCCACTAACACTTTTAGACCATGACCGGTGAGAGTTTTAGCCACATCATAACCGGGTAAATATTTGGAAGGATTACCGGCAATCGTCACATCATTATCATCAATAATCAGCTTAACATTAATGTGTTGAGCCACGGCTAAACGGGCAGCTTCCGCGTCATTGCCTTCCTGTTGAGAACCATCGGAACCTAAACAAAAAACGGTTTTTCCGGGGTTAGCTAAAGCGACACCGTTAACGTAGGGCCACATATGTCCTAAACGGCCAGAACTAAATTTGACACCGGGGGTTAATCCTAATTCCGGGTGTCCGGGGAGTTTAGAATTGGCCTCGCGGTAGTGCATTAATTGTTCTGCGGGTAAAGAACCTTCTAACGCAGACATGAGATATTGAGTACCGACGCGGTGTCCTGCTTCATCGAAGAAGATTGGTACAAATTGACTAGGTTGACTGCGGAAAAGAGCATCGAGAATCACCACTTCCGGGACGGTATCGTAGGGACCGCCGGTGTGTCCACCCACACCCCGGGCCGCACCCGTGGCAGTAAAAAAGATGATAGCATCGCGAAAAAGTTGGATATTGGCTTTTAGGGCGCTTCTTTGGTCGTCGGTGAGGGTGGGGTTACTGGGGTCGAGACTGATGGGTTTATAGGCACTCAAATCGATGGGAAAGGTTGTCATCGTAGATTTTCCTTAATGTAGAGAAATAACTATAGTCAGGGAAATCATAGCCTAGAATGTCACCCGATCGATTGATTGAATAATTTCTTATCATTGGTGTAGTCCCTAATACAAAAGTTTTACCCCTGCTGGGATAGCTTCCACTGTCCAGGACGGGGGAAATCTTAAAAAAGATAGGAGAAAAAAAGCTGTTCTTGAGGGCAATAGTCCAGAATGGCAGCTAAGACCAAGTAAAAAGGATAACCTTTGACTCGGTTTTCCTTTTCGGGAGGCGGTCGTAGGTCGTCAATATCAAATTAGGTTATACTTCATCTTTATGAGAAGGGCTGTCAGTTGATATTAATGCAATCTCTAGCCCAAAAATCGGCGCATAATTAACAAAAACTAGATTTAAGGTAAAAACTATGTGTTTAGGCATACCGGGACAAATTACGGCAATTATTGATGAAAACCATCATCTCGCTCTCGTCGATGTGGGGGGTGTAAAAAGAGAAGTAAATATCGCTTGTATTGTTGATGAAGACCATCCCGCTAATACTTGTGTAGGGGATTGGGTATTAGTTCATGTGGGTTTTGCCATGAATCGAATCGATGAAGATGAGGCGCAAGAAACCTTAAGTTTATTAACACAATTAGCAGAATTAGAGGCAGAATTTAATCATAATTAATGTTCTTAAAGTAGTCAACCATAAATTAATGCTGTTGTCTATCTATAAGAAATGTAAATTACGGCAATTATTACTGACGACCGACAGCTAAAAATGATAATTAAAGGAGATAAACTATGAAATACGTTGATGAATTTCGTGATCCAGTTAAAGCGTCGGGATTAATTCAACAAATAGAACAATTATCGATAAGAATCTCTGAAAAGCAGCAAAAAGTTACTAAAATTATGGAGGTTTGTGGAGGTCATACCCACTCAATTTTTAGATACGGTATCGAGGCAATACTTCCAGAAACTATCGAATTAATTCATGGTCCTGGATGTCCCGTTTGTGTGATGCCGCGAGGTCGTTTAGATGATGCCATTTTTCTCGCACAAAAACCGAACGTAATTCTGACAACTTTTGGCGATACTATGCGTGTTCCCGGTTCCCATTTGAGTCTGCTACAAGCGCGAGCAAAAGGTGATGATATTCGCATGGTTTATTCTCCTCGCGATGCCTTAAAAATTGCTAGAGAAAATCTCGATAAAGAAGTAATATTTTTAGCATTAGGGTTTGAAACAACCGTTCCTAGCACCGCTTTAACTGTTTTAGAAGCACAAAGAGATGGCATCACTAATTTTAGTTTATTTTCTAATCATGTGGTGATTATTCCCGCTCTGAAAGTTTTGTTAGATAACCCAGATTTACAGTTAGACGGTTTTGTTGGTCCTGGTCATGTTAGCATGGTAATTGGCACAGAACCCTATCAAGTTATTGCCCAAGAATATCATAAACCTGTGGTAGTTTCTGGGTTTGAACCCTTGGATATTCTCCAATCAATTTGGATGGTATTAAAACAATTAGATGAGCAGAGATGTGAGATAGAAAATCAGTACGATCGAGTGGTACAAAATCAAGGAAATAGAGTCGCTTTATCGGCAATCAAGCAAGTTTTTGAACTGCGGGATCAGTTTGAATGGCGAGGTTTAGGAGAAATTGCTCAAGGAGGGTTAAAACTGCGAGATGAGTACAGTAATTTTGATGCGGAGAAAAAATTTACCCTACCCAATCAGCGTGTTAAAGATCACAAAGCTTGTCAGTGTGGCGAAATTCTTAAAGGTGTTTTAAAACCCTGGGAATGTAAAGTATTTGGGACTGCTTGTACTCCCGAACACCCCATCGGCACTTGTATGGTTTCTAGTGAAGGTGCTTGTGCCGCTTATTATAAGTATGGTAGAAATCAATAGATTTTTTTTACTGATTAGGTTCCTTTCTGGTGAGAAAACGCTAGAATTCTCACCAGAAAAAATTAACAGTCTCTCGGTGATAAAAAAAAATGAAGATCAAAAATAATCTGGGTTTATTTGGCTTAACTACCTCTCTACTGCTAATTATCGCTTCCGAAATCGTTCTTGCTTCCCAAGAACAAACCCTAGAACTGCAACCAAGTCAACTCCCCAGCGCCGATTTTTTCAAACCCGTCACCAATCTAATTAAAGATTTAAACCATCAGGGAGTAACTATCACCGATCCCAATGATCCCATGGCGGTGCGCTACCGAGTCAATTCCCCCTGTCGCGGTTGTGCGGTTTATCTAGGCACGGGAGTTGCCAATCCTCGCACCCAGACTAATAATAATGGCATGGGAATCAATTTTGGTCTTGGTTTCACCATGCCTTTTTCACCCTAAATACCGATGACATATTTACGCCATTCGTGATTGTGATTCCCCCTGGTGTGCTTTAATAGCTCAAAGTGGAGACTGCTGTAGGGACGACGTGGCTGGGCGAGTAGGGACATATTGGCCTCTTTTGGTGTACGATTGCCCTTATGCACATTACAACGCACACAAGCCGCCACTAAATTCTCCCAAGTGTCACCCCCTCCGCGAGAACGGGGAATCACATGATCAATGGTTAATTGTTCACCTCGGTAGAGACAGTATTGACAGGTGTGATGATCTCGTTCGAGAATATTACGACGGGTTAAAGGAATTTCCTTGTAGGGAACACGGACGTATTGCCTAAGACGGATAACGGAAGGTAGGGGTAAGTCACGACAAACCACTTTTCCGTTATGTTCTAGGGATTCAGCTTTTCCTTTCAATAATAAAACGATCGCACGCCGCCAACTGGTAATATTTAGCGGTTCGTAGGAGGCATTCAACACGAGAACCTTGCTCATAGGTGTCTGGAGATCGCTTGAATTTACCCCGAATGGTAACACATATCACTCGGATTGGGACCTATTATACTCAATCCGTTGAGCATAGGCTACATATCAGGACAGCCGAACGGCAAGAGGCACTCATGCAAAAGGGTCTTGAGGTTGATGCGTTTCATTTTTGAATTGGCGAAGCTAGTTCGAGAGTTTGAATGCTCAGGACGATGCCAAAGCAGCAATGCCGACCTCTAGTTTAGAATGGGTTTGTAGGGGGAACGAAAAATACTCAAGAATCTGATTGAAATTGATGGTGCTAAACAAGTAATGATAAATCCAAAGAGGAATTATAGTGATAGATAAAATACTATATCTCCCGGATCCGTAGGCAATTTTGGACAATTAGGCATGGCGGAGAGACACTTGATTTTTAGCGACTATTCTATCATCATTACTTCTTGAGGACTACCGTAAAAAGCAAAAAGCGGCCAGATTTGCCTTTTGTTCCCTCTTATCTATTCCTCTCAATAATTTCGACTCAAATCATGAAAAAACGCTTACAATGGCTAGGTTTAATCCTGATCACCCTGATAGGTGTCCTAGCTTTTCGTTCCCCAGCAATTGCCCAAACCCCGCGACATTTTACCGATTTAACTTTTCCTCCCCTTCCTGAAGTTACAGTTCCCCAATACGAGCGCTATCAACTAGATAATGGGATGGTGGTTTATTTAGTGGAGGATCGGAGCTTACCTTTAGTAAGTGGTACGGCGATGATTCGGACGGGAGGAAGATTAGAATCCGGGGAAAAAGTCGGATTAGCCGATATTACTGGAACCGTGCTGCGTAGTGGTGGCACGGAAAAACATCCTTCTAATGTCTTAAATCAGTTATTAGAACAAAGAGCAGCCCTAGTAGAAACCTCGATCGATCTTAACGCTGGAACTGCTAGTTTTAGCGCTCTTAGTGAAGATTTAGAAACCGTTTTTAATCTCTTTGCTGAGGTTTTGCGTTCCCCAACTTTTGAAAATCAGAGAGTGGAATTAGCCAAAGTTCAGGAAAAAGGAGCAATTGCCCGACGTAATGATGATCCCAGTGATATTGCTAGTCGGGAGTTTAAAAAGCTAGTCTATGGTGATAATAGTCCCTACGCTCGTACTGTAGAATATAGCACTTTAGCTAATATTGACCGTCAGGATTTAATCGATTTTTATCGCACCTATGTCCGTCCCGACCAAATAATTTTAGGAATTGTCGGTGATTTTGATTCTCCGTCGATGAAAGCATTAATCAATAAGACTTTTGGCGATTGGAAAAATCCCGCCACTGCCACTAAAATTGTCACCCCTTCGGCAACCCAAAAAAATCTTCAAGGTGTTTTTGTCGTCAATCAACCCCAATTAACCCAGAGTAGCGTTTTATTAGGTCATCTTGGGGGTCGTTTGGATAGTCCCGACTATCCCGCTTTAACGGTATTAAATGAGATTTTAAGCGGTTTTGGTGGTCGTTTATTTAATGAAGTGCGTTCCCGTCAAGGATTAGCTTATTCTGTCTATGGTGTCTGGAATAGTCGTTATGATTATCCCGGTTTATTTATTGCCGGAGGTCAAACTCGCACCGATGCTACCGTACCTTTTATTAAGGCAATTTTAGGCGAAATCGAGCGCCTTCGCAATCAACCCGTTACTGCCAAAGAATTAGAAGACGCTAAAAATGCTATTCTCAATTCTTTTGTTTTTAAGTTTGAGAAACCTGCTCAAAATTTATCGCGATTGATGACTTATGAATATTATGGTTATCCCCAAGATTTTATCTTCCGTTATCAACAAGCGGTAAAAGGGGTGACAATTGCCGATATTCAACGAGTGGCCCAACAATATCTACAACCGAATCAAATTGTGACTCTTGTGGTGGGTAATGAACAGGAAATTCAACCTCCTTTATCCAGTTTGGGAACTACGGTTAAAACTGTTGATGTCACCATCACACAAATATAAATAACTGTAGAGATGTCGGGTGTGTTACATGACGCTAACACACCTGAGAAAAATTTCCTTTTAAATGTTGACAAATTGCCTATCATAAAAGCATAGTCTTCATCAATTCCCCAGAGACTTTTAGGGTTAGTATGTAATGCTCATCGAATTTAGTGTCGGTAATTATCGGTCTTTTAAGGATGTAGTTACTCTCAGTATGGTGGCTGCAGATGAAGCAGCAGATAATGATGAGCTTGATAAAAATAATGTTTTTAAGGTTAATCAGAATTTTAGTTTACTAAAAAGTGCTGCTATTTATGGAGCAAATGCTAGTGGTAAGAGTAATTTGATTCTGGCCTTATATTTTATGCAAAGTTTTGTCATTAATTCCTCGAAATTACAAATTACAGATAAGATAGATTTAGAAAAATTTCGATTAAGTTCTGAAACCGAAGATAAACCTTCTTTTTTTAAGATAGTTTTTTATCTAGATAATAAGACCTATGAATATAGCTTTGAAGTCACTCAAGAGCGAGTAATTTCTGAGGGGTTATCTTGCACGCCCAAAACTCGTAAAACTAATATATTTAGTCGTGAAAAAGATAAAATTAAATATAGTAAAAGTCTGATGAAGGGCAAAGATGTCAAAGATTTAACTAAAAAAAATACCTTATTTCTATCGATTGCTGCTCAGTTTAATGATCCGTTAGCAGGTAAGATTTTACTCTGGTTTAGTAGGTTAAAGATTATATCGGGTTCGCAACTTGAAAATTTAAGACAGCTATCTATTGACTATCTTTCTAGAGAGCAAAATCTTAAAAATGAAATCGTTTTCTTAATTAAAAAATTAGATTTGAGTATCAAGGATATGAGTATAGAAGTGGGACGGAAACCCCTAGATAATTTTCATAAGGATATTCCAGATACAGTTTACAACTCCATTGAAACCTATCATGAAAAGTATGATTTAGAGGGAAAGGTAATCGGGTTAGAAAGCTTTCAACTGAATAAACATGAGTCGCGTGGCACTCAAAAATTATTTGCTTTATTAGCACCTATTTTATCGGTTTTAAAAGCAAGTGAGGTATTAATAATTGATGAACTGGATTCCCTACTGCATCCCTTAATGGCAATAGCAATTATTGGATTATTTAACTCTCAACAAACAAACCCTAAAAATGCTCAACTTATTTTTGCTACTCATGATGTTAATTTACTTAGTAATCAACTGTTTAGAAGAGATCAAATCTGGTTTACCGAAAAAAATCGCCAAGAAGCAACGGATTTATATTCTCTGGTCGAATTTGACATTGATAATAATGCTTCCTTTGAACAAGATTATATTCAAGGTCGCTATGGTGCCATACCTTTTATTGGTGATTTAAGCAAAGTTATAGGTGATTATTATGGCTAAAAAAGATGGTAATTATAGTTATTTAAAACGTCAAGCTAACAGGAGACAGCCAAGGGAAATATTTTTGATTGTTTGTGAAGGAGAAAAGACTGAATACTATTACTTTACTTGTTTGAGGGAAGATTTAAAATCTAATAACATTAAAATAAAAGTTAAGGGAGAAGGTCAAAATACCTTGAGTTTAGTCAAGAAAGCAATTAATATTAAAAACAATGAAAAATCAGCATCTTACGATCAAGTTTGGTGTGTTTTTGATAAAGATAATTATACCAAAGAGCAATTTAATCAAGCTGAGGGACTTGCCCAAAAAGAAAATATCAAGATTGCCTATTCTAATGAAGCCTTTGAAATTTGGTATATTTTGCACTTTCAATATCTTGATACTGCTACACCTAGAGATAGATACGGGAGTATTTTAACTAATCAAATGAGAAAACTTGGATTAGTTTGCGAGAAAGAAAAATATGAAAAAAACCGAGAGAATATCTATGAAAAATTAAAGCCTTATCAGCCTACAGCGATTATCAACGCCGAAAAACTTATTAAACGGCGAGATGAATTAAAACAACATCCTTTTGATCCCCATCCTTCCACTACCGTACATGAATTAGTGAGGGAACTCAATAAAAATAGTCGATCTTAAACTTAACTATTTTGAGATAACTAAGGCTATCATTCAGGAAAGTTACTGTTGAGACTCCTGATTAGTTTGTTAATTTTTATGTCAAGTACCTAGACAATTAAACCCTTTAGAGATAGGGTGAGCGTGGCTGAGTTGGCTATTGTAGAGTTTTGTAAATAAATATCAAACTCAAGGGTTTTTGAAGATGGTATGTCGCTAAACTGAAAGTATAAAGTACAGAGGTAAAAATACTTATGATGCTACTACAAGATGTTGCGAGAACCTCTAGAGAACAAGCATTAATTCTGTGGTTTGAAGAAGTAGACAGCAAAGATGTGGGATTAGTCGGTGGCAAAAACTCCTCCTTAGGCGAAATGATCCAACAATTAACCCCGAAAGGGATTAATGTCCCCACAGGATTCGCCACCACCGCTTACGCTTACCGTCACTTTGTCGAAAAAGCCGGACTAGACGCACAATTAAGACAAATTTTCCAAGATTTAGACGAAAACGATGTGCAGAACCTGCAAGAAAAAGGTAAACAAGCACGCACATTAATCCTCAATACACCGTTCCCCGATGATTTAAGTCATGCGATCGCTATTGCCTATCGCCGACTCTGTGAACGTTATGGCGATGATCTCTATCATTCCATCGATGTGGCCGTTCGATCGAGTGCCACTGCCGAAGACTTACCAGAAGCGAGTTTTGCCGGACAACAGGAAACCTATCTCAACGTGCAAGGGGTGAGGGGAGTTTTAGAAGCTTGCCATAAATGTTTTGCCTCTTTATTCACCGATCGCGCTATTTCCTACCGTCATCATAACGGTTTCGATCACTTTGCCGTCGCCCTTTCCGTCGGTGTCCAAAAAATGGTGCGTTCAGATCTAGCCACCTCTGGGGTGATGTTTTCCATCGATACGGAAACAGGGTTCAAAAATGCCACTTTAATCACCGCAGCCTACGGTTTAGGGGAAAATGTCGTGCAAGGAGCCGTTAACCCCGACGAATATCTGGTTTTTAAACCCACTCTTAAAAACGGTTACAAACCCATCCTCGACAAACGCCTCGGCAGTAAAGCCATCAAGATGATCTACGATGATGGAGGATCGCGTCTAACCAAGAATATCCGAGTTAACAAGCTAGAACAGGATCAATTCTGCATTAGTGACCAAGAAATCCTCACTTTAGCCCGTTGGACGACCCAAATCGAGGAACATTACTCGCAAGTGCGCGGAACCTACACCCCCATGGATATCGAATGGGCAAAAGATGGGATCACGGGAGAACTCTTTATCGTTCAGGCCCGTCCAGAAACCGTACAATCGCAAAAAGCCGCTAATATCCTTAAATCCTACGAAATTAAAGAAAGAAGTCAAGTTTTAGCGGTGGGACGGAGTGTAGGTGCGGCAATCGGTCAAGGAAAAGCCAGAGTCATCCTCAGTGTAGATAAAATCAACAACTTTAAACCGGGAGAAGTTCTCGTCACCAATCGCACGGATCCCGACTGGGAACCGATTATGAAACAAGCAAGCGCGATCGTTACTAATCAAGGTGGTCGTACTTGCCATGCCGCTATTATCGCACGAGAAATGGGTATTCCGGCGATCGTGGGTTGCAATAATGCCACGGAAACGATTAAAACCGGTCAGGAAGTCACCGTTTGCTGTGCGGAAGGGGATGAAGGGAAAGTTTACCTCGGATTGCTACCCTTTGAAATTCTTGAAACTCCCCTGGACAATTTGCCCCAAACTCGGACAAAAATCCTCATGAATATCGGTAATCCCGAAAAAGCCTTCGCTTTTGCCGATATTCCTGCCCAAGGGGTCGGTTTAGCGCGTCTAGAGTTTATTATCGCTAACCACATTCAGGCCCACCCCAGCGCCTTGCTGAAATTCCACGAATTGGAAGAAGGAGACGTAAAAGACCAAATCGCCGAATTAACCAAGCACTACGAGGATAAACCCCAATTTTTCGTCGATAAATTGGCCCGGGGGATTGCCATGATTGCAGCCGCATTTTACCCCAAAGATGTAATTGTGCGGATGTCCGATTTTAAATCCAATGAATACGCTAATTTATTGGGTGGCAAACCCTTTGAACCCAAGGAAGAAAACCCGATGATCGGTTGGCGCGGCGCTTCCCGTTATACTGATCCTAATTATCGCGAGGCTTTCGCTTTGGAATGTCGGGCGCTGAAAATGGTCCGGGAAGAAATGGGATTAACTAATGTGATTCCGATGATTCCTTTCTGTCGTACTCCCGAAGAAGGGATGAGAGTCCTTGAAGAAATGGCGAAAAATGGTCTCGAACGCGGGGTTGATGGTTTGCAAGTTTATGTGATGTGTGAGTTACCAAGTAATGTAATTCTTGCCGACCAATTTGCTCAGGTGTTTGACGGATTTTCGATCGGTTCTAATGATTTGACCCAATTAACCTTAGGATTAGATCGGGATTCTGCCCTAGTTGCCCATCTTTTTGATGAACGGAATGAGGGAGTTAAACGCATGGTGAAAATGGCTATTGAAACCGCTAAAGCCCATAATCGCAAAATCGGTATCTGTGGTCAAGCCCCCAGTGATTATCCCGAATTTGCTCAATTTTTAGTGGAATTAGGCATCGATTCTATCAGTCTTAATCCTGATTCTGTCCTCAAAACTTTATTGATGGTGGCAGCAGTGGAGCAAGGACAATAGTTTAGTGATAAAGGTGGGCAAGTCCCACCTTTTTTTGTCTTGATATAAGTAGGGTTTGCTGAAAAAGTTTGTTGGTGGGGTTAGTAGCCGCCGACAGGTCAAAAGCCTTATTTTAAAAGGGTTTTAGCATTATTCAGCAAGCCCTAAATAATATAAAAATTTAGGGTGTATTACTCTATGCTAACACACCCAAAACTCAAGATTTTCTTGCAGTCTTTAAACCCCCGCTAATTGTTGTAATTGCAAGAGAGGAGCAAAGGTATTGATATTAACATTAGTCATCACTGTTTCTTCTCCTGCGGCACATTCATAAACCACATAAGTCCAGATACCCGAATTATCTTCCTCGGCACTTTCTCCCTCATAAAAAGTGATTGTACCGTCATCTTCGCACTCGTAATAAGCGGAATAAACATCCTCCCATTCGCAATCGGAATCATTCATGGTTTCCTGAATTACCGTTAGTACCCCTGCGATGTGATGGGGTTGGGTTTCCACCTGCACTAAACGTTCTTCTTCCCAGATAAAATTATGCAGTTCTAGAGTCATATTTCTCCTTAGATATTAACAAATAATTAATTAAAATTTCCAACAGTGATTAGCATCCTTTAACGCGGCTTTTACCGTTAATAATTGACTAAAATTATCAAAGAAATAGAGCAAAATAAGATAGTAATTTCTTCTAAAATTAAGGCAGGTTTTTGATTATCACCAGAGGATAAATATCGATCCACCAGTTGATAACATTCATAGATTTTCAAGAATAATTATTAGTTTTTTAAGAGATGGCGGTACTTTTCTTGGAGATTTTCCGTTGCTTTGGTTAATTTTCCCTTTTCGTCTAGGATGGGTAGTTTCATGATTTCCGATGAAGCTTTAATTAAAAGTAGTACCTCCCGAAACTTGGCCACATCTTCCTCTAGATGGAGATTAAAATTAGCTCGTGACTCCAGTTCATTTAAACCCTTAATAGCTCTACTATTCAGACTATTAACCAGGTATTGTAACTCCTTAATTCTGCGCTGAACTTGTCCTAAAAAACCCTTACTTTTATCTAACTGAGCTATTTTATTATCCACTTCCTTGGCGTATTCGATAGCTTTAGTTAGGGCCTTTTTCCCTTCTCCTCCTAAGACAAAACCACCAATCATTAAAGCAGGTCCGACGGTAATACCTCCTAAAACCACTGTTCCCAGGGCCATACCACCACCACCAGCAGCTAAAGAACCACCTCCTAACCATGCTAAGGTAGCATTCCAAGCAGCTACCCCACTAAGTCCACTAATTGCTGTTCCTGTACTAGCAGTACCGAAAAGACCAATTAATCCTAGGGTTCCCTGACTGGCTGCCGAAGCGACTCCCACTACTTTTAAACCCCCCACAGCCAAACTTTGCGCGTCTAACACTTCTGCTTTAAATTCCTTGAATTGTTCGGCAGAAAATCCCTCAAACCCTTCTAAGAAGCGTTGATGGGATGGGGAGTAATTTTGACCAATTCTTTGACTATTTCTTTGATCAATTCTGCTAATAAACTTAATAAATCTGCCGATGGTGTTGATTTTGACATTAATTTGCAGTTGACCGTATTCTTCCGCGAATTTTTGGGTAGCTTGAAACTTTTTTTCTAGGGATTTATTGGCTTTTTTGTATCTTTGTTCGGCACTTTTGCCAATTTTTTCCGCCTTTTGTAGCTTGGAGACACCATCAGCACCAGCACTAACACCCACACCAGCAGTAACTAAGGCAGCCGCACCAAGAATAATCGGGATAATAAAGATCATGACCAAAAATCTCCTAGTCTATAGAATTACGGCTCTCTTGTTCTTTGTGTGATAAGTTTAACTTATATAGAAGTGATCAATCTTTGTGTCCTTTGTGTCTTTGTGGTTCGTTCCACGCACTCACCAGCAAGACTGTATTTTAGAACACATTTTACCCACCAAACCTAAGAGAGCCCTGAGGATTTATAACTTGCGTTCGTAACTTAACAACGTATTTTTTAATAACATTGCCACTGTCATCGGACCGACACCACCCGGTACAGGAGTAAGATAACTAGCTACTTCTAAAACTCCAGCATAGTCCACATCCCCCACCAAACGGTCAGCGACGCGATTAATACCCACATCCACCACCACCGCACCAGGTTTTACCATATCCGGGGTGATTAAATTCGCTTTACCGACCGCAGGTACTAAAATATCGGCACTTCTGGTTATTTCTGCCAGATTTTCCGTGCGCGAGTGAGCAATAGTTACCGTAGCGTTTTCCTCCAATAACATTAAAGCTAAAGGTTTCCCCACTAGAATGCTGCGACCCAGCACCACCGCGTGCTTACCAGCTATGGGAATATTATATTCTTTCAGCAGTGCCATGACCCCCGCAGGAGTACAACTGCGGATACAGTCCTCACCCCGCACTAAACCGCCTAAATTGAGAGGATGTAAACCATCAGCATCTTTTTTCGGGTCAATTTGGTAGAGAAGGGAAACCGCGTCTAAATGCTTAGGTAAGG
Source organism: Microcystis protocystis FBCC-A270 (assembly GCF_050500235.1). NCBI lineage: Bacteria > Bacillati > Cyanobacteriota > Cyanophyceae > Chroococcales > Microcystaceae > Microcystis > Microcystis protocystis. The sequence continues at coordinate 221,821 of NZ_CP191407.1, forward strand.
GTAATTGAATTAAAATCCCGTCCACCCGCTCATCTTGATTGAGACGGACAATTTCCGCTAAAATTTCTAGTTCACTTGTATCGGTAGGAAAATGACGACCAAAAGAGGCCATACCGATTTTAGTACAAGCTTTCTCCTTATTGCGTACATAAACGGCACTAGCAGGATTATCCCCCACCATCAACACCGCTAACCCCGGAGGTCTTCCCATTGGAGATTTTAGCGTCTGGATGCGCTCTCCTAGACCAAGCTGGATTTTTTGAGCTAAGGCTTTCCCGTCGAGAATTTGGCAAGTAGTTACGGACATTCTATGATAATACCGAGAACAAAAATCTTTCGGATCCATTCTATGGTCAAAAAGATTGGCTAATCGCACTCGTTAAGGTTAAAGCAAGAATGTCTATTCAGACTCGTCTAGGGCGCATCGGCAGTTTATTATTATTGCTAGGGTTATTCGGTTGTAGTACCCTTGCTGACCTCGGTATTGCCGTTCCCTACATCGGTGATCCTCCCCTAACAGCGATCGAGCAATTACAGGAAAAACCAAAAGGCGCTTTAGTTTATCTTAGGGGAACTGTCAGCAATTATGCCCCTTTTTTAGCGGGAGGAGCCTATCTTTTGCAGGATGGGTCTGGTAAGATTTGGATTCGCACCAATAGCAATAAATTACCCCGTCAAGGCGAAGAAATCGTCATTAAGGGCAAAATTGACTTTGAGGCTATTCCCCAGGGTTCTCAAACCGTTAACGAAGTGTATGTAGTGGAATTAGAACAGATGGATGCAGTAGCGGTTAATTCTCTTCCTACTCCTTCCCCGTCCCCAGAAATTAAACCTTCCCCCACCTCAGAAGTTAAACCCCCAGAAAACAATTCTCCCCCAGTCTCCACTAAACCCCTGGAAAATCCCCGACAGGTGACAATTCCCAGCGCAGCTGAAACAAAACCCCCAGAAACTCCCGTCGTTACCCCCGTTAAACCCAATCCCCCCGCGCAACCCGTCGCGGAAGCGATTCCCCCCAAACCCCCCGCAGTGGTTAAACCCATCCCAGATCCCCTCGATGCTTTCTTTTTACCCCATAAACAAAGCGAGAAATAGCTAGGGTGTGGGGTGTGGGGTGTGGGGTGTGGGGAGAATAAATAAAATAGTCTCCCGTCTCCTGTCTCCTGTCTCCTGTCTCCCGATAACTGATAACTGATAACTGATGATATTTGTTGCTTTGGCGATTTTAGAACAGGACGGTCGCTTTTTAATGCAGTTGCGCGACGACATCCCGACGATTCTCTATCCGGGGGTGTGGGGTTTATTTGGTGGTCACTTGGAAGCGGGTGAAAGTCCAGAAATAGGGTTAAAACGAGAGTTACAAGAAGAAATTAACTACGAAGCCCCTAGTTTACGCTATTTTCGCTCTTATAACGATGATAATCTCTCCCGTTATCTTTATCATGTACCCCTGACCGTGGAATTAGAAAAATTAGTGCAAACGGAAGGGCAAGATTTAGCATTATTACCTCCGGCTGCCATCCGTCAAGGGGAATACTATTCCCAGAAGATTAATCAGACTCGTCCTTTAGGAAAAATTCATCGCCAGATATTGCTCGATTTTATAGAACTAGAATTATAGTGGATACTAGAGCCAGACAAGGAACTCCCTTATCTATACGAAAGTCGTAGTTAACACTGCTCCTCACCTCCCTCGAAGGCAAAATGCTCCCGCTTTTTGAATGGCTTTATTGAAACGTCAATCTTATTTTGGCTTTGTCTTTATGAACCAGTCGCGTCCCTCGTTCGTTTCCGTGCAGAAACTCCTATCTGGAGGTGCGATCGCTACCCTAGCAGTTAGTTCCCTGATAGTCCTCACCCCCGCAGCCAAAGGGGAAAAACCCTTAGAAGATAACCCGAAAGCAGTCATCGACCAGGTTTGGCAAATTGTTAATAATGAATTTGTAGATCGTAGTTTTCATCAAATCGATTGGCAAAAAAAACGTCAAGAATTGTTAAGCAGAAATTATACTAATCCCCAACAAGCTTACACAGCAATTCGCGAAGCTTTAAAGGAATTGGATGATACTTATACCCGTTTTTTAACTCCTAGGGAATTTTCTGTCCTCACCAGTCAAACTTCCGGAGAATTATCGGGAATTGGGGTACGTTTAGCTCTCGATAAACGCAGTAACGATCTGGTTGTTGTCGATACGGTGAAAAAATCCCCCGCCAAGGAAGCGGGAGTGAAAAGCGGCGATCGCCTGATCAGAATTAATGGCAAACCCACCGCTTTAATGACCCTAGAACAGGCAATGGAGGCACTACAGGGAGAAGTGGGTACTAGCGTTAGTTTACAGCTTGCCCGTCCCGATAAAGGGGTATTTGAAGTGACTTTGACCCGGGTAGATATCGAAATCCCCTCCGTTAGCTATACCCTGAAACAGGAAGGTGGGGTGAAAGTTGGTTATATTAAACTGGATGAATTTAGTTCCCACGCAGCCGAACAAATGAAAGAGGCGATCGAGGAATTAAGTCAACAACAGGTATCCGGCTATGTTCTCGATCTGCGGGGCAACCCCGGCGGGTTACTATTTGCTAGTGTCGATATCGCTCGTATGTGGATGAAACAGGGCAAAATCGTTAGCACCATCGATCGACGGGGCGGAGATCGCCAATTTATCGCCAATAACACCGCTATTACCGATTTACCCCTAGTAGTCTTGGTTAATAAAGGTTCAGCGAGTGCCAGCGAAATCCTCGCCGGAGCGCTAAAAGAAAATGGCCGGGCGACTTTAGTAGGTACATCGACTTATGGCAAGAGTACCGTCCAATCGGTACACACCCTTTCCGATGGTTCTGGATTAGCGGTGACAATTGCCCGTTATTATCCCCCCAACGGCGAAAATATCTACAAAAAAGGCATTAAACCCGATGTGCAGATCGAGTTAACCCAAGAACAACAGCTGCGCTTCCGGGATGATCCTTCTTTGCTGGGAACGAAGGATGATCCCCAGTATCAACAGGCGATCTCACTCCTACAATCCCATAGTGTTAAACGTCCAGGCACTGGCAATCTCAATAACCCTTTGAGTAGTCGGGCCGAATAATCGTCCTAGAAAATCTGGGGAAACGGCTACTGTTTCGGCGAAATGGCGATTCTAGAACAGCCTTTAAAGTCTTTAACAGCGCTCTCTCTCGCTCCCGTGCAGTTGCTGGTGATTCCCCCCCCAAAGATTTCTGCAGCTACAAATTCTGCAACTAAGCATAATACGCATTATAAAACTGTATCGCTGGCTACAAATGCTCGATTATTCGCCAAAAAGTAACCTGATCAAAACCTCACACCCTGCTCTATAATTCCCGACGACCTTCTAAAGCTCTCGCTAAAGTTACTTCATCAGCGTATTCCAGATCGCCGCCCATGGGCAACCCGAAAGCGATACGGGTAACTTTAGTGAAGGGTTTCAGTAAACCCCCGATATACAAAGTCGTGGTTTCCCCCTCGACACTGGGACTGATAGCTAAGATAACTTCCTGAATTTTTTTCTGGCTGACTCTGGTGACTAAAGACTGTATATTTAATTGATCCGGTCCAATCCCATCCATAGGTGAGATAACACCCCCTAAAACGTGATATTTGCCCGAATATTCCCTAGTTTTCTCCAAAGCAATCACATCTCTGGAGTCAGCTACCACACAGATAGTCCCCGTTTCTCGGTTAGGATTGCGGCAAATTTCACAAATCGGTTCGGCCGAAAGATGAAAACAAACCTGACATAATCCTACTTGTTTTTTAGCCGCCACGATCGCCTGGGCCAATTCGATCGCATCTTGTTCTGGTCGTTTGAGAATATACAGGGCCAAACGTTGGGCGCTTTTGGGTCCGACTCCAGGTAATTTTTGTAACTGCTCGATCAAACGAGCTAAAGGCGGTGTATAAATAGCAGTTAATCCTCTTATCAGTTATCAGTTATCAGTTATCAGTGGGTAAGTTATCAGTTATCAGATTTGAGTTTTCAAGTGAGCAGTGTTACATGGAAGTTTCCTGCTGTCTTTTCACTGTTTACTGCTCACTGTTTACTAACTAAGACCTTTTTGGTAAACGGACATCGATAACACTGGTGTTGAAATTATAATTATCTCCTTCCAACTCGATTAAAGTGCCAATTTTCACCTTTTGACCGCCAACAACCGCACCAGTGTCGGTAAATTCCGCTTGACCACTGAGAGTCATAATCATATCTTGAGAATAGTTTTCCGTGCGGGGATCCGGTAGGACTTTCACACTACCATCCGGCTGCGGAACTAAGACATTTCTCGATAAAGGTTTAACATTTTTTATATCCACTTGACCGGCCGGTTGATTACGAATAACAATATTAGTTTTCTTCTCGGTATTGAATTGATTGATCAAAGCATTGGGATTGAGAACACTTAAACCCCGGACAATAACATCCACTTCTATGGGTTCTTTGGTAACTTGAGCGATCGTACTTTTACCACTTGTCCCCGGTACAACAAAAATACCGATAATTGTCAATAAAATTACTAAGGCCGCTCCGATATCAAGCAAGCTAAATTTACCGAATAAACGTCCTTTTGAGTCTAATAACTGCATAGCCTTGAATTTATATAGATGACTATTCCTAGAGATCGAGCCTAGATAGTAAATTCTATCACGATCGGAATCTTGGTCGCAGACAGGAAGTCTGACTTAAGATAGAAGATCGGAGTCTCACACGGAGCGATCGATAGACAATGGCGGGTAAAACTCAACTTAAGAAACAAGAAAAGCAATTATCTCCACTCGATCTGACCCCTTCTGACGGTAACAACCTCGAAAAAGTTGCCCCCGTTAAACATTGGTCGATCGAAGATAGCGAAAATCTCTATCGCATCCAAGGCTGGGGAGAACCCTATTTCTCGATCAATGCCGCAGGAAATATTACCGTTTCGCCCCAGGGAGAAAGGGGCGGTTCTTTGGACTTATACGAGTTAGTTTCGGCGATTAAGCGGCGAAATATCGGTTTACCCCTGTTAATTCGGTTTAGTGACATCCTTGAGGATCGGATCGAGCGCCTGAACGCCTGTTTTAACCGAGCGATCGCCCGTTATAATTATGCCAATGTCTATCGCGGTGTCTATCCGATCAAGTGCAATCAACACCGTCACATCGTCGAGTCTTTAGTACGTTTTGGCAAACCCTATCAATTTGGGTTGGAGGCTGGTTCAAAACCTGAGCTAATGATTGCTTTAGCTACCCTAGAACCTGCCTTAAACGGCAAAAATGACAAAACACAACCCTTGCTAATTTGTAACGGCTATAAGGACAAAGAATACCTGGAAACTGCCCTATTGACCACTCGTCTCGGTCATCGGCCTTTGATTGTCATCGAACAATTGGAGGAATTATATTTAACCCTGCGCGTCAGTCGTCAGTTAGGAATTGCCCCACATTTGGGAGTGCGTGCGAAACTGGGGACAAAAGGGGTGGGCCGTTGGGGATGTTCCACGGGAGACCGGGCAAAATTTGGTTTAACCGTCCCGGAAATCTTAACGGTGGTGACGGAATTAGAACAAGCGGGGATGTTAGATTGTCTGCAACTGCTGCACTATCATATCGGGTCGCAAATCTCCGCTATTAGCGTCATTAAGGATGCCATTCGCGAAGCTAGTCAGATTTATGTGGAATTAGCGAAATTAGGGGCAAATATGACCTATCTCGATGTGGGGGGTGGTTTAGGGGTGGATTACGATGGCTCAAAAACTAACTTCTACGCCTCAAAAAACTACAATATGCAGAATTATGCCAATGATATCGTGGCTGAGGTCAAGGAAGCTTGTGAAGATGCCCAGATTTCACCCCCAATTCTCATCAGTGAAAGTGGCCGGGCGATCGCTTCTCATCAATCGGTGTTAGTCTTTGATATCTTGGGAAGTAGTGAGGTTCCCCAAAATCCCCCCGATCCCTGCAATGGGAAAGAACATCTGATCCTCCGTAATCTCTGGGAAACCTACACGGGTATCGATGAGCGCAATTATCAGGAAGCTTATCACGATGCGGGACAGTTCAAAGAGGAGGCGATTAGTCTGTTTAATTTCGGTTATCTCAGTCTCAAAGAACGAGCTAGAGCCGAACAATTGTACTGGGCTTGTTGTCACAAAATTCTGCAAGTGGCCCGACAAGAGGATTATGTTCCCGATGACTTGGAAGACTTAGAGCAAATTATGGCCTCAATTTATTATGCCAATCTCTCGGTTTTTCAGTCAGTTCCCGATAGTTGGGCGATCGATCAACTATTTCCAATTATGCCGATCCATCGTCTCGATCGAGAACCTACTCAAAGAGGAATTCTCGCCGATTTAACCTGTGATAGTGATGGGAAAATTGCCCAGTTTATCGATTTGCGCGGGGACATAAAATCAGTTTTAGAATTGCATCCGTTGGAGTACAAAAACGGGAAACATTCTCCAGAACCCTATTATCTAGGAATGTTTTTGGTGGGTGCTTATCAAGAGATTATGGGCAATTTACATAATCTTTTTGGCGATACTAACGTGGTACATATTCAGATGAGTCCCAAGGGGTACGATATCGAGTATCTAGTCAAAGGAGATACGATCACGGAAGTATTAAGTTATGTGCAGTATTCTGCGGAAGACCTGTTAGAAAGAATTCGTCTTCGTTGTGAACAAGCTTTGCAGGAAAATCGCATGACTGTGGAAGAATCCCAATTACTACTACAGGATTATGAACGCAGTTTGCGACGTTATACCTATCTAGTGGGTGGGGATTAATAGAGGTTACTTGTGGGGGAAATTTAGCTCATTTTCCCTTTTTAAAGCATTGATCGCAGAATTTTGGGCTAATGCTACCTCTGGTAGTACATTTATATGTATTTTCTCACTCCTTTCTTGCCGTCCCGCAGGAGGGAAGCGACATCAACATCTATTTCGTAAAAATTTAGTTACAAATACTTTGCGATTTGTGTCAATAACTTGCTACCTGCTACTTTTGCTACAGGAAATAGGTTACAACCCACATTCCGCATTTCTTATCATTCAATTGATAATTTGATAATTATTACTAATACATTGCTTACAACCCATTGGCAGGAAGGATTATAGCTACAATTATTGATTTTCATCAAGGTGATGTAAAAATATATAAAAATATATAAAAATATATAAAAATGTGCGGAATTTCGGTTACAACTAATGATGGAATAGAGTAAGTGGGTGGGTGGAATTAAGTATAAGATGAACGTAGGTTGGGCTTCGGCCGTGAGCTTTTGCCGAACGGTTGAAGAATGAAACCCAACTCCTGCTCATGTTACGCTACCGCCAACCCATCCTACAAATAATTTTGCCTCCCTACTTAAGAGTCTTTACTCAAGGATAAAAAAGATGCTTGACCAAAGTTTCAACCTATCAGACAGCAATGTTTTAGATGATATCTTCCAGTTACCAACCCTTGGCGTGGGATCAGGTTTGGGACGCTCCGACTTGATTACCCCTTTTGTCCGCAAAAGTCTCCAGGGACTGGATTCTGACTTTTTAAGCAATTCTCTGGAAGAATACCAGCTAGAACTGAAAAATCGCTGGCAATCATCCGAATCCCTTTCCTCTTGGCCTCAAGACGGTGATTTTTTAACAGGTCAAAGTAGTTCTGCGGGTCTTTTCAGTTCTGTTGACCTAGCCGGCAATACCCTCGCTACTGCCAGAGCGATTACCGTCGGTTCCAGCACCACCAGTTACACCGATTGGGTAGGAAGCACCGATACCAACGATTACTATCGTTTCACCCTCGCTAATTCTAGTAACTTTAATCTCAGTCTCACCGGAATGACCGCCGACGGGGACGTGCAACTGTTAAATAGTGGCGGTTCTGTCATTGCCTCCTCTACTAACGGTGGTACGGCTTCTGAGAGCATTACCGGTCAGTTGAGTGCAGGTACCTACTACATTCATGTCTATCCCTATCAAAGTGCTAATACCAACTATAATCTCGCTGTTTCGGCTACCAGTATTGACCTAGCCGGCAATACCCTCGCTACTGCCAGAGCGATTACCGTCGGTTCCAGCACCACCAGTTACACCGATTGGGTAGGAAGCACCGATACCAACGATTACTATCGTTTCACCCTCGCTAATTCGGGTAACTTTAATCTTGGTCTAACTGGAATGACCGCCGACGCGGACGTGCAACTGTTAAATAGTGGCGGTTCTGTCATTGCCTCCTCTACTAACGGTGGTACGACTTCTGAGAGCATTACCGGTCAGTTGAGTGCAGGTACCTACTACATTCATGTCTATCCCTATCAAAGTGCTAATACCAACTATAATCTCGCTGTTTCGGCTACCAGTGGTGGAACTGGATTTAACTCCACCTATGGTTACGGTTTAGTTAACGCTGCCGCTGCCGTTGCTCAAGCAATTAGTCAACCCACTTTTGCCGATGTTCCTAACTTGGGAGGTAATAACTGGGGTAATGATATGGTTAACGCCCCCGAAGCTTGGGCAAGAGGTTATACAGGACAAGGTGTTACAGTAGCTGTAATTGATTCTGGGGTGGACATTTCCCACCAAGACCTGAGCAATAATATTTGGCGCAATACAGGGGAAATTGCCAGTAATGGCATTGATGACGACGGAAATGGCTATACCGATGACGTTTATGGCTGGAACTTTGGTATCGGTCAAAATAACAATAACGTTCTACCCGGAACTACTTCTTCTGGACAAGGACACGGAACTCACGTCGCTGGGACAATTGCCGCCGCTAATAACGGCATTGGTATGACGGGCGTTGCCTATAATTCCCGAATTATGGCGATTCGTATGGGAGATGTAGATTCACAAGGTCGGTTTACTAATGGGGGCAACCTTGCTCAAGCTATCCGCTATGCAGTGGATAATGGCGCTCGCGTCATTAATATGAGTTTGGGATGGTCTGATTCAACTGCTTTACGCGATGCCCTTGCCTATGCCGCTAGTCGCAATGTGATTACGGTTAGTGCAGCTGGCAACTCTAGCTTGTCTTCTCCCGGAACACCTGCATACTACGCTACCCAATACGGTTTTTCCGTCGGTGCCGTCAATAGCAACCGGACAATTGCTAGTTTCTCCAATCGTGCCGGAACTAACAGCAGTATGCAGCACGTTATGGCTCCGGGGGTGAATGTTTATTCGACCTTACCAGGCAACCTATACGGGAATTCCAGCGGAACCTCGATGGCGGCTCCCCATGTGGCAGGAGTAGTGGCTTTAATGCTCGGGGCTAATCCCAACTTAACCCATGCTCAAGTCCGCAGTATTCTCACTAGCAGTGCTGTCCGTCTTGCTTAAAACGCTATTAATGCTCACAACCCAGAGCATTCCTAGTTAACCAATGCTGAAGAAAGTCTCTGTTGGATTCTGCAGGAGGCTTTTCTTCAGCCAAAATAACAGCCAAATCGCCAAAACTATGATTTATCCTAACTTTCGCTGGTTCCTAAGTTTGACCATTATTCTAGTTACAATGATGAGCTTTACTGACCCGAATTTTTCTCAATCAAAACAGGGTATTTCTGGCACTATTCTTCGTCTTAGCGGCGACCAAATGCCCACTATAGACACAACATCCTTAAGAACAAAACCTGAACCTATTAAAACAACTGTTTGGATTTTTTCAGGTAGAATTCCCGCTCAAGGAACCAACTGGCCAGTAGCCCAAGCCCAAAAACATCCTCACCTAATCAAGCAAATAAGTAGTGATTCTCAAGGTAATTTTTTGGTGGAATTGCCCTCAGGGGAATATACTCTCCTCGCTCAATATGATGACAATTTGTACCTCAATAATTTTTTAGGGGACGGCAGCTATGGAACCGTACAAGTGACTAACGGTCAAATTGTCAATATTCAGTTAATTAACACGGAAAAAGCTTATTTTTAGCAATTATTGTCCCAAAACGCTCAAGAAATAACATTTCTTGAGAGTGAGATAGAAGAAAATAATTTACTATCTTGCTTGATTACGTCTGCATTTCGCCAGTATTTGAATTGGCGAATTCCTAGTCTTTTTAATTACGATAGGTCTGGCTCTGTAATTTCTTCGGCGATGTTCTCTAGCATTCTTGGAATCTCTTCTTCCGTTACGTCATTTCTTCGGCTAACATTTAAAATATCACCTTCTTTTAATTGTTCGAGTATATTCTCGGCTAGTCTTTTCGTATAAGTTCGTTTACTGGCGACAAAATCTAACTCTTCGCTCAAGGGTTTCCGACAATTATCGCACTTAAATTGACGACGATTAACTTGTGGGTACACTGGTTGTCCTGAGAGCGGCGAATCTTTGACTAAATGGGGTTTGCTGAATAAATCTAAAAACCTTGTTTGATAAGACTTTTAGACTTTTTTGAAATCCAAAAGTGGTGGACATGGGAGTGATCAGGGGGAAAATCCCAGGACTTTTTCCCTGAAAATTAGGTAATTGACCCCCTCAAAATGGGTAAAACCCCACACTCTACCCCCACGAAAAACTTTTTGCCACAAACCCTATCTAGTGGGTGGGGATTGATGATTGCTCTTGCCGATCGAGTAATCGATCGAGGATGATAGAAAATAGACAAAATACATAGGCAGTAAGGGGAAGCAGTGGAAAAGGGAACGCTGGTAGAATTTCGGGTGCAAGGAGAAAGGCGCTTAGGGGTGATCGATCGCCCAGAAGGTAAAAAAGATTGGATCGTCATCGATCAAGGGGGAAACCCGCATAAACTGCGTCCCCAACGCTTCGATTACATTATCAAAGCAGGTCCGTCCAACCATAAGGAGATTGGCAATTTTCTGCGGGAAGTCCAACCCTATCTAGATCCCAGTGGTTTAGAAGTGGCCTGGGAATTATTAGCCGGGGAAAATCAGTTAGTCACTCCCGAAACCATGGCCGAGATTCTCTTTTCCGATCGCAGTCCCCAGTCTTGCTATGCAGCCCATTGTCTCTTGAGTGATGATAAAGTTTATTTTAAAAATAAAGGGGATGGTTACGAGGCCCGCTCGGAAAATCAGGTAGAGGAAATCAAACACCAGCTAGAGGTAGAACAACAGCGTCAACGGGAAAAAGGCCAATTTCTCCAACGTCTCCAACAGACCCTGGCCGGTGAAACGGTAGAATGGTCAGAAAGCGATCGAATTCGTCTGGAGTCTCTAGAAAAATTTATCCTCCAACCCGAACAAAAATATCCGGCAGCCACGGACATACTCTCGCTGCTAGGCCGTTCCCAAACCCCCGAGGCTGCTTTTGAATTGTTAGTCGATTTGAAATGGTGGAGTAGTCACGAAAACCTTTTCCTGCGACGCAGTTCCTACCCTGTTCAATTCTCGAAAAAGGTACTTGATGTGACGCGTCTTAATTTACTCAATCCCCCTGCGGATGCGGATGTCAACAATCGTCTCGATTTAACCCACCAAAAAATTTATACCATCGACGATGAAAGTACCGAGGAAATCGATGACGGATTATCGGTGGAAATGCTCGCGGATGGTGGTCATCGTCTCTGGATTCATATTGCCGATCCTAGCCGTTTAGTGCTTCCCGATGATGAATTAGACCTAGAAGCGCGTCGTCGCAGTACCAGTCTCTATCTTCCCACGGGAATGGTTCCCATGTTTCCCCTAGAGTTGGCCGCCGGTCCAATGAGTTTGGTACAGGGTAAACTTTGTCCCGCATTGAGTTTTGGGGTAATCCTCGATGAAACGGGGGCGATCGCCGATTATCGTATCCATCCCAGTACAATTAAACCCACCTATCGCCTCACCTACGAAGATGTGGACGAAATGTTACATCTGGATCTGCAGCATGAACCGGAAGTGAAGATTCTCAACCGTTGGGCCAAACAACGCCACGCATGGCGCAAATCTCAGGGATCGATTAACATCCAAATGCCAGAATCATCTATTAAGGTGAAGGCTAACGACGAAATTATCATAGAATTGCAGGAAGTTTCCCCATCTCGGCAATTAGTGGCGGAAATGATGATTTTAGCCGGAGAAATCGCCGGTCGCTACTGTCAGGAACACGAGATCCCCGTGCCTTTCCGCGGACAACCACAACCGGAATTACCCCCCGATGAGGAGTTAATTTTACTACCTGCGGGCCCAGTGCGTTCCTGTGCCTTGCGTCGCTGTATGCCGCGCAGTGAGATGACGACGATTCCTAACCGTCATGCTAGTCTGGGATTGAATACCTATTCCCAAGTAACTTCGCCAATTCGCCGTTATACTGACCTTTTGACCCATTTTCAACTAAAAGCCCATCTCCGGGGCGATAAACTGCCTTTTACCCGGGATAGAATGCAGGAAATTCTCTATAGTGTCGCTAGTTCGGCCCTGGAAGCCACCTCGGTGGAACGACAAACTAATCGTTATTGGAGTTTGGAATTTTTGCGACGACAGGGAGATCAAGTCTGGCAAGCTTTGGTATTGCGCTGGCTGCGGGAAGAGGAAAATTTAGGCTTGATTTTATTGGAGGAATTGGGGTTAGAATTACCCCATCGTTTTGAGCGATCGGTATCTTTAGGCGATCGCTTTCAAGTACAAGTTAGTCGCTCTGATCCCCACCGCGATGAGATCCGTTTTCGCGAGTTATCGGGTTTTGTCTCCTCCCAAGCAAGTTAATCTCTCGCGGAGACAGAATTCAGGAGTCGGGAGATAGGGGTTTAGGGGTTTAGGGAAATTTCAGCCAAATGCTCCACTCCCCTCTACCCTCTCCTTGAGTTAGCGGGTTCGTCATCTGATCCGTCTATTTCGGGTGCGGAACCTCTTGGCAGACTTTAAATACCGAACAATTTATTATACTAAATCCGTTGAGTATAGGCCACATATCAGGAGAGGCACTCATGCAAGAGGCAAAAGGGAGAATAATCGCTCTTCTGGAACTTTCGGAAATCCCCGACCGAATCCAGATTCTGAAACCCTTGCTTGACAAGTGATCGCTAACTTTTTTTCTAATAAAAACTCAAATTTGGCTCTCTTGGATTTGGTGGGTAAAATGTATTCTAAGATACATTCCTCCTAGCGAGGGGGTGGAACGAACCACAAAGACACAGAGGACACAAAGATTGATCGATCCTATGTAAGTTAAACTTATCACACAGAACCTAGAAGATCCGAAGAGCGATAAGCCGTCAGCTTTTTGCTGTGATCAGTAAACAGTGAACTGAAAACTCAAATCCGATCCCTGATAGCTGTCTCCTGACTCCTGACCCCACTAACAAACTTTTTCAGAAAACCCTACTCACTTTTCACCCGATCTGCCCGGTCTTGCTATTGTTAAAAGTATAGAACCTCCGAAAAAGGTCTCAACTCTGTGCAGTTAAAACAAGTCATCATCGCTCATAAGGCCAACCATCCCCAAAGTAAAGCATGGGCGGAAAAATGCGCTAAACAGTTAGAAGCCCGTCAGTGTAAAGTTTTAATGGGACCCAGTGGCTTTAAAGATAATCCCTATCCGGTATTTTTAGCCTCAGCATCGGAAAAAATCGACCTTGCCATCGTTTTGGGGGGAGATGGAACCATTTTAGCTGCCGCTCGCTATTTAGCTCACGAAGACATTCCGATTTTAGCGGTGAATGTCGGCGGCCATCTGGGATTTTTAACGGAACCCTTTGATATTTTCCAGGATACGGAGACGGTCTGGGAGCGTTTACAATCCGATCACTATGCGGTACAACAACGGATGATGTTAACGGCCAGAATCTATGAAGGGGATAAAAGAAATCCGCAGCCAGTGAGCGAGGCATTTTATGCCCTGAATGAGATGTGTGTGAAACCCGCTAGTATCGATAGGATGCCCACCTCAATCCTCGAAATCGAAGTGGACGGGGAAATAGTAGATCAGTACCAAGGCGACGGACTATTAGTGGCTACTCCCACGGGATCCACCTGTTACACCGCTTCCGCTAATGGTCCGATTATACACCCCGGCATGGAAGCGATCGCTGTCACCCCGATTTGTCCCTTGAGTCTCTCCAGTCGGCCGATTGTCATTCCCCCGGCATCTCTGGTCAGTATTTGGCCTCTAGGAGACTACGAGTTAAATACTAAACTCTGGATGGATGGTGCTTTAGCCACTTCCATTTGGCCCGGGCAATGGGTGGGAGTTACTAAAGCCGAAAAATTCGCCCAATTTATTATCCTGCGGGAAAGTTATTCTTTTTATCAGACTCTACAGGAAAAACTGCAATGGGCCGGGGCGAGAATTCATTATGATGGCAATCGTCATAATTAGGGTTTGCGGCAAAGTTTTTCGTGGGGACAGGGTGTAGGGTGTAGGGTTTTACCGATTTTGAGGGGGTCAATTACCTAATTTTCAGGGAAAAAGTCCCTGAATTTTCCCCCCAATCACTCCAAAGGTCGACACTTTTTGAGGGAAAAAAAGTCTAAAAACCTTATCCAACAAGGTTTTTAGATTTATTGAGCAAGCCCTAAGTATATCTTCTAAAATTGGTCATTACTTCCGATTTTATCAGTAAATCTAGGCTTTTGGGGGTAGAACCCCCCAAACCCAGAAGCGCATTTGCTGATTGTCGGTATTTCTGCAAGAGAGGGTCAAAAGTTGTCAAAATATTTGACAAAGTTGCCACTTTATGGTAAGAAATTGGGTTATTATTATCCCTTAAATTTTAAATTTCATCCCATCCAGTTAAGCCAGAAGACATAACATAACTGGTAACAGTTGCTTCAAAAAAGTTAGCTTTGGTGTGGCCTTCTTTTTTGGTATCGGAAAAGCGTTCCAGATGGTTATAGGGACTTTTGTTATACTTTTCTTCCCTGTATAAAGGCTCAAGTCCGATCGCTTTTAGCCGAATATTAGCGAGGTATTTAGTGTACTGTTCGGTACTGTATTCGGTAATACCTAAAATGTCGTTGCCAACGATGTGATTTGTCCAGCGACATTCGTGTTTAACGGCACTATCGAACATCTCATAAATCTGTTCAACGGAATGGGGAAAAATTGCCATGGCTTCAGGAATAAGTTTTTGATACAAACGGACGTGACTTAATTCGTCCCGGTTGATCATTTTGAAAACGTCAGCACTACCGGACATTAGCTGTCGAGAAGCGAGATTATAGAAAAAGATAAAGCCGTTATAAAAATACAAACTCTCCAGTAAATAGTCGGCAAGAAGAGCGATAAAATAGCTTTCAGTAGTTTGTTTATCGATGTATTGCTGGTAGAGACTAGCAATAAATTCACAGCGATCCTTGAGAACTTTATCGGTGCGCCAAAAGTCATAAACTTCGCCTCTGCGATCCGAGGGAATAATCGTTTCAATTAAGTATTGATAACTTTGATTGTGCATGGCCTCTTGAGAAATTTGTTCCGCCATACAAAGACTAATTTCTGGCGCAGTGACGCTACCTTTTAGGTGGGGAATATTACAGGTTTGCACGGAATCAAGAAAAGTTAGATAGGACAAAATACCATCATAAGCATATCTTTCTTCGTCGGTAAGATGCCCGTATTCAGTCACGTCTTGAGTGATATCTAAGCGTTGCGGGATCCAGAAATTTTCCCGCATTTGTTGATATAAACCCACCGACCAGGTGTAGCGGACATCGTTTAATTGCATCAGGTTGGTGGTGTTACCAAACCAGATCGAACGGTTTTCGATCGCATCATCTCCCGACGGATTGAAGATCGGGGAAATGGGCATCGAATGGCAAGAATTAACTAAATGTAAGGACATGACTACTTGGACATTAAGGCACTTTTAGTTTATAATAGGTTTTCGGTAAAAAGTCAAATGGTTTGATTAGGGATAAATTCAAAATCTAGGGCTTCTGCCAAAGTAAATGGGCAATCGTTCGGGAATTTATCTAGGTTTATCCCTGTTTCAATAGCGGCTTTTTTTCTAGCCTTATTATAGCATTTTTTGAAATTTTCTTCTGTTAAAAAACTCTTAAGACTAGGGCTATTTTCTAAATCTTCTTCGATTCTTTCGCGATGCTCAAAAAGGTTTAATGCCCAGCTTCTGGTTTGTTTTTCTGGCTCTTGTAAGTATTTTAGTAAATGCCATAAAATCACGCTCAGATTGCTTTTTAATGCTTTCTGTTGACTGATAGATATAGATTTTATTTCTTCAATTAAATTCTCTAAATCTAATTCAGAAAATTGATTATTTTCTAGCAAAAATATGGTTTTATCTATCCAGGGATAGTAGTCTTTTTTGTATAAGTTCTTTTCCATAATTCGCCAATTCAAAAATGAAACGCATCAACCTCAAGAGTTGACAAAGAAATGCTCATCAGGTACTGTCTGATCATTAACAAAAACAAATCAGACCCAAAAACGAAGCCCCCAACATCTTAACATAGAACAAAGAAACTTGCTCTACCAACTTAGTCAAGAGGGAAATTTATCGTATAACTGCTAAAATAGCAATGACTAAAATATCGGTTAATAAATGTTTTTGGGTTGGGGACACTCTCGGTTCAGGAATATCGGCTCTTCCAGGTTTGGTGGGTAAAATGTATTCTAAGATACATTCCTCCTAGCGAGGGGGTGGAACGAACCACTCCAGACACAAAGGACACAAAGATCGATCAATCCTATGTAAGTTAAACTTATCACACAGAACCTAGAAGAGCCATTAATTTTGCTGAGATACTTAAAAAGTAAAAAAGGGGTTGGGGGAAGAACCTCGGCCTGACTGTAGCCAATTTGACAGAATTAATCGATAGATAAGAGTGAATGGAAGTAACTAGGATAAGTTCGCAGTTTTTAGCAATCTTATCCCGTTTTTTCCCTGTAAATGCTGTATCTGTGCGGCTTTTCCCAATTATCTCCCTCAACACTCCTACCACTTAATTTCCATGCAGGGTTATAATTGTATTAAGATGTGTAACAATTCTCTGGCAAACTCTTGACAAAGGATAACAAATCTGCTCTACCAAAAAACAGGAAAGGTTTTATTTCTATGACATTAATTCAAACCGCCCAATTATCGCTAGAAACTTTGGCTTTAGCCTTTTTTAAGCAGACAGAAGGACGCTGGCAATCCCAGAGACGTTATTACACCCTCACCCAAGAAACGGAACCCCAAGAAGTTATCAGCGCCATCGAGATTAAATATTTACCCCAGGGCAGCGAACCATTAATTCAACTGGCCCGTTTACATAATCTGGAAGATACAACTTTATTAGGTGGTACGGAAGTGACTTGGCAAAGTAATTATCTCCGTCCCCAGAGTAAAAAACCCTCCAACGGTTCCACTATATTCGGTATTTTAGATAATATTCTCTATCGCGATCGGGGATTTGCGACGGATAAACCCGTTAGTGCCATTTATACCTTTCCTAACCCCTCTACTCTCTGTCTGAGAACAGAATACGCCGGTTCTGTCTTTGAAGAGGAAATTAAACTCATCGGTCAACAATATCGCACTCGACAAACTATTATCTCTCGCGCCGGTCAAGAATTGATGATCGGTCAATATCTAGAAAAACGGGTTAATTAGTCAAAAAAATGGCGGCTATTCCCAGAATTTTGACTTCTATCCTAGGAATAGGGCTGAAATCAAATCAGCCCTTCCCATAACTCCCCTTTAAACCGGGGTTAAATTGTCTTGATTCTGACTAGCGAGAAACTTCTCTAATTCCGTAATCGCATCGGCATCGACTTTAGTTTGCATGGGACAGAATTTCGGTCCACACATCGAACAAAACTCCGCAGTCTTATAGATATCTGCGGGTAAAGTCTCATCGTGGTATTCCTTAGCGCGATCGGGGTCCAAGGATAACTGAAATTGACGATTCCAATCAAAATTATAACGAGCAATGGAGAGTTCGTCATCACGATCCCGCGCCCCGGGACGATGACGGGCGATATCTGCCGCATGAGCCGCTATTTTGTAGGCAATTAAGCCATTTCGCACATCTTCAGCGTTGGGTAAACCGAGATGTTCTTTCGGGGTGACATAACATAACATCGCCGTCCCGTACCAACCCGCCAGAGCCGCCCCGATCGCCGAGGTGATATGATCGTATCCGGGGGCAATATCGGTGACAAGGGGACCAAGAACATAGAAAGGTGCTTCGCTACACTCCTCCATTTGTTTTTTCACATTAAATTCAATTTGGTCCATGGGAACATGGCCCGGTCCTTCCACCATCACCTGTACATCGTGTTCCCAAGCGCGACGCGTCAGTTGGCCGAGGGTTTTCAATTCCGCTAATTGGGCTGCATCGGAAGCATCGTGGGTACAACCGGGACGTAGGGAGTCACCGAGACTAAAAGAAACGTCATAACGCTTGAAAATCTCGATAATTTCGTCGAAATGGGTATATAGAGGATTTTGCTTGTGGTGGTGCAGCATCCACTTAGCAATAATACCACCCCCCCGGGAGACAATCCCGGTCAGACGAGTTTTGACTAAAGGCAGGTGTTCGATGAGGATTCCCGCATGAATCGTCATGTAATCCACCCCTTGCCTGGCGTGTTTTTCGATAATATGGAGGAAATCTTCGGGGGTGAGTTTTTCAATATTGCCGTGAACGCTTTCCACCGCTTGATAGATGGGTACAGTACCGATGGGGACGGGAGAAGCATTGATAATCGCGGTGCGAATTTCGTCCAAATTACCGCCACCGGTGGAAAGATCCATTACCGTATCGGCGCCGTATTTGACCGCTAGGTGTAATTTTTCCAGTTCTTCGTTAATATTCGAGGAGTTAGGGGAAGCCCCGATATTAGCATTAACTTTACACTTAGAAGCAATACCGATCGCCATGGGTTCGAGGTTGAGGTGATTGATATTAGCGGGAATAATCAGTCTTCCTCGGGCGATTTCGCTGCGAATCAATTCGGGAGAGAGATTTTCCCGTTTTGCCACATACGTCATCTCTTCGGTAATTATCCCCTGACGGGCGTAGTGCATTTGCGATACATTTGCTTGTCCGCGCCGGGGGGCAACCCATTCTTGTCTCATAATTTTATTTCCTCTGTAAACAGCTTCCCTACGCTGGAATTACCCAGTCTCAGGTTCTAAGGGTCTTTCTCAGCCTGATTGCCTCAGACACCCCTAGCTATGACGGCAATTGTATCACTGTTGACGACTGAGGAGATCAAGCTTAAGATTGTTGTTTGATTAGGCGGTTATCAGTTATCAGTTATCAGTTATCAGTTATCAGATGTGAGTTTTGGCTCTTCTGGTTTCTGTGTGGAAACGAGGTCTATACTGATAGTTTATTTAACAAAATAGTCCTAAAAGTCTTTCCCAGTAAACATTTCACGATTTCATAAGCAAAAATTATCACACAAAGTCGAGAAGAGCCGAGTTTTCAGTTCACTGATTACTGTTTACTGTTTACTGTTCACGGCAAAAAACTTCCCACTTCCCCACTCCCCTGCTGATTCCGAAAAAAAGGGGCAGGCAAAAGCCTACCCTAGGATTAATTATCAATCAAACCTTAGACATCGTAGTAGAGAGAGAACTCGTAGGGGTGGGGACGTAAGCGCATCGGGTTAACTTCGTTATCGAGTTTGTAGGTGATCCAGTTGTGGATAAAGTCTTCGGTAAAAACACCAGAATCGGTCAAAAAAGCGTGATCTTTTTCGAGACTTTCTAGTGCTGCTTCTAGAGAACCGGGGGTAGAGGGTATTTTTGACAATTCTTCGGGACTGAGTTCATAGATATCCACATCGAGAGGTTCTCCCGGTTCAATTTGATTTTTAATCCCATCGATACCAGCACAGAGCATAGCTGCAAAAGCGAGGTAGGGATTAGAAGTCGCATCAGGACAACGGAATTCTAAACGTTTAGCTTTCGGGTTGCTTCCCGATAAAGGAATCCGAATCGAAGCGGAGCGATTACCTTGGGAGTAGGCCAGGTTTACTGGGGCCTCAAAACCGGGGACGAGACGCTTGTAGGAGTTGGTGGTGGGGTTAGTTAAAGCTAAGAGAGCGGGAGCGTGTTTAAGCAAACCACCGATGTAGTACAGTGCCATTTGGCTGAGTCCGGCGTATTTATCCCCGGCGAACAGGGGTTGACCATCTTTCCAGATAGACTGGTGAACGTGCATCCCGGAACCATTATCGCCAAAGATGGGTTTGGGCATAAAGGTGACGGTTTTACCGTATTTCTTAGCCACGTTCTTAATGCAGTATTTGTAGGTCATCAAGTAGTCGGCGGCCCGTACTAGGGTAGAGAATTTAATCCCTAGCTCGTTTTGACCACCGGTAGCGACTTCGTGGTGATGTTTTTCGATGGGAACTCCGCAGTCGGCCATGGTTAAGAGCATTTCCGTGCGAATGTCTTGAGAGGTATCGGTGGGACTAACGGGGAAATAACCCTGTTTGTAGGCGGGTTTATAGGCAAGATTTCCGTCCTTTTCGTCTTTACCGCTATTCCAACGACCTTCGACACTATCCATGTAGTAATAGCCGGAGTTGGCGGTTTGGTCAAAACGAGCGCTATCAAAAAGGAAAAATTCTGCTTCCGGTCCAAAATATACGGTATCACCTAAACCGGTAGTGCTAAGATAATTGATCGCTTTCTGGGCAATAGAGCGAGGATCGCGGCTATACCATTCACCGGTTCTCGGTTCTTTGATGCTACAGATCATGCTTAGGGTCGGTTCCTTGTAGAAGGGATCGATCCAAGCGGTGGTAGGATCGGGAACCATGGCCATGTCGGATTCGTTAATTGCTTTCCAACCGCGAATACTGGAACCATCGAAGGCAACACCATCGCTGAAAGAGCTTTCATCGATTTGATCGTAGTAGAACGAGCAGTGTTGCCAGATACCTGGCATATCAATAAATTTCAGGTCAATAATCTTAATATTGTTGTCCTGAATCATTTTCAAGACTTCTTGTGGCGTTTCGGGCATGGAAAACTCCTTTGACTTATGGATCGGTTCTTAAGCTTCTCAAAAAACCCATCCTAAACAGTCACTTTGTCCAGTTTTGTATTTTTCGATACAAAATCTTTGATCCTAGCTTGAAAAAATCTGTAATTTTCTTGTTGAGTTCGGTAATCGCCCGGAATGGCGATTTGCCTATCAGCTTCTACTGCCTCTTGCCACACTTCAAGGAGGTTCGTTTGTGCAAACATTGGCCGTTTGGAGATTTTCTGCTCACTGAAAAGCTTCCAGGGTAATGATTTGGTAGTAGTGGCGTAGCCCTCTTGCTTACCTGGTAGGAAGTGTGTAAAGTATTTATTAATAAAAATAATTGGAACCCGATCAGTCTTTGAACCTCCTCAGAAAACTGGTGATTTTCTAGTAAAGATATGGTTTTCTTTATCCAGAGATAGTAATCATGTTCGTATAAGTTCGTTTCCATAATTATTCCCATTATTTTGATATTTCAGGAAACCAATCCTCATTTAACGCCTGTTCTATAGTACAAATTGGAGCTAAACTGACCAAATTTTCAGCCATTCCCGATAATTCGATAAAAGAAATACGAGCTTCTTGAAAAGAGTTGTTAAAAATTTCAATCAGATAAGGCTGTAAACTAGGACTATCGGCAATAATTCTTTTTATGGCACGACGAAAATTCCTAATTTCATTTTTCCATCCTCTTTGATTATATTCTAATTCCGACTGCCAGTAAACCAGTTTTAGCAAATGTTCTAATAAGCGAGTTAAATAACTTTCTAAACTTCGTTTCTCACTTTTACCAATGCTGCTAATTTCTTCAATTAAATTCTCTAAATCCAAATCAGAAAACTGATTATTTTCCAGTAAATTAATGGTTTTTTCTAACCAGAGATAGTAGTCTTTTTCGTATAAGTTCTTTTCCATAATTATCCCCCATTATTTTGATATTTCAGGAAACCAATCCTCATTTAACGCCTGTTCTATAGTGCAAATTGGAGCTAAACTGACCAAATTTTCAGCCATTCCCGATAGATCCAAAAATAATTTACGAGCATTTTGATAACAGGGCAAGAAAATTTCCGATAGATAGGACTTTAAACTGGGACTGTCTTCAATAATTTGTTGAATTCCTAGGCGAAAATTCCTAATTTCATTTTTCCATCCTCTTTGATTATATTCTAATTCTGATTGCCAGTAAGCTAGTTTCAGCAAATGTTCTAATAAGCGAGTTAAATAACTCTTTAAGCTTTGTCGTTGACTTTTGCCCATGTCGCTAATCTCCTCGATGAGATTATCTAAATCCAAATCAGAAAACTGGCGATTTTCTAGTAAAGATATGGTTTTCTCTATCCAGAGATAGTAATCCTGTTCGTATAAATCACTCTTCATTGCTTAATCCTCTCCGAGAAACTCAGGAAACCAATTTTCATCTAAAATTTGGTTGATTGATCCAATAGGTGTAGCACTTAAAAGTCTTTTATCGATGCCAGAACCTTCGACAAATAGATGGCAAGCATCCTCATAACATTTATCGAGAATCTCGGTGAGATAAGATACTAAGTTTGTATTATAGTTTCCATCCTTTTTGTTGCTAATAATTCTTTTTATTTGAATGCGAAAATTTAAAATCTCTCGTCGCCACTTGTTTTTATTGTAATCGCGCTTAGATTGCCAATAAGTTAATTTAAGTAAATGTTCCAAGAGTTTAGTTAGTAAACTCTCTAACTTCTGACGTTCTCTTCTGGACATATCTTTTATTTCTTCAATTAAATTTTCTAAATCCAACTCAGAAAACTGACGATTTTCTAGTAAAGATATGGTTTTCTCTAACCAGAGATAGTAATCCTGTTCGTATAAAGTCTTATCCATAGCTGTGATTAGGTGATCAATAAAACTCACCTTTAAATTATATAAAAAAATTAAGGTGGGCATTGCCCACCCAAGTTAACTTTAATTAGCGCAACTAGAACAACTATCGTCAGACTCTCGAAAATTGTCCTTTTGTACGGTACGGACATAATAAATCGCTTTACACCCCAATTCCCACGCCATGATTAGAGTATCAAAGATATCTTTAGCGGTGAGACAACGGTTAGGTTCTGCGGGAAAGTAAACCCCTTCATTGAGGTTGAATAATAACTCCATAGAAATCCCCGTATCGATCCATTCTTGCATAGTAGCGATCGCTTTTACCACCTGCTGCTGTTCGAGATTTTTATTCTCTGGATAAAACCAGAAAGCTTCTTCAATAAAAGGTGGTGCGATGGGAACGGTTCCCTTTGCCCATTTATCGTAGAAAAAGCGACTATAAACCGGCAAAACACTAGCGGTACATCCCTGTACCAAACTGGAGGAAGTATTAGGAGCAATGGCGGTAATATGGGAATTACGGATGCCAAATCGTTGAATATCTTCGGCTAATTGTTGCCATCTTTGCGGTTGCACTGCGTTATTTAAAAACCATTCCACTGGTTTGGCACCGATTAATTTACCTTGGCTCCATTCGCTACCCAAGAAAGCTTGATAAGCGCCGCGTTCTTTGGCTAATTCCATCGAGGAATAGGTACACCAATAGCCAATTTCTTCAAATAAATTACTAATTTCTGACAGGTTATTGTAGGATAATTTCCGTTTAGCTAACCAGTCAGCCAATCCCATCGCCCCTACCCCAATAGTGCGATATTTATCGTTGTGGTTTTTAGCATTATCAAAGGGAGGGTTAGTGATATCGATAGTATTGTCGAGAATTCTGACAGCGATTTGACAATTAGACTCGATTTCTTCCTTGTCGATGTTGGCTAAATTAAGGCTAACTAAATTACAGCAATGGGCAGTTTTATCCGGGGTGACATTCGAGAAACTCTCCGTGCATAAATTTACACCAGGGATATAGCCATCGTGTTTATTAGGATTAGCGCGATTGATGGTATCTTTGAAGGCAATGTAGGGCATTCCTGTTTCTACTTGGGAACGCATGATACTTTTAAATAAGTCCCGGGCATTGATTTTTTTATAGAGGAGAACCTCTTTATCTAAATTAGCCTCTACTAAACGATAAGCCTCTTCAAATTCTTCCCCCCATAGTTCCGCTAATTCTATACCTAATTTTGTCCGAACTTCGTAGGGATCTACTAATGTCCACTCGGCTTTAGTTATCACCCGACGCATAAATTCATCGGTGATAACTAATTGGGGAAAAACATCATAAGCTTTGCGTCTTTGATCACCGTTTTCTGTCTGCATTTCCAGAAATTCTGGCACATCTAAATGCCAGATGTCAACACCGATAGTTACTGCCCCAGCGCGTCTTCCCCCCTGATTTACTGCAATAGCTGTATCGTTGAGTAATTTAATCCAAGGAATAATCCCCCCAGAAGCATTAGCTTTCCCCATTACCCAGCTACCAGTGGAGCGAATTCTACTCACATTCACCCCGACACCGCCACCATTTTTGGAGATGCGGGCAGCATTAGTAATCTCGCTGAAAATGCTTTCTAAACTGTCATCAATGGAAAGTATAAAACAACTGGTTAGGGAACCTTTGGGTGTGCGTAAATTGGCTAAAATTGGGGTAGCAAGAGAGATTTTTCTTTGAGCAATTGCTTGATAAAATTTCTTAGCCCAGGGGAGTCTATTAGCTGGCTCTTCCACAGTGGCAAGCAGTAAGGAACAGGTTAATAATGCCTCTTGGGGTAACTCATTTTTGAGTAAATAACGGCTAGTGATTAACAATGCCCCAGCGTAATCATAATCGATATCCCAATCGGGATTAATCCAAGAACCGGCTTCTTTTAATTCTGCTTCGGAATAGATGAGAATCCTTTCGTCGTACAGCCGATTTTTAACTTGAGTTTTGACGGTTTTCTCGTAATTTCCGTACTGATAACCTCGGACTACTAAGGTATCTTTCCACAGACTCCAAATATGCAATCTTCCCGCTACATAGCGCCAATCCGGTTCCTCGGGACTACACATTTCTAGGGCGCAATTGATTAAATTATCCTGTATTTCCCTAGTGGTAATCCCATCCCGCAGGCGTGTGGTTAAACCCGCTTCTAAGGCGATTGAATTGACTTTTTTACCTTCACAAGCCCACTCTACCACGTCGCGAATTTTGCCGATATTTAAGCTGGTGGTGGAACCATCGCGCCGAATCACTCTAATTCCATGGCTGCCCATATTAGCTAAAGGGGTAGAACGAAAGGGTATTACTTCGTTATTTTTGTGAATGGAGACGGCAGTAGTCAAGGGCTTCGATTGCATAATTGGGAAATTGCGGCGTTAAAAAACTTGACAAATTAATCTATTTGTACTAGAGCATTCTATCAGATTTTCTGGGAAAACACAACATCTAGCGTGTTAAATAATTTTATCACTCTATATGTGGTATAACCAGGATTATTTTGTTCCCTAAAAACCGTGTTTTGGATGACATTTTCTGGAAAAAATTCTCGATTCTCTCTCAAAGTGGTTCTTTTGTATGCTTGACAAAAAGCTTTTTCTTTGATAGCAAAACAGACTGACTGCTGAGGAGGTTATGGTGAGATTTTATTTGTTCTTAACTTTTCGATAATTTAAGACAAGAGTGGATTAAAAGTCAAATTTCCTCTGAGAACCTCTGAGAGAGTAAAATTTCTCTTTTCGCTATTTAGTGGCTTACCGCTAGAATAATAGGACAAAACGCTATATATAGCGTCTAGCCAGTAGAGGACAAGGATGAAATATTTAGAAGAATGGCGTGGTAGCGGGGTGGATGCGGAGTTAATCGCTCTCAATGTCACCAGTTTAGCGGGGTTATCTCCCAGTGAATACCTACTCTACTCCCAAGAATTACCGCGACGCAATGATGGCAGAGTTAGGGATAGTATTCTCAAGCGTTATGAACATACCAGTCAAGGCGGTTGGTGGTGTTCAGGAATCGACCTACTAACGGGCAATTATGACTCTTGGGGCTGTTTTAAGCCCGATTTTCCCCGTTTAAGCTTCGATAATGCTAAACCGATTAAGTACGAACATCCTCCCCAAACCCCCACGGGAGTCTTTGCTTTGCGGGTTCCCCTGAAAATTTGGCAAAAAGTAGCCCAGCGTATCAGTATTAATATTTTAACTGAAGAAGTGGATAATAAGCAAGAGGATCTCGGTTTTTGGTCCTGGGTAATCAAACATCCAGAGATACCTATTTGTCTTACGGAAGGAGCGAAAAAAGCGGGGGCATTACTAACAGCAGGTTATGTGACAATTGCTTTACCCGGGATTCACAATGGTTATCGTACTCCCAAGGACGAACTAGGTAGGAGAATCGGTAAATCTCATCTAATTCCGCAGCTAGAAAAATTAGCTAATTCCGGACGCAAGATTTATCTAGTTTTCGACCAAGAAACTAAACCGAAAACCCAGCAAGCGGTTAATTTAGCTTTACAGAGAATGGGTTATCTATTCACCCAGGCTAACTGTGAGGTAAAGGTGGTTACTTGGGATGCTGCTGACGGTAAAGGAGTGGATGATTTACTAATCAATCGAGGAGAAGATTACTTTAAACAAGTCTATCAAAAAGCTACCTCTTGGGAGATTTGGAAGGCAGCAAGTTTAAATAGTTTAACTCTCCCACCTCATCTAGAGTTAAATAGCCGTTACTTGCCAGATATTTCTGTTCCTACATCAGCGCAGTTAATAGCGATTAAATCGGCTAAAGGTACGGGAAAAACTGAGTTTTTAGCCAAGATAGTTAAACAAGCTATTGCCAATCAACAAAAAGTTTTAGTTATTGGTCATCGGGTGAAACTGGTAGAGGAGTTGTGTCAACGCTTTGGTTTAAACTATATCAGCAAAATTAGAGATAATCCTGCGGCACAAATTTACGGTTATGGTTTATGTATTGACTCTCTCCATCCCCAATCACAAGCTAAATTTAAAGCAGAAGATTGCCAAGGTGCTATCATTATTATCGATGAGATCGAACAGGTTCTATGGCATGGGTTAAATGGGGATACTTGTAAAACTAATCGTGTGGCAATTTTAAAATCCCTAAAGTCCTTGCTGCAAACTGTGGTCAGCAGTGGGGGTAAAGTCCTAGTCGCTGATGCTGATTTAAGTGATATTTCCCTAGATTATTTAACTTCTTTAGCTGCAATTAAACTAGAAACTTTCTTGATTAGTAACGAGTGGAAACCTAGTTATCAAGAAGCTTGGCGAGTTTATAACTACTCCGATAATACTCCCCAACGGCTAGTTAATGATTTGGTCAAGCATATTAAAGACGGAGGAAAACCCTTTGTTTGTCTATCAGCACAAAAATTAACCAGCAAATGGGGAACAATTACCCTAGAGTCTTATCTAAAAAAGCAATTTCCTCATAAGAAAGTTCTGCGGATAGACTCAGAGTCATTGCAAGATTCTAGTCACGCTGCCTATCAAGCGATTGGCAATTTAAATCAGTTGTTACTTAACTATGATATAGTTCTAGCTAGTCCCGCGATCGAAACGGGAATTAGTATTGATATTCAGCAACACTTTTCCTCGGTTTGGTGTTTAGCACAGGGAATTCAGAATCCCACTTCTATCGCTCAATTTTTAGGAAGAATTAGAGAGAATATTCCTCGTTATATTTGGTCAGCAGTGTACGGATTTAATCAGGTGGGCAATGGATCCACTTCTATCCCCAAACTTCTCACCTCTGGACACCGATTAACCGAGGTTAATATTCGCTTACTACACCAATCAGATTTAGAATCTCTGGAGGATTTAGATACAACTTTTCAAGCGGAATCTCTCCTCTGTTGGGCAAAAATGGCCGTAAGAGTCAATGCTTATATGCTTAATTATCGTCAGTCAATTCTAGGGATTTTACAAGCAGAAGGTCATAGAATTAAAGAACGAAATCAGGAAGAAGAACTAGACATAACTAATCAGTTAACGGAAGCAATTGAAGAAATTATGGAACATAATTATCGTTCTGAATGCGAGGCAATTGCCAGCGCAGCCGAGATAACGGAATCAGAGTGTCGTCTGCTAAAAAAACAGTTAGTTAAGTCAGTAAAAGAAAGGAGAATTATCAGGAAATATGACCTATACAAACGCTATGGAATCCCCGTCACACCACAATTAGTAATTAAAGATGATCAAGGATGGTATCAAGAACTACGCTTACATTACTTTTTGACAATTGGGCGACAATTTTTGTGTGATCGAGATGCTTTAATTGCGCGTAAACTGATAGAATCAGGTCACGGAAGTTTATTTATTCCCGATTTTAATAGTAGTCAATTAGGAGTGATTATCGGGACGTTAGAATTGTTGGGAATTCCCGTATTATTAGCTAATCCTGAAAGAGAATTAAATAATCATGATGCCGATTTACAAAAAATGGCGGAAATTGCCATTAAAAACCGTAACGAGATTAAAACTATCACCAAGATTAACCTCGCTAATACTTCCCGTCCTCTGACGATTATTCGTAATTTTTTAAACTTGTTAGGTTATGAATTAACTGACAAGGGCAGCCAGAGAATTGCTAAAAAATCTCTAAAAGTTTATCAGATTGTTGCACCTTATGACGGTAGAGAACAAGTGTTTCAACAATGGTTATTTAGAGACGAAAAATGTGCGGGAAGTTCCGAGTTTTGGTATGAATAAGGTTCTTATACCAATTCTCCAAAGTCTGACTACAGAAGTTTAATCCCCCTAAATCCCCCTTAAAAAGGGGAACTTAAAGGGGGATTTAAATTCGATGTGTAGTTTTCATTTAGAGAAATGGTATTAGGGACTTGTTATACAAATAATTAACCTTATATCTTGTGAAAAAATTAAGATCGATGTCGGCTGTATTAGCGCAGCTTGATGCAGATTAAATTGTTAATTTTGCCACAATACAAGGCGTTGCTGAATCAAGCTATGAATGCCAACCGTGCCATCCTATCTAAAAGTTAGTTTGCCAGAAGCTTCCTATCTCAAATCAGCAACACCAACTCCTGCAAACCGACACCGACACCCACCCCCAAACCACCGGACAAAACAGCGATCGAAACGAGATTAAATCCAGTTAATAGAGTTTAGATTTGATAGGGATTACCCAAGCGATCCACAAAAACATTGTAATCTAAAGGTAAACGCCCCGGATTAAGCCGAGGTTCCGCCGCGTAACCGATGGGAACGACAACAGCGATCGCCAGATCGGGATGATCGGCAGCACCGATCACAGCTTTTACCTTGTCCTCGATCCAACCGTTGAGAAAACAACTAGATAAACCGAGACTTTCGGCAGCTAAAACCAGATGAGTAGCGGCGATCATGGCATCTTTAATCGCGTATTCCCGGGTTTTTTCGCCCAAATCCTTTTGAAATCCCGGGATTGCCTGTTTAAAATATTTTACCGTGCCTTCGCTCCAGGCACCTGTACTGAGAGCCTGTTCATAGATAGGAGTTAGCTCTCCTCCTCCTGCGGCAGCATCGGCAGCGAAAACAAAAGTAACTGGTGCTTGGATAATTTGCTTTTGTCCCCAAGCGGCCTCGGCTAAAGCGGCCTTTTGTGCCTCATCTTGTACTAAAATAATTCGCCAATCTTGGATGTTGAAACTACTAGGTGCGGCAACGGTTAATTCTACTAGGGTTTTCAGCAGTTCTGGGGCGATCGGATCGGTGGTAAAATTTTTAATAGAACGACGTTGATTAATCGCCGTGGGAACATCGAGAGGCAAGGTCATAAAGTCAATGGATCAAGTTAAATACTTCTAATTATTATAAGGTCAAGCTATCAGCCTCAGTCTTAGGTGTGAAAAAACAGAAATAGTAAAACATCAGGGTTAAATTGTGGCAGTCAGGAAAAGATCGACTATACTGTTAAACTTAAACAGGTCATAACCCAATGACCATCTAGCTATAATCATGTCACCGCCACAAAAATCATTTTATGCTTTCTGAGCCGGAACCGAGGGACACTCTCACCACTGCCACCGTCAATATGGGCGATCAAAGTGCCGATATTAAGCCAATTTTAGCCTTAAAAGAGTTGGTCGCCAGTTTATATCGTGAACAAAACAAAGTTCAAAATCTCTTAAGTTCCCTCGGTTTTGCCCTGCGGAGTTTCAATAATTTAAACCAATTCCTCGATCTTACCCCCTTGATGGCCGCACGAGTGGCAGACGCGGAGGGAGGGGCGTTGATTTTGAGTAAAAATAACGGTCAAGTGGCGCTTGATCAACTGCATTGCCAAGATAATCAAATTAATGGGGAACTACGCCGACAATTAGAGGCAATTATCCGACAATTAAACCAAGAAACGCCACTTGAGAATAAAAATAGTCGATCGCTTCTCGATAGTCTCGACCATCAAATCCGGCAAACTCTCGGACAGGGTACGCAGATTTATAGTACACCAGTTTTGGTAAAAAATAGTGAGCGGGGACGTTTATACGTTTTCAGTCGCGATCCCGATTATGGTTGGACACCCACCCGTCGTAAACTGTTGCAGCTAGTGGCCGATCAAACGGCGGTAGCTATAGCTAATAATGAATTAACGATCGAATTACGGGCCAAGGAACGTCAGGATCGAGAGTTAGAAATCGCTTCCGAAATCCAAAATCGTCTTTTACCCCGGCAATGTCCGAAAATTCAGGGGGTAGAATTGGCAGCCCACTGCAAAACGGCTAATCGCGTTGGTGGCGACTATTATGATTTTATCCCCTGCAACTACGATCAATTTAAACCGGCAAGGGAGGCGGAAATGGAAGCCAGTACCGCTCCTTGGAGTATAGTCATCGGTGATGTCATGGGAAAAGGTGTCCCAGCAGGATTATTGATGACCATGACCCGGGGAATGTTGCGAGCGGAAGTGTTAAATCGTCACTCCCCGGCCCAGATTTTGCGTCATCTTAATCGGGTTATGTATGCCGATCTCGATAATTCTCATCGTTTCGTGACATTATTTTATTCCGAGTATGATCCCCTGACGCAGCGTCTTGGCTACAGTAATGCTGCCCATTATCCCACCCTCTGGTGGCGGGCTAAAACGGCAGAGTTAGAGTCTCTTGACACGGAAGGGACATTAGTTGGTTTAGAGGCCGATTCTATCTATGATGATGCCCAAGTGCAATTAGAAGCGGGAGATACGCTGATCTATTATACCGATGGCTTTACCGATGCAGTCAACTCGAAAGGGGAAAGATTTGATCAGAAAAATTGGCTATCGGCAGTTAAAGAAGCCTGTCAACAGTACAACGATCCTGAACAGATTCTAAAATATTTATTTGGAAAAGTGGACGCTTTTACTGGGTTAGGAAATGACAGTAGTGACGATATGACTTTAGTAGTTATGCGAGTGAAATCGGAGGAATAAATCATCGGTTTCTAGCTAAGTAAATTAGCCTAATTCGGCTCTTGCCATGGAGCAAATAAAGGCAATAAAGCTAACCCGGGTAAAGCGGCAATTACTGTGATTAAAAAGAACCACTGCCAACCGATCGCCGCTGCTAAAACTCCGGCGGGAGCGACTAAAATATCGCGACTAAAAGCCATTAAACTCGATAAGAGGGCGTACTGAGTAGCAGTAAAACGAGCATTACAAAGACTCATTAAAAAAGCCACAAAAGCGGCAGTACCTAGACCGCTGCAGAAGTTTTCAATATTAATAGCTAAGACCATAAAAGGATAATTTTGCCCTAAATTTGCTAAAATAAAATAGGCTAAATTACTAATAGCTTGTAGGCCGCCAAAAATCCAGAGCGATCGATTAATTCCCCAACGACTTAACAGGGAACCACCTAATAAAACTCCCACCATAGTTGCTATCATGCCCATACCGCCTTGGATCGCCCCGATAGCGGTTTGACTGAAACCAGTTTTTAAGAGAAAAGGAGTCACCATATTATTAACTAAAGCATCCCCTAAACGATAGAGAACAATAAAGGCGAGAATGCCGATTCCTTGACCTAATTGATAGCGTTGAAAAAACTCCCAGAAAGGCAACCAAACCGCCTCTAAAAGAGTTTGGGGAGTATCATCTCTAGGGGGAGTAGCTGGGGCGAAAAAAGACCAAATAATCGTTAAAGCCATCAATCCAGCTAGGAAAAGATAGACAAGGGGCCAGGGAAAGTGATCGGCTAAAATTAAAGCGATCGAACCAGTTAAAATTAAAGCCAAACGATAACCTAAAACCCCGATCGCTACCCCGGCACCCATCTCCCATTTTTCTAAAATATCTGTGCGATAGGCATCGTAAGCAATATCTTGAGTGGCACTAAAAAAAGCAATCAGTAGAGCATTAATTGCCAATAATTCCAAAGATTGTTTTGGTTGTTGAAAAGCCATGAAACCAATCGCTAAAGTTAGACAAATTTGAGCGATTAAAATCCAACCGCGACGACGACCAAGAAAAGGAGGAACATAGCGATCGAGTAAGGGAGACCAAAGAAATTTAAGAGAGTAGGGGAGAGCGACTAAACTAAATAAACCGATCGATTTCAGATCAACTCCTTCGGTGGTCATCCAAGCTTGCAGGGTGCGACTGGTGAGCAATAAGGGTAATCCAGAAGCAAAACCTAAGAATAGCAAAGCCGCCATTTTTTGACTGCGGAACACTTGCAAATAAGCGGAAATTTCTTTGATCATAGAGGGGGTAGGAGGATAGATTAGATTAAAGAATATAGTTAATTGACCCAAAAAGAAAGAAATTAGTTCTGACCGGCATCATTCCATCTTAACCATGGCCCGGCGATCAAAAAAAATTCCCGAAAAATAGCGGTCTTTCCCCCAGCCGTGGCTATAGGCAGTAGAATAGATGAGATTTTGATTCAGTAGTCTTGAAAAATTGCGGTCTTCTCCTTAAGATAGATGCTTGATTCCCCCAACTAGCTCCCATCCCTATTTACCCTTCCTAGATAAGGACCGCCACCCCCATCTTCCCTCCCGACTCCTGTGATTAAAGTGGACTCCTGTTTTATCTCATACCTATTGTCTCATCCCTCCGACTCGGAAGCGACCGGTGACACTGCCGCCATTACCGTCGAGGTGCGTTTGGCCCAAAGCCAAGATCTCAAAAGCTTGGCGGAGATTATCGCCGATAGTTTTTTCCCCACGGCCAATTATTGGTCTTTTCTGCGTCCTATCTTTAAATTAGGCATTTACGAGGACTTACGGGGACGATTGCGCGCCGATACCCCTTACTACCACTGTCTGGTAGTCAGTCAAACCAGCGTCACTGCCACGGGTCCTGAGGAAATTATTGTCGCTACGGCGGAAATCGCCTTAAAATCCAGTGCTTTTTTAGCTGTTCCCATTCCTTATATCTCTAATTTAGCCGTTAGTCCCGATCACCGGCGTGCCGGTCTGGCCCGGAGATTGCTGCTCAAGTGTGAACAGATCGCTAGAGAATGGGGTTTTGAAGAACTTTCCCTCCATGTTCTCGATAATAATCTAGCAGCCCAGTCACTGTACTTAAGTAGCGGTTATCGTCTGCAAAAAACCGACGGTTGGTTGAGCAATTGGTTATTTAATCGACCACAAAAGTTATTTCTGCACAAAAAAATCAGCCATTGAGGAGTCAGGATTCAGGAGTCAGGAGACGGTAATCAGGAGTCAGGATTCAGGAGACAGTAATCAGGAGTCAGGAGTCAGGAGATTATTTTTATTTATTCTCCCCATTTCCCCACACCCCACACCCTACACCCCACACCCCACACCCCACACCCCACACCCCACACCCTACACCCCACACCCTACACCCTACACCCCACATCCCACACCCCACTTTCCCACTTTCCCACTTCCCCACCAGCAAACCCTAGATATTTCGACAAAATTGCCATGCAGAACAACGATAAGGAAAAATTCTGCTATATTATCTGCTAACTCTCTAGAAAACCCAATTAGTTTAATAATCTTTTCCGGGTATCTGAGAAAAAAAATAGTTCATCCCTTTAAAATATGGTTTTAGGGAGATATTTAGTGATTGTGTGAGGCAATTTGTGGTTAACAAGACAAAATCAAGGGCTAAAAGTAGAAAATCAGGCAAATTAGCAGCTAAAACTGTTAAAAAGCGGCGATTGTCCAGTAAATGGTTCCTGACAGCCCTAGGCTTAACTGGCTGCGCCCTAGTTTCCGCTACGGCCGGTGCTATGTTGGCTGTGTCTCTCTCCTCCACACCTTTGCGACAAGCTGCTCTTAGTCCTCAAGAAGCCGCCGCTTTTAACAATCAGCAGGCCATATCCTATGAAAATCTGCAACTTCCCGCCCTCAACCGCCCCGTTAATATTCTGGTAGTCGGCGCGAAAGTGTTGACATCCGATGTCAAGGAGGCACAAACCCCAGATTTGGGTTATCATGCCCCGGTTAATTCCTTGGAGGGTTTAACCGATACCATGCTGTTACTGCGTTTTGACCCCCAAAGACAGAAGTTAACCATGCTTTCCATCCCCCGGGATACCCGCACCGATATCGAGGGTTACGGGGAGAAAAAAATCAATGAAGCTAACGCCCTCGGTGGACCTGCTTTAACGGCGGAAACGGTTAGTCATCTTTTAGAGGGAGTCGCTATCGATCGCTATGTTCGCATTAATGTGCAGGGTGTGGAAAAATTAATTGATGCTTTAGGGGGGGTGACGGTATATGTTCCCAAAGACATGAAGTACCAAGATTTTAGTCAACACCTCTACATTGACCTGAAAAAAGGGGAACAACACCTCAACGGCGAGAAATTCCTCCAGTTTGCCCGTTTTCGTTACGATGCTAAAGGCGATATCGGTCGTATCCAACGACAACAGCAATTAATGCGGTCTTTAGTGGAACAAACCCTAAAACCAGCAACTTTATTGAAAATTCCTGATATTATCGAGGTTATCCGCAATAGTATCGATACTAATCTCAGTTTAGAGGAGTTACTCGCCCTAGCCGGTTTTGCCTCCAAAACTGAGCGAGCTGATGTGCAAATGCTACTCCTACCAGGAGACTTTAATGGTGATGGGCGGCAAGGGATCAGTTATTGGTTGCCCAATCAAAGTAAAATTCAAGAGCTAGTGGCTCAACATTTCAACCACGGCTTTTTTATGGCTGACACTGAAGAAACTACGCAACCGACTCGCATCGCTGTGGAAGATAGCACCGATAATCCAGAAGCGGTGCAAACTCTAGTCAGATATCTGCGCTCATTGGGTTATGAAAATGTTTTTGTCTCTAAGTCTTCATCGCCAATTCTAGAAACTACCAAAATTATTGCTCAAAAAGGGGATAATTCCCTCGCTGCTGCCCTGCATAATAGCCTTGGTGTCGGGGAAGTTTTGGTGGAAAGTACAGGGAATCTCGCTTCTGATGTGACAATTAAAATTGGTCAAGATTGGCAAGAAAAATCAGCTAATCTTTCTGAGCTATCCCCTGGCAACTAAGAGAAAAATCAAGTTTATCTGAGTTAGTAGTTGCCCATTGACAAAAAACTCATCCATTATCAGTTATCATTGATTAGTGATTCTGTTTACTAATTACTGATTAGTGATTACTCTCCCATGATTCCTTTTTTTGAGAAACTAAAAACTCCTTTAACTAAGCAAAAAATCTCGGTTCTGCAAATTAATTTAGGGAAAAGATGTAACCTTGCTTGTAGCCATTGTCATGTGGAAGCTAGTCCAGTTCGCTCCGAAGAAATGACTCCAGAAGTATGCGAACAAATTATCGAACTGATCGCAAGATTTCCCCAAATTAAAACCGTCGATCTGACCGGCGGCGCTCCCGAAATGCTCTACGGTTTTAAACCAATTGTGGAAACCTCTAGAAAAGCGGGAAAAGAGGTAATTGTGCGCTCGAATTTAACTATTTATTTTGAGAAAGGATTTACTGATATTCCTGAATATTGCGCTGCCCATCAGCTGCGGGTGGTGGCTTCTTTACCCTGTTATCTTGCCGATAATGTGGATAAAATGCGCGGTCTGGGAGTCTATGATCGATCGATCAATGCTTTACAATGGTTGAACCGTCTTGGTTACGCTCAAGAGCCGAATTTGATTGTGGATTTAGTCTATAATCCCCAGATTCCTAAGTCAGAGAATTTTTCTCTCACACCGGATCAGGTATCCCTAACACGGGATTACAAAAAGTTCTTGCAAGAACATTTTAATATTTCTTTTAATAATCTGTTTACTATCACTAACTTACCCGTCGGAAGAACCCGTTTCCATCTGGAACACCGGCAACTCTATCAACCCTATCTTCAATTCCTCGAAGACCATTTTAATGCCGATACTGTCGAACATTTGATGTGTCGTCATCAGCTTTCCATTGATTATTTAGGTAATATCTATGACTGCGATTTTAATCAGATGGAGGCTCTGGCTGCTTGCACCAGTCAAGGCCAAAAATTAACCCTGTCGGATTTATTACAAGCGGGTAGTTTAGATGTAATTGCAGAGGTACAAACCGCTTCCTATTGCTACGGTTGCACTGCCGGGAGCGGTTCCAGTTGTGGGGGAGCTTTGACTTCAACCTGAACAAGTGTACTGGATTGACAGCCTGTCTCGGGAAATTTAGTACAAATGCTCGGAATAGCTCTCCCTGCTGCCCACTCCGGTGCTGTCTTAACGGGGTAGGGTGTAGGGTGTAGGGTGTAGGGTGTAGGGTTTTACCGATTTTCAGGTGGTCAATTAGCCAATTTTCAGGGAAAAAGTCCCTGAATTCTCCCCCCGATCGCTCCAATCGCTGGCACTTTTTAGTCAAAAGTTGGACTATTGATTAGGGACCGGAAAAAACCGCCGATTCGATATCTTGACGACTAAGGGAGTATTTAAAAGCGCGATTGATGTCACTGCCATCATTGGCTGCCCGAAAGTAACGAACGGTGATTTCTTCGATATCGAGGCAGATTTCCGCTTTCCATGTCAGTTTTTCCACAGTCCAACAGTGGACATTCTCGGTATTTTTCCGACAACCTAACTTAACTAGCCATGCTTCGATCGCCGGTAAGGGATGATTATAGAGGGGAGTATCAGCAGTGGGAATCTTCATCGCATCTAAATCAAAAATAATTGGGCTACAGTGACAGCATTCTCTCCTCGAAGCATAGCAATAATCACCGCCAGTAACAAGCAGCCGAGCAGGGTGAGTGCCAAGATAAACAAAGCAAAAATTTCTCCCGAAGATAGGGGGCGATCGGTCGGATCGAGATAGGCGCTACGATTAGCTATGGGTTGATCGCCATCGGGGATGGTTTGGATGACATTCCAGCGCGAGTAACCTATCTGTAAATCATACAGGGAACGGCGATCGGGATTACTCAGGGTGGCATAAGCTTCGTTAAGACGCTGGAATTTAGCCGTTGCCACTTCGGGGCTGAGTTCGGTAGTATCGGGGTGGTATCGTTTGCTCAGTTCCCGATAGGCTCGTCGCACTTCGATCACCGAGGCACTCGGATGTAGTCCTAGAATGGCATAATAAGTATTGGCAAAGCGCGAGTTAGCGGCAATGACTCGCGAGGTGGTTTGGGAATTATCGCGCTCGAAGGTCACAAGATTTTTTACACTAAAAATTGTCTTAATATTTTAACCCTGTTGATCATGAAATCTCGTTATCGGCTGCGTCTTCAGATCTGTCTTGTCTTTCTCATTGTTGCTCTGACGAGTTGGTCTCCTTGGCTAACCCCTAGCGCCTACGCGGGGATCGATGACGATCGCCTCGATGGTAATATTTTTGTGGTCTATGCGGGTAATGGTTCCCTCGTACCACCGCGTTTAAATTTAGCGGAAACTTTTCAACGGAAAATTCCGGCTATTATTGTCTATTATCTGGATGATAGTAGTGATTGTAAGCGATTTGCGGCGATTGTCTCCCGTTTTCAAGAGTTTTACGGTCGCGCCGCCAGTATTATCCCCGTTACTGTCGATTCTATCCCCTTAAAGTCTTCCTATCGTCCCGATGAACCGGGTTACTATTATCGCGGTGGGGTTCCCCAAACGGTGGTTTTAGACCAACAGGGTAAAGTGGTTTATGATGGTTTGGGCAATGTTAAATATGAAGATGTGGATGATGTCTTAAGAAAGGTTTTTGAGCTTCTGCCTCGATCAGAATCGGTAGAGTTAAAAAGACGCTCTTTTAACGAGTTTAACGCTGAATTGCGCTAGTTACCTCTTTTTTATCCTCAATTGAACCAAAAATAATCATTTAGAGATGCTGTCAGCAGCGTCTCTATCTTGTTTTTAGCAACAATAAAATTATTTACTTATTGCTTTTATTATCATTTAAGATTTATTTTAATCAATAAATGCTAGGCAATTCAGATTTTATCTAGAGTAACATTTGAAAAACATTTGCAACAGTGCCAGACTAGAAAAAGTTTGCTAACCTAATTATACTGAGAACAATAATCATTCTTATAGGTGTAGGAGACAGCAATGAAAATCAAGCAAAATTTCCTAACAGCAGCGATATTACTGGGTTTTTCTAGTCCGGTACTGGCTAATAGTCTCGAAAACCTCTCTAGTAACCCCATGGCACAGGTAACAAGTGTCAATCAATTGCGGGATGTTTCTCCCACCGCCTGGGCGTTTGAGGCCTTAAGAAGTCTCGTGGAGAGGTATGGTTGTATAGTAGGTTATCCTGACCGCACTTTTCGCGGTGAACGCGCTTTAACTCGTTGGGAATTTGCCGCCGGGTTGAATGCCTGCTTAAATACCCTAGAAAGATTGATTCAAGAAGGAGTAGCGGTATTAAAAGAAGATCTAGACAAAATCAAGCGATTAGTCAAGGAATTCGAGACAGAATTAGCGGCATTGGGTGCTAGGGTTGATAACTTAGAAAATCGAGTCGCTTTTCTGGAAAATAATCAATTTTCCACCACTACTAAATTAACCGGGGAAGTGGTGATGGCATTATATGGGGTAGCCACAGGAGAAAAAAACGGTGGTGAAGGGATTCCCCAAGTGCCAGCTTTTGGTTATCGGGCCCGTTTAGAATTAAATACTAGCTTCACAGGTAAAGATTTACTCTATACCCGTCTAGCAACGGGAAATATTGCCGATTTAGCCGATACTACGGGAACTTTTGCAAGTACCTTAGCCTTTACCCAACCGGACGGCAACGATTTACTGCTAGAAGTTTTAAACTACAGTTTCCCCGTCACGGAAAATATCTACCTCTGGTTAGAAGCGACGGGAGGTGCTAAAGATGACTTTACCAATACCCTCAACTTTTTGGATGGAGATGGTGCTAGTGGGGCGCTTTCCGCTTTTGGTACCCGCAATCCCCTTTATTTTGCCCCCGGACAAACTGGACTCGGTTTACAGGGTAATTATGGGGCTTTGCAATTCAGCGCCGGTTATCTTGCCGGGGATGCTAACGATCCTAACCCGGGAGCGGGTTTATTTAACGGTTCCTATACTGCCCTAGGGCAGCTGGGTTATGTTCCAAACGATAATTTTGGCATTGCTTTATCTTACCTTCATGGTTATAACCAATTAGATACGGGAACGGGAAGCCAGCGCTCGAATTTCCGATTTTTCACCGAAGAACTATTCGGGGAGGCTGTCCCGACAATTAATAATAGTTTGGGGTTACAATTTACTTGGCGAATTGTCGATGGTTTTGTCCTCGGTGGTTGGGGTGGCTATACAAAAGCTATCACCCTTAGCACCTTAGATGGACAACTAGAACGCGGGGATTTAGATATCTGGAATTGGGCGGTAACTTTGGCTTTTCCTGATTTATTTAAGGAAGGAAATACGGCTGGTATTATTGTTGGTATGCAGCCCTGGGTATCTAGTTCTAGTATTCGATTAAATGATGGTAGTGCCACTAATGATCCCGATACTTCCTTTCATATCGAAGGATTTTATGAGTGGAAACTCACCGATAATATTGCCCTTACTCCGGGGGTAATCGTGATTACTTCCCCTAACTCAAATAACAACAATTCCACCTTAGTTATCGGCACTATCCGCACAACTTTTACTTTCTGATTTGTCTAGGCAGCCAGTCAGAAATAAAGATAAAGTATGACGGGATTTAACATCATTTCTCGACAACTGGCTGCCGTTCCGCACTCTCAACTAACTGAATTAAGGGGGCATTTATGGTATTTTTAGAGACAATTTACCCTACTTTTGTGGTTTCTTTTTCGGTGGATTTAGAGGGTTTTAGTTTACGCTTCAGGGTTGAAGTTGTGGCGAAGAGGTCGAGGACGATTTGAGGAACACTGTTAAATGTGATTAAATAGGGTACAATGAAAATTGAAGATACACCTAGTTAAGCCATGAAACAAGTTCTCAAAAATATTAAGGTATCGGAGATTCCTGCACTAATCGCTCAGTTAGGTTTTTCTCCTGAACAAGAAGTTAATCTGACGATTGAGGAAAATTCAGAAAGTCTTATCTCAATTATGGATAAAGTCGGCAAAAAAGCTCAAGCTAAAGGTTTGACAGAAGATAAACTAACAGAACTATTAGTAGATGAATCCTAATCGAGTTGTTATAGATACAAATGTTTTTATTAGTGCTTTACTCAATCCCCTAGGAACACCCAAAAAAGTAATCAATATAACAGTCAGTCAATTTACTATTCTCCAGAGCGAGGCAACTTATCAAGAATTGGCAACGAGAATAAGTAAAAAGAAATTTGACAAATATTTAGAAAAAGATGATAGGTTAGATTTCTTGTCGTCTCTTAGAAATAGGAGCTTATTTGTTGATATATCGCATGAAACGAGAGTTTGTTCCGATTTAGATGATAATAAATTCCTAGAATTAGCTGTATCTGGAATGGCACAATACATCATAACAGGCGATAATGCTCTTTTAATTCTCAATACTTATCAAGGGATTCCAATTATTACTCCAGCAGAGTTTTTAGTGATTTTCTAGTGTCTTTGAGAATTTTTTGAGGGAGGAATTCAAAAAAATAAACCCATCAACTGACTGAATGAAGAGGAATTTATGGTATTTTTAGAGGTAATTTAGCCGACTTTTGTGGTTGCTTTTTCGGTGGATTGGGACGGTTTTAGTTGGCAACTGATAATAAAGTCTCTTCTATTAGCTTTGGTAACTCAATAGCATAAAACCGATTCTTAATGTGTAAAATGTGTAAGAGGAAGAGACGCAAAAAATAAACCCCCTCAACCGACTAAATGAAGGGGGTTATGATATTATTCCAATAGGAAGGGATAGATAGGGTTATAGCCATGAGTATTGATATCTCCGATGAAATTCTCAGTGCAACACGCATGACTGAAGCTGAGATGAGGCAGGAAATTGCGGTCATGCTCTTTCAAAAAGAGAAGCTCACCCTTGCTCAAGCGAGTCGATTTGCAGG
This sequence comes from Microcystis protocystis FBCC-A270, assembly GCF_050500235.1. NCBI lineage: Bacteria > Bacillati > Cyanobacteriota > Cyanophyceae > Chroococcales > Microcystaceae > Microcystis > Microcystis protocystis. The sequence continues at coordinate 262,936 of NZ_CP191407.1, forward strand.
AATGAATCGTATTGCTTTTCAACACCTACTTGCAAGTCGTCAAATTCCAGTACACTACGATGTCGAAGATTTTGAACAGGATATTAAGAACTTGCGGGAGATGGGAAGATTGTGATTGTTGTCAGTGATACATCCCCTATCAACAATCTTGCCGCCATTAATCAACTTCATCTGCTACAACAACTTTACGAAATAGTTTTTATTCCTGAAGCAGTTTATCGAGAATTAACTGAGCCTGATTTTCCAGTAGCAGGTTCAATAGAAGTCCAAACCTTAGATTGGATTCAAACTCGAACGGTAACTAACCACACAGTGATTAAAGCTCTTGCTGATGAACTAGATAAGGGAGAAGCTGAGGCTATTGCTTTAGCACTTGAGTTGGGAGCAGATCAAGTTTTGATTGATGAGCGTCGTGGTCGTAGGATTGCTGCTAGACTTAATCTTCGATACACAGGAATTCTGGGCATTTTGGTTGAGGCGAAGAATCAAGGGTTAATCTCTGAGGTGAAACCCCTACTAGACGCTTTGATCAATCAAGCAGGATTTTGGGTTGCTGCGCCTTTATACAGCAGTGTTTTACAGATGGTTGATGAAGGAAAAAACAAACCCCCTCAAGATTGAATGAAGGGGTATTTATAGTATTTTAGAGGTAATTTAGCCTACTTTTGTGGTTTCTTTTTCAGTGGATTGAGAGGGTTTTAGTTGGCAACTGATAATAAAGCCTCTTCTATTGGCTTTGGTAACTCAATAGCATGAAACCGATTCACAGAAAAAGCGTAATCTTCACCACTTTCATCAATAACCCGAATTAGACTGTTTATTTCTGCTGTCTCATCAGGGATAACGCGGTATATTTTGCCCACCTCTAGTGAAGCTTCGTAGCCTTCATTATTGAGACAAACTGCGAACTTATTTGTTGGAGATGACTCTATTTTCATGGTCAATCTAGAAACGGTAACTTGAGCTTAAATTCTTTTTTGCCGATGCCATGAGCTTCATACCAATGGACTTCAGCTAACCTTACTATACCATTGGCAAGCTGAACTTGGGCTATGCCCTTTAATTTTCTCCATTTACCTTTGCCATACTGTTTTTGCAACCGTTCCCGATTACGAATTCCTGTTCCTGTGGCAATAATCTCGATATTCGTGATACCGCTGATAATCTCAAAGTCCACGATCGATCAAGCAATCTTAAAGAGTGGCCCCCTATTATAGCATCTATTGCCAAAAAAGAGATATAAAAAAACAAACCCTCCTCAAGATTGATTGAAGGGGTATTTATGGTATTTTAGAGGCAATTTAGCTTACTTTTGTGGTTTCTTTTTCAGTGGATTAAGAGGGTTTTAGTTGGCGCTTCAGGGTTGAAGCTGCGCCGAGAGTGCCGAGGGCAAGGAGACTGAGGGTTGAGGTGGGTTCAGGGACTGAGGTTGGTGCGTTGCTTCCTGTCAAAGTTCCTTGCAATCTTACTCCTTCTAGGAAGTTATCTGTTGGATCAATAATCCGAATGGTTAGTTGATTCTGTCCTTGATTGAGAAGTGCAGCCGTGGAAGAACCTGCGGCAAGAGAAAATGGTGTTAAACTACCCCAAGCGCCAGCACTTAGTGAGGCAATCTGTTGCCCATTGAGAGCCAAAATACCAGTATCATCTACCGCCCAACTCCCTGTAATAGAGACTGTCGAGAGATCGACCCCAGTCAGATCAAAGGCACGAGTATAAGTTCCAAGTCCATTAGCTGGTGTATTGGCATCTCTAGCAATCCAAGTGGAATTATACTTTAGACGTTCATAATCTGAGATTTATTAAACTTCTGAAATCGTAGAGTCAGCAAGGAATCCAGTTCTTTTTTATGTTTCAGATGGGCATCATTCAGACATTCATAAATGGCTGAAGAAAAGTCAGAAAAGTTTTCATAATATTTACCATGTAAACATTTCTTTTTGACAAATTTCCACAGCCTTTCAATTAAATTTAGATTAGGCGAATAAGACGGCAGATAGAGTAGCTCTATTGACAAAGAAAGAGCCAATTCTTCAACAATTTTACATTTCTGATAGCGGGCATTATCTAAGACTAGAGTGATGGGAATCATTAGTCCTAAAGCAGCTATTTTTTCAAGAAGTTCACAGACTTGAGTTGCCGTAATATAAGTGTCATTAGTAACTAGAATAACTTCATGAGTTATTGCATTTAATGCTCCTAAAACATTGAAGCGTTTACGCCCGCTCGGTGACTTAACAAAAAGTCTCTCAAAACACCAAACAAAACCGAGAAATGCTCCCATGACGAAGTGAGCGGCATCAACAAAAAAAACAGCCCTTTTTCCTTCTTTAGCCTCATTTAGTCTGGGTTCTAGCTTTTTTTCTTTGTAGTCTTCTTGTTCATCTGGGTCAGCTTTAGAAGGAAGAGAACCTATTTTTAAACATTTCATTCCCAAGGATTTTAAGAATTTCCTCACTTGGGTAGGACTTCGTTTTATCCCTGTCAATTCTTCTATTCTATATACAGCTTCATTTATTGTGGCTGGTGGATTTTTCTCGAAATATTTTTTGAGTGTTTCTCTTTGAGACTCTAATTCACTTTTAGGGCGATAGAAGTTGATTTCTTTTAATTTTTCTATTCCGCCCTCTTGATAATCTCGAAGATAGGTTAATAAGGTATTTGGCGAGATTCCTGCTAACTGACAAATTTTTTTGTGCGGTATCTTTTGGCTTTTTAACCAGAGAACTTCCATCTTCAGTTGAACCCGGGGATAAGGATGATGAAATCTTTCATAATACAGTGAGTTCTTTTCTTCTTCCGTGAATTCTAGGTTAATCATGTTTTTAATGAGTGCTTTGCTTCTAATTATGACTCTTGAACTATATTATTGTCTTTGAGTAAAAAATGCAAGTTATAACCGTGCAAAGTATAGGCCCATTAGCCAACCATCCACCAAACCAATTTGGATTGCCCGGATAGACTGTTTGAGCCGGAGTAGTAGTTGAACTGCCTTGAGGGTTATCTACAGTCCAGTGAGCGTCAGATTGTGCTCCTGTTGTGATTAAGGTATTGGAAGCATCTAATCCTGTTGCTAAATTAATAGTGATCGCTTGAGCTTGAGTCGGAAAAAATAAAAAAGGAATGACTAGAGTAGAAACGGCGGCTAAGTTTTTTAGCATTCTAACCTCTCTTTTTTGCTAAATATATATATTGTTAAGTGCGATCACACTCTCTCGCAGTCAGGTCAAGCGACAGCCTAACCCAACAGCAAAGGCGAATAGCAAAACAATACACATTTCCCCCCCCACAACTGTATCAAAAGCTACAATTTAATAAATCTTTGCATTCCTCTCCCTTCAGATTTTGGGGTTTTTGGGGAGTTCAAGAGCTTGGAATTGTACAATAAGGTTGTACAAGTCTTCCCTAAAAATCATGTTAAGCAAAGAAACCACCTACTCTCAGGCGAGAATGAATTTAGCCAGTATCTTAGATCAGGTGTGTGACGAATCGCAAATTATCGTCATTAAGCGTCGCAATCAGAAAAATGTGGCCTTAATTGCTGAAGATGAGCTTTCCAGTTTATTAGAGTGTGTTTATTTATTGCGATCTCCAGAAAATGCCCAACGCTTATTTCGCTCTTTAGCATGGACCCAGACAGAAGATGCAACTCCTCAAACATTAGCTGAATTGAAAGGGGAGTTAGGAATTGAGTCCTAAAAGAGAAAATAAGCCAGATAAACCTCAAAACAATCCTATTCATGGTTATTTGCCCGTTTTTAGTCCTGATTTCAAAGCAGATTTAGCTTGGTGGTATCGGAACGAACCGAAAAAAGGCGATAAAATTTTAGACTTAGTGGCAGATATTTTGGATGGCGATCCGTTTACAGGATTGGGTAAACCCGAACCTCTTAAGTATATTGCTGCCGACACTTGGTCACGACGGATCGATTTAGAGCATCGTTTAGTTTATAACTGAACTTCCCCCATACATATATACTATAATAGCCGAAAACCCTTATCCATCAATGGATACGCCCCTTAACTTTTCTTAATGTACCCATGTAATTTGTAACATTTCTTAATGGACAAGAATTCTCTCTATTTGCTAGAATGATAGCCATGTATATAGAAAAAGTTCCTAACCGTAATTCCCCCCCCGCCGTTCTTCTTCGGGAGTCCTACCGAGAAGGAGATCAAGTCAAAAAAAGAACCCTGGCCAATCTCTCAAAATTACCCGATGATATTATCGACAATTTGAAACTGGCTCTCAAAGGGGCAACACTGTCCATGAATGAAGGCATTCCCAATCATTTTGAAGTGATTAGAAGTCTTCCTCATGGTCATGTGATGGCTATTTTAGAGACGATTAAAAAATTAGGTTTAGATAAAATAATCAGTGAAAAATCCTCACGAATCAGAAACTTAGTAGTGGCGATGATTGTGGCAAGAATCATCAATCCTAAATCGAAACTAGCCACAGCGAGAGGGTTTAATAGCGAGACTTGTAGTCAGAGTTTAGGACAATTGTTAGACTTAGAGAAAGCCGATGAAGACGAATTATATAACGCCTTAGATTGGTTATTAGAAAAACAAGAGAAAATTGAGAAGCACCTAGCAATTAAACACTTAGAATCAGGAACATTAGTCTTGTATGATGTCACTTCTACCTACCTAGAAGGAAATGGTTGTGAACTGGGAAAATATGGTTATAACCGAGATAAAAAGAAAGGGAAAACTCAGATAGTTTTTGGTCTGCTCTGTTCAGCCAAGGGTTGTCCGATAGCGGTAGAAGTATTTGAAGGAAACACTTCAGACGGTGCTACTTTAAGCGGACAAATTGAGAAAGTCAGAAAGGGTTGGGGGATTGAGAATGTTGTCTGGGTAAGCGATAGAGGAATTTTAACCAACTCGAAAATCAACGAATTAGTAAAACCCATAGAAGGATTAGACTATATTACTGGTTTAACTAAGCCTCAAATTCGGAAACTGGCTGAGGTAGAAGTGATTCAATTAGGATTATTTGATCAGGTAAACTTGGTGGAATTTGAGAGTGAAGATTATCCCGATGAAAGATTAATTGCTTGTCGGAATCCCTTAATCGCCCAGAAAAATCAACTACAAAGAGAGGCATTATTAGAAGCGGTAGAGAAGGAACTAGATTTGATTGTTCAGGCGACTCAAAGGGAGAAAAGAGCTTTAAAGGGTCAAGATAAGATAGCTTTGAGAGTGGGCAAGGTTCTTAATCAGTTTAAGGTCAATAAATACTATAACTTAGAGATAACAGAGGAAGGCTTTTCTTATCAGCGTCAGCGGGAATTAATCGCTCAAGAAACGGCTTTGGATGGTGTGTATGTGTTAAGAACTTCTCTGGAGTCAACTTTGATGGATGCAGCGACGACGGTTAAAGCTTATAAAAGTTTGTCTCAAGTGGAGGAGGCATTTCGCTGTTATAAGTCAATTGATTTAAAGGTACGTCCTATCTATCATTATAAGGGTGATAGAGTCAAAGCTCATATCTTTTTATGTATGTTGGCTTATTATGTGGAATGGCATTTAAAACAGTGCTTGGCTCCTTTGTTATTTGAGGATGAAGAAATTGATGATGGTTCTCTGAATGTGATTAAAGCGAGTCGCAGTGAATCCGCTCAGTCTAAAGAGAGAAAAAAACGGAATCAAGAGAACCTCCCTGTGCATAGCTTTCGGACTTTGTTGGAAGACCTGGGGACAATTTGCTTGAATACAGTGGAATGTACGATTAGGGAGGGAAGTTATCGTTTTTCTAAGATAACTCGACCGACCCAACTGCAACAAAAAGCGTTAGATTTATTGGGAGTTTCCCTGATTTGTACCCAGTAACGGGGCGGCGGAAATTCTCTTAATCCCTTCTACAGCACAGGTTATGGCCTTTTGTCAACGGGGAAGTCCAGTTATAAAGTCACAGGAAATAAGGTTTATTTTTTACAAGCTCGCTATCATTATCAATCAGGCTAAACTCAGACAAACCCATTAAGAACTGTTACAGGAGAAAGGGGACAAAGAACGTAGTACGTTCCCCCTCGCAGCTTGGGTTAGGCGATAGCCCAACCCAAGACAGAAGGAGGATAACAGCACAGCACACACCCCCACAACTGTATCAAAAGCTACAATTTATAAATCTTTACATTTCTCTCCCTGACGAGCTATCCACCATGAAACCCATCCTCAACGCCCAGATGATTTCGGAAGTTAGAGGACAACCAGAATCACGACCAATATCAACGGACGGGACTCAACTGCCCCAGTTCAACGCTCACCGCATCAAAGCGATTGTCCCCAGGGCGATAGGAGAGAATTTCCAAGCCAATCGGCTCGCCACTGGTGGAATCCTTAATCAGAATCACCCCATCCCCCAGTTCAGTACAAATCTGCTCCTTTCTGGGTTGCTGCCAGAAGACAGTGAGTAATTCCGTTTCCGGTTCATAGAAAACTTTTACTTGAGCCATAGCATTTCCCCTTCTTTAATCCCATCGGTTTGGTAGGCAGTAATCAAGAACCCATCTCCATTTAAACGCCGAGCCACTGCCACAACCCAACGTTTTTCCTGTCGCTGGCGATAGAATAGCAGCACCCCAGCATCGTGGCTACTGCGTCGAATTTCATCCGGTAAAGCTAGGGTAAGGGTCACTAATTCCTCCAACTCCTCAAGGTCAGGATGTTTGCCCATTAGCCTCTGCCAATAACCTTCTGAAGTTCTAACTGTAAATCCCAAAGGGGTAACAACTTCAAATTTCATTGCCAATCATGGATAGGATTCTCGCTTCGGTGTTCGATAAATATAGTGGTCGTGTTGCCGATGCTCAATCTTCAATTCCTGAATCTACAAGACAATTGGCAATGAGTTGGTCAAATTGCTCCCAATCTTCACTATCCCATGATGAATCATCATTTGAGGGAGTATTTTGAGCAGATTCAATCAAGGTAATAATAACCGACCCTCCATAAAACCACACACTATCCCCCGTAACTGTATCAAAAGTTACAATTTAATAAATATTTACATTCTCCTCCCTTGAGATTTTGGGGTTTTTGAAGAGTTCAAGAGCTTGAAATTGTACAATAAGGTTGTACAAGTCTCCCCTAAAAATTATGTTAAGCAAAGAAACCACTTACTCTCAAATACAGTATTTTATCAACTGTAGATATCTCGGCGATGTCCAACCTTGTGGATGGTAATGCGTTCTGCTTCGGGTGCAAAAGAATAGATAACTCTATAGTCACCGACTCGAAGCTTGAAAAGACCACTCAAATTAGCACTTAAAGCTTGAGGACTAACATTTTCAAAATTATCCGACAACCAGCGAACTTTCCGCAAAATTCGCTCTTAAATGATAGGAGCGAGTGCTTCTAAATCAGCAATTGCTTCGCGGCTAAATTCTACAAAGTAAGCCATTACCAGTTTAATCCTAATTTTTTGGCTACTTCCTCGGCTGAAACCCCCTTTTCTCCTATTTCAGTCCGTCTTAGAGAGTCAAGAACTTGTTGCTTAACTTCAGGTTTGACTTCTTTGTCTTGGTCAGGATCGAGTAAGATAGATTGGATGGTTTCGGCAACAGTTTCTTGAATGAGGAGCTTGAGTTCTTCAACAGTTAGCTCTTTAACTTGCATATTTTTAACTAGGAGAGAAGAATAAATAAACTACTCCTAATTTTGGCACTAAATTGGCTATTTGGCTCTTCTCGACCTTGTGTGATCATCAATGCTTTGTCTCGTTCTAAGGTAGAACCTCTGGAAATACCTTGCCAGGAAGATCCTAGCAACGAGGTGATAGTTGTTTAATAAGCGAAAGGAAAAAATAAACCACCTCAAGATTGATTTAAGGGGCATTGATGGTATTTTTAGAGGCAATTTAGCCGACTTTTGTGGTTTCTTTTTCGATGAATTGGCAGGGTTTTAGTTTGCGTTTGAGGGTTGAAGCTGCGCCGGAGCCGAAAGGGATAATAATTAACACATACCGCTCAAACTGTTATCTTTTGATGATGAGTAATTTGTTTAGCTTGCTCTTGCTGCTAAATCGGTAGTGATACTGGCATTATATCTGGATAATGTTATCATCCCGACAGGGGTAAATTTTATTGCGATTGCGTTAGCGCAAATACAATGTTGATAAAAATTAATGTAGTAACCATAATGTAGCTACATTTGGAGAGTAAAATTGAAGTGGACATGGGACGACAACAAAAATCGGACAAACAGGCGCAATCACGGCTTGAGCTTTGAAGCCGCTCAATATGTTTTTGCCGATCCTCTCGCTGTCAGCCGTCCTGATCCATACCCAGAGGAAGAACGCTGGCAGACTATCGGACTGATCGGTAAACTGACTGTGTTTGTGGTGCATACTGGGCCAGAGTCTAATTCAGTGACAGGAGAGGAAACGGGACGAATTATTAGCGCACGCAGGGCAACAGCCCATGAAAGGAGGGCTTATGAAGAAGGGAGATTCTAATCCAGTACCGCTAGAGATACAGGCTGAAATTGACGCTCTAGCCGCATCACAAGAGCCTATCCGCACAGATCTGATCCCAGAGGCTACGGGAGATTGGAGCAGGGCGCGGCGTGGTGTATTTTGTCGTCCGCTCAAACAGCAGATCACTCTAAGCCTTGATGCTGACCTGATAGACTGGTTCAAAACCCAGGCCACACAAGAGGAGGGGTATCAGACCAGTATTAATCGCGTCCTGCGAGAATATGTGGAAACACGGGCAAAAAAATAAACCCCCTCAAGATTGATTGAAGGGGCATTTATGGTATTTTTAGAGGCAATTTAGCTTACTTTTGTGGTTGCTTTTTCAGTGGATTTAGAGGGTTTTAGTTGGCGCTTAAGGGTTGCACCTGCGCCGAGAGTGCCGAGGGTGATGATACTCAAACTGTTATTTTTTGTACTGTAGATTTTGTGGTTATTTCCTTAGGATGTCTGAACAATTGACCTTCATTTTGGTAGAAAACTTCATAATCCGGGGCCAGTTCAAGACGTAACTGTTTCCATAAACTAATTCCTTCTTGTTTAAAATCCATTTCAGCTTGCTGATTAGGAAAATCTGATAAAGGTGGATAGTCTTGATTTAAAGTCTTATCGTAAGTATCCTGCCATGCGTTTAAACGCTGAATAGTTGCTTGACTTAATGGTAATTCTTCAGGAGCAATGTTATCAATTTCATCTACTCCCCAAAGTGGGTAACTTCCATAATCTGCCCAAAGTTTGATTCTGATTGCCATAACTATCATTCCTGAATAAGTTTGTTAATTAATCGAGTTGGAGTTGGATTAGCACTCACTAAGTAACCATTATGACTAATTTCTAGAGAAACATACTGAATAATTCTATTGATTTCTACTTTATAAATTATGCGACTTTTTCCTTGTATGCCAATAATTGTCCCCTCACTAATAGCTGTTATAATTAAATCAGGAATTTGTTCTTCGGTAATACCTCTCTGGAGGAAATCTTCTCGATGATTTTCTAGAATATGCAGTAATCCAGAACCTCTCTCTCCTCCTTTTCCTGTTTCTAGAAAAACAATTTTCCCGCTAGGATCTTGAGTAATTATGATAATATTTTCTGGGGTATGTTTGATTGCTGCTTTTTTAAGTTCAGCAATCAGGAGTTTTTTCTGATCGTTGTTCGGATTCGACCTCATTGCCGATTATAGCTCAAGATTGCGTAAGTTGATCTAGTTTACTCATCCCTCAATTATACAATAAAACCCCCTCAAGATTGATTGAAGGGGCATTTATGGTATTTTTAGAGGTAATTTAGCCTACTTTTATGGTTTCTTTTTCGGTGGATTGGGATTGTATTAACCAGATTTAGGCTGAATTAAAATGTGTCTAAAACACTAGCTAAATCCTCAAGAAAATTAGCTCTCTCATCTTCAGAAAGTTCGTCTAAAAATTGATTTAACTTCAGGTAAACTTTGCCTTCGTCGGTTAAATTTGTAAGACTAACTTTAAGTCCGTACTTAGATAAAAGCTTTTCAACCTCTAGTTTCTCCTGATCAGTAAAATCAGATGGATTACATAAATCCCAAACTGCTCCAGGTATAGAACCAATTTTGTTAACTATAGCATCGACAGAGAGACTACTAACTCCATCAACAATTTGTTTACCATGCTCTTTAGCAAGCTTTGCAAGCCGTTCCGCAAGATTATCTTTCCAGCCCATTTGACAAGAATCCTCCTGTTGATTTTTGTGGGTTTTACTCAAGCATTACTTCTACCGCACTGAGCAGTGCGATCGCACTCTCTCGCAGTCAGGTCAAGCGACAGCCTAACCCAACAGCAAAGGCGAATAGCAAAACAATACACATTCCCCCCCAACAACTGTATCAAAAGCTACAATTTAATAAATCTTTGCATTCCTCTCCCTTCAGATTTTGGGGTTTTTGGGGAGTTCAAGAGCTTGGAATTGTACAATAAGGTTGTACAAGTCTCCCCTAAAAATCATGTTAAGCAAAGAAACCACCTACTCTCAGGCGAGAATGAATTTAGCGAGTCTCTTAGATCAGGTGTGTGACGAATCTCAAATTATCGTCATTAAGCGTCGCAATCAGAAAAATGTGGCCTTAATTGCTGAAGATGAGCTTTCCAGTTTATTAGAGTGTGTTTATTTATTGCGATCGCCAGAAAATGCCCAACGCTTATTTCGCTCTTTAGCATGGACCCAGACAGAAGATGCAACTCCTCAAACATTAGCTGAATTGAAAGGGGAGTTAGGAATTGACTCCTAAAAGAGAAAATAAGCCAGATAAACCTCAAAACAATTCTATTCATGGTTATTTGCCCGTTTTTAGTCCTGATTTCAAAGCAGATTTAGCTTGGTGGTATCGGAACGAACCGAAAAAAGGCGATAAAATCTTAGACTTATTGGCAGATATTTTGGATGGCGATCCGTTTACAGGATTGGGTAAACCCGAACCTCTTAAGTATATTGCTGCCGATACTTGGTCACGACGGATCGATTTAGAGCATCGTTTGGTTTATAAAGTCACAGGAAATAAGGTTTATTTTTTACAAGCTCGCTATCATTATCAATCAGGCTAAACTCAGACAAACCCATTAAGAACTGTTACAGGAGAAAGGAGACAAAGAACGTAGTACGTTCGCCCTCGCAGCTTGGGTTAAGCGATAGCCCAACCCAAGACCAAAGGGAGATAGCAGAAGGATACACACTCCCCCCCATAACTGTATCAAAAGCTACATTTTAATAAATATTTACATTTCTCTCCCTAGCTTAGGGGTTGACAGAGCAGGGAGTCTCAGGTGTTTTCCGCTGCTTTACCCCTTCTCAGAGGAACTATCGTCTTCCTTGAGTTATTGTGGCGCGGTCTGTCGGATTCGTCTTTGCGTTCACCTCTGTCTCGAAGTTGTTGAAGCGGATTTTCTATGGTTCTTCGTTACTTGGTATGGTTCGATAGGGGGGCATAAATGGACTAAATCCTTATCTGGCAAGAGATTTAATTGATTAGTTCGCTCTAGATCGAAAACAATTAACAAAAATCGCCAAATGTCTTTCTCTATAAGAGTTTAATTCCTTGTAACCCCGTCCATTGCATAAGACAAACCGAGGCGTTGTCAAATTGAAAGATGCTCCGAATCAGCTTGGAACTGAAATTACTTTGATAGCAAGGATTGCATTGCATCTTTCATATTCTGATCTGACAACGCCCAAACCGAAGAACCTAATAAAGTTTTCCCACAGTCGGTAGTGTTGCTCCACTATTCGGATCTTGTAGATGAGGTTTAGGGGCCAAAGCGCGAATTTGATGCGTTGTGGAGCCTTGTTTAATTGTGCAATCCATGACAATACCAAAAAGATTACCAGTTACAGAATAATCATAGTCGGTATTTTTTATTTCACCCTTGTAGGAAAAGTCATTCGTTGTCATGGCAATTTCCATCATCTTCTGAATGATAACACCCTGGTTTTTAGGGCTAAGCCCCCACTTTTCCATATTGCGTTTGGTCTCGCTGTATGAAGATTTAACACCACCCGAAAGAAAATCAAAAAAACTCAGACCACCACTAACGTCTGTTTTGGCTAAATCACTATATGAACCCTGTTTTGATGCATCCAGAAGTGACTTCACCAAATTATCGAGATTTGTGATATCGGCTGGCGTAACGCATAGCAGGTGAAGCTCAAAATCCACGTTGATATCACCATGTGCGGGAACAGTGTAGGTAACACCGGTAAGTTGTCCTTGGCCGTAGGAATCCACACTAACGCCGTCTTCACTAGAATCTAAAGCAATTAAAGGGAGTCGAATGTACATTTGATGACCTCACTATCTTTGAAAAAAGGGCTGTGGCGAAAGCGAAAGTCCGCCCCATAAAGGCCTAACTGTGTGATTGCCCTCTCGCAGCTAGGTGAAGCAACAACTTAACCCAGTACAGAAGGCGGATAGTAAGACAATACACACTACCCCCCCCCACAACTGTATTAAAAGCTACAATTTAATAAAAATTTACATTGCTCTCTCTTCAGATTTTGGGGTTTTTGGGGAGTTCAAGAGCTTGGACTTGTACAATAAAGTTGTACAAGTCTCAAAAGACCAAGCAAATTAGCGCTGAAAGCTGGAGGATTACAACTTTTCTCCCGTCGATCCTAGACATCATTCTAAAAGTCGGCACTTAAAGGGGTGCGGGGGAAAGGAATCACATCGCGAATATTGGTCATTCCCGTCATGAATTGTACCAGACGCTCGAATCCTAAACCAAAACCGGCGTGGGGAACGGAACCGTAGCGACGCAGGTCTAAATACCACCACAAATCATCGGGATTCATTCCCTGTTCCTGCATTCTTTGGATTAATACATCTAATCGTTCTTCCCGTTGGGAACCGCCGATAATTTCGCCGATCTTGGGCGCTAAAATATCCATAGCGGAAACGGTTTTATTACTGTCATCTAGACGCATATAAAAAGCTTTGATTGTCTTGGGATAATTAGTGACAATCACGGGTTTTTTAAATAGTTCCTCCGCTAGATAACGTTCGTGTTCTGACTGTAGATCTACGCCCCATTCTACCGGAAACTCGAACTGACGATCGGCTTTTTCTAATAACTCGATCGCTTCGCTGTAGGTAATCCGGCCAAACTCACTATTAACGATATTTTCGGCCGTACTTAACACCGTTTTATCGATACGTTCGTTAAAAAACTGCAAATCTTCGGGACAATTTTCCAAGACGAATTTAAAGATATATTTCAGAAAAGCTTCCGCTAAATCCTGATCTCCTTCCAAGTCACAAAAAGCCATTTCCGGTTCCACCATCCAAAACTCGGCCAGATGACGGGAAGTATTAGAATTTTCGGCGCGAAAAGTCGGGCCAAAAGTGTAAACATTAGATAAAGCCATGGCCATTACTTCCGCTTGTAATTGTCCACTGACGGTTAAATAGGCCCGTTTACCGAAGAAATCCTCGGCAAAATTGGCGGGTTTTTTTAAATCTAAACTGGTGACTGTAAATAATTCTCCCGCACCTTCGCAGTCGTTAGCGGTAATAATGGGAGTATGTACCCAAATAAAGCCCTTTTCTTGGAAAAAAGTGTGGATAGCGGTAGCGCAAGCGTTTCTAACCCGCATTACTGCTCCTAGGGTGTTGGTTCTTGCTCGCAGATGGGCAATAGTTCTCAGAAATTCAAAGGAATGACGTTTCTTTTGTAGGGGATAATCCGCAGGACAGTCACCATAAAGGGTGATTTCGGCCGCTTTTAACTCGATATTTTGCCCTTTACCCGGGGAAAGAACCAAATTTCCCGAAACAGCGATCGCTGTTCCTGTACTAATTGTTTTTAGTACATTATCATAATCGGGTAAAGTCGGTTCGAGGATAACTTGTAAGTTGGCCAGGGATGAGCCATCATTAACTTCCAGGAAAGTAAATTCTTTTAATTCTCGTTTTGTTCTCACCCAACCCTGCACGGTGACGGATTGATCCGGTTGTCCTGTTTGAAAGATTTCCTTGATTCTGCTAGTCATTGCTTATCCCTATGTTAAGTGGCTGAGTGGAATTAAATATAAGATGAACGTAGGTTGGGTTGAAGCATGAAACCCAACGCCAGATTATGTTACGCTACCGCTAACCCATCCTACAAATAATTGTGTCTCCCTACTTAGAACCAAAGAGTATTTTAGGATAGAAGGTTCAGATCAGGCTAAAATCAATCTCGAACAGGTGTCATGCTTCTGGTGGAAAAATTATTAAGTAAGCCCAAAAGCCGTAAATTAGCGATTTTTCTGGCTTTTATCGGTAGTATTCTCGCTTTACCCTTTCCTATCGCCGGTATTCATAAATTCTATCTCGGTCAACCTCTCTGGGGAATTATCTATCTTCTCCTTTGGCAAACTCCGATTCCCCGGGTGGCTTGCGCGATCGATGCGGTGTGGTATTTAATCCAAGATAACCAATTTTTGGCTAACTATTTTCCCACTGCCACCGCTGCTGCCACTGTCCCCAGTTTAGAGCCTAAACAAGTAGAGGCGATCGGGGCAGCTTTAAGGGAATTAGAGCGCCTCCGGCAAGAAGGATTAATTTCTGAGTACGAATTTGAAGAAAAACGGCGACAACTACTATAATGACACCGCAAAACTGGTTAGGACGCACTTTTAACCCTTTAAAAGCCAAAATTAGCAATGATCCCTATTATCGCTTCCGTTCCCTTGATGAGATCGCTATGGCGGCACAATTGGGCATTAAAATTAATGTCAGTCAAGCGGGTGTGGATGATTGGCTGCGATTGCCAGGGATATCCATCCATCAAGCGCGAATGTTGGTGGAATTGCTGGGTATGGGGGTAGAATTGCTTTGTCTTGAAGATCTAGCGGCTGCTTTGAGTGTTCCTGTGGCTAGATTGAAAGTTTGGGAACCGATTCTAGAATTTGCCTATTATAGTCCCGAAAGTCACCTCGCACCCCCTAAAATCAATCCTAACACTGCCTCGATCGAGCAGTTAACCACCCTGCCCCTAATCAGCGATAATTTGGCAGCTGCCATTATTAAAAACAGGGAAGAAAAGGGATTATTTAAGAATATTGTGGATTTTAAAGGGCGTTTATCCCTAGACGCTCAGGAAATCTCCCAATTAATGCACTTTTTCCAGTTTTAATCCCAAATACTCAGGAAAGGAGACAGGAGATAGGAGTCAGGAGATAGGAGATAGGAGACAGGAGATAGGAGATTATTTCTATTTATTCTTCCGACACCCCACACCCGACACCCGACACCCCACACCCCACACTCCACTTCCCCACTTCCGGGCAAATCTAAATGTCTTCAGATTCCTCCGCATCACTAGGGGGAACTAGGGCTACCGCAGCGATCGCATCGTCCTCATCGAGTTTTTGTACCCGGATGCCTCCGGCCGATCGCGATTGAGGAGTAATAGCATCGACGGATTGACGGATGATAATGCCCCGTTCGGTGATAATCATAAATTCCTCGTGGGGGTTAACAACGTGCAGAGCCGCTAATTTATCGTTCTTTTTGCGGAATTTAATCACTCTGACTCCTAATCCCGCCCGATTTTGCAGACGTAGGAGGGTAACGGGAACCCGTTTTCCTAGTCCTGCCATGGTAATTGCTAACACCCAGGGGCCATTATTAGCCACTTCGGGGTTAATTTCTTCGCTTTCGTCCTCGGTTTCTTCTTGGTTAGATTCAGCGATTTGGGCGACAATTTGACTAGGCAGAATGTCCATACTAATTAATTCGTCACCTGAGCGCAATTTCATCGATTTTACGCCCTTAGTTGCCCTTCCCAGGGAGCGCAATTGTTGACTATCGGCCTTAAAATGAATTGCCATCCCCTGACGAGAACCGATAATGACGCTATCTTCCTCTTTAGCCAAGCGAACCCAACGCAGTTGATCACCGTCTTCGAGAGAAATGGCGATTAAACCGTTTGATCGAATATTACTAAAGGCAGCGAGGGCGGTTTTCTTGATAAATCCCTTTTGTGTGAGCATAATCAGGTAATTATCCTCGCTGAACTCGCTGACTGCCACCACCGAGGTGATTTTCTCCCCTTTGGGAATCTCTAACAGTTGCACGATGGGAACGCCGCGAGCGGTACGGGAACCGGTGGGGATATGATAGGCATTGAGACTATAGACAACCCCGCGATCGGTGAAAAAGAGAACGCTATCGTGATCGCGGCAGGTGATAAAGTGATCGATGCCGTCGTCTTCTTTCATTTTCGCGCCAGCTTTGCCCCTTGTTGCCCGATTTTGGGACTCAAAGGTATTAACGGGCATTCTTTTGATGTAACCCTGTTCGGTGACGAGAATTAAGGCCTGTTCGTTGGCAATCAGGTCAGTTTCGGCGATTTCTCCTTCCCGTTGTTCAATATGACTGCGACGGGGGGTAGCGTGAATCGTTTTGATCTGTTGCAGTTCTTCCTCGATAATGCTGTCGATCCGTTCTTTTTTGGCTAAAATATCCTGAAGATCGCCGATTTTTGTCAGTAATTCCCCGTGTTCTTGCTGAATTTTCTCCGATTCTAGGGCGGTTAACCGTCGCAGCTGCATTTGTAGGATTGCGTCCGCTTGCACCTCTGAAAGACCAAAATTCTGCACTAATCCCTCTTTTGCACTAGCTGTGTCGGCAGCACTGCGAATCAGGGCAATGACTGCATCGAGACTAGCGAGGGCAATTAGTAAACCCTGAAGGATATGATCCCTTTCCTCGGCCTTGCGGAGTTCATAACGGGTACGACGGGTGATCACTTCTACCCGAAAATCGAGGAAAACGCGGAGAAACTCTCTTAAAGTCAGTAATCTCGGTTCGTTATCGACTAATGCCAACATATTCGCCCCAAAATTCGACTGGAGGGGCGTTTGTTTATAAAGATTGTTGAGGACGACGCGGGGATAGGCATCCCGTTTCAGTTCGATCACCACCCGGATGCCGTCGCGATCGCTTTCGTCCCGCACATCGGAAATACCGTCTATTTTGCGATCATTGACCAAATCGGCGATTTTTTCGATTAATGCCGCTTTATTGGTTTGATAGGGCAGTTCGGTGATGATAATAGCATCTCGATCGGGTCTTCCCCTTTGTTCGATGGTTTCAAAGGAGGCGACTCCCCGCAGGGTAATGGAACCGCGGCCGGTGGTGTAAGCTTCCTGAATACCGTCTCTACCGAGGATATGCCCCCCGGTGGGAAAGTCCGGCCCCGGGATATAACGCTGTAATTCCGTATCGGTGAGATCGGGGTTATGGATGAGGGCAACGGTTCCATCGATAATCTCGGCCAGGTTGTGGGGGGGGATATTGGTGGCCATACCGACGGCGATACCCGATGAGCCATTAATTAGCAGTTGCGGGACTCTAGAGGGTAAAACCACGGGTTCCTGTTGGGAACCATCGAAGTTATCGGCAAAATCGACGGTTTCTGACTCGATATCCTGTAGTAGGGCGTTGGTGGCCAGGGTGTGCAGACGACACTCGGTATAACGCATGGCTGCCGGGGGATCGTTATCGATCGATCCGAAGTTACCATGACCGTTAATCAGGGGATCGCGCATGGAGAAATCCTGGGCCATGCGGACGAGAGCATCGTAAACAGCAGTATCCCCGTGGGGGTGGTATTTTCCTAATACTTCCCCGACGACTCTAGCGCATTTCCGGAAGGGGCGATCGGGGGTTAATCCTAGTTCGTACATCGCATAAAGAATGCGCCGGTGTACGGGTTTCAGTCCGTCCCTAGCGTCGGGCAAGGCGCGCCCAACGATGACGCTCATGGCGTATTCTAGGTAGGAACGGGACATTTCATTGCTTAAGTCTGTGGGGACGACATGATCCTGGGCGGCGGTCATAGGGGGGTTAACTCCAATAACAAGGCAAAAAAAGCGTTTTTGTGATTAAATTCGCTAAAAATCGGGCTTTTGCCCTTTTGATGTGCAGAATATGCCCATTTGTACGACTATTTTACCATAAAATCCCTCTTTTTTGGGGTTTGAGGCGGCACTCAAACTTTTGCCGAAAGTCTCTTCCCTCATTCCGGCCCGATCTTGACACTCTGTGGACTATCTGTCACAATATTGTCATATAGGCCATTTGTTCTTAAAGTAATGGATTTGCAATTATCATTATTTCCAGATAATCAACCAAGTCAGGCGGTAAGCAAACAGAAAAAAGCCAAGTTAGGTCGTTACGAAAGAATTCAGCGCGAACTAGCAACGGTAAAGCGTGATCCCTATCAAGTCCTGGTCGATGTTAACGTTCCGCTTCAGCCTCTCAATAGCTATAATTTTATCGATCTATTCTCCGGTGCGGGTGGTATCACCCAAGGTTTATTGCAAGCAGGTTTTAACCCTGTAGCCAGTGCAGAAATTAGCCCGATCGCCTCAGCAACCCATCAAAAGAATTTTCCCAATTGTCATCATTTTTGTGGTGATATACATGATTTTAATACTCAAGAATGGTTGGCCAAAATTGGCAATCCATTCATTCATCTTGTGGTGGGCGGACCACCATGTCAAGGATTTTCCGTTGCTGGAAAACGAGATGCTAATGATCCACGGAATCATCTGTTTCAAGAATTTATCCGCCTTGTTTCTGAAATACAGCCTTGGTACGTTGTCATGGAGAATGTACCCGGTATTCTAACAATAAAAAAAGGAGAAATTAAGCAAAATATTCTGGAAGCTTTTCAAAGTATTGGCTATAGAAATATTTCAATAGCAATTCTTGAATCTGCCGCCTATGGCGTTCCTCAAATAAGACCAAGAGCTATTTTCATAGCTAATAGATTTGGGCTGCCAAATCCTTATCCAAGTCCTCAATTAGTACCGGAGAAATACCAACCGATTGAAGCCGCCATCTGCGATTTACCTGCTTATGAACCTCTTCCCAGTATCAATCACGAATGGACTCGTCACTCCCCCGAATATATGGCCAGAATAGCTCAAGTTCCTCCCGGGGGTTCCTTATATGAAACTTATGTTGATGCCTTCAAACGACAGTATCGGGGTAAGCCAAGTATGACAATTAAAGAAAATCATGGCGGTACTCATATCCATCCCTATTTAAATCGGGTTATTTCAGCCAGAGAAATGGCTAGATTACAAACTTTTCCCGATTCCTTTATTTTTGAAGGAACAATGAAAAAAGCGATGTGGCAAATTGGAAACGCCGTACCTCCACGTTTGGCAGAGTGTATTGGCTATGCTCTTATTCCCTACTTAAATCTAATAGCTACAGGTAATAAAAATATTGGAGAGGTGGCAAGATAAATCACCGCTCTTCAGTCAATTTGATATTAAGAGAATTACGCCATGTTTCAAAATCATACCAACCGCAACCTACACAGCCCTGTTCTGCTTCTGCTCCAGATTGAGGAATATTTTCCGGCCAGTTCTCTCCACCGGAATACCAAAATCTGATATCCATTGGTGTTCCTCGCTTACCAGTTTTAATACATTTTTCACAACTTCTTGACTTTAATAAATTATGATTTCCCGCACTATCTTTTTTGAGAAGCTGAAACTTGTTTCTCATCTCAGCTACACTCATATTGACATCATGACTTGGTTCACTTATCCCCCAACGTTCCATAGGAAAACGATGGTCAATAACCAGTTCATGTGACTGTCTGATTCTGTTTTCAATCACATCTTTATATCGATAAAACTCCAAAATTCTAGCCACTAATTGAGGCGGTATGTTGGCAGAGGCATTCGCCGCTCGCATCTCTCCAGTCCATCGATCCCAAGTTGTTGTTTTCTGACAAATTGGACAGTATTCTCGTTTTGTTTCTATTACTAGCCCCTGGCGACCGCTCCTATTTCCGCGCTCTAATCCTTGGATACCACCGCCACCAGCATATTGCTCCGATGCTATTTTTTTTCCTTCACAGGTACGACAATGCCAAGCTCGATCTGATAATAACTCGAAGACTTTGTACTGTGATGAACCCTGTTTAAACTTTGCTTTTATAGCTTCTACTAAATCAGAACTCATTCCGGTTTCTCTATTTCTATCTCTAAATTTTCCAGTAATTGGGATACAGTTATGTTTAAGCCCTTCGCCAGAGTGACAAGAGCGGTAAGAGAAGGATTTCTTACTCCTCGCTCTAGTCCAGATATATAGGTACGATCAAGATGGCAACGTAGCCCTAGTTCTTCTTGTGATATGCCTAAAGCTGCTCTATGCTCTCGGATCATTAACCCCAATGCCCTTAAAATTACTGCTTTTGATTTTTCCATAAAGTCTATAATCGTCTTTAGTGGACGATAAGTCCACGGACTATATGTCACAGGAATAATTTTCCTCTCCTCCCGTCAACCAAACAGCCTCTTAATCAGAATCAAAAGATCGTCAAGGCAGCTCACAGGGGGACAAAATCGGATTTTTTAGCAGTTTTTCCCCCGATAATTTAGGATAAAATAAAAATGCGATCGAGAGTTAATACCATGGCCCGATCGGCAGCTCGAGAATCGATGATAATTGAGATTAATGATCCCTTAACTCCAGCGAAAACTATTAACCTGATTTTCCCAGCCCAAAAATTCCCCCAAAATGCTTAATCCTCTCCTCTGGCAAAGTGCCAATCCCCACCCCGATAATCTGGAGAATTTCCAAATTATTAGCCAATGGTGGCAAGATTTAAATCTTAAGGAAGTCTTCTGGCAACAGCGTTTAATTCCCGATACTGGCTCTCTGGAAGATATTAATTGGGAGCAGCAAGGTTTTGATGAAAAGTTTAGCCTCCAAATGCCCCAAATTCGCGGGATTACCCTCTATTGGCATAAATCTACTTTTGCTGACGAAAGAAGCATGACACCTAAACAATTAATTTTAGATCGGGAACGGGAGCAATTAGACATTTATCCTCAATCCCAAGCTAGTTTAGTTATTCGGGTGACGAAACCCCATCTAGTTTATAAAAAATTCGAGCTAAAAAATCCTCTCCTAGTCGGCAAAAAAGCGGAAAGTGAATATATTTTACTGATCAGGGATAAAGAACAGCAAATAGAAGTTAAAATTAATCTTAGTCCTGAAAATTATCGGCAATTTCTAGAAACCATGACTGAGGAGCAATAATGTGGCAGGGAAACCTAGAACTAATTTACAAGCAAAAAAATCTCGCAACCCAGATTAATCACGTCTATGCTACCGCCCCTTTAAAAGTACAAAGACCTTTTTATCCCGAGGGAAAAAACCTTTGTCACACGGTGATTTTACACACTGCGGGGGGAATAGTTGGGGGTGATGTTCTTCAACAAAAAATTCATCTCCAAGCCGCTACTAATGCCCTGATTACCACTGCTTCTGCTGGAAAAGTTTACCAGAGTAATGGTCAGATGGCACAGCAATTAATCGAGATTAAAATCGATGACAATGCCGGTTTAGAATGGCTACCCCAAGAAACAATTATCTTTAATGGTGCAGCATTTCGCCAACATTTACGAGTGGATTTAGGGGAAAATAGCAGTTGGTTGGGATGGGAAATTACCCGTTTTGGTCGCAGTGCGCGAGGCGAGAAATTTTTAGCGGGAGAATGGCATTCTAATTGGGAAATTTGGCGCTCAGGACAACCTTTATGGCTCGATCGATCCTTCCTGTTGGGTGGTAAAATGATCGAGGGATTTTCTGGTTTAAATGATAGCGCCCTGATCGGTACTTTAGTTTATATCGGTCAACCGGTGGGCAGAAATTTAATTGAGAAAGTGAGAGATTTTTCCCTAGAAGGGGAGATGGGAGTTACTAACACTTTAGGAGATGGTCTTTTGTGTCGTTATCGGGGTAATTCTAGCGGTGAAGTGCGACAATGGTTTCAGCAGGTTTGGCAAATTTTAAGGCGAGAAATGAGCGATCGAGAGGCAATTATTCCGCGAGTTTGGTTATCTTGGTAAAGGCGGTCAATTTTAATTTTCTCAAGTCACTTGAATGCCTGTATCGGTGATTGGGGCTATCCAAAATTGTAGATCGGGAGCGACGAGAATTTCCCGGGCCTCTTTAACGATAGTTTCCGCCACTTCCTGAGATGAACAGAGAGTAAAAACCGTTGGGCCAGAGCCTGACATCATCGTTCCCAAGCCGCCTAAATCCCCTAGAACCTGTCTTAACTCGGCTACGAGGGGAAATTCCGGTAAAACCACCTTTTCGAGGTCATTATGGATAAATTTGCCGATAGCGGCTGGTTGTTTATGGGCGATCGCTTGTACCAAAGCCCCGGAACTCACCTGCTGACGACGGTGATGAAAGTCCTCTGGAGAAGACAGATAGGTATCCTGAAATTTTTGCCGATAGCTTTGGTAGGCCCAGGGTGTAGGAACGGATAAATGATCGTATTTGGCTAAAATCACCCATAATCCGGTTAAAGGAGCGATCGGATCGAGAATTTCTCCCCTTCCCGTACAGATAACCGTTCCTCCTGTCACACAAAAGGAAGTATCGGACCCCAATCTTGCCGCTAAAGTTTCTAATTCCGGACGGGTTAAGCCTAATTCCCAGATTAAATCGATACCGACTAACACCGCCGCTGCGTTGGTGGAACCCCCCGCTAAACCGGCAGCCACGGGAATATGTTTCTCGATGGTGATATCGATGCCGCCGTAATTGGCAAAGAGGCGGGGGAATTCCTTCGCCATTAAAGTGGCGGCCCGATGGGCGAGATTACTGCTATCTTGGGGGACGAGGGGATGATGGCAAAAGAGACGGAATTCCTGCAATCCGTTCGGCCGGAGAGTGATGCGATCGCATAATGCCACCGTCTGCATCACCATGACTAACTCGTGGAAACCATCAGGGCGATCGCCAACGATTTCTAGATATAAATTAATTTTAGCGGGGGCTAGAAGGGTATAACTGTGCATTTGTCAAGAAAAAAAATCTAAAATTTTGGCAATTGACCTAATTTTTCCGCCAAGTCAATCCATTGCGATAAAGTGAGATCTTCGGCACGAGCGAGGGGATTAATTTCTAATTGTGTCAGGATTTGGATTAATCGATCGCTATCTAGACAATTTTTTAGATTATTGCGTAACATTTTGCGCCGGTTGGCAAAACCAAGGCTAACTAAAGTGGACAAAAAGGCCGCATTACTGACATTATTCGGCAAAACACGGGGTAAAAGCTGAATTACCGCCGAATCCACCCGGGGAGAGGGGGAAAAGGCCCGCCGGGGTACGTCACAAATCCATTGACAATCGGCAAGGTATTGAATGCGGACGCTGAGAGCGCTGTAAGCTTTGGTGGAGGGGACAGCGACTAATCTTTCGGCGACTTCTTTCTGGACCAAAAGGGTAATACTCTGGTAAGGGGGGGTGAAGGGATGGGCGATCGAACCGAGCAGCTTTTCGAGGATCGGACCGGTGATATTATAGGGAATATTAGCCACTACTTTATTAACCGGCGGCAGTTGCTCCGGTTTAAGGCTAAGAAAGTCGCCCGGGATGAGATGAAAGTTATCTTGTTGGCCAAATTTTTTGTTTAAAATTGTCCATAGATCTCGATCAATTTCTACAGCGACAACCAATTGAGCGCCATCGAGAAGACGACGGGTTAAAATGCCTGTACCAGGACCGATTTCTAATACCCGATCCTCTGATTGTAAATTAGCAGCGCCGATGATGCGATCGAGTATCGATTCATCTTTTAACCAATGTTGTCCAAAACGTTTACGCGGTTGAATTTTCATACCTCTATTTTAAAATCAGAGGGTTGTTCTCGACAATAACACCCCTGAAAATATGGGCCATGCGATCGATAACCGCATCAATTATCATAGAGCCTAGGCAAAGATAGCAAAAAAATTAGATACAATGTCAGATGTGAACGATGTTTTCGCAATTGTAGCCGGAGCGGTTCCGGGGGCGTTATCTCGTTATTATATTACCGAATGGACAAAAGCAAAATTCGGCTTGCGCTTTCCCTATGGAACCTTTATTATTAATTTAACTGGCTGTCTAGCTATCGGCTTTTTTTGGGCTATTTTACCCAGTTTTCCCTTTTATTCCCACGCACTAGATTTAATGGTTAGAACGGGATTTTTAGGAGCTTATACCACCTTTTCTACCTATAGTTTAGATATCTTGATCCTCTGGCGCAATCAGCAAAATTTTCTCAGTCTTTTTTTTGCCGTTGCTAGTATAATTTTCGGATTGATTGCCGTGAGAATCGGGGCAGCTATTGCCCAATTTTTTCTAGGTTAAGTAGGTAGGCGTTAAAAACTATCAGATGCCCCCCTTATCAAGGGGGGATTAAGGGGGGATCGAACCTAAAATCCATTTTTAATTTAATTATAATCAGCTACTTAATTCTCCAATTTATTGACTATTGAAGGGCAGGAGAGACAGCATGAATTTTTTCAGGGGACGTTATAGTTTATTCGTGGCGATTGGAGCTATTTTTGGGGCTTTGAGTCGTTTTTATATCGGAGAATTAATTGACAGTATTTTCGGTCAAGAATGGGGATTTTTGGGGACATTTTTTGTCAATATTTCTGGTTGTTTAATTATTGCCTATATTTTTACTATGGTTAAGGAAAATATTCGCATAATTGCCCCAGAATTAGGATTGATGATTGCCACGGGTTTTTGTGGTTCCTATACAACTTTTTCCACCTATAGTTTGGAGGTCAACAAGTTTTTAGAGCAGGGAAACGTGACTTTCAGTTTAATTTACTGGTTGGGCAGTGTTCTTGGGGGGATGATTGCGCTTAAAATTGGAGTTATTTTAGCAAGAACAGGTTTTCCTAGATGAATTATTAAGGGCGCAAAAATAGATAAATATCTAAGCACAATTGAGACCATCTTTTTCCTTTCCTACTCAGTGTTAATAAGTAATGTCTCCATTGGTTTGAAACCAATTGACGGCATCAGCTAAAGCTTGTCTAATCGGCGATTGGGGTAAGCCTAGTTCTTGCACTGCCTTCGAGGAATCGTAGTACATGGACTGTTTTGACATTTTCACGCCATCAAGGGGTATAGAGGGGGATTTTCCGAGGACAGGAAGAACTTTTTCATCTAACCAAGATATTAGTAAAGGAATCCAAAAAGGTAAAACAATTTTCGGGGCATTTATGCTGGTAATTTCGGCTAATTCTGTCAACAAAGTTTTTAAAGAAGTGTTTTGATGACCTAAAATATATCTTTCGCCAGTTCTGCCCTTTTCTAAAGCTAATAAATGTCCCCAGGCCACATCGCGCACATCAATTAGATTTAATCCCGTATTCACATAAGCGGGCATTTTTCGCCGCAAAAAACGGAGAATAATGTCGCTGGTGGGTGTAGGCTTGATATCAAATGCTCCTATGGGCGTACTAGGATTAACTATAACGATATCCTGTCCTCTTTGTACTGCTTTGAATGCCTCCTGTTCTGCCCAATACTTCGATTTTTTATAATAACCCACTAATTGATGGGCGGGACTTTGATAAGTTTCATCGACACTTTCACCCTTTTTACCCACTCCAATAGCGGCCACGGAACTGGTATAAACTATTCTGGTAATTCCCGCTAAATGCGCCGATTCCAGGACATTTCTTGTGCCTAAAACATTGTTTTGGTAGAGTTGATATCTATCCTTTTGCCAGAGAGAATAGTGCGCCGCTACATGAAAGAGAACTTCGCATCCGACCATTAATTTAAATAAGTTCTCATCATTTAAATCACCCCAGACAATTTCCACGTCTAAACCCCACAAATTTCTGAGATTACTGTGGGGACGGACGAGGACGCGCACTTGGTAGCCTTCGACTAAAAGCAATCGCACTAAATTCGCCCCGATAAAACCTGTTCCACCCGTCACAAAAGCACGCATTGCTCAAACTTTCCCCTGTTTTCGCTTCCTATCGGTAACTGAAATTTAATCACCTTAACTTCATCATTACTATACCTTAATCTTAGTCAAGATTTAAGCTTTTCTTGATACAATTTCAGGGCGGGTTATCTTAGACTAAGAGCAGTAAATCTTCAGTAAAAATGCTCCTATGAATCCATCTCCAGAGTCAACTTTTGTTTGTCCGATTATCATCGAAGACGACAGAACAGGATTAGACACAGAAACTATCCGACGGGCTTTAAGGGATAATTTACTCTATATTCAAGGTAAATTACCGGAATTAGCCAGCAAAAACGATCTTTATATGGCCCTAGCTTATACCATACGCGATCGTTTATTGCAGCGTTGGTTAACCACCCAACAAACCTATCTAAAAAAAGATGTCAGAACCGTTTGTTATCTCTCGGCCGAATTTTTAGTCGGTTCCCATTTGGCCAATAATTTAATTAATCTCGGTATCTACGAACAGGTCCAGAAAGCTGTCAGCGAATCGGGATTAAAACTAGAAGAATTAATTGCCCAAGAAGAAGAACCAGGGTTAGGAAATGGTGGTTTAGGTCGTTTAGCTGCCTGTTATCTCGATTCCCTTTCTACCCTAGAAATTCCAGCTATTGGTTACGGTATTCGCTACGAATTTGGTATCTTTGATCAAGAAATTCACGACGGTTGGCAGGTGGAAATAACCGATAAGTGGTTACAGTATGGAAATCCCTGGGAAATTGCCCGACCGGAAGCGGGAGTAGAGGTAAAATTTGGCGGTTATACCGAATCCTATACCGATGAAAATGGTAATTATCGCAGTCGTTGGATTCCCGATTATGTAGTCAAAGGAATTCCCTACGATACCCCAATTCTCGGCTATCGAGTTAACACCGCTAATACCATGCGTCTATGGAAGTCAGAAGCTTGTGAATCTTTTGATTTTGGACGCTTTAATCGCGGCGATTATTATGGTGCGGTGGATAATAAAGTTCACTCGGAAAATATCAGTAAAGTTCTCTATCCTAACGATGAACCAATTCAAGGCAAAGAACTACGTTTAGAACAGCAATATTTCTTTGTTTCCTGTTCCCTACAGGATATGATTCGTATTCACTTACATGAGAACCCCAGTCTCGATAATTTTCATCAAAAATGGTCGGTACAATTGAATGATACTCATCCTTCCGTTGGGGTGGCCGAGTTAATGCGCTTGTTAATTGACGTGCATCATTTCGATTGGGATAAAGCTTGGTTTATCACTCAAAATACCTTCGCCTATACCAATCATACTCTTTTGCCAGAAGCTTTAGAAAAATGGCCTTTGAGTATTTTTGGTCGTCTTTTACCGCGATTAATGGAAATTATCTACGAAATTAACCATCGTTTCTTGGATAAAATTCGCATTATTTATCCCCAGGATGACGGCAAAATGTCCCGTTTATCTATAATCGATGAAAGCGGCGAAAAATACGTCCGTATGGCTCACCTTGCCTGTGTGGGTTCTCAGGCAATTAATGGGGTGGCAGCCCTCCATACAGAATTACTGAAAAAAGATGTTCTGCGCGATTTCTATGAACTCTTTCCCGAAAAGTTTAGCAACAAAACCAATGGAGTTACTCCCCGGCGCTGGATAGTTTCTAGTAATCCCCGCTTGACTTTTGCGATTACCGAAAAAATCGGCGAAAATTGGATTAAGCATCTGGAGGATTTACGCGGTTTAGAAAACTATGTGGATGACGGTGGATTTCGGGACTCTTGGCGACGAATTAAATACGATATTAAGGCAGATTTAGCCAATTATATCGCTAAAAAAGTCGGCATTAAAGTTGATCCTAGTACCCTCTTTGATGTGCAGGTAAAACGCATTCACGAATATAAACGGCAACATCTCAACGTTTTACATATCGTCACTCTCTATCATCGCCTCAAAAATAATCCCAATCTCGATATTACCCCCCGTACCTTTATTTTCGGTGGTAAGGCAGCCCCGGGTTATTTTATGGCGAAATTAATCATTAAATTGATTAATTCTGTGGCAGAAGTGATCGATAATGATCCGACAATTGGAGGACGGTTAAAAGTGGTTTTCCTACCCGATTATAATGTCACCTTCGGTCAACGGGTTTATCCAGCTGCCGACTTGTCCGAACAAATTTCCACGGCCGGGAAAGAAGCTTCGGGAACTGGTAATATGAAATTCTCTATGAATGGGTCCTTAACTATCGGCACTCTCGATGGGGCAAATATCGAAATTCGTGAAGAGGTGGGAGCGGAAAATTTCTTTCTTTTCGGCTTGACAACCGAGGAGGTTTATGCTAAGAAAGCCGCCGGTTATAATCCCCAAGAATACTATTACCATAACGAAGAATTGCGGGCAGTATTAGACCTCATTGGTTCGGGATTTTTTAGCCGGGGTGATAGTAGTTTATTCCGTCCGCTTGTGGATAATCTTATCTACAATGATCCCTATATGTTACTGGCCGATTATCAGTCCTATATCGATTGTCAGGAAGGAGTCGGTTGGGCCTATAAAGATCAAGAACATTGGAGTCGTTTAGCAATTCTTAATGTGGCCCGCATGGGGAAATTCTCTAGCGATCGATCGATTCGGGAATACTGCGAGGAAATCTGGCGGGTACAACCGGTAAAGATTGAATTACCCGATTATATTCAAGCTAATGCCGGTTTATCGGTAAATTAGAACAAATCTAGGCAGTGGGAACGTCTTCATCGATCCTACTGCCCACAGGATAACCAGCCTTGAGCGACTCTAATCTAGATTTTACGGGATTGACGGGGCTCGAACCCGCAACTTCCGCCGTGACAGGGCGGTGCTCTAACCAATTGAACTACAATCCCATTTTTGCGACAATTCCAATTGTAACTTCATCATCAGGGTTATGTCAAGCATCTCTGGGAAAATTTTTTTTGAGGGAGTGGGGAGAGAGGAGATGGGGAGAGGGGGGAAACAATTGATAACTGGGTTTTGAAAGTTGGATTGGGAGTTAATCGTACTATCGATCAAAAACGGATTTGCTATACTTCAAACGGTCACAATGCGAGTTTTTGCGGCTCTTCTCGACTTTGTATGATAATCAGTGCTGATCATTCCTAGTAGTCTTGCTAGGCAAGGCTTTGAAGACTATAGTTCTGGAAAATTATCCCTGACAGGGGGACAAGCGAGCTAGAAACCTTGCCAACAAAGGCTTATGGCTTCTCTCACTAGAAATAGATCTAGCAATTCTAGGCAAAAAGCTAACGAAAGAACTAGGGATAGGGGCTAGCTTACTAGGAATTATTATTAATAAGTGAGAGATGGTGCGGCAAACTTTGTCGAGCTAAAACAATGAAAAGCTTACGATATATCGATTTCAGCCTTCTTGTCCCCCTGTCAGAAATTATCCCTATTCTTCTTCCTTCCACACAGAAACGAAAAGAGCCGTTAGTTAAAGCCAAAAAATCCCAATCAAGTCAATCAGGAAAAATGTAAAGAATTATCAAAAAAAGTCCTTGGGCTAACACCCGCAGCAAAGACTTTGAGCTAGAATCTAGTTGTGGACAGACTAAGAAGGAGGTTTCTATGAAACTTAACTTGTTCGCTTCACTAATGGCGGCTAGTACGCTGGCTGTTGGGGCTTTGGCTATTGGTGGGCAGCCCAGTTCTGCTCAAACTCAGAAGTTTTTTTGCAGTATGAGCAGAGAAGGAGGACCTGCAACCTTTGTTGTCACTGAACTTGCGGGTAATGTTGAGCTAATTCGTTGGCAAGACGATTCTTTTCCTCCACCTCATACTCCTCAACAGCGTTGTGTAATTGTATCTCAAAGATTCCAAAGATTTTACTCCAATGGTACATTGAAGTTTATTAAAGCGTCAACACTCAGAGGGGAACCTATCTTGTGCGTTGCCACTTTTAAAGGCGGCCCTTGTCTTAAAGACGGAGTGCTAGTGACTTTCAAACGCGGGACAAATCCTGAGATTATTTTAGAACAGATCAAAGATAATGCCAGACTTGCTTCAGGTAAACCCGTCCTTCTAAGTGGGGGTAGCGAAATTTCCGAAGTCAATGGCGAATTCTACCTAGATGTAAACAGTTTGTTGGGAGGGGTGAATCCTTCAAATTCTTCCTCGCCATTTGATCAAAATTCAGACCTGTGGGATCAGTGAGTGAATTACAAAACAAACTAATATGCGGTGGTGGACAGTAATAGTAGTTGCTTGTATGGGGAGTTCATCGATCTTCATTCCTTTTGGGTTGCTCAATGGTGGGGTGTCTATTCCAAGTAGAGACTCAAAGATTTCTCTTTTGGGTTTATCTTGGCAAGCGGCTGGGCTATCTTTAATATCGGAGCAATTGCCAAAACAGGCTCAGTCTATCACAGTCAGAATTCTCTCAAGAGAAGTCATAGGGTCGGGATTCCTAGTAAACCGGCAGGGAACAGTTTATACAGTTCTGACTAATGCCCATGTCCTGAGATCTGGTACTCCCCCATATCATATTCAGACTTCAGATGGCCATGTTTATTTAGCTAATTTATTCCAGTCTGTATCATTTAAGGGTAATGATTTGGCTTTGTTGCAGTTTCGTAGCTTTAAGGTTGTATATAAAGTAGCGTCTTTTGGTGATCCTGCGATAGTGGGAGAAGAGGTGTTTGCTGCAGGGTTTCCCTTGTCAGTAGAATCATCTACAAGGCCAATCTCACCGTCCATTACAGACTATAATACTGGCTTTGTTTTTACCAGCGGGAAAGTCACGCAGATACTAAGTAAGCCCTTAAAAGGTGGCTATCAAATTGGCTATACTAATGTAATTGAAAAAGGAATGAGCGGGGGGCCACTATTCAATCATCGGGGTGAAGTTATTGCTATTAATGGAATGCACGCAGAACCTCTCTGGGATATTCCCTATGAATTTACAGATAATTCTGAAGCAACACCAGATCAACATAAGAAAATGAGCCAATATAGTTGGGGAATCCCCATTGAAACCTTCAAACAGTTAGGACTTCCAGCACTCAGAACCCACAAGCAGTAGTAATTCTTCAAAAGAAATATGATAATGATGAAATTTTCCTATCAAATTCCAGTCGCACTAATTGGGGCAGTGGTTTGTCTAGTGCAACCTCAGCTTGCTATAGCGTTGACACTTCAAGAGATTCAAGTTATTGCTGAAGAAATTACGGTAAAAATTGACGGTGCAGGAACTGGCTCTGGGGTGATTTTTGACCGACAAGGTAACAAATATTTTGTCTTAACTTGTCGTCATGTTTTCTATAACGACAAAAGTAATGAATTTCAAGCAGGACAATATGAAATTCAAACCTCAGATGGAAATCGTTATCCTATTTATAATAGAAAAGAAATACCAGGGCTAGACTTAGCAGTAGTGGAGTTTGAGAGTAATAAAAATTATAGAATTGCTAAGTTAGGCGATTCTGACAAAATCATAGGTTCTGCAATAGTTTACGCTTCGGGTTGGACGGCTAAACAACCAAAAACCGAAAAACGTGAATACAGTTTTAATGTTGGCTCTTTTATAGAACGACGCTCTACGCCAGAAGGTGGAGGTTATGCTTTAGTTGTTAATAATACTATCTTTGTTGGGATGTCAGGGGGTCCGTTGTTAGATGAAAAGGGTTTTCTAATTGGTATTAATGGGCTACGTGAGTCACCAGATGATAGAGCTTTGAGGTTGGCAATTCCTATCAAAACTTTTTTGGCGGCTCGGAATAATCCAGTACTATCGCCACCTGCGGTAGCTCTTCAGCCTACTGCAGAAGACTTACTAACTCTAGGAATATCTAAGGCCAATAGCGGTAACTATGAAGAAGCGATTGCAGCTTACAATCGCGTTTTGCAAATTTCACCTAACAATGTTGATGCTTATTTACAAAGAGGCATCGCATATATCGAGCAAAACAAATATCAAGCAGCCATTGCGGATATGACTGAAGTTATCAAGCTGAACCCGAACAACTCCAGAGCTTATTTTTGGCGTGGTTTAGCTCGTGATTATAGTGAAGATAACCAAGGTGCGCTCGAAGATTATAGCCATGCGATCCGTCTCGATCCAGAATACAGCGGAGCTTATAACAACCGAGGAACTGTCTATGCAGAACTCGGGGAATATCAGAAAGCAATCTTGGATTACACTGAGGCAATTCGCCTCGACCCTGATGTTTTTCTGGCTTACGAAAATCGTGGCGATGCCCGCTATTCTTTAAAAGACTACCAAGGAGCGATCTCTGATTATACTCAAGCCCTTAACTTCTTAGAATACTCTGGCTTGGGTTTTCAATATCGGAGACATGAATCTGGTCAAGGGCTAATTATTACCAAGATTTTTGAAAACTCTCCTGCTTTCAAACAAGGCTTGATTCTAGATGATTTAATTATAGCTATTAATGGTAAATCAACACTGAACAAAAGTGCGGAAGATTTAGTTGAACTAACTGTTAATCAAATGAGCAGTGAGTCGGTTACTCAAGTCACCTTGAAGCTTAGACGCAAAGATAGAGGAGATTTTGATGTTACTCTAACTAAGGAGAATATTGCTGTCCCTAGATCTGCGAGTATCTATTTCGGCAGAGGAAACGCCCGCTATTACTTAAAAGATTATAAAGGGTCAATATCCGATTACAATGAAGCAATTAAGCGCAACCCAAAATATGCAGCTGCCTACAGAGAACGGGCAGATGCTAGAGATGAATTAGGGGAACACCAAGAAGCTATTAAAGATCTGAACCAAGCTATTAGCCTCAACCCCAAAGATGCTCGTGCCTATTTTCTTCGGGGTTGGATTCATTCTAATCGGTTTAAAGCTTATCAGGAAGCACTCAAGGATTATAATCAAGCAATTCTCAACGATCCTCAATATCGCATTGCGTACTTTGAGCGAGGTTTGATTCATCGTGAGTTGGGAGATAATCGGGGAGCAATTAATGATTATACTCAGGTTATTCGTCTGGTTCCCGATTGGGCGAATGCTTACTACAACCGCGGGCTTTCATATAGAGATCTCGGAGAAAAACCAAAAGCCTTAGAAGATTTTAAAAAAGCAGCAGAACTTTATAAACAACAAAATAGAAAAGAAGATTACCAAGATGCGATTGACAGAATTAATGAGCTTCTAGGTGGAAGAGTATAAATTTCTCTCTCAATCTGTAGACCTGTTATCAAAATTGATTTTTCTCCTCATATTTTGCTAGAGATTTGGATTCAGTTCAACTTGGAATGAATTAATCATAACCTTTGTTACAAGCGGCAAAAACTCAGGAAATTCTTTATTTTCCGCCGTGTAGGTGATTCTGTAAATTTTTTCTCCTTTTATCATTAAGAACTGTAAAGATTTCAACTGAAAACCTAGATCATCTTGCCAAGTATACTCAATGAGATGAGCTTGATTATTCGCTAAGGTCGTCTGCTCAGACCTAAGAATAATGCTGGAGTTTTGTTGATTTATTATTTTAGAGATAGTGTCATTCACATAATCGTCTAACATAGGTGGACCAATCAAATATTCGTCTAGGCTAATAGTAAGGCGAGGAGGAAAAGAGGATAAATCGTTTTTATCTGGTGAAAATTTGACAAAAATTCCTGATCCTTCTAGGTCGCCTTTTCCCTCTTGTAATTGCCAGTTACGGGGATATTTTATTGAAATTCCGTACTTGTGGAATTGATAGGTTTCAATTTCTGGCGGTCGATTTGGAGGTGAATTTTCATTGTGATTTGACATTGAGATAATGCTAGGTATAATAAACACCAGTGCCATCGAAGCGGCAAAAACAAAGGGAAGTGCTATCCAAAAACGGATAGGCAGCCTCTTCTGAGTTTGCCAAATTATAGGAACGGCAGCAGGATTTTGACAAATAACGGGCAGCCCCATCACCCCCGGCAGTTCCGTATCTAATCCTTCTTCAGCTAGACGTTCTCTCGCCGTCCGCACCGACAAATACAAAGATTTACCCCTAGAAAATGCCTTGAGAAAATGCTTTAAAAACTCCTGTGCCACCTTATCGGGTACAGGTTCTCGCATGACGATCGCTTGAGGAATTTGCAAATTCTCCAATTCCTTGGCCAACCCTAACCCATCACAAGAGTTAAAAATGGCTAACTGTAACCCCCCTTCGATCGCTGTCCTCAAACCATGTTTTAACTCACCGATAGTCAAACTTTCCCTTTGATTAATATAAATGCGCCCCACTTCCCCTTCCGTATGGCTGTGTCCGGCAAAAAAAAGGATGTCCCAGTGTTGTTCCCAAAGTTGTTCGCTAATCTTTTGTCGAGGCGGTTCTACCAAAAAAACCGTCTCAGCCCCTGGCAAATTCTCCAAGAAGCGTCTATCTGCCGTCACGTCAATGCCCTCGCTATTGCCTAAAATTGCCAAGATTCTCAGCCTTTTGGTGGGGGAAGGTGGGCTAACAATTTTTTCAAAGACAGGAGCGGCGATCGCAACCTCTGACTTGGGATAATGGTCAAAGAACTCAATCAAATTCCAAGGTAGCCGCCGCAAATAGCCATCCCCAGCTTGAATGATGAAGCGAATGGGTTCGGAACGGTTCAAATTCTCTAACAGACGCTCTCTCACTGGACGAAACGACTCGGAGTTCAGCCAGCGTTTGAGGCTATCTTGCAAAGTTTGAAGGGTCTGGCGACAGTCGGCAGTAGTGGAAACATTGGTAATTTGGGTAGCAGGTGCTGTTAGCCTGACAACAACAGGCAAATGTCTATAACTAGACTGCCATTGGTCATAGTTTTGGGGAATTTCCGGAGCGCTTGGCAATCTACCTGTAACTTCGATCGAAGGAGGGGAGCCTTCCTCAGCAATTTGCAGGATAACGGGAAATCCCTGTTCCCAGTTGCCTTCTCCCAATTTAACAGTCACTAACTTAGCCATCGCTACCACCTGTCGTAATAAAGTTTGAGGCTCACTTGAGAATTCCTTGTGTTTTAAGTCTGGCCACAAAAGGCGACTCGATCGCTGAGTGCCGCATTTTTTGGGCATATTCCAGATCGGCAGCGATCGCCCCGTCCAATTCTTCTTTATGATCCCAATAGTAGGCGAAGGCTGAGTGAATCTGACTCATACTCAAATGGCGATGGTTGATTTGAATTTCTTCAGGAGTCCAACCGTAAGCCATCTGAGCCATCACCAGATCAATCACCTTCATTGTCGAGCTTGCAATGATTGGTATCCCGCGTTCGTCTATTTGAATATGCTTGTATTCGGTTAGTGCGGTTTTCATGATTAAACTTTCTCCGTTTACTTGTACTTTAGTTCCTAGCAATTTCTCAGGGGGAAAGTTCTGCTAGAGGGTAAAATCTTCGGTAATATTTGCCTCTCCCAGTCCCACCCTGACACTGAACTGTTCTCCCGGTGAACCACTAAACTTGAGTTGGATGTAATTGTCCAGTTCTCTTGCCTCAGTTTCCAAAAAGGTTTTCCCAGCCTCATCCAGCACCACTAATTGTAAGTGGGCAGGCAAATATTTCTGGTTTCGCATCGGATAGACCCTGAGGAGAACCGCTATCATTTGGTCAGTTTTAGGCAAGACAGCCACCATTAGAGTCACTGGGTGTTCCCCGATCAGCATTCCTAAATCTTTAACTCTCCTCAACCCACCTGCCAAGTTATGCGGAGCGAGCCGCCATAAACTCTCTGCCGCACTCCAACGGGTTTCTTCATCCTGAGTTACCCCCAGCAAGTGAGTCAGAGCCGCCAATACCTCAGAAGATGCAGTTCCCATCTCTCCCAAGCGCAGTGCTGCTTGTCTGCGGCGATGCTCCTCCTGACTGGTATAAATCGTCTCAATTAAATCGCGAACCGTCTTGGAATCCATAAAATCAGCCCCGCGCTCGCGTAAGGCATAAGCATAGGCAAAACAGGGTTCTCCAGGTGCAAAAAGCTGTTCAATCGTCTGCCAGCTTTCCTCAAAAACATTTTGTAACCATTGGCTCAAATTGACTCGGCTTTTTAAGGAAACTGAACGAGATTGTTCCTTTTCAACAGCAAAGAGCTTTTCTAAACGGTAGTCTTGACTGGATTTCTGCCGCTCTGGTAAGCGATTAAGTTTTCCCAGAACTACTTTTTGGTTATTTTGGGCTGTCTCAAAGTCCGGGGAAGCGGGAGAGATATTTTCATACCCTTCACTAGCTTCTTGGTATTCCTCCCTAGCTTCCTCATATCGCTGCAAGCGAGTTAGATAATCCCCGATTAATTGGGCAATTTGACCGTCTAGAAAGGAATTTCTTTCTTGATTTCCGCTAGTGCCTGACATAGTTCATTGTCCTCCTGTTGGTTGGCTTTTCCAAAAACTTCGATCCACTCCTCTTTTGCTCTCAGAGGTTCTTGCCAGTAAGCATGATAGAGAGCTTCAGCCAGATTGCCCCTTTCTCGATAGTACCGCTCCAAGACCTGATGGGCAGCCTGGGTTCGCTCCCGCTTCTGCTCGTGGTTGAAACGACGGATGAAGGGATGAAGACGATACCACCCTTCACCTTGTTGCTCTGCCTGCCAGACGAAGGAAAAACTGAGGAGCGAGTCAAAGGCAGCATGGGAGGGATTGCATTTCAAGGATTCGCCCAGATGAAAGTAAAGGTCTTCATTAAAGGCTCGACAGGCACTCAAGACATAAACCGCATCTTCCAACACCCTGTCCGTGTATTTCAGGAGTCTTTCTACCAAAATCCCTAATTTCCGATTAAATCCCTCTCCTGTCTCGGAAACGGATTGAAAGTCGGCGGCGGTAAAGGCTTCTTTTTTTTCTGGCGCCATCCTGACTAAATCCGCGCATAGCCCCAGCAAGAGAGGATGAACGGAATCGCCATCAAAACTACTATAGGCAATCAAGCTCTGCTGCACTTGGGTATCCTCAATTCCTACTCTTTGTAGGTAGTCGAGGGCATCGGTTACTTGAAAGTTGAACACTTGCCTGCACTCTAACTTGTCCGCTGTAATTGAACAATAGCTGGCTCGATGCCACTGGGGAATTTCCCGTCCTGCCATGACGATGACAATTTGGGGCAACTCCAACAACTGCGACAACAGACACCGCAGCCATTCATCCTGCTTGAAAAATCTGGCACTTCCTTGATTGCGCCCTTCTCCCCAAAAGGCTTCGTGGGTGTCGAAAAACAGCACCAGTTTTTCAGGAGCGCCCTCTCTTTGCATGGCGACCTTGAGATCTTCCGCAAAAAAGTTAGGTAAAGCAACAATCAATTCCGTATCGGGGTCTAACTCGGTGATCCGTTGAAAATCTTTTTTCTGGAGTCCTCGACCATTTAGGTAACGATTCAAGTCCTTACCCAAATGTTTTGCTATGAGATTCAACGTGCTGGCTGTTAGTGTCGCTAAGGTACCGGGCAAGCCTAGTATGGCCGCCAAGTCTTTGTTCTCCTGAGCGATCGTTTTAATTGTGTTAATAATCCCACCAACTACAAATAACTCTTGTGAAGGAAACCACTTAGTTATATCAGTTTCATTCGTGAGTTTTCCTGTCTGTTTTAAATGCCAGATGCAAGAAAATTCATAGAGCGGAAAAGAGAGTTTATATCCCAAGCGAACAGCATTGGTTATTAACTGATTATGCAAAATCAGTAGCCCGTCAAAGGCTTCTTGAGGTTGTTCTGGTCGCGATGACCTGGCTGGGGATTCAAAATCCAACAGTGTGGCTGGCACAAATTGAAAGTCACTTTCCCAGTCAGTAATTGTCTTAATAAACTCAACAATTTCAGGATGGGTTTTGGTTTTAAGTTCTGTCCAAGTTTCTAAAGGAAAGCGCTTGCAACAATTTTCCAATAAGAATTTCAGCAGCAGCGACTTGCCATTGCCACCATCCCCATAGAAGAATAGGATTTTATGGGGGTCAAGCTCGTCATCGTTGAGATATTCTGCAAATCGCAAGGTTAACTCGTGTCGGTCGGTAAAGTGCCGGAGAGCGCGATTTAGCTGAGTTAACGAGGCTTTTTGGCTAGTGGGATCGCTGATGCTCATAGCCGTACTACTTAGAAAATGTAATTGCTATTAAAGTCTAAAATCTTCTCTAATTCTAGCCTTTCCTCTTGCCATGCGGACAATAAACTGCTCTTCCACTAAACCGCCAGACTTGAGGGTGCTGATTGGGTAGTATTGCTGAACTTCCCACCCCATACATATCTACTACAATAGCCGAAAACCCTTATCCATCAATGGATAAACCCATTAACTTTTCTTTATATACCCCGTGTTTATTGTAATATTCCTTAAATAGACAAATGGGGGAAGTTTAGGCTAAAATGGCGGCCGTGTATAGTGATTCAATTAGTATTATTCGATCGAGTGAACTTAGTGGAATTTGAGAGTGAAGATTATCCATCAGAAAGGTTAATTGCTTGTCAAAATCCCTTAATCGCTGAGAAAAATCAAAAACAAACAGAAGCCTTATTCTTTACAATACAATAAAAGTGTAATTAAGCTTGTTGGGAGCCTGAGCTATGACTAACCCGAATTCGATCGAACAGCTATCGCAGGAATTACTCGATCTAGACCAAGTAGATGCCGATACCGGGGCAGATTTGCGGCAAAAAGCCCAAGAAATCCTCGCTGAAACCAGTATTGACCTACCGATTCGAGAAGCGATCGCCGATAGTCTCAGTCAAGGCAATCAACTACTTACCCTCAAAACCGTCGGCAAGGAAGAAAGTTACTAGCACATTTGGGGTCAAAAGTCAAGATGAAAGAAAAAATTTTTTTTGTCTGGCTGGGGCGATTTTTGGCCTCTTTTGGGCTGTTATCGGGGATAAGTGGCTGTAATTCCCCTCTCTTGATCACTCCCCAAGTTCCCGCCAGTGGTTTAAATAGTTTTGCTCCCGATCAATTCCCCAGTTATAGTGCTGATGGTCGCTATTTAGCCTTCGCTTCCGATCGCTCCGGTCGTCGTAGTATATATCTATTCGATCTGCAAGAAAAGCGCTTAGTTAATCTTCCTAACCTAAATCGTGGCGATTCTAGCCAAGATCAGCCATCTCTGAATGCTGACGGTCGTTTAATTGCCTATATCTCCAGCGAACGCGGTAAAAGTGATGTCATGGTTTATGATCGTTCCCAGTCCCGTGCAACCCTATTAACCGCTAACCTGCGGGGAAGCGTCCGCAATCCCACCATTAGCGGTGATGGTCGCCAAATTGCCTTTGAAACCAACCAAGACGGTCAATGGAATATTGCGATCGTTAACGGACAATTTTAAATTTGTTCTACTCGGTCTTAATCGTTAAAACCTGTGGAGGGGTCGCATCTGGTGGATATAAAAAATTTACCTGTACTACACGCCAATCCCCCGGAGGAATAGTCAGAGTCACTAAAGATTGCCCCTCTTGTCCGCGTCTTTGGACGAGATGGAAAAATCTGCTTTGTACCTGTCCTTGGTCATCGCTATAATTGACGGCTACTGTTCCCCGAAAAAACACTTGTGGGGCAGCCGGATCGAGAAAACGCAAACCCTGCCCAATAACATCCTCTTTAATCGGTGTTTCTAGCGCAATAGTCACCGTTTTCGCCTCATCACTTCGATTAAATAGAGGTAAACTTAACCGATATTCCACACCGTAATTACCATGAGCTTGATAGGCCGTATCGGGATAGCGAACTAACATACTAGCACTTTGATTTTGTTCCGTTCCCAATTTGCCCCCGGGTAGGGTGCTAATCCCATAGGCTATAGATTGACCAGAATCAGGAATATTTAACCATAAAAAAGCTCGATCGACCAATCGGGCTGGCCAAGCTGAACCTTGGGACACCCCCGCTACCCGTCCATAAATTATCTGTCCTTGACTATGGGGAGGAGTGGGCGCTCGATCCCGCGGAGTCGATAAATCGCCTTTTTCTAGCAAATTTTGCCACTCTGTCAGATTTGGGGGTCTTTCCTGCCCATTTTCGTCTAGGGGTGCATAAAGAGCTAAACTAGCAGCGTAGAGAAGACCGTCACTTTCCAGACGGAGATAAGTGGACCTACCGTTTAAAGGGGGAGTCAAATCGCGCACGGGAATCGCCGCATTTAAGACCATAAAACTCTCCCCAGGGGGAATAATAATCCTATCGGGAAAAATATCCTGACGCTGCCCCATTAAAATATCCCCCATTACCCGACTTCCCGGCCCGGCAAAAACCGTCCCCTGATTATTTTCCACTTGTGCGGGTAAATCGATAAAAGCTGCATCGGGTTGACTCAAATAACTAGCTCCTTGCAGAATTTTAACGGTCACGGGATTAGGACTGGGATTGTGGAGTAATATCCCCAAATAAAGGGTGCGTAAATTATCGGGAAAACTCCCCCTCGCTACATGGTGGGCAAAAATATCAAAGCGTCCCTGAAAAGCATAATTTAAATGGGCCGAGGGAAAACTTTTCTCTTGAGGGGGAAAAGTCGAAAGCAAAATCCCTTCTCCTAACAATAATTCGGGACTATTACTATTAAAAACGGGAACTTGATCTAGTTGATTCGGTAAAGGACGCACCTGCACCGGTCGAATTATTTCTACAATAGGAGGAGTTTGGGCAATGGGTAGTAAAAAAGGTAACATCACAGAAATTACCATCTCAAGATAATTAATTTTTGATCATAGCATTATTGGCTCGCTCAATTTAGATAGTATTCTGTTTGTCCATATCTAGAGGATTGTTTAATATTTCTTTCTGGTGTTAGCTGACATTTTTGGTTAAGTACAATCAAGAAAAATTATCAAATTTCCCAATCGTTATTTGCCCTTGCCATTGAGCAAATCTATTGTCATCATAGACTAATATCTAGATGTTACCGTGGTTTTCTGGAAACTTGTCCCGATGTCTAGATATCGATCGAGCCAGAATTGTTATGATAAATTCATGAAGTTTTATAACAGTATTTCCCCGTGAACATGAACCAAATTGACTATCTCAGGATTAGTTTAATCGATCGCTGTAACTTTCGCTGTCAGTATTGTCTGCCTGAAGATGCAGAATTGGCCTATGTTCGACCGCAAGACTTACTCACCCGGGAGGAAATTCTTACTTTAGTCAAAAATGTCTTTATTCCCCTTGGTTTCCGCAAATTTCGCCTTACTGGTGGGGAACCTCTCTTACATCCCGAAGTAGTGGAGATTGTGCGCGATATCGCATCTTTATCTGCTACTAGCGATTTAGCCTTGACCACTAACGGCTATTTACTTGACAATTTAGCCGAAATGTTGTATGACGCTGGACTAAGACGGATTAATATCAGTTTAGACTCCCTCGACCCCGACACTTTCGATAAAATTATCGGTAATCGCGGCCGGAGTCGTTGGCAAAAAACTTGGGCAGGTATTCAAGCAGCCCAGAGAGTGGGTTTTGACCCCTTAAAATTGAATGTGGTGGTAATTCCGGGGATAAATGAGGCAGAAGTGGAAGATTTAGCGGCTTTGACCATCGAGAAGCGTTGGCACGTCCGTTTTATCGAGTTTATGCCCATCGGTAACGGTGATTTATTTCAAGAAAAAGCTTGGATTGCGAGCGAGGAATTAAGGGGGCGAATTCGGGCAAAATGGGGCTTAAATGAGGGTCAAGTGCGGGGAAATGGTCCAGCCGATGTTTTTCAAATTCCAGGGGCTAAGGGTACAATCGGCTTTATTAGTCAGATGTCGGAATGTTTTTGCGATCGCTGCAACCGCCTACGTCTCTCGGCCGATGGTTGGTTGCGTCCCTGTCTCCTCAACGAAACCGGACAAATTGACCTAAAAACTGCCCTCCGTCAGGGAATTTCGCCGGTAGAAATCAGGGAAAGAGTGCGGGAATTAATAGAACTGAAGGCAGAAATAAACTTTAAACTGCGTGATTCCGGCACATCAAGCGGCATTTATACCCGTACTATGTCCCAAATTGGCGGCTAAAAATCTACTGTCCGAATTCTATTCTAGCCTGTTCTACCATTTCCACGGTAACTCGATCGGAACCGGCATGACGAGCTAATTCTTCTATCCTTTGACGCGCTTGGGAACGAACAAAATAGGGAATATTTTTCAGTTTTGCTTTTGCTTCTGCAGTCCATTGTAGTTGATCGGAAAAATCTAGAGCGTCCATAGATTTAACATATAGTAGTCCGTCTATTATACCAAAAAAGATGAGCTATTTTGAGATAACGATTTTCTTAACAGCGAGTCTTTTTCACCTTTCTTTTAATTTTAGGTTTCTGCTAGGTCAAAATTTACTCTTTGATATAAATCTTGCAAAGAAATCTGCCAATCCACCGACACCAATTGTAAAACCGCATTTTCCCCCATGACGAAATCAATTAACCATTGATCATCCTTTTGTTTATAGTAACGTTCCACACTATAACTAGATTGTTCAATCAGAATATATTCCTGAAAAGTTGGCAAGGAACGATAGAATTTAAACTTATCCCCTCGGTCATAAGATTGGGTAGAATTAGAGAGAACTTCGACAATAATTAAAGGATTGATCACGTTAGATTGACTATTCCCTTGATAGAGAGGTTGACCTTTAATCACCATCACATCGGGATAGGTGTAAATGCTATAATCTGACAGCCATAAACGCACCGTTTCCATGTAGGTATAATAATCTTGATTATTGATAGTCAGAGGAAATCTTCGATAGAAGTTTCCAGCAATCTGATTGTGATTAGTGGTAGCTCCTACCATTGGGATAATTTCTCCTTGACGATATTCATTTTTATCTTCGGACGTTTCCTCCAGAGCGAGATATTCTTCGGGAGTATAATATTTAGTTTCGGTAGTGGTTAACATTTTTGACTCTCCTTCCTATTCTATTTTCTAGGATACAGCATTTCCCTAAAAAGAGATAAAGTTATCCTTGAGCAAGGTTATCAATTGACTTGCTCGAAAAAGTGTATTTTCAATATCTCAGAAATCCTTTGACGCGCTTGGGAACGGACAAAATAGGGAATATTTTTCAGTTTTGCTTTTGCTTCTGCAGTCCATTGTAGTTGATCGGAAAAATCTAGAGCTTCCATAGATTTAACAATAGTAGTCCGTTTTGAGATAATGATTCTCTTGACAGCGACTCTTTTTCACCTTTCTTTTAATTTTAGGTTTCTGCTAGGTCGAAATTGACTCTTTGATATAAATCTTGCAAAGAAATCTGCCAATCCACCGACACCAATTGTAAAACCGCATTTTCCCCCATGACGAAATCAATTAACCATTGATCATCCTTTTGTTTATAGTAACGTTCCACACTATAACTAGATTGTTCGATCAGAATATATTCTTGAAAAGTTGGCAAGGAACGATAGAATTTAAACTTATCCCCTCGATCATAAGCTTGGGTAGAATTGGAGAGAACTTCGATAATAATTAAAGGATTGATTACGTTAGATTGACTATTCCCTTGATAGAGAGGTTGACCTTTAATCACCATCACATCGGGATAGGTGTAAATACTATAATCTGACAGCCATAAACGCACCGTTTCCATGTAGGTATAATAATCTTGATTATTGATATTTAAGGGAAAATTACGGCAAAAATTTAGACAAATCTGATTGTGATTAGTTGTTGCTCCTACCATTGGGATAATTTCTCCTTGACGATATTCATTTTTATCTTCGGACGTTTCCTCCAGAGCGAGATATTCTTCGGGAGTATAATATTTAGTTTCGGTAGTGCTTAACATTTTTGATTCTCCTTCCTATTCTATTTTCTAGGATACAGCATTTCCCTAAAAAGAGATAAAGTTATCCTTGAGCAAGGTTATCATTTTTTCCTTAATCTCTAGCAAAAAATGCTGAGAAATCCACAATTAAAAATCTAACTATCAAAATTGCTCACTTCAAAGGTTAAAATAAACTAGATAAATAGTTTTATGTTTAGTTTCTCCTATGTTTAACTGGTTCCGTCGTCAGAAAGTCCAACCCGAACAAGAACAAGCACCCCCCGCACCCGTAGAGGAAACCCCCAGCGAGGCAACCAGTCAGGAAGAGTATTTAGATTGGGCCAAAAAAGCCTTTAAAAATATTCAAGAGAAAAAAGCCACGGCCGAGGCCGTCGTGAGCGAAACCCCTGAAACATCTATTGCTGAAACGGAACCTCCGCAAGAGGAAGAACCAGTTAAAGAAGAAGAAACCGAGGATAATACCCCCGCATGGCTGAAAAAATCTGATCGCCTCGAAATTCTCAAAGAAACCGCCATCGAAACTCCCACAGAACCGGATGAAGATTTTATCTGGTCGGCCAAAGTTTTAGCCAATCAGGGACGACAAGCAGAGGACGTTTCAGAAGAAGAAATCACCTGGTTAAAAAAATTGCGTCAGGGTTTAGGCAAAACGCGCCGCAGCTTGGTCAATCAGCTTAAGGCCGTGGTCGGTCAGGGTCCCCTCAATCAAGACGCGGTGGAGGAAATCGAAGCTTTATTGCTTCAGGCCGATGTGGGGGTAGATGCCACCGATTATATTATCACTACCCTCCAAAATAAGCTAAAACAGGAAGCTCTGCCCCCCGAAAAAGCGATCGAATATCTCAAAGAAATTATCCGCGAGATTTTAGATGCACCTTTAGCCAATTATAGCAACCCCGGTTTTGAGCCAGAAAAAGGTAAATTAAATATCTGGATGCTCACAGGAGTTAACGGAGTCGGTAAAACGACGACTATCGGCAAATTAGCCCATTTATCTAAACAATCTGGCTATAGCTGTATGATCGCCGCTGCCGACACCTTTCGCGCTGCTGCCGTGGAACAGGTGAAAGTTTGGGGAGAGCGATCGCAAGTCGAAGTCATTGCCAACCCGGGCAAAAATACCGATCCGGCCGCCGTGGTGTACGATGGCATCGAAGCCGCTAAATCCAGGGAGATAGAATTACTCTTAGTAGATACGGCGGGAAGATTGCAGAATAAAAAGAACTTAATGGCAGAATTAAGCAAAATTCGCCGCATTATCGACAAAAAAGCCGA
This sequence comes from Microcystis protocystis FBCC-A270, assembly GCF_050500235.1. Taxonomy (NCBI): domain Bacteria; kingdom Bacillati; phylum Cyanobacteriota; class Cyanophyceae; order Chroococcales; family Microcystaceae; genus Microcystis; species Microcystis protocystis. Next base: position 307,649 of record NZ_CP191407.1, read on the forward strand.
GAGTGCTGTGGTGGAATCGCTTCTAGTTCTCGATGCCACTTTAGGACAAAACGGGCTGCGACAGGCAGAGGTTTTCTCGGAAGCTGCCCAATTAAGCGGCGTGATCCTGACTAAAATCGATGGTACAGCTAAAGGGGGTGTTGCCCTTGCCGTAGCGCGTCAGCTTAACCTACCGATTCGCTTTGTTGGCGCTGGGGAAGGAATCGAGGATCTGCGGCCCTTTTCCAGTTACGAATTCGTGGAAGCTTTACTAAGTGGCGATTAATCTCACCCCGCCTATCTTTCATAATCTTTTCATGGTTGCTTCATAATTGTCTCATTTTTAGCTATGCTAGAAATGGAGACTCAGGGTAACAACTATGCAAACGACAATTACAGTTAGTCATCTAGGAGTATATTATCGCGGCGTGGAGGCCCTACGGGATATCACCCTGAAAATTTATCCAGGACGATTAACCGGTATTATTGGTCCCAACGGTGCGGGCAAAAGTACCCTGATCAAAGCCATGCTAGGATTAATTCCCGTACAACAGGGAAGCGTTAACTATCAAGGGCAATCTCTACAGCAACAACTGGATAAAGTCGCTTATGTTCCCCAAAGATCTCAAATCGACTGGACCTATCCCGTCACCGCTTGGGATGTGGTAATGATGGGGAGAGTCAGAAAAACGGGTTGGTTTCGTCCTTTTTCCCACATTAGTCGTCAACGGGCTTTAAATGCCCTAGAACGGGTGGAAATGGCTGATTTGCGCCATCGTCCCCTCGGTCAGTTGTCGGGGGGACAACAGCAAAGAGTCTTTTTAGCCAGATCTTTGGCCCAAGAAGCGGAGATTTTCTGTTTTGATGAACCTTTCGTTGGGGTAGATCAAAAAACCGAGGGGGTTCTTTTTAATATCTTTGGTGAGTTAGCCCAAGAAAATAAAATTGTCCTGGTGGTTAACCATGATTTAGGCGAATCTATCACCCATTTTGCTGATTTAATCCTCTTAAATAAAGAATTGATCCTCGCCGATCAACGAGCTAAGGTCTTAACCGATTTTAATCTCCGGCGTGCCTATGGGGGTAAAGTCTCCTTCTATGATGCCATGACACCACCAGATCATCGCCGATCGAGTCTCGATTATCTCGATCGCTTCTCGAAAAACAATGCGATAAACTAGAAGCGAAGATATTTTGGCTGACTGCCGATAGGGACACCGATGACAACTATTTCCCCGCAAGAAGTAACAGGAACGATCGAACTGGCTCCTAACTATCGAATTCCCCTGTTTTTGGTAATTTTATCGCTGCCTTTACTCTTTTTACAGGTCTGGCTCGGCATAATTTTCTCCCTGTTAGGGCTATTCTTGATGTTCCAGACTACCCGCATTCGTCTCCAGTTTACCCCCACTTCCTTAGATGTCTATCTGTCCGGGCAACAAATTCGCTCCTTTCCCTACCAAGAATGGCAAAATTGGCGAATTTTCTGGAATAAAGTCCCGATACTATTTTATTTCAAAGAAATTAACAGCATTCATTTTTTGCCCATTATCTTTGACAGCGCAACCCTGAGACTGTGCCTCGAAAAATACTATCCTTTAGCAGCATCGCAAGCGATCGACTCAGAAGCGAACTAAGATTGAGATAAAATAAAATCTGGCTAATAGCGTCTTAAGTAGGTAGGTGTTAAAAATTGTCAGATCCCCCGCCTATCGGCACCCCCCTTATTAAGGGGGGCAGGGGGGATCCCCCGCCTATCGGCACCCCCCTTATTAAGGGGGACAGGGGGGATCGAAGGCAAGATATATCGTCTATTAATTAGAACCACTTACTTAATTGCCTGCCTTGGCCCTTTGTTCGCTCTGCATTTCTAAAGCCGATGAATTCAGAAGATTTTAATGTTTTACCCCTTGACAAAATGACAGACTTACCCAATGAATCTGTCGAAGAATTTAGTTTTGATGATCTCTGGAACGATCGCCCAGTAGAGAATCCCCTGCCATCGGAAACCGCCCCCGAAGGCGAATTAGTTCCCGCAGCGCAGGCGGAACCCCTACGAGCAGAAATCGAGGCTCTAGAACGGCAAAAACAGAGCCTAGCGGCAGAAATCTCGGCATTAAAAGCGGAAAAAGAACGCTTGATCGCCGAGGAATTGGGGGATATCAAAGCTCAAATCGAAAGAATGCTCAAGGAGGGCGTAAAAGACCTAGAACAACGCAAACAGGCTTTAGAAGTGGCGATCGAACAGTTAGAACGCCGTCGTGAGCGGATTCGACAGGAAATGCGGAGTAATTTCGCCGGAGTCTCCCAGGATCTAGCCGTGCGGGTTCAGGGATTTAAAGACTATCTGGTGGGCAGTTTACAGGATTTGGCCGCGGCTGCCGAACAGTTGGAATTACCCCGTTTTGAAACCCCCGAAAAATCCCCCCGACCTGTGGAACCTCCCCAGCGGACCGAACGAGAGGAAAACCCCCGTCCATCCCGTGGCAGTCAAGGCCGGGATGATCGCGGAGAAATTCCCCGTCCCCCCCGTACCAGTAACCAGGGCCGGGATAATTGGCAAGAACCCCGTCGTTCTAATCGTTCGGGTTATGAATCGGAACCGGTGGGGCAATCCACCCCTAGACAGGGCTTTTCTGAGCAAAATCAGCGCATCCAAACTCTTTTAGACCGTTATCGCAGTCGTCCTGACTATTACGGTCCCCCTTGGCAATTACGGCGCACTTTTGAACCAATTCACGCCGAACGGGTGCAACAGTGGTTCTTTAAACAGGGGGGGCCGGGGTACTGTTCGCGGTATGGGCAGCCGTCTCCAGAATATTCTGGTCGCTTCGGCAATTATCTCGATTATGGCGGAATTACAGGGCGATCGCTTCCGTTCTCTCGTTCTGGCTAATAGTCCCGAACGTTTAGGCGAATGGCGGCGCGGTCTCCAAGATTGTCTCGGCATTTCCCGCGCCGATTTTGGACCTGACCGCGGCATCGTTCTCTTTGAGTCTCCCGAAGCTTTAATTCAAAAAGCGGAACGTTTAATCGACGATAAGTATTCACCGCTCATTATCATCGATGATACCGAAGAACGGCTGAATTTCGCTCTTTTACAATTCCCCTACTGGTTAGCTTTTGCCCCTGAACCCCAACAAAGTTCTAGTTATTGGTATTAACTAATTAGTCCTTGAGTATTGCGATACATTGGGCTAAAGAAGCGTTAGTTTTCACCGCTTGCGGGTTAATATGGGTGGCAGCAGCTCGATAACCTTGTTCTAGGAGAGCTGCAATTAAATCTTCCCTTTTAGGTAGATCTAATTTGCCCCTTCTACCAATTTCCCGAAAGCTATAAAAATAGGGAGGAAAATCGTTTTCTTCCCTCATTATTTCTAACAATTTAACTACCTTTTTCCACTGCCATTGATCGGCTAAATCTGCCATTTTTTCTAGATAAAAACGATCGTGTAAACTGCCTAACCACAAAGGTCCGGTTAAGGTTAAAGGTTGTCCGTCCCCAGAACAAACTATCTTGCCTAACTTCGGCCAAGGCACTGATTGATATTCTCCGCAGCTATGACAATAACCGAGAAAACCGTAGTTATGACTATTTAATTGTCTATTAGCCGTTAACCGCACCATCACCCGATAACTTTGACCAAAAAAGAAGGAAAAAACCGGCGTAATTCCTAAACCTAACCGGGCCGATTCTAATTGCAAACCGGCGATAATTAATCTTAATCCCTGTTCGTGGGCAGCCGGATGATTGCGAGCAGATGCTCCATAATCAGCTAAACTATTTTCTAGATTATGACCCGTCAGCGTTCGTCCATCGGTATTAGTCAGATAAATTAAACCACCGATTTTAGTGGCTAAAGGAATAGCACTAAACAGAGATGCAGGGGAACCAAAAGCATCAATATCAACTAGATCATAATGGTCTTTTTCAAGATAACATTCTAGGAGAACTTCTTGAGCAGATTTATAGGTTATTTTCCCTTGTTTCTGTTGTAATAAACTCTCTAAGTTAGCGTCTAAAGTTGGCTTAATTTCTGGATTTCCATCATTAACCCACAGCCAATCCGCACCACTTTCTAACCAATACCTGAGCGCTCGCACACCAGAGCCGCTCATTACTTCTAAAACGCGCAAACTGCCCCGCTCTTTTTGGGCAATTGCCGCCCCTAAAACTCCTAAATCTCGGACGATTTTACTATCTGGTCTATAGAAAGTATTGTTGATATTAAATATCGCTTTTTCTTCCTGCATCGCTCATCTCATAATTAGCACTCGATCGCTACTTTTTTTCTTTCCACAATTCCCTAGTAGCGAAAAGGGTCAACCACTGCCAAAACCGATCAGACATCAAGATAGAGGATAAATCTAAAGATAGTGTGAAATTAGCAGAAATTGCCGATTTTTTTAGTATTATATCCCTGAAAAGCTGATAGTTTCCCCGTGGGAAGGGCAAATTAAAGGTAAAAAAACAGTTATTTTTTTACATCTTATAAGTAGTTAGATGTTAAAAACTATCAGTTCCCCCCTTATCAAGGGGGGATTAAGGGGGGATCGAACCCAACATCTATCTTAGATGCCCAGAGTTACGGCTAAAGTTTGATTGCTTCAAAAGTCAAGTGCTGATAGCGATTCCTGTGGGGTCGCTATTTTTTTCCTCCCCACCGACAAAATTGAGCAGCGCTCGTCGTCCCTGCTCGCCTCGATCGAGTAAAGTAATCTCTAGATAATTTTCCGGCAAAAAAGTTAAACGTTCCGACCATTCGATCGCCACTATCCCTAAATCTACCTCGATTCCCTGCCAATAATTTTCTAGGTACAGCGCCTCGATATCTTGACCCTGCAAACGATACAAATCCAAATGATACAAAGGAAGGCGGCCTTCGCTATACTCGTTAACGAGGGTGAAGGTAGGACTAGCTATAGGCTCTTGAATACCCAATCCTAAGCCAATTCCCTGTACTAAGGTGGTTTTTCCCGCTCCCAAATCGCCTTTTAATAAAATTACACTGCCGGAGGCCAAGGTTTGCCCCAGTTTTTCCCCTAAATTGACAGTAGCTTCTCGATCGGGTAAGTCGATAATCATTTTTTTCCGCTAGGATGCCAATTAACCACTGATTCTAATATAGCGATCAGAGCAGCTTTCTGACCTTCTTGGCTCTGGGGGGCCAAATTTGGTCTTTTGATCGATAAAAATAGAAGCAGTTAAACTAATCTCTTATCTCTTAGTCTTACCTTTGGTCAAATGGTCGCCATCAAGACAGAGATAAGCGATCGGCGAAACCTTCTGGTAGATTAGACTAAATGGGAATTGGTTAACTGCTTTTATAAAATTGATTGTTCCCTAACCATCAGCATTGTCTGGGGTCGAAGGGAATAAAACAACCGAAGTTTAGGACTTTAAGTCAGAAGTTAAGAAAAACAGTGAAATTATTATTTTTGAGTAATGGCCACGGTGAAGATGAGATCGCGATCCGGATTATTAAAAGACTGCAATCATCTCCCCACTGTCCGGGTATTACTGCTTTACCCCTAGTGGGTAACGGTTATGCTTATACTCGTCTGGGGATTCCCCTTCTCGATCGAGGTCAAAAAATGCCCTCTGGGGGTTTTATCACTAGGGATGCGAAACAATTATGGCGAGATCTACGGGAGGGATTATTAGGATTAACCTCCCGTCAATACCGTCTGGTCAGAAATTGGGGCCAAGAAGGGGGAAAAATTGTTGCGGTGGGAGATATCTTACCCCTTGCCCTTGCTTGGTTAAGCGGGACAGATTATGCTTTTGTGGGAACGGCTAAATCAGAATACTATCTCCGGGATGAGCAGGGATGGTTAGATAGTAGCTCGATGATCGATCGCCTTTGGGGTTCCTACTATTATCCCTGGGAACGCTGGTTAATGGCTCATCCTCGCTGTCGGGGGGTTTTTCCCCGGGATAGTTTAACTAGCAAAATTTTACAACAGTGGTCAATTCCCGTTGTCGATGGGGGTAATCCGATGATGGATGACCTTTTACCCTCCATAACGGGCGATTTTCCCCAAGATTGCCTAAATATTCTGCTGCTACCCGGTTCGCGCTTTCCCGAATCTCTCCACAATTGGCAGCAAATTCTCGCAGATGTGGCCGCCATTATCGGCCGTTTTCCCGATTACAAGCTGGAGTTTTTGTCGGCGATCGCTCCTTCTCTCCCCCTAGAATCTTTTACGGCTGCTTTAATTGACCGGGGTTGGCGAGAACATAGCACAAATAAGTTTATTTGTCAAGAGGTATTTATAACTATTTCTCAAAGGGATTACGCCGAATATTTAGGCCGTTGCCATCTAGCGATCGCCATGGCGGGAACTGCCACGGAACAGTTCGTCGGTTTGGGTAAACCGGCGATCACAATTGCGGGATCTGGACCACAGTTTACTCCCCATTTTGCCAAACTGCAACAGCGTTTATTAGGCTGTTCAATTCTCTTAGGCGATAGTGCCGAGTCAGTGCCAGACAAGTTAGAATATTTATTACAAAATCCCCCAAAGTGGCAAAAAATCGCCTTTAATGGTCGTCAGAGAATGGGTTCAGCCGGTGCCTCCGATCGCATTGCCCAATGGTTACTAGGCAATTTTTGCCCTTAAACGAAAGTATCGGTCTGATTTTCGCCGCTAGTGGTCCCCTCAAAAATAGTTTCTAGGGCGATTTTTTGGGCGCTTGGTTGTTGTCCGTAGCTGAAAAGATAGGGAATGTCTCCGCTTTGTTGACGAAACCACTGGAAAACGTAGGGACTACCATAAACAATCAATGCTTGAATTTGTCCAGTTTTCAGCAAAGCTTGATAGATAGCTTTCGTTTCCTCCCCTAATCCGGCACTACCCCGAAAAGGATTACCACGGATAAATACTTGTAGGAGAGTCGTTTCTGGGGAGACGAGGGACTGATTAAAGGTGCTACGGTCGATTATTTGGGTTTGATAACCCCATTGTCGGGGAATTGTCACCGCCGGACAAGAGCGATCAAGAAAGTCACAGTTGAGTAAATCATCGATAATGATTAAATTGCGGCCTTGAGTGGCTTGAATCGGTAAATTAGCGCTAACTGTTTGGGAATCTTTTAAAATATCGCTGACAATCTCTAGAGCTTGCGGTGCCGCTAAACTGCTTAAGGATTCTAAGGATGGCTGTCTTTGCCCCAATTTCTCTTTTGCTCGTTGAATACGTTGCCAAGAATCATTAATTCTCGCTTCGCTAATTGTACCCGCTTGCACGGCACTATACACCGCTTCGATCGCTTCGATCGGATCGGGAGGCATTAACAGTATATCAGCCCCCGCCTGTACCGCCCTCACTGCTATGGCGGCAGCACTGGCAATTTTGGTCACTCCTCCCATAATCAGGGCATCGGTGACGATTAAACCCTGAAAACCGAGATTTTGGCGCAGTTTTTCCGCGAGAATTTTCGAGGAAAGAGTGGCGGGAAACTCGGCATCCCAAGCGGGAATTAACAGATGGCCTGACATAATACTATCAACCCCCGACTCGATCGCCGCTTGAAAGGGGGGCAATTCGATCGCTTCTAGGCGATCATGATCGTGGTTGATGATGGGAAGATCGAGATGGGAGTCATTGCTGGTGTCACCGTGGCCGGGAAAATGTTTGGCCGTGGTCAAAACTGGATAGGAATTCGCCCCTAAAATAAAAGCTTGAGCTAGATTAGCGACGATTTCGGGAGTTTCAGCGAAGGAACGAATATTAATAACGGGATTGTCGGGATTATTGTTCACATCGACAATTGGGGCTAAAATCCAGTTAATCCCGATCGCTAGAGCCTCCTTAGCGGTAATTGCTCCCATTTCCCTAGCATATTCTGTGGCTTTTGTCAAGCTTTTTTCGGCTATTTTTCCTAAAGCCATCGGGGGGGGAAACCAAGTGGCGCCGGAAAACCTTTGGCCGACTCCCTCCTCGATATCGGCAGCGATGAGGAGAGGATTATCGCCGGACCAACTTTGTAATTGTTGGCTGCGGAAAGCGATTTCGGCGGCGCTACCTCCTAATAGAATTACCCCACCGAGGTGGAGGGTTTCTAACCAATGTTTTAGGGTAGCGTTGACAGGTTCCCAAGCAGGATAGCGGATTTGTTGGTCAAAGAGATAGCCGGAAGCGCGGACTACTATCATCTGACCAATACGTTCTTTTAGGGATAAAATGCGATCGCTCATTATTCAGTTATCAGTTATCAGTTATCAGTTATCAGGAGACAGGAGACAGGAGATTATTTTTATTTGTTCTCCCCATACCCCAATTCATAATTCATAATTCATAATTCCCCCACTTCCCCATCACCCCACACCCTACACCCTCTTTCAAGTCAGGAGACTCCGAGACAGGAGACAGGGAGAAAAAAGACGGCTAATAGTTCTATTCTTCTTCGGAATCGTCATCTTCTGGGGGTCGATCGGTTTTAATATGATCAAGAAGATGTAACATTCGATCGCCGCGTTCAAGAGAAGAATCTTCTAGGAAGACCACTTCGGGGGTACGTCTCAGACGGATGCGTTGGCCCAGTTCACGTCGGACGAATCCCGCAGCAGCTTTTAACCCGGCCATGGTTTCGGCCTTTGCATCTTTGTTGCCGTAGATAGACACAAAAATCCTAGCGTGTTGTAGGTCGTGGGAGAGATCTACATCGGTAACGCTAACCATACCGGCACCGACGCGATCATCTTTAATTTCCATTAATAACATTTGGCTGACCTCGCGCTTAATTAGCGAGGACACGCGAGATACTCGACGATCATTGGCCATAATTTTCGTCCCCTAAAAACAGCGAAACCTTTACCATTGTATCAAGCTAATCCGAGCATGGCTTTGAGGGTGAAATAAAGAAAGGCGAAAGTTCCCCCCAGAAAGCCCACAAGTGCGATCGCTGTGAGGGGATTTTTTAATAAAGGGGCCAACCAGCCGAAAAAGGCGAAGAAAATCCCTAAACTAAAGCTAATCAGATAGCGGGGGTAACGGCTCACGTTATCAAAAAAGTCGCCCATAAATTTTATTTATTATCTTTGTCCGTAAGTAATTATAGCAGTAAGCTTCGATGCTGCCACGCCGCCCGATTCAAGGAACTTAACAGAATCTCTAGACTTTTGTACTATTTAGCAGTACAACATCTGGCTGGAGAGAAATACGGAATCACTCTACTCTAGATACAGTTAAGGGTACAGCCATTTTCAAGCTGGCGACGGGCATCGATCGATCCCTGAATTTCGGCTAACCAAAAGAGGATAATTAATAGCCGGATGACAGCGATCGAATATCGAATCTTGGCGGAGAGAGTCAGAAATTTCCCCGACTAATAAGGGATTGTTAAAACTTAGCTCCAAACTAACTTTTGGATGGGTGCAAGGTTGGCATTGATACCTTAATACCTTAATTTAGCAACGACTAAGAATGCGGTGCTGGGGCAGAGGGTGATTAGATAGATAAATTCTAATTGTTAAGAAAATCTTAAACTTGGGTGTTGTCTGGAAAAAATCCGTCTAGGATTACAGTTATGATCGTCGAACAGTAAGCTCGATAATAAGTTCGCAGGAACATTTAAAATTAAACACTTATGGCTCTTCGTTTTGTGTCATGCAATGGACGGGGGTTATAAGGGATGGAACACTTATATAGAAAGGCATTTAGCGATTTTTGTCAATTATTTTCGATCTAGAGCGAACTAATCAATTAAGTCTTTTACCAGATAAGGATTTAGTCGATTTATGCCCTCATATCGAACCATACCAAGTAACGAAGAACCACACTTATTTCCTAAATTCATAAATGTCCTATGTTAAAGATTGCCACAATTCCCTATCCAATTGCCACAAAATACAAAAGCTTGTTTGGACAGGCAGAACCAATAGTAAAAAACCCTATTTGGTTGAACTGTTTTGCTCGTGGTGTCGATGGTCGTGTTTATCGAAAGTGGTTCAACAACAACGCCGGGTGGAAACCATCTGACTTTGATTGGCAGCCGCTTGGGGGAGGGATTACGGATTACCCAGTTGCAGTGGCATGGTCTAGCGATCGACTTGATATTTTTGCCCGCGGTGTTGATGGCGCTCTGTATCACAATTATGGAAGTAACAACGATAAACCTTTAGCAGGATGGGAACTACTGGGTGGTCTGATTCAAGGTTCTCCTACAGTTGTTTCTTGGGGAACTAATCGAATCGATATTTTTGCCCGTGGCACGGATAATCGTATTTACCACAAGTGGTGGGATGGCAAGGGATGGAAACCCTCACAATTAGATTGGCAACCCCTGTTGGGGATTGAAACATCTGAGCCTCCTGCCGCAGTAACATGGTCTAAAGGTCGTTTAGACATTTTCGTACTCGGTTTAGACGGGAATGTGTATCACAACTATGGAAATGGCAATCCTAATAACTGGAGCGGATGGGAAACACTAGGTGGCTCACCGTTAAAAGGAGCGCCAACGGTTGTTTCTTGGGGGGCTGAGAGGATTGATATTTTCGTCCGGTCGTGGGATGGTACCATTAAACACAAATTATGGGATGGAGTATTTCCCTGGAAACCATCACAATTAGATTGGTATGATGTAGGTGGTCCGATTAACACCAATAGACCGGGTACATCTGACCCTCCTGCTGCGGTTGCATGGTCCAAAGGCCGGCTAGACGTATTTATACGCGGACAAAAAGAGGGGGCTGTGCATCATAATTATGGCAATGGAAGTCCTGGCAGTTGGAGTGGATGGCAATCACTGGGGGGCAAAATCCAAGGACCTCCTACAGTTGTTTCTTGGGGGACTAACAGGCTTGATGTTTTTGCCCGTGGCATGGATGATGGGGTTTGGCACAAGTGGTGGGATGGCGTACCCCCCTGGAAGGGTTGGGAATTATTGGATAAACCAGTGAGTCCATCAATCGTTGTTTTTACTACAAAGAATCAAACTGGTGGAGCCATAAGGGTTAGCGGTAAAGGTTTTACCCCTGGTGGAAGAGTCAAGTTCTATGTTGAGAATCTAGTCAATCAAAAGAATCCATTCCATCTGACGGAAGATCGTGCAGATGCACAGGGACAGTTTTCGGAAAAAACTAATTTCTTCCAGGCCAACTGTTGGCCAAATCAAGTTAATCCTGCTGTAATTCGCGCAGTTGATGTGGTGACTGGTGCATCAGCAACAGGGACATCAAATGCTTATACTTGCTAATTGTTTATTAAGTTTGATCCCATCGCCTCGTAGCGACTGTTTTGATTGTCAAGGGGTAATTCAAAAAACACTCAAGCAGTTACCCTAAAACTCAAAATCTCAAGCCGAAAAAAAACGCAGGAAAAGCTAATCCGATCAGGCTAAAATAAAGCAGCTAAAACCCTTGATCAGAGACAAGAAGGGGTGTGATACTAAATCTCGTCATTAGAGACTGATTATCTATTGCCCCTTTTGTCTATTGCCTATTGCTTGTCCTGATATGTAGCCTATACTCAACGGATTTAGTGTGAATCTCTGGCGCAGAAAATCCCTAAACTAAAGCTAATCAGATAGCGGGGGTAACGGCTCACGTTATCAAAAAAGTCGCCCATAAATTTTATTTATTATCTTTGTCCGTAAGTAATTATAGCAGTAAGCTTCAATGTTCAAGGGTAATTCGATAATTTCCCCGATTGAGTTTCACTGGGATTGTGGGACATCTGGCGCGAGAATCATCAATTGTCCTTCCTTATCCTCGCGAATGGCTAGAATCGCCGGACGTTCATTTTCTGCCGACTGAGGGGATAACCCGCGAAAAACATAAGTCCAATTGTTATTTTGGATTAATAACCGCCAAACTCGCGGGGGATTGACTTTACTATCATTCGTTTCTTTTCCCCGCAGCTCTTCGAGTAATTTAGTCTCACCGATAATTCGATAACCTTTGAGAGAAGGATCGGTAAAAACATCCTCTGGATTACGACCGATCGCTATCTGTTTTTCTGGTAAAACTAAAGTGATAACTGGTAAGGTAGAACTATCATTAACTGCATCGCGACGGGCATCGATCGATCCCTGAATTCGGGCTAACCAAAAAAGAATAATTAATAGCCAAATAACAGCGATCAAATCTTTTCGGAGAGCTTCGGGAATTCCCCGGACTAATAAACCTAGGGGGTGAAATATTTGATGAAATTCCCGTTTAGATTGACTGACAATTAAATAGGATGGCAGGGGAGACAAAATCCAGAGGGTAAATTGAATCGCAAAGGCAACGGCAACCAGCGCCAGAAAAGTTCGCAGCAACGCCCCGAAATCGCCACAGAAGACCTGTATCGGCACGAAAAGGAAGGAACGCAAGGGCAAGTGCAGACGGTTAATCTCAAGGCTAAACCAGCCGAAATAGGACTACCGATAAATCCATCCCGTAAAATAGAGAAAAATCCCCAGCAAACCGAGAAGACTGGCGAAAGTTCCTAGTATCTGTGTTCCGGGAGGGGGCGAATTCGGAGCGCTCACGGTAAAATGTCCCTGATTGGCGTTTTCGATCGCTATCCTACTCGATCGATCGGGTTCTATCGCCAGTTCTTTGTATTTTATCAAGGAGAATAACCCATGTCCATCGACGATCCCCGACAAGTTCGTTTGTTAATTGAGAAAATGGAAGCGAGTTTACCAATCCCTGTGCGTGCAACTCCCGAAACGTTAAAACTAGCTGAAACAAAAGGCGAGCGATACAAACCCGATCACCAGTTTTCGATCGATAAAATTTTCTACACGGGAGACGAGGGGGGAATTATTTGTTTCCTAAAAAATGAATTGGGAAAACAAACGGGTCTTATCTGTTCTTTAACCCATCTACGTATCGATAACTCTCATCCGTTAGCGGCGGATATTCAATCCTACCAGAAAAAGCGATCGATGCGGATTGCACTACAGGATGGCAAAACTGGAAAAGCCCTCCGTATTGCCAAACAAAACCGCCCGAACAAAGGTTTCGGAAAGTAAAAATATATTGACAAAAACCGCAGGTTGGGTTACTGTTACTCCTAACCCACCGCATCCAAGATTGAAAACAGAACCAACCCAATCCCGATCATTCAGGCAAGGTAAAGATGAAAAAACTCTACCCAATAATAACCGCAACTAGCCTAGTTTTTATCGCCTCTCTTGCTGGCTATCATCTACCAGCCACCGGCGATCTATCTCCCGTCAAGAAAATCCCCGTATTCATGCCGGATGATACGAAAGTATCTTTAAAAAATGGCACTTCTCTATCTGGGAGATTAATCAAGTTCGATTCCCAAGCAAAAACGATCGCTTTAGGGAGAGAATCAAAAACAAAAGAAGTGGCAATGAAAGAGATCAAACAGATAGAGTTTCAAGGCAAGGTTATTATCAGAGAATCCCAATCTCTTGTCATTAGTGCAGTAGAAGAAATATTAAATGACGAACAACAACAGAATAGAGCACGCTGGCATGAACCCCTACAGAACTTCAAAATTGTTGATGTTAATGAAGGAAAAGCGGAAGTAACTTTAACCTCGCTAAACCCTCGACAAATAGGATATATATCGGGTGTATTGCATAACAGTTCCTACGTTGTCGAGGAAATTAAGTTCAACCCCTCGGACAAAATTGGGATTCAAGTAAACCGTTGTGTAGCTACTTACCAATATGGGAGGTGCTATGATTGATATATTTACTCAGTCAAAAAACGATGATTAAGTTAAAAGTCACAACGGTAGGGAACTCTATGGGGGTGATTTTCCCGAAAGAGTTGGTGGAGAAGCTGCGCCTTAGTAAAGGCGATATGCTCTACCTCTTGGAAACGCCGAATGGCTTTGAGCTTACACCCTACGACCCCGAATTTGTCCAGCAAATGGAAGTGGCGGAGGAAGTGATGCGCGAAGACTGGAATGTTTTGAGAAAGCTGGCAACTTAGGCTCATGAACCAGCTAATCTGGATAGCTGATGGGGTAGCTCTCGCGATTCATCACCGCCAAATAGCCGAGCATGGTGGATTAGAGGGTATTCGAGATGAGGGGTTGCTAGAAAGCGCACTTTCCCGACCGCAAAATCTTCTGGCTTATTCTGAGTCGCATCCTGACATGGCTTCTTTGGCAGCAGCCTACGCTTATGGGATTGTCAAGAATCACCCTTTTGTAGATGGGAATAAGAGAACGGCCTATGTAGTGACGAGGACTTTTCTGAGGCTCAATGGCTACGATCTTCAAGCTTCTAGTCAAGAAAAATACCAGATATGGATCGATCTTGCTGTTGGTAAGCTTTCAGAGGAAGAATTAGGGACTTGCGCTTTGATAATGTACCTTTTGGGCGAACGCAGTTCGCCCCTACATTGTGGACAAAATCCGTTACTGTAGGGGCGCAAAGCTTGCGCCCTCCGATCGATTGGGATATTATTCCCACGCAAGTCCCTTAGCTGATTGGATTAGGAAACATTTATTAAAGATTCTTCTAATGTCGGGTTAGCGAGGGGAAAAATCATGTCATTGATCAGATCTTCGTACTTAAATAGGACTGTTATCGCATGAAATTTAACAAGGGAGTTGAATATGATTACCTTTGAAAACGCGCTGGAGTTGGTTAGTCAATTACCCAGGGAACAGCAAGAAATGTTAATCGAGTCAGGGGAGAATATCAGGAATTGAGAGCTTGTTCCTGTAGTTATGATTGCCGCATCATTTTCTATTTGGAACGAGACGAAAAAACTCAAACAGATAGGATAGTTTTGATTAACATTGGAACTCATGATGAGGTGTATTAACTAATAACTGATAGCGGAAATAACTATGAATCCCAAATTTTACGCCTTACTTACCCTTTCCCTAGTGGCTACCGTCACCCTACCAGTTGTTAACGGGAAACTCTCCTCTCTCGTCCCTGCGGTAATAGCGCAAAATACGGATGCGAGGAAAGCCTAAAATTGTTAAGTGATGTGAGAAATTCAGGAAATTTTCTGCAATGCCCGACCTTTTTCTCTCCGTAAGCTACAGACGAAAAATGGCAACAGCAGCATCTATCAGTAATTTTTGATGAGCCTCAATTTCACTCTTTGTCCAAGCTGTCTTTGAGCCTATCTCTTGAGTTAATAAAACTGAAGATTTTTGATAGAGCGGTTTTTTAGTAGAAAAATTGTCGTTGCCTCCAATACTATTTTGTGCAGGGTCTAAAATAGTAAGATTGCCAAGAGAATTTTTGAGTTGGTCAAGCTCATTATCTTGGTCAGATTCACTGACGTTACGAGGATATATATGTTCGATCGATGTGCCAGCAAAGTCATATAATCTGCTTTTGTCAAGACATACAGACTCACCACTTGCACCGTCTTTGTACCATTGATAGTAATACTCAATTGTCATTAAAAAATATTTTAGAGGCTTGTTGCTACCACCAGATTCTTGATATTCAAGGGTAACTAGGTTATCCCTGAATTTTTGATCTGATGCCTTTGATTCCATAAGTTTTTGTAGCTCATTTCTGAGATTATTAACATTATAATTATTGGGATTTTTGCGAATATTAAGAGCCTCTTTGGCGTAGATATTTTTAAGCGGTGTTATGTGTTGATTACATACTATTTTATACCGAAAGAATACCTTTTCTAAAATATTAACTATTTCTGAGAATGATTTTTGATTGAGTTCAGATGCTGCCAGTAATAAAGGAATTGATAAAGTATGTCCAAGTTCAACTATAAGAATGTTCAAACGAGTTTTATCCCAACTGGTTAGAGGTTGCCGAAGTTCATACAACCATTCTCCTTTTACCAGTTTTCTACACTTAAAAATGTCTTCGTGAGTCTTTTTTACTACTTGATAAATTTTTTCGGCATCATCTTCTGTAAAATTTTGTTTCTTATGTTGTGGGAAAAATTTATCAAGAAACATATCAAAAACGGCATTCTGTTTTGGTCTATTACCTTGATAAGAATCATAAATCCAATTTAAATAATCAGTTGTGTCGGTTGGTGAATCGGACAGGATATTGTCCCATAATTTTTCTACAGAATCTTGGTTTCTGGAATAGCCTTCGAGAAGTTCCAATGTTTTAGCTCTTAATAAATCTCCATCTGTAAGATTGGTTCCTCGATCATTAATAACTTGAAAAAGTCTAAAAGCATCCTCTCTATTTTCAGTTACCATGTGCAAAATTGTAAAATCATTGTCTAATATATTTTGAATAATTTCGAGATCATCTATCTTGTGGTTCTTCGGTTTGTCTTATGCAATGGACGGGGTTATAAGGAATGAAACCTTTATAGAGACAGACATTGCCGCAATTTTTGTCAATTGTTTGCGATCTGGAGCGAACTAATCAATTAAATCTCTTGCCAGATAAGGATTGAGTCGATTTATGCCCCCCTATCGAACCATACCAAGTCCCGAAGAGCCTATCTTGTTTTCTATTCTGTGATGACCATTGATTATTCTTTGGATTTCATCTAATAAAGTTTTATGTGCAAATGAAATTTTATTGTGTGAGTCTCTTGAGGGAGATGGATTTATATTACGAATCAAGTCTTTATAGAAAGGGCTGTCGGCCGTTGAAAGTGTTAAAACTTCCACAGGGGTTACTTGTCTCTGAATCTCTTGATCGAATTCAATAAATCTGTTTGACAAATCTTGAATACGTTTGTTGATAATTGATACTAAATCATTTTCCCCTGGTGACTGTTTAGCCTCTGATTTTAGGTTCTGATAAGTTTGAATCATACAAGCAACCAACAAAGCAAATGTAGCTATTCTTTGTTGTCCATCAATTATTTCATATTTATGCTGATCAAATGCTCCAACAACAGGGTGTTTGACACTCAGAATGCCACCAAAAAAATGATTTATTGGCGAATCTTGCTTTCTTTTTTCAAAGCAATTAAGTAAATCCTTGATAAAATCTGAGACTGATTCTGATTCCCAGGCATAAGCTCTCTGATATTTAGGAATAAAAAACGTAGATTGACGCTTAAAAAGTACACCGACCGATGTGTATGTGGGTTCAATCTTCATAACTCATCTAAGCCTATAGAACATTTCAGTACAGTATCTAGAACGGGAAAAGAACTAACTGAGCCTATTCAATGCTAACATACCCCAGCAGGCGAAGACAAGTCCTCTGAGGCAATTAATTCGATTATGATGGCTGAATTCTATCAAAATCTCCAGAAAGGAATGAGCAAAAGCGCATCGATGAGAGAGGCAAAATTAAGCCTGATCGAAAAGTATCCCCACCCTTATTTTTGGTCGCTATTTATTTTGATTGGGGCTGCTAATTAGACCTCTTGCATAATTTTTTTATGGTATAATGGAAGGCCTTGCTTTTTTCTCGATTTTTAGATGGAAGTGGAAAAAAGAATAAAATGTAATCTTAGGTCAGGAAATCATCCATACTTTTGCTATGTTTATTAGCAAAAATATGGATTATCAAAACTTATCAGATGAACAGTTCAAACGCCGTTTCGGTGTGTATAAACAAACCTATAGAAAGATGGTAGGATGGTAGAATCAGTAAAAAGTGTTGAAGCCGACTCTAATTCAGTATCTAAAAGCGGACCGAAACCTAAACTATCTATAGAAGAACAAGTTTTAGTAACGTTAGAATATTGGCTCTTCTAGGTTCTGTGTGATAAGTTTAATTGACATTATGATCGATCGATCTTTGTGTCCTTTGTGTCTTTGTGGTTCGTTCCACCCCCTCGCTCTTGAGAAATGTATCTTAGAATACATTTTACCCACCAAAGCTGGGAGAGCCGAATATTGGCGAGAATATAGAACATATTTTCACATTGGTACAAGCGGTCAAATATCAGAATTAACTATAGGCTGTAAATAAGACGGAAAAAATGCTTTCACAATCGGGAAACTTCCGTTTAAAAGGAAAAAAAGCTCTACTAAATCAAGCAGAGATACCGGTCGTAAGGGTAGTGGATGTAACGGAAACTCCCATTGAACGCCCCAAAAAGAAACAGAAAAATTTTTTTTTCAGATAAATAAAAGGTTCTTCGTTACTTGTTATGGTTCGATAGTGCGGCATAAATCCACTAAATCCTTATCTGGCAAGAGATTTAATTGATTTAGTTCGCTCTAGATTGAAAACAATTGACAAAAATCGCCAAATGTTTTTCTCTATAATAGTTTGATTCCTTATAACCCTGTACGTTGCATAAGACAAACCGAAGAACCGTTTTATTTTCCCCCAATATCTTATCATCTAAAATGAAATAGCCCCGGGTGTTAGGAGGAATTTGCCCTATTTCCCAACACCCTAACAACTTAGATAATTAACCCCTTTGTCGAGTATTAATCACCTTACCAGCTGCATTAACTAACTCTAGCTGTAGCGGCATTTGTCCCATAGCGTGAGTGGAACAACTTAAACAGGGATCATAGCAACGAATACCCGCTTCTACGCGGTTTAACATCGCTTCGGGAATTTCACCACCATGGATATAATGTTGGGCGATTTGTTTCACCGTTTGATTCATGGCCAAATTATTATTACCTGTGGCAATAATTAAATTCACCGTTTCAATCAAACCATTTTCATCCACTTTATAATCATGGAATAAAGTACCCCGGGGCGCTTCACTAACTCCCACCCCTTGCAGATTATTAATTCCTGCTTCGGCCCGGCAGCGTTGAGAAACTATATCGGGATCATCGATTAAACGTTCAATCTGTTCTAAACAAGCCAAAATCTCGACTAAACGAGCATAATGATAATAAAAAGAAGAGGTTGCTACACCACCGACCCGATGGCGATATTCGCGTAACTCGATATCCGCTCCCTCCGTGCCAAAATGGGAACAAACATTTAAGCGGGCCAAGGGACCAACTCGATAGATACCATTGGGATAACCGAGGGGTTTATAGTAGGGAAACTTCAAATAAGACCATTTTTCCACTGATTCGCCGATATAATCGCGATAATTGTCTTCGCTCAGGTTATCGGCTACGATATTGCCTTGACTATCGGTAAAACGAATATGACCACCGTAGTGTTCCCACTCGTCCCGTTTACCAACCAATCCCATAAATAGAGAAGGGAAATTACCAAAAGCGGCGATTTCTGTGGTTAAATTGTCCAGAAGTCCTTTAAATAGGTTTAAAGCCGTGTAAAGAGTCGCTTTAGACTCCGGCAGTCGTTCTTTAATCCATTGTCGCCCTTCTTCGCTTAAAGGGGAACGCACACCCCCCGGGACAGACCAAGCGGGGTGAATTTTTTTTGCTCCCAAAAGTTCAATAACTTTCTGTCCAAATTGACGTAAACGGATGCCTGCTCGCGCTAGGTCGGGATCGGCCGCAATTAAACCGAAAACATTCCGTTTAGCGGGGTCACTTTCCCAACCAAGCAGAAAATCGGGACTGCTAAGATGAAAAAAGCTTAAAGCATGGGATTGGGTTAATTGTCCCAAATTCATCAAGCGCCGCAGTTTTTCACCCGCAGGGGGGATTTGCACCGCTAGAATTTTATCGCCGGTTTTGGCGGCACAAAGTAGGTGACTAACGGGGCAAATGCCGCAAATTCGGGCAGTAATTCCCGCCATCTCCCACATCGGCCGTCCCTCGCAGAATTTCTCGAAACCACGATACTCGACCACATGAAAACGCACGTCATCCACTTCCCCCCCATCGTCAAGGAAAATCGAGATCTTGGCATGGCCTTCGATCCGGGTGACGGGATCGATAACGACGGTTTTAGTCATAGTAAGTCCTCATTGTTCAGGAGTTCCACAGAACGGCATTGTGGAGACTGCGATCGAGCTTGGTTTAAACGATAATTTATCCCGATCTCCGCCCTGCTGTTTCTATGATAGTTATTACCCTCCTAGCAATCCTAATTTTTATAACAATTTTTCCCGATTCTCAATCGCGGCTAATTTGGCATTTTGTAACAAATACTACAGAAAATAGTTCGGAAATCCGCAATGATTACATCTCACTTTGCTGGTGTTGATCGGTCATTATATATATAGAAGTCGGTTCTCGGCTGTCAGTCTTCCTCTCAAAGCTGAGGGCGAAAGGGTCGGAAGTCAGCCAAATTGTTTATGACTAATCGGGAAAATCACCTTTTTGTCTTGTAATCTTACCTAACAGTATCAGCGGCACTGCCGAGGATTCGGGAAAAAGCGACCCAAAAACAAGCGATTGTAGTTGATAGTTCTAGGCTGTAATACTTTTGTTCTAAATGTTGGGGGAAAAAGGATAAACCTAACATCATACCAAAGAATGAATTAGCTTTGAACCTTTAGGGGATTGTCTGCGTCTAAAAGCACAGGATACAATCAAAGGAATTCCGAATCGAACTCATACCGACTTCAGATAAGCCAGACTCACCCGCGAGTCGGAATAGTAACAGACTTTTTCTGTGTCAAGGAGTCACCACCAAACCAATGCCCACAGCAAAAACCAACCAAACTCAACCACAGCCCACCCTCAATGCCGATATGGTGCGTACCTATCTGCACGAAATTGGGCGGGTTCCCCTCCTAACTCACGAACAAGAAATTATTTACGGCAAACAAGTCCAACGGATGATGAGCCTGTTAGAAGCGAAAGAAGCACTATCGAAACAATTAGGACGGGAACCACAGCGCTTGGAGTGGGCGGATTCGGTGAATTTAAGCGAAAATGAACTGGATCGCGCCTTGAAAACTGGCGATCGAGCTAAACGGAAAATGATTGAGGCTAACCTCCGCTTGGTAGTTGCGATCGCAAAGAAATATCAAAAGCGGAACATGGAATTCCTCGATCTAATTCAAGAGGGTAGTCTGGGATTAGAAAGAGGTGTAGAGAAATTTGATCCCACCAAAGGTTATAAATTTTCTACCTATGCTTACTGGTGGATTCGACAAGCGATTACCCGTGCGATCGCTCAACAGGCCCGCACCATTCGTTTACCCATCCATATCACCGAAAAACTGAATAAAATCAAAAGAACCCAGCGCGAACTCGCCCAAAAACTGGGAAGAAGTGCCACCCCTGCCGAGATTGCCCTGGAATTAGAGCTAGAACCCGCTCAAATCCGCGAATATCTCAGTATGGCTCGTCAACCCATCTCCCTTGATGTGCGCGTCGGCGATAACCAAGATACGGAATTGTCGGAATTATTGGAAGATAGCGGAGTTTCTCCCGATACCTTCATCACCCAAGAGTTATTACGGCAAGACTTAGCCAATCTCCTGGCCGAATTAACCCCCCAACAACGGGAAGTGATTACTCTCCGTTTCGGTTTAACCGATGGCAAGGAGTTATCCCTAGCCAAAATCGGTCAGAGAATGAACATCAGTCGGGAACGGGTGCGACAATTAGAACACCAGGCCCTGGCTCATTTACGCCGTCGCCGGGCCAACGTCAAGGAATATATTGTCGCTAGTTAGTAAGATTAGCAAATAACCAAGAAGGAGAGTTCAAGCTCTCTTTTTTTTGGGTTTAATTAATATAGAATCCCGATTAGTTTTCACCTGTGGCAGTTCCGTCATGACTAGATCAACAGAAACAGCGACCCCAACACTATACGAAGAAGATTTTTATCTCTGGCTAAAAACCACGGCAGAACAATTAAAAAAAGGCCAGTTTGCCGAGGTGGATTTAGACAATTTAATTGAGGAGATTGAATCGATGGGGAGAAGTGAAAGACACGCGCTCAAAAGTCTTTTAACTCGTCTCCTAGAACATTTACTCAAATTAACTTACTGGCAATCGGAAAGAGACCGGAATGGTAATCATTGGAATGGAGAAATCAATAATTTTCGGGCAGAAATTCAAGATTTACTGGAGGATAGCCCTAGTTTAAAGCCCTATCTTCGGGAGATTTTTGAGCCATCCTACCATACAGCTTTAGAGGCCGTCCGGAAAAAAATGGGTTTATCCCCCGGCGGTTTACCCAGTCAGATAATTTTTAATCTCGAACAGGTTTTAGATCATCAATGGCTGCCGATCGATTGGGAATAAACTATTGACTATCTAATACTAAATCTGGTTATTAAAGACTGATTATTTATTCCCCCTTTTGCCTCTTGCCTATTGCATGAGTGCCTGTCCTGATAAGTAGCCTATATTCAACGGATTTAGTATAAATTACTCCTTGATCGCTAAACAGTCATCAGTGAACTGAAAACTCAAATCTGATAACTGATAACTGATAACTGATAACTGATAACTGATCTGGTTTTACTCAAGCAATTTCTTCAGCAGGGCATCCACTTCCTCCAGGCCAGATTGATTATTTTTCAGCACATAAACCGCTCGCGCTTGCTTAAAAGCTTCCTCCGCCTCTCTTTTTCGTCCTCGGCCCGCGTAGGCCCGACCGAGATTAAGATAGACATCAGCGTTATTGGGGGCGATTTCGGCCAAATCTTGATAGGCGATAATTGCTGCAAGATAATCTTTTCTGGCCAGATGGATGCGACCGATTCCCGCTTGTGCTTCCAACGATTGGGGTTCTAGGAAAACAGCCCGACGATAAAAGGGGAGAGCCTCGTCAAAACGCTCTTGTTTTTCGAGTAAAATCCCTATTTTTAGCTGAATTAAAAAATTTCCTGCACTTTGTCGCTCTATTTCCTTTAAAATTTGGGTTCCACCATTTAAATCGCCCTGTTTGAGCAAAAGGCTGGCCAGTTGCAATCTTAATTCACTATTGTTAGGGAATCTTTGCAGGGATTTTTGGAGAAAATCGAAGGCTTCGCTGCTTTTATTCTGTTCGATCAAGGCTTTACCCATGATTTCGTGGGCTTGCTGATTATTGGGGTCGAGAGCTAAAATCCATTGGTAAACTTCGCCCGCTTTTGCATAGTTTTTTTGCCGTAATAATACCACCCCTAAACCGAGGTAGTGTTGGACGTTTTTCGGTTCTATTTGGATAGCGTAGTAGTAAGAAGTGGCTGCATTGTCGTAATCGCCGATATTAGCCAAACTATAACCGAGAGCATGGAAAAAGTCGGGATTACTCGGATCGAGACTTAAAGCTTTTTGGTATGCTTGGGCGGCGGCGTTATAATCCCCTTGCCGCGTTTGTAAAAAGCCGATCCCAGAGAAAATTTTGGCATTATTGCCATCAAGGGCGGCGGCCTGCTCGTAAATGGCTATAGCTTCCCCATAATTGCCATTTTTGACCAATTGCCGCGCTTGACGCAGTAGTTCGTTAACCTGTGAATCCTTGCTCACGATTGCCCCCGCCGGATTATCAGCGATCGCAATTGAGGCAGAGAAACAGCCCCCCGCAAGGAGACTGACGAGCAAGATTAAACGGGTAAATTGTTCCATCGCTTTACCTTTGTTAACGATTCTTAATTAAAGTTTATTGTAAATGGTATTGACAAAAATCAACTATTCTGCATCACCCTTGGACGAGATTATTGCGGGCCTCTTGGGCAACTTGGGCGCTTTTATCGCTGGTTAACTGGGTCAAAACAGCGATCGCATCTTCCCCCCCTAAGCGGCCTAAAGCTTGAGCAAGACGATAGCGCAGTTGCCAGTCATCATCATTAGCCAAGGGAACGAGTAAAGAGACGGCGCGAGGGTCGCCTAGTTCCCCAAAAGCGCTAACGGCGGCCGTTTTTACCAGTTCATTATCGGAGTTTAGGGCGATTTCGAGCAGTTCAAAGCCCCGGGGTTCCCCCAATTCGCCCAAAGCTGCCACAATGCTAAATTGAATTAACCAGTCGCTGGATTGTTCATAGACGGCCACCAGATCATCGTAGGCTGCCGTTAATTTTAACCCCCCGATCGCATCGGCCGCGGCTGCTTTCACGTCCGCTTCGGGATCATTTAACAAGCGATCGCGTAGAATAGTTAAGGCCAGATCGAGATTCTGACGACCGAGGATATCTAGCTGACTTACCGCCGAATAACGCACCCTAGCGTTACTATCGTTAATTAAAGGCTGTAACATCTCGAAGGCGATTTCTGGGGCTAAATAACGCAGTTGATTAACTCCCGATAAGCGATCGCCATAATCATCGGAATCGAGCAGCCGTTGCACGGATTCAGGGGAATAATTCATAATTTGATGACACCCTTAACAATTGGACTGGTATTAATTGTCCCATGAATAGTTATCGAATCCTGACTATCTTGATCATGTTTAGTTCCCCGGTTTTTTGGGGCTGTAGTCCCCCCTCTCCCCCTAAAAAAGAACCGACGGCTAAGATAATCATTTCTCCTTCTCCCAGTCCGATTATTCCCCCATCAGACATTAAGGCTGCTAATCGTTATCGTCAATTGGGATTACAGTATCGTCAACAGGGAGATTTTATCAAAAGTATTGAGGCTTTAAAAAAATCGGTACAGTTAAACCCCAATCATCTAGACGGGAGAGTAATTTTAGGCTGGACACAACACCTAGCTAAACAACCTTTAGCGGCACAAACAACTCTCGAAGAAACGATTAAAATTGCTCCCGATCATGTGGCTGCTTATAATGCTTTGGGTATTGTTTATCTTGTCGGTGGTCATCTTGAAAAAGCCGTAGTCACTCATACTAAAGCCGCTAGTTTAAAACCCGATAATGAAATCGCCTACTATAATTTATCCCTCGCCTATCATCGCCTAAAAGATTTTGATTCAGCTATTACTAACGCTAAAAAAGCAGTTAAATTAGAGCCGAATAATCCCCATCCTCTTGTGGCTTTGGCAATGATTTATTTAGATCAAGGTGATAGTAAAAAAGCGCGGGATACCTACAAAAAGGCTAGGGATTTAGACGGTCGTTATCGACAACAATGGTTTCTGGCACATCTGAAGGAAGCGGGTTTTAGTCAGGAGCAAATTAAATTAGTCGAAAAGTTACTATCTGGTTAGATTTAAAAATTATTATTTCCCCTTAAGATGCCTGTCGATGTCCCAGTTTTAGGAAAATAGTTTCTAAATCTTCGCGGCAAGTATAAAACTCCCTTAAGGCCAGGCCAGAAACGACTAAAGATTTCAACAATTCGGCACTATCTTCTAGGGTTCCTGTAAATTTAACTCGGAGAGTATTAGTATTAATAATTCTTTGCCAACTTTCCACAAAAACACATTGTTCAAGAGCGGTTTCTAAGGCTTCTAAATTGCCTAGAGTCGTAATCTGCAAGTATTGACCAGCTAGACGTTGATTTAATTCCTCTAAAGAGGTACTTTCCACTAGATAACCTAATTCCATTATACCCACAGAAGTACAAAGTTCCGCTAAATCACTAAGGACATGGGAGGAAATTAAAATAGTCATACCTGCCGATTGTAAGACTTTAATAATCTCACGAAATTGTAGGCGAGCGATCGGGTCTAATCCAGAAACCGGTTCATCGAGAAGTAAAATTAAAGGTTCATGGATAATCGTTCGGGCTAAACTTAAACGTTGTTTCATCCCCCGGGATAAAGTAGCGATCAAATTATGACTTTTATTGGTTAATTGTACCAGTTCTAGAACCTCATAAATGCGGCGATGACGTTGGGAGCGAGGGATATGATAAAGACGGGCAAAATAATCCAGATAATTCCAGACATTTAGGTCATCGTAGAGGGGAAAATTATCGGGTAGATAACCTAAATTTCTTTTGAGACGGGGATTACTCTCATCTCTTAAAAGACGTTCTCCGTGCAGATATATTTCTCCCGTTGTCGGTTCTTCCGCTGCCGCTAACATCCTAATTAAAGTGGTTTTTCCCGCTCCATTTGGACCGATTAACCCGTAAACTTCCCCTGCTTCAATCTGTAAATCTACTTGATTAACAGCCCCATGGCGGTCAAATTGTTTGGTTAAACCAACGGTAGCAATGGCTAATTCGGGTGCGTTCATAAAGTTTTTTAGTTAGGTTCTGAGGGTGACTCGCTAACCAAGAATACAGGGTTTATCTCCCATGACTTCCGCTGGTTGTTGTTAAATTGTTTAAGTCTTAATATCTTCTCAATTTTTTGATAATTGACCACTGTTACATTTGGTAAATCGAGGAGTTGATTAAAATTTATCCAGATAACCCACCTCCTATTCTGTATTGATATTATAACATCCTCACACAGAACCTAGAAGAGCCGCCTTATCTTCTGAGTATTCACAATTGATCGGTAAATACCTTGTATAAGAAGAGTCCAGGCGAAAAAAAGCCAAAAAGTAGCGGAATGTATAGCGCGGCACTACATCTCAGAAAAAACATCCTACAATGGAGACAAGAATAATCGGAGATCAATGGGGGTGAACGTCATGTTAGTGATTTTAACCGACGAACACATTCTCGATACGGGTTCTGTGTGTCAGGGCTGTCTTTTAGCCAACCAGCAGGGGCAACCCCGGTGGCGAGAGGGTAAACTAGGCTGTGGTCATTCCCTAGGCAAAGGGGGCAGCCAACAGCCCAATCTCTACGAGTGTCAGATGGGCTTTACAATTGCTAATATTGAAGGCTAATCGAACCTACTAAAGGATCAACCTAGAGTTGAATTAGGGGGGTTTGCTTGGGACTCCGAGGAGAGAATCAAGGCTATTGCTCATCCCCAATTCAGCTTAGATACAATGACAATAATGGCTAAGGGTTTTGTAGCATTGATCGTAGGCTTTTTGGGCTTGGGTTAAAACATCGTCGGAAATTTCTATATCTAATTTTCTGGCTTGTTTAATAATTTTACCCGCTCTGATATTCTCGGAAGAATCGCCTAGCCCACGAATGCCAGTAGTGTTTAAAACTCGATATTCTTCAGAAAATCCCGTTTTAGTATCGAGATGACTCTGTAAACTATTAAAGACCAATTGACTTTGGTTTAATAGTTGATCGTGGGTGATAAGTAAACTCTTTTCTTGACTGTTAATTAATCGGGCATAACTTTCTAAGGTGGCTAAACGACCAGTATAATAACCCAGGGCTTGCTGCTCATTGTGATGGGGTTTAATATCTAGAATACTAGCTAAAGTGCGCTTCGGTTCTCGTAGTAAAAATATGGTCTTAACCGCATCAGATTGCAAAAAACTATGATCTAAAAACTTCTCATCGTGAAGAACTTTATCTAAAATATATTTATGATTCATGTTTAAATCTTTCAAACGCCAGTGGAGTCTAAACATTAAAGTTTTAAAATCCTGTTCACTCTCATAAACCAGATGAGTTTCGCCAAAACCGATAATTTCAGGATTAGAATTGAGGATATGGGTCAATAAAGACGAACCCGATCGCATATGGCTAAGAATAAATAAAACCTGATAGGGTTGGGGACGAAAGAGAATTTTATAAGGGTCTTTGGGTATATCAATGCGTGCCTGAAAATACTTATAAGTTAAACGATGGGCTAAACCCTGCCAAGATTGGGGTAAGCGATCGAGGGCTATAGTCATAGGTTAATCAGGAATTGCGTCAATTTGTCGCTAAGATTCCCCTATAATGTATCCCATTTAAGACCCAAATAAAAGTGAGGTTTATACAAAATGGGATTGCCAAGTTGTTAGCTCTGGTTTTTTACAGCGCGAACCAATGTCTGGTTTATGATCAACCAGCAATTCTCATTTTGAAACGATTTTGCGTTGTTTCAGCGATCTAGAGATTCGTTAAGAATTATTAACCCCTCTAGGTGCAAGGGTTTTAATGTCATGAAACCTTAAAATGAGAATTGCTGAATAATAATCCCTACTCCGTCGTTGTGCAAAATGGTGTTATTTATGCCACCGATGCGGGGGGAAATTCCTTGCTCAGAGTTGATGGCAACGGCGATATAAAAGTGATCGCTGCTTTTCCCGTTCCCTCAGTTACACCACCACCCTTTATTCCTAATTTAAAGTCAACTTCTTTGTAACCGTTCGGGGGGAGACGAAATCTGGCAATCTGAGAGATATCGCTCTTGGAGGGACTCTGGCAAAAGTCTTACAGTCTCTAAACTCTAGCTCTCTTATGGGGTAAACCTTCAAGCTATCGCTAACTAACAGAAACCGGAAATTTGAGTTTTTATTAGAAAAAAAGTTAGCGATCATTTGTCAAGCAAGGGTTTCAGAATCTGGATTCGGTCAGGGATTTCCGAAAGTTCCAGAAGATCGATAATGACTCTACTAGCCTCAAGATAGCAAAAAACCCGGCGGGAAAATCTCCCCACCGGGTCAAAAAGGCAAAAGTAAAGAATTATTTCTGATCAGCCTTTTTGCTTGACTTATCACCCATTTTGTACTTACGCAAGAAGCGATCGACCCGGCCCTCCGTATCAATCATCTTCTGGGTTCCCGTATAAAAAGGATGATTACCAGACCAAACCTCCACATGAATTTCTGGTTTGGTCGAACCCACCGTCATCACCACTTCACCATTACAGATCACCTTAGCTTCCGGATACCAAGTAGGATGAATTTTTTTCGGCATAATAAACCTCTCTATTAACCTAACGTTTCGAGTATTGAGGCGCTTTACGCGCTTTGTGAAGACCGTATTTTTTCCGTTCCTTCGCCCGGGGATCCCGAGTCAGATAACCTTCACTCTTGAGGGGAGGACGATTTTCCGGGGCCAATTGACATAAAGCTCTAGCGACACCCAATTTCACCGCGTCCGCTTGGCCGGTCAAACCACCGCCCTCGGCCTTAACGATGATATCATACTCGTTTTCCAGTCCCAAAGTCTCCAGAGGAGCCTTAATCGTCTGGATATAGGTGGGAATGCGGTTAAAGTGGGTTTCCCCATCGCGACCGTTAACGGTAATTGCCCCCGTCCCCGGCACGAGACGCACGGAAGCGACCGCCGATTTGCGTCGTCCCGTTCCCCAATAAACTACCTTATTTTTACTGTCCGTGGCTTGCATTGACTTAATTTCCTCCTGCGGGAATCGTATTAATCGCTAAAACTTCCGGTTGTTGTGCCTGATGGGGATGTTCCGCACCGGCATAAACTTTCAGTTTCGTGAACAATTTCCGACCTAAGCTATTTTTCGGGAGCATTCCCTTAACAGCGTGTTCGATAATCCGTTCGGGAATGCGT
The DNA here is from genome assembly GCF_050500235.1 of Microcystis protocystis FBCC-A270. NCBI lineage: Bacteria > Bacillati > Cyanobacteriota > Cyanophyceae > Chroococcales > Microcystaceae > Microcystis > Microcystis protocystis. The sequence goes on from NZ_CP191407.1 coordinate 336,520, forward strand.
TTTTGCAGTTTATCGAAGCTTTCTACCTTCATACCACCCGGTCTGCCGGAGTCGCGGCGATAAACTTTCTGTTGGCGTTTTTTGCCCGTTACCGTCACTTTTTCGGCGTTAATAACAATGACAAAATCCCCCGTATCCAGATGGGGGGTGAAGGTGGCCTTATTTTTGCCCCGTAGAATCATCGCGATTTCGGTGGCCAGACGACCTAGACGCTGATCGGCCGCATCAATGACGTACCATTTCTGCTCTAGAGTCTCTAAATTTGGTAGCGGTGTTTTGTTCATGGTCAGTTTGCCTTGCTTTACAAAAATAAACTTTGAATCTCTATGCTCGGAAATAATAAAGAGGCTGAGTCTCGCACCAGACGCTATCGGCAAAGGGAAAATCGGCGTAACCCACCCGCAGTAAACATAGTCCTTTAGCTGGTGCGGCGTATTTGACCAATTCTCGGCGCTGATTGACCCAGATGTCGGTAAAGTTTTCTAGCGATCGCTCACCAGTTCCCACCTCTACCAACATTCCCACCAATAGCCGCACCATCCCGTACAAAAAGCCATTGGCTTGAATTTCCATCTGTATAAACGGCCCTTGACGATAGCATTCCACCCCCTGTACTTCTACCCAAGAATGGTCACGGCTAGAGTTGGCACGGTGAAAGGCGGCCAGATGGTGCTTACCCAATAGGGGGGCCAGGGCCCTGGCCATCAAATCGGCATCGAGGGGACGATGGTAGTAGTGCCAACTAAAGGGGCTAACAAAGAGATTGGGGATGGGGTCGGTATAGAGGGTGTAACGATAACGTCGCCAGAGGGCCGAGAAACGGGCGTGCCAGCGATCGGGAACCTGGGCCGAGGCCCGAATGACGATATCGTCATCTAGCCGAGCATTGAGAACCTTGGCCCAATGGGCAGCTGGGATCGGACTTTGCTGCTGGAAATGGGCAACTTGGGCGGCGGCGTGAACACCGCTATCGGTACGTCCGGCCCCGTGCAGAGTGACAGCATGACCGAGAATATCGGCCAGAGCCTTCTCGATTTCCTCCTGCACGCTCCTGTGATGGGGTTGCCGTTGCCAGCCGTGGAAATTAGTTCCCACATACTGGATAACTAGGGCGATCCGCGACTGGGGGCAAGCTGTCATCGTTACATCAGTTCGATAATCGCCATGGGGGCATTATCCCCGCGACGGCGCAGGGTACGCACGACCCGGGTATAACCGCCGTTACGGTTGCCATAACGGGCTTGTGCGCCTTCAAAGAGGGCGTGAACCAGTTGTTTGTCGTAGATGTAGCCCATGGCTTGGCGACGGGCGCTCAGGGAACCGTCTTTAGCTAGGGTGATAATGTGGTCTACCTCTGCTCGCACCGCTTTCGCTTTCGCTAGGGTGGTGGTGATCTGACCATGTAGAATTAGCTGGGTGGCTAAGCTGCGCAGCAGTGCCTTTCTTTGGTCAGCCGGCAGACCCAATTGAGGCACTTTACACCGATGTCTCATGGTATTTTCCTGGAATTGGGTTTACTTGCTTTTTTCTTGGGGTAGGGTGATGCCTAACCGTTTTTGTAGGGCTTCAATGACTTCTTCAGCCGATTTCTGCCCAAAGTTTTTGATTTCTAAGAGATCTTCTTGGCTGTAATCGAGGAGGTCGGCTACGGTGTTGATCTGCGCTCGCTTCAGGCAATTGTAGGCGCGCACGGATAATTGTAGTTCCTCGATCGGAATTTGGTTTTCTTGGTTGATCTCTTGGTCGTCAAAGTTACCGGAGGATTCGAGGGCGTTGAGATCCTTGAGCGGGTTAAAGAGATTAACCAGCATATCGGCCGCTTGGGAAAGGGCTTCTTTGGGGTTAATGCTCCCGTTTGTCCAAATTTCTAAGAGCAGACGATCTCTAGCTTGACCGCTTTCGGAACGGATATCTTCGACGCTGTAGTTGACTTTGGTTACGGGCATAAAGATAGAGTCGATTTGCAGAAAGTCGAGCGAAGTGGCTTCTTCTTTACTGCGATCAATTGCCCGGTAGCCTTTGCCTTTTTCCACGCGAAATTCCATCTCTAGCTTGGCCCCTTCGGCTAGGGTGGCGACGTACTGATTGCGATCAACTATCTCGATTTCTGAGGGTAAATCGAATTGTGCCGCCACTACTGTCGCCGGCCCAGTTGCCACTAAACGCCCGATCTGGGTTTGATTGGTGTAGCTTTTCAGAATGATTTCTTTCATGTTGAGCATGAGTTCCATCACGTCCTCGCGTACCCCCTCGACGGTGGCAAATTCGTGATTGACTCCCGCGATCCGCAGGGCCGTCACGGCCGCCCCTTCCAGATTGGAAATGAGAATCCGTCTCAGGGCATTACCTACGGTTGTACCCTGGCCTCTTTCCAGAGGCTCTAGTACAAATTTACTGTACTGACTCTGATTCTTGTAAGTTTTTGCTTCTACACACTCGATTTGAAATTGCGCCACCGATTGACCTCCCTTGTTCAGTTATCAGTTATCAGTTATCAGTTATCAGTTTTCTTTGGCTTTCAGCCTTTAGCTTTTTGCTCAGATGGTCTTTGACGACCCGATTCTGCTGCTGATGCGCTCAAAGCTAACGGCTGTCGGCCTCAAGATCCCTGTCACCTGAAAAAGCTGTTCACTGTTTACACTCTCCGGCGTTTGGGAGGACGACAACCATTGTGGGGGATGGGAGTCACGTCCCGGATCAGGGTGATTTCTAATCCTGCTCCTTGCAGGGCCCGGATTGCGGTTTCCCGTCCTGCCCCGGGGCCACTAACCATCACTTCTAGTTGACGCATTCCCTGTTCGATCGCTCGGCGGGCGGCGTTATCGGCGGCGGTTTGGGCGGCGAAGGGGGTTCCTTTTTTGGCTCCTTTAAAACCACTCGATCCCGCCGATGCCCAAGAGATCACATCGCCTTTGGTATCGGCGATCGTGACAATGGTATTGTTGAAGGTCGATTGAATGTGAGCGACTCCGGTAGGAATATTTTTTTTCTGTTTTTTCGGTCCGGTTTTTTTGGTTGGTCGCGCCATAGTTTTTCTTGATTGGGGGATATCGCAATGAATAAAAAATTATTTCTTGGAGGGGGCTTTTTTCTTCCCTGCCACTGTCACCCGACGACCGCGACGGGTCCGCGCATTGGTTCGCGTCCGTTGCCCGCGCACGGGTAATCCTAGCCGATGCCGACGACCTCGATAGGTGCCGATATCGGCGAGGCGTTTGATGTTCATCGCCTCCCAGCGTCTCAAATCCCCCTCGATTTGATAATTTGTCTCGATATAAGTCCGTAGCGCCGCCACGTCTTCATCGCTGAGATCCTTGACCCGAGTGTCAGGGTTAACACCCGTCGCGGATAAGACTTCTTGGGAACGCGATAGACCCACTCCGTAGAGGTAGGTCAGGGCGATTTCCACACGCTTATCGCGAGGTAGGTCTACACCAGCTATCCTTGCCACGCTTTTTTTTTCTCCCTATGAACGATTTTTTTTCCAAAAACGACTACAATTAACGGTAACGATTCTCTGCCCCAAGACAGTGACTTTGGTTGATTAACCTTGTCTCTGCTTGTGTTTGGGGTTAGAACAAATTACCATGACTCGACCGCGCCGACGGATGACGCGGCACTTTTCGCACATTTTTTTGACAGACGCTCTAACTTTCATGCCTAACTATTTTGGCAACACTGCAAGCTTATTATTATATCAGATTTCTTTTACTCGTGTCACCTATTTTTTTTAAATAAATTTGGCTGCTTATTAGGCTTTTTGGCTTCTCTGCCCCTATTTATCGCTATTTTTTTTGATTTTTCAGGCGATAGGTAATTCTGCCTTTGGTTAGGTCGTAGGGTGTGAGTTCCACTTTTACTCGATCGCCAGGGAGGATTTTGATATAATTACGGCGGATTTTGCCGGATATGTGAGCTAAGACGTTGAAACCGTTATCTAAATCCACCCTAAACATGGCGTTGGGCAAAGATTCGGTGACGGTTCCTTCCATTTCGATGAGATCTTGTTTAGACAAAGTTAATTCCTCAATTTCACTGGGGACAATTTATTTAATGATTCGGAGCTCTCTTGGGTTTGGTGGTTAAAATGTATTCTAAGATACATTCCTCCCAGCGGGGGGGTGGAACGAACCACAAAGACACAAAGGACACAAAGATTGATCGATCATATAGTAAGTTAAACTTATCACACAGAACCTAGTAGGAGAGCCGATTCGGCAGCAGCAACCGTGCTGTCACCACAGTTCCCCCAGTATAGCTTATCAGTGATCAGATGTGAGTTTTCAGTTCACAGCAAAAAAGCGCCCCATCTTCCCTCTCCCATCTCCTGACTCCAGTCTCCACCCCCATCTCCCCACTACTAGGCAGTATTGTAAAGTTTTGTAAAAAATATATGCAAATGACTGCAAACAACTGCTAATATGGTTAGTACAAGTTTACGTTGCAGTTCACATGAAACTATCAGATTATGCTAAGAAAAAAGGGATCAGTTATGATACTGCTTGGAGAATGTGGAATCGAGGGCAGTTACAAGGAGAACGTCTTCCTACAGGAACAATTATTATTTTTGAAGATGACCGTTCTTGCGGTGAAAATAAAGTAGCTATTTATGGGCGAGTTTCTAGTTCAGAAAATAAATCTAACTTAGAGACTCAGGCAAAAAGATTGGAAGCTTATTGTATTGCGAAAGGCTATCAAATTGTTCGAGTAGTTAAAGAAGTAGGAAGTGGAGTCAATGCTCATCGAAAGCTATTATTAAAACTTCTAGAACAAACTGATTATAATTTGATTGTCGTAGAACATAAAGATCGTTTAAGCAGAGTAGGGTTTAATTATCTGAAAGTTCTTTTAACTCAAACAAATAGAGATCTAGAGGTCGTTAATCTAGCAGAAGAAAGAAAAGACGATTTAATGCAAGACTTCCTGAGCATAATTACCTCATTTTGCGCTCGATTATACTCATTAAGACGACGAAATAGAAAGACAGAGTGTTTAATTAAATGCCTTGAGGAGAATGATGAAATTAGTTCAAAAACATCTAATTAAATTTAATCACAAAAATTATTCAGTAATTGATAAATTAGGATTTTTATCGAAGAATCTGTATAATTGTGCTGTTTATTTAAACCGTCAAGTTTTCTTTTCACATCAACCATTTTTAACAATGACTGAGTTACATCATGCCTTAAAAATGAGTCCAGATTATCAAGCCTTACCGGCCAAAGTAAGTCAGTTAGTATTAAAGCAAGTAGAAAAAACCTTTAAATCCTACCAAAAAGCGAAAGAACAATACAAAAAATCGCCAGATAAATTTACAGGAGAGCCTAAGTTGCCAAGATACAAAGACAAGGAAAAAGGTAGAAACGTTTTAACTTATAACTATCAAGCCATTTCTAAAAAAGCGTTGAAGCAAGGTTTAATCAAGCTATCAGGGACTAATTTAGAATTTAAAACTAATTTAAAGGAAGTTTTAGAGGTCAGGATTATTCCTAAATTGGGTGCTTATTGTTTAGAGATTGTCTATGAACAACCATCCTCATCAAGTCAAGAGGGAGAAAGATATGCTTTTATCGATTTAGGCTTAAATAACCTAGCTGCTGTTACCTCTAATATTCCCGAATTTCAGCCAACTTTAGTATGTGGAAAAGCCTTAAAATCCTGCAATCAAAAGTACAACAAGACACTAGCTAAACTCAAATCGGAATTACCCAGTCTCCAGAAGACCAGTAAAAGAATACAAGGTTTAACTTTAAAGCGTAATTGCCAGGTGGATTATTACCTCCACACCGCTAGTAAATATATTATTGATAAATTACTAGCTCATCAAATTAACCTTTTAGTTATTGGTCATAATCAAGGCTGGAAACAAAACATTAATATTGGAGATAGAAATAACCAGTCCTTCGTAAATATTCCTCATTCAAGGTTTATCGAACAACTTACCTATAAAGCAAATTTAGTAGGAATAGAGGTCAAAACAACTAATGAAAGCTATACCTCTAAATGTAGTTTCTTGGACTTAGAGTCTATTCAAAAGCAAAAAAGCTATTTAGGCAAGAGAATTAAAAGAGGACTATTCAGAAGCTCGTCGGGTTATTTCTATGGAGCAGATATTAATGGTTCCTTAAATATTGGAAGAAAGGTAGTCGGAGAGGCCGCCTTTAGCGGGAATCCGATAGAGAGGTTCGTAGTTAACCCAGTACGGGTCAAAGCGTACAAAGCTAATTCTAGATGCAATATTTGCGTACAGAATTAGTAACTATTAGGGAGTAATATTTAGATAATCAACAGCTTAACATTGCCGTCTTTTCACTGATTACTGATTACTGATTACTGATTACTGTTCCCTGAAAAGCTAGATTACTCTACGACAATTCGCCATTCATGGAGTTCGTATTCCACACAACCATTCTCGATTAAAGGATCGCGAACTATAATTGCTTGGGCTTCCTCAAGAGAATCGGCCTTAAATAATAACATTCCGCCGCCCCTTTCTGCCCAATAACCAGTTTTTGCTGCTCGTCCTTGGCTAATTAAATCACGCACATAGTCCTTATGGGCGCTGACATAGCGATCGAAGGTAGTTTTATCAACAATGCCTTTTTCTATCTTGACAAACCAGGGCATAAATTCTCAGGAGGCTAGGACTGATTAACAATCATATAATTATACCGATTAATCTTGGCCGTCGAGGGTGCAATATAACAGAGATATACAATTAGCTAGAGTTGTGGAAGACTGCTAGAATCGAGGTGACAGCTTTATTTCTGTAGCTTTGCTTGCTTCCATGAATCAACCCCAGGGATCTCTATTTTTTATCGCACTTTTGCCGCCGCCAGAAGTACAGGAAATTGCCACAAAAATCAAGTTAGAGTTTGCAGAAATTTACAATAGTCGCGCTGCCCTGAAATCGCCTCCCCACGTCACTCTCCAACCCCCTTTCCGGTGGAATTTAGAACAATTACCGGATTTAGAAAGATGTTTAGAGGAATTTGCCCGCTTGCACGCTCCTATTCCCCTGATTCTCCAGAATTTTGCCGCCTTTAAACCGCGAGTCATTTATATTAATGTCCAGAAAACCCCAGAATTATTAACCCTGCAAAAACGGCTTTTACAGCAGCTAGAATCTTCCCTGAATATCATTGATAATGCCTCAAAAAGCCGAGCTTTTTCGCCCCATTTAACCGTTGGCTTCCGAGATTTAACTAAAGATAATTTCTGGAAAGCTTGGTCAAAATATGCTAATCAAGAGCTATTTTTTGAGGTGATGATCGATCAAATTACCCTCCTAATTCATAACGGTAAGCGCTGGGAAATTTATCGGGAATTTTCTCTATAATCCAGACCCTTGCAGGTTTCTATCTACAGAGGAAGGGGTTCTAGTGGTAAAATAGGAGAGAGCAGTTTTTAAAGCTTAATTTCTGGCTTTTTTGCGATATTTTAACCTATAGAGCCATTTTACTGCGACTCCGCCGCCCTGAAACCTATGTTACTCAAAAATCCCCCGAAAATCTCCCCCAATCTGATCAAACAGCTAGAAGCGATCCTTGGCAAAGATGGAGTCATCCGTCGCAAAGATGAATTATTAACCTACGAGTGCGATGGTATCACAGGATACAGACAAAGACCCGCTCTTGTGGTGTTGCCTCGCAGTACCGCAGAAATTGCGGCGGTGGTGAAACTCTGTCACGATAACGAGATTGCCTGGGTAGCAAGGGGTGCAGGAACGGGCTTATCGGGAGGGGCGTTACCCTTAGAAGAGGGGATTCTCATCGTCACGGCGCGGATGAATCAGATTCTCAGGGTTGATTTAGATAATCAAAGGGTGGTGGTACAGCCCGGGGTGATTAATAATTGGGTGACGCAAGCGGTAAGCGGGGCGGGATTTTATTACGCACCGGATCCCTCTAGTCAAATTATCTGCTCGATCGGCGGTAATGTGGCGGAAAATTCCGGCGGGGTTCACTGTTTAAAATACGGTGTCACCACCAATCACGTTATGGGCTTAAAAATCGTCCTTCCCGACGGTTCAATTATCGATGTGGGGGGTGCGGTACCGGAACAACCGGGCTACGATTTAACCGGTTTATTTGTGGGTTCCGAGGGAACTTTAGGCATCGCCACGGAAATCACCTTAAGAATCCTGAAAACTCCGGAGTCTATCTGTGTTTTACTGGCTGATTTTACCAGTATCGAGGCGGCGGGCCAAGCGGTGGCGGATATTATTAAATCGGGAATGATTCCGGCGGGGATGGAGATTATGGATAATCTCAGTATCAACGCCGTGGAAGACGTGGTGGCTACCGGCTGTTATCCCCGGGATGCCGAGTCAGTTTTATTAGTGGAATTGGATGGTTTAGGAGTAGAAGTCGTCAGTAATAAACATCGGGTTGCCGAGATTTGCCGTCAAAATGGGGCGAGAAATATCACCACGGCTAATGATGCCGAAACCCGCTTTAAACTCTGGAAGGGCAGAAAAGCGGCTTTTGCGGCGGCGGGGAAAATTAGCCCTAATTATTTTGTCCAAGATGGGGTGATTCCGCGCACTCAATTGGTGTCTGTTCTTCAGGAAATTAAGGCTTTAAGTGAAAAATACGGTTATAAAATCGCCAATGTTTTCCACGCCGGGGATGGCAATTTACACCCGTTGATTCTCTACAATAACAAGGTAGAGGGGGCCTGGGAAGAAGTGGAGGAATTAGGCGGTGAAATTCTCAAACTTTGTGTGCGGGTTGGCGGCAGTTTATCGGGGGAACACGGTATCGGCATCGATAAAAATTGTTATATGCCTGCTATGTTCAACGAGATTGACTTAGAAACTATGGGCTATGTGCGGGACTGTTTTAATCCCAAAGGTTTAGCTAACCCGGGGAAATTATTCCCCACCCCGCGCAGCTGTGGGGAAGCCGCTAATGCGAAAATACAAGGGTTTGCGGGGGTGGATGTGTTTTAGGTTATCGGTAAGTATTGACTGATGACTGATTACAGTCCAGCTTGGGGTGCTAGGGGCAGATTGATATTAGAGGGGAAAACTGGGACTTGTCTTTCCAGAAAACGCTGAATGATTAATTCTCGGAAAATCTCTAGGTCTTTTTGCCATTGTCCCAGATATTGTTTGAGCAGATTGAATCGATCGCGGCCCTCGGACAGATTATAGTTAAAGTTGCCGGCAAATAATAGCGCCCCTAAAATTTTGCCATCGGGTAATTGCAATTTTGCCTCGTTAATCGCCACGGATAGCTGAGAGGTTTCTAACTGATAAAATAGATTGATGCCGGCTTGTAGGGGGGCCGTACCGAAATTGTGCCAGGGACCGGGGGCGAGAAGAGTTTCGGTGATGTATTTTTTAGCGGCATCGGGGCTACTGGGGAGAGGAACAATACTTTTCGGGGCGATATTCAGGGCTTGATATTCGGCTAAAGGGAGTTTATCTAGATATAAACCGACAATTTCTGGCAGTTTCAGGTTCAGGCTATCGGGGGATTTAATTATCTCCACAAAGGTAATTTTCCGGGGTTGAGCGACGATGCTGATGCCATTTTGAAAATTAACTTGAGCGTAATTGGGATTGAGTACCGGCTGGCCATTTAATTCCCAGTCGGGGGGAACTATTCCCGAATATTTGAGGAAATCAATCGTTAGCATGGCGGGATTGAGGCTTTTGGCGGTAATTGCGATGGCAAGTTCTTGTATTTCCCGCAAACTAGCCAGTGGTTGATTGGAGTTATTGTCAGTAGTGGCAATCATCAATTTTCTCCTTTTGGATATTTATCTTTTCTTTCTAAGTGGGTGGGGGTTAAAAATTGTTCAGATATCCCCCTTATTAAGGGGGGATTAAGGGTAGGGTCGTTTCATTCTCTCAAATGTCATTCTCTCAAATCCTTATCTGGTAACGTTTTTAGTCGATTTCTCCGAATAAATAGCTGAAAATTTCTAAAAACGTCGTGCTTTGCTTACCGCATAAGCGATTAAAGGTAGCAAAAAAAGAATTAGATTGCGAGAATGAAACAGCCCTAGGGATTAAGGGGGGATCAAAGACAAAATCTATCTTCAATTTAATTGAAACCACTTAAGTAGGTAGGCGTTAAAAGTTGTCAGACACCCCCCTTATCAACTATCCCTTATAGGGATCTTTCTTAACAATTTTTGCAGTAAGCACTCCAACCCTTATCCTGACTTGATTTCAGTTTTTTCTTTGTCAGTAAGGGTGTCAACAAGGAATATTACAAATTGTTAACCGAGTCTTGAAAGCCTTGTGCTACAAAGGTTTGAAATGTTAAGAAAGATGTGACTAAAGGACAGCTTATCAAGGGGGGCAGGGGGGATCCCCCCGCCTATCGGCACCCCCCTTATCAAGGGGTGAAGGGGGGATCGAACCTAAAATCCATTTTTAATTTAATTATAACCAGCTACTTACTTAGGGTTACAGTTAAATTATTCCGGGTCTCGGTGGCTTAGTTACTAATCAACTCAGACACAGGACAAGAGAGCCATTCTAGATAAGTATTACTCAATTCTTTCACCGCTAATTCATAGAATCTCTGACCGTGTTCGGGAGTCGCTAAAGCAGGATTGGAACCCATACGACCATCGGGGTAATTTTGGCGAAAATTAGCCGCACCGTAAATACCATGACCAGAAGCCACTTTTTCCGATAAAAAGGCATTTTTACGGCTTTCAGGGTAAAGATACTGAGTTAATGCCACTTCGCTCGGTGTAGCGTGGGAACCTTCCTGATCTCCATACAATTCTTTGGCTAAAAGATAAACTTCTCGCACCATAAACCAGTTGGCCACTTGACATTTAACCTCGTTTGTGTTAGGCAAATTGAGGGTATCCAAATGATAATAGGTTTCCGAAAAAGCGGCTTTTAGGGTGGCAATATTGCCCCCGTGACCATTAATAAAGAAAAATTGACGAAAACCAGCTCTAGCTAAACAAGTCACATAGTCGAGGATGACTTGAATCAAAGTGCTAGGACGAAGACTAATTGTACCAGGGAAAGCCGTGTGATGTAGGGCCATACCCACATTTAAGGTGGGTGCTACCATTGCTCGTACCTGTTTCCCCACTCCTTTAGCGATCGCCTCAGCACATAGAGCATCTGTACCAATAAGTCCCGTCGGCCCGTGTTGTTCCGTGGAACCAATAGGAATAATAATTCCCTGAGATTGTTCTAGATAGGATTCCACCTCTAACCAGGTGGATAACTGTAATAACATTCGGCTCTACCCCCCCGAGTGCAGGTTGACCAATTGAGATAAAATTAGGACGAATAATCAAGTATTTTTATGTTAACCCTTGACACCCCCCCCTTGTCGGCGAGTACGGATTTCGTTCCCAATCATCGGATTTTAATCGTTGAAGATGAAGAAGTGATTCGGGATATGATTATTTTGGCTTTGGAAGAAGAAGGTTACGAGGCGCTCGGTGTTAGTGATGGTCGGGCTGCTTTAGAATTGCTGCAAAGTCAAGAATCTACTAATCACGGTGAATCTCGGTTTGATTTGGTCGTTTTGGATTTAATGCTACCCCAAATCAGTGGTCTTGATATCTGCCGTCTGTTGCGCTATCACGGCAATATTATCCCGATTTTAATCTTAAGTGCTAAGGCCAGCGAAACCGATCGAGTTTTGGGTTTAGAAGTGGGTGCCGATGATTATCTGACTAAACCTTTTAGTATGCGCGAATTAGTCGCTCGTTGTCGCGCTCTGATTCGTCGTCAAGGATTTACTTCCCTAGCTGCCGCTCCCGTGCGAAAATTCCGCGATGTTCTTCTTTATCCCCAGGAATGTCGGGTGACGGTGCGAGATGAAGAAATTAACCTTTCTCCTAAAGAATTCCGTCTCCTCGACCTATTTATGAGTTATCCGCGCCGAGTTTGGTCAAGAGAGCAGTTAATTGAACAAATTTGGGGGCCAGATTTTTTAGGAGATACCAAAACCGTCGATGTTCACATTCGCTGGTTACGCGAAAAACTGGAAATCGATCCCAGTCAACCAGAATACCTGATTACTGTACGCGGTTTCGGTTATCGTTTTGGCTAGGTGAGCGATTATATTTTCAAGTTTAGCGATCGCCGCTCGCGCAGACAATGACTATTTTCGCTTTTATTTTCGGAGTAGTTTTAGGTTTGAGTATTTGTTATTGGCAAGTCTCACGCTTAAATAGAGAGTTAAAGCGAACCCTAAGCGCTCTCTCGGATTCGGTGGATTTGTCGGCCTCTTTTCCCGTTACCTCCCTGGTGCGTCGAGAATTACAGTTTCTCTCCCAAAGTCTGCAAGAGCGAGAAAAGAGTTTAGAAATTCAGAAATCCTTGCTAGAACTAGCGCCGATCGCCTATCTTCATATAGATACCGATAATCAACTGCTCTGGTGTAATCAACAGGCAATTACCCTCTTAAAACTCGATCGCTGGCAGCCAGATCAAGTGCGTCTGCTGCTGGAATTAGTGCGCTCCTACGAATTAGATCAATTAATTCAAGAAACTCGCCAAAAACAGAGTCCACAGGTGCAAACTTGGACTTTTTACCCGACTAATTATCCTGTCAACCCCATTAGCGATCGCCAAGTGATTGCTCCTAAATCGATTGCCTTGAAGGGTTACGGTTATCCCTTGCCAGAAGGTGAAATCGCTGTATTTATCGAAAATAGACAGCCTTTAGTGGAATTATCGCAAAATCGCGAGCGAGCTTTCTCTGACTTAACTCACGAGTTACGCACTCCCTTAACCTCCATTTCTCTCCTTACCGAAGCTTTACAAAAACGCCTCCAAGCTCCCGAAAGACGCTGGTTAGAACAAATGGGGAAAGAAGTGGAGCGTTTGAGTCAATTAGTCTGCGATTGGCTAGAAATCAGTGAATTACAAGCGGATGCGGGGCGATCTTTACAATACCAGATGATTAATCTAGAGGAATTAATCAGCGCTGCTTGGCAGACTGTCACCCCAATAGCCGCCCAAAAACAGATTAGCTTAGATTATTCCTCTCCGGTGGATTGGACGGTAGAAGTCGATCACTCTCGTCTGCTGCAAGTTTTCCTGAATCTCTTTGATAATGCCATTAAGTATAGTCCCGATCAGGGGAAAATTCGCCTAGAAATTCGAGAAATATCCGATACTATCGGGGAAAAATGGCTGAAAATTGACGTTATCGACAACGGGAAGGGATTTAACGAAGCGGATCTACCCTACGTTTTTGATCGCCTCTTTCGTGGTGATCCTTCCCGCACCCGTCAAAAACAAAGCACAAAGGATTATAGTACCGGTTTAGGTTTATCGATTGCCAAAGAGATTATTCAAGCCCATGGCGGTTCGATCGTCGCTCAAAATGATCCTAACACCGGTGGCGCTCGCCTACAAGTCACTCTCCCCCGTCAAAAAAAGGCAGTGGGGTGATGGGTGTGGGGTGTGGGGAGAAAAAAATCTGTCAAGTTCTCTAGACAACTGTACAAAATCGAAAATTTTCTTGTTATCACTGTAGAGAAAGAGTAGTTTTATGTTAAGCGAATCTGACCGTGAGCCTATCCAAAGAAACCAATCATCCCGATCGCACCTATTTCGCTCGTTCTCTCCAGCGATTGGAACAGGATGTGCTGAGAATGGGAACCTTGGTCGAAGAATCCTTTCGTCTTAGTCATCAATCCCTTTTTGCTAGGGATTTAGAAATGGCGAAAAAAATCCCCCCCCTTGACAAGGAAATCGATCGCTACTACCGTCAAATCGAGTTAGATTGCGCCACTCTCATGACTCTACAGGCTCCCGTAGCCCAAGATTTGCGGCTTTTAAGTGCTTTTATGCAATTAGTGCGCGATTTGGAACGTATCGGCGATTATGCTAAGGATTTAGCCGAAATAGCACTCAAGTTATTCGCCTACACTCCCCACGATTGTATGGGTGAGATCGAGGCTATGTCCCACCATGCTCAGTATATGTTAGCCACGAGCCTGGTTGCCCTGGCCGACCTCGATCAAGAAGCCGGTCCCAAGGTCAAAGAACTAGATAATACGGTCGATCGAGCCTATGATTATCTCTATCACACTCTCGCCCATCAAAGAGATATCAAGGGTGTGGTGGAACCAATCTTGCTGATGGCTTTACTAATCCGTCATCTGGAACGCATGGCCGATCACGCCACCAATATCGCCCAAAGGGTATCTTACATCGTTACCGGACAGAGAGGCTGAGGGTGTGGAGGCTCCTGAGATGATTTCTCTCGAACTCTGGCCCTTGCTTTTAGCGTTTACGACTCAGGGGGTTTAAAATTTCACTTAACCCCTCTCCCAAGAGAGATAAACCCACCACCATCGTGGTCATTGCTAATCCGGGGAATAAAGTGGTCCACCAGATACCTGTAGATAAATCCGCCAAAGCTTCCTTGAGATCATGACCCCATTCCGGCACTTCTTCTGGTAATCCTAAGCCTAAAAAGCCTAAACCGCCTAAAACAAGGATCGCATCCGCCGCGTTGAGGGTAAACAGAACCGGGACACTCTGGACGACATTAAAGAAAAGATATTTTGATAATATACGACCCGGTGTAGCTCCGATCGCTCGCGCCGCTTCGATAAATAACTCATTTTTAACGCTGGCGGTTTGATTTCTGACCACGCGAAAATATTGGGGAATATAGGCAATGCTAACAGCGATCGCTACATTGAGGATACCACGACCCAAAACGAAGGCCAGAGCCACCGATAATAATAACCCCGGCAAGGTGTAGAGGGTATCCATGAGAAAGAGGAGAACGCGATCGATTTTACCTCCCAAATAACCGCTAATTAACCCCAAAGGAACCCCGATGACTAAAGATAATCCTGTGGCCAAAAATACCACGGACAAGGCCGCTCGCGCCCCGAATAGGGTGCGGGAAAAGACATCATAACCGCGCACATTCGTCCCGAACCAATGGGCAGAACTGGGGGCTTGTAGGGGATAATTGCTTAAAATGTCGGTTGGATCCTGAATCAGTCCGAACGCTTGCAGAAGGGGCGAAAACAGGGCAATCAGGATAAAAATAATTGTCAATACCAACCCAACCCCTAGGAGTTTAGTGGTTAGGTTGGGTTTCAGAAAAGGATCGATCGGCAATTTAACAGGAGTCATCGACAAAATTTAGCCATTGCATAGAACGCTAATTGTACAAGAGCAGTGTTTTTTCAAACAGCCGGGGCCGAAACGACCATAAACCAGAGCAAGACTGCTAAAGCTAAAACAGTTAGTTTAATCAGGACATAAAGCAGTCCGTTGGGATAAAGGAGATCGTGAAACATATTGCCTCCTCGGGAGAGAGTAGCGATTGTCCCTCTCTATCTTTGATCCTAAGTCTTTTTCTGTTCACCTGACGCACAACTTAACAAAACGTGCGATTATAGGGAAAAAGATTTTTTTTACTAGCTATGGCATTACTGACCACAGGAAAACCATTTATTCGCGATCTGGAACAATACGGTGCTTTAGGCGTTTACGCACCCTTAGAAGGGGGTTACGAGGGACGCTATCAAAGACGTTTACGGGCCACTGGTTACAATGTCCTGCATATCACCGCTAGAGGTCTAGGGGATTTAAGTGCCTATCTTACCGGCATTCATGGAGTCCGTCCCCCCCATTTAGGTAAAAAAAATATTGGTCGGGAAGCAGCCGTGGGACCGGTTTATTTTATTCCTCCCATTGCTACCTATCAATTGGAAAATTTACCCCCCAAATCTAAAGGTTTAGTGATTTGGATTATTGAAAGTTTTGTTTTATCCTCGGAAGAAAAACAATACTTAATTAGTCTTAGTCAACAGGAACCCCGGTTAAAATTTGTCCTCGAATTGGGTGGGGAAAGATATTTCCGTTGGCAACCTTTGAGCAAATCTTTAGTCGCTGCCTAAATTACCGAAATAACACGGTTATTGAAATATCTCATCCTCAAACCCTCTCCCCGGAGAGGGAAACTTCAATTCTTGAGAGTTTGTTGTTCCTTTCTCACCCTTTGGTAGCTATTCATTTAATTTTCTTAATTTTGCGAGTTGGCCTAGGGGAATTTGCCATAATATGGGATATCGTTGCCGCAAAAAACCTAGGAGTTAGATCGTGACAGTAAGAGTTCGTATTGCCCCCAGTCCCACGGGAAATTTACACATTGGAACCGCGCGCACAGCCGTGTTTAACTGGCTTTTTGCCCATCATCACCGGGGTAAATTTATCTTGCGCGTGGAAGATACAGATTTAGAACGTTCTCGACCAGAATATACCGAAAATATTCAAGCGGGCCTACAATGGTTAGGACTGAATTGGGATGAAGGTCCTTTTTTTCAAACTCAACGCCTTAATTATTATCGTCAAGCTATTCAAACCCTGCTCGATCGAGGTTTAGCCTATCGTTGTTATTGTACCCCGGAAGAATTGGAAAAAATGCGGGAAGAACAAAAAGCCCGCAATCTTGCCCCCCGTTACGATAATCGTCATCGTTATCTCACCCCCGAACAACAAGCTCAATTCGAGCAAGCGGGAAGAAAAGCAGTAATTCGTTTTATTATTGATGATGATCGAGAAATTATTTGGCAGGATTTAATCCGGGAAAAAGTTATCTGGAAAGGTAGTGATTTAGGTGGCGATATGGTGATCGCTCGTACCTCGGAAAATGCGGAAGAAAACTTCGGTCAGCCTCTCTATAATTTAGCGGTAGTTGTTGATGATATCGATATGGAAATTACCCATGTTATTCGTGGGGAAGATCACATCGCTAATACGGCTAAACAAATTCTTTTATACGAAGCTTTAGGGGCAAAAGTGCCGGAGTTTGCCCACAGTCCTTTGATCTTAAATCAGGAGGGTCGCAAGTTATCTAAACGGGATGGAGTCACTTCGATCGATGATTTCCGAAAACTGGGTTTTTTGCCGCAAGCTTTGGTTAATTACATGACTCTCCTCGGTTGGACTCCTCCCGATTCCACTGAAGAAATTTTTACCCTTGAAGCGGCCGCTGAAGTGTTTAGTTTAGAACGGGTAAATAAAGCGGGCGCAAAATTTGACTGGACGAAATTGGATTGGATTAATAGTCAATATCTTCATCGTTTAACTGGTGAGGAATTAGTGCCTTTACTTCTCCCCTACTGGCAAGAAGCGGGGTATAATTTTGATGCTGAAACCGATCGAGCTTGGTTGATCGGTTTGGCTACTCTCATCGGTCCGAGTTTAACTCGTTTAAGCGATGCTGTCGCCGAAAGTCGCTTACTTTTAAACCCTCTGGCTAATTATAATCAGGAGGCTTTGAGTCAATTACAATTAGAGGGAGTTAAGGATATTATCAAGGATATTCTCGCCGCTATTACTCCCGCTTTGACTGGAGAAGTTGCTAAGGGTATTGTGGAGACAACAACTAAAGCCCATCGGGTTAAAAAAGGTCTGGTGATGAAGTCTCTACGCGCTGCTTTGATGGGGGAGTTACACGGTCCGGATTTAATGCAGTCTTGGCTACTTCTCAATCAAAAAGGTTGGGATCTATCCCGTCTTCAGCAAGCAGTAAATAGTTAAATTGATCGGCTATCAGTTATCAGAAAATTTCTCGTATATTAGGGTTGACAAATGCCCTAATATTGCTATATACTTTCTAGTATAATGGGAATCCGTGTCGCCCTGCATACCCTGCTCGTGATCGATTACTGAGGGGATGGGGGCGAATTTTTCGTTTTTTTCCCCTAGCTGTCAGGGACGATCTAGAAACTTTCTTAATTTTCAGGCATTATCCACAACTTTTACCTAAATATAGATTTGTTAATCTCCTGACAAAAAGCTATGGGTGAAAAAAAACGAATTGGAATTCTCACCAGTGGTGGCGACTGTGCGGGTTTAAATGCCGCCATTCGTGCCGTTGTCCACCATGCCAGTGGCAATTATGGCTGGGAAGTGGTGGGTATTCGAGAAGCAACTAACGGATTAGTTAGCCGTCCCCCAAAAACCACTATCTTTGATATTGAAGGAGTCGATCGCCTGTTAGTGATGGGGGGAACAATTCTCGGTACTACCAATAAGGGGGATCCCTTCGCTTTCCCGATGCCGGATGGAACCCTGATCGATCGCTCTCAGGACATCATCGACGGCTATCATAGTCTGGGACTGGATGCCCTGATCGGCATCGGTGGCGATGGTAGTCTGGCGATTTTGCGCCGTATTGCCCAACAGGGAGGCATTAATCTGATTGGTATCCCAAAAACCATCGATAATGATGTGGGAGCTACAGAAGTCTCCATCGGCTTCGATACAGCTACTAATATCGCCACAGAAGCCCTCGATCGCCTCCATTTTACCGCCGCTAGTCATAACCGGGTGATGATTCTAGAAGTTATGGGTAGAGATGCCGGCCATATCGCCCTGGCTGCCGGTATTGCGGGGGGGGCCGATATCATTCTCATTCCCGAAATTCCCTACCGATTAGAGAAGGTCTGCGAGAAGATCCGGCAACGGCAGCGTATGGATAAACAGTTTTCTCTGATTATTGTCTCCGAGGCTGTGCGTACCGAAACTGGCAATCGCCTAGTGCAAAAGGAAGCCCTAGGAGAAGATCGTCTCGGGGGTATCGGTCGCTATTTAGCCGAAGAAGTTGCCAGGGAAACCGGGGCCGAAACGAGAGTGACTTTCCTGGGCCACATTCAACGGGGGGGTATTCCTTCTCCGATGGATCGCTTACTGGGGGCGGCTTTTGGCGTGGCGGCCGTGGATCTGATCGCCAGGAGGGAATTCGATCGCATGGTGGCCTGGCAAAATCGGCAAGTGGTCAGTGTTCCCATTGAGGAGGCGATTAAAACCTATCGCATCGTCGATCTCGAAGAAACTTTAGTCAAAACCGCCAGGGGTTTGGGTATTTGTCTAGGGGATTGAGATTAAATCTAGGGGAATCGGTGCGAGAATTAACCCTTAAGTATCGCCCTTTCCCCACCGATTAAAATTACCCCTCAAATAAAGAAGTTATTTCACCATTAATATAACTGCTGTAATTAACTTACGTTATGGTATAGAATTACAATATTTATTAAATTTTACCCTATCGATCCAAAAAATCTTTTTCTACCACAATAAACTACTTTTGAGCAATTAATTAATAAAATTTAATAAGTAGAAGCACAGGCAAAAAATAAAACCCTCTCAACTGACTGAATGAAGGGGCATTTATGGTATTTTTGTCAGCAATTTAGCCTACTTTTATGGTTTGAGTTTGCGTTTGAGGGTTGAAGCTGCGCCGAGAGTGCCGAGGGTTAATAAGCTGAGGACTGTAGAGGGTTCGGGAACTGTAGTTGAGATCATAAAGCTTCCACCATCCGCAGCAACTGTTAGACTAGGATTTCCCTGTAGCTTGATGTTCAAGGTGGAAAAAGTCCCCAACAACGCCACAGAACCGTAAGCGGAACGAGCACCAGTAGTCGGAGGGGGAGTGAAGGGAGAAAGACCAACGCCAGTAAACGGATTCACATCGGCGATGATTTTGTTCGTGGTATCGACTGTTAAACCATCGCCACCACCACCGTTACCGCTCAATAAACTGAGTGCGATTGAACCATTGCTGGGATCGGAGAAATCATAGATCATCTCGTCAAGATTGGCAACGTGGAAGGTGGGATTGGTCACGGGCGAGCTAAACTGAATCGTTAAAGTCGCACTCTGGCTGCTTGCTCCTGCGAACATACCATAACCTACCCGATCACCTAAATTTTGGGATGGAGTATAGATGTTGCTGTAGCTGTATTGGGGAGTAGTATTATCGATTGTTGTTCCTGCCCAATCTGTCGGGTTAATGCCTAGAATCTGAAAGTTAGAGGAGCCACCAGCGAGTATAGAACCTGTAACGTTCACTCCCCCTAGGGTTCCCGCGAATGTTCCTGTGCCTGGTCCCCCAGGGGTAAAGGTATTCAAGTCAAGGAAAACTACTGCTGCTTTCGCTTGGGGGGTCGCGATGAGGATACTGCTTGTGAGCGCAGAGATGGATAACAATGAGACAAATTTCATTTTTTAGTGGTTTTAAGATAAACGTCGGCAAATATACACACTTCTCCCCCCCCCATTGTATTAAAAGCTACAATTTTATAAATCTTTACATTTCTCTCCCTCATGGCTGACGCTAGTATCTGCGCTACTTCCTTGTCAGCATCAGGATTTTCAGCGATTTTGGGATTTTCAGGATTATTGGATGACGATGTAAAATAATACACCACCAATGCCGGGCGATATGGAATCACTACACTCCGAAGGAAATGCGATCGCTAAAATATTGAAATGTTTCCTTAAACTGATTATTATATGAAAGAGATTGTTTTCTATCGTACCCAGTCAGGAGCCAGCCCCGTTGAAGATTTTTTAAATTCTCTGTCTGGAAAACAAGCTCAAAAAGTTGGGTTTTACGCTTAATTCAGGAGTTAGATTCTGTCCCGAGTCAATACCTGAAAAAATTAGTCAATACTGATGATATTTGGGAAGTGAGAGTTTAGGTTGGCAATAATATATTCCGTCTGCTGGGCTTTTTTGGAGAAAGTGATTTAATGATTTTAACGAACGGATTTGCCAAAAAGACTCAAAAAACACCATCCCAAGAGATTAATTTGGCACAGCAACGAAAACGAGACTACTTAAACAGGAGATTCGACGATGAGTGATGTGGAACAATATATTAACAGAAGAAAACAAACTGACAGTCAATTTTCCCAAGGCTTCGAGTCTGGTTATCTCAGTTTCAAGCTGGGAGTTATATTAGCGCAGGCAAGAGAAGAAGCTGGACTGACCCAGGAAGAATTAGCGCGTAAGTTAAATTGGGATAAAGCAACAGTTTTCAACCTAGAAGAGAACGTGGAATCTGTCGGTATTTCTACTTTCTGGGAAGGTCGATTAATTGCCAAGCTAATTTAGCAGCCCCCACCATCCCGGCGCGATTACCTAACTCAGCCGTTAACACCTCTAATCCTTCTCTGGAACTAGGTAAAACCCGTCTTTCGATTTCTGTGAGGAGAGAGGGAAAGAAAAACTTAGCACTGGCACTAATACCGCCGCCGATAATTACCGCCTCTGGGGTGAGAACATAGAGTAAACTGGCGATACCAGCCCCCAGTAAACAACCGTAACCCTGCCAGAATTCTAAAGCCTCTCGATCGCCTTTTTCGGCCAATTCCGCCAATTGCTTCGGTTCTTTGCCAGTCATCCGGCGAATAGCTTGCAGGGAGGCGTACTGTTCCAAGGAACCCTGATTACCGCTATTGCACAATGGACCGTCAAAATTGAGGGTTATTAAGCCTAATTCTGCGGCCGCTCCCTTGCTGCCCACAAATAAGTTACCATCGAGGATAATTGCCCCTCCTACTCCCGTTCCCAAGGTCAACAGGATCAAGTTTTGAAAGCGTTTGCCCGCTCCTAACCAAGCTTCTCCCAAACCGGCACAATTGGCATCATTGGCTAAAATTGTCGGCATTCCCGTACTTTCTTCTAACCAATCGGCCAGGGGAATATCCCGCCATCCTGCCAAATTAATCGCTATTTTGGCAATTCTTCCCTGAGCATCCGTCGGACCCGGCGCTCCCACACCGATGGCTTGACAACTTTTATCTAAATTTACTTGACAAATGCCTTGATGTATGGTATGGGCGACTTCTTTGGGTGTAGCGGGTTGGGGAGTGGGCAAGGTGAGAGATTCGAGACAATTGCCCTCTTGGTCAAATTTACCAATTTTAATAGCGGTTCCACCTAAATCGACACCTATGACTGTTTTCACCATCGGGCTTTCCTTGTTACTCTGGGAATAGGTAGGTTTATTATCACTCTTTTTGGCGGTTTTTTTCGCAGTTAGATGTGATCGAGAGGATAATTAGGCTAAACTGGCAAAACTAGCTCATTGATTAGCCCCAAATTTCTTCTATAGTTTAGATACCTGCACCTTATTTCCTGATTTTTACCCATTTTAAAAATGATGAATATTACCATCCCCACTCTCTACGATAGCGATTATCAGCTTTGGTTAGAAAATACTATCAACCAATTGCGTCAAGGGGATTTTCAAGGGGTAGATTGGCAAAATTTATTAGAGGAGTTGGCAGATTTGGGGAAAAGTGAACGACGAGCATTAGAAAGTTTATTAACTCGACTTTTAGAACATTTACTGAAGTTAACTTACTGGCAATCCCAACGGGATTATAATCAAGCTGGATGGAAAAAAGAAATTCGCAATTTTCGGATTCAGATCAAAAAAATTCTTAAAGAGAGTCCCAGTTTAAAGCTCTATTTAAGAGAAATTTTGCAGGAATGTTATCTCGATGCTCGCAATCTGCTTATTGACGAAACCGAATTAGATGCTAGTATTTTCCCTCTGGAAGTGTTAGCTAATCTAGAGGAGATTCTCGATCAAAATTGGCTGCCGGATTGGGAAGCTATCAGCAAGGATTCTGAACAGTGCAATTAAGGAGTAAAAAATGATGAATATGACCATTTCAAATCTCTACGATAGGGATTATCAACTTTGGTTAGAAAACACTATCAACCAATTGCGTCAAGGCGATTTTCAAGGGGTAGATTGGCAGAATTTATTAGAGGAGTTGGCAGATTTGGAGAAAAGTGAACGACGAGCATTAGAAAGTTTATTAACTCGACTTTTAGAACATTTACTGAAGTTAACTTACTGGCAATCCCAACGAGATTATCATCAAGCAGGATGGAAAGGGGAAATTAGAACCTTTCGGAAACAAATCAAGAAATTACTGAGAGATAGTCCCAGTCTCAAACCCTATTTATCCGAGATACTTGAGAAATGTTACAGCGATGCTCGGGAGATAATTATTGATATAACCCAATTAGATGCCAGTATTTTCCCCGGGGAATTGTTAGCTAATCTCGAGGAGATTCTCGATGAAAATTGGCTGCCGGATTGGGAAGCTATCAGCAATGATTCTGAAAAGTGCAATTAAGGAGTAAAAAATCATGAATATTACCATCCCAAATCTTTACGATAGCGATTATCAACTTTGGTTAGAGTCCACTATCAACCAATTGCGTCGGGGGGATTTTCAAGCGGTAGATTGGCAGAATTTATTAGAGGAGTTAGCAGATTTGGGAAAAAATAATCGACGAGCGCTTAAGAGTCTCTTAACTCGACTTCTAGAACATTTACTGAAGTTAACCTACTGGCAATCCCAACGAGATTACAACCAAGCGGGATGGAAAAAAGAAATCAGGAATTTTCGCCTACAAATTGCTGATCTTTTAGCAGATAGTCCCAGTTTAAAGTCCTATTTAAGGGAAATTTTAGCAAAATGTTATCTCGATGCTCGCAATCTGCTTATTGACGAAACCAAATTAGATGCCAGTATTTTCCCCGGGGAATTGTTAGCTAATCTAGAGGAGATTCTCGATGAAAATTGGTTGCCGGATTGGGGAGATATAAACAGGGATCAATCTTCCGAGGTGAACTAAAGATTAGCTTCACCTACCCGGTTTACAGACATTATAGTCCTCGTGAGAGATCACCGCCTCTGGGACGAGAAGATTGCCGTGGTCGCGACAGATGAGGCGATAATTGCGGGTAACGGGGATACTGATAATAAAGCGATCGTGTCGCAATCGTTTACCGTGGAAATCTCGATAATTGCGGTGATTTTGCAATCCTTGCAGGATTTCCCTAGCTTTAAGTACCACATTTTTCGGTAATTCCCGCAGATCGATCGGATCCTGGGAAAAAGTGGCTTCCCAAGCATTTTTTTGACGTTTTCTTTCTTCCCAAGCGGCATCTAGTTGAGCGCAATGATGGCAGACTTGGCCATAACCCTTGTGACCACAGGGAAACTTCTTCTTTCTTCTGGACATAATACCATCTGTCTGTAAGGCTGTGAGCGACTATTCAAGAGCGGTAAAGCTTGCTTCACTTTTGGCAGATGGAGAAGAAAGTCTTTACCCAGTGATTATCTATACTTACCAGCATACAGGGATCGATACCTCGTTTGGCCATTGACCAGCCAGAAAGTTGATCTTGGTTAGTTAGGGACTGCTGTCACCAAAAGGATTAAGGCTGCTTAGAATAATTCCCATTCTTGGGTTCTTAAACGTTTGAGAATAGCTAAACGGCTACTAAAATAATTAGCACAGAGACGACTATAATCGGTTAAACGCAGGTTATTTAAGCTAATTGACCAAGACCAAATATAGGCCGCTTGGGTGAGATACTGAAGACAAGATAATTCACCATCGGTTAAAGGCACTGTTTGCTCGTAACCTTGGATAAAACTGTGGCGAATCTGGCGATTTAAGCCGGATTGTAGGGAAACTTGCAAAAATTTAGCGATATCAAAAACTCGCCAACCATAACCGCACTGATCGAAATCAAATAGGGTCATCTGATTATCAGGGGTGATATGCACATTACCACTATGAGGATCGCCCCAACAAATGCTCCAATAGGGAGATTCTGTCGGTAATTTGGCGGTTTCTTCCTCTATTTCCCCAATGGTTTCTAAAACACAGTCTAGGTCCCTCGGTCGTTGGTGCAGAAAAGGTGCGATAATTTGCAGGGAATCCTCGAGAAGATATTTGAGGTTGAGGGGATGACGATAGGCTAGGGGGTGAAAATCTGCCGTCACCCGATGTAAATTAGCCACGATCGCCCCTAAATGATAGGCTTGTTCTATATCTATATCCCCAATAGCAATTCCCCCAGGAGCATAGGGAAAGAGGACGGCGTAACGTTTCCCTTCCGGAGCATTAATTTCTAGGGATAAATCACCGTTTTTGCTGCGAATTGGCGCGGCGACGGGAACCTGAGAGCGATCGAGATAATCTAATAATTCTAGCTCGAAGTCTATTTCCATTTTGCTGCGCCAATGGCAGTGAGATACGCGCAAAATGTAGGGAGTTGTCAGGGTTTCGAGGAGATACACATCACTTAAACCCCGATGCCAAAATTGACAATTTTTCGGCATATCAATCTCGTAACGAGAAAAAACCAAATCTGCTAGGGCAGCGGGAGCCAGAGTGGAGTAGAGTGTGGGAAAAGTCCATTCTCCAGTGCGAAAATTGGCAGCGGGAGAACTAGAAGGCAGTAAATTGAGCGAAGCCAGAAAAGTCGTCACGATTCCCTCCCGATGCAAGTGTGGACAACGCTCGCATCATCCTATTTTATAGGCCACATATATTACAAATCGGTTCGATCGCTCCGTATATTTCGCTACATTCCTCTGTTAATCAGTCTTTAAGTAGTCAGGCAAAATTAATTACCAGCCACAGAGGGCTGAAAGCCTTGCTAGACAAGGATCGCTATGGGTAAATAATTTTACCCAGATACTTAATATCCCCTACTGCCCGCTCTCGACGATTATTTTAAATGCCTAAAAGTTTAGCCTGAAAAAATATTGCTTATCTTGATTCTTCCTGACTGAGATGACGTAGTTTATCTCGAAAATAGCCAAAGCTGGGCGATCGATTAATGTCCACATTCATCTGAGGAGAAATATTTTCTGCCCAGACTGTTTTCTCTTGACCCACAGAAGCTCCACCTAACTTAGATAATTGTTTCGCTCCACCTCTGTATATAGCATCTGCCAGTTTTTCCCAAGTACCACAGATACTATCATTAATATAGGAATCCAAGATAGCACTTTTGGCCTGGGGATAAGCAATTTTTATGGCATTAATATCACCTAAATACCAAGCTTCTCCTTCTTCAATAGCAATACAGAAGTAAATTTGGGATTGGATAGCAGATTTTTCCAGACAATTGCTTAATTCCTGTCGAAATTTCCGAAAACATCGATTATCCAGATCGCAAACCACAATCAGTACAGCAGCATAATTATCAGGGTAACTAGAAAAAGGGCTCTCCCAGCTTTGGTGGGTAAAATGTATTCTAAGATACATTTCTCAAGAGCGAGGGGGTGGAACGAACCACAAAGACACAAAGGACACAAAGATCGATCGATCATATAGTAAGTTAAACTTATCACACAGAACCTAGAAGAGCCAAAAAAGTTTTATCATATCCTTGAATCAGTTTAGGTAGTCGCTCAAGAAGAATCCTTTTACTAGGATCGGAAACAGACTGTAAGTCTCTGGGAATATGACCACTGCCTTTATAGGAATGAACCCTAAATGTATGACCTGCATTCATGTCAATAATCTTAGGAATTAGAATATCAAGTGCTTTTTTTCCCGACAAATCCTCGACCAAAATTTCAAAGTGCATGACCTTATCTCTCATCTAAGTAATCACTATACCAAAGACTACCAAGGGGCAATCCTTCTGAGACGAGAT
Organism: Microcystis protocystis FBCC-A270; assembly: GCF_050500235.1. Lineage (NCBI taxonomy): Bacteria > Bacillati > Cyanobacteriota > Cyanophyceae > Chroococcales > Microcystaceae > Microcystis > Microcystis protocystis. Next base: position 362,772 of record NZ_CP191407.1, read on the forward strand.
TCTTAATTAAAGGATTGTCACTGGCCCGTTTAATCCGAGAAAAACCATCATCACCCTTTTCCAGAATCCAAACTTCTTCCGGCTGGAGAGCATCAACAAAATAAGGTTGATGAGTGGTGATAAAAATTTGAGAACTTCCTCTCTGTCCTGTGGCGTGTTTTCTAAATTCTTGAGCCAAGGTTTCTAATAGTTTATGGTATAAGCCGTTTTCTGGCTCCTCAATACAGATAAATGGCGGTGGGGAAGGGTTTTCTAACAGTAAGAGATAGGCCAATACTTTTAAAGTACCATCGGACATTTGCTGTACATAAAATGGGTCTTGGAATCCCCGATCATTAAATTTTAATAGTAGTCGATTATCGGGACTTTTTTCGGTGCTAATTTTTTCTATACCCGGTATCTTACGAGAAATACTATTAAGTATATTCTGAAATTTCTTGGAATGCTCTCTTTCCATAAACTGCACCACATTACCGAGATTATCTCCATGGATATTCAAATGTTTCTGGGGTCCTGCTAGGGGCAAACTTCTGGCCGCATCGGGAGTAAAATAGCTGAGATACCATCCCTCAATAAATCTCCGAAATAGGGAAATTCTCGGATGCTGTTTGAGAGAACCTAACGTAGCAATTCCTAGTTTGCGCTTATCATTCAGTTCCACTAACTCGGTTTCCTTGCTTTCCTCATCAGCTTCTCGTTGAATTTTTTCTATTAACTTAAATAAATCAAAATGGTCTTGACCTTCTTCTACTTGTTTCCCTTCTTCTTCTCCTTTCCAGACGATTCCTTTCCCTTCATCGAGGATTAAAAATGAAAAAGGCCATCCGGTCTTTTGACCTTTTCTTCTCTGTCTGAGTCTTTCTTTAGAACTCTTGCAAATTAATTATATGTTATAATGATGGGTTAACTAATTTTCCCCAAAAAATTAGTTAATCAGTACATTCGTCCTGAATGAAAACTTGAAGTTTAACTTTTAACTCAAAACTCTTTAGAGCTGCTTTAATTTGGTTATCAAAACCTCTTTATTTAAGCGGCACAAACTATCTCAATTATAAAAATTGAGAATAAATTCTCCTTGACTTGATTAATCTTTAGGCAACTTTTAAGAAGCTGCTATACCTATCCCTAACTCACAGTTATAAATAGCCGCCAACAAGTTAACTCTTAAACTATATCTTCGACGACGATTCCGATATTTACAGGATAAGATTTTAAAGATTTTGAGTTTCCTATTTATATGTTCAATGATAATCCTTTCTTTGGCTAAAGCCTTGTTATACTCTTTTTCTAACTCTGTTAATTTTCTATTTTTCGATTTCTTTTTCGGTGTATAACTATTACTATGGTATGCAGCTATTCCCTGATAACCACTGTCTTCTATGCTGGTAGTTAAAGGATGAAAACGAACTCGACTTTTTTTAAATAAACTAAAATCATGACCTCTACCTTTCCCACAGAAGACACAGATAATTTCCTCTGTATTTTGATCAGCTACTAATTGGGATTTTAAAGTATGATAACCTCTTTTACCCGAAAAAAAATCTTTCTGTTTCTTTTGGGGGCGTTCAATGGGAGTTTCCGTTACATCCATTACCGTTATGACCGGTATCTCTGCTTGATTGAGTAAAGCTTTTTTTCCTTTTAAACGGAAGTTTCCCGATTGTAAAAGCATTTTTTCCGTCTTATTTACAATCCGACATATAGTTGATTCTGATAGTTCCCAGCTTGTACCAATGTGAAAATATGTTCTATATTCTCGCCAATATTCTAACGTTACTAAAACTTGTTCTTCTATAGATAGTTTAGGTTTCGGTCCCCTTTTAGATGGTGAATTAGAGTCGGCTTCAACACTTTTTACTGATTCTACCATCTTTCTATATGTTTGTTTGTACACACCGAAACGGCGTTTGAATTGTTCATCTGATAAGTTTTGATAATCCATAATTTTGCTAATAAACATAGCAAAATTATAGATGATTTCCTGACCTAAGATCACATTTTATTCTTTTTTCCACTTCAATCTAAGAATTGAGAAAAAAGCAAAACCTTATATTATACCATAAAAAAATTATGCAAGAGGTCTTTTTTTTACATAAGGTCTATTATCGGTATCTAGATCAATAGCTAATTCATAGGTAATTGGTCGGGAATTGTAATCTTCTTTGTAATAAATCTGAAATTCAATGCTTCCTTCCTGACCCTGGGAACGAAGACGCTCAAAGCCGCCCCGACCCCGCGCATCACAAGCTTCTTCTACTCCTCCTTTAAGACAATCAGATAAAAAACCGAAGGCATCAAAAAGTGTGCTTTTTCCCACACCATTTTTGCCGATAACGGCCGTCATCGGTGTCAGAGAATCTCGATTTTGAGTATTCCATAACTTGCCCAGGGTTATATCCTTGAGCGCTCGATAATTTTTAATCCTCAATCCCTCAATTCCGGCCATTATTTAGTCCCGTTTCTCATTACTAAAGTAATTTGAGCAATTTCTTGATAGATTGATTCTAGACCAGTTATCAATTACTGACCCGATTCGATCGCTCCTTCGGCCTCATGGACAATTGCCCTCAATTGATCTAAAGTTTTCTGGTCCACCTGGGTCCATAATCCCCGTTGTTGAGCCTCTAATAATCTTTCGGCCATATCTCGCAATGCCCAGGGGTTTTTCTCCTGAATAAATTGTTGTACCTTCTCGTCAAATAAATAAGCTTCGGCTACTCCCTGATAGATAAAATCCTCCACCAGATGAGTAGTGGCAGAGTAGGCAAAAATATAATCTACGGTTGCAGCCATCTCGAAAGCGCCTTTATAGCCGTGTCGCATCACTCCCGCTATCCATTTGGGGTTAACCACTCGCGAACGGTAAACCCGGCGAATTTCTTCCTCTAGGGTTCTGATGCGGGGATTTTCCGGTCGGGAATGATCACCAAAATAGGTGACGGGATTTTTGCCGGTTAAAGCCCGGACACTGGCAGTTAAGCCGCCTTGAAATTGATAGTAGTCATCGGAGTCGAAAATATCGTGTTCCCGATTGTCCTGATTGTGCAGCACTATCTCTAATTCTTGCAGTCTATTTCTCAATACTTCCGGTAAAGAATGGGCAGTTCCTTGGCTATCATAGGCATAACAACTCCAGTTAATATAAGCATTAGCTAAGTCTTGATCATTTTGCCAGTTTTGTGACTCGATTAACCCCTGTAAACCGGCCCCATAAGCACCCGGTTTGCAGCCAAAGATTCTGGCAGTAGCTCTCAGTTTCGCCTCTTTTTCTCCTAAGCCCTGACTTAGCCAAAACTCCCTCTCTGTCTTCACTTTCGCCGCTAAAGGATTAATTTTTTCCTCTTCCTCTTGACAAGCTACCGCATTTATGCCAGAATTAAGAAGATGTAGTATGCTGGGGAAACTGTCCCTAAAAAAGCCGGATACCCGAACAGTAACATCAATGCGAGGACGGCCTAAGCTAGACGGGGTAAGGATTTCAAACCCGACCACCCGACGGAAAAAACCATCCCAAAGGGGACGAATTCCCAGTAAAGCCATGGCTTCGGCCACATCTTCGCCACTATTTCTCATCGTCGAGGTTCCCCAGATAGAAATCGCCAAAGTGCGGGGATATTCGCCATTTTCTTGGGTATAACGTTCAATTAGTGCCTCTGCAGCCTTTCTTCCCACTTCCCACGCGGTTTCTGTGGGGATTGCGCGGGTATCGACGGAATAGAAATTTCTGCCGGTGGGGAGAACATCGGGACGGCCGCGGGTAGGAGCGCCGGAAGCACCACTGGGGACGTATTGGCCAGCGAGACCTTTTAAGAGATAGGTAAGTTCATCGGGAGTTTGTTTTAAAGCAGGAATTAACTGATTTTCTAGCCAAACCAATTCTTTTGCCGTATTTTCGCCTACAGGTTCAATTTTCTGGCTAATTAAATCCTGAGCGAGACTTTCCAGATAGGTAGTAGTATCGTTATATTCCGTCAGGGGGTCGCAGTCGAGATGGAGGTCAAGGGCGATCGAACGGGTTAAACCGGGGCGGTCGGGACTGGGAGAACGAGCGATCGATTGGATTAAATCAATTAACTGCTGACCCTGGGGACATTGACCGAAGATATGTAAACCGTCGCGGATTTGTGCTTCCTTGAGTTCACAGAGATAACCATCCACGACGGTGAGAAATTGACCAAAGGAGGCGCTAATCGTGCCTAGCTCTCGATCGAGATTAGTTTTCGCCACCAGATCGTTAATCCGCTCGCGAATCAGAGCTAAACGAGAAGGATCAAGAGATTCTGCTTGATAATATTCATCGATGAGGGACTCTAACTTTTCCCAATCCCCATACAATTCCGCTCGCGTCATTGGGGGAGTGAGATGGTCGATGATAACAGCTTGGGAACGTCTTTTAGCGTTGGAACCTTCTCCGGGGTCATTGACAATAAACGGATAAAAATTCGGCAGCGACGAGAAAGCAATTTCGGGATAACAATGGGGAGAAAGAGCGAGACTTTTCCCCGGTAGCCATTCTAAATTGCCGTGTTTACCGAGATTAATCACGGCAGTGACTTGGAATTCCCGTCGTAACCAATGGTAAAAAGCGAGATAGCTGTGGGTAGGTTCCAGGTCGGGGGAATGATAATTAAGAGTCGGGTCAAGGTCATAACCGCGAGAAGGTTGAATACCGATAAAGACATTACCTAACTGGAGGCCCGGGATAGGAAAATCCTTGTCTGGATGTCCCCAACGGTCAAGCAGAGCGCTTTGATTATCGGGGGGAAGGGAGGAGAAATAATCTAGATATGCTTCTAGGGAGAGAGATTGATAGATAGGTTTTAATTCCCTTGTCTCCAGGTCATTAGTGATACCAGAAATAAGCAATCGCATTAATTCATCGCTATGGTCGGGTAGGTCGGTGAGGGTATAACCTTGGGTTTGTAGTGCGCGAAGAATTTCCAAACCACTAGCGGGAGTATCTAAACCAACTCCGTTAGCGATACGACCATCCTTATTGGGATAGTTGGGGAAAATGAGGGCAATTTTTTTCTGGGAGTTGGGAAGGGAGGAGAGTTGACAATAGTTTGCGGTTAAATCAGCGACAAAATCAACCCGGTGGGGGAGGGGTTGATAGATAACTATTTCCGTTTCTAGTTTGGGATGTCGGGTGAGGACAGATTTAAAGGAAATAGCGCGGGTGATAATTTTGCCATCCATTTCCGGTAAAGCGATATTCATGGCCACATCCCGGGGGGAAAGACCTTGATAACCCTGTTGATAAGCTTCTAAACTGCTGCTGCTGAGGATAACTTGGAAGATGGGTTTATTGAGGGACTGCCAGAAGTGATGATTTTGTTTGTCTTCCGGTCGCTGGATAGAGAAGCTAGTGGTGTCGAGAATTAGGTCTGGGGGATGCTGGGAAAAGAGGGTTAATAGTTCCTCTTGCACTTCGATTTCCCGGAGAGAGGAGAGAAAGATAGGGACAGTTTCAATGTTTCTTTGGGTGAAAGCACTGATTAAAGCATCGATAGCTTTGGTATTACCCGCGAGATAATGGGAACGATAGAAAAGTATCCAAGTCCGTGCTTGGGGTTGGGATAGGGTTGTCTGGGAATAGATTCCCAACCTAGGGACAACCCTAGGTGGAGAGGGAGAATAGTCGAGATGGAGACAGGTATGCGCGATAAATTTAGCAGCATTAATCCAGTTATCTATCCCTGCTTCCGTGAAATAGCACCATAACTGGTTAACAGTAGTCAGGGAAGCAGTGGAATGACTCATCAACTCTAAATCCGGTTTATCCTCTCCCGGGAGGACAAATAAAGTTGCACCGGTTTCCTCGACAATTTCCTTAACTACTTCCAATCCGTAGGACCAACTCCCCCGTCCCCCCAATAAGCGAAGAATAATCACCCTTGCTTGGGATAGTACCTTGTCCCCATAGTTATCAATACTGTATTGCTGCTGTAACTGTGATAAATTCAGGGCGCGAATTGCGGGAAAATTATCCGGTAGATGGTCGATAGCTGCCGCTAGAGTTTGAATATCGGTATCAGCCATGGTGAGGAGAACAATCGGGGCCGGATTTTGGTCAATAATAATCACCCCTTCGGTATCTGCTGTCCAACCACCCGCTTGGGGAGCAATACGGTGCATAAGTTTTGAGAGTCAGGTTAAATAATGATTAGGTTTTGAGAATCAGGGTCTCGATCGAGGGATCATTGTTGGGTAGATAGAGATGATTATATCTGTCTGCGGCAATTTATAGCAGTTATCTTAATGGTGAGGTGCGAAGTTTTCGTTTTGGGGAGCCAGTGGTCGGTCGTCAGGAGTTGATATCAAATTAGGTTACATTTCCCACTTACGAGAAACAATGTTAAGAATAGGGATTGGGGAATAGTAGGGGATAGGGACTAAGAAAACTTGACCAAACCCCAGTCCCCAGTCCCCCCATCACCTTACTGATAACTGATAACTGATAACTGATAACTGATAACTGATAACTGATAACTGATAACTGATAAATGAACGCTTCTCCCGCTTATGTTTGCTGTCAAGTGTTGTCATCTACTCACCTCGAACAAATTCGTTCTTGGTGGGGACAGTTGGCAATACAGGTAACAGGGCCCAGGATTAGTCTCAGTGAAAGAGATATTCCCCCACAGACGGGGGAAATCTATCAACTCTTGCTTTCCACTGACCTACAAGCTTTATTGTTAGCCAGTCCCCAAGCACATAACTTTGATTACGAAGTCCGCATTAGTTTTGAAGCGAACACGATTAAAAGTTTTCTGCAAGGACTGGCCGTCAAGTCTCTCCACCACCCAAAAATTCAGCAGGGTTATCAAATTTTAAATTTGCCTCCATCCATTAATGTCAGCAGTTTTCAAAATAAAATTTTAGTCAAAATTCTCTCTATAACTTCTTCTCCGTCTGCTGAGGGGGGTTGTCCCCGCATCTTCTCCGTTTGTCAACCGGTAGAAGCGGCCCTATCCCAACAAATCGAACAGGAAAGATTATTAAACCAAGTCATCACCCAAATGCGTCAGAGTTTGGAGTTACCGGTGATTCTGGAAACCGTGGTCAGGGAAGCGCGGGAATTTCTGCAAGTGGACCGATTGTTAATTTATCAATTTTTCCACGGTATCAGTGAGGGAAAGGGAAAAATAACTTCCGAGTCGCGCGTTTCTGACCAGATAAATTCCGTGTTAAATTTAACCCCTGAAGACGATTGTTTTTCCTATATTCCCCAATACAAGGAAAAGTATCGTCAAGGATTAATTCTGTCCGTGGATGATGTGGATGTTAACTATTCTTCTTCCTTCTGTTTGTCCGAATTTTTGCGACAACACCAAGTGCGATCAAAATTAATCGCTCCCATTGTGGTACAAGAAGAATTGTGGGGTTTATTAATTGCCCATCAATGTGGAGAAAAACGCCAATGGTTGCCGCAGGAAAAGAAATTTTTAGGTCAGATTGGTGAACATCTCGCCATCGCTATCTATCAAGCGCAATTATATTCCCAAGTACAGGAACAAAAAGATATTTTTGAGCGCCGGGTAATCGAAAGAACCCAAGAATTACAAGATACTTTAATGGCCGCCGAAGCTGCTAACCTCTGCAAAAGTGAATTTTTAAATAATATGAGTCATGAGTTATTAACTCCCCTAACTTGTATTATCGGTTTGTCCAGTACCCTGCAAAAATGCTCGGCAGCCAGTAATTTTTTACCTCCCGATAAACAAAAACACTATCTACAAGTTATTCAGGATAACGGCAATAAACTATTAGAATTAATTAATGATTTGCTTAATTTCTCGCAAATTTCGGCAGGCAAAGCCGTTTTAGATATTAAACAATTTTCGCTAAAATATCTCTGTAATCATGTTTTAGAAATTATCAAAACAGAGGCAGAAATTAAAGAAATTAATCTGATTTTAGAGATGAAAATCACCGAAAAAGAGCATTATTTTTATGCCGATTACGATCGAGTTCAGCAGATACTTTTGTACTTGTTAAAAAATGCCCTAAAATTTACCCCCGAACAGGGTGCTGTCACGCTGAGACTGTGGAAAGAAGGCAGTCAGGTCATTTTTCAGGTAGAGGACACGGGCATCGGCATTCCTGCTCAAAAAATACCGCTTCTGTTTGAAAAATTTACCCAGTTGGATGGCTCTCGTAAACGTCGTTATGGTGGTATGGGATTAGGACTGGCTTTAACTAAACAATTAGTGGAACTCCATCGCGGCACGATCGAGGTAGAATCTTGCTTAGATAAAGGTTCCATCTTTACCGTCCGTTTACCTCAACAAAAGCCACCCAAATCTCAACCCCAACCCTCGGATCATAATCCCCATTTTAATCAGCACCATCCCACTATAGTTTTAATTGAAAGTGACGAAGAAATTGCCAATCTTATTTGTGAGTTATTGATGGTGGCACATTATCAAGTTATTTGGTTAATCGATAGTGTCTCCGCTATCAAAAAAATTGAGATCGTGCAGCCAAGTATTATAATTGTCGATCGAAAAATGCCCGATATATATCATCTTTGTCATCTCTTAAAAAAATCCAGGCAAACTCAAGCCAGTAAAGTGCTAATCTTGAATGATACCCCTGAAATCAGCGTTAATTTCCTCGGTCGTCATGGCATTGATGACTATCTCCTCAAACCGATTCAACCCTCCCTATTGTTGGAAAAAATCCGCTATCTAACCGCTTTATAAGTGGGGTTTGCGGCAAAAAGTTTTTCGGTGGGGGTAGGGTTGCATCTCATTTTCATCTGGTCAATTTTTTCCTTTTTCCTCAGAAAATAGGGCTTGAAAACTAACTATCACATAGCTAATTTTCAAGCCCTTAATTGTAGGAATCCTAGGCTAAATTAGGATTCACTTTCGATATAGATAAATAACAACCCCATAACCACGGCTGGCATTAACCAACAGACGATTGGGATTAAAATCCAAGGCAGATAAGAAGCTGCGTAGGCACCAGTCATGTCAAATGCTCCTAGTAAAAAAATAAGGAAATGATAATCAGGTAGAACAAGGGTTAATTATTGATTAAAAACCCCGCGCATGATGCCATCAACGACACCAAGATTTTCTAGGAGGAAATAGGCCACAAAAGCGCCACCCATACCACCAATAAAGAAACCGGCGGCGAATTGACTCCAACCCTCGGAGGATTGCAGAGGATCACCACTAGCGGCCTTACCTTGGAAGGAGACAAGACCATAACTAGCTAAACAACCCGTAGCCAAGAGAACCATGGCTAAAGCGGGGATTAAGCCGCCGAGATTAGCATATTCCGAGTCTCTCAAGGGACCCAGGACAACCCAGGGACCACCGAGGAAATAACCGTGGGCCATACCCACTTCTAGACCGCGCAGAATCGGAGCTAGACCGGGACGATAGGCAGGTAAGTTACCAATAAAAGCTTTGGTAAAACCAGAAGCGGAAATGGGGGTAGCTAGATGACCAATGAACGGATCATCATTGTAGGGTGTCACCACCTGTTTGTATCCAGTTTCAGCCATTGTGTTTGAGTTCTCCTTTTTCCGATCAACAGGAAAATTGATCATAAAACTTTAAGATTACACTTTAGGCCTAAGAATTACTTCAAGCAACCCCATCGATCGAGTTTTCAAGGGTTGACGGCTGAAACTCTCACAATTCGTTACATTTCTCTCAGGAGACGGGGGAGTGGGGAGCTTTGTTTCAGTGTTGCCAAAGGCACGGCGTAGCCGTCCAGTAAACAGTAATCAGTGAACTGAAAACTCACATCTGATACTAAATCCGTTGAGTATAGGCTACATATCAGGATAGGCAAGAGGCAAGGGGCAAGGGGCAAAAGGAGGAATAGATAATCAGTCTTTAATAACTGGATTTAGTATGATATAGCCTTTTTCAGTCTGCTGAGCTACAAAAGTTATGGGTTTTAGGCACTCATGCACTCATGCAAGAGGAAAAAGGGAAGAAAAATAGGTGTACCTCACTAGCTTAGGAAACGCTATAACTGCTCACTGATAACTGCTCACTGATAACTGCTCACTGATTAAGGGATAATCAACACTGGACAGGGGGCAAGGTTAATAACTTTGGTGGTGACGCTTTCGGACACACCTTCGCTAGTTAATCCTAAACCGCGACAACCCATAACAATCAGGTGAGCATTAATTTCATCGGCCACATCACAGATGACAAAAGAAGGCATTCCCTCCCTTTCAATCATTTCCGCCTTGATGCCAGCTTGGGCGAAAATGGCCTGTGCCGATTGTAACAATCTATCCACCGCTTCGATCGAACTCATCTTATCGTCGGCGGCAATTTCTCCGGTGGGTGTCGTTTCCACCACCGACAACAGCACCAAACGACTGTCAAAGATTTTGACTAATTCGATCACACTACTGGTAGCGTCACGACTTTCGCGGCTGTGGTCGATGGGAAATAAAATCGTCTCAAACATAATTAGCAAGTCTCTCCAATCAAATTTTTCTGGGCAAATCAGTCTTGGAACTGCAACACTGATCCCCAAATCTGAAATAATCTTTGTCAAAGTAATTGCCGCAAGTAGCGATACCCTGATTTAATCTTTATTGTACGGTAAGCAATCTAGGAGGTTATGGGCTGTGCCAAAAAAAACAGTAGCGAATTTAACAGAGGCTGATTTAGCGGGCAAACGGGTCTTAGTCCGGGTCGATTTTAACGTTCCCATGGACAAAGCCACTGGGGCAATCAGCGATGATACCCGTATTCGGGCAGCACTGCCAACTATTGAGGATTTAATCAAAAAAGGGGCTAAGGTTATTTTATGCAGCCACATGGGTCGTCCCGACGGTCAAGTTAAAGAAAATTTGCGTCTGACTCCTGTAGCTAAACGTCTCTCGGAATTATTGGGCCAAGAAGTAATCATGTGTCCCGATTCTATTGGTGAGGGAGTGACGGCAGCGATTAGTCAAATGTCTAACGGTCAAGTGGCCCTGTTAGAAAATCTGCGTTTCCACGGTGAAGAGGAGGCAAATGACCCCGATTTTGCCAAAAAATTAGCCGCTAATGCCGATTTATACGTTAATGATGCTTTTGGTACCGCCCACCGCGCTCATGCTTCTACGGAAGGCGTTACCCACTATCTCAGCCCCTCGGTGGCGGGTTATTTGATTGAAAAAGAGTTAAACTACCTACAAGCAGCTATTGAAACTCCCCAACGTCCCCTAGCGGCGATTATCGGCGGTTCTAAGGTTTCTAGTAAAATTGGCGTGATCGAAACTCTATTAGAAAAGTGCGATAAACTGCTCATCGGTGGCGGTATGATCTTTACTTTCTACAAGGCCCGCGGTTTAAGTGTTGGTAAGTCTTTGGTGGAAGAGGACAAACTGGAATTAGCCAAATCCCTGGAAGCGAAAGCTAAAGAAAAAGGGGTGGAATTTCTCCTTCCTACTGATGTGGTGTTAGCGGATAAATTCGATAAAGATGCCGAGTCCCAAATCGTCAAGGTCGAAAATATTCCCGATGGTTGGATGGGATTGGATATCGGACCTGAATCAGTTAAAGTTTTCCAAGAAGCTTTATCTAACTGTAAATCTGTCCTCTGGAATGGCCCCATGGGGGTGTTCGAGTTCGATAAATTTGCGGCGGGTACAGATGCGATCGCTCACACTTTAGCCGATTTAACCGCTACGGGTACAACTACCATTATCGGTGGTGGTGACTCGGTAGCGGCGGTGGAAAAAGTGGGAGTGGCGGAAAAAATGAGCCATATTTCCACCGGTGGCGGTGCTAGTTTGGAATTACTCGAAGGGAAGGTTTTACCCGGTATTGCCGCTCTCGATGAAGCCTAATTATCGCTAATATCTCAGGTTTAAACAAGGTGGGTGTTGCCCCACCTTTTTTTATGAATTAGGGAGTGGGTTTTTAAAGTTGGATTGGGAGTTAATCATACCATGAATTTTGCGGCAAAAATAGCTGAGCCACTAGGATACTTCAATCGCAGTAAAATCGACTCGCTGATATAAATCTGTCAGGGATATTTGAAAATCTAGAGAAAACAAAGTTAAAATCGCTTCTTGATCGTGATAATCCCGGAATGCCCAATGATCGCCCCTTTTATGAAATTGTTCTATATAATAACCATATTGATCGATTAAAATATATTCTTCAAAACTATCAAGAGAGCGGTAAAATTTAAACTTATCACCCCGATTATAGTCTTGAGTAGATTTTGATAAAACCTCGATAATCACCTGTGGATTGGTAATCGTATCGGTGCGTCCTCTTTCAAGAATTGGTTCTCCCTTAACGATCATAAGATCGGGATAGGTGTACACATTATAGGCGGGTATTGCCAAGCGTAGATCGGTGATAAATATATCATAGGCTTGATTCTGGATAGTTAAGGGAAATCTTCTATAAAAATTTCCCGCAATGCGATTATGGTTAGGAGTTCCCCCAGTCATAATAATAATTTCTCCATCTCGATACTCGTGTCTGTCGGTGGCAGTTTCCTCTAGTTGAAAGTATTCTGCGACTGTGTAGCGTTTCTCAGTGGTTGCGACCATATTGCCCCCTTGAAAGCAAAGCTCTGTCTTTATAATAACCTGTTTTCTGAAAAGGTAAGTAGCTGGTTATAATTAAATTAAAAATGGATTTTAGGTTAGATCCCCCCTGCCCCCCTTGATAAGGGGGGTGTCTGATAATTTTTAACGCCTACCTACTTATAATTATCGGTTTTAATCAGGTGCTGACTACTGTATAAATATCGAGAGACCTTGTTAACAAGGTCTCTCCAAAGTGGGTGGGATTATTGTTGCTAATTTGTTAATCCGGTTGGGATAATTTGAGGATAGCGCTAGTGACTTTCATGCTTTCTTGATAAAGCACGTCCTGGCCCCAACGCTGTAACTGTTTACCTAGGAGAGTTTCTGTTTTTTGGTCTTCCAGATGGGACACTTGTTCAACCCGGCAAGATTGGGCCCCTCCCGAAGCTTCCATCCGCATACAGCCAGTAGTTCCCGAACAAATTACCGTACAACAATCAGCCTGAAGATTAGTAGAAGTGAGTTTAATACTAATCAGATCCCCTTGTACCTCACCCCAATCGGCCACGGGAATACCGGCTAATTCCGCCTCAATTAAACGCTGGTCCTGACCGAGGAAGCTAATCCGATGAATAGCGTAATCTCCCGACCGGTGACTATATCCCACCGGTCGCCATTGTAACCGGCTGGCCATCCAACCGAGGAACATAAAAGCTTGACAAGGATTGCCCTTTTCGTAATCAATAGTGATGCGATCGACTTCCAGAATAGCATCCCGGCGCTCCGGTGGATCAAAAGCCTCGGCGGTTAGTTCTTGCCAGGGAGCGAGACGACTCCAGTTTAGGTCAGCTAATGGCACATCTGTTGCTAATAAATCCCCCACTTGCAGCAGTTCCGTTTCCGGTTCCCGAAAAGTGCTGGAATCGACGATAATCGTATCACATTGACTGGCCAGACGCTTAAATAGTCCATATTCCCCATCGGGACTGGCTTTCCACCAGAGAAATTTGGGCAAACTGGGAATAGTTAACTCGGAAATAATGCCACCAATTCGTTCCAAGGCTTCCGCTGTGCCGCTTAAAGTGACGTATTCACAGCAAACTAAAGTGTTCTGACTACGTTTGTTAACGGGACAATAGGCAGAAACAGAGGCTTTTACCCCTTCATCGGCCTCGGCAGTGGGACAGAGGGTAATAATGCGACAGGGATTGGAAGCAGCGATCGCATCTGCCACCCCAATCGCATCCAAATCGGCGGCGTATTGACGATGATTAGCCCCATCCTCGGCGTTTTTTTCCGCTTCCCAGGCCGCCCTTAACCGAGCGACAAATTCATCGCTAGAAAGCCCAGTTACTTCTAGTTCTAGGTCCTTCTGGGCCACTTTGATGGCGGCGTGGGTCCGCGGACCGGCAATACCATCAATCGGGCCAGTGTAATAGCCGAGAAGGGTTAACAATTCCTGTACCGCATCGGGTTCATAGACAATAAAGCTAAAGGTGGTGGCCCGGGTGGCGGCCATCCCATCCTCATTATTATTATAGGATTGCCAGATATCGCGCAGTTCCTGCTCGATCACATCGATGGAAACATCTTTCGGTGCTTGCAGGGAGACAATGGGGGGGCTTTGGGTAGTCATGTCAGTTATCAGTTATCAGTTATCAGTGATTCAGTTATCAGTTACCAGTTATCAGGTGTGAGTTTTTAGTTTACTGCTCACTGATTACTGGTCACTGTTCACTGTTTTAGAGTCGTCGCCAACGACGGCCATCGCGGTTAAGGAGAAATTCCGCTTCTGTGGGTTCCCAGGTACCCGCTTCGTATTGGGGTACGGAGGCAGGATCGGCGGGGGCATCCCAAGCGGCGAGAGCGGGAGTAACGATGCGCCATGCTTCTTCTACCTCATCAGAACGGGTAAATAGGGTTTGATCTCCCAGCATAGCGTCTAAAAGTAGGCGATTATAGGCATCGGCGCTGGTGACACCGAAGGAGGAACCATAACTAAAGTCCATTTCTACCGTGCGCGTGCGTAATTCCGAGCCCGGCATTTTCGCCTCAAAACGGAGGGCAATACCTTCGTTAGGCTGAATCCGCATACTCAGTACATTTGCATTAGTTTGTTGAGCCGCCGATTGGAAGATTAATAACGGCACATGGCGGAATTGGATGGCAATCTCGGAAACTTTTTTCGGCAGACGTTTACCGGTGCGCAGATAGAAAGGGACACCCTGCCAACGCCAGTTATCTACCATTAATTTCATGGCCACGTAGGTGGGAGTGGTCGATTCGGGATTAACCCCCGGTTCTTGCCGATAGCCCAGAATGGGTTTTCCTTTCATCCAACCGGCTTTATACTGGCCGCGGATGGCGGATTTTTCTAGGTTATTAATATCGGCCAGGTGAGTCGCTTGCAGGACTTTGACTTTTTCGCCACGGACACTATCGGCGTTAATAGCGTTGGGTGCTTCCATCGCCGTCAAGCAGAATAACTGCATCAGGTGATTTTGCACCATATCGCGCAAAGCTCCCGATTTTTCGTAATATCCGGCCCGCTCCTCCACTCCCACGGTTTCGGCCACGGTAATCTGGACGTGATCGATAAATTGACGATTCCAGAGGGGTTCAAAGATGGCGTTAGCAAATCGGAACACCAGTAAGTTTTGGACGGTTTCCTTGCCTAAATAGTGGTCAATGCGATAAACTTGGTTCTCCTGACAAACCTCTTGTACGACTCGATTGAGAACTTGGGCAGAACTGAGATCTTTGCCAAAGGGTTTTTCGATCACTAAGCGGTGTTTAATTGGGTCTTTCAGCATTCCGGCTGCCCCGAGGTTTTTAAGACCGGGGGGAAAGAAATTAGGAGAAACCGCTAGATAAAAGACTCGATTGCCGCGGGTTCCCCGGATTCCGTCTAATTCTTCCAGAAAGACTTTCATTTTGGCGTAACTTTCTGGGTCGTCCATGTTGCCGGGGAAATAGTACAACCCTTGGGCGAAGTCTTGCCAATATTCCTCACTACCAATCCCGTCGGAAAATTCTTCGATGCCTTGGCGCATCTGTTGGCGAAAATAATCATGACTCCACTCTCGGCGCGCTGTACCGACGATGGTTAATTCGGCCGGTAGTCGTCTTTCCCGTTTCAGTTGATAGAGAGCAGGAACCAGTTTTCTTTGGGTTAAGTCTCCCGATGCCCCAAAAATGACTAAGATTAAGGGTTCTGGGGTTCTTTCTTGTCGCAATCCCACTCGGAGAGGATTTTCGAGCAGCTTTACCATAGGATTTTGTCTAGCCGAGGTGCATTATTTTCCAGTCTAGCGGGAATACTCGACGGCATACCTAAAGTAAAAATTAATAACCACAATCAGTAATCAGTAATCAGTAATCAGTAATCAGTAATCAGTAATCAGTCATCGGTCATCGGTCATCGGTCATCAGTCATCAGTAATTGGATAATATCTTTAGGCCTTTTTGAGATCAAAAAGTTCTGGGCAGGGGAGTGAGCGGGGGGAAAATTCAGGGAAAAAGTCCCTGAATTTTAGGTAATTGACCACCCAAAAATGGGTGAAACCCCACACCCTACCCCTAGGAAAAACTTTTTGCCGCAAACCCTACTTATTTTTTGGCGGTTTTAACACAATCGAGGGTACGGACGATGGCGGCCGCTGCGTAGTTACGACGGGTGGGATCATTTGGTACAAAAGCACTACCCTGTTCGTTCAAGGGAGAGGCCACAGCGCAAAATCCCGACATCTGGGTAATTAAACCAGCGGCCCAATGACCAGAAGTATCGGAAAAATTGGCGGGGGTTTTAGTTTGGGCCAAATCGGGGGCTTGTTTTTGCTGAGTTTTCAGGTAGGTGGCGGCCTGTTTGAGGATCGCCATCAATTCGGCCCGGGTGATGGGGTCGCCCGGACGGAATTCGCCGTTAGCTTTGCCGGCAACAATACCATTAGCCCGGGCCCATTGGATTTTTTTGGCACTCCAACGCGTCGCGTCCACATCGTTAAAACTGCCGCTGCCGGGGGGAATCTCTTCTAGGTTAATTTTGGTGACAGTTCCCATCCCCTCAATAATCATCGAGATGAATTGTTCCCTGGTAACGGGATTTTCGGGGCGGAAGCTGTTATCTTCTTTAAAACCAGCCACTACCCCAAGCGCGATCGCTTTTTCGATCTCAGTTTTATAGATATCGCCGCTAATATCCCGGAAACTGGCCTCAGCAGTGGGGGGAGGAGTGGTTTCGTTGATAGGAGGTCTGCCGGCGGCTGCGAGAACTTCTGTTTCTTTGCCGCTAAAGTAGAAGTGGCCTAAACTTTTGCCTTGGAAAGTACGACGGCTGAATCTCCAACCCGGTTCGAGGATAATTTTCATAAATCCTGTTTGCATTCCTCGGGTTCTTCCCACCACTAATTCCGGTCTGCGAGCATCCCGGGGAGTTCCCACTAAGTATAATTCGCCATTGCGTTCCACAATACGCAGGATGTAATCTAGCCCAAAATCCCGGCCATCGAGACGGATAGAATAACCATTACTATCGGTGGCGCGGCGACAAATGCCGGTAAAGTCAAAGTTGAGAAGCAGCGGGTCGATCATGACGGGATTTGAGCCGCTTTCGCTCCAACACTTCTGTTTTCCCTGGATTTGTTCCAAGACTAGCAGGTCAAATTTATTACCTCCGTAGGGACGAGCGATCGCTACTACCTGGGTCTGCTCGATGTCCTGTTCGTCAAAGTTGGCCGCTGGTGTGGCAGTTATGCCCAAGGTCATTAGGGCGGTTAGGGCGATCGATAATCTAGCTTTCATGATCTTTATCTATAAGACGATTTTTGCAGTAAAAATAATAGACGTGCTAATCCCACTATTCTAAGACTGAATACTTCCGGTTGTTGTTCCAGACTGCGCCGGATTGTTGTCTGTCTGCACAACTTTTCTCTCAATCTTCAATTTCCGAACCTATTCATCCTAGCAATATTCTGCTTGAACTGGTGGGTTGATCAATATTAATTCGGTTAGCTGTTGAAACTGGCGAGATGTTGGCGAATTGTTGAAAATTTTAGCCAGCCATTCGAGTCTTAGGCTAAGATGGGGAGAGAGGCTTTTAATTGGCCGCAGCCCTTGACTTCCCCACAGGATTTAAGCCCAATAATTGCCTAAAAAATGGCAATTAATCGATTGAGGGCTATCAGTGCCGCGGTGAATTATCATAGTTCATTAGCTCTGGTGAGCCATTGCCCTTTCTTTGGTGTGTGTGAGGTAGACAATTATGAGTAACTCCCCTGGTGATCCTTCTCCTCGTCCTAATCTTTTTCTGAGTATCGGTCGATTTGTCCGCCGGCCTTCTACTTTAATTGTCGGGGGAATTACTCTCCTAGGAATTACCTCCCTTGGCTATTTTACGACTCGTTATTTAGTTTATGAACGTCTCACCCCAATTTTAGACAATATCTTCAGTGAAATGCTGCACAGACCTGTCAGGGTAGGTAAGATAGAGGGCTTTTATTTTAATCGCATTCGTATCGGTAAATCGGAAATTCCAGCTACGGCCAATTCTGCTGATAGTGTATCTGTTGATGCGATCGAATTGGGATTAAATCCGCTGCCCTTACTTTTAGGTCTGCCGCTGCCAGTTGATGTCAAATTAATTAATCCCAGTATTTATCTCGATCAGCATAAAAATGGTCAATGGCTCGATAATTTAGAAAAAATAGCTAGTAACTTAGATCGGGAGGCACTCATCAGGTTAAACCTGGGTTTTCAGGTGGAGAAGGGAGACATTACTATCCAACCCTATGCCCTGAAAAAACCGATAGAAATTAAGGCCGATGGTCAGGGAAGATTCATCGATAATCAAAGGCAACCTCTCACCTACGATTTTAGCGCAGAAATTCTCAAAAGTCAAGTAAAAATTCAAGGAGAAACGGCGTTAAAAACGGGCGAAAGTCAAACTAATCTTCAGATTGATAGTTTGAACTTAAATGAACTATTAACTTTAATTCCTCGGAGCAATTTCCAATTAAATCAAGGACAAGTAAATGCTAATATTGCTCTCAATATTCCCAGTTGGGCAAAGCTAAATCAAACCGAAGGAAATGGCAATTTTCAGGTGACAGATTTGGCGGGAAAATTCCAACCGTTCCAGTATCCAATTAAGCTAACAACTAAGTTAAATTTACAGGGAGATAAAGTATTAGTCGAACAGGCGACCGCAAGTATTGGCAAGATTAAAACTGAGGTGAAGGGAGAAGTAAATTGGCAAACTGGTTATCATCTCAAGGTCGCGCTAGAATCGGTGGATTTACAACAGCTTTTAAGAATTATTTATCTGCAATCACCTCTAGATTTACGGGGAGAGGCACGCTCTACTTTTCAAGTGACGGGAAAATTAGATCAACCTCTAATTAAAGGAACCGTTAGCAGCAGCAAACCGATTATTTTTGAGCAAATTCCCATTCAATCAATAACCAGTAATTTTCAAACAAATCTCAATCGTCTTAGTTTAGATAAAATTCAAATTAAACCCGTCGCAGGTGGAGAAATTAAAGGAGAAGGAAAATTGCAATTAAATATTCTGCAATCCCTGCAAAAAAATCAACCTCTTGACGGGACAAAAATGCCGATTGATTTGAATTTACAAGCAAATTTTCCCACAAGAAAAATTTTATCTCAATTGGCCACAATTCCCGCTCAAATTAATATAAGCGATCTGCAAGCTAATATTAAAGCTAGAGGGAGTTTAGGACTGCCCCAATTATTAATTAATTGGCAAATACCCAGGGTTAATCAGTCAGGATTAATCAATGTTGCTGGGGAGGGCAAAGTATTTTTAGGAGGCAACAAAATCAATTTAACCGATACGGTCATTAAAACAAATACTGGCAAACTACAGGTTAATGCTAATAGTGATTTTACTAGCAAATTAGTCCAAGCAAAAATCACGGGTAATAACTTTTTATTGACTTCTTTTCTGCCTATCTTTTGTCAATATGTAGATATTATTTGCCCCTACTTAGAAACCTTAGAACCCTTGAATTTAGAGACAGCTAATATTCAAGTTAGTGGCAAAATTGATCAACTCAATGTTAATACTTTAAACGGAATTGCTAACTTAAGAATTAGCGGTAAACAAGGCACAATTTTAGTCAATAGTCAAGTATCGCAAGGAAATTTTCAGGCTAAAGCTGTCTTAGCGGGATTGCTGATTAATTCCCTATTGCCTAACTTACCAACTCAGGTTAAATTAACGCAATCGCAAATTAATTTACAGGGTTATTTAGGGGAATTGCTGAATAATAAAAATAATATTTTCAGCAGTTGGCAAGGTCAAGGGAATATGGAGTTATTAGTAGATAATAATCCTTTAATTGCCACAGCCAAACTGAATCGAGGTTTCCTGACAGGAACAGTTAACACCGGGGGAATTAGTCTCAATCCTCTAGTGGAAAATTTAACAGTTCCCGTTAGTTTAGGCAGGACAAAAATCAGCTTTGCTGGTGGAATAAATTCTCTGATTAGTGGTACTTTAACGGATTTAAAAACTTGGCGCGGAGAAGGAGATATACAGTTATTTGTCAATAATCGATTTTTAAGAACGACAGCCCAACTGGAACAAGGTATTTTAAGCGGTATAATTAATACGACTGGGATTAACTTAAATCCGTTTTTACCCAAGATAAATATTCCTGTTAGTCTAGGAAAAACCCAAGTCAATTTCACTGGTGCAATCAATAATTTACTAGCGGGGAAAATACCAAATCTGTCCACCATCAATGCTAGAGTAAATACTCGCTTGTTAGTGGATAATAATCCGATTAATACTGATATTCAGTTAAACAAAGGTATTTTTAATATTCTCGGTAGTTTAGAGCGTTTTCAGACTAATATTCCCCTAGCGTTGAATATTTACCAAACGAAGTTTCAAGCAACAGGAAATGCCCAAACTATTTTCGACTCTCTGCTAGAAAAACGACTGAACTTAAGCAGTATTAAAGCAGTTTTTAACTCTCGTATTAATGTAGCTAAAGGAGAGATTAAAGCTAAGGCACAACTGAATAATAATTTCTGGCAAAGTGATATTATTGCCGCTAATCTTGATCCCGCTGTCCTACTAAGGCAATTGGGGGGAGTAAAATCAATCTCGATTCCTAACCTAGATTTTAGTGCCAATTTAGCGGGAAATATTAAAGAAATTTGGCAGGGAGTAACACCAATTCAGATTAATAATCTTTCGGCACAGTGGGGAGAAAATAGCTTTAATGTGCGAGGAAATATTCTTTTAGCTAATCTTACCAGTCAACCCGATATCGCTGAGGTTAACTTAAATCTACAGGCAAAAACCGACCTTGCTGCTGTACCGCTAACTCAGATTATATCGCTTTTACCGATTGATTCTAACCTAAAACCCAAAGAATCGACACTAACAGGGATCGGAGAATTTCAAGGACAAATCACGGGAAAAAATCTCTTAAGTGCTTGGCAAAAAGTGGGAAATATACGAATCAAAGGAGATATAAATTTAGCTAACTTTAGCATTAATGAGCGACTCTTTGAACCCCTACTAAAAGGAACAATTCAAGCAGGAATCGGTCAAAATATTAGTTTAAATCTGCGGGGAAATCAGGACATTATTGACCTAACTTTCGATCCTTGTCAACAAAATAATTGTCTGCTGCCCTATCTTCCCTTAGGGATAAATATTCGCCAAGCTTTTGGAAATAAAACTCCTTTTTTAGCAACAGCTAAACGAAGCGGAGAAAATTTAAATGTTCAGATTGCCGATTTTCCCCTAGAAATCCTGAAAATATCTCCGACGGCAGCCTACAATATTCCGGGGATTATTACTGGCCAATTGAGTGCTAATTTAGACATCAATTTATTTAACCTACAGGGTGAGGGACAACTAGAGATTAATCGACCTAGTTTAGGTAACTTAATCGGGGAAAAATTAACGGCAAATTTGGTTTATCGGGATTCTATAGTTCAACTGCAAGAAGGTAGTTTACAAGCGGGTGCAAGTCAATATAATCTGCAAGGTTTATTTAATTGGCGAACCCAAGAAATAGAAGCTAAACTCAGGGTAGATCAAGGTTATATTCAAGATTTATTATCAGTTGCTAGTATCTATGATTTAACCAGTTTAATCAACTTTTTCTCCTCTGAGAATAACCCAGCTATTCAACTTAGTCCACTAGGAGTAGGTAATCCCGAAGCTTCCCTAGCAGAACAGGTAAATTTGCGGGCAAAAATTGAAGAAATAATCCAGCAATTAGCAGGGGAAAGGGGGGTAGTTGGGATACCGTCTGAACTAGATTTTCGTGGTCGTTATCAAGCAAATATAGCCTTAACTGGGACTTTAAAAAATCCCGATCTTAGCGTACAATTTCAGGGCAATCGATGGGAATGGCGACCCCAAAGACCGACAGTAAATATTGTTAAACCTCTCGGAATTGTCACCACCGATACCCAATTAATTCCCATTGATGAAGTAACAATTAATCTTAACTTAAATCGTCAGTTGCTCAGGATAGAACCGATTAGATTAAAATCACGAGATTCTTCCTTATTTTTAGCGGGTGATTTTTCCTTAAAAAAAGTAGAGGGGACTTTTGCCGTGGAAAATCTTTCTCTCGATCTCTTGAGAAATTTTGTGCAGTTTCCCTTGGATGTATCTGGTAGTCTAAAAACTCAAGGTCAAATTACAGGAACTTTATTAAATCCTCGTATTCAGGGTAACTTTGGCTTTATTGATGGTGCAATTAATGCCCAAAATATTAATCAAGATATAATTGGTTTATTTACCTATAATCAGTATCGTTTTGATTTGCGGACAACCTCCTCCGAATCAATCCAACTCTATGCCAGCATTCCCTATCCTCCCTTACCGAGTAATGATCAATTAAAAATCCAAGCAAAATTAGGAACCGATGCACTCAAATTAATTGAAGCTATCAGTCAAAACGCCATCGAATGGGTTAAAGGTGAGGGAGAGGTAGTTCTTTCAGCGACGGGAAGATTAGATATAAAAGAAGGCTTAAAAATCAAAGATTTAGAAGCAAATGGTATAGTTACTCTCAATAATGCCGCTATCCGCAGTGTTGCTTTTCCAGAGATTTTAACCGTAAATGGCCGCATTGGGTTAACCCCTGAAAGCTTAACAGTAGAGGAATTACAAGGCTCGATCGCTGACAGACAAATTTCTGTGGTGGGAGTTTTACCTTTCTTTCAAGCCATCAAAAATAATCCTAATCCCTTAACAGTTAATATTCAAGAGGGAGATATAGCAATTAATGGTCTTTATCGGGGATTAATTGCTGGGAATGCCATGGTAACGGGAACAATTCAACAACCAATTATCGGGGGTAATGTACGTCTTTCTCGGGGTAAAGTTTTTCTTCCTCGCACCCCAGAAATTAATCAAGAAACGGATAAATCAGTAAGTCGCTGGCTGCAGCCTCTCAACATTCCTCAGACGACCAATATTACTCCAGTTTTAAATAATTTCCAAGTGTCTTTAGCGGGATTATCCATCGAACAAGAACCTTTGTATCAATTTGATTTTAGTGGTGCTTTAACCTTGAACGGTTCGCTCACTTCACTGGAGAAATTACAAACCAATGGAGTGATTAATCTCGATCGGGGACGGGTTAGCTACATCGATACTCGTTTTCTTCTTAACCGACGCAATCAAAATGTTATTGTTTTTGATTCTAGTCGCGGGTTGGGACTTTTTAATCCCTTTGTTGATATTCAACTGCGAACAATTCTCAGCGAATTTTCTCAATCTCGCGATTTTGCTATCTCCCGTCCGGGGGGGGATTTTCCTAGTAATGAAATTCCCGATGATAGTCTGAATCGCATTCAAAGGATCGATGTCACCCTCAGCGTTGAAGGGGAATTAAACCGCTTGCTACCAAATTTAGGCCGTAATATTAATGAAGTGTGCCAAATTCGTCCCAATAGTCCCCCTTTTCCCCTAGAGGAAAACTACACAAATGCAGAATTACAAAAAGCTGCTAATTGTTTACAAGGAGTGGCTTTTGCTAGAGGTGAAGATGAGGGATTGCTTAATACTCCCCTAGTTAAATTAACTAGCACTCCCCCCCGCAGCCAAGGGGAAATCGTTCGACTGTTGGGGGAACAATTGCTGTCGGTTTTTAATGGTTTACAGGGGAAAAATACAGAACAATTAATTCAGTTTGGAGTGGTTCAGTTGGCGATTCCCCTCTTAGCTCAAGGAGTCGTGTATGATGTGGAGAATGCGGTTAGTAATGCGATTGGAGCAACCGATTTTAATATTCTTCCCAATTTGGAAACCGTCTATCGAGTTAATTCCCAGTCTTTTATCCGCTTCTCCTACGATTACAATTTGAATGAGTTTACCGTCCGCTATCAAACTCAATTTTAAGGTAAGATTGAGAGATATAGGAGAGTTCAGAAGTTAGGAGACAAGGCAAAATTAGGTTATACTTCATCTTACTTGATATTCTATGATTATTCGCGAGGCTAAAGAAACAGATTTACCAACAATTATCGAGATTTATAATGCCGCTGTTCCCACTCGCAAGGCAACCGCAGATTTAAAGCCTATTTCCCTCGAAAGTCGGCGAGAATGGTTTAAAAAGCACGATCCTGAACAGTATCCCATTTGGGTAATAGCGATCGAAGGTCGGGTGGTGGGTTGGCTAAGTTTACAGATGTTTTATGGTCGTGTCGCTTACCAAAAAACGGCAGAGGTTAGTTTATATATTTCCCCCGATTATCAAGGTCGTGGAATCGGTAAATTATTAGTAGAATATGCCCTGAATTGCTGTCCGAAATTGGGTATATCTAATCTTATCTGTATTATTTTTGCCCACAATCAGGCCAGTATTCGTCTCTTTGAAAAATTCGGCTTTCAACGATGGGGTTATTTACCCCAAATTGCCGCTCTAGACGATTTTCTGGCTGATGTGGTCATTTTAGGGAAAAAAGTCGCTTAAATAGGCAATTCTCCCCATAGCTAGACTAAATTCTAGACTTAATTGAATATCAGTATTTTCTGGTTCGCCTAGAGATGATTTCTAGGTGAGAGAAAAGAGA
Organism: Microcystis protocystis FBCC-A270; assembly: GCF_050500235.1. Classification (NCBI taxonomy): domain Bacteria; kingdom Bacillati; phylum Cyanobacteriota; class Cyanophyceae; order Chroococcales; family Microcystaceae; genus Microcystis; species Microcystis protocystis. The sequence continues at coordinate 387,361 of NZ_CP191407.1, forward strand.
TAGTATTTATGGCTCTTCCTTAGCATAATTTTTTCCTCATCAAGAAACTACTATCAAGGCTTAAGTTTTCTTACCAGACTCAGTTAATTTATCGATTAGGTCAAGCTGTGTATCGAGATCATCCCAGATATCCTATACTTATTTTACAGCGTTTCTGGTCAAGACGAAGTATAACCTAATTTGGTATCGACCATCGACTCCCCAAAAAGGAAAACTTTGTACATCATCATTAAGATAACTGCTATGACCATGAATAATTTTAAAATACTGCTCATCGGCTATGGTAATACTTTAAGAAATGATGACGGAGTGGGAGTGAGAATAGCCGAAATTATTGCCGAGGAGAATTGGTCTAATCTAGAGGTCATCGCTACCCATCAATTGACTCCTGAGTTAGCGGCCGATATAGCTGATGCTTCTCTAGTTATTTTTGTTGATGCGGTATTATCTAATCAAACTGATATCCAGATAGAAAAATTAGCGGCAGTTACCGAATGGAATAATTTCGGTCATGCAGAAAGTCCTGCTTCTTTATTAGCATTAACTCAAGCAATTTATCAACAAACTCCTAGGGCCTGGGGAATATTTATTCCTGCTATTAATTGTGAATTTGGTGAAGAATTATCAACAATAACTCAAAAGGGCTTGACAAATGCGATTAAAGCTATTAGGAAAATTATTACTTCTGAGGATTTGACTGAATACCAAAAGCAGGACTTTGATAATCTTCCGGCAGATAATTTTCAGGAATAGTGCTGTGATTGCCATCCCGGAGAGCCTTGTAGTGAGGAGACATAATTTCGATACCGACTTCGTTACATTTATCCTGAATATTTTGGTGTAATTCAGAATAAATATACACCATTTTGTTAGGATGATCGGTGTAGGCATTTAGCTGATAGCTGACATAAAAATCATCGAGACTGGTTTGCAAGACAAAAGGAGCAGGTTCTGAGACAATAAATTGGGTGGCTAAGGCTGCTTCTTTCAGGGTTGCGTGAACCTTACGCCAAGGTAAATCATAACCGAGAGTGACTGTGGTTTGCAAAATTAAAGGCTGTTTGAATTCCCTTTGAGAGACACTAAAGTTAATCACATTAGTGTTTAACAGCGATGAATTAGGAATCGTGATAATTCTATTAGCTGGTGTGCGAATACGGGTGACTAATAGTCCTTTTTCAATCACATCTCCAATAACATCACCAATAGAAATTTTATCTCCTAGTTGAAAAGAGCGGGTATAGATGAGGATAATTCCCCCCACCACGTTAGCAATAGCAGAGGTGGAACCCAAGGAAAATAGTACCCCTAAAAATACCGACACCCCCTGAAAAGCAGGAGAATTAAATCCAGGTAGATAGGGAAAAGCGATGACTATAGCTAAGGCAATTATCAGCAGTGACAGTAAATTATAGGTTGGTTTTGCCCAATCGGGATAGAAACCATTAATTACTAAATTTTCTCTTTCCAATCCAGTGAAAAATGGTTTAATTGCTCTCAACAGATAGTGAGTTATAAAAATAATTAGCAGTATGATAAAAATACTGGGTAAATATTTTGCTATCTCTTGGGAAACAACTTCTAAAGCACTAAAAAAGTATTGCAGAAAACCATCACCAAATTTTCTAGTCCAGGGAAAAAGACGAAGGACAAAAGTTAAATAAAAATAGAGAATAGTTAAAATAATTAGAGTGCGGATAAATTGCAAAACTCTTAGGGAAAAAATTCCTATTGTCTGGGAACTAATAATCTCAAAATTTTGGAATACGACCCCAGGAACTAGGGAGGTGATTAACCTCTGAATCTGGGGAAAAACCCGCGAAGATATAAAAATTATTACCCAGAAAATTAAGACCGTGGCCAAGGTAGCACTTACCGTCAAAACTGCATCTTTTAAGAGGTTATCCGGTTGACGTTCTTGACGATAACGGACAATGGCCGCTTTAATCTTTGCTAAAGCTCGTTCGGCTAATACTTCTTGACTGACCGCCTGTAATTTGGCATCTTTAGAAGTAATAGTAGCAATAACCGTATCTCCCAAAATAATCGAAGGGTTTTTGTCTTCAGGATCAATTTTTATAGTTAAATCTTCAGGAGAAAGAGCATCGTCATCGGCAATTTTTTCAATTCTGTCTGTAATCGATTTCGCTCTTTCTTGCGCTGAAAAAGAACCTATTCCCTGCCGAATCGTAAAAAGTTCTTGATTATCAAGCATGACGGGAAAAACTTCTCCCAAAGTTTCCAGGGGTGTTTCCTGTCCCTGTTTAGCAGGATTATTCTGGGCTGCTATCATGAAGATAGGGGATAAAGTCAGTAACAAAACTAAACAAAACAGTCCTAGGTAACGCCAGATTTTTTTCATCTTCTAAGCCACAATTGTACAGGAGCGATCGAGTTTAATACCTCTTTTTTTCATCGTAGCATGGAATAGTTCTGTGGATAACACCTGTTCCACGGGATAAATCCCAGCTTTTTGGAGTTTTGCCGCTAAGATTAATTCTGCCACGCTGCCAGTTCCCCAACCCGCTGCTTGAGCAGTATTCTCGTGAACCATAGTTGCTTGATAAACTGCTTTTTGCTGCCCTTGCCATCCGACGACTTTTGCCAACATTGCCACCCCAATTCCCGAAAATTTATCGGTTACTTCTGTCATGCGATAACTAACTTGGGAAAAAAACTCAATTCCCCGATAACTTTCTACCCAAGCATCGGGAAAAATATGGGCAGTAATCCAAGTTAAATGATTATAAAAATCGGGAATAGAACCAAATTTTGTGATCACATTTTGCACTGGAAAAGATTCGGCAAAAGTATAGGTTTCTGGCATATCAAACCAATAAACACCAGTTTTACCCAAAGGAGCGGGAAAGTCAATTACTTCCCTGGCAGTATAGGGTTTAATCTCTTGCCATTTTCCCTCAATCCAAGCTAAAAAAGGCTTTTTTAAACCGAGAAAAGTTGTCCGCATCACAGTTAATCCCGCACCTCCTGAACCGGCTACGGCATAATTTAAACGGATCGTTTCTACCCTATCTAAGTGTTCCACTCCCTCCCGCACTATACTATTAGAAATACCAGGAAAAATTCCCGTATTAACCACGGCAGTTATTCCCGCTTTTATCGCTAATTCTCGATAGGGAATTAACTTTTGATAAAAAGAACGATGATCACTAACATCAATATAATTGACTTTTTCTTCGATGCAAATTTTTACTACCCTGCCATCGCGATAGTGAAAGGGACCGGCACAATGAATGACTAAATCACTATTTTTAATTGCTTGTCTAAGCTTGTCTATTTCTTCTAAATCTAAAGCCAAAAACTGCATTCTTGGCAGTAATTTAATCGCTTTTTCCTTGCGTCCTGTGATAATAATTTTAGCTGAAGTATGATTAATAATATCTAGGGCGACACTTTGACCAATGCGACCGGTGCCACCTAAAATTAAAACAGTTTTTTCCATGGCAACTATCAATAATATTTGTTGCCCTAGTATAGCATCCTCTTGGCAATTTTGCCTATTTTACAAGATGAAAAATTGAGAATAATCCCAACTTATTTAATGCGTCCGAGGGGCAAGAAAATAGTTAAAATCTCACCTTCTTCGGGTTTTTCACGCACAATCAATTTACCTCCCAAAGCTTGAAAAAGGTTTTTAGTCACCTTCATATTCAGACTTAAACTACCGGTTTCTGGTTGAAACATTAGGACTTTTCCCAAAGCTTTGAGGGTAAGATTAGGTGATTTTATTTGAGTTTGAAACTGCATTTTTAATTGATTTCCTGCCGTTGATATATGTACTTGCAACAGTCCACCACTAGCCATACTGCGAGTACATTTTTCCACGACTCCATTTAACATTTGATCCAATAAATTCGGGTCGCTAATTACCGAAGGCAATTTTTTCGGTACATTAACTTCTAAATTGACATTGCGCCGTTTAGCCTGTTTTTGCCACCGAGGAATACTATCTTGAAAGACTTTTTCTAGAGCAATTGGAATTAATTGAATTGGTTTATCTCCCAGAGGATTAATACCCAATTCTGCGGCTCGGAAAATTAATTCCATGCGCTGAATTTGTTCACTACATTCTAAATCGATTGTTTCTAAATATTTTTCTACATCTTCCGTTACTTTGGCCCGTTTTAACAATAATCTGGTAATGGTGCGAATGGTGGTTAAAGGGGTGCGAATTTCGTGGGTTAAAGCGCGCAATAATTCCAAATCACAACCCGATTCTAAATTAGAATTATCTTCCTTTGGCGGAGTGATTTCGGCATTGATAGGCGATTTCGTTTTTTTCAGGTCTAAATTAGGCTGGTTGGGTAAATTTTGCAGTAATTGGCGACTAAATTGGCTAACTAGACGATAATCCGGCGAGGGACTGCCATTAGCCTCGATAATTGCCTCTAAAGTCTCGATTTGCGGATAACGCAGATTAACTAATCGTTGCCGCAACTGCTGCCAAGCTTGCTGAGTGAGGACGGGATCAAAGGAAAATTGAAAAGAGGACAAACCCCACTGATCCTCGCCTAAAACCAGCAAAAGAGCGAAACTTTCGCTAAAAACCAGACAAAATCTTTCATTAGCAATCGGATCCGTTGGCAAGAGAGGCAATTCATGAATCTCTGTCGGGGAAATATCGGCGGCGGATTTTTCCTGAGAAGGCAATTGCAAACCCAGCCATTGTAAATGTTTTAAAGCTTTAACGGTAAAAACACCGAATTTAAAACCCGTTAAAGCCTTGCTTTCTCTGACTAAAGCCGTCGGACCGGAGAGAATTAAACCCCGACTGGCGGCATTATTTGGGTTTTGTAATAAGATATTTTCTAAAGATGCGATCGCTGCGAACCATTCACTTTCCGCTTTCAGTTGCGAGCGCTTGAGCCATTCCGATAAATTAGGATAAAAAGCATTGGGGGTGAAAGTTTCCCGGTCCTGATGGTCAGTCGGCGGGAAAATATCGCTTAATTTCGGTAAAGACCCCTTTAACATCGTCTTCATCACTGACTAGATACAAATTCCTTACCTAGAATATTACCCCCGTTAATGCCCATCCCATAACGGTAAAACCGAACTCTATTGGCAGTGATATCCGCGTTTTGATAACAGTTATCTTAATGGTGAGGTACAAAGTTTTGCTTTTGGGGAGTCGGTCGTCGATAGCAAATTAGGTGGCTCTTCTGGTTTCTGTGTGGAAACGAGGTCTATACTGATAGTCTCTTCGACAAAATAGTCCTAAAAGTGTTACCCGATAAGTATTTCACGATTCCATAAGCAAAAATTATCACACAAAGTCGAGAAGAGCCATTAGGTTACACTTCGTCTTGATCGGAAAGGCTGTCAATCGGCTTAATGATTTGTAATATAGGTTAGTCCAGTTGATTACCTATGCTGGTTGTGGGTTTAGTAGCTCAATTCAACCTCGATAAGTCTAATATTTAACTACACCTCCCGACTTATGTGTTTTTTTGTTACATTTAAGTATTTTTTTTGTTTATCTATGGTTATCATAGAGCGAGTTAAATTGTTCCCAAATGATTTCCCTAACTAACCGATCTTTGCTCCCAAACCCTTTGTCCTTGACATTACGTCAATAGGAGGAACCATCGGCTCTTGGTTTGCCTGTTTAAGTGTTGCTTTCAAGCTAGGTAAACAGTTGAGTAGTGGTAACTTTCGAGCAATAGTTGGGGTCGGTTATTGACTATATTTTGCCGTGAGCAAATTCTGAGAATTAATCAGAACTAAGTGCGCTTGTCTGTCTTCCGAACCCGTCGCTGCTGCGGATTTGAGGTTCATTTATCCTTTGTCTGAGAGAGAGTAAAAAATATGCTGCACATTCATATTCTTCAGGATACGTTTTTCAAGTCTTCCACAGCTTTTTCCGAAACCCTCAATAGTGGGCAAAAATCCTTAATCAAAGCGGGAACTAAACTGCCAATTAAATCTTATTTTCGCCAAAATAATCATTATTCTGTCAAGTTAGCCGCAGAACAAGGTTCAGTGGGGAAAGCGGGATTTTTCTTTGATGATCATGTACAAGTAGAAGAAATACGGGGCGTTTGGCTCACCAATGTTGACAGTGATATTCTCAAGTCTAAAGATAACCTAAAAGCTGGGTTGGAAAAACTTAAAAATTTAGGATTTAATACTCTTTATCTAGTAGTTTGGAACAAAGGCTATGTGTTTTTTCAATCACAAATTGCTGATAATGTCTTCACTGCCGATAAGGAAAAACTCAAAAAAGTCAACCTTGAAAAAGAGTTAGTCGGTAGAGATCTACTAGCAGAAATCATTGAGATTAATCAGACAGAAAAGTATAACTTTCGGATTATTGCTTGGTTTGAATATGGTTTAATGGTTCCCCCAGCTGCTCCCTTATTTGCCCAAAAACCAGATTGGTTTATGCTTACTCATCAACAGAAAAATACCGTTGATGGTGATGGAAATTGCCGCTTAAATCCCGCTCATCCTGAAGTTAAAGATTTTTGGGTTAGTCTTATTCGTGAAGTAGTTAAAAACTATGAAATTGATGGTATTCAATTAGATGATCACTTCGCTATTCATCACGCAAAATTCTTGCCTAATGGTACTAAAAATTTTGATTTTAGCATGGGGTTTGAATCCTTTACTATCAAACTTTTTCAAAAGGAAACTGGTTCAGTTAGTCCCTTAAGCAATCCCCAATTAGCGAAATTTAAAGATTGGCGTAAGGAGAAGTTAACTCAATTAGTGCGATTGATTTTTAAAACCATTAAAGCGGAAAAAGACGATTGTATTCTCTCCATTTCTCCCAATCCTTTAGGATTTTCTGTTGATCATGCTTTAGCTGATTGGGAAGCATGGGAAAAGGAAGGATTAATTGAAGAACTGGCATTGCAAACTTATCGTGGAGATGTCCAGAGTTTTGAGAGAGAAATCGATAAATCAGAGGTAAAAGCAGCGCGGGAACATATTCCCACCGTCATCGGTATTCTCACAGGTTTAAAACCCAGTGATAGACGAGTAAATTTCCAATTAATTCAAGCACAAACTCAGGAGACTCGTGAGCGAGATTTTGCCGGTTTTGCCTATTTTTTCTATAGCAGTTTATTAGACCATATTCCCACCACAGAAACCGTGGCTGACAGGGAGAAGAAATTGGCTCAAATTCTTGCTACCGATCAATTTGTTTAATTTATTCTTTGAGATTCAAAATTATCCATAAAAGGAGATAAATTCATGACTCAATCTTCCCTTTCCTTGAATAGCATGGCTACAAAAACTGAAAAATTTTTGCTAAATAATCCCTTCTGGTTTTTGCTGTTTTTAGTCGGATTGGTGGCTTTTCTACTGCTTGCTAATATTGCCATTTTTCCCTCGTTAACTATGCGGGGAGATATCGCCCTAGATAAGATTTTCATTGGCACAATTGCTATTGTTGCGGTGGTGGAACGCAGCGTAGAATTTTTATTGCTGCTTGGCGTAATCCCCAGAAAGAGGTTTTAGAACAAGAGATTAGTGTTTTGAAAAATATTGCCTCTCGAACGGAGGAACAAGAAGCACAATTAATCTCAAAACAAAAAGAGTTACTCCAGTACATAACTCTAACCAAAAAATATGCTCTCTTCTTAAGTCTTGTCTTTGGTTTTATGGCAAGTTTTACAGGGATTCGTATTCTAGAACCTTTGGTAAATATGACGACAACCAAACCTGAGCAAATCGCTACATTCTACAAATTAGATTTAGTTTTGTCAGCCTTAGGTATTGCCACGGGAACTAAGCTATTTCATGGTTTGCCCGCTTTAGTCTCTGATACCATTACTGCCACCAGAGGGCAAGTTAATAAATAGTTAACTGTTATCATTAAGTCACGAAACATCAATAAATTCTAGATTTCCTGGTTATAAAAACTGGGAAAATTCCTGTTGAATTAATTTCAAAAATACTTAATAAGAAATATTAAATATTTGCCAATTATGTCGAGGTTTATGAGAGTATAATAGCTGTACGAAAAATAGTCAAAATTTGACTATCCTCAAGAGGAAAATTAAATATGGAAATTTCGCAAATCTGTCTTGACTTAATTAAAAAATGGGAAGGATTTCGTGCCAATGCTTACTTAGATCCAGTGGGAATACCTACTATTGGTTATGGAACGATTCGTTATCCCAATGGGCAACCTGTGGAGTTAGGAGATATTGTCACCGAAGCAGAAGCGGAGGACTTATTAAAATTAGAAGCTGACGATTTTGCTGAGTTAGTTACCAAAAAAGTAACAGTAGGACTCAATCAGAATCAATTCGATGCTCTAGTTTCTTTTTGCTACAACGTGGGTGGTGGGGCGTTTCAAGGAAGTACTCTACTGAAAAAACTTAATAGTGGTGATTTTACTGGAGCGGCAGAACAATTTTTAGTTTGGAATAAAGCAACAAAAAACGGAGTGAAAATTGTTTTAGAAGGTTTAACTAATCGTCGCCGTGAGGAAAAGGCTTTATTTGAAAAATCTGGAAGTGAAGGAAAACCTTTAGACAAGCCTGAACCCTCCTTACAAGCTCAAGTTGATTGGTTAGAGGGCTATCGAGACAGAAATAATGATGATACGATTATTGTGGCTCGAAAAGGCTCTGATGTTATAGAAATTTTGACTGTAGAAAGCCCAGATAAAGAGGACTTAATTACCGTCATACGTCAATATCCTAATGCTAAAAATTTCCTCATTGCCCCCCAGGAAAAACAAGTACCTACGGGGGAAAGAATCTTAATTCAAAAAAGAGAATTTGCGACAATCACAAAAGTTGCTGCTCCTCCCTCATTGGATAATCAACTTTTAATAATTGGAATGGGAGCAGACGAAGATACTCCCGCCAGTTTAAAGCAAGATATTGAGGAATTGCAGGTACGTTTGCGAGATTTGGGCTACTATCAAGGGGAAATTGACGGCAACTTTGGTTCAGGAACGGATCAAGCTGTTAAAGCTTTCCAAGCCAAATTTTTTGGAGCTAATGAAGCAGATGGCAAAGTCGGCCCCCTGACTTGGAAAAAACTGTGGGAAGGAAATCCAGTTCCTGTAACTCCTCCTGTCGGCGTACCCAGTGCGGGTAAAAATTATCTTAAATTAACCAAAATCAACAAAAAAGATGAATTTGGTTGTTTCGTTTTAAAAATGGAATACTTTAAAGATGGACAACTGAAAGACAGTCTTAATGTGTGTTCTGGTACGCCATCGAGACAGATTTTTAAGACGGCTACCGCTAGTGTACCTAAATCATTTGAGCCGCTACCAGAAGGGTTATGGCGAATTGAGAATATTAAATGGGCAGGGGGTCCTGCACACAAAGATGATTACTCTGGAAAATTTGTATTTCCTGATCCTGGAGTTGGTCCAGTGTCAACGCCTTTAACTTATCAAAAGCCCAATTCAACCCGTAGAAGTGCTATTGAAATTCACATCGACTGGAATCGCCGCAAGAAGTCTCCGGGTACCGCAGGATGTGTGGGAATTTATACGATTGGCGATTATCAACGTTTTGTTCGTTGGCTTCGGGAAACTGACCCACGAGACTTTTTTGTGGATTGGGGTTTAGGAACTTGTCCCAAACCCTAGCCTATCTTTAACAAGGGGCAATTGAATTGTTTAATGATGATTCAATTGTCTCTAGTAATTATTGGTACATTGAAAATTTTTCTAACCATAAATGTTACGCAAAATCACCCTTTTTACCTTATATTTATTGCTAACAGGTAACTCAATTATTGGCACAGAATCTTGTCAAAAATTTTTTGTTACTGCCACCGATGGTTATGTGAATATCCGTTCCTATCCTCAAATACAAGGGAATAACGTTATTGCAACTTTACCTAGCGGCAGTTCTGTACAATTAAGTGAGGGTCATCAAAAATGGCTGAAAATTAAATTACCTCTTGCTGGTTGGTTAGCTGGTAGTCAAATTTCTCGAATTTCTTGTGATCAAGGTCGTGATTTACTTATAGAATTGGGACTGCCGACTATAATTAAACTTGGAAACAAAGCAGCAAATGGCTATCAAAAAGATGCGGAAACTTTGGTTAAAATGTCTCCGTATATAGATGGGATAGTAGAGGAAAATTATGCCACAGTTATTGTACAATGGGCTAATCAAAATCCGAAATTTTTAGTTGCCATTCTCGATCGTCAAAGTCCAACCATTCGCCGAGCAGTTTTATCTTCTCTCGATTTTGGATTAGGGACTAACACAAATGAGCGTAAAAACTTGGAAAAATTTATGCAAAATATTTCTCCAAAAAGTTTAACCTACGTTGATTGGTATAGGCGTAATCCTGTTTATCCTTAGTAGCAAATACAAGATCAATATTATTCTTTTAATTCATTAAGGAGGCTCTTCATTGAAACCTAGCGCAGTCATCAGAACATCAATTATAACTGTCATGGGAACTATTTTAGTTGCCTGTGGAGCTTCCCTTGAAGAATATCAGAAGTTTGCCAAATCTGGTCAGGAATACGCCACCGCTCTTGATAGCCTGTTAGTTATTTCTGGTGATTATTTTGTGGATGCCAGTTCGGAAAATTTGATTGCCAATGATTTACAGGATCAAGATAGAGACAGTAGTAACTATGCTGAGACTACCAAAGAAGATGATGAGTGGCTCACTTTAATTGCCGAAATGCGTCAACACAATCATCTATTAAAAGAATACTTTTTTGCCTTAGAAGATTTAGCCACTTCTACTGCTCCTCAAGAAGCGAGAAAAGCGACTGATAATATTTTTAAACAGTTAAATAGTATCAGTAACATTATTCAGGCTAACCCTAGAGTTGGTTCGATTCCTGTACCTTCGATTTCCGAGATTATCCTAAGTCAAAAAATCAAGGGTGAACTAAGAAAAGAACTAGAGGCAAGGAAGGAAGCAATTTATCGAGAAATTGCTATACAGGAAGCTTTACTGAAACTGCTTACCAGTCAGATTAAAACTGATTTAAAGGATATTCAAAACCTCAAAGATGAGCGCTCTGTTTTACCCGCATTTGCTGCTGAACAACCAATTGAAAAACCCGATGATTGGATAATTAGACGCAGACAAATTAGAACGATGACTCTCTCAGTTCAAGGTTTAGATGACGCAACTAAAGCAACAGAATCTTTTAAGGAGTCTTTTAAATTGCTCTTGGAAGATAGATTTACCATCGGACGTGCCAATGCTTTATTATCTGAGATCGAATCTCTCATCAACATATCGGAAGATTTAAAAAGATCAATCAACCAAAACAAGACTACCACAGGAGTAAAAGACAATGACCACAAATACTGATACACAAAAATTACTTGAGGCACTGCAAGAATTTCTCGATGAAATTAGTGCAATTCAAAATCAATTGACCATTCCTGGTATTCTGGGTAAGTTTCCTGATGATGACCAAAAAAGGCAATTTAAGCAGTTTCGTACAGAGTGGAAAAGACTTGTTAATAAAACTCGTATCAATATTGCTAGTGTTTTAGTTAGTGAACTAAAAGCTAATGAAATTGAACTACATGAAGGAATAGATGCTATCAATAAAGAAATAAAAAAACTTGATGATACGGTTGGTTTTCTAAACCTTTTGGGTAGAACAATCGAAATCCTTGGCAGAATTATTAAACTTTAGTTTATGTCACTGCTTTTTGTAATAGTTCGCCAATTCAAAAAAGATAGCAAAAACAGTTGTTATTTGATATAATTTTAGAAAGTCTTGGTACTCTAATTATGACACTCGAAAATTTTTTTAACCTAGAAGGAATTAGTTATTCAAATTAATCCTTTCTCAGATTATTTCTAGTCATTTTTTGTCCTTTTATCTTTTATTGCCTATAATTTTCTTAATCCTCACTTTTTCAGTTAATAAGGAGAAGACAATCATGCAACCTCTGAACTTTTCTATTATCCAAGAAATCAAACATCAAGGAATTTGTGATGCTTCTGCAGCCACTGCTTTAGGAGAAAATAAATTTGTTATTGGTAATGATGAGGCAGATGTAGAATTAGGTAATATTCTCTGGATTTATTCCTCTCAAGAGTCGGGAAAAGCGCTGGAAACCATTGACATTAATGGTTGGCTAAAAAACAATCCTAAAAATAGAGAAATCGACTTAGAAGGGGTAACTGTGCTAAATGACATAATCTATTGGATTACTTCCCACGGTCGCAATAAAAATGCTGAACAAAAACTCCCTCGTCATCAATTTTTTGCTAGTAAAATTACCGATGACGGCTCTAGTATAGTTCAAGTGGGTGAGTCTTATACTCAGTTAGTATTGCGCGATATTATCGAAGACTCTCAATTGGCTAAAATATTTGATTTCAAAACAGCAGAAACCAAAGCTCCCAAAGCTGAAGGAGGATTAAATATTGAAGGTTTAACGGCAACTCCAGACGGAAATATCTTAATCGGTTTTCGTAATCCTGTCCCCAACGGTAAAGCTCTTTTATTACCCCTAAAAAATCCCAAGAGTTTAGTTACTAATTCAACCACGGCTAAAGCTGAATTTGGTGATCCTATCCTGCTAGATTTGGGAGGATTAGGAATTCGTAGCCTTGAATTTTGGCCAGCTTTAGAAGTATATTTAATTATTGCCGGAGAATTTCATGGAGGCGATCAATTTGTTTTCTATACTTGGTCAGGAAAAAAAGAAGATGCACCGGAAAAGATAGAATCACTGCAATTCCCTGACGGGTTTCGTCCAGAAGCTTTGTTGTTTTATCCCCATTTCCCAGATCGCTTTCAGATTTTAAGCGATGATGGTACAATCGAGCGAGTTGGTAATACTCCCTGTAAAAATACCGATAAAAATAATCCCGAAAAATATTTCCGCAGTATTTGGGTAAAAGTTAATTAATACCAATTCTCACCCATAAAAACTACAGATCGAATTATCGAATTTAAGTTCCCCTTTTCCCCTTTTTCCCATTTTAAGGGAGACGAAGGCAGGGGGATCAAACTCCTGTAGCCGGATTTTGGGGAATTGCTATAATTAGCCATCCTTCTTAGTGGAACCTCAACAAAACCTAGAACAAAAATAGCTTTAAACCCATATAGGGATAAGCTTTAAGCTCAAAAAAACCGTTGATCACGTCTTCTCAATGGTTTTTTATCCTAGAAGCTCTATTAACCTTTTTCTCTGATCCAGAGGACTTCTGGGTTCGCAAAGGGACAAAAAAGTGTGGAGAATCCTCCCATAATCGCTACAATTTTTCTAGAGGCTAAGTATTGCCCTCATTTAAGTTCTTTTGTACTCATTAAAAACCATGAAAATTCTTCACGGTACTTGGATTCCCCAATCAACGGATGAATTTATTCAGAAGGGTAGCTTTTATCTTTGGGGAGAAACTAGCACCCCGAAAAAGAGTCGCACCACTGCCGATAATTATCATCCTTTTCAGTTAAGCAAAGAAGAATTAACTAGCTTTCTCACTGGAGAGTTAGGAATAGTTCAATCGAATTATAATCCTCTTAGTCGGCAATTTGTCCCCCGCTACTTTCTTTTACCTAGTCACGAGAATCAACCTTTACCCTCCTTAGAATTACTGCGTTATCTAGAAAAAGAACCCCCAGAAAATAGCCAATGGCAATCTTGGCAAATTGATTGTTATCCCCTTAATCCTGTACTTAAACTGCTCAATGATCTGCACTTCATCTGTCTTTACAACTCCTCAGAGATTCAGTTAGGTGCAGATCTACTTTTTTGGTATCACTACAGTCAAGCTTTTAAAGAAATAATTCTCAAAGATAACTATATTCCTGCCTTTAAATATCGAGAATTAACCACAAATAACAAGAAAACCGCTAACTTTGCCATCTACCCTCTTTGGGAAATTATATCAGCAACCTACGAAACCAATCTCGATCACTATCTCGAATATCTTCCCCGCATTTGTCTTGCTGGCGCTGAAAATCCCCATGCTTCGCCACAATTATACGATCCCAAAACCCTACTCCAGCACTTCTCCGAATGTCTCCTCAATGAAATTGTCACTAATACGGCAATTCCTGCCAGTTTTGATAAAAAAATTAGCGAGACAATTATAGGTGATTGCTTCTCTGTGACTAAGACTGCTGGATTTCTGCAAACCGCTGCCGCTTTAGAAAAATATCAACAGTGGCAAACTTGGAGACAGCAATTACTAGGAGACCAAAATATATCTAATTTTACCCTGGGTTTTAAACTAACCGAGGTCCCAGAAAATAATATTGAACAGTGGCAAATTACTTTTATCCTCATCTCTAAACAAGACCCCTCCCTGCGATTAGAATTAGACGAATATTGGTATGCAGTACCCGAAACTAGGACAAGCATACGAGCGCATTTTGGTCAAGATTTAGACAAAAATATTTTACTAAGTTTGGGTTATGCTGCCCGTATTTATCCCCCCATTTGGCAAGGATTAGAAACGGATAAACCGACGGGATTTTATCTCAACCTTACAGAAGCTTTTACTTTCTTAAAAGAAACTGCTTGGATTTTAGAAGATGCGGGATATAAGGTAATTATTCCCGCTTGGTGGACTCCCGAAGGCCGTCAACGCGCTAAAGTTCGGCTAAAAACCACTTCTAAATCAGGCAAATCTACCCCCGTTAGTAAAGGGATTTTTAGCCTCGAAAACATCATTGAATATCAATATGAATTAGCCATCGGTGAAGAAACTATTAGTCAAGAGGAATGGCAACAATTAATTAACACCAAAACACCCTTAGTTAAATTTCGAGGTCAATGGGTAGAATTAGAACAAAATAAAATGCAGCAAATGCTGGATTTTTGGCAGAAATATCAGCAGGAAAATCCTGAGATGAATCTGATTGAGTTAATGAAAAAAGCTGCCGAATATCCAGAGGAGATTATTGTTGAAACCGATGATTTTTTAGGTTCTATGCTAGAGAAATTACAAAATCCTAGTCAACTAGAACCGATCGAAAATCCTCCCCAATTACAAGGAACGCTGCGGGAGTACCAAAAGCGCGGAGTTGCCTGGATTCAATACCTGGAACAATTGGGTTTAAATGGTTGTCTTGCTGACGATATGGGACTGGGGAAAACCCTACAAGTAATTGCTAGATTGATTGGGGAAAGAGAGGGAGATAATAATGTTTTACCAACTCTGCTAGTTGCACCCACTTCCGTGGTCGGAAATTGGGCAAAAGAAATTGAAAAATTTGCCCCCCATCTTCAGGTTTTAATTCACCATGGTAGTAAGCGCTATCAAGATGAGAACGAATTTCAGACAGTAGCTAGTCAAAAGGATATCGTCATTACTTCTTTTACCTTAGTTCGCAAGGATTTGAAATTATTTAACTCGCAATCCTGGCAACGTTTAGTAATTGATGAAGCACAAAATATCAAAAATCCTAAAGCGGCACAAACTAAAGCAATCTTGAGTTTATCTGCACAACATCGTCTCGCATTAACGGGAACTCCAGTAGAAAATAGACTGCTTGATTTATGGTCAATTTTTAACTTCCTTAATCCTGGTTATTTAGGTAAAGAAACTCAATTTCGTAAAGCTTTTGAAGTGCCAATCCAAAAACAAAATGATCGTCTCCAGTCCACGGTTCTCAAAAAATTAGTGGAACCTTTTATTCTGCGTCGGGTAAAAACCGATAAGCAGATAATTAAAGATTTGCCTGACAAAGTGGAAAACAAACAGTATTGTAATTTAACTAAAGAACAAGCTTCTCTCTACGAAGTTGTTATCAAAGAAGTGGAAAAACAATTAGAAGAAGCGGAGGGAATAAAACGCAAAGGATTAATTTTATCTACCCTGATGCGCTTGAAACAAATTTGTAATCATCCCCGTCAATTTTTACAGGATAACAGTGCTTTTACCCCTGAGCGATCGCATAAGTTAGAGCGTTTGGGAGAAATGCTAGAAGAAGTAATTTTAGAGGGAGATAGTCTGCTAATTTTCACTCAATTTACTGAAATCGGTGACTCCTTACAAAAGTACCTCAAACAAACTTTTCGCTATAATACTTATTATCTTCACGGGGGGACTTCTCAACCAAAACGAGAACAAATGATCGAAGAATTTCAACATCCTGAAACAGAACCTTCCGTATTTATTTTATCCCTAAAAGCTGGGGGAGTGGGGATTACTTTAACCAAAGCAAATCATGTTTTTCATTTCGATCGTTGGTGGAATCCTGCGGTGGAAAATCAAGCAACCGATCGCGCTTTTAGAATTGGTCAACAAAAAAATGTTTTCGTGCATAAATTTGTCACATTGGGAACCTTAGAGGAAAGAATTGATGAAATGATCGAGGAAAAGAAAAAGGTAGCTAATGCTATTGTTAGTAATGATGAATCCTGGTTAACGGAATTAGATAACGAAAGTTTTCGTCAGTTAATCGCATTGAATAAACAGACAATTATTTAATCGAGGTAAACCTATGAATAAATTTAGTAAAACTTGGTGGGGACAACGCTTTATAGAAACATTAGAGGAATTTACCGACTCAGCGCGTTTGAGTCGAGGACGTTCCTACGCTAAAAATGATAAAGTCAAGAATTACGAAATTGACGGTAATTTAATTACTGCTCAGGTGCGAGGTTCCATTAATCCCTACTTTGGGGTTTACAAAGAACCTTTGTATAAGGTGAGTATCGAGATTAAACCAATTACTAAAGCAGAGTGGTCACAAGCTTTATACAATCTTGGTTCAAGAGCGAGTATGATCTCTAAACTGCTGCTCAAAGAAGTTCCCGATAATATTGATGAAGCATTTAGCGATCTGAATATCCACTTATTACCCCACAGTCAAAAGGATTTTATCACCAATTGTTCCTGTCCCGATTGGGAAAATCCCTGTAAACATATTGCTGGAGTTTATTACCTCGTTGCTTCCCAATTAGATCAGGATCCTTTCCTCTTATTTGAATTACGGGGTATCTCTCGTCAAAAATTACTGCAAGAGTTAGCAAAAACTCCCCTCGGTAAGCTGCTTTCCTCCTCCATCCAAGAGGAAAAAATTCCTCTTAACCCCGGGACTTCCTATCACACTAAACCCGAAACCATACCAGCAGCACAAACAATTGATCTCAAAGAATTTTGGCACTCCCATCACCGTTTACCAGAAAATCCTCAGTTAGTTAAATCCGCAACTATTCCTGCAATTGTTATTAAAAAAGCTGGTGATTATCCTGCATTTTGGGATAAGGATACTTCCTTTATCGAAGTAATGGAAGAAATGTATCAACGGGTACGCAATAAAAATGCTGGTATGTTATAATTAGGTGGGTGTTAAAAATTGTCAGACACCCTTCTTATTAAGAAAAAATTAAGGCTAGATTAAGGGGAGATCAGCACCCCCCTTATCAAGGGGGGCAGGGGGGATCAGAAGTTTGAAAAATCCTTCTATTTTTTAAGACAAGCAGAATCTATGAACCAAGAATCTCTCAGCTTTGTCGATGGGAATGTCAAGTTAGCCGATCGCTTTTTAGTTTGTGGATTGGGTAGTCTCGGACAACACTGCGTCAAGTCTTTAAAAGAGTTTGGGGTTAGCGTCGTCGGTATCGAACTAATACAGCCTCCCAGTTGGGAAATTAATGATTTTCCCGATTTATTAGAGGAAATAATTATCGGTGATTGTCGTCAAAAAAACATTTTAGCAAGAGCGGGAATCGATCGCTGTCGGGCTGCTTTAATTGTCACCAGTGATGAGCGAATTAATGCCACTACTGCCCTAATTATTCGGCAATTAAATCCCCTTACCCGCTTAGTGGTGCGTTCTTCTAAAGATAATCTCAATCAGCTACTCAAGGAACGTTTAGGCAATTTTATCGCCTATGAACCCACCCAACTACCCGCCAATGCCTTTGCTTTAGCCACATTAGGCACAGAAACCCTCGGTTTTTTGCATCTCGACGGTCAGAAATTGCGGATTATCCAGAGACAAATTAGCCCCGAAGATGGTTTACTCGATCGCTTTTTAGGTGATTTAAATACTCCCACCCGTCGTCTGTTAGCACACACAGCCCCCGATGAACCTTTAAGGGCCGGATTTTATCAATGGTCTCCCACCACCACTATCAGGGCTGGTGATACCATTACCACTATAGAGACTACCTATCAAAACATCGATTCTACCCGCCAGAAACCGTCAAATTCTCCCCAGAAGTTGCGGGATTTTTGGCAGAAATTCCTCAAAGAAATCCAACAATTCTGGCAATTGAGTTTTCAGCAGCAAATTCATCGGGTGGCTTTCCTGTCAGTATTTATCATTATCCTCCTAGTAATTATCGGGACTTTTCTTTTCCATCTCTACGCCCCGAGAGCTTCCTTTATTTCCTCTCTTTCAGGAACAGCGATCCTTTTATTAGGTGGTTACGGCGATGTTTTCGGTGGCTCTAACCCCGAAGATTTAAATGCGGTTCCCTGGTGGATGCAGCTATTTAGTCTCTTTTTAACCTTAGCTGGAACCGCTTTTATCGGGGTTCTCTATGCCATTTTGACAGAAACTTTATTATCATCAAGATTTCAATTTATCCCTAACCGTCCCCCAGTTCCCCAACAGAATCATATCGTTATTGTTGGCTTAGGTCGAGTCGGCAGAGAAGTGGCTAATTTATTACTAGAAATGCAACAGGCGATCGTCGGGGTGAGCTTAAATAGGGATTTTGATGGGACTATGCTGCCAAAAATGCCCCTGATGACGGGAAATATCGAAGAATCTTTAAAAAATGTCAATTTAGATAGGGCCAAAAGTATAGCCATCGTTACCGATGACGAAATCCTCAATTTAGAAGTGGCCCTAACCACCCGCAAACTCAACCCCCAAAGCTACTTAGTCATCCGCACCACCGACGACAACCTTAGTCAACAATTAAGTCAAATTCTGCCCCGATCTCACATTTTAGGAACCAACACCGTAGCGGCAGAAGCCTTTACGGGAGCGGCTTTCGGAGAAAATATTATCTATCTGTTCCGTTGGGCGCAAAAAACGATTCTGGTGACAGAATACGAGATCGAAGCCGGAGATACTCTCAATGGTAGCTCGATCGGGGATATTGCCTACGGTTATCGAGTCGTGCCGATCCTACACCAACGAGAACGGCAAGCCCCGAAATTAATGCCCGAAGATTATCTCAATTTACGCATCGGCGATCGCATTGTGGTGCTGGCCACCATCAACGGACTGCGACGGGTGGAGCAGGGTCGTCGCACTCCCAAAACTTGGCGCGTGCGGGTGGAAAAAGCCTTTAACCGCAATATTGCCGCGGAAGCACCCACCGTGATCAGTCGTTTTTCTAATTGTCCCCTGAAAACCGCCAGCGATCTCATGGAAAATTTGCCAGCGACTCTCGGCGCCCCCCTCTACGAACAGCAGGCGATTCGATTAGTTTCCGAGTTAAAAAAAATTCAAGTTCAAGCCTTGGCTATTCCCATTAACCCGAAATCGGGGTAAATGGGAGTTATCCTTTTTTGTCTGGAGGTAGTCCCTGTCCAGTGGAACTAGCCTCTACAGTTACTTTTTTCTCTACTTGACTAATTAAATCGGGAATAAGACGTTCGCTAAATCCAGCCACAAAAGCCATTGCCAAAAGTAAATAGGTGTCATTCCCCTTATCTCCATTGCCACTCCGAATTTGTATAGGAAAAATGTTAGATTGAAGAATTAGCATAATAAAGAAAGCGAAACTTCCCCCTAAAATGGGTTTGGTTAAACCAATTAACAATGGCAAGAGGTCATCGTCATATTTTTGATTTTTGGGATTATCAAAATCTTGCAAACGAGTTAGAAGACTAACTCCTCCCCCTAAAGTGCCTGTTATCCACATCAAACGTATAATTGCCTGAGTATTTTGGTTACCTTTTCCCTGAGTATTTTGGTTACCTTTTCCCTGAGTATTTTGGTTACCTTCTCCTGGAGTATTTTGGTTACCTTCTCCCTGAGCATTTTGGTTACCTTCTCCTGGAGTATTTTGGTTACCTTTTCCCTGAGTATTTTGGTTACCTTCTCCTGGAGTATTTTGGTTACCTTCTCCTGGAGCATTTTGGTTACCTTCTCCTGGAGTATTTTGGTTACCTTCTTCCTGAGTATTTTGGTTACCTTCTCCCTGAGTATTTTGGCTACTAGATTTTATGATTGGAGGTAAGGAGAGTAACTCTTTCACCGGAGAGAAGTTCATAATAAACCAATTTACAGGGAAAGCGAACACTAATCCAATTAAAACTTTCGTAGGTATTTTGAAAGAATGGAAAAGATTATCTGTGAAGTTTGCTAAACGACGTAAACGACGACTAGAACCTTTTTGGATTTCTCTTAATCCCGTTGTTGCAGCGTAGCGTAATTTTTGTGCCAAAACAATATTAGGTTGACCTGTTAAAGATTTAATCGCAATTTCTTCGGCATCTACTACCGACTTTACTTGCATGATATCACAAGGTTTTGAAATGTTCATGAGTTCTACCTGCGCTATCCCTAGTATTTTAATTAATTTGGCTAATTCTCCCTGTACTTCCCGGTCTAATTCTGGAGGGAATCCCGCTACTTGTTCTTTGGTTTTTTCCAGCAAAATATCAATTCTTTTATTTAGTTTGATCACCTCATTAGCTTTAATTTCATTGATTAAATCGTCTAAAGTTTGAAATAAAACACTTGCTTCTTGTAGTTGTGCAAAATTATCTTTAAATTCCTTGACTAACTCTTCAAAGGGTTCATCTACTTCAGGAATTGAACTATATTTGTCTAAGTTATCCTTCAGTTCAGCAATCAAAGACTCATTTTTCTTTTGTAATTCCACAGTGGCGGAAAATTTAACCAAAGTATCTTTAACTTTTGTTTGCCAAGCAGTTAGCTTTTCCTTGAGTTTTGGCAAGTTTGCATCGTTAGCATTAGCATCGAATAGAGTCGTAATTGTTGCAACTAAACTATCAGTTTCTTGGGTGAAAGTATCAAGAGGAGTTTCTGAACTTTTGCCAGTAGATAAAAGGTTGATTGTCTCCACAAGCTGCTCTGTATGAGCTATTATTTGTTTTTCTAATTCTTCTCTGCTAGGTAAAGGGTCTGAAAAAGTTAATCCACCTAGTTTTTGAATAAGTTCATCTTTTAAATTCTTCGTTTCTTGAATGATATCTGTGGCTTCTTTTTGGTGAGCTAATTTAACTTTCAGAATAAATTCATTAATTTTTTGTTCGATAGCAGGATTAAGATTAATCATGATTGTCTTCTCCTAAAAAAAGGCGAAAATGGGCTAAAATTCGATTATCTCCCCGATGCTACAATAGTTATCATTGATTTTCTGCAATTATTCATAAATCTTGATAAATTTTTATTTTTTTAACTCAATTCAGTCTGCCGTGGGGAGATAACACCCTGATCTCCTCAATGACCGCACACCTAGATTAGCACTCAAGCCCTAAGAGTGCTAAATTAACTATAAGGAGTCCTATCACAACAGCGATACCATGTCCAAAATCATTGCCTTTAAAGATGAATCCCGTCGCGCCCTAGAAAAAGGTGTCAACGCCTTGGCCGATGCGGTAAAAATCACCCTCGGTCCGAAAGGACGCAATGTCTTGTTAGAAAAGAAATACGGCGCCCCCCAGATCGTTAATGACGGTATCACCGTCGCCAAAGAAATCGAATTGTCCGATCCCCTCGAAAACACCGGGGCGAGATTAATTCAGGAAGTAGCGTCAAAAACCAAAGATTTAGCGGGCGATGGCACCACTACCGCCACCATCATCGCCCAGGCTTTAATTAAAGAAGGTCTCAAAAACGTTACCGCCGGGGCCAATCCCGTCGCTTTAAGACGCGGACTAGACAAAACCATCGCCTATCTGGTGGAAGAAATCGCCGCCGTCGCTAAACCGATCGCTGGAGATGCGATCGCTCAAGTGGCCACCGTTTCTTCCGGCAACGACGAAGAAGTGGGACAAATGATCGCCACCGCCATGGAAAAAGTCACCACCGATGGCGTAATCACCGTGGAAGAATCGAAATCCCTAACCACGGAATTAGAAGTAGTGGAAGGGATGCAGATCGATCGCGGTTATATCTCTCCCTATTTCATCACCGATCAGGAAAGACAGATCGTCGAGTACGACAACCCCCTGATCCTGATTACCGATAAAAAAATCAGTGCGATCGCTGAATTAGTCCCCGTCCTCGAAGCCGTTGCTCGTCAAGGTCGTCCCCTATTAATTATCGCCGAAGATGTGGACGGCGAAGCCTTAGCCACTCTAGTGGTCAACAAGGCCCGGGGGGTCTTAAATGTCGTCGCCATCAAGGCCCCCAGTTTCGGGGAACGTCGCAAGGCGGTTTTACAAGATATTGCCATCCTCACCGGTGGTCGTCTGATTTCCGAAGAAGTGGGCTTGAGTCTTGACACGGTTAGCCTCGATCTGCTAGGGCAAGCAGCAAAAATTACCCTAGAAAAAGACAATACAATTATTGTCGCCTCCGGGGACAGCCGCAATAAGGCCGATGTGCAGAAACGTCTCGCCCAACTGAAAAAACAGTTAGAAGAAACCGATTCCGAATTCGATAAGGAAAAATTACAGGAACGCATCGCTAAATTAGCCGGCGGTGTGGCCGTCATTAAGGTCGGGGCGGCCACAGAAACCGAACTCAAGGATCGCAAACTCCGCATCGAAGATGCCCTCAATGCCACCAAAGCCGCCGTGGAAGAAGGTATCGTCCCGGGCGGTGGTACAACCTTGATTCATCTGGCTTCTAAGGTGAAGGCTTTCAAAGCTTCTCTCACTAACGATGAGGAAAAAGTCGCCGCCGATATCGTCGCCAAAGCCCTAGAAGCCCCCCTGCGTCAGTTAGCTAATAACGCCGGTGTGGAAGGCGATGTGATCGTGGAGGGTGTGCGCGAAACCGCTTTTAGCGTCGGTTACAATGTCCTCACCGGCAAGTACGAAGACTTAATCGCCGCCGGAATTATCGATCCGGCTAAAGTGGTACGGTCAGCCGTTCAAAACGCCGCTTCTATCGCCGGTATGGTCCTAACTACGGAAGCCCTCGTGGTCGAAAAACCCGTTAAAGAAGCCGCAGCCCCCGATATGGGCGGCATGGGTGGCATGGGCGGCATGGGTGGCATGGGCGGCATGGGCGGCATGGGTATGATGTAATTCCTGATGCCGTCTGGCCCCTGAAAATAATCTCATTCCATTGAGCCAATCTGTCCCTTTTCTCGTTATCGTCGGCATTAGGGACAGGTTTTTTTTCATCGGGAAAAACTTTTTCAGCAGAACCTGCTTAATCTATCCTTTGCATTAGTCCAGACACTACACTAGAAAAGAAGGATTATTCCCAGAAATCATGACACTGCTGACGGTTCGATCGCTCAAAAAAGACTTCGGTATCAAGGAAATTCTCAAAGATGCGAGTTTTAGTCTCGATGATCGCGATAAAGTCGGCCTGATCGGTACGAATGGATCGGGAAAATCGACCCTATTGAAAATGATCGCCGGATTAGAAGCGATCGATGGTGGCGAAATTCAAATCAATTCCGGGATGAAAATCGTCTATTTACCCCAGCAACCGGAGCTAGACGACGATAAAACGGTTTTAGAGCAGGTTTTCGCCGATAGTGGCGAAAGTATGACTTTAATTAAGGAATACGAGGAATTGTCCGATCGCCTTGTCCATGAGCCAGAAAATCTGGATACTATTATGGAGCGTTTGTCAAGGGTTTCGCAACAAATTGATAAACTTGCCGCCTGGGATTTAGAAACTAACGCTAAAGTTATTTTAAGTAAACTGGGCATCGATAATTTTAATGCTCGCGTGGGAGATTTATCGGGGGGATATCGCAAAAGAATCGCCATCGCTACCGCACTTTTAGCCGATCCTGACTGTTTATTGATGGATGAACCCACCAACCATTTAGACGCGCTTTCCGTGGAGTGGTTACAGAGTTATTTGTCCCGTTTTCGGGGAGGATTATTATTAATTACTCACGATCGCTATTTTCTTGATCGAGTGACTAATCGCATCATTGAAATCGATCGGGGAGATTTATCTACTTATTCCGGTAATTATGCCTATTATCTAGAAAAAAAAGCCTTAGCGGAAGAATCGATCGCCAGTAGTCAACGCAAACACGCGGGAGTTTTGCGACGGGAATTAGAATGGTTATCCCGGGGACCAAAAGCGCGCAGCACCAAACAAAAAGCGCGGATTGATCGCATTCAAGCAATGGGTAATAAGGAATTTAAACAGGTGGAGGGAAAAGTCGATATTGCCACCGCAGGAAGACGCATCGGCAAAAAAGTTATCGAAGTAGAAAAGATATCGAAAGCTTACGGCGATCATACTTTAATTAAAGATTTTACCTATATTTTTACCCCCGAAGATCGCATCGGTATTATTGGCAGTAACGGGGTAGGAAAATCTACTCTCATGGATATTATTACCGGGAAAACTCTCCCCGATTCAGGCACGGTTGACATCGGTTCCACTATTCATATTGGTTACTTCGATCAACAATCCGATGATCTCAATATCAACGAAAATCAAAGAGTAATCGAATATCTGAAAAGTGTGGCCGAATTAGTCAAAACCCTAGACGGCAGCGTCATCACCGCTTCCCAGATGTTAGAAAAATTTCTTTTTCCTCCCGATCAACAGTATGCACCAATTTATAAACTTTCTGGAGGGGAAAGAAGACGCTTATTTTTGCTACGAGTTTTGATGAGTGCGCCTAATGTTTTAATCTTAGATGAACCCACCAATGATCTCGATGTGCAGACTTTAGCAATTTTAGAAGAATATTTAGAGGACTTTAACGGTTGTGTGATTGTCGTTTCCCATGATCGCTATTTTCTCGATCGAGTAGTTGATACTATTTTTGCCTTTGAAACCGGGGGTAATATCCGTCAATATCCGGGTAATTATTCCCTTTATCTCGATCAGAAAAAAGAGGAGGAGGAACCAAAAGAAAAAAAAGTCACCCCAAAAACTGTTAAAGCTTCTCCCTCACCCGTCAATAAGAAAATCTCTTTTAAAGAGAAAAAAGAATACGAAGATATCGAAAAACAAATACCAATTTTAGAATCAAAAAAAGCTGAAATTGAAAAAATACTTTATGGAGAACCCCTAGAAGATTTTACCAAAATAACCACCCTGACCGAAGAATTAGCTCAATTAAGTCAAAAAATTGATAATTTAACCGATCGCTGGTTAGAATTAGCGGAAAAATTAGGCTAGGATAATCCCTATTTTCCCGATCAATTTAGTTAAAACTGAGTGATAATTTCTGGTGAATCATCCTCATCCATAACCAGATCTACCGACTCCACCCGCAAGAGGGCCAAATTATCGTTAACCACCCCTTGAAGATAGATTTCCCCCATCCCTTCACCCCCCAGATCGATCGAGCCAAAAACTTGACCGGTTTTTGTATTAAAATTAAACTGAAAATAATTAGCTGAGGAAATTCCCTCGCTGACATTATCGTATCTAGCGATCTCTTGACCACTGTTATCATAAAAAGATACCTGAAAATCTTCTAAGACTCGCATTTTTCCCGAACCTTTTTCCGAAAAGATAGTCGGGGCCGTTTTTTCATCATAACTAAAAGAACCTTTAGCTGTATAACCCTGATTTCCCAACCATTGAAAATCGATCGTCACCGCTAAAACCCCTTGGCTATTCATGTTAGCAACTAAAAGCAAAGCTAATAGTAAAGTCAATATCCTCTTTTTCATGGTCAATCCGAATATCATTAGTCGGTTATTTCAGTTATCAGTGATCAATGACTACAACCAGTCTTCGGGGGAATTTTTATAAGGGACTCTGTCTATCCCTATAAACCTTAAGAAAACTTCAATTACATGGGTACAAGAAAAGGAAACCCAAATGCTCTTTTGTGGGGGGGGTAACTTCTGTTTGCTGATATTACCCTATTTTAAGACAAAAATCGTCAAAAACCGCCATAACGTTCCTCCAACCAGGGATCACCTCGTCGATGGTAGCCATTAAGTTCCCAGAAACCCAATTGCTCTCGATCGAGAAATTCTAAGCCATTAATCCATTTAGAACTTTTCCAAGCGTAGAGATGGGGGACAACTAAACGCAGCGGACCACCGTGGTCGGGGGGTAAAGGTTGACCAAACAGTTGAAAAGCGAAAAAATTATCCTCGTGCAGGAATTCCTCTAGGGTGAGGTTAGTGGTATAACCACCATAACAGTGTTGCATGACGTGGGTAGCCTCCGGCAACAGGTCAATTAAGGTGATAAAATCCGATACCTTAATTCCCGTCCAAGTCACATCTAATTTTGACCAACGGGTGACACAGTGAAAATCCTTAGTAAATTCCCACTGCGGTAGGGCCATAAAATCCGACCAGTTAAAAATTTTAGTCGTGGCCACCTTTCCCCAAACCTTGAATAACCATTCCTCGGTCTTGATTTGGGGAGTATCTCCGTAGGTAAGCACAGGAAAACCACTAGCGAGATATTGGCCCGGAGGAACTCGGTCTTGATCGGGAGATTCTGGTTTTTTAAAGAATTTGCCTAACATTAGTTGAGACTCACAACGAAAACCCTAAACAAATCTTAAAATACTAGGGAGCGAAAAGGTTTTCTCCACCTCACTCCCCATCATCAAGTTATTCCTCGTCTTCCCCTTCTTCTTCCTCTTTAGTGGGATAGACAAAGCTGTTAGAACGACCAGAAAGAACAGATTTACCCAAAGATAAGGCTTTTTGCGCTTCCCGAGCCGCTTGCTTTCTCCAGTGCGCTCTCCGTTGGTCGCGCTTGGCATTTGAGGTTTTCTTCTTGGGACAAGCCATAGTATTTTAACGATAGTTATAGACTCACAACCTTTCTATTCTACTCCCTATTTCCCTAATCGGCTCGCTACTTGTCTGATTCCCTTGCTCACTACTGCCCAAAATATTGATAAAACTTAATAATTATCATTGGCTTACCTATTTATGTTTAAAATCTTATATAGCTATGTAGTCAAGTAATTTCCATCATGGTCACTACCGTCGAACCTCCCTCCCAGAAAAAAGCTGCTCTGCGCGAAACTATCCTCACCCCGCGTTTCTATACCACCGATTTTGAGGCTGCCGCTAATTTTGACCTTTCTTTGCAAGAAACCGAAATCAAAGCGATGTTAGAGGAGATGCGGACCGATTACAACCGGCATCACTTTGAACGTCAGCAAGAATTTGAGAACTATCAAGATAATCTCGATGAAAAAACGAGAAATGCTTTTATAGATTACCTAGAACGCTCCTGTATCTCCGAATTTTCTGGCTTTTTGTTATTTAAGGAACTGTCACGACAACTAAAAAGCCGTAATCCCTTGTTAGGGGAGATATTTCATCTTATGGCTAGAGATGAAGCGCGCCATGCAGGATTTCTCAATAAAGCCATGGCTGACTTTAATATTTCCCTCGATCTAGCCAAAATTACCAAAACCCGCACCTACACCTTTTTCCCCCTTGAATGGGTGTTATATACGGTCTATCTCTCCGAAAAAATCGGTTATTGGCGTTATATCCTCATTTATCGTCATTTAGAAGAACATCCCCAGTATAAATTTAATCCTCTCTTTAATTACTTCGAGAGTTGGTGTCAGGACGAAAATCGCCACGGAGATATCTTTAAAACCTTACTGCGAGCTAAACCACAATTGTGGAATAATTGGCGATCGAGATTATGGAGTCGTTTTTTTCTGCTTTCCGTCTTTGCTACCCACAGTTTAACTGTACGCGAACGCTCAGACTTTTATGATGCTTTGGGAATGGATGCGATCGCTTTTGATCAAGAGGTAATTCGTCAGACTAATAATACCTCTGCTCGCGCTTTTCCCACCATTTTAAATGTGGACCATCCCCAATTTTTCCCCCGTTTAAACCGTTGTGCCGAACGTAATTTACAATTAAAAGCGATCGATGAAAGTAGCGCTCCTCAATGGCTAAAAACAATGCGTAAGTTACCCTTACAGTTAGGTATCGTCGGAGATCTGTTGCGATTGTATCTAATTAAACCCATAGATGCAGAGGCCACCAGAGAAATGGTACTTTAATTAGTTATCAGTTATCAGTTATCAGTTCACAGCAAAAAACTCCCCAATTTCCAATTCATAATCCATAATTCCCACACCCTACACCCCACACCCCACACCCACGAAAAACTGGTGGTGATTCGGTAGTAGTGATGGCGGCTTAATCCTTTGCTTTGCTGTGCATTGTAGTCATGGATAAAATACCAAAGGGTTCCCCAAGGTGATTCTCCATTTTTTTAGAGAAAGATAGACTCTCTCTCACCAGCCGAGAAATCCTTTGTCTAAAGGTATTATTTAATCTTTCAATATGATTAGTTTGACCAGTTTCTTTTCCGACTGGTCGATGACGTTTACTAGGAATTACTGTCTTATAGGACTCCCAAAAGTCTGTGTAAGCAACAGCACATTGTCGGTAAATATCGGGTAGGCTTGCCCAAAGTTTTTTGGCTGATTGACGACTCCTATCTCCGCGCATAGCAACCAATAATTTCCCTTGTTTTTCTATCAATTAACCGCCAAATATACACCTTGATTGTTTTAGAAAAAACAAAAGACCACATCTCATCACATTCTATAACTAATTTACCTTTTAGTTTGTCTGAAACCTTTATTTGACGGGGTACAGCCGCCAGTTTATTGTTGACATAATTTTGTAACCATGACCAAATTACCCCTGTTACTCTGGCAATTCCTCGCCAGGAAATTCGTTCGAGCAAGAGTTTATCAATTAATTGTTTGGTTTCCTCAGAGACGGTTTTATTAGTGGGATTGATCACAAACTGACGACCACATTCTTTACATTGACGTTTGGGTTTTCCATTATGAATAGAACCATTCTTAATCCTATGGTGAGAACCACAATTAGAACAGGGGAATAGAGGTGAACTAGGGGGGGATTTTGTTCGGTGCTAGACTGATATTTGAGTAAGCCAGACAGAAGCCAGAAAAAGATATTTATCAGAAAAGTCATGATCAAGCTAGAGGTTTAAAGACTGATCGGGTTCCAATTATTTTTATTCATAAATATTTTACACAATTCATACCAGGTAAGCAACAGAGCTACGCCACTACTACCGAATCATTACCTTCTCGAGAAAAAAAACTGGAGCGAGCGCTTTTCGCCACCCCAGTGCTGTCACGGAATTCAATTCTGTATCTAAATTAACACATTATTGGCAGCAAGCATGATTAAGGAAATTGGAAATTTTTCCGAAAGGGGTTTCCAAAGGCTGTAACCTTGACTGACAGGGGATTTCGAGCCTGATAAGGCCAAAGTTTTTGAAGTCTATCCTCGAAAATTAAACTTCGGCACTGAGATGTTCCCCCAGATGAACGGTTTTCACCCATTTTAAACGTTTAGGACGCAAAGCCATCCGGAGGCTGACACTGGGAATAATAATAAACCAGTGCATCATATAAATCATGCCGCGAAGGGTTTGAGCAAGGATGTCTAAACCGAGAGCGAAAGTGAATTTTCTACCCGTATTGACTCGGATTAATCCTGTCACCATCCCCCAGAGAGAAAGGGAAAGAGCCAAACCAGTTAAAGGAGTTAAAATCGGAGCTTGATGCTGGGTAATAGTGATTAAAAGATCGGGAATAGCGGCCGCAGGTAAGATATATTGAACGAGCAAAAAAGCAATTAAATCAAACTTTTTCGGCCAAGGCATGGGAGACTTTAAAATTGCTTTCCAATAGTCGAGATAACGCTGAAAACCACCTTCGGCCCAACGATTGCGCTGATGCCATAAAGCGATCGCAGTTGTCACCCCTTCTTCTGCTACTGCGGGAAAATTTAAGACATTAATTTTCCAATTATCGATATGGAGACGAATAGTTAAATCAAGATCATCGGTGATCGTTTGTTCATTCCAACCCCCGCAACGATTTAAGGCACTACGACGGACAAATTGACCATTTCCGCGCAATTCTCCGATCCCTCCCACCGCGATCCGTTGCTGTTGGAAACAGCTATCAAAGATCATTTCTACCGCTTGTCCTTTTGTCCAGAAGTTTTCGGCGGCATTGGCGATCGCTTTTCGCACCTGTACCGCACCCACTTCTCGATCGTCGAACATTGGGACCACATGACGGAGTAAATCGGAGGATAATCCCGCATCGGCATCGAATACGCCGATAATTTCCCCGTTAGTCAGGGATAAAACCTGATTCAAGGCGCCGGATTTGCCACCTCCGGCATTAGCAGGACGATGGAGAATTTTTAATTGGGGATATTCTAAAGCAAGGCGATCGAGAATTGCACCGGTGTTATCGGTGCTATAGTCATCGACGATCCAAACTTCTAACTTATCTTGGGGATAGTCTAGATGACAGAGATAATTAACCAGTTTCGTGATTACGGTTTCTTCATTTTTGGCCGCTACTAAGAGGGACACCCTGGGGACAGAGGTTAAATCCCAATCTGGTAAAGGAATTGGCGGCGTTTCTGGTTTCGTGAACAGCAGCCGCAAAGCTTGCCCCGATAGTACCATAGTTAGGGCGATAATTGCCCAATAACCCCAACTCAGCCAATGAAGTCCGATAATTATTGTCCAGATCGCCATGAGGCTAAAAGCCGCTTTCTGTCTGCGTCCCGATCGGCCTTGAAAAATTTCGCTCCTAAATTCGTCCTCCTCATCTTCGGGATCGGACCAGTCAGATAGGAGGGAACCAATCGGGTCTAATTCTTCGTTATCATCCTCTCGCGACCAATAATTTTCTGCCATAATCGACTCAGGTTAAGTAACTGTTCAAATAGAAGCTTATTTCTTGCTTTATCTTACCGAAAATTGTTAAAATTTTTAACGGAATCTTAAGTTTTTTTCGGGAAAGAAACCCCAGTTTTTCAGGCTATTGGTTCCTTTTACCCGATAAATGCGCTTTTTTGGGCTAAGATTACTTTGTTTACATTCGTTGAGAAAATTTAACATTTATCCCCTATGTCAAACCTGCTCCTCTGTGTCGGACTGATTTGTGGCTCAATTATTTGGGTGGAGATCGTGCGTGATAGCTATCATGCTCTGGCCCACCATTGGCAGCCCCTTTATCGTCTGCACGTCTGGCATCATCGGGTTTTTCGTCCCGATCTGTCGGTAATGAGCGAGGAAATTTATCGTCGGGCCCACTGGTACAATGATGTACCGGAGGCCTTGGTTATGTTGGCTGCCAGTGTTTTACCGGTACTACTGGCCTACTCTTGGGGTTTCGATCGCCCTTGGTTGGGTTGGTTAGGTTCCCTTTATACTTTGGCTTTTCTCAGTACGGCGATCGGTCGAGGTTTAGGGATCGCCAATCTGGAGGAATTAACCGATTTAACCCATCGTCCGGGGCAATTTGAGAGTTTCCCCGCTCAATGGCGCGTTAATCGTACTTACCACTGGCGACACCATTTTGATAACCAAAAGGCTTATTATTGTGGAACTTTCACCTTTATGGATAAATTGATGGGGACGGCACTTTCTCTCAAGGGTAAAACGATCGCCATTACTGGAGCGAATGGAACATTAGGGCGATCGCTGTTAAAGTACCTACAACTGAAGGGAGCCAAGGTAATCGCGCTCACTTCTGGGGAGAATGCGATCGCTATTGAAATTAACGGCGAATCAGTACCTGTAAAAACCGTACAATGGCAAATCGGTGAAGAAACGCAACTTGAGGACCTATTTAAGTCTGTAGATATACTGATTTTAAATCATGGCGTTAATGTCCACGGCCAAAGAACCCCAGAAGCGATCGAATTAGCCTACCAAGTGAACACTTTTTCTGTCTGGCGTTTAATGGAATTATTCTTCAAAACTGTCCGCACTAACGAGCAAATTGCCCGCAAGGAAGTCTGGGTGAATACCTCGGAAGCGGAGGTTAATCCTGCCTTTAGTCCCCTCTACGAACTCAGTAAACGGGCGATCGGTGATATGATTACCCTGCGTCGTTTAGATGCTCCCTGTGTGGTAAGAAAGCTAATTCTTGGCCCTTTTAAGAGTAATTTAAATCCTGTGGGTATTATGTCCGCCGATTGGGTGGCTAAACAGATTATCAAGGCGGTACAAAGGGATAGCCGCAATATTATTATTACTATTAATCCCTTGACTTTTATCACCTTTCCAATTAAAGAATTCTCGGTTTCTACCTACTTAAAACTATTTACTCGTTCCCCAAAAAAACAGAAAAATCCCTAACTATTTATCCTTAATCGGGTATCAGGACTATTTTTCCTCGCACTCTTTCCGATTCACTATAACTATGAGCTGCTGCCACCTGGGAAAAAGTATAGGTGCGATCGATTCTAACAGTTAATTTACCCGATTCGATCGCTTCTTTGAGAAATTGCCAGTCAGACGCTTGTGCTTGAGCAAAAAATATCAGTTTCCCTTTTTGGGGCAACCAAGCACCGAGATAATTTAGGAAGATAATTCCTGGATTTGGGAGGGTGGTTATATAGGTGCCTTGGGGTTTTAAAAGCTGACGACAGTGCCAAAAAGAAGACTTAGCCACAGCATCGAAGATTATATCATATTTCTGCTCGGTTTTTCTCCAATCTTCTTGGGTATAATCGATAACTTTATCTGCTCCTAAAGAGGTGACATAATCGATATTTTTGCTACTACAAACTCCATCCACTTGCGCGGAGAAAATTTTCCCTATCTGCACAGCAAAGCTACCCACTCCTCCCGATGCACCATTAACTAAAATCCGATTTCCTGCTTGAATATTGCCAAAATCTCGCAAGACTTGCAAAGCGGTAGAAGCAGCTAAAGGAGTGGCGGCAGCTTCAATAAAACTCTGATTATGCGGTTTTTTAACTAAGAGGGAAGCGGGAATAATTGCATATTCAGCATAGGTTTTACCGGGCAATTGATTGAGAAAACCAAAAACCTCATCTCCGATCTGAAATTGTTCCACCTGACTACCTTTTTCAACGATAATTCCACTATAATCAAAACCTAATTGCAGGGGAAATTTATTACCTGTGGCTATTTTGAGCATCCCCCGACGAATCTTCCAATCAATCGGATTAATTCCCGCTGCCATAATCTTAATTAAGACTTCTTTCCCTTGGGGAATTGGCTTTTCTATGTCTGTGTATTGGAGAACATTACTATCGCCATAGCGATTAATGATAATAGCTTTCATAATTAAGAAAAAAGTTGATAAAATAGTAAGGGAGCAAAAGTAATGACCAAGAGAACCAAAATCCAAACTCGTCCCGCTAAAAGATTATAATCTTGCCCTAATCTTGACCAAGAGTGACCGGCGATAAAATGGCCGAACAGAAATTCAAAACCCACTGTTAATAGTAACCAAATTAAACCGATAGTAATTGCTTGACCGGAGGATTCTAGACCCCAAAAATAGACAAGAGTGCCAATATAAAGACTAAAAAAGAGGATTCCTGTCAGGGTAGAAATTTGATGAGCGCGCAGTTCATCGAGATATTTTCCGTAGGTGCTTTCCCTGAGAATACCGTTACTAATTCCTATTACGATCATCGGGAGCCATAGAATAATGTAGCGACTAATCATAAGTTGTTGGTTTAGAACTCGCTCTAATTGCATTATATACCGCAGCTGCTCTGGGCAAATCTCTCAAGGCAAGAGAAAAAGACAAAAATTGCATTTATCCCATTAATTGACCATTTTTCTAGTTACGGCGTTTCTCATAAAGATGAAGTATAAACTGATCGGGTATCGTCTCGGAGTCTCACCAAAACGAAAACCTCATACCTCACCATTAAGATAACTGCCATAAGTGAGGATAGGGGTGACAGTAGGGTAAATTGTTAATTTTTTTGCTAATTCAGCTAAATCATCCGAAAAATGTCACACTAGAGGTAGAGGAGCGTCAACTATCAATCATCAGCTTTCAGCAATTTTTGGCTATTTCCCCGGGGTATTGCTGGCAGCCGATGGGAAAAAAGATTAACTTCAACCCTGACGTTATCTGCTATCGAGGAGGTTAATTCGATGAATAATACGGAAACACTCTCAGTCGATCGGGATACCAACAAACTCTATAATAAAATTCTCGTGGCTGTGGATTATCAAGATCCCACTCCAGAGGTTTTGAATGCGGCTATTCTCTTAGCGAAAACCTACGCTAGTGAGTTGCGAATTGTTTATAGTATGTCTCAACCTTTGACTCCCTACACGGAAACTTTTATTTATGGTAATCTGATCGGTTATGGTGGCGGTTATCCCCCTGATATGATCGCCTTAGAACAACAAATCACCGAAGAAATGCAAGCGGAATTACAAGCTTGGTTAAACGGTTTAGTCGATCGAGCTAAGGAAGATAATATCACGGCCAAGGCTGATTATTATATCGGTGATCCGGGGCAGAAAATTTGTCAAGTTGCCCAGCAGGAGGGGATAGATTTAATTATTGTTGGTCGTCACGGTCGATCGGGTTTATCTGAGTTAATCTTAGGTAGTGTCAGTAATTACGTGGTACATCATGCTCCCTGTTCAGTTTTGGTGATACACATCACTCATTAATTAGAAAGGGTTGAAATCCATTTTTTGCTGTCCATTGAATCGCTCCATCTCTCCCGGTCCAGTAAGTCTTAATCCGGGCCTTTCTCAGTTGATTTTTGGCATTGCGGGAGAGATTGTTAGTGACAGCGATCGCTGTTTGGGGTCGAATTGACTCTAGCCATTGTTTATCTAGATTGCTTCCCTGCCATAATAACACTAGGGGGCTGAATTCTTGGGATAAATTAACGGGAATTTTCGGGTTGACAATCCATAGCCAAGATTGATTTTTTACCTGAAATTTAAATAAATTTTTCTCGAGCAATTGTCCAGTAATTTCACCAAGATTAAATTTTTCTAACTGGGATAAATTAATAGTTTTTTTGATCGGTATGCTCTCACTGATAGTTGAGAATTGCGCCGAATTATTGACGGTTATTGCTCTTTGTATTTGATTAATTCCCTCCTGTCGCAAAAAAGGCAAAACTGTATAACGTGCTGTTGCGGGTTCCTCCCCATTAATTAAGAGAGTATTTCCTCGATTTTGAATAATGATTACCGGTTGCGATTTGGTGGCTAAAACTGTCACCTGAGTTAAAGTAAAATGCTGATAAATAATCGGTATTAAAATTAAAGTGAGGATAAATAAACCAACTAAATGCCACCGTTGACGAAACCAGAGGTTGCAGCAGATTAAGGTAAGGCAAATATAAATAATTAACATCACTCCTAAAGATAATTTACCCGTGGAGTAGGTACTAAAAGGAAGCAGACTAAAAAAGTGGGTAATTTGCAGTAATAACTTGAGAGGGTAATAGAGAATACTAGCGCCGATACTGCCCAAAGGGGGATAAATTAAGCCTAAAAAAGCAGTAAAAACTCCTCCTAAACTAATTAGGGTAATTAGGGGAGTTGTGATAATATTAATGGGTATATTATAAAGAGTGATCGAGTTAAACGTAAACATTAATAAAGGCATAGTCCAGAGAGTGGCAGCTAGACTAATAGCTATAGGTTCAGCGATTAAATTAGGGAAATAGTCAATTTTATTTTTCAGTAAGGGAACGGTAATAATTAATCCCAAAGTCGCTAAAAAACTTAGCTGAAATCCTAAATCCCAAATCCAGAGAGGCTGCCATAATAATAGAATTGTAGCTGCTAGTAATAGGGAGCCTAAACTATTAACTTGTCGATTATAAAGCAGACCGATTAATGCCCCAATTCCCATCAAAATCGCCCGCATAACTGAAGGTTGTAACCCTGTTAAGGTGCCGTAAATTATTAAGATAGTAACGGCAATAATAAACTGTTTTTTGGGGGATAAATTGCGAGTAATAGTTAAAACAAATCCCAACAAAATAGCCACATGAAAGCCAGAAGCTGCTAAAATGTGAGCTAATCCAGTTTTAATAAATAAATCTGTGATTTTTGCTGGCAAATTAACCGCTTGTCGTCCGAGGGTAATGGAACTTAATAAAGTCCCTTTTTCTTGGCCTAGTCCTTGAATTTGTGCCTCAACAATGCGCTGACGAATCTGCCAAACTCCCCAAGTCGGTGACTTTTTATCAATAATTATTTCCCCTTTTAAACCAGCAAAAGCACCCTGACGCGCTAGATAATTAGCAAAGTCAAAAGCACTGGGATTATTGGCACGACGGGGACGATAAAGTAATCCTTTAACTGTTATTTCTTGTCCGGGATAAACCTGATTTTCTGCTAGATTTGGTAGAGTAACGTAGAGTTTACCCTCGGATTTTTTTGTGGGTAAATTCTTGAGGCTAAATTCTTTTACTTCTAACCAAAATTGTAAATTTTCTCGGCGATTGAGACGGATTTCTGATATAATACTCCCCGTGATTTTAATAGAGTTAACTACATTATTTTTTAAAAGATGACTGATATCGTTTGCGCTGGGGTAAGGAGTGCGAATTTCTAGATAAACAACGGCAAATATAGCTATTAATCCCGCTATCAGCCAAATTTTTTTCGGGGGACTTTGCCACCAAAAACGACGGATAAAAATTGTGGTTAACGTGGTAATTAGACTAAGAATAACAATTCTAATTACCACTTCTTGCCATCGGTTTAACTGGGGACTAAAATCTACCAGACCTGTAGATAATAATCCCAGAATATAGGCTAAACCAAGAATAACACTATTAGGGCGATTCATAGAAATTTTTGTCAAAGAATTTCAGAATTAGCGAGCATTATTTTTACCTAATATCAGCGAAAATCGAGATTAAAAAGTAACTTAGCATAAACACGATGGGGATCGTTAAATGTAGGTAACTTTAATAATTCCTGCTGAAAATTTTGCCATTCCTGCGTCAAAGGATGATTATTTTTAGTGAGAGGAGGAAGATAGGTTTGTAAGAAATTAGAGAGAAGTTCTTCTTGCCAACTTTGCGATCGAGGATATTCTTGAAGACTCCAATCATCCCCTAATTTAGCTGTTTTGGCCGCATATTGTACTGCCACTTCTAGACCACCAATTTGATCAACTAAACCAATTTTAACCGCATCTTTTCCTGTCCAGACACGACCTTGGGCCACAGTTCTAACCTTGTCTGGGGATAATTTTCGCCCCTTGGCTACCGTCTCGATAAATAAATCATAGAACCGATTAACTGCCGCTTGATAAATTTCTAATTCTTGGGGATTTTTCGGTCTGGTAATAGTAGATATATCGGCTAATTCTCCAGTTTTCACTGTATCCCAATCGATGCCATTATTATTAGCAATCTTCTGGATATTTAACAATAATCCAAACACACCGATGGAACCAGTAATTGTATCATTATCGGCAAAAATTCTTTGACCCCCCATGGCGATCCAATAACCCCCAGAAGCTGCCACATCACCCATAGAAATAATTACCGGTTTGGTCGCATCTAAACGCTTAATTTCCCGCAGAATCACCTCAGAAGCGGTGGCACTTCCCCCCGGACTATTAATCCGCAAAACTACCGCTTTCACCTCCTCCTTCCCCTGTAATTTTCGCAGTTCCTTCGCCAATTTATCCCCACCGATTTGGCCTCTATCTCCCTGACCTTCTACGATTGTCCCTTCTGCATAAACTATCGCTATTTGATTGCTACTATCTTCCTCCTCATCGAGAGAACTAGCATAATTGGCTAAAGAAATTTGCGAAAAAGAGCTAGAATTTCCCTCCTCATTAGTTTTATTTTTTGCTTCTCCCGTCAACTCTTTAGCTAAAACAATTACTCGATCTAAATAGGCCACTTCATCAACAAAACCCGCCTTTTTCGCCGTGGTTGCTTCCAGAATACCTTGAGTATCAGAAATAGTTTGCAGCTGTTGGGGGGTTAAATTGCGACTTTTGGCCACTGTGGAACTATAGTTAGACCAAATTGTATCGAGTAGGGTTTGCAGCTGCTGACGATTCTGGACACTTAAATCCTGACGCGTATAGGGTTCCACTGCACCTTTAAAAGAACCCACTTTTACCACTTGCACCCCCACACCATACTTTTCTAGTGCATCGGCAAAAAAGGTTTGTTGACTACTTAAACCATTAATTTCCATTCTCCCCACGGGATTAATAATCACCGTTTCAGCAACGGAAGCGAGATAATATTCCTTTTCCGTCCATTCCATATCGTAGGCGATAATTTTTTTACCCGATTGGCGAAATTTTGCCAAAGCTTGCCGCACTTCCGTCAGGGTAGCATAGCCATATTCACCGATATTGTCGCGACCATAGAGTAACAGACCGACAATGTTATCATCAAGGGCGGCCTTTTCGATCGCCGCTATCACCTGTCGCAAATTTAAAGTGGTCGTACTCTCACCGGTCAAACTATCGGCTAAACTGGAACTAGGAGGAGCATCGCTGATATTGGTGGCCAAGTTAAAAACTAAGACCGATTTTTCCTTAACTGAGGAGCTATCGCTAGAAATAAGCAAGGAAAGCAGTAAAAATGCTAATCCTCCCACACCTAAGACCGAAAATGCCAATAATCCCAGTAAAGTTCCCAAGCAACTAGCGAAAGTTTGTTTAAAAAACTGCCCCATCGGTTTTCATCTGCTACTAATTATCCTGTTTCCTATTGTAGGGATTCCCCGCCCAGAAACAAGTTTTTTCTTTCCGAACAAATGTACTAAAAACTTTGGAGATAGTGACTGGAGTTGTGAAGTGTCAAGGGATCGGCTAAGATTGTGATAGATAATTTCCAGTAAAAGAGATGAATCAATTAAAACCCAAACTTGTCAATTATCCAGATTGGGATCGAAAAGAACAAATTAAACGAAATCGTTCGGCCTTGGCTATCTTAGAACAAAGACGACAAAAACGGTCACAAATAACCGATGAGCAAGACCAAGAAATTTCCCAGTGTTTGCTCAATTTTCAGACCGCGATTGATAATGCTCGTCCTTTGGGTTCAAAGCTTTATAGCTAAGGATGATTGTCTTTATCGATTCGGGGGTTTTGGGTTTATTAACTCATCCTAAAAAAGCGGGTAAACCGGCTGACTGCGAAGACTGGCTTTATTCACTTTTCTCCAAGGGCGTTTATGTAGTTAGTTCCGATATCTGTGATTATGAAGTCAGAAGAAGCCTATTATTAGAATCGGTCAAAAAAAATTCCTTTAATAGCCCAGATAATCTTAATGAATTACGCAATGTCATTGATTTTTTAAATTTAGATACCGATGTGATGTTAGCAGCGTCACAAATTTGGGTAGAAACTCGAAAGATTGGCAAACAAACGGCTGATAATTACAATATTGATGTAGATATTATTATTCTTGCTCATTGGCAGTTATTAAAAAAACAATATCCGAGTCGTTATCTAGTCATCGCTACTACTAATGTCAAACATTTTCAGGGATTTGCAGAAGCTTTAAATTGGCAAGATATTAACATATAACAGCTTTAAGCTTGATCATTTTTTCACTTTAACTACTTAATCTTATGCAGTTTATTGATCGCGCCGAAATAGAAGTGGAAGGGGGTAAGGGAGGTGATGGAATTGTCGCTTTCCGTCGGGAAAAATACGTCCCCGCTGGCGGTCCGGCCGGAGGTAATGGGGGAAAAGGTGGTTCGGTGATTTTTGTGGCGACTCAGAACCTGCAAACCCTGCTAGATTTCCAGTATAGTCGCTATTTTAAGGCCGATGACGGTAAACGGGGCGGTCCGAACAACTGCACTGGAGCCAACGGTAGCGATCGCATTATTAAAGTTCCCTGTGGTACAGTGGTTTACGATCTCGATAGCGAGGAAATTATCGGCGATTTGGTCACTCCCGAACAGACTTTAATCGTGGCTGCCGGGGGAAAAGGGGGATTAGGCAACCGCCACTTTTTAAGTAATAATAATCGCGCACCCGAATACGCTTTACCCGGTTTAGACGGAGAAAAACGCCATTTACGCCTAGAATTGAAGTTATTAGCGGAAGTGGGCATTATCGGGCTGCCCAATGCGGGAAAATCCACCCTAATCTCGGCCGTTTCCTCTGCTCGTCCCAAAATCGCCGATTATCCCTTTACGACTCTCATTCCTAACTTGGGAGTGGTACGCAAACCCACGGGAGATGGGACGGTATTCGCCGATATTCCTGGATTAATCGAGGGAGCGCACCTAGGAATCGGCTTAGGACACGAATTTTTGCGCCATATCGAACGCACACGCCTGTTAATTCATCTTGTCTCCTTGACAGCAGAAGACCCGATCGCCGATTATCAAATTATCCAAGGAGAATTGGCCGCCTATGGTCGGGAATTAGAAAAGCGATCGCAAATACTGGTTTTCAACAAAATTGATGCTGTGGACGAGGAAACGATAGATAACTATCAAAAGCAGTTTGCTAAAATAACCAATGCCGAGATTTTGACTATTTCCGCCGTAACAGGAGCCGGATTAACCACTTTACTCGCCAAAGTTTGGCAGCAATTAGAGCAACTGGAGAGGGTCGAGGATGAAACCCCTTCCCTGTTTTCCTAAAATCGCTCGTTAGTTGTTGAGCTGCCGGGGTGCAGGTGGTCGGCGATTGCTCGGCCTTCTTTCCGTACCTTCAAAGTTACCATTAGAACGACGGGTGCGGCGCTGTTCGCCTTCATTTTCGGCCGCATAGACTTCTAGATAAAGAGAGCGACCCGCATTTGCGGCCGCCATCTCTAGGGTAGTTCTAATCGCCTGTAAATTGCGTCCTCCCCGGCCGTAAACTTTGCCTTTATCGGCATCATCGAAGGCTACACGCACCCAAAGACGTTCATTTTCCTTACAGCGCTCGATATCCAATCTCAGACTGGCCGGATCTTCCAAAAACGGCTCGATCATAAATTTCACCAGTTCGAGATAATTGGGGGTACTAGGCATTGATTTTCTCGAAAATTTTCTGTTTGGTGAGAATGCTGCGCACGGTGTCCGTCGGTTGCGCTCCTTGTTGTAAGCGTCGGATGATCCCTTCTTCATCGAGACGCACTTCATCGGTGCGGGGATTGTAAAATCCTAATTCCTCTAGGGGACGACCATCGCGACGACTGGTGCTAACGGCCGCAACGATACGATAACTGGCTTCGCGTTTTTTACCAAAGCGTTTTAGACGTAATTTGATCATGGTTACTCAAAAATTCTTCTTTCCGATTCTAACTCATCCCGACGGTATTTCCACAAGTGGTGATCGAGGGAACGGTCGGCAGCCATTCGATATTATTGAAAATAACGCCGATATCTTATCAGTGATCAGTAAACAGTGAACTAAAAACTCAAATCTGATCCCGTCGAGCGTCTCCCGTAGGCTGCATCTCCTATTTGTGACTTTCTCTCACTTATGGTCAGCAGCAGTTATTAAAAGAGGGCGAATGCAATTCGCCCCTACAATAATATTATTGCGCCAATGGTAGGGGCGCACCGTGGTCAGTGAGTTTATCGAACTGCGTGCGCCCAAAATATGATATAGATATTTCTATAAAATTGAGATGCAGCCTTTCACTGATTACTGTTTACTGTTTACTGATCACTGAAAGGCCTCCCGTCTTGACTAGGAAATTAATTTTGCACGACTACTTACCCTTCTCTAACCGTAAACTTTCCCATAATACTCTTGATATTCTTTGGATAACAAAGGTTGCCACCAATCCCGATGATCGAGATACCATTGAATGGTTTTTCTTAATCCCCCCTCTACCGTTTCTTGAGGTTGCCAACCTAATTCGGTGCGAATTTTAGTGGCATCAATAGCATACCGGCGATCATGTCCGGGGCGATCCTTGACAAAAGTAATTAAATTCTGAGCAGGTTTCACGGGTAAATCGGGAGCTAATTCATCCATTAAATCACATAACATCCTGACTAAATCGATATTTTTTACCTCATTATTTCCGCCAATATTATAGGTTTCTCCCGCTTTTCCTTTGTGAATAACTGTATCTAAAGCTTGACAATGATCCCGCACATATAACCAATCTCGAACATTTTGACCATCACCATAAACAGGTAAAGGTTTACCCAAAAGAATATTAATACACATCAAAGGAATTAACTTTTCGGGAAAATGATAAGAACCATAATTATTAGAGCAATTAGTAATAATTGTCGGCATTCCGTAGGTATGAAAATAAGCTCTCGCTAGATGATCACTCCCCGCTTTTGAGGCAGAATAGGGACTATTAGGAGCATAGGGAGTAGTTTCGGTAAAAGCCGGATCATCTAATCCTAAACTGCCATAAACCTCATCGGTGGAAACGTGCAGAAAAAGATAGTTATCGGGTTGGTGATTACTTAACCAATGTTGCCGAAAACTTTCTAATAGAGTAAAAGTTCCCACCACATTAGTTTGCACAAAAGCTCCAGGACCAAGAATCGATCGATCCACATGGGATTCGGCGGCAAAATGGGCAACTGTATCGATATTTTCACTGGCAAATAACTCATCAACTAAAGCTTGATCGCAGATATCCCCTTGCAAAAAACGGAAATTCTTTCTATCTTTCAGTGTCGCTAAATTATGCAAATTGCCCGCATAGGTAAGAGCATCGAGAACAATAACACGATCCTCGGGATAATTCTCGCACCAATGATGAACAAAATTCGAGCCGATAAATCCTGCTCCACCAGTAATTACTATGCTTCTAGCTTGATTTTCTGTCGCCATGGTCACCTCTAGCAAAAGTTCGCTACTTATTTTAGGCTTTTTTGCTTCACACTTCTTCATCAAAAGTGATCTTATCGGAGTGATAATCCGGCGGTTCAACGTGAATTAAAATTCTCACAGGGCTAAATTGTTGGCTTAATCTTGCTTCTACCGCTTCCGTGATTGCGTGAGCAGTTTCCACATCTTGAGCGGAGACAATTAGGTGCATTTCTATAAATACCTGTCTTCCTACCACTCCCCGAGATGCGATCGCATGACAATTAAGCACCCCCGGCACCTCCAGGACAATTTGATGAATCACTTCAGGAGCGATCGCCATTTCATCCACTAACAAAGGTAAATTTTCCATCAGAACTTTCCAACCACTGCTAAACACCAAAAAAGCGACGGGAAAGGACAAAATCACATCTAACCATTGTAATTGGGGAATATTAGCCGTATTACCCACCCAAACCCCAACTAACCCCAATAAAACCGTAATTGTCACCCACACATCACTCATGGTATGACGAGCATCGGCAATCAAAATCACACTACCGACACGCTGCCCCACCGATCTTTCATAGTAGGTGACAAAAATATTTACCCCTAAAACGATAATTAATAGCCATAATTCAGGACCGGCAATCTCGACAGGTTTTCCGCCTTTAATAATACGCATGATCGCCCCCTGCAAGATTTCAAAACAGGCAATTCCCAAAAAGGCAGCGATCGCTAAAGCTCCGATCGCTTCGTATTTCAGATGTCCGTAGGGATGATCTCGATCGGGATAGGGAGAGGAAAACCGCATCGCCACCAATCCCAAGACATTATTAGCACTATCGGTGACACTATGGAGAGCATCCGCTTGCAAACTCAAAGAACTAATTCTCAAACCCACCCCCGCTTTGATCCCCATAACCAAAATGTTCAGCAGCAGGGTGATCCAAAGAACCTTTTGGACAGTAGCCCGATTATCTTTTAAAACAGCCACAGGATTATCAGTTATCAGTGATCAGTGTTAATTTTCCCACTCTTATCTCCGTTTTTTTTCCTTTTTACTTTTGGCTCTTCTAGAGTACTGGACAGTGGGAAGTTCTTGCCGGGGGGGGGAAATCTGACTATCCCCAGGATGTTCAGGCCCACATTCCGCACCCTAAGTGTCACAACGTCTCAAAAGAGGAAGGGGCGTGAGTCAAAATACTTATCTAGAGGAGTGAGTTGGCGGCAAGCTGCCGGCAACTAAGCCGAAAATTTCAGGGTTCCCCCAGTAATTCTCAATAAACAGTGCTTATTGAGAATTACTGGGCAATCAGACTTAACATCTAGGGGGAGATGTTCGAGTAGTGCTTAAGTTTTATTACCCCTTGAAGTCAATACCTCTCGTCAAGATAAGAGATAATATTCTTGGCAAGGTTTGGGAAAAAATCTCAAAATGTTGCGCCTCTCATCCGTTAAGTTGCTAATCTTTTGATTGTCTTGAATAGGTCGGAGATGAATCCCTTGAAAGTTCTGAAATATCCAGCGTAATGTTGGTCGGTCAGTTAACTTACCCAACTGATTTTTCAGTCCCGTCTCCTGCTGTTTTAAGTTCAGACGAAGTTGTCTTTGACCAATAGTATAAACCAGCAGGCACAAGCCCATGAGCATGGCCATGACCTCAATTCTGTGGGGAGATTTGAGAAAGACACTGTGGGCAAAAAAGCAGGGGTCTTTGAGAAAAGAAAATCCTCTTTCTGGAGCTTGTTGCCCTTTATATTTTTTGAGTATATCCTCACTGCTCAATCGTTTTTTCTCCAATTCGTTAGTTGCTAAAACGAATCGTCCTGCTCGTTTCTTTAGCCTCTCAATGGCGGACAAATTTAACTCTAATTCGGCTTGAACTTGATAGCTTTGAGAGGGTAAATCGTCTTTTGATTTGAGTTTTGACCCCTGGGACTCAGGCGGAATGAGATTGACTTTAATCTCCGTTAACTGATGATATTTTAAGGAGTCAGATAATCCCTTGACTATCGCCAAAGCCACCGCTCTATTCTCAAATTCTCTTCGGGATAGTTGGCGGATTTTTTCTTGAGCAGAATTCTTTTCCTGCTCGATTTTTTTCTCTAATTTTTTCAAGTATGATTCTTGTCTAGCTTGACTTTCAACTAGCAACCATCTTTGTTCTATCCCCCCATAGTTAGAGCTTGTTTCCTGCCAGGAATAACCCGGTATTTCTGAATCGGTTAACTCTTTTTCTGAGATGCTATCGACTAACTTTTGAGCCTCTTTAATGCTGAAGGGGACTCGAGACAACCAACGCATTTCTCTCATTAGTTTTAAATTCTCTTTGCTATAGAGGGCGCTATCGCCGACTATTAAACTGTCAAAGTCAACTTGTT
This sequence comes from Microcystis protocystis FBCC-A270, assembly GCF_050500235.1. Taxonomy (NCBI): domain Bacteria; kingdom Bacillati; phylum Cyanobacteriota; class Cyanophyceae; order Chroococcales; family Microcystaceae; genus Microcystis; species Microcystis protocystis. The sequence goes on from NZ_CP191407.1 coordinate 432,287, forward strand.
TTTTAAATTCTCGGGCGATTTGACCAAAAACCGCTTTGTCCACTTCATTTCCGTCCCCTACTTTCAGGAATAAAGGTACATCTCCATCCCCACTTACGATTAAGTCAATCATAAATTGTTTTAAGTCAGGTCTTCGGTCGCGGGAGTATCCGTGGGTAATTTTTATTGGCTTTTGTCTGGTTTCAATTTCTTCTCCAACTGCTCCTGATTTCAGGATTTCTACTGTTGGGTATTCCTTTTTATATTCTCCTTCCACTGATAGAGAAGTCGAATCTAAATGGGAATTCTCGGTTGCTACACCAAATTTTTTCACGGCGGCTAAACTAATGAGTAGGAAAATGACCGAAACATTAAGTTGATAAAGTTTGTCCATTACTCGACCAATTTTATCATCATTTAATTGTTTGGGTTCGATGCCTTCTCCCAGCAGATGTTCGGTTGCTTTATCTTCAAAAAATTGAGGAAATAAATACAAGGCCCGGGAGACAAATCCCAATCCGTTCAGGATAATTGCTTTGACGACTTGCCCCGCTGTGACAATTTCTCCTTGCTCAATTGAGACTTGTTCGTTGATAATTTCAACGATTCCTATTTCATCGATAATTCCGGCTACTAATCCTAGATGGTCTAGATTTTTGACTTCAATTTCTGTTGATTGATTCCTGGTCGAACAGTCCACTCGCCTCAGTTTTCCAATAATTCCTATTTTTTCATAATTAGGGGTTTCAAGACCCCCCTAGCTGGTGCCGAGAAAACCTTCACCAGCTAAGTATTTTTACTCAAGTCTCTGGAGGGGACAGCTTATGTGACAGTTGAGGGTGCGGAATGTGGGTTTGATTCTTCCACCTCAGCGGCCGACCCCGCTTGATTGTAAAGATTTGTTTAGCTTAACCAGAGGTTGATAGTGCGTAGGCTAAGATGAATTGTAAATGGATTCAAAATGAATTTCAAATGAATTCAAGATGAGCCAATCTGGTGAACTGTCGTATTTTGATCATGGAGTTGCCATTTTGTGAGTAAGAAATGGTTCGCAGATAACAGTTTGTCGATCGGGCGGACTCCTCTAGTGCGCCTTAATCGAATCGTTGGCAACAATCACGCCACGGTTCTGGCCAAGATTGAAGGTCGCAATCCAGCCTATTCGGTCAAATGTCGTATTGGTGCGGCCATGATCTGGGATGCAGAACAACGGGGACTATTGGGGCCGGGCAAAGAACTGGTGGAACCCACCAGTGGCAATACAGGCATTGCCCTGGCCTTTGTAGCCGCCGCTAAGGGGATTCCCCTAACCCTGACCATGCCTGAAACCATGAGCTTGGAGCGGCGCAAACTGTTGCTCGCCTATGGAGCCAATCTGGTGTTAACAGAAGGGACTAAAGGCATGACCGGGGCGGTGGCAAAGGCAGAAGAAATTGCCGCGTCTAATCCCGATCGCTATGTGTTGTTGCAACAGTTCCGCAATGCTGCCAATCCCCGCATCCATGAGGAAACCACCGGCCCTGAAATTTGGCAGGACACAGACGGGGCGATCGATATTCTCGTGTCGGGTGTGGGAACGGGCGGAACCATTACGGGAGTTTCGCGCTATATCAAAAAAACCCAAGGAAAACCGATTTTATCGGTAGCAGTGGAGCCAGAAGCCAGCCCCATACTATCCCAAGCCCGGGCAGGTCAGCCCTTAAAGTCCGGCCCTCACAAAATTCAGGGCATTGGGGCGGGGTTTGTTCCCGAAGTTCTAGATTTATCCCTCGTGGATGGGATTGAAACCGTTTCCAACGAAGAGGCCATTCTTTATGCCCAACGGTTGGCCAAGGAAGAAGGGATTATCTCGGGCATTTCCTGCGGTGCCGCCGTCGCCGTCGCCGCTCGTTTGGCACAACAACCCGAACACCAAGGCAAAACCATTGTCGTGATTTTGCCAGATTCCGGAGAACGGTATTTGAGTTCCATCCTGTTCCAGGGGGTATTTAATGAGCAAGGGTTAGTGGCATGACGAGCGAGCATCCGAGCAGTTCCAGCGCTCTCTCCCAACCCACCTTGTCCTTGGATCTCGATGAAATTATCGCTCAATTGTCTAAACCTCGTGGCGAGTCGTTCCACAGTTGGTCTCAATCACGAAGCCATTTCCCCTTGCCCTCCCGTGAGGCCTTATTTCGGATTGTCGATCGACTGCGTGCCGTTCTCTTTCCCTATCACTTTGGCAATCCCGATTTAGGCGAAACGTCCAGCCGCTATTTTATCGGTCATACGCTCAATGAAGTCTTGCAACTGCTGCATCACCAGGTTTGTCGTGAACAGTGGTTGCTGGGGTCGCAGTTGCACTGGTCGTCAGACCAGATTGAGAAGCACGCCCAAGGAACGGTACAAGCCTTTGCCACTCAATTACCCCATCTGAAGGCTCTGCTGGAAACCGATATCACGGCGGCCTATCGAGGTGATCCGGCGGCCAGAAATTTAGATGAAGTGTTGTTTTGTTACCCCGGGGTAACGGCAATCACTTATCACCGCATTGCCCATGCCCTGTATCGGTTGGACTCGCCCCTGTTGGCGCGGATTATCAGTGAAATTGGTCATTCCTTAACGGGGATTGACATTCACCCCGGGGCGTCGATTGGCAATAGCTTCTTTATCGATCATGGGACGGGGGTTGTGATTGGGGCCACCACGGTGATTGGCGATCGCGTGCGCCTTTACCAAGCGGTCACGCTCGGGGCGAAAAGTTTTCCCCGGGACGAATCGGGCAGTTTAATCAAAGGTCAAGCCCGTCATCCGATTATTGAAGATGATGTGGTGATTTACTCAGGTGCAACGATTCTCGGTCGGGTAACTATCGGTCGGGGCGCCACCATCGGTGGAAATGTTTGGTTAACCCGCAGTGTGCCGCCGGGGGGTTTTGTCTCCCAGGCGCAACTACGACAGGAAATGTTTGATGACGGCTCGGGAATTTGAGGGGCTGTCCGGGCTGTGAATGTTCGGCCATAACAGTCGCTTTGTTACTTTTTTTTTTGAATTGGAGGATTTAACTCAATGACCTATACCCAAGATCATGAATTGCAACTGGCTTTGGGAGATGCTGCCGCTCGGCAGTTGGCCAATGCCACAAAGACCGTTCCTCAGTTATTGACCATTTCGCCCCGGTGGTTCGTTCGCCTCTTGCATTGGCTACCCGTTGAAGCGGGGATTTATCGTCTCAACAAAGTCAGGGATGCCTCCCGGGTTGAGGTGGCTTGCTCTGAACGAGATGAGCGGGAGCTGCCCGAAACCTTTGTGGATTACGAAGAGAACCCCCGGGAGTATTTCTTGAGTGCGGTGAATACGGTACTGGATGTTCACACTCGCGTGTCCGATCTCTACAGCAGTCCCCACGATCAGATCCATGAACAATTGCGCCTGACGATTGAAACGCTGAAGGAACGTCAAGAAAATGAGTTGATCAACAACCATGAGTACGGATTGCTCAACAATATTGTTGATTCCCAGAAAGTGCAACCTCGCAATGGTGCGCCCACGCCGGACGATTTGGATGAGTTGCTGGTGAAGGTGTGGAAAGAACCGGCATTTTTCCTCGCCCATCCTAAAGCGATCGCGGCCTTTGGCCGAGAAGCAACCCGACGGGGTGTACCCCCTGCCACGGTGTCATTATTCGGGTCTCAGTTTATTACCTGGCGGGGCGTGCCTTTGATTCCTTCCGATAAGTTGGCTGTGAATGAACAAGGCAAAACCAATATTTTGTTATTGCGGGTAGGAGAAAGCCGTCAAGGGGTGGTCGGTCTCTATCAGCCCAATTTACCCGGTCAACAGGGAGTTGGCTTGTCGGTGCGATTTATGGGGATTAGTCGCAAGGCGATCGCCTCTTACCTGGTCTCCCTCTACTGTTCGTTGGCAGTGTTGACCGACGATGCGGCGGCCGTACTGGAGAACGTTGATGTCAACCAATACCACATCTACGACTATGACTAACCCCGAACTGATCCCTGAAAAGGCGGCGGGGAATCTACCCTCTGTATCCCCGCCCACGACTGCCCCAACTGAGGTCGAGAATATTTCTCTTAACCCCTTATTTCAACCTGACCTTCTTGAGCATCTCGCCCAGACGATAATTCAAGAACTACAACGGCACGACCTTAAGGCCGAGGTGGCGAAGGGGTTGAGTCCAGACCGGGATGATCTGGTGCCATCCACCCCCGCAACTTCCCCGGCTGCTGTGGGCGAACGGCCCACAGTTCCCTTGGCTGTACCCTTAGCAACCCCCTCTTTCTACTTCATTGAAGAGTTAGAAACAAAAATCCCCGACCTTCCGGCGGTAGTGGCCAAACCGGGCCAGCTTGTTCAAGTCCCAGCGATCGATCCCCTTTTTGTCCCCCATGCCAGCGGGCGAAGCGTTCAACGACCCAGCTTCTTTGATGTTCATACCGTTCGCCTGGATTTTCCTATCCTGCAAGAACGGGTGAATGGCAAACCGCTGATCTGGTTCGACAATGCCGCAACAACTCAAAAGCCCCAAGCAGTCATCGATCGCCTCGTTCATTTCTACAGCCATGAAAATTCCAATGTGCATCGTGCCGCCCATGAATTAGCGGCCCGTTCCACAGATGCTTACGAAGCGGCCAGAGAAACGGTACGCCGTTTTCTCAATGCCTCATCTGCTAACGAAATCATTTTCGTGCGGGGAACAACGGAAGGCATTAATCTGGTGGCAAAAAGCTGGGGACAACAAACCCTGCAAGCGGGGGATGAGATTGTCCTCACCCATCTAGAACACCATGCCAATATTGTGCCTTGGCAGCAACTAGCCGCCCAAACGGGAGCAAAATTGCGGGTTGTCCCCGTCGATGACCACGGGCAGATTTTACTGGCAGAGTACCAACAATTACTCAACTCCCGCACAAAACTGGTGGCTTTTTCCCATGTTTCTAATGCCTTGGGAACCATTACCCCCGCCAAACAAATCATTGACTTGGCCCATCGGGTCGGGGCCAAAGTCTTGTTAGATGGCGCTCAATCGGTTTCCCACATTCCGATCGATGTTCAACAATTAGGGTGTGATTGGTTCGTCTTTTCCGGGCATAAAGTCTTTGGTCCCACAGGGATCGGGGTACTTTATGGTCAAGAAGACCTGTTAAATGCCACGGTTCCCTGGCAAAGCGGCGGCAACATGATCGTGGATGTGACGTTTGAGCGTACCGTGTATCAGGCGGCTCCCACTCGTTTTGAGGCTGGAACGGGCAATATTGCCGATGCCGTTGGCTTAGGGACGGCCTTGGATTATGTTCAGCAGATTGGTTTGACCACCATTGCCAATTATGAGCATGAACTTCTGGAGTACGCCACTGCGGGACTGACAACCATCCCGGGCCTGCGTTTGATTGGGACGGCAGCCGATAAGGCCGGCGTGCTTTCCTTTGTGCTAGAGGGATTTGATGTGGAAGTGATTGGACAAGCCCTGAATCGGGAAGGGATTGCCGTGCGGGCAGGCCATCACTGCGCTCAACCTATTCTGCGACGCTTTGGTTTAGAGGCAACGGTGCGCCCTTCCTTGGCTTTCTACAATACTAAAGCCGAGGTGGATGCGCTGGTGGCTGCGTTGGAACGTCTGCAACACCAATAAACTGACGGTCATGGGTGGGGCAGCTTGTACACCTATTCCAGTTCTCCCTAAACTGCCACCTATTTAAAATGTATAGGAGGGTGGGGAGCGGGTTTTTCAAGTTGGATTGGGAGTTAATTCTCTTATTAAAAACGGATTGGTCTGACTTTCCTAAAGAGGCAAAAGGGGGAATAAATAATCAGTTTTTAATAACCAGATTTAGTATAATTAGAACCACTTACTTAGGGTAATCTATTTTACTCTCCGTTCTCTGTCACCTAAAAATGACTACCATGTCCGATTCTCCTGAATCTATCCGCAATACTAGCGTCAGCGATCAAGCTACTAATAATGATGCTCTCGGATTTGAGCCTTATGTAATAGCGATCGCTGAATTTTTGTTGCATGAGCAGACACAACCACCCCTAACTTTATCGGTTGAGGGAGAGTGGGGTAGTGGCAAGTCTTCTTTTATGAAAATGTTAGAGGAATATTTACGAAAAAAAGGAGGTCGGACGGTTTGGTTTAATGCTTGGCGACACGATAAAGCGGAGTCGGTATGGGCGGCTTTTGCGCTGTCTTTTATTAAGCAGATTTCTACGCCCAAAAATTGGCGAGATTTGCCTCGAATTATCCTAGGATACTTTAAATTACAATTATTGCGTTTTAACCTAGAAAAAGGCTTATTTGAATTAATTAAAGCTTTACCAGTAATAATTTTTGTGATTTGTGCCTCAATTGCCATTCCCTTTATTTTAATCATTTATGGAGTTGAAGGAATTAACGAATTAATCGGACCAACAACCTCTCAAGATGTTTTTTGGAGCAAAATTAATTCAGTTTTTAAATTATTATTTACCGCTGGAGGTGTCACCTTATCAGGAGCAGGAATTTTCGCTGGTATTAAGAGTTTATTGAGAAATTTTCAAAGGTTACTACAAAACCCCAAAAACAACCTAATTAAATACATAGAAGCCCCAGATTATAAAAAACAATCGGCATTTGTAGAAGAATTTCATGAAGATTTTGCTAAAATTGTTGATGCTTATATTGGCAATGATCGGGTATATGTATTTATTGACGATTTAGATCGTTGTGAACATCCAAAATCAGCGGACTTGATGCAAGCGATTAACTTGATGATTGCTGATGATCCTTCAGTGGTGTTTATTTTAGGAATGGACAGAGAAAAAGTAGCCGCTAGTTTAGCGGTAAAATACGAAAACATTCTCAAGTATTTACCGTCGGAAACCACAGAAATTGATCCTGATATTTTAGCGAGACGTAGTGCCAATAAAGGGTTAGCTTATGGTTATACCTTTATTGAAAAGTTTGTCCAGCTTCCCTTTTTAGTTCCCCAACCATCCCAGTCAGATTTTGAGCGTTTTTTGACTCAGCTTGCTACTTCAACTCCTCCCAATTTACAGCCAGCTAAACCTCATTTTACATTTTTTCAGTCATTCTGGGGTAAGTCAGCTTTATCACCGAGAAATAATTCTAAGAAAGGTTCCATTTCTCCAATAAGGGAATCAAACCCCTCATCCTCACATGATACCACAATAGAATCCGAACAAACCGAAAAAGAGAAAGCACGAGCAGCTGTAATTAAGCGATTAGAAGCGATTCAAGTCAACAATTTTGATAAAGATTCCCCAACAGTGCGGAATATCATTATGATGGTGGCTCCCGCATTGGATTACAATCCGCGACGGATTAAACACTTTATCAATGTCTTTCGTCTCAAGGTTTATATCGCTAATGAAACTGGTTTATTTTTCGAGGAGCGAGATGAGAAGGATAATTTGTTAGTTCCTTCTCTAACTTTTGAACAGTTAGGTAAATTTACTGCGATTAGTTTAAAATGGCCATTGTTATTGTCAGATTTGGAAAATGATAAGCAAATTTTAGCAAAATTAGAAAAATTTGCACGGGGAGAGTGGAGTCCACCAAATGAAGAGGAGTCGATTCGCTATTGGGGTAGTCATACTAAGCTTAAAGCTTTAATGGCTTACAGTTATGAAAAATCGACAACCGAGGAGGTCTTACAAATTAACCCCAAATTCAGCTTTGCGAAGGTAAATGTTGATAAGTTATTACAAGTATCGCCCAAGATAATTCGGCAAACTGAAACTGTAATTTTACCAAACTTTAACCCAGAAATGGTGGATATACACGCCGGTAAATTTAACATGGGTTCTAATGAGCATGAGAATGAAAAACCGATACATGAAGTAATTGTGCCAGCATTTCAGATAGGCAAATATCCTATCACCCAAGCACAGTATCAAGCGGTGATGGGATATAATCCTTCAAGGTTTTCAGGAAATCCCCAGAACCCGGTAGAATCTGTTACTTGGTTTAATGCTCAAGCTTTTTGTGAAAAACTGAGCCAGTTAACTGGAAAAAACTACCGTTTGCCTACAGAAACAGAATGGGAATATGCCTGTCGCGCTGGTACTGAAACCCTATTTAGTTTTGGCGATGATAGAGAGCAACTAGGAGATTATGCTTGGTTTGATGGTAATTCAAATAATACAACTCATCCTGTTGGGGAAAAGCAGCCTAATCCCTGGGAAATCTATGATATGCACGGCAATGTTTGGGAATGGTGTGCTGATCAACATCATGAAAATTATGTTAACAAACCAGACAATATTAGAGAAAATGGCAGTCTTGCATGGAGAGATAACAATATAACTAATGCATGGAGAGATAACAATATAACTAATGCGTCATCAATAATACGGCGTGGCGGTTCGTGGTGCCGCGACCCTTTGGTCTGTAGTTCAGCATATCGAGGCAGAAGCGTTGCCGAAATTTGCAACCACGATATCGGTTTTCGTGTTGTGTGCGATCTCCCCTAATCAGTTAACAGTTAACTGTTATCAGTTGGGGGCCACCATTGGCGCAATAACATTATTGTAGGGGCTAATTGCATTCGCCCTCTTTGAATAACTTCTGCTGCTCACCTATAGATGAGGGAAAGTCACAAATAGGAGATGCAGCCGATAATTTTCTGGAAATATAGTCTTTAAACCCTTGTCTGGCAAAACTACAAGGAATAATCAGCACTGATTATCACACAAAATCGAGGAGAGCCATAGGGCGAGCCTGAGAATGGAGATCGCTGTAGTTGCCCATCACCGCTTTTCAAGGTTACTTTAATGTTAGAATCGAATCACTTCTTTTAGGTTTTGCTATGCGTGCGATTGAAACCACTGGTATCCTCAATACCCAAGGACAAATTCAACTTGATCATCCTATTCCCCAAGAAAAAGATCGGTTTGTACGCGTCATTCTTTTGATGTCAGAGGATGAACTGAACGAAAAAAACTGGCTAGATGCCGTTTCCCATAACCCTAGCTTTGCTTTTCTGCAAGATCCCGAAGAAGATATTTATACCCTTAACGATGGACAACCTGTAACTAATGAAGGGTAAAATTGTATTAATTCAATTTCCCTTCGACGATTTATCTTCCAGTAAGGTTCGTCCTGCTTATTGCCTAACCAATCAAATTGGAGGCTATCAACATAACCCATGCCGCACAGGATTGTAATGAATATAATCACAGTGTAAAGATTCAATCTTGTAAATTGCGTTACCCAACCTACCTTTTTTCTCTGAATTATGATTTTTATAAAAACTCAACATTTTTATACATATAATCAGGCTCTAAACATTCCCAAATTAAAACTAAATCACTAATAATTTTGCCAATAGATTGACGTTGATGTGAATAAATAATCCCCCAATGCTCTAATCCCATTGAAGACAAAACCAGAAAATCATCATCAAAAGTAAAAATGACTCGGCCTTGCGATAAAGCATAAGCTAATTGTTCCTCATCGGAAGACCCCATCAGTCCTTTTTCTGGAGAAGTTGTAACATCAATCCCTCGCATTCTTAAACCTTTAGCGATCGCATTAGAGACGCTTTCATCTAGGTGAAACTTAAGCTTATTGGCCATTATTTCCCTTTAAAAGTTTTTCGACCAATGAAGGTTTATCCCCTTGTAACTGTTTAGCAAAATTTTCGCTGGATTCAATATCTTGGCGAATTTCTTCTCGATGATCATGGTAATAAGCTAAAGCTGCATAAACATCAGCTAAAGTAATCGTTGGATAATTATAAACAATTTCATCAGGACACATCGCCATTCTTTCATGCCAAATAACAATGTCTTGTACCTTAATACGATGTCCAGCAATACGAGGTTTACCGCCACAAACACCGGGTGTTACTTCAATATGCTGTTTAAGCACTAAAGATGACATAATAACTCATTTACTCTACTTCTAGATATCCTAGCATTTTTCTTGAAAAAACGCAACCACCGATCTTTTAGGATACGTTACCTAACGTGCCTTTTAATGTGAAACATTTTAGACATTTTCATATTATTATCCGTTACGCTATGCTAACATATTCTACCGTTACTGCTACAATTGGCTCCAAAGACCACTATAACCAACTAAAACCATGACTCAAGCCACTTTTGCAGAAATACTAGAAGCAACCGAACAACTTCCCCCAGAAGATCAAGAACAACTGATTCACATTTTAAAAAAGTGAAAGACATGGACGAGGCTCAACAATACCTCAACAGCTAATGGAAAGTATTCCGGCATGATTAAAATAAATTAAGGTGATCTGGCCGCAGTCAGTTTTAACCGACTGAAAATATTACTTGGTTTGAGGAGCTTTTTAAATTGACAGACGATCGCGTTTATTGGTTAGCATGGTCAAGTATTGCTGGAGTTGGGTCAATTTCCCTGAAGCGACTCTATCAACATTTTGGCAGTGTCGCTGTGGCCTGGAATGCCACCGATACTGCGATCGCAGAAGTGGCGGGATTTGGCAAAAAGTCAATGGTAGCGGTACGGGAGGGGCGATCGCAAATTGACCCAGAAGCTCTTTTCGCCGAACATATCCAGAAAAACCCCCTTTTTTGGACCCCTAGCGACCCAGAATATCCCCGCTTTCTCTGGGAAATTCCCAGTCCTCCCCCCTTACTTTACTATCAAGGAAAGGTCAATTTAGAGGAAAATCAGGGAAATATCCCCACCGTCGCCATTGTGGGTACTCGTAACCCCACGGATCACGGCCGGCGCTGGGCGCGGCGCTTAAGTACCCTTTTGGCCCAACAGGGATTTACTATTGTTTCTGGGATGGCCGAAGGAATTGATGGCGAGGCACACCAAAGCTGTTTAAAAGCAGGGGGAAGAACGATTGCCGTCTTGGGAACGGGGGTCGATGTGGTTTATCCTAGTCGTCATCGGCAGCTACACGCGGACATCCAAAAGCAGGGTTTAGTCATTAGTGAACATCCTGCGGCAACTCAACCGAATAAAGCTCATTTTCCCAGTCGTAATCGCATTATCGCCGGTTTAAGTCGCGCGACTATTGTTATCGAGGCCCCCGAAAGGTCAGGCTCCCTGATTACGGCCAGTTATGCCAACGAATTTGGCGGCGATATCTATGCTTTACCCAATTCTCCCGATATTGCCACCGCTAGGGGTTGTTTACAACTGATTCATCAGGGAGCAGAAATTATCGTTTCTGAGGAGAAATTACTACAAATGTTGGGGGCAATTCCCACCGCGAACCAATCCGCACCGGTTAATCTCTCCCCTTCACTCCCTCCAGACACATCCCCGGTCGTTAATGCTGCTCCTCCAGCGAATCTAGAACCCAGACTAGAACAAGTGTATCAGTTATTTGACAGAGATGCCCTGTTGTTTGACATTATTGTTGAAAAAATGCAAATCCCCACCTCAGAAGTGGCGGGGATCTTATTGGAATTAGAATTAATCGGTTTAGTGACTCAGTTACCCGGTATGCGTTACCAGAAAACCTAGTTAACCCCCAAATGCTTATTTAGGGTATTAGCTAAAGTAGTTTTCGGTGCAGCCCCGACCACTAGATCAACTTTTTGACCCCTTTTGAGGATCATCAGGTTTCAGGTGTTTATCTATGGTATTAGCTAAAGTGGTTTTCGGTACAGCCCCGACCACCATATCAACTTTTTGACCTCCTTTGAAGATCATCAGAGTAGGAATACTGCGAATCCCATACTGACTAGCGATATTGGGGTTTTCGTCGGTGTTGAGTTTCACCACCTTGACTTGCCCTAGGAACATTTCGGCAATTTCTCCGACAACGGGAGCCACCATTCGACAGGGGCCGCACCAAGGAGCCCAGAAATCCACTAGGACAAGGTTGGCACTATCTAAAACTTCATCTTTAAAGGTGGCATCTGTAACGGCAGTAACCTCTGACATACTTAAGAAATCCTCTAGTAATCACGGTTATCTAGAATACGCAAAAATTCCATTCTAGAGATTCGTGGTGCGATGTTGACATTCCACTGGTGAAAAGGACGAGAACTAGCTCTAAATCCACTTTAGAGGCCTTAACTTGCATCAGAGGTAGCTTCTTGGATTAATTTCACAAGGGGTATTCTTGTATTTTATAACCCTAGAGGCTCTATTTTGACTTTTTTTTGATAAAGTTTTGTAATATTGCCCGAGTCAGGGATGGGTGATCACAGCCGGATAAAATTTTCCTGAAGAAAAACCCGAAAAGTCAGCGATTTTATCTAGACTTAACCTGAGTTTGATTATGATCAGCACAAGCCCCTCCTAATTGAGCTTTTTTATGAAAATTCTGGTCTTAAATGCGGGATCGAGCAGTCAAAAAAGTTGTTTATACGATTTAGATATTCTCCCCTCCCATCCTCCCCAACCAATTTGGGCAGCGGGGATCGATTGGACGGTTAACCCTGATTACGCGGTTTTAACGGTAAAAGCTCAGGGAATTAAACAGGAAATTAATCTTTCTAGTCAGGATCGTCCGGCGGCAATTGCTTGGATGTTAGATACCTTAGTAACTGGAACAACTAAGGTGGTGGCCAATCTCACCGACATTAGTATAGTCGGTCATCGAGTTGTCCATGGTGGCACAGAATATTCCCAGGCAACCATGATCACTCCCCAAGTCAAAGAAACGATTAAAAAGCTGATCCCCCTTGCTCCTAGCCATAATCCCGCTCATTTAGAAGGAATTGAAGCGATCGAGCAAGTTTTGGGCGATGTTCCTCAAGCAGCAGTGTTTGACACCGCTTTTCATCGTTCTATCCCTCCTGAGTCTTCTCTTTATCCCATTCCCTACCAATGGAGTGAACTGGGAATCCGTCGCTATGGTTTTCATGGCACCAGTCATCAATACTGCTCCCAACGGGCCGCCGAATTGTTGGGAAAACCCCTAGAATCCTTGAAAATGGTCATCTGTCATCTAGGCAATGGCGCTTCCCTATCGGCAGTCAAGGGGGGTAAAAGTATCGATACTACTATGGGATTTACTCCCCTAGAGGGATTGATGATGGGAACCCGCAGCGGTTCGATCGATCCAGGGATTCTGATTTATCTAGAGCGAGAATATCAATATAATCCCGATAGTTTAAATGGCTTGCTCAATAAAGAATCCGGTTTAAAGGGAATTTCTGGTATTTCTGGGGATATGCGGGCAATTACCACGGCAATGGCCGAAGGCAACCAGAGGGCAAAATTAGCATTTGAGATGTATATTCATCGTCTGAAAAGTTTAATCGGATCGATGATTGCTTCTCTAGAGGGGTTAGATGTCTTGGTATTTACGGCAGGAATCGGCGAAAATTCAGCTTTAGTACGGGAAAAAGCCAGTCAAGGCTGGTCTTTTTTGGGTTTAAAGTTAGATTTGGCTAAAAATGCCGCTCGTCCCCGGGATGAGGATATCGCCACCGACACATCTAAAGTACGCGTGATGGTAATTGCTACGGCGGAAGATTGGGCGATCGCACGAGAATGCTGGCATTTATTTCAATAGACCTTACCTTTGACCATTCTCTTTTGGTTGTTCCGCTGCGGGAATCTCTATAATCGGATGGTTGAGAGCAATCATCAAATGGTCTCCCTCTTGGCTAATACTGCTCGGACTGCTCGCCATTTGGGAGAGGGGATCATTGCGTCCCGAGACGAAGTAGGAGCCAACAGCGATCGCCATAGCGGCGAAAATCGCGCCACCATAAACATAATATTGCCGACGACGCTGACTATCGACTTTTCTGAACACCTGTTCTGCCAATCGGTCGCTGGCCATAGTAGCCGGTACGGGGATTTGCCTTAAATTAGTTTGTAATCCCAAGAGCTGCCGATAGAGTTTTTTAGCAGCAGCATCATGGTCCAACCAATGCTGAACTAGCTTCCTTTCCTCTACCGTTACTTCGTTATCAATATAGGCACTAATTAAATCGAAACGATGAGCTTCTTCGTTATCCTCATCTGAGAATAAAATATCCTCGGTTGCGGAGTTGCAATCGCTGTCATCGCGACGTAACAAAGACTTGATCCATTGAACGTCTTCGGGTTGATAATTATTCATGGTTGACCTCGACCAGAAGCGATCGGTATGCAATCACTTTTCACCAGCACGGAGCTAGTTAAATTTAACGACTCCTCACTTCGGCCGTTAGTGCCGAATCACCACAATATTCTTTAGCCTTCAGTAAAATAGGGCTGTAAAACAGATTGTAATTTAGCGCGAGCGCGAGCAATGCGAGATTTAACAGTTCCTAAAGAAACTCCCGTCATCTCGGCAATTTCTTCGTAGGCCATACCTTCAATTTCCCGGAGAATAATAGTTGTCCGAAAAGCTTCTGGCAAATCAGCGATCGCCGCTTGTAATTGATCGTAGAATTCGTGGGTGGTGAGATGTTCATCGGGACTGGGGTAATCGGACTCGATATCCCAATCGATTTCGCCATCTTCCACGCGTCGGGGAGCATCGAGGGAAATGGGGTGATTAACCCGCTTGCGTTTCCGCAATTCGTCGTAAAAAAGATTAGTAGCAATGCGACTTAACCAACCGCGGAACTTGAGGGGTTCATGGAGACGGTTAATATTGCGATAGACGCGAATCCAGACCTCTTGAGCCAAATCAGCGCGATCTTGCCAATCGGGAGCCAAATGATAGAGTAATTTATCAACATGAGCCTGATAGCGCCGCAGCAGTTCCGCAAAAGCTGCCCGATCCGGCTGACACCCTTCCTGACAGCGTGCAATTAGATCGTAGTTGGAGAGTTTGTCAGGGGACACGGGGTTTTGAGACTTTTTGGCCTCAAGTGACCAAGATGCTGGAATCGATTGACTCATGGGATTTCCTCAAGGGTATAAGCTCCTCACTCAGAGGTTGAGGACGGGAGAAGTCAGTAAAGGTTCCCGAAAATAAATAATTTTTTTCCCATGTTTTGATTCTAACTGATCGAACCGAGTTCCTGGACTGAGATTTGCTCGGGGCATTCAATGTTTGACCTTCTCGTTCGACTACGGGGCTGAAAACCTTACTAAGCAGTTATTTCAGCCACTGCATCCCTATTTGATGCCTAAACAGTTCCCACCTATGAGAAACGCTGTCACCGCCATCGAGAGCTAATTAGAACAAAATTACTAGACAAAAACAACCCACCAGAAAAAGGGGAAATAGCTGAAAAGCTTACGTGGCAAGGGATAGAAAAAATATCAAAAAATTTTGCCAAAAGGGGTTGACAAACCAGGGGAAGTTAGATACATTGGTAAATGCGCGGTTGAAGCAAAGCGAAAGCGAAGCGAAACAAACGACGCTCGAACCTAGACAAAACAATAGTTTGAAAGCCAAGCAAAAAAAGCCTCGTTTAGAAGCAATTCTATAACAAAAAAGTCAAACCCGCAAGGGGGAGACAAAAAAAAGTCAAAAGAGTCAAACGATTCATCATGGAGAGTTTGATCCTGGCTCAGGATGAACGCTGG
Organism: Microcystis protocystis FBCC-A270; assembly: GCF_050500235.1. Lineage (NCBI taxonomy): Bacteria > Bacillati > Cyanobacteriota > Cyanophyceae > Chroococcales > Microcystaceae > Microcystis > Microcystis protocystis. Next base: position 447,696 of record NZ_CP191407.1, read on the forward strand.
CGGCGTGCCTAACACATGCAAGTCGAACGGGAATCTTCGGATTCTAGTGGCGGACGGGTGAGTAACGCGTAAGAATCTAACTTCAGGACGGGGACAACAGTTGGAAACGACTGCTAATACCCGATGTGCCGCAAGGTGAAAACTAATTGGCCTGAAGAAGAGCTTGCGTCTGATTAGCTAGTTGGTGGGGTAAGAGCCTACCAAGGCGACGATCAGTAGCTGGTCTGAGAGGATGAGCAGCCACACTGGGACTGAGACACGGCCCAGACTCCTACGGGAGGCAGCAGTGGGGAATTTTCCGCAATGGGCGAAAGCCTGACGGAGCAACGCCGCGTGAGGGAGGAAGGTCTTTGGATTGTAAACCTCTTTTCTCAAGGAAGAAGTTCTGACGGTACTTGAGGAATCAGCCTCGGCTAACTCCGTGCCAGCAGCCGCGGTAATACGGGGGAGGCAAGCGTTATCCGGAATTATTGGGCGTAAAGCGTCCGCAGGTGGTCAGCCAAGTCTGCCGTCAAATCAGGTTGCTTAACGACCTAAAGGCGGTGGAAACTGGCAGACTAGAGAGCAGTAGGGGTAGCAGGAATTCCCAGTGTAGCGGTGAAATGCGTAGAGATTGGGAAGAACATCGGTGGCGAAAGCGTGCTACTGGGCTGTATCTGACACTCAGGGACGAAAGCTAGGGGAGCGAAAGGGATTAGATACCCCTGTAGTCCTAGCCGTAAACGATGGATACTAGGCGTGGCTTGTATCGACCCGAGCCGTGCCGAAGCTAACGCGTTAAGTATCCCGCCTGGGGAGTACGCACGCAAGTGTGAAACTCAAAGGAATTGACGGGGGCCCGCACAAGCGGTGGAGTATGTGGTTTAATTCGATGCAACGCGAAGAACCTTACCAAGACTTGACATGTCGCGAACCCTGGTGAAAGCTGGGGGTGCCTTCGGGAGCGCGAACACAGGTGGTGCATGGCTGTCGTCAGCTCGTGTCGTGAGATGTTGGGTTAAGTCCCGCAACGAGCGCAACCCTCGTTCTTAGTTGCCAGCATTAAGTTGGGGACTCTAAGGAGACTGCCGGTGACAAACCGGAGGAAGGTGGGGATGACGTCAAGTCAGCATGCCCCTTACGTCTTGGGCGACACACGTACTACAATGGTCGGGACAAAGGGCAGCGAACTCGCGAGAGCCAGCGAATCCCAGCAAACCCGGCCTCAGTTCAGATTGCAGGCTGCAACTCGCCTGCATGAAGGAGGAATCGCTAGTAATCGCCGGTCAGCATACGGCGGTGAATTCGTTCCCGGGCCTTGTACACACCGCCCGTCACACCATGGAAGCTGGTCACGCCCGAAGTCATTACCTCAACCGCAAGGAGGGGGATGCCTAAGGCAGGGCTAGTGACTGGGGTGAAGTCGTAACAAGGTAGCCGTACCGGAAGGTGTGGCTGGATCACCTCCTTAAAGGGAGACCTAATTCAGGTAGGAGACGAAAAAAAAGTAGTCGCTACCAAGAATCAATCCCAAAAGGTCGGAGCGAGGCGAAATTGGCTTTCAAACTAGGTTCTGGGTTCAAACAAGACCTGAATCAGGAACAAGGGCTATTAGCTCAGGTGGTTAGAGCGCACCCCTGATAAGGGTGAGGTCCCTGGTTCGAGTCCAGGATGGCCCACCTGTACAGGTGGCAAAAACAAGAGAAGCGAGGAATCAGCACCTTATCTTACTGACATAGTAAGAGAGAATGCTGGCTCTGAGTTCAGAGTCCAGAGGAACCTTGAAAACTGCATAGAGCTAGGTGAAAAAGCCAAAAAAGAAGACCGCAAGGTCAAGCTAATAAGGGCTAACGGTGGATACCTAGGCACACGGAAGCGAAGAAGGACGTAGTTACCGACGAAACGCTTCGGGGAGCGGGAAGCAAGCATTGATCCGAAGATATCCGAATGGGGCAACCCTAAACACGACCACCTGAATACATAGGGTGGAGCGAGCAAACCTGGTGAACTGAAACATCTTAGTAGCCAGAGGAAAAGAAAGCAACAGCGATTCCCCCAGTAGCGGCGAGCGAAAAGGGAACAGCCTAAACCAAGTTCTTCGGAACTTGGGGTCGTGGGACAGTAACAAAAGACTGGGAAATTTAGACGAAGCGGCTGAAAACCGCACCAGAGAAGGTGAAAGTCCTGTAGTCGAAAAAGGAACCAGCTTAACTGCATCCCGAGTAGCATGGGGCACGTGAAATCCCGTGTGAATCTGCCTCGACCACGAGGTAAGGCTAAATATTCCCGTGTGACCGATAGAGAAACAGTACCGCGAGGGAAAGGTGAAAAGAACCCCGGAAGGGGAGTGAAATAGAACATGAAACCGTTAGCCTACAAGCAATGGGAGGACGATTGAACGTCTGACCGTGTGCCTGTTGAAGAATGAGCCGGCGACTTACAGGTTATGGCAGGTGAAGGGGGAAGACCCCACAGCCCCAGCGAAAGCGAGTCTGAATAGGGCGAAACGTCATAATTTGTAGACCCGAACCCGGGTGATCTAACCATGGCCAGGATGAAGCTTGGGTAAAACCAAGTGGAGGTCCGAACCGACTAATGTTGAAAAATTAGCGGATGAGCTGTGGTTAGGGGTGAAATGCCAATCGAACTCGGAGCTAGCTGGTTCTCCCCGAAATGTGTTGAGGCGCAGCGGTAGTGGAAGTTTAGTCGGGGTAAAGCACTGTTTCGCCGCGGGCTGGGAGACCGGTACCAAGGCGAGGCAAACTCTGAATACGGCTAAAAAAACTACCAGTGAGACGGTGGGGGATAAGCTTCATCGTCAAGAGGGAAACAGCCCAGACCACCAGCTAAGGTCCCCAAATGATAACTAAGTGAGAAAGGAGGTGGGAGTGCATTGACAACCAGGAGGTTTGCCTAGAAGCAGCAACCCTTAAAAGAGTGCGTAATAGCTCACTGGTCAAGCGCTCCTGCGCCGAAAATGAACGGGGCTAAGTTATCTACCGAAGCTGTGGACTACATTGTAGTGGTAGGGGAGCGTTCTATAGGGGGTGAAGCAGTAGCGGCAAGCAGCTGTGGACTCTATAGAAGTGAGAATGTCGGCTTAAGTAGCGAAAATGTGGGTGAGAATCCCACACCCCGAAACCCCAAGGTTTCCTCCGCAAGGCTCGTCCGCGGAGGGTCAGTCAGGACCTAAGGCGAGGCTGAAAAGCGTAGTCGATGGACAACGGGTTAACATTCCCGTACCGATTAATGATTGTGCCGGAGAACGGAGAAGGTCAACGTCAGCTGGATGTTGGTTACCAGTGCAAGCAGTCGAGGCGATGAGAGGTGGAGAAAACACCAGGAGCTAAGACGCGAGTCCCACCTCCCACGGGAGGGAAGTGGCGTTGATCAAGCTTCCTAGAAAAGCCCGAACCACGTTAATCATTAATTGCCTGTACCCGAAACCGACACAGGTGGGGAAGTAGAGAATACTAAGGGGCGCGAGATAACTCTCTCTAAGGAACTCGGCAAAATGACCCCGTAACTTCGGGAGAAGGGGTACCCTCGCAAGAGGGTCGCAGTGAATAGGCCCAGGCGACTGTTTACCAAAAACACAGGTCTCCGCCAAGTCGTAAGACGCAGTATGGAGGCTGACGCCTGCCCAGTGCCGGAAGGTTAAGGAAGTTGGTCAGGAGTAATCTGAAGCTGACGACCGAAGCCCCGGTGAACGGCGGCCGTAACTATAACGGTCCTAAGGTAGCGAAATTCCTTGTCGGGTAAGTTCCGACCCGCACGAAAGGCGTAACGATCTGGGCACTGTCTCGGAGAGAGACTCGGCGAAATAGGATTGTCTGTGAAGATACGGACTACCTGCACCTGGACAGAAAGACCCTATGAAGCTTTACTGTAGCCTGGAATTGGCTTCGGGCTTCGCTTGCGCAGGATAGGTGGGAAGCTTTGAAACTCTCCTCGTGGGGAGGGTGGAGCTAACGGTGAGATACCACTCTGGCGAGGCTAGAATTCTAACCCTGACCCCTAATCGGGGCGGGAGACAGTTTCAGGTGGGCAGTTTGACTGGGGCGGTCGCCTCCTAAAAGGTAACGGAGGCGCGCAAAGGTTCCCTCGGTCCCGTTGGAAATGGGACGATAGAGTGCAAAAGCAGAAGGGAGCTTGACTGTGAGACCCACAAGTCGAACAGGGACGAAAGTCGGCTTTAGTGATCCGACGGCACCGCGTGGAAGGGCCGTCGCTCAACGGATAAAAGTTACTCTAGGGATAACAGGCTGATCTCCCCCAAGAGTTCACATCGACGGGGAGGTTTGGCACCTCGATGTCGGCTCATCGCAACCTGGGGCTGAAGTCGGTCCCAAGGGTTGGGCTGTTCGCCCATTAAAGCGGTACGTGAGCTGGGTTCAGAACGTCGTGAGACAGTTCGGTCCATATCCGGTGTAGGCGTAAGAGCATTGCGAGGAGCCTTCCTTAGTACGAGAGGACCGGGAAGGACGCACCGCTGGTGTACCTGTTATCGTGCCAACGGTAAACGCAGGGTAGCCATGTGCGGAGCGGATAACCGCTGAAAGCATCTAAGTGGGAAGCCCACCTCCAGATGATTGCTCTCATGGCATTAAGCCAGTAAGGTCTCGGGTAGACTACCCGTTGATAGGCTCTAGATGGAAGCTCGGTAACGAGTGCAGTCGAGGAGTACTAACCGACCGAGGGCTTGACCTGATTCTTCTTTCACCACTTTTTCCCTAGCTTTTGCAGTCTTGAGGGTTCTACCCTTCCTGGTGTCTTTAACGTGATGGCACCACTCCGATTCCATCCCGAACTCGGTTGTGAAACTTCACCGTGGCCAAGATACTTGTCGGGTTGCCGACCGGGACAATAGCTCGATGCCAGGATTATTCTTTCCTACCCCTCAATCCGACAAGATTGGGGGGTTTGGTTTTATCTAAGCTATGCTCTGAATTAACACAAAAGGTTGCACGATTAGTGTATTAAAAAGGTTATCGGGATGGGAATTCCAATCACTTAACTGCTCTTGTGTCGGTTTTTCTAGTAGTTTTTCCCCGATCCAATTCTGCACTTGAGCAACCTGATCACCAGCGATCGCTTCTGCCACTTCGATTAAATTGAGGGAATCGGAAACCAGGATCAGCGCATCCCTTTGAGCATGGGGGATCAAGTCACTCCACTCCACTTCGGCTAATTCCTCTAATAACTGCTCGTGAATATTACCCATACTGTCAATCCTTGCGAAAAAGCTCGCTCAATAACGAATTAGCTCCTCTTTCTAGCATACAGGCAAAGGGACAGCCGATTTCCATATACAGTAATTAGGGTTGGCTGAATAAATCTAAAAACCTTGTTGGGTAAGACTTTTAGACTTTTTGTCAATCAAAAAGTACCAGACTGGGAGTGATCAGGGGGAAAATTCAGGTACTTTTTCCCTGAAAATTAGGTAGTTGACCACCTGAAAATCGGTAAAACCCTACACCCCACACCCCACACCCTGCCCCCAAGAAAAACTTTTGGCTCTTCTGGTTTCTGTGTGGAAACGAGGTCTATACTGATAGTTTCTTCGACAAAATAGTCCTAAAAGTGTTACCCGATAAGCATTTCACGATTCCATAAGCAAAAATTATCACACAAAGTCGAGAAGAGCCAACTTTTTGCCGCAAACCCTAATTATCACTGTTTACTGATCACTGAAAAAGCTGACGGCTGACGGCTCAGATGTGTAATTAATTGTGCTTAGAACCTTATGACCGAAGCGATTCGCGCCCCTGGGAAAGAAAGGCAGTGCTTCTCCTTCTCTGCTGTCCCAAGAGAGTCCTTCCACAGAGTCAATGCCACTGGCGGCTTGACACCTCTCCTGAACGGTTACAAAATTACTACTGGACTTGACAATTAAATAATTAAATTTTGTTTAACTGAGTATTTTTACTTAGGGTAAGCCGCTAAGATAAAAATAGGAGCGGTAAAAATAAAAAACAGTAAGCAGTCTTTATTGAGTTTAGGTAAAGTGAACCCAGAGGAGGGATAGGGTAATCGCATAAAAAGACCTCTTGACAGATACAGCTTGGCCTCAACCATTGACCATGCAAACGTTTCAGACTTTTGCTTTGTAACGAAACAGTCATAAACCTGACGTAAGCAATACTAAAGCAAATATTCGGTCAAAACCCAAAACCCTGTATCAGCAAAACTTTTTGCCATTCTCAATTGTCAGGTTATGTTGAAGTGCGTGCGATTGCCCTGTAATTAGTTTTATGTTAAAAGAACTTCAGAAATCAGTTGTAGAGGAAAAAATGCTTTGTTTATCTGTAGAATCAAAATCTAAAGGCGAAATTTTTCAGGACATTTCTACTTTTGTAGATATCTTGAACCATAGAGCATTGCAGCAAGCCGAGCAAACAGCTTATATCTTTTTGGCTAATGGAGAAACAGAAACCGCCAGACTGACTTATCAGCAATTAGAGCAAAAAGCAAAAGCTTTGGCGGCTCAACTTCAGTTACAAATGTCTCCGGGAGAAAGAGCTTTATTGCTCTATCCATCGGAGGAAGAATTTATCATTGCTTTCTTTGCCTGTTTATACGCGGGTGTTATTGCCGTTCCCGTTTATCCTCCCCGACGTAATCAAAAGCTCTCTCGACTACAAGCAATAACTAAAGATGCCCAAGCCAAACTGGCCTTAACTACTACATCCTTATTAAATACTATTGAGGAAAAATTTTCGAGTGACCCTGAGTTAATAACAGTACCTTGCCTAGCTACTAATAACATCCCGGATAAGCAAGCAGAAAACTGGCAAAAACCGAATCTTTCTTTAGAGGACATAGCTTTCCTACAATATACTTCTGGTTCCACAGGTATGCCTAAGGGAGTTATGGTTAGTCATAAAAATTTACTTTATAATGAAAAACTGATTGCTTCTGCCTTTGGACATACAAGCGAAACTATTGGTGTAGGATGGTTGCCACTATTCCATGATATGGGACTAATTGGTAACGTATTACAACCAGTGTACGTCGGATTTCCTTGTGTGATTATGCCCCCAGAAGCATTTATCCAAAAACCGCTCCGATGGTTACAGGCTATTTCTTGCTACAACGCTACCAGTAGTGGCGGTCCTAATTTTGCTTACGAATTATGTGCTGATAAAATTAAACCTCAAGAGCGAGAAAATCTGGATTTAAGTTGTTGGGATGTGGCTTTTACTGGGGCCGAAACTGTTCGAGCAGCTACCTTAGAAAAATTTGCTAATACTTTTGCTGATAGTGGTTTTAAGAGAGAGGCATTTTACCCTTGTTATGGGATGGCTGAAACTACTCTATTTGTGTCGGGTGGAATTAAAAGCCAATCTCCTGTGATTGCAGCAGTTGATAAATTAGCTCTTTTAGAAAATAGTGCCGTTACTATTAACTCTCAACACCCGAATGCTCAATTATTAGTTGGTTGTGGTCACGCTTGGTTATCAGAAAAAATTGTAATTGTGAATCCTGAATCTTTAACTGAATGTCGAGATGGGGAAATAGGAGAAATTTGGGTATCTAGTGACAGTGTAGCTCAGGGTTATTGGAATCGACCCGAACAGACAGCAGAAACTTTCAAAGCTTATTTAGCTGATACCCAGGTTGGGCCATTTCTGCGGACAGGAGATTTAGGATTTTTACTGGCTGGTGAGTTATTTATCACAGGAAGAATCAAGGATTTAATTATTGTTCAAGGACGTAATCATTATCCTCAAGATATTGAATCCACCGTCGAAAAAAGTCACCCAGGATTGCGGCAAGGGTGTGGAGCAGTATTTTCAGTGGAAATTGCTGGTCAAGAAAGGCTAGTAGTTGTTCAAGAAGTCGAACGAAGCTATCTGCGTAAATTAGACTCACCAGCGGTAATTGAGCAAATTATTCGCTCTGTTGCCGAAGAACATCAACTAGATGTTTATGCCGTGGCACTGCTGAAAACAGCAAGTATTCCCAAGACATCTAGTGGCAAGATTCAACGTCAAGCTTGCCGAGCTAGTTTTCTAGCAGGAACTCTTAATGTGATTGGGGATTGGAGTAAAAATCCTGAACATAAGAAGGGATTTAAGCAGCTTAAATCAGATATTAACTCTCTGCTAAAACAAGTCAAAAGTTATCAGGTTGTTGAAGAATTCTCTGAGGTCAGTCAGAATCAAATTGTGTCCGATACTCAAGAAGCAATTGAAGAGTGGCTAATTAAAAAAGTTGCAGAGATCTTGCAAATAGCACCAGAAAAAATAGATATTCAACAAGACTTAGCAAGTTATGGACTGAGTTCTTTAGCGGCAGTAAGTCTTTCGGGAGAGCTTGAGCAATGGCTGGGTAAAAGTGTATCTCCTATGCTGGTTTATGAATATCCTAGCATTCATGCGGTTGCTCACTATTTAGCCCTAAATGGATTAAGTTCTGAAGCTCTAGCTACAACTTCATCCACAGTCGCTCAAAAAACCTCATCACAACCTCAAAATGAACCGATCGCTATTATCGGTATTGGCTGTCGTTTTCCTCAAGCTAAATCTCCAGACGCATTCTGGCAACTATTACGCCAAGGAGGGGATGCAATAACAGAATTATCTTCTCAAAGATGGAATCATCAAGAACTGGGCAATTTAAACCCCATAAATGGTGGATTTTTAGATAATGTTTATGATTTTGATCCTCAATTTTTTGGCATCTCACCTCGGGAAGCAGTGGAAATGGATCCCCAGCAAAGACTTCTCTTAGAAGTTAGTTGGGAAGCTCTCGAAAATGCTTGTATTGCCCCCGAAACTTTAGCAGGGAGTCAAACAGGTGTATTTGTTGGCATCAGTAGTGATGATCATGCTCGCTTGTTATCTAAAGATAATGAGTCTATAGGCACTTACTATGGCACGGGTAACGCTTTTTGTGTGGCGGCTAATCGTTTATCTTATTTTCTAGATTTCCATGGGCCTAGTTTAGCTATAGATACGGCCTGTTCTTCCTCGTTAGTTGCTGTCCACGAAGCTTGTAAGAGCTTAACAGATGGGGAATGTCATCTCGCATTAGCAGCCGGGGTAAATTTGCTGCTATCTCCCCAATTAACTATTAATTTCTCAAAAGCAGGGATGTTAGCCGCTGATGGTCGCTGTAAAACCTTTGATGAACGTGCTAATGGCTATGTAAGGGGCGAAGGTTGTGGGGTGGTTATCCTCAAACGCCTAGAGAAGGCTATTCAAGACGGCGATCGCATTTATGCAATTATTCGCGGTTCAGCAGTTAACCAAGATGGTCACAGTAATGGACTAACTGCACCCAATAAACAAGCTCAACAAGCTGTTATTAAAAAAGCCTTAGCCAAAGCTCAGGTAAGCGCCAAAGATATTAGCTACGTGGAAGCTCATGGTACAGGTACATCTTTAGGGGATCCGATTGAGCTTAATGCTCTCAAAGAAGTATTAATGGAGGATCGTCAATTAGATCAGCCCTGTTGGATCGGCTCTGTAAAAACTAATATTGGTCATCTCGAAGCAGCCGCAGGAATTGCCGCACTGATTAAAGTTTGCCTCGCTTTACAAAATCGTGAAATTCCTCCTCACCTTCATTTGCAAAAACTCAATCCTTATATTTCTCTAGAAGGAACTTCCTTATCTATTCCTACTCAATTACAGCCTTGGAAAAAGGGTAAAAAAGGGCGATTAGCTGGGGTATCTTCTTTTGGTTTTGGTGGCACTAATGCTCATGTTATTTTAGAAGAATTTGTTCCAGAAACCTTGGAGCAAGAGCAAAATAAACCATCTCTTGCTATCTTGACTATTACCGCTAAAACTAAGTCATCTTTGCGAGAATTAGTATCAAGTTATCACAATTATCTTCAAGCAAATCCGCAAATCAACTTACAAGACTTTTGCTTTAGTGCTGATGTGGGGCGCTCGCATTTTCATCATTGTTTAGCTATTCAAACTGAGTCTTTAACTCAATTACAATCCCAGTTAGAGGCTATTATTGAGGGCAAAGAAGCTGGGGGAATTTTGACCGGTGAACTATCGCACCAGAAGCACCAGAAAATTGCGTTTCTTTTTACAGGTCAGGGGTCACAATATATCAATATGGCCCGGGAACTTTATGAGACTCAACCTACTTTCCGTAGAACCCTTGAACACTGTCAAGAGATTCTTAGTATCTATTTAGACAAACCTTTGCTATCTATTCTCTATCCTCAAGAGGGAGAGAACTCACCCATAGATGAAACAGCTTACACCCAACCCGCCTTATTTGCCATAGAATACGCACTCGCTCAATTATGGAAATCTTGGGGTATTGAACCTAGTGCAGTTATGGGTCATAGTGTAGGAGAATATGTGGCCGCTTGCATTGCCGGGGTGTTCAGTCTTGAAGATGGGTTAAAACTCATCGCTTATCGAGGTCGTTTAATGCAAGCATTACCGTCTAACGGTAAAATGGTGGCAGTTACTGCCGACGAAGAAACTGTCAGACGTGCCATTATTTCTTATGAAAAACAGGTTTCTATCGCTGCTATTAATGGGCCATCTAGCATTGTTATTTCTGGGGACAGTCAAACCGTTGATGTAGTAGTCGCTAATTTAGATACCGAATGGGTGAAGACAAAAACCTTACAAGTTTCTCATGCTTTTCACTCACCTTTGATGGAGCCAATATTGACCGAGTTTGCCAAAATTGCCCGAGAAATCACCTACTCAAAACCAAATATTAGCTTAATTTCTAATGTCACTGGTAAAATAGCGACAGCCGAAATAGCTACGCCTTCTTATTGGGTAAATCATATTCGCCAGACCGTAGAGTTTGCCGCAGGAATGAATACACTAGCGAGCCACGGTTATGAGGTTTATCTAGAAATTGGTCCCCAACCCATTTTAATAGGAATGGGAAGTCATTGTATTCCAGAAGGCAAGGGAGTATGGTTGCCAAGTTTGCGATCTAGAAAATCAGATTGGCAACAAATGTTACAAAGTTTAGCAGAATTATATGTTAAAGGAACACCTGTAAATTGGACTGGATTTTCAAAAGATTATTCCTATCATCGTTTGAGTCTGCCAACTTATCAATTTAGCCGACAATTGTATTGCCATGGCAGTATATTGTCCGACTGCTCCACTACAAGAGTTGAGTCAACCAATGGTAAAGGACATATTTCTCACAACAATCCTCAGGGTACTCAGCAATTTGAGTTATACTCTAGCCATGGCAATGGACATCTTCATCCTTTAATAGGAAAACGGTTACATTTGCCACTAAAACCAATTATCTTTGAATCTCAAATCAGTCAAGATTGTCCCAATTATATTCAACACCATCAGATTCAAGCAACCACTATTTTCCCTGCTACTGCTTACTTAGAAATGGCTCTTGTCGCCGGGATCAATGTTTTTAAATCCGACTCAATCAGCCTAGAAGATGTGAAGATTGAGCATCCCTTATTTTTCGAGGGTAATCAAGTCAAAGACATCGAGTTAATTCTGACTCCTCAAGATTCCCAGACTTATACCTTTGAAATCTTTAGTCTTAATCCTGTTGGCGATTCTTGGACACTTCATACTTTGGGTAAAATTATCAAAGTAACAGATATTACTCAACCCAGTCCAGTCAACTTAGAAAACTTATCAATTGATTCTCTTGAATCCGTAAATGTTGAAGATTATTATCAACAATTACAACAACGAGGAATGGACTACGGAGCAAGTTTTCAAGCCATTACAGACCTGTGGCAGTATGAAGGAATGGCTCTCGGACAGATTCAGTTACCAGAATCCTTAGTTAATGAAGCTTGTAACTACAAATTACATCCCGTTTTACTGGATGCTAGTTTACAAGTATTAGGGGCGGCTTTATCAAGAGAAGACTCTGGCGATGCTTACCTACCTGTGGGTTTAAAGCAATATCAAGTCTATGGTTCTGTACCCCTTCATCTATGGAGTAGAGTTAAGTTAAATCAAGACTCTTCTGAGCCTTCCCAAACCATCACCGCAGATGTGGATTTATTTGATGACAGTGGGGTACTGCTTGCCGAAATTCAAGGATTATCAGTTAAGCGTATTAGTTCTCAAAAACTGGGGCAAGTTGTGCAAAAAGAGGAGACAGAAAACTGGTTATATGAAATAGTCTGGCGACCACAAAACCGTGATTTGAACTTACCTTTAACTGGAGCAGAAAATCTTGGCACTTGGTTACTGTTTACCAAGGGTGATGGAATGGGTTCATCTTTAGCTAATCAACTAACACAATTAGGTGAATATTGTATTATCGTTTCTGTTGGCTCTCACTATCAAAAGCTAAACCCAGAAAGTTATACAGTTAATCCTCTTGTTACCGATGATTTTACCAAACTTTTCCAAGAGAGCTTAGAAAATAAACCTCCCTTAAAAGGAATAGTTCATTTATGGAGTTGTGAGAATAATTCATCTACAGATTTATCTCTAGAAGCCTTACAAAAGGCGCAAGAAATAGGCTGTGGTAGTGTCTTGTCTCTAGTTCAAGCTTTAACTCAAAAACGAGGTACAAATTTACCCCGTCTTTGGTTAGTTACTCAAGGTGCACAAACTTTAGAACCCTCAGACACATCCTTAGCTATTGAACAAGCGCCTTTATGGGGACTTGGCCGAACGATCGCCCTAGAACATCCAGAATTACAATGTGTATGTGTGGATTTAGAAGCATCACCCAATGCTAACCAATCCCTACTTTTAGCGGAAATATTAGCTCCTGACAGCGAAAATCAGGTTATTTATCGTCAAGAAATCCGTCATGTTTCTCGACTGGTGCGACATAGCGCTCAATCCCTAAATGTTGAGAATCAACTGGGAACTAAACCATTCCAAGTTAAAATATCAAACTATGGGATCTTAGAAAATCTGACCCTAGAACCCCTTGAACGTCGCCAACCAGGGCCACTTGAGGTAGAGATACAGGTCTATGCGGCTGGACTTAACTTCCGAGATGTTCTTAACGCGCTAGGACTTCTGAAAGAATATACCCAACAGTTAGGGATTTCTTCTGCTACTGAGATCCCCTTTGGTGGAGAATGTGCTGGTAAAATCGTCGCAGTAGGGGAAAAAGTTTCTCATTTCAAGGTTGGGGATGAAGTCATTGCCGCTATGGCCGTAGGTAGTTTGAGCAGTTTTGTCACCGTAAACGCTGCTTTTGTAGCAACTAAACCCGTTAATATGACTTTTGAAGAAGCTGCTACTCTTCCTATCGCCTTCTTGACAGCTTACTACGGATTACATCATCAAGCCAAAATTCAAGCGGGCGATCGCGTGTTAATCCATGCCGCCGCCGGTGGGGTAGGACAGGCCGCCGTTCAACTCGCTCAACAGGTAAAAGCAGAGATTTTCGCCACTGCTAGTGGGAGTAAGTCTCAATTCCTGAAATCTATAGGGGTAGAACAAGTAATGAACTCCCGCACCCTAGATTTTGCTGATCAGATCCTATCTCTTACCCAAAATAAAGGGGTTGACATCGTTTTCAACAGCTTAAATGGTGAATTTATTCCCAAGAGTCTTGACGTATTAAACACAAAAGGGCGATTTATTGAAATTGGCAAAATTGGGATTTGGGATGAAAACCAAGTCTTGCAAAAATGCCCCGAAGCTTCTTATCATCCCTTTGATCTATTAGAACTAGCCGAAAAAGACCCGAACTTAATCACACAAATGCTCAATCAATTGATGGAACATTTTCAACAACAAACTCTCAAACCTTTACCTTACAAAGTGTTCCCCATCGTGCAAGTAGTAGAAGCATTTCGATATATGGCACAGGCCAAACATATCGGTAAAGTTGTGATTTCTCTGCCAGTTTTAGAACAAGCGCAAACAATCCGTTCTGATAGCAGTTATTTAATTACGGGAGGTTTAGGAGCATTAGGGTTAAAAGTAGCTGATTGGATGGTTTCTCAAGGTGCTAAATACTTAGTTCTCACCGGACGAAGTGAACCAAATACAGAAGCTATCACATTGATTGAACAATGGAAACAGGCAGGAACTGAGGTAGTTATCATCAAGGCTGATGTTTCTAAACAAGAGGATGTTCAAAAATTATTCCAGAAAATTACAGCATCCTTACCCGTTATGCGTGGAATTGTTCATGCAGCAGGAGTGTTAGATGATGGACTCTTATCACAACTAGATTGGCCACGTTTTACCCGTGTTATGGCTCCCAAAATAACAGGAACATGGAATCTACATTGTTTTAGTTGGGATCTACCTTTAGATTTCTTTGTCTGTTTCTCGTCCATAGCCTCATTAATGGGTTCACCGGGTCAAGGTAACTATGCCGCAGCTAATGCGTTCATGGATGCTATAGCTCACTATCGCCGGAGTTTAGAACTACCCGGATTAAGTATTAACTGGGGTCCTTGGTCTGAAGGGGGAATGGCTACCCGTCTTGATAGTTATTCACAAGACCGTTTTGCTACTCAGGGACTGGATATGATTTCACCCCAACAAGGATTACAAATATTAGAGGAACTATTAGGGCAAAATGCTGGACAAGTCGCGGTTATGCCTGTCAACTGGTCTAAGTTTCTTAATAGTCATAAAGGAGCGAAACCTCCCTTATTCAAGGAATTAGCTTCCTCCCCAGAACAGGGAGATAAAATGCCACAAGTAAAACAAAATACGCTGGTCTGCCAATGGCAAAACTTGAATCCTGACTCACGCCTTGATTGGCTCATAAATTATCTTAAAAATGCTGTGGCGCAGATTTTCGGTTTGGAACTCTCTCAGATTAATATTGAGCAGCCTTTACAAGATATAGGTTTTGACTCTTTGATGGCTGTTGAATTGAAGAATCGGTTAAATACCGATTGGGAAGTTGAAATTCCTCTAGTGAAATTCATTGAGGGTGTTACTGTTACCAGTTTAGCCCTACTTCTGAATGAGCAAATCCTAGAAACTCACCAAATTTCTTCTGATAAACCATCAGCTAATTCCCAGAACTCTTTACCAACTCATTTTGACCATTCATCAGAACTGATGTTGAAACAGATAGATCAACTTAGTGATGAAGATGTTGATGCTCTACTCAGTTCGATGTTATCTAAATAGGAGACAAATTCACCATGGCTACAAATATTGATACTCTAAATCAACTTTCTTCCTCTCAAAAGCGTCATCTTTTGAGCCAACTCATCCGAGATAAATCAGCCTCACAAAAATCGGTAAAATCCCATGTATGGGGTAATAAAAAATTTCTTGAAGACTCTGAAGCCAGCGGATTTCTTTATGGAGGGATTCCGGTTATGGATGGGATGAGTGGCTCTCATATTAAACGGGATGGACGAGAACTGATTAACTTATCAGGGATTAATTTTCTGGGATTACAACAAGAACAGCATTTCATTGATATGTTTTGTGAAAATACCCGTCAATATGGATTAGCCACTGGGGGTTCTCGTCTTACTCAAGGAGTTTGCCGTCCTCATATTTTACTTGAACAAAAGATGAACGAAATATGGCAAAAAGAATATACCTTAACTTTTGGAACTGGGGCTTTAGCTAACATCGGTTTTATGAATGCCATGACCAGTTCTTTTGGATTTGATGAAACGGTAACAATAGATAACCATGATGTGGTCTTTGTATTGGATCGAGATTGTCACTGGAGTTTATGGAATCCCCTATCTGGACTAAAATTTGGTTCTCAGGTTTTCGCTTTCAAACATAATGATCCTTCCTCCCTTGAACAAGTTTTAAAAACGATTCAATCCCCTAAAATTGTTGTGGTTTTTGAAACGGTATATTCTTCGGATGGAAGCATTGCCCCTGTGGATCAATTACTTGATATATGTGAACGTTATGGGGCTTTATCTTATGTTGATGATGCCAATGGATTTATGATTTATGGTAATCCTAATCGACCTTTTTATAAGGAATATCAAACTTTAAAGAGAGCCACTTTTATTATGGTTTCTTTTTCTAAAGCAGTGGGAATTGAAGGCGGAGCAATCAGTGGACCCGAAGAATTTGTTAAATCTTTTGAGATTCTTTCAGGGACTTCATTATTCACGGCTACAATGCAGCCAGCAACAGCAGCGACTAATCTGGAAATTATCAACTACTTGGAAAGTCATCCGGAGATCATGGATAATTATCTCAAGCGTTGTTTACAACTGCGAGAAAATTTAATTGATTTAGGTTTTCATCTTAATGATACACCATCCTATATTACTTCAATTATTATTGGTGAGGATGAAGTAGCTGAACAAGTACGACGAGATTTACTGGAAATGGGGTATTGTATTCCTATATTCCGTTATCCTGCCGTAGAACGTGGCAAAGCTTTAATCCGATTAATGATCAATAATAAGCATACTGATGAGGATATTAATCTCTTTGTTGAAGCTCTCAAAAAAACCCGAGATCACTATCAATTTTAAAGCCGACAATATCCAACTTCTGTCAATTAAGTTACCATCACAAAACTGAAAAAAAAGGGTAACTTACCCGATTCACAAAACAAAAAGGAGAAAAATGATGATTGCCAATAATTTACAAGCAGAAAAATGCTCAACTCTTAACGCCACTGTCAACTCTTATAATGAATGGGATCCTTTAGAAGAGGTAATCGTTGGAAGTTTGGATAATGCGATGTTTCCCCCGAATCATCTTAGTGTTAACGCCACAATTCCTCAAAGTTTATCAAAAATATTGATGTTATTTGGTAGCCGACGTTATCCAAAATTTTTAATAGAAGAAGCCAGTAAGGATTTAGAACATTTCATCCATATTTTAGAATCTGAAGGAGTTACCGTCCGTCGTCCCGATGTTATGGATTTTAGCGTGACCTACAAAACCCCTGATTGGAAATCAAAAGGGTTATGTACTGCCTGTCCGCGAGATGGTTTGTTAGTATTGGGAGACGAAATTATTGAAACCCCGATGGCATGGCGTTCTCGATATTTTGAACTCCACGCTTACCAAACATTATTAATTGAATATTTTCAAAAAGGTGCACGATGGACTGCCGCACCTAAACCCAAGTTAACCGATCGACTCTATGATCGCAACTATCAGATACCTCAAGAAGGGGAACCGATTCGCTACGTAATCACGGAATGCGAACCTGTCTTTGATGCGGCGGATTTTATTCGCTGTGGTAAGGACATTTTTGTTACGAGAAGTAACGTGACAAATGAGATGGGAATTCAATGGCTAGAACGCCATGTTGGGGATAAATTTAATATTCATAGAGTCGAAAGTAAATGCCGACAACCAATGCACATTGATTCTAGTTTCATGCCTCTGGCTCCTGGAAAGTTATTAGTGAACCCAGATTATATTGATGTTGCTAAAATCCCAGACATTTTTAAATCTTGGGATATTCTCATTGCTCCTAAACCCGATATTGTCACAGGAGGTTTTTTCAATGCCAATGCTAGTATGTGTAGTTTATGGATTAGCATGAATGTATTAATGCTTGATGAAAAAAGGGTAATCATTGAAAAACATCAAGAAACGATGATTCGATTTCTCAAAGATCATGGATTTGAGCCAATTCCCTGCCCTTTCATGAATTACGCGCCTTTCGGTGGCTCTTTCCACTGCGCTACCTTGGATATCCGTCGTCGAGGGACACTACAATCCTATTTCTAGTCTTAATCCAATGCTTACCTTGACCATTTTGTGGCTGGCTTTTATTGATAGCATCAATCCCACCCCTATTGCCATCGCTATCCTGATATTTTTGTATCGGGGGACTGGGGGAGTTTCGGCTTACGTCTATGGTATTTTCTTGACTACTTTGGTTCAATCATTCGTTTTTTACTTCGGATTAAGTGAACTGCAAGAGATAATATCGAGACAACACCTATCTTCTGTTAACTGGGGCTGGCTGTTAATTCTTGTTGGAGGGATGGTCAGTGCTTATGGATTATATCGCTGGTGTCATAGAAAGGAAATTCCAAATCTAAGGAGGTGGGACTCTCTCCCCCCCTTAGATTACGCAAATCGACTCAAATTCTTGGCTTTTGGTAGCGCGACAACCCTCGCGGAGACACCAGGAGCATTCCTACTGATTCTGGCTATTATTGAAATCAGAAAACTAGCAACTCCTTTCGTGTTTTTACCATTTTACTTAGGTCTTTATGCTACGATTTATACCTTGCCTATTATCGCTTTAAATTTTGCAGCTATTTGGCAAGAAAGACGATTAAAAATTTGGCTGAGTCGACGAAAAAACTGGATCTATATCCGATTAAATATCCTACTCAGTTTATCTTTGCTTGCTCTTGGTGTTTTTTGTTTGGCACTCGGACTAGGACAGTTATAAGTACATTATGTTTGCTCAAAGCCTTATAACTGATGAGTTTATTTATAACGGATGTATGGTATAATTAAATCAGTAGTTGAGGAAGCCGAAGTATGCCCAAAGTCGTAGATCACCAGCAATACCGTAAGGAACTATTGAGCAAGAGCTTTAACCTGTTCGCACAAAAAGGTTATGCCACTGTCACCATGCGCCAAATTGCTCAAGAGCTTGGAGTTTCAACCGGCACACTTTACCACTACTTTCCGAGCAAGGAAGCTTTATTCTTACAGTTGGTTTTAGAGCAAACACAGGAAGATACTCTTAACTTTCAATCTGCGACGAAAGATACTGGTGCTTTGTCAGAGCGAATAGCTACACTGATGGAATTTGTAGACCACAATAAAGATTACTTTTGTCAACAAATTCTAATTTGGATTGATTTTTATCGAACAAAAGAGCCTCAAGAGTTTTTTGAAAATGAGATTTTAAAACAAGCTAACAAAAAAGTTCGAGAGGTTATTAGAGATTATTTACACTTAGAAGATCAAACAGTTGTTAATTTAGTTGTCAACCTACTTCACGGTTTACTTTTGGTAAGACTATTTGAGGGAGAAACCATATCTTTTTCTGAGCAGGGTATCTTACTCAAAAACATGATTACCAGTTATCTAGAGCAAAAACAAAACGGAAGAAATAGCTATGAAAAATGATTCATTATCCAAGCATTCTCATCCTTTACGCTGGATTTTAGCCATTGCTATTGCTGCTACAACTATCACCAGTGTGGGGGTAGTTTATCAAGTTTTCCCCCTCAGATGGAATAATTCATCGCCCTCTGAATCAAAAGCAACAACGCCCCCCATTACTAAAGTAGCAGCATTAGGAAGATTAGAACCGGAAAGTGAAGTTATCCGTCTAGATGCTCCCTTGCCTTTAGATGGCGATCGCGTAGAACAATTATTAGTTAAAGAAGGAGATAAAATAGTCACAGGACAAATAATTGCGATTTTAGATTCTCGTAACCGTTTACAATCAGTAGTTAAACAAAATCAAGAACAGTTAAAAGTAGTTCAAGCGCGTCTAGCTCAAGTTAAAGCAGGGGCAAAGGTTGGAGAGATTAATGCTCAAAAAGCGACGGTAGAAAAGGCTAAAGCTGATTTAGAGGGACAAACTAGAGAGCAAAAGGCAACTATAGCCAAACTACAAGCACAGTTACAGGGAGAAAAAGCCACACAAAAAGCGACAATTGCCCGTTTACAAGCAGAACTAGAAAATGCTAAAACTGAATGTCAACGTTATCAGATGTTATATCAAGATGGAGTCGTATCTAGTTCTGATTATGATAGTAAGTGTCTCAATCAAAAAACCCTGCAAGAAAGTCTCAAAGAAGCGCAAGCAGATCTACAACGTATTATTACCACTTATCAAGAACAGATCGCCGAAGCTCAAGCTAACTTAGAGCGTACTAAGGCAACAGGAATACAGCAAATTCAACAAGCAAAAGCTACCCTTAATCAAGTGGCTGAAGTTCGTCCAGTTGATCTACAAATAGCGCAAGCAGAAGTTGATAATGCTGTGGCTAATTTACAACAAGCACAAACGAACTTAAATCAAGTTTATATCAAGAGTCCTATTAACGGACAAATTCTCAAAATTCATACGCGAGTTGGCGAAAAAATTGGTGATTCTGGTTTGCTAGAACTAGCACAAACAAATGATATGGTGGCTGTAGCAGAGGTGTATCAAACTGATATTGATAAAGTGAAACTGGGACAACAAGCTGTCATTACTAGCCAAGCTTTTTCGGGTAAATTAAAGGGTACTGTCTCTCAAATTGGTTTACAAGTAAATCGGCAAAATGTCTTTAGTAGTCAACCAGGAGAAAATCTAGATCGCCGAGTCATAGAAGTCAAAATTCGTCTCAATTCTCAAGATAGTCAACGGGTAGCCAGCTTAACTAATTTGCAAGTACAAGTGGAAATACAAGTTGACAATCCTAATTCCTAAACCCTTAATATTGAGCCAGTATATGCCCAAGAAACTGTTCCGTAAAACTCCCTTAGCATGGCATCAGCTAATGAAGAAAAAAATTCGTCTTTTCGTCGCAATAGCAGGAATTGCCTTTGCTGATATTCTGATGTTTTTCCAACTAGGAATGTTAGATGCTTTGTTTGATGGATCCGCAAAATCTTATCAACTTTTACAAGGGGATCTAGTCTTAGTTAACTCTCAGTTTCAAACCCTATACATAGTTAAACAATTTCCCAGAGAGCGATTATTTCAAACCCTCGCCTATGAACAAGTTGAATCAGTGTTGCCTATCTATATGGGTTTTGCTCAATGGCGTAATCCTCAAACTGAGATTAATCGTACTATTTTAGTTTGGGGCATTGATCCAGTTAACCCACCTTTATCCTTAGTAGAACTTGAGGAAAATCAAACAAAATTAAAACTACTTAATCGGGTATTATTTGACCAAAGTTCTCGACCAGAATACGGACCAATTACTGATTTATTCAAACAGCAAGAAAATCTAGAAATCCAAGTTAATGATAAAACTGTAGAGGTAGTTGGTTTATTTAATATAGGAGCTTCCTTTGTAACTGACGGGAATGTCATTACCAGTGATTCAACTTTTCTTAACCTTTTTCCTGATAATAAACCTGAGCAAATATCTATGGGTCTTATTAAATTAAAACCGGGAGTAAATGTTCAAGAAATTCAAGCAAAAATTACAGCAAATTTACCCAAAGATGTAAAACTACTTACTCCATCTCAATTGGCACAAAATGAAATTCATTATTGGAGCACTCAAGGAATCGGCTTCATTTTTAGTTTAGGGGTGATAGTAGGATTTATTGTTGGTATTGTGATTGTTTATCAAATTCTTTATTCTGATGTGTCAGATCATCTACCAGAATACGCTACTATGAAAGCTATGGGTTACAGCGATCGCTACTTACTTGGTGTCTTAATGCAAGCTGCCTTATTATTAGCTATTTTGGGTTATATCTCCGGCTTTTTCCTGTCTTTAGGACTCTATCAAGTTGGTTCAAGTGCTACTCAATTACCAATTATGATGAAACTTGGACGCGCTGTAATGGTATTAATATTGACAATTACTATGTGTGCTGTTTCTGGAGTGATCGCCATGAATAAACTGCGTTCTGCTGACCCAGCGGATATTTTTTAGTTTCGAGGATAGTTACAACTATGGAAATGCTGCAAATTGAATCTGTAACTTCATTAGAACCTGTTATATCTATCAATTCTCTTAATCACTATTTTGGCGAAGGAAAACTGCGTAAACAGGTATTATTTGATATTACTCTTAATATTAATCTAGGAGAAATTGTCATCTTAACAGGTCCTTCCGGCTCCGGCAAAACTACCTTACTAACTCTGATGGGGGGGTTACGTTCCGCTCAAGAAGGGAGTCTCAAAATTTTGGGACAACAAATATATGGAGCAAGCAAAAACCAATTAACCCAGCTTCGTAAACAACTTGGCTATATTTTTCAAGCACATAATTTAATGAGTTTTCTGACTGCTAAACAAAATGTTCGCTTATCTCTGGAACTTCATGAAGAATTTCTTCATGAAGATTTAGACGCCAAAGCACAAGCGATCTTAGAAACAGTTGGCTTAGGAAACCGAGTCGATTATTACCCAGAAAATTTGTCTGGGGGACAGAAACAACGAGTGGCGATCGCTCGCGCCCTCGTCAGTCATCCCAAATTAGTCCTCGCTGATGAACCGACCGCAGCCTTAGATAGACAATCCGGGCGCAATGTGGTGGAAATCATGCAGAAATTGGCAAAAGAACAAGGTTGCACGATTTTACTTGTCACCCACGATAACCGGATTTTCGACATCGCCGATCGCATTGTCAATATGGAGGATGGTCGTTTAGGCGATTAACTGCCCAAAAATTACTTGCCAAAAATCGGCCTTTTATGTTAGACTAAAATAATGTCATCTTGGAGAGGTGGCAGAGTGGTCGAATGCGGCAGATTGCTAATCTGTTGTACGAATCGTAAGACCGTACCGAGGGTTCGAATCCCTCCCTCTCCGTCTTCTTTCGGTATTTTCGATGACTGCTCGCCAAGATTATTTCTGCTCCGTATATGGTCCGGTTGCCTCTTGGCGTTTCGGCAGTTCCTTGGGCATCGATCCGATTGGTTTAGTTTCTACCTGTTCCTTTAACTGTGCTTACTGTCAGTTAGGAGAAATTGAGCAAAAAACCGAGCAACGAAGAATTTTTATCACCAGCGAACAAATTAGCAGGGATTTAAGTGCTTTTGCCCCCTGGGACGTGGATATAGTCACTCTCAGTGGTAGCGGGGAACCCACCCTCGCCCTCAATTTAGGGGAAATACTGGCCACCGTCAAGGAAATGACCAGGCGGCCGGTGGCGGTCTTAACCAATAGTACCCTCTTGGGAGATGCCCGAGTGCGTCAAGACTTGAGCAAAGCTGATATCGTCGCCGCTAAAATCGATGCTGTTTCCGAGGCCCAATGGCGACGGGTTAACCGTCCGGTCTCCGGTCTGGATTGGCAGGAGCTTTGGTGGGGATTAAGACAATTGCGCCAAGAATGGTCGGGAAAACTAGCAATTCAAACCATGCTACTGGCCTCTTGGTCGCCCCAAGATCAAGACCGATACATCGATTTGATGCAACAGCTACAACCGGATGAAATTCAACTTAACACCCCGACCCGTCCCCGGGCAAGACAAAGACAATTAGAAACTCGCGGTAATAATCCCCTCAGCGCAGGCGACGGAATGCAAATTCTCAAACCCGTAAACGCTGAAATATTGGCGATTTGGGCGCAAAAAATCGCAAAGTCCACGGGAATTACCGTGCGCTGTGTGCCGCTTACCGCCACAGGTCTCTAGGGCTTCGGCCGGGGTTTTTCTTCTTTGGGTTTGACATTAAAATAAGCCTCCATTACCTGACGTACCATAGGTGCGGCCACTTTACCACCACCACCGCCGGAATGTTCCGCAAAGGCGACCACGACAATTTCGGGCTTGTCGAAGGGTGCAAAAGCTCCAAACCAAGCGTGGGACTTGCCTGGAGGTGCTTCTGCTGTGCCGCTTTTGCCCGCTACAGGCGGTAAAGCGGGGTCTGATAGGGCCCGCCCCGTTCCTTCCGCTACCACGGCTCTCAGGGACTTTCTCAGGGTGTCTAGGGTGCTAGGTTTCATGTTCAAAGACTTGCGCCATTCCTTAACATCCCGGGCATCCTGTAAAAGGTGCGGTTTCACCAAAAAACCGCCGTTAGCGGGGACAGCAAACATCACAGCTACCTGTAGGGGAGTCGCTAGGGTAAATCCTTGACCGATCGACATATTAATCGTATCCCCTACCGACCAATCCCAGTTTTTAAAATTACGCAGTTTCCAATCGCGATCGGCAATTAACCCCGGAGTTTCTTCCGCTAATTCTATCCCAGTTTTCTGACCGAAACCGTAGCGCCGAGCCGTGGCAATTAAAGTCGGTCCCCCCACCCCGCGACCAATTTGACCGTGAAAAGTGTTACTACTCATGGCCATGGCCCGGACAAAACCGATCGGACCAAAACCGGCGTGATTCCATTCTCCGAAAGCTGTCCCCCCCACATAAAGGGCAGCAAAGGTATTTAAGACCGTATTTGGCGGAAATTTACCCGATTCCATGCCAGCAGTGGCAGTGACGACTTTAAAGGTGGAAGCGGGGGGGAATCCTTGCAGAGCGCGGTTAACAAACGGGTTGCCCTCCGCTTGTAGTTTTTTCCAAGTGGCGGTGGTAATTGGGGCCGAGAAAACATTAGGATCAAAACTAGGATAACTGACCATGGCCCGCACGGAACCATCCCGGGGATCGATCGCCACGATCGCACCTTTGCGTTTTCCTAAAGCGGCCTCGGCGGCTTTTTGGAGTTTTAAATCTAGTGTCAGGGTGACATCTTGCCCCGGTTTAGCAATTTTTTGGCCGAGAATTTGGATTACTTGTCCCGATCCGTTGACCTCTAACTGCATTCCTCCCCATTCTCCCCGCAATTTTGACTCGTAGGCGGCTTCTACACCCATTTTACCGACGACATCTCCCAATCGGTAGCCCTGTCGTCTTTTGGCTTGATATTCCTCCGGGGTTAGTTCCCCAGTATAACCGAGAATATGCGCCCCGATTTTACCATTGGGATAGTAGCGCACTGATTCCACGTCCACTTCAATGCCGGTTAATTCGTCCTTGTATTCCTCTAGGGCGATAATTTGGGCCGGAGTTAAACCCCTAGCGATGCGGATCAGGGTGGAGGGGTTTTCGTCCGCTTCGTTAATGCGTTTTTCTAGGTCGCTTCTGGGAATGCCTAAAATACTGGCTAAACGGTCAAGATTGAGTTTTTGAGCGGGATTACGCTGGGATTTGGGCCAAATATAGGCCGCATGGGTTAAACGGGCCGTGGCCAAAACTTTGCCATTGCGATCGAATAAGTTGCCCCGGACTGGAGGTTTGGGAAGAATGCGAATCCGATTATTTTCTGCCCTTTCTCGGTTAATTTGTCCTTGCTGCAGTTGTAAATAGGCCAAGCGCGAGCCAACTCCTCCTAGCAGGACAAGGCTAATTAATCCCATAATTAGCCATGACTGACGCTGACGACCGACTAGACGCTCTTTATCTTTGATTTTATTCTGTAATTTATTCGGTGCTGGCCGCGTCGGCGAGGTGAGCGTTTTTTTCCGTTTCAGTTTGACTTTGGTTTTTGATAGGAGTCCGCTATTACGCATTTGCTTAAAGTTAAAAATTTAAAAGTTATTAGTCATCAGTTAGGGACTTGCGTGGGAATAATATCCCAGCCAGAAAATCGCTCTGTAGAAGAATTAGACCGGCCAGATGGCACATTATCAAAGCGCAAGTCCCTAACATCTCGAAGGCTCTCGCCCTACTTAGGGTGATCAGCAAACCTGATCGATCGGAGGGCGCAAGCTTTGCGCCCCTACAGTAACGGATTTTGTCCACAATGTAGGGGCGAACTGCGTTCGCCCAAAAGGTACATTATCAAAGCGCAAGTCCCTTATCAGATTTGAGTTCTAAGTGAGTAGTTTTAAATAGCACTTTCCTGATGTCTTCTCACTGGTCACTGGTTACTGAAAAAGACGCAATACTAGGTGATTTAGCTCCTCTCTTTACTAAAGTTCAGGGTATCTGCAATATATCTTAACAAAATCGGAGTAAATACTGGGAGTGGAAGGAACCACTCCAGACACAGAGGACACAAAGATTGATCGCTTCTATAGTAAGTTAAAGAGAGTCAGGAAACTGGCGCATACATATAGTTAAAAGTTTGTCAAGTGTTTCTTAACTATATCTAACATTATCCCTGTTCAAAATGTAATCACACTGCGGATAGAATCCCCTTGGCGCATCAGGTCAAAAGCCTCGTTAATCCTTGCCAGAGGTAGAACATGGGTGATTAAATCATCAATGTTAATCTTGCCGTCCATGTACCAATCGACTATTTTTGGTACATCTGTACGACCTCTCGCTCCACCAAAAGCCGTACCTTTCCAGACCCGTCCGGTGACTAATTGAAAAGGACGGGTACTAATTTCTTGGCCGGCCCCGGCTACACCGATAATAGTGGCAACACCCCAACCTTTATGGCAACATTCCAAAGCTTGACGCATAATCTGGACATTGCCGATACACTCAAAACTATAATCGGCCCCACCTTTAGTTAAATCCACCAGATAAGCCACTAAATCCCCCTCGATTTCTTGGGGATTAACAAAATGAGTCATCCCGAATTTGGTCGCTAAAGCTTGTTTCTGGGGATTGATATCGACCCCGACAATCATATCGGCCCCCACCAAACGGGCCCCTTGAATAACATTTAAACCGATACCTCCCAGACCAAAAACCACCACTTTTGCCCCCGGTTCCACTTTAGCGGTATTAATCACCGCACCGATACCTGTAGTGACTCCGCAGCCGATATAACAGACTTTTTCAAAGGGAGCATCGGGGCGAATCTTGGCTAGGGAAATCTCCGGCAGCACGGTATAGTTAGCAAAAGTCGAGGTTCCCATGTAGTGATAAAGAGGCTGACCATCGAGGGAAAAACGACTGGTTCCATCCGGCATTACTCCCCGACCTTGGGTAAGACGAATCGCTTGACAGAGATTGGTTTTAAAGCTGAGACAGTATTCGCACTGACGACATTCGGGAATGTATAGGGGAATAACATGATCCCCCACTTTTAGGCTAGTGACACCTTTTCCCACTTCTACCACGATTCCGGCCCCTTCATGGCCTAAAATTGAGGGAAATAAGCCTTCGGGATCGGCCCCAGAGAGAGTATAGGCATCGGTGTGACAAACTCCCGTGGCTTTGATTTCTACTAACACTTCCCCCGCTTGCGGTGCGGCTAATTTTACCGTTTCAATAGTTAGGGGTTTTCCCGCTTCTAGGGCAACTGCCGCTCGAACATCCATAGGCTCAAAGCAATAGGTTTTTTCCAGTATAATACCGTTAAACTGCTGAAGAGTTGTAATAGAACAATTCTCAACTTATCTCTATGTTAGTCCTCACCATCCGCGAAGAAGGAATTAACGATGGTGGCTTTACTGCTACTCTCAATTTTGATAGCGGTAACAGCTACCCAATTACGGTTACTGACCCCTTTACTAACCAAGAAGAAAAAGACCTAGAATGGTACTTTGAGGAATGGTTAGTATTTCCGACGCTAGAGACGGATAAGGCGCAAAAAGCCGCCAACAGTGTCCAAAACTATGGCGAAAACCTATTTAAACAGGTTTTCCAGAGTAATTTAAATGCTTATGGGGAATATCGAGACTTGCGAAAGCAGTTAAGTCAACTGCAAATTATCATCGAAAGTCAGTCGCCAGAATTTCAAGCTTTACATTGGGAAGCGCTGAAAGATCCTGATTTACCGCGTCCCTTTTCTATAGATTGTATCATCTCCCGCCAGCGTCGAGGGGCTACAGTTGTCCCGGTGCAAATGGCCACTTATCCTACTATCAATCTTCTGGTGGTGATTGCGCGTCCTAATGAGGAATCTGATGTTAACTATCGCACGATTTCCCGTCCTTTGGTAGAACTGGTAAATAGTAGTGAAATACCGGTAAAAATTGATATATTGCGTCCCGGAACTTATGAATCACTAACCAGACATCTGGATGAGAAGGGAGAAGGATACTATCATGTTATTCATTTCGATGTTCATGGCGGATTAATGGAATATGAACAGTACCAAAGACAGGTTCACGGGGATTCTTGGCGCTATCAAAGGGGATGGGGACTGGAGGATTTAGCAGAATATGAGGGAGTAAAAGCTTTTCTGTTTCTGGAAGGAGAAGAAAAAGGTCAAGCGACTCCGGTAGAAGCGACGGAATTAGCGAATTTACTCACTGGGAAAAATATCCCTATTTGTATTCTCAATGCTTGTCAGTCAGCAAAGCAAATTTCCCAGGAATCAGAAGACTATCGGGAAACCAGTTTAGGAAGTCGTTTGATGACTGCGGGAATGCAAGCAGTGGTGGCGATGGGATATTCGGTGACGGTTTCTGCAGCTAAGTTGATGATGAAACCAATTTATCAGCAATTATTGAACGGAAAAGACCTAACGGAAGCGATGCGAAAAGGACGGTTAGAGTTATTCAATAATAAGCAACGCCGCGCCTATTATAATACGATAATAGATTTAGAAGATTGGTTATTACCGGTGATTTATTGTCGCGGTAAAATTAATCTCAATTTGCGTCCATTTACTCCAGAAGAGGAGGAAAAATACTGGGAACATATCGGCAATCAATATGTCTTTCCCTTACCAGAATACGGCTTTGTCGGCAGGGATTTAGAAATTCTCAAGATGGAAAAGGCGCTGCTGAAACATAATATCCTTTTACTCAAAGGAATGGGAGGGACAGGAAAAACTACCTTACTCAATTATCTACGAGAATGGTGGCAGAAAACCAACTGGGCGACCCATATTTTCTATTTTGGTTATGATAGAAAAGCTTGGACATTAGAACAGATTGTCCATGAAATCGGTCAGGGAATTTATAATCGCTTTGAACAGGCGAGTTTCCAAGCGATGAACCTGAAAGCGCGGGTAAGGAAACTAGAACAAAAACTCCGCAGTGAGGCGTATATTCTCATTTTAGATAATCTGGAGTCGGTGACGGGACAACCGTTAGCAATTCAGAATACTTTACCGGAGAATGAGAGGGAAGAAATCGCCGAATTTCTCAAGAATTTGGTCGGGGGAAAGACGAAGGTGATTTTGGGTTCTCGCAGTGAGGAAAGTTGGCTGCAACGCAGGACTTTTAAGGAGAATATCTATCCCTTACAAGGATTAGACCAAGAGTCGAGAACTGAATTAGCGGAGAGAATCTTAGAACGTCAGGCGAAGAGTCGGAAAAATGCGATTAAAAAGGATGATTATTTTAAACGTTTGATGAAATTGTTGGCGGGATATCCGTTGGCGATGGAAGTGGTATTAGCGAATCTGAAGCGACAGTCACCGGAGGAGATTTGGCAAGGGTTACAGTTGGCGGAGTTGGTTAATGTGGGGGATGAGGATAAGACTAATAATATCATCAAATGTGTGGAATATTCCCACAGTAATTTGTCGGAGGAGGCGCAGAAGTTGTTACTCTGTTTAGCGCCTTTTAGTGGGTTTATTGATCGATCTGATATTCCTAATTATAGCCAACAACTACAGCAATTAGAACCTTTACAAGGCTATCAGTTTGACCAATTTGATGCAGCGATAGAAGAAGCAATTCATTGGGGTTTGCTTTCGCCGATGAGTGAAGAAATGCCGAGTTTATTGACTATCCAGCCCATTTTTCCCTACTTCCTGAAGACGAAGTTAAAGGAATTAGCACCAGAGACACAAGCAGCAATTTGGGAGGGTTTTAAGAATCATTACCGAGACTTGGCAGGTTATTATGAGAACTTACTAGATTCCAAAAATCCGCAAGAGAAGCAGTTAGGGATATTGTTCTGTCGCTGGGAGTATGAAAATCTGTTTAATGCGTTGCAGATTTGTTTGGAAAAGCAGGAAGATATTGGGATCTTCTTCTGCTTAAATAATTATTTTGATGTTACCAATGATGTTAGTAGCAAACTAAAACTATGCGAGAGTGTTTGTCAAGCTTGTCAAACTTATCCTGAACAGATTAAAACTGGGATAATCGGTGGTAATATTGTCGGGGCTTTGGGCAATCTCGCCCTCGCCTATCAAGAGACAAAAAACTATGAACAGGCGAAACAGACTAATCTAAAAGTTATTGAATTAACTCAAAATCTCCAAGGGGTGGACGAGCAACAAAAAGCCTATTCATTGGGAAATGCCTATCACAATTTGGGAATGGTAGCGCAAGAATTGAGGGAATGGGAGCAAGCCCGAAGCTACTACCAGCAAGCTCTTGAGATCAAGATTGAATATGGCGCTGCCGGAGGCACGCAAAGCGCCCGCTACGAGCAAGCCAGAACCCTGCACCAGTTGGGATATTTAGCGCAAGAATTGAGGGAATGGGAGCAAGCCCGAAGCTACTACCAGCAAGCTCTTGAGATCAAGATTGAATATGGGGATCGCTTCTCCCAAGCCATCACCCTGCACCAGTTGGGATATTTAGCGCAAGAATTGAGGGAATGGGAGCAAGCCCGAAGCTACTACCTGCAAGCTATTGAGATCTACATTGAATATGGCGCCCGCTACGGGCAAGCCAACCCCCTGCACAATTTGGGAAACGTAGCGCAAGAATTGAGGGAATGGGAGCAAGCCCGAAGCTACTACCAGCAAGCTCTTGAGATCAAGATTGAATATGGGGATCGCTACTCCCAAGCCAGCACCCTTGGACAATTGGGAATAGTAGCGCAAGAATTGAGGGAATGGGAGCAAGCCCGAAGCTACTACCAGCAAGCTCTTGAGATCTCCATTGAATATGGCGATCGCTTCTCCCAAGCCAGAACCCTGCACAATTTGGGAGTGGTAGCGCAAGAATTGAGGGAATGGGAGCAAGCCCGAAGCTACTTCCAGCAAGCTATTGAGATCAAGATTGAATATGGGGATCGCTACTCCCAAGCCAGCACCCTGCACAATTTGGGAAGGGTAGCGGAAGAAGTTGGGGAATTGAGCCAAGCCAAAAGTTATTACCTGCAAGCCTTACAAATTTGGGCAGAATTTAACGATGGTTACAGGGTACAAACCTTTTCTTTGCCTAGTCTTGTTGCTCTTTATCGGCAAACGCAAGATGAGGAGATTGTTGTCGGTATTGCTTCTGTTTTGGGGGTTGGGGTTGAGGAGGTGCGGGGTTTGGTCTAACTCCCCCCTAATACTAAATCTGGCTTTAAAAAGAGAGGGTGATGGGGTGATGGGGGGGTGATGGGGTGATGATCCTCCCTCACTCCCTCACGAACCTGGCTTGTTGTTGCGCTTCAGCGCTAACTATTTCGGGCTTGCTGAAAAAGTAAGGGCGAAGCATTCGGATAGGAAATCTACGGTTTCAGCGATAGGTTATCGCCCGAATGCTTCGCCCCTACAATGTTGTGATCTACGGATGAGGTGTAATAGCGAGAATGGTGATTTCCCCCGAATGAGGTCCATAGCACCAGAAAATTCGATAGGCTCCCGGTGTATTCTGTTGGGCGTAGGCTTCAAAAACCTTCTGTGTTGCATCATAAGGGTTATCGAGGGAATTAAATTCGTGGGTTTTTAGTCCCGGATGTCTTGGGTTTGTACTGAGGAGCTTGAGGGCTTTTGTTACCTGTTTGTAGAGACCCTCTTGTTTCGATGCTTTTGTCCTACCTTGAGCTAGGCGAGTCTTTTGAGCCTGTTCCGCTTCTGCTCGCAATTCAGATAGAGTATTTCGAGCTTCCTGTGTCTGTCGTAAAGAAAAACTCACCTACTCCTCGACCTCTTCAGGAATAGATGCAGCAAACTCAAGCATAGCGTCTAAATCGACGGGTTCTTCAGCTAAATTTCCCGTGCTGGCTTCCGCGAGCCCCCGTTTGAGCGACTCGCGGACACTAGGATTCTGAAAAGCCCATAGTTCTCCCTCTGGAATCGCCACCATGGGAACCAAAAGAAGTTCCCCGCTTGCATTCATCAGTATTCGATAGTGACGGTTGCTACATTGAGTCCCAAGGCTAATCCGTCCGCAAGCATCAGCCTGAATATCTTCTTTAATGAGCGAAAAATTCTGATACTCCATCACGTCTCCTCCTCTCTTCATATACTTATTCTAGATAAGTTACCCAATTTGGGCAATGGGGTTATGTCCATTTAGCTTCTCACTATCTAAAGAAAACAGGTTAAACTTGTTCGGGCTGGAGCCTTGACAACAAACCCAGTTTGTTGTTGCACTCTCTTCGCTAAATTCTCTCCCCTTTCCTTGTAGGATAGGGTTCAGGGGAGAGGTCAATAATTAAGAATCCAATGTGATCGCAATATCTGGTAATGATCAAGTATAATAATAAATATGAAGACCAAATTATTCATCTACCGTTAACTTAATGAAAGCCAAATGAACTTATTAAAACAATCGGACATTCAAGAAAATCCCACAACACTTTACGAACAAGATCTTCAGTTGTGGATTGAGCAAACTATTCATCAATTACAGAATCGACAGTTTGAACAACTGGATATAGAAAACTTAATTGAGGAGTTAAAAGATTTGGGTAAGTCAGAGAAACGCGCCTTAGAGAGCAACTTAATGGTCCTGTTGATTCACTTACTCAAATTAAAGATACAGCATGATGCTCCTGAGACAATGAAAGCAAGTTGGTATAATTCAGTAGATGAGCATCGCCAGCGCGTTCAAGATGATTTACTTAAGACTCCCTCTCTTAAATCTTATCTCTTAATCTCCATCACACAAGCCTATTCCAGCGCTCGTAAAGTCGCCATCAAACAGGGTAAACGCGCTCAATTTGGTATTCGTATTCCCCAAGAAAGTGAGTATCCCCTCGCTTGTCCTTTCACACCTGAACAGATTCTAAATGAGGACTTTTACGGGTAAAAACGAAAGTAAACATTATCGATAATAAAACCATGAAACCAGAATAAGTACCTAAGCAAAATTAATTACACATATCTAACCACCTCTTGCCTCTTGCCTATCTTCACTAGGAAATTAATTTTGCACGACTACTTATCAACCATGAAAACAGGTGATATTGTTTTAATGATTAAATTATCATTGAACCCTAACGCACCATCTTCATAAAATTGGTTTGTTACGCTACAAACCACCACTAGATATAGATATAACCCAAGCCAAAGACACGAAGCAAATCTCGGCATCCTTCTTCAAAATTATCATTAAAATTAATAATTTGGAAGCTAGGTAAGACCCAAGAAAGTTTTGTATATTCACAAGGTTGATAGAGAATTGGCAAAATTTTATCTTCAAAACGCTGATCCTGTAAAGTAAAAATTAGTTCTCGCTTTACCCACATAGAATCGACCGCATCAGGAGAGAGAATGATAATAAACCAATCACATCGCCTCAAAGCTTTCCCAATTTCATCATGCCATTGCTGTGCGCCTAAAATATTAGTTTCACTATACCAAACGGGAACTCCATGACGGCGTAATTCATTGGCCAAATGAGAGACAAACTCTCGATTTTTGCTAGAATGGGAAAGAAAAGCTTCTTGGGGAATCATCTCATACCTATAGTTAAAATTAGACAAAGCATAGCTTGGGATGAGACAAGCCAAATCTAAAAGTGGTGTATCTCATGAGTCAGTCCGTCGGAGCTTGTCGTATTTTTAAGTGCCTGTGTAATTTCTTTCAATTCTTGATTGTCTTGTTCAAGATTAGGGACGAAAATCATTGGAAATTTTTTGAGAATCCAAGGAATATGTTCTAGGTTTGAATTATCTGAGGAAGAGACAATAACAGGAATGATACGACCTTGATACTTTTCTTCTCCAATTGCATAACTAATATCAGAAACAACATTAAAAGGCTTCAGTGATTCTGGTGTTAATAAGACTATCATTGCTTCAGATTCTTGTAAGGCTTTACCTATGTTATTAGCCCAGTTTTCCCCGGGTAACATTTCAGCAGCATCCCAAACTTGAAAGCCATCTTCTTTGAGAGAATCAGCAACTCTCTTAGCTAACTTAGCCTCAGTAAAGGCATGACTAATAAAAACTTTCATATTCTTTCTAGCTTCCTCGATATTTAAATTAATTCAACTGATTTATTCATAATCTGCTGACAATTTACTAAGAGTATAGCGTTTTTAGTCGCTAGAGAAACTCATTTACTCCTCGACTTCATCAGGAATAGATTCAGCTAACTTAAGCATAGCGCCTAAATTGACTGTTTCTTCAGCGAAATTTCCTGTGCGGGCTTCTGCGAGTCCCCGTTTGAGCGACTCGCGGACCCTAGTATTCTGAAAAGCCCATAGTTCTCCCCCCAGAATCGCCACCATGGGAACCAAAAGAAGCTCCCCGCTTGCATTCATCAGTATTCGATAGTGACGGTTGCTACATTCAGTCCCAAGGCTAATCCGTCCGCAAGCATCAGCCTGAATATCTTCTTTAATGAGCGAAAAATTCTGATACTCCATCACGTCTCCTCCTCTCTTCATATACTTATTCTAGATAAGTTACCCAATTTGGGCAATAGGGTTATGTCCATTTAGCTTCTCACTATCTAAAGAAAACAGGTTAAACTTGTTCGGGCGAGAGCCTTGACAACAAACCCAGTTTGTAGTCGAAGCTCTCTTCGCTAAATTCTCTCCCCTTTCCTTGTAGGATAGGGTTCAGGGGAGAGGTCAATAATTAAGAACCCAATGTGATCGCACTATTCGGCAACGATCAAGTATAATTAAGATAACAATTTTACTTAAAAAATAAAGTTAAGTTTGAATCTTCAATTAGGGTAACTCATGCAACTCGAAGACTATTTTAATTTTCTTGCTCCTAACGATATTCGGCTAAAAGGAACCCGCGTCGGTATTGAAACCATTTTACACGATTTCATTTACCAAGCCAAAACTCCCGAAGAAATTGCTAATACTTATCCATCTTTAACCCTCGAACAGGTATATGCGACGATTCTTTATTATCTTCATGAAAAAGAAAAAGTGAGCCAATATATCGCCGACTGGCTAGAATGGGGGCGAAAAATGCGAGAAGAACAGCAAAAAAATCCTCCGCCTGTGGTTGAACGACTGAGAAAATTGAAAGCTGAAATAACAGCCAAGCAGAAAGCTAATGACACTGAAATATTTAATTGATGAAAATGTTAATTCGGTGTATCCTCAACAATTGCGTCGCCGAGAACCAGAAATCATTATTCGAGTAGTTGGTGAACCAGATACACCAAAATTAGGTACATTAGATCCAGAAATTTTGATTTGGTGTGAGGTAATGGGTTTTATTTTAGTGACAAATAATCGTGCCTCTATGCCCGTTCATTTAATAGCTCACTTCAGGCAAAATCGTCATGTTCCTGGAATTTTTATTCTCAATCAAGATTTAAGTGTTGGTGATAATTTGTTAGAATTAATTGTAATTGCTAAAGGCTCTTTTGACAATGAATATGAAAACCAAATTATTCATTTACCGTTAACCTGATCAAATTGAAATAATCTTATTAAAATAACTAAGAATCCCAATTCACGATCGCTACGAACCCGGTTTGATGAGGATATTTTCGTTGCTGTGACTGATATTTTGAGGATTGGGATTGAGGAGGTGCGGGGTTTGCTGGAGGGTTAGGATGGGTTTTGGGCGTAGGGATTGTTTGGGCGCAGGGTGCGTGTTTGCGGCTATCAATTCAGTTAACGTAAATCTTAATTAAGGAGGTAAATATGGTTCAAATTTTACAAGCGAAAGAAGTCACTCTTAGAAATTTAATTAATCATTTTCAACTACAGTTTATAGAAGATAAGCATTTTTTTGGGGAATGGCAGCAAGACCTAGAAGCAATCTCTGAACAAGAAAAAGAATTGTTAGATAAAATCAAAACAGGTTATTTAAACTTATTGAATTAT
Organism: Microcystis protocystis FBCC-A270; assembly: GCF_050500235.1. Classification (NCBI taxonomy): domain Bacteria; kingdom Bacillati; phylum Cyanobacteriota; class Cyanophyceae; order Chroococcales; family Microcystaceae; genus Microcystis; species Microcystis protocystis. Next base: position 482,964 of record NZ_CP191407.1, read on the forward strand.
CCTCCCTTTTTAGAAACTTCGGTGAGGATGAAGGTTTTAGACCCATTATTATTTATTGGTAACTTTTATCTATTTCCCTTTCACATTAAAGCAGAAGAGTCCGTTGAAATTATTACAGAAGATCAAGATTTAATAATTAAAGGAAGGTTAGATACTTTAATTCTAAAAGAGCAATTATGGGTAATGATTATTGAATCAAAACGGGTTATTTATTCCGTTGAAGTAGGTTTACCGCAATTATTAGCTTATTTAATGGTCAATCCTCATCCCAACCGTCCTAATTATGGAATGTTGACCAATGGTTCCGAGTTTTTATTTGTTAAATTATTATGGGACGGTAAACCTTTATACGGAACCTCTCGTTTATTTGCCATGAGAAATCCGGGGGATTTATATGAAGTTCTCAAAATCCTTAAACATCTCTGTCAACTAATTTGAGTATCAAGATAATCAGTACCTACAAAATCATTACTCTCCTATTTCCCTCTGTTGTATAATTTGCTCTGCAAGGAACAAATCAGTAGGCATAAATAAAAATTATCAGGATTTTTTCGGCTTTTCTTGACTATTTCAGCCTGATTTGTCCTGACAAGCTCAAGAATACGAGAGTTTTTGTCTAGAATTGCCCGGCCTGAGAGGGGAATGGTAAAGTTAGATAAGAAAATTAAAGATGGTGTGATTAAAGTGAAATTTGCTGCTAGTACCTATTTTTCCCTGCTGCGCCATTGTGCCGTTCCTTTGTTGTCGATCGCCACTTTTACGCCAATTCTCTTAACTTATTTAGCCAAGGAAAAACCAGAAACCCCGCAACCCCAGGCAAATCTAGAGACTGCTGCCTCCCCTGCTCCTATTATCCCATCTCCGATCGCCCCCTTAACCGCGCCATCACCGAAACTATCCCCCTCTCCCCAATCTTCTGCGATTCCAAAATCAGCACCCTCTCCTCAGTCTTCCCTCTCAGCGCCGAAAAAAATAGCACCATCGGTTCAAACGTCCCCTAATACTTCCCCTAATACTGCCCCCGCTGCTGCGGCCAAACCGGTAACTAGACAACCCTTAGCGGTTCCCGCTAATTATACGCCGCCGGTCCTAGAAATTCGCGTGGCGATTAAAAGGGATGTGGCCAGTGTTTTGATTGGAGTTAACGGGCCGGCGGTGATCACCGACCGCCAAGGTCGTGGTTTAAAAACGATTGCCACTAACGAGGGTTTACCGGTCATTCCAGGTGCCAATGGCTTAAAAATGGGCGATTTATCGCTGCCAGAGGTGATTTTTGTGCAGCCCACCAGTGCCGATGGTTTAGTTTATGTGGATGATGGTTGGTATCGGGGTAAAGTGCTGCTGGTTGCCCAAGGCGATCGCTTGTTAGTGGTCAATCATGTTAATTTAGAGGCCTATCTCTATAGTGTGGTGGGGAGTGAAATGCACTCCACTGCGCCAATGCACGCTTTAAAGGCACAGGCGATCGCCGCTCGTTCCTATGCCCTAGTACACATGATGCGCCCCGCTAATGCTTGGTTTCATCTGGGCAATACCCAACGCTGGCAGGTATATAAAGGCATTCGCTCGGAGTATCAATCGACTCACCAGGCGGTTAATGCCACTGCTGGGCAGATTCTCAGCTATAAAGGGGGTGTAGTCGAGTCTCTTTATGCTGCCACCGATGAAATTGTCGCTTGGGCCCACGGTGGTCGCGGTATGAGTCAAACTGGGGCTTATAAATTAGCGGAAAAAGGCCTAGATTATCAACAAATTCTCGGTAATTATTATCCCGGAGTTGGTTTAGCCCGTCTAGTGCTACAAAATTAGATTGATTGGCTTTCTCGACTGAAAACTCAAATCTGATCACTGATAACTGATCACTGATAACTGAAATGCCGACCATAGCAGATTTCTAGTAACTGTATTACAATAAACTTTCAAAATGCTATAGCAGTAAATCTCTCTATGAATAGCCCCTTTCTTGACTACCTCAACGGTCCCAAGCATCCCGTCCTCGTCTTTGATGGAGCGATGGGAACTTCCCTACAAAGCCAAAATCTGACGGCCGAGGACTTTGGTGGGGCAGAATACGAAGGTTGTAACGAGTATCTTGTCCATACTAAACCTAGCGCCGTAGCGAAAGTCCACGAAGCCTTTTTAGCCGTGGGTGCGGATGTGATTGAAACCGACACCTTCGGGGGAACCTCGATAGTTTTAGCCGAGTACGATTTAGCCGATCAAGCCTATTATCTCAACAAAAGCGCCGCCGAACTGGCCAAAGCTTGCGCTAATAAATACTCTACCCCCGAAAAACCCCGTTTTGTGGCGGGTTCCATGGGGCCGGGGACAAAACTGCCCACTTTGGGTCATATTGACTTTGATACCCTCAAAAATGCCTATGTGGAACAGGTAGAGGGTCTGTATGATGGCGGGGCAGATTTATTATTAGTAGAAACCTGTCAGGATGTCCTGCAAATTAAAGCGGCTTTAAATGCTATTGAAGAAGTATTTCAGAAAAAAGGTCAACGATTGCCCCTCATGGTTTCGGTGACGATGGAAACCATGGGAACGATGTTAGTAGGAACGGAAATTAACGCCGTTGTCTCTATTTTACAACCCTATAAAATTGATATTTTGGGACTTAACTGCGCCACTGGTCCAGATTTAATGAAACCCCATATTAAATATCTCTCGGAAAATTCCCCTTTTATTGTTTCTTGTATTCCTAACGCTGGTTTACCAGAAAATGTCGGCGGTCAAGCGCATTATCGCCTCACTCCCGTAGAATTAAAAATGGCTTTAATGCACTTTATTGAAGATTTGGGAGTACAAATTATCGGCGGTTGTTGTGGTACTCGTCCCGACCATATTCAAGCTTTAGCGGAACTAAGTCAGGGTTTAACTCCGAAATCTCGTCATTATCATTATGAACCCTCCGCCGCTTCTATCTACAGTACCCAACCCTATATTCAAGATAATTCTTTCCTGATTGTCGGGGAAAAATTAAACGCCAGTGGTTCTAAAAAATGTCGGGAACTGCTCAATGTTGAAGACTGGGATAGTTTAGTATCGATGGCGAAAGCTCAGGTAAAAGAAGGAGCGCATATTCTCGATGTCAACGTCGATTATGTGGGCCGGGATGGGGTGCGCGATATGCACCAATTAGCCTCTCGTTTAGTTAATAATGTCACCCTACCTTTAATGTTAGATTCCACCGAATGGGAAAAAATGGAAGCGGGGTTAAAAGTAGCGGGGGGTAAATGTATCCTCAACTCTACTAACTACGAAGACGGGGAATCGCGTTTTTATCAAGTCTTGGATTTAGCGAAAAAATACGGCGCGGGGGTAGTAATTGGAACCATTGATGAAGAAGGAATGGGACGCACTGCCGAGAAAAAATTCCAGATAGCTAAACGGGCCTATTATGCGGCGATAGAATACGGAATTCCTCCCTACGAAATCTTTTTTGATCCTCTAGCTTTACCGATTTCTACTGGTATCGAAGAAGACCGAGAAAATGGCAAGGCTACTATCGAAGCAATGGGACGAATTCGCCAAGAACTGCCCGAATGTCATATTCTTTTAGGTGTGTCTAATATCTCTTTTGGGTTGAATCCGGCAGCGCGTCAGGTATTAAATTCCGTCTTCCTCAACGAAGCGATGCAGGTGGGGATGGATGGGGCAATCGTCAGCGCCAATAAGATTCTTCCTCTGGCAAAAATTGAACCAGAATATCAGCAAATTTGTCGGGATTTAATCTATGATAATCGTCGTTTTGATGGCGATATATGTGTTTATGATCCCCTGACCAAATTAACCGAATTATTTGCGGGGAAAACTACTAAAAAAGACCCCTCTAGTAATGCTAATTTACCCGTGGAGGAACGCTTAAAACAGCATATTATTGATGGGGAAAGATTGGGACTGGAAGAGGCTTTGAAGCAAGCTTTACAGGACTATCCACCCCTAGATATTATTAATATTTTCCTCCTGGATGGGATGAAGGTAGTGGGTGAGTTATTTGGTTCGGGACAAATGCAGTTACCTTTTGTTCTCCAATCGGCCCAAACTATGAAAGCAGCCGTTGCCTTTTTAGAACCCTTTATGGAGAAAAAAGAGGGGGATAATAATGCCAAAGGGACTTTTATTATCGCAACGGTTAAAGGGGATGTTCACGATATTGGTAAAAACTTAGTTGATATTATCTTGACCAATAACGGCTATAGGGTGATTAATTTGGGCATTAAACAACCCGTAGAAAATATCATCGAAGCCTACAAAGAACATAAGGCCGATTGTATCGCCATGAGCGGTTTATTGGTGAAATCGACGGCTTTTATGAAGGAAAATCTAGAGGTTTTTAATGAAAAAGGAATCACCGTTCCTGTTATCCTTGGCGGGGCAGCTTTAACTCCCAAATTTGTCCATGATGACTGTCAAAAAACCTACAATGGACAGGTTATCTATGGTAAAGATGCCTTCTCTGACCTGCATTTTATGGATAAATTAATGCCCGCTAAAGCTGGCGGTCAATGGGATGATAGTAAAGGCTTTTTAGGTAAGTTTGCCGAGGCAGAAAAAACCCCGGTTGTTGCCGAAGAATTAAAGGTTAATCCCGATACTATTTTTACCGATGGCAGCGTCAACCAAGAATTAGTTATTGATACCCGTCGGTCCGAAGCGGTGGCAGTTGATATTTCCCGACCAACACCGCCCTTCTGGGGTACTAAAATATTAACGGCAGCAGAAATTCCCATCGAGGAGGTTTTCTGGTATTTGGACCTACAAGCTTTATTTGTCGGTCAATGGCAATTCCGCAAACCCAAAAGCCAATCGAAGCCAGAATACGACCAGTTTTTACAGGAAAAAGTTCATCCAATTCTGACAGCATGGAAAGAGAAAATTGTCAAGGAAAATTTACTAAACCCCACATTAATTTATGGTTATTTTCCCTGTCAGTCGTCCGGTAATTCCCTGTTAATTTACGATCCCGAATCGATACAAGCAGGCGAAAAACCCGAAAATCTGCAACCGATCGCCATTTTTGAGTTTCCTCGCCAGAAATCCGGTCGTCGTCTCTGTATTGCTGACTTTTTCGCCCCGCAGGAATCCGGTATTATCGATGTTTTCCCGATGCAAGCGGTGACAGTGGGGGAAATCGCCACAGAATACGCTAAATCTCTCTTTGATGCCAACGAATATACCGAATACCTCTATTATCACGGCATGGCTGTCCAAACCGCCGAAGCCATGGCCGAATGGACCCACACCCGCATCCGTCGCGAGTTAGGTTTCGCAGAGTTCGATCCCGATAATATCCGCGATATACTACAACAGCGTTACCAGGGTTCTCGCTATAGTTTCGGCTATCCCGCTTGTCCCAATATTCAGGACCAATACAAGCAACTAGATCTGTTAGGATGCGATCGCATTGGGATGTATATGGACGAAAGCGAACAATTGTACCCAGAACAATCCACCACCGCCATTATTACCTATCACCCCACCGCTAAATACTTTAGTACCTAATCAGTGATCAGTTAAGTAGCTGGTTATAATTAAATTTAAAATGGATTTTAGGTTCGATCCCCCCTGCCCCCCTTGATAAGGGGGGTTTTGATCCCCCCTGCCCCCCTTGATAAGGGGGGTTTTGATCCCCCCTGCCCCCCTTGATAAGGGGGGTTTTGATCCCCCCTGCCCCCCTTGATAAGGGGGGTTTTGATCCCCCCAGCCCCCCTTGATAAGGGGGGTTTTGATCCCCCCAGCCCCCCTTGATAAGGGGGGTGTCTGACAACTTTTAACGCCTACCTACTTATCAGTAATCAGATTTGAGTTTTCATTGCAATTATCGACTTAGATCTATAATATGCCAGCAATTTTTTTGATTATTAACCACATGACAAAGTGGCCACTGCTGTGGTATTAATTTAGGATAGGAAGTTTTCGGGAGTCAGTCGTCGGTCGTTCATACCAAATTAGCCTACACTTCATCTTGATAGGAAAGGCTAGATTTTTTGCAGCTTCTTAGGGAAATTATGACCACTAATCCTCTTAACTCGCTCATTTTAGAGCAGATTAGTCATATCTGTGAGCAATACTCGATCGAAAGTCGTATTCTCGAAGATTTTGCCGATTTTGTCATCAAAAACCACCGTAAAAAGTCTCCTAAACCATCGTTAACTAAATCAAAAACTACAGCCACCACCACCACAAGCTCAAAAGTTAAACCTTTAACTCTAACGCAACTTAAACAGGCAGTTTATGCCTATTTTGAGGTTAGCAATACCACAGAATTAAAAAAATCGAGTATGTTTCAAATGGCTACTAGAGCCTTTGATAACATCAATTTATCTCAGCGAGAAAGTTGGGAGGTTATCTACAGGAAATATATCGGTATTCTTCCTGAAGAAGATTACGAACAGGGGAAAGATTGTATCAACGGTATCAATATTTTTAAATATTTTCGTCCCTATCGTGTTTTCGATCTTGATCCAAATACTGCCAGCAAGGAAGACATTAAAAATGCCTATTATCGTCTTTCTAAGATCTATCATCCCGATAACCAAGAAACAGGAAACTCTCACATCTTTGATCGTTTGACTGTGATGTATAAATCTATCACCACGGAGATAAAATAATCATGCCTCAGAAAGCAAATACCTTCCTGATCCGGGATACCGAATTAGCTCAATGGTTTTCTATTACTCTTGAAAAACTAGAAAAAATTGTTGATATTTTTGATGCTGATCCTAATGATGATTGGGATTTAGTTGAAGGTGTCGATTATCAATTTGTCAACAAAAAAGATAAAGTTAGAGTGTTTTCTTTTGAAGGTGCTTTAAAAATTGCTTCCTATATCGAGAAGAATGAAAAGCGAGGAATTATATACAGATTTAGAGAATTTTTTACTAAGCACGATCAAAAAATTCGTCGCTCCTTAGCACGAAAATTAATTTTTGCTGAACTCACTGACTCCGGCGAAATTCAAGTTTATAAAGGACGGCCTATGATTCATAAACAGAGTTTGCGGCGAATTTTAAAAACTAATGGAACCAAGCTAAATAAAACCGTGAATCATCTTCAGCAAAGAACTGATAAACCTCTAGAATTAGGAGTAGATTTTTACGAAGATGAAAAAAGAGAGTTTTGGTTCTCTGAAAGTGGAATAGTGATGATTTCTAAATCCATGAGTGAAACTTTGACGAATAAATCGCGCCAAGAAATGTGTAAAATGATTGCAATGGAGTTTCCTCTTGCCTTTAAAGAAATTCAGGAAAATCTAGATGACGATACCAAACAAAAAATCGAGATTGAAAAGGCTAAAAAACGAGCTAAAACTAGAGATAAAAACACTTGTCAGGTGACAGGGCAAAAACCGGATAGAAATAATAAATTTAATCTCGCTGTCCATCATCTTTACTCTGCCCAGAAATATCCCCATCTAGCGACATTAGATCTGAATTTGGTGACTATTAAAGAAGAAATTCACCAAGAATTCCACGGTAACTTAGGGGGATTTCATCAACCTTGTACCATCGAGGATTTTATCGAATTCTTGCACGTTTACTATCCCGAACATCATGGTAATTTAGCCTTAAAACTTCAGAAAACTAAGAAAAAACTGGAAAAATTAGCTAAATAATCACTCAATTTCGGGGGGTGAATAGCTCCAAAGTGATTATCGATTTTTTTAGGGAAAGAACGACCACATCTCATCATGAGCGATAATTAATTTATCGAAAGTTTGGGTTAAAACTCCTATCTCACGAGGAACAGCCGCATCTAAATCATTGGCAACTATTGTCAACTCCGCCCATAGTATATATGATAGTTGAACTCTAATTTAGGATCTAGCTGGGTCTAGAGAGGATAATATGGATAAGATCAAGGTAGGATTGTTGTTTGGTGGTCGATCGGGAGAACACGAGGTATCTATCAATTCGGCTCGATCGATCCTGCAAGCTTTTAATTACCCCGAAAATCTTGACAAATACGCCGTTATCCCCTTCTATATCGATAAAAATGGCTGTTGGCATTCGGCAGCAACTGCTAGACAAATTTTAACCTCTGGGCAACCCCTAGCTATTGAGAGTAATATAAAAGTCAATATCTGGCAATTTCCTCCAGAAGTGAGCGAAATTGAGGTCTGGTTTCCAATTCTCCACGGACCGAATGGAGAAGATGGCACTTTACAAGGATTACTCACTCTCATGCGGGTTGCTTTTGTGGGTAGTGGGGTACTGGGTTCATGCCTAGGCATGGATAAAATTGCCATGAAAACTGCTTTTGCAGCCGCTGGATTACCCCAAGTTAAGTATAAGGCCATAACCCGCTCGCAAGTGTGGTCAAATGCCTGTGTTTTTCCGCAATTGTGCGATCAAATCGCCGAGGAAATAGGTTATCCTTGTTTTATTAAACCGGCTAATTTAGGTTCTTCGGTGGGTATTAGTAAAGCACGCAACCGGCAAGAATTAGAGGCTGCTTTAGATAGTGCTGCTAGTTATGATCGACGGATTATTGTTGAAGCAGGAGTAACCGCAAGGGAGATCGAATGTGCGGTTTTAGGTAATGATAATCCCCAAGCTTCTTTGGTGGGAGAAATTACTTTTGATAGTGATTTTTATGACTATGAAACTAAATATACTGATGGGCGATCGAGTATGGTGATTCCCGCTAATATTCCCGATAAAATTGCTAATCAAGTGCGAGAAATGGCTGTAGAAGCATTTAAAGCTGTGGATGCTGCGGGATTGTCGCGGGTGGATTTTTTCTATGTGGAAAAGACTGGGGAAGTGTTTCTCAATGAAATTAATACTCTGCCGGGGTTTACTAATTTTAGTATGTATCCCCAACTCTGGAAAGCCACCGGTTTAGAGTTTGATAAATTGGTCGATAAGTTGGTACAATTAGCCTTAGAAAGACAGGAAAAATAAGGTTAAATTACCACCATTTCTAGGATAGGAATTACCTATTAAATAGAAGATAAATTTTGTCTTTGATCCCCCCTTGATCCCCCCTTAATAAGGGGGGAAACTGACAATTTTTAACACCTAACTACTTAGAGATATTGATCAATCAGATAGTTTCGGGATCAATGCCCAATTCTCGTAATTTTTGGGCTAATCTTTCCCTTTCCAAGATAGCTTGTTCTTTTTCTAAAATAGCCTGTTCTTTTGCCTTTCGTTCCTGTTCCTTTTCTAAAAAAATCTGTTCCTTTGCTTGTCTTTGCTCTAATTCAGCTTCTTGGGGAGTGGGAACCAATTGACCATCGACGGTAAAATAACGCAATTTACGGTCAAATATGCCTAAATATAGTTCTAACTGTTCACTCCATAAATAGCCGTTTTCATTAGCAGCAATAGCCTGATATTGTCCCGCAATTAATCTAAATCCTTGCAGTTCTAAACTTTCAGGATCAAACCAGAAATAGTTAGGAGTCCGAAAGGTATTTTGATAGAGATTTTTCTTTTTATTGCGATCAATATTAGCAGTGGATGGGGAGAGAATTTCCACGATCACATTGGGATATTTACCCCCTTCTCCCCAAACCACCCAACTTTTGCGGGGACGTTTTTCTGTATCTAAAACCACAAAAAAATCAGGACCACAAAAATCACGTTTTTTTAGTTGTTCTTCGTTATAGTAGATGGTAAGATTACCCGAAGCGTAGTAATTAGTTCTTTGTTGCCATAACCTTTCTAAACAACCGATCAGAATTGTAATTTGTTGTAGATGTAGATCACTTTCCAAGGGTGGTTCATCACTCCATAAATCGGTGGGGGGACAGGTAACTTCCGGTAAAATGTCGAGAGTTGTCATAGTTTTTCCCCGTTACACTAGCTTTGTTTAATTATAACTGTTACGCTCTTTTCTGGTCATAGAAAACTAATTTTTTGCTGACTCACGAGTAAAACTGTAGATAATTTGGGTAGCTAATTGTGGTAATTGTAAGAAATCTTCATCGGACATTTTTTGACGATCGAGTTTCATTTGTAATCCCGTCATCGAATCGTCTCCGTCGGAAATTAAAAATTCTAAGCGTTCAATTTCCGACCAATCTTTAACGTCATTTAATATTTTGTCAATAACCAAAAGATAAGGATGGGAAGGATTTTTATACCAATTACTGCTGACACCCTGACGAATATCTAAACCTAAATGTACGATCAAAGGGGCGCGATCAAAAAGGGCATTGGCTACCGGTCGGGTTTCTTCTTGGAGAGATAATTGATTAGCGCGACTTAACTGCCGTAATTTCTCTAATTGATGATATCTTTGGGAAATTGACGGCGGATTTTCCCCCCAACTGAGAGCGATGGTGACTAGATAGGTTTGTAGGAATAGATGTCCTAACTTTTCCGCTTTTGTGGCCAGATAATTGGAATTATAATCATTAGCCTCGATCAGCAAAGGTACTCGCTCGACTATTTGCAAACCATAGCCTTTTAATCCGGCAATTTTACGCGGATTATTGGTAATTAAACGAATATTTCTCACCCCCAAATCGTTGAGCATTTGCGCTCCCATGCCGTAATCGCGCAAATCGGCGGGAAATCCTAACCTTTCGTTGGCTTCCACCGTATCTAATCCTATATCCTGTAAAGAATAGGCTTTTAGCTTATTAATTAAACCAATTCCCCGGCCTTCCTGTCGCAGGTAAACCACCACCCCCAAACCGTTGTTTTCAATCATTTTTAAGGCACTTTGTAACTGTTGCCGACAATCGCAACGCAAGGATCCCAAAGCATCCCCAGTCAGGCATTCTGAGTGCATTCGTACCATTACAGGTTGATCATCAAAGAGAGCGGGATCGCCTTTCACAATAGCGATATGTTCGGTTTGATCTAATAAATTTCGGTAGGCATAAAGCTGAAAAGTGCCGAATTGACTGGGAAAATCACAGACTGTTTCCCGATGGACAAAGCGATCGTGTTTTAAGCGATAACTGATCAGATCGGCAATGCTGATTAACTTTAAATTATGTTGACGAGCGTATTCAAATAGTTGCGGTAAACGGGCCATGGAACCGTCGGGATTTTGGATCTCACAGATAACTCCCGCCGGATACAACCCGGCTAACCGAGCTAGATCCACGGCTGCCTCCGTATGACCGGCGCGTTTTAAGACTCCACCGGCTTTAGCACGAATCGGGAAGACATGACCGGGACGGGTGAGATCGTCGGGACGAGTGACTGGATTAATGGCAACTTGTACGGTTTTCGCCCGATCTTCTGCTGAAATGCCAGTTTTAACCCCTAAGTGGGGAGCAGCATCGATGCTAACAGTAAAAGCGGTTTGATTGCTATCGGTGTTTTTTGTCACCATCAAGGGTAATTCGAGAGCATCAAGACGCTCTCCCGTCATTGCCAGACAGATTAAACCGCGAGCTTGCACTGCCATGAAGTTAATCAGATCGGGGGTGGCAAATTGGGCCGCACAGATTAGATCTCCTTCATTTTCGCGATTCTCATCATCAACTACTACAATAGCCCGTCCGGCTTTGATTTCCGCTAAGGCAGTATCGATAGAGTCAAAAGCGATCGAAGTGACAGTCACAGGCATTAAAACGATAGAACTATTTTCATTCTACAGGTTTGCTCGATCTGCTGAGGTTCAATTTCTGTCAGTTCCCTAGAAAGAAGTCTCCCGGTGAACCTGACGGCTGCCCGGGAGACTTTTAGTTATCTTAAGCTAGAAAATTAGTTCAAACTAGCGGGGGTGATGCTGGCAACTTTGCCACCGAGACGGTTGATCTGTTGCAGGGTGTTATTTAACTGTTCAAAGGGGACGATAATCGCTTTGCTACTGCGACGGACACGGGGATAACCTGGTTTGCTAATAGCGGCAATTTCCACGCGATAGAGCTTACCCACATCACCATAGGCCACACTACCACCCAGAGCTTTACTGGGGGTGTTGCGTTGAGCAGAGGGACGATAGGCCCAACCATCGCTGCCACCGGAGGGACCGACTACTGCCGAAGCACCGTTTTGAGCTAATTCCACCGCTAAACGGGAGGTTTTGCCGGCAATCTGAGAGCGATCGCTGTTGGCATAACCGCGATAGAGTTGGAACATCCGGGTAAATCCCACGGTTTTTTGACCGGGTTGGCTGGCAAAACCACGATAGTAGGGAACAATACTATCGCCGAAGTTTTCGGTATATTCGGCGGAATCGATATAGGAGTCGATATCGGCCTCGAATCCTTTGTTTTCGTAGAGATCGAGGTGATAGACCACTTCCGACTCATCGTAGGGAGCGCGACCTAAAAGATGTTTGATATTAAGTTCGATGACGCGGGTTTGGAAGTTACCGTAGAAGAATTTGTTCTTATACAGTTCCGATTTGGCCACGGCGCGGACGAATTCCCGCACGGTGATCGAACCGTTGCAGAGTAAGGATTCGGCACTGGTAAGGCGCTCGGAACGCATGATATAGTCATTGCCTAGCACCTGACGATAGACGGCGCGAATAACCGCCTGTGCGTCGTCACGGGACCAATCGGGACGTAATTCCACGGGAGCAACCTCGCTAAAAGCGGTTGTCCCTAAACGGGAAGCTGAGGTAGTAATTGCCACTAAAGTTCTCCTACAAAAAAATGATCATTTTCTGACCCCTCAAAACTAGGGGAGGATCAGTTCGATTACCTGGCCGCCTTGACGATGGATATAACAAGGTCTGGAAGAACAGGTGATTGCTAACCCTTTTGCTAACAACCTCCTGTCTTTCCAGACCAGCAGTTTTTTCGATTGGACTAGCTGAGAGCGTTGATAGCGTAGTCGATATAGGAGTTGGCTTCTACCGCAGGGTCGCCACTTAAACCATGGTTGGCTTTGATGTATTTGAGGGCTTCGATGTACCAGCTAGGAGACAGGTCGAAGGTGCGGTTGATTTCGTCGATACCAGCGATGAGGTACTCGTCCATCGGACCGGTTCCACCAGCAACTAAGCAGTAGGTCACCATGCGGAGGTAGTAACCGATGTCACGAGCGCATTTTTCTTTACCGCGTTGATCCGCCGCAAAGTTAGCCCCTTGCATTTGGGTGGTGTAGGGGTACTTGTTGTACACGGCTTGAGCAGCACCAGAGATCAAAGAATTGGCTCTTTCGGTCAACACTTTAGCGGCGCTGAGGCCAGCAGAAGCTTGACGAAAACGACCGAAAGCAGTTTGGATTTCGGTGCTGCTTAAGAAACGACCTTGAGAATCAGCGGCTGCTACGGCTTCGGTAAGGGGGGTTTTCATTTTTTGGTATCTCCCAATAATCTTGCAATAAGTTTCCTACGGTTTAATTGAGACTAGCCCCAGGGACTAGGCGACAGCAGCGGCGGCGCGGTCGAAGTAGCTGGCAATTTCAGACATTAAAGCACTGCAATCGCCGGGGGTGATACCGTTGCGATCGTTAGCAATGGATAAAGCAGCTTCTTTCATTTTGCTTACGCCAGCAGCTACGGAAGCTCCTGGTACTCCCAAAGCTACATAGGTTTCGCGCAGACCATTTAAGCAACGATCATCGAGAACACTGCCGTCGCCAGAGAAGGTAGCGTAGGTAACATAGCGCAAGATGATTTCCATGTCGCGTAAGCAAGCGGCCATACGACGGCTGGTGTAGGCATTACCACCGGGGGTGATCAGTTGGGGCTGTTCAGCGAACAGGCTACGAGCGGCGTTGGCAACGATGGTGGAAGCGTTACTGGTGATCCGGTTAACAGAGTCCATCCGTTTGTTGCTGTCGGCAACCATGGCGCTGAGAGCGTCTAGTTGCGAAGAGCTTAAATATTCGCCACGAGCATCAGCTTGGGATACTACCCGGGTGAATGCGTCAAACATTGTGACAATCTCCTAAATTTAAATGGGATTTGCTTGCAATTAAAATTTTCCCTCTTAAGGGATTTCACGGTGAGTCTGGACGAGCCTTGACCGTGATTGTTGCGATTTACTTCAAGAAACCTGAAAAAACTTCACGGCTCTCTCATAAATCACCTAAGGAGGTTAAACAAGTATCCAGCTTAACTTTTGTCTGTTATCTTGGCCCCTCAAGTTAAATTTATACACTGCTGTCGAAACTTTGTTTGTTACATATTATTAAGTTTTTTGCTGTCTTTTTGTAACGGTCACTTAACAATGACTCGATCGAGTTGGTCATCAATTCCTGACATGGCTCAAAGCCTCTCACCGTCAGGAAATCAGAGACAGCAAGGCTTTAAGGGTATAAAGGGCAGCAAGATAGAAAATTTAAGCTTTTTTTTATATTTTCCCGCTTTCCCTTCCCCTATTGCCCAAGGATTGCCCTTTCCGGCGCTCAAATTACGATGAAGTTTTGTAAAGAAGGGTGTGGGGAGTGGGGTGTGGGGTGTGGGGAGAACAAAGCTGTCTCCTGTCTCCTGTCTCCTGCCTCCTGCCTCCTGTGGCTCCTGAAGTTAAACTAGAAACCAGTGATCAAAAAAACTAGCCGTCCGAACCCGATGATTTCCTCCTTTCCTGTCCCCAATAGCTTAAATTGCCCTCAAATTCGCCTTGCTATTCGTTCTCTACAGCCGCAATTAGTCCACTGGCGCCGACAAATACACCAAAAACCAGAACTAGGCTTTCAAGAACATCTCACCGCCTCCTTAATCAGTCAAACCCTGACTAAATACGGAATTGACCATCAAACCGGTATCGCCGGCACCGGAATTGTCGCCACCATCGCAGGCAGTCAACCGGGGCCAGTTTTAGCCCTGCGGGCTGATATGGATGCACTACCGATCGCCGAAGAAAACCAAGTCCCCTATCGTTCCCAACATCCGGGCCAAATGCACGCCTGTGGTCACGATGGTCACACAGCGATCGCCCTCGGTACAGCAGTTTACCTAGCACAAAACCGTCACGATGTCAAGGGGATAGTAAAAATTATTTTCCAACCCGCCGAAGAGGGGCCGGGGGGGGCGAAACCGATGATCGAAGCGGGAGTGCTGAAAAATCCCGACGTGGAGGGAATTATCGGGCTACACCTCTGGAATAATCTGCCTTTAGGGACAGTGGGCGTAAAAAATGGGCCTTTAATGGCGGCGGTGGAATGTTTCGATCTCCAGATTCAAGGCCGGGGAGGCCACGGGGCAATTCCCCATCAAACCGTCGATTCACTACTGGTGGCGGCCCAAATCGTCAACGCCTTGCAAACCATCGTCGCCCGCAACCTTAACCCCCTCGATGCCGCCGTGGTGACTGTGGGTAAATTAGCGGCGGGAAGCGCTAGAAACGTGATCGCCGATAGTGCTAATCTCAGTGGGACGGTGCGCTATTTCAATCCCCAGTTAGGGGGCTATTTCCGAGAACGGATGGAAGAAATTATCGCGGGCATCTGTCAAAGTCACGGGGCCAGTTATCAATTCGATTACTGGCAATTGTATCCCCCGGTAATCAATCATGATCGGATGGCGGAATTAGTGCGCTCCATCGCCGCACAAGTGGTGGAAACCCCAGCCGGAATCGTTCCCGAATGTCAAACCATGGGAGGGGAAGATATGTCCTTCTTTTTACAGGAAGTACCGGGCTGTTATTTCTTCTTGGGATCCGCCAATCCCGAATTAGGATTAGCCTATCCCCACCATCATCCCCGTTTTGATTTTGATGAATCGGTGTTAACCATGGGAGTCGAGATTTTTGTCCGTTGTGTCGAAAAATTCTGTAGTTCTAAGACTTTCTAGCAATCCGTTCAAGGTGAACAGTTTTTGTCAAACCCGAAACCGCTAAACTGGTCACTGAATCAGACAGGTAAAAAAACGCATGAATAATAATATCCAGGAAAACGATGCCCAACGGGTGAAAATCCTCAGCGAAGCCCTACCCTATATACAAGAATTTCGCGGTCGTACTGTCGTGGTTAAATACGGTGGTGCGGCCATGAATAACAGCGATATCAAAGACACGGTCATGCGAGATATCGTTTTTCTCTCCTGTGTGGGGGTTCGTCCCGTGATTGTCCACGGTGGCGGTCCTGAAATCAATAGTTGGCTGGATAAATTGGGCATTGAACCCCAATTTAAAGACGGTTTACGCGTCACCGATGCCGCCACCATGGATGTGGTAGAAATGGTGCTGGTGGGGCGCGTCAATAAAGAAATTGTGGCCCTGATCAATCAAGCCGGCGGTAAAGCGGTAGGATTATGCGGTAAGGATGGTAGTCTGATCACTGCTCGTCCCGTGGGTAAAGAGGGCATTGGTTTTGTGGGAGAAGTGAGCAGTGTCGATACTAGCGTCGTCGAATCCTTGGTCAATAGTGGCTATATTCCCGTGATTTCTAGTGTGGCCGCCGATGAAACCGGCCAAGCTCATAATATCAATGCCGATACGGTAGCCGGAGAAATAGCGGCGGCTTTAGGGGCGGCTAAACTGATTTTGATGACCGATACAGCCGGAATTTTAGAGAATTACAAGGATCCTTCCACTTTATTGGCTAAATTAGATATCCAACAAGCCCGGGAGTTGATTCAAAAAGGTATCGTTGCCGGCGGGATGATTCCCAAAGTTGGCTGCTGTGTGCGATCGCTGGCTCAGGGAGTTCAGGCCGCTCATATTATCGATGGTCGTCTTCCCCACGCCCTTTTACTGGAAATTTTCACCGATCGAGGCATCGGTTCCATGATTGTGGCCTCCGGTTATACTAATCTATAGTAGTAATTACCGTACTTTTGGTTAAAAAGACTTGCCCAAAACCACAGATATGGTGTAAAAGTAAGTTAATAAACGCGCTTCTCGCTCCTTTGTAATGGCAAAAGTCTTAGTCTTGAGTTAGTTTAGTCGGGAAGCGCAAAATCCGAAGTATTCATAGCAATTGAATTTATGACCAAACAAGCTGTAGCTCACCCGATGGTGAAGTTTCAACGCAAGGCTAGCAAGTGGATAGATGCAAAAGTAGTCAAACCTAGCGATAGTATCTGGAAACTGGCTCTTTTATACGGAGATGAGTGGGGATACTGGAAGCAAGAGCTGCTCGATTTCGGTTTCTCCATGCAAGACCCTCTCAGCGAAGTGGTAGCGGTAGAAGCTTGGGACGAGGAATAAGCGACCATCGACTCAAAAGCAGCTTTCTAGCAAGATTATCGCCATGGGATCGACTCCGATTATCCTTTCCGCTCTGGTTATTTTATCCTTAAGCGCGAGTTGTTCTCCCGGGACCGAAACCCAACCACCGTCACCAGCGGCCCGTACTACTACCGTCAACGTCACCACCGCTAAACTGGCAACCATCGGACGCAATCTCGATTACACGGGAACTACCCGACCTTTAAAAGTAGTTTCTCTGCGATCGCAAGCCACCGGTCAGTTACTTAATCTCGTCGTCGATGTGGGAGATGAGGTGCAATTAGGACAAATCCTCGCTCATGTTGATGATCGTCTCCTTGCCACCGTTGTCCGGCAAGAAAAAGCCGCCCTGTCCGCCCTAGAAGCGGAATTAGCCCGGGCGAGAATTGAAGTCAGTAACGCTGAAATTGAAGTGGAGCGCCTACAACTACAATACCAACAGGCCAAAAATGATGGCGAGCGCCTGCAAAAATTAGCCCTAGAAGGAGCGATTCCCCTGCAACAGGGCGAAACAGCCCAAACCACGGCGGCAGTGGCTTTAAAAGCCGTTAATAGCGCGAGATCGAGAATTAAAGTCGAGGAACAGGTGGTGGCGGCAATTATCGGCAGAATTGCCGCCCAAAAATCGGTCATCGCTCAGGAACAACAACGTCAGGCCTACGCTATTCTTAAATCACCGGCGACGGGGATAGTTATCGAAAAACTAAAAGAGCCGGGGGATTTAGTCAGTATCGGCGATGAAGTCCTCAAAATTGGTGATTTTCAACAGGTCAAGGTAGTAGTATTATTATCGGAATTGGATTTAAAAACGATTAATTTAGGACAAACGGTTAATGTCAGCCTTGATGCTTTCGGTGAGAGAAATTTTTCCGGTCGCATCAACAGGATTTTTCCCCTCAGCCAAGGCACGGCCCGGCGGATTCCCGTGGAGATTACTCTACCCAATGGGGATGGTTTAATTAAAGGGGGATTATTGGCCCGGGTGCGGTTTAATAATAATTCTGCCCCTCAGGTGATTGTCCCCGAAACAGCAATTGTCAGTCAGGGGGAATCCCCAGCCATTTTCGTCCTTTCCGAGTCTAACTCGCAAGTGCAAAAACGTCCCGTTCGTCTCGGTCAAGCGCTCGACGGTCAAGTAGAAATTATCACCGGACTTGAACCGGGGGAGCGTTTCGTCGTTAATAGTAGTAAACCTTTGCAAAATGGCGAAAAAGTCCGGGTCAGTATCCTGAGTAATCCTTGATTAGTTGGGGATTGCTAAGTAGTTAGGTATTAAAAACTGTCAGATTACCCCCCTTATCAAGGGGGATCCCCCCGCCTATCGGCACCCCCCTTATCAAGGGGGGCAGGGGGGATCAAACCCCCCTTATCAAGGGGGATCCCCCCGCCTATCGGCACCCCCCTTATCAAGGGGGGCAGGGGGGATCAAACCCCCCTTATCAAGGGGGATCCCCCCGCCTATCGGCACCCCCCTTATCAAGGGGGATCCCCCCGCCTATCGGCACCCCCCTTATCAAGGGGGGACTAAGGGGGGATCAAACCTAAAATCCATTTTTAATTTAATTATAACCAGCTACTTAATTCCTCTTGACAAAATCCCAGCACTTGACATATACTTATTTATATAATAGGAATCCGTGCCTGCCTGCGACCCCCTCATTTTCAGGCAAGATAGACTTAAGAAAATTAAATTTTGAGCGCACATGATGCGCTTCTACTATTGGTACAATCATATTATTCTCTGGAGCGATTGCATTCGTCCTCTTTAAGGGGGAATAATAATACAATTGAGAATGCAGTCAATCCCCCCAATCTCTATGGTCAATAAACTATACTACGGTGATAACCTAGAAGTGCTGCGGAAATATATCAAAGATGAATCGATCGATCTTTGTTATATCGATCCACCCTTTAATTCTAAACGCAATTACAACCAAATTTATAACAACTTAGGCAAGGAAGATCAAGCACAAGCACAAGCGTTTGTAGATACCTGGACATGGGATAATCACGCTAACGAAGCTTTAGAAGAAATTCAAAGCAACTATCAAGGTAAATTTACCAGTCAGACTATCGATTTAATTGACGGTTTAACCAAAGTTTTAGGTAAAGGTAGTCTTCTCGCTTATCTGGTGAGTATGACTCTGAGGATCGTGGAAATCCATCGAGTTTTAAAATCTACCGGTAGCTTTTATCTCCACTGCGATCCTACTGCTAGTCATTATTTAAAAATAGTTTTAGATACTATTTTTTGCTCTCAGGGGGGTGATTATATTGCTGAAATTACTTGGGAAAGAACATCTGCTCATTCAGATTCCAAGACTTTTGCTAATACCACTGATGTTATTTTTTTATATTCCAAGCGAATTTTGATGTTTAATCAACAATTTAAGCCATATTCAGAAGAATATCTGAAAAAATATTATAAGCATCAAGATGGCAAAGGAAGATTTTTAGATAGAGATTTGACTGCTGGTGGACTGTCAGGTGGTGGTTATAACTATGATTGGAAAGGAATTAAAAAGCTGTGGAGATGCCCTATAGAAACAATGCAGAAATACGAAGAACAAAATAAATTATATTACACAAGAAATGGTACTCCTAGATTAAAGCAGTATTTAGAAGAAATGCCTGGAGTACCACTGACAAATTTATGGAATGATATTCCTCCAATTAACTCACAAGCATCTGAAAGATTAGGATATCCCACACAAAAACCGGAGGCATTGTTAGAAAGAATAATCAAAGCAAGTAGTAATAAAGGAGACATAATTTTAGATGCCTATTGTGGGTGTGGAACGACTATCGCTGTAGCAGAGAGATTAGAGAGAAACTGGATTGGAATTGATATAACCTATCAGAGTATTAGCTTAATGTTAAAGCGATTAGAGGACTCCTTTGGTAAAAATGTTTTAGATAAAATTGAACTGAATGGTATTCCCAAAGATATAGAATCAGCCAAAGCATTAGCCACTAAACCCGATGATCGTACCCGCAAAGAATTTGAGAAATGGGCGGTTTTAACCTATAGTAATAACCGGGCTGTGATTAATGACAAAAAAGGGGCAGATAAAGGAATCGATGCTATTGCCTATTTTCAGGGAGATAAAGACAATCGGGAGAAAATTATTTTTCAAGTAAAATCTGGTAATGTCAAATCAGGAGACATCAGAGATCTACAGGGAACTATGACACTACAAGGGGCAGCCCTGGGTATATTTATCACCTTGAAACCCCCTAGCAAAGATATGGTTCAAACAGCCAAATCTGCGGGAATTTATCGCGGTCGTTACATGAGTCAAAGTGTGGATAAAATTGAGATTGTGACGGTACAAGAAATCCTTGAACAGAAAAAACGTCTCGATGTTATCCTCACCTTTGAAGTCCTGAAAGCTGCCGAAAAACAAAGGGAAACCCAAGGACAACAAATGAGTTTAGATATACCCTTTCCCGAATAAAACTCTTTTTGTTATTTTTGGGGATAGGGTGTTAAAAAGTTCCAAACCGACCCTAAGGAAGATATTCCCTGTAGAATGCTAGATTATGCCACCAGACTCTATTGACGCTATCCCCATAAACCTATCCATTCAGTGGTTATTTATCGGGTGCATCTCATATTTTTGGCTCTCTCGTAAATTATTCTATTAAGTGCTATAATTTTATTGATGAAAGAATTTTTGCTGGTAGCTAGTTAAGCTTAGAAGGAGTTGATATTATGTTAGTTAAAGGAATTAAAAAAGGCAAAAATATTGAGTTATTAGAGGAAGTTGATTTTCCTGATAATGAAGAGGTATTAGTGGAAATTAGAGAGGTTAATGATTTTTGGTCAACCTTGCAAGATTTTAGGCAAAGAGTAGATTTGGCAAGTCTTGATGATGATACTTTTGATAATTTACGCGACAATTCAACGGGGAGAGATGTTCGTTTATGACTCTCAAATATTTGCTAGATACTAATATTTTGTCAGAGGCTAAACGACCTCACCCGAATCAGAAGGTCATGACGAAGCTAAGATTATCTAAACGGGAAATAGCCACAGCTACTCTGGTAATCCATGAGCTATTATTTGGTTGTTTTCGACTTCCTCTGTCTAAAAAACGCCAAGACTTAGAGGATTATGTAAATAACGTTATTTTAGCCAATCTACCTTTATTCGATTATGACTTAAAATCAGCCCAATATCACGCACGGGAAAGGTCAAGGCTGTCTAAAGTCGGTAAAAGTCCTGCTTTTGTTGATGGTCAAATAGCGTCTATTGCTTTTACAAACAATTTGAGTTTAGTTACCAATAATGTTGATGATTTTAAAGATTTTAAGGGTTTAATGATTGAAAATTGGTTTATCTAATCTGTAATTGTTCTGTGTTAAGTAGCTGGTTATAATTAAATTAAAAATGGATTTTAGGTTCGATCCCCCCTGCCCCCCTTGATAAGGGGGGTGCCGATCCCCCCTGCCCCCCTTGATAAGGGGGGCATCTGACAACTTTTAACGCCTACCTACTTAATACTCGATAAATCATTTCAGCTAAAAAGGTCTGGGGTGAATAATCTTAGCCGTCACCTTTCCCACCCCATAATGCTCCCCCAGAAAGGTAATCACCGCATGAAAGAGATTTTTTGTTGTGGGCGGAAAATAGTTGTAAGGCCATAAAAAAACGTTGAAAGGCCGCGCTCCCAGTTGCTCTCTATATCTAAAAGTATCTCGCTCCGACAAACTCACCACCGCACCGAGTCTTTGGGCCAGGGCGATACAGTTCTGAAAATTTTGGGTGGCATAACATTGAACGTCAAGCTGATTGCACCGACCGCGCTTGACTAAATCCGCCTGAAATGGCTGAATGCTGCAAAAAATCGGTTTCTGGTACTGAAAATCTAGAGACTGGAACTCCTCCTCCGAATAATGGGCAAAAAAATGGTCATCGACCTGAATCCCATCGCCATGGCGAGCCTCGTGGATCAGTCCGGCGACGGTCAGGGAACGATACTGGGGCGACTGAACCCAGACCACCGGCATTAACTTGTACTCTCGCGCCTCCCAAGTCACCCGCCGCTGTACCTCATCGGACACCCCCCGAAAATCCAGGAAGACCACCTTATAGTTTTGGCTTTGGATGTCTTTCATGACCTGGCCGAGGGTATTAGTGGAGGAATAAAACCGAATTTGAGGTTGAGAAAGCCAAGTTCCATTGGGAACTCCGGCGATCGCTAATCCTGGACAGAGGCATCCCCACAAAGTTGCCACCCAAATTGCCGTTTTCTGAGATAGTCGTCGGTACTCCCCGGTCATTAACCTATCCATTGTTCGCATCTTCCCTCCGATTTTTCCACTCCGCTCTACATACTGTAATTCTCAATCCGCCCATTTCTCCATTTTCTCTCCCTGTTGATAGAGTTCTTGGCAGTAAGCTAAGGTATTGTCCGATCGAGACAAGATTAAAAACTGCCACGCTTCGATCGCCGTGTCAGTCGAGATAGACCGTTCAAAAACAGCAACCAAACCACCACCACTAACCAATGCACCACCGAGATCGTCCAGAGAGAACCGGTCAGCCAATAGACAACAGTGCAAGTTAATCCCAATAAAGCCGCTAAAATCAAGAAAATAGGCTGAAAAAAAGTCGGATTGCCCTTTTTGTAAAAAATAATTGCATTGAGGGGATGATAGACGGTAAAAAGCGTGATGCTGACCAGAGCAGAGAGGATCAGGTTAGCAGTGGAAGTTGCCGTTTCGGGATGGGGAATTAACAGCACCCGAAAGACGAATTCCTCCCACAATGCCGGGGAGAAAAAACAAAAGACGAGCATTTTCAGTATCTCTAACGGTCTCCGTTCGGGGGAGCGCCAACGTAAAAAACCCGACCAGAAACCGATAGTTAAGGCGATCGCACCGTATAATCCCAATCCAATCGCCGTCACCCCCCAATCCCGACCGGTAAGGGGCAGCACGATCGCTCCCAGGCTGCGACGGAGCATCGGCGCGATCATCGGCATTTCCCCGAATAACTTGGTCGGTGCGAGGGGTAAAATCTCCGGCATCGCTCCCCCGACCTGATTAGTACGGAGGAACCAGAGAGTAGCTCCTGACCGCAGGAAAATCTCACCGATCACATCATTGCTGCCTCGCGGTAACATCGATCGCCAGCTTAGTAGAGCGTTAGCCAGTGTATTTTCCCGAATCAAGCCTTTTCCGCGACTATCGGTGATACCGGCGAGAATTTCGGCGTTTTGCCGCCAATCAGCCCGGATCACCCCCCGGGGAGCTAATACTTGTTCCAAACGATCGCCCAATTGTCCCAAACGTTGAAAACGCAAAGTTTCTGGGTCATCGGCATGGGTTGTCAACCAAGCGGCGATCTGCGGATCGGTTTCAAACTGGTGGCGCAGGGTAGCGATCGTGATATAAAGGGCCTGATTCGAGTCCTGGACGCAGGAAGTCGCGGGGGTAACACTAGAAACCCCGGTCCCGTCCCCGATCCGGTAGCGAGCCATCATGATCTCTAACTGCTTGCGGAATTCTGTCAGGGGGGACAGAGAAACCCCGCCAAAGTTGTAATCCTCCAATAGGTCTAATTTCACGATCGCATCGGATAGGGGTCGGGAATTAAGCCATCCCCGCTCTAAACTACCTGTATAGTTCGCCCAACTCTGATATCCCGATAAAATCCCCTGGGGATTGTGAGCGTACACCTGATCATAATCGAGCTGCCACTGCAGCTCTCCCGTCTGGGCATCCCGAATCACTTCGTAGAGAAAATAGGAAAAATGACCCGTTACCGTTGCCAATTGTATTGATTCGCCTTTTTTACCGCCGATTCCGCCGAACAGATGAATTCCTATGCCTTTATCGCCCTCTTTCCATGATTTTTTTTCACCCTCCGGCAGGACTGTTACCCGACTGGCGGTTCCTTTGCGGGCGGGGGTATCGTTCCAAGTGCCACGGGTGATGTAATCTTGGCCCGATCGCAGCCCAGTCAGGGTTTCCGTCGGCTGCAGTTGAAACAGCGATCGGGGTTTGAGCGCTTGAACGGTAAAGAGGTTATCCCGTCCCTGCGCCCCGTAGATATACCAGCCCTCCTTTCCTTCGCTTGCTGCTGCTAACTGTCGAGGGGTCGAGATAAAACGTCCTCCAGAAACTAAGGGTTGTTGGGGAATGCGGATCACTTCCGAGCTGCCGTCGAATTTTCCACTGTCGCGGTTATAGTGTTGCACTCGGAAAAGTTCGCTGCCACAGGGGGGTGAACCGGGGCAAACCTTGGGGATGTCGCTGGAGGTTCGGGGGGGAGCTTCGCCGATAATTTTCACCAATGCCACAAAGCGCCCAGTAACGATCAAGGGCATTCGCTCCACTTGTAATGACGTTTCCCCGATTTCTGCATCGGGAAAGCTGACCACCACATCATCGAGCGGTCGCGATCCGGCCAGTGCTTGCAGTGGTCCGACCCCTGAACGACCATTCAAGCGAGTCGGTAGGATATTTCCCTGTTTTTCACTCTCGATCGCCTCCGGGGTGAAGCGAATATCCTTAGTAACCAGTCCTAAATATCGAGCCAGTGCCGGGGATTGCCGCCAACCTAAACGAACTTTTTGACCGACTAAATCCGGCTGGGGTGCTTGGTAAACCTGCAACCAAGTCCAATCTTCCCCAGGTGTCGCCGAATATTCCTCCGGTTTTGGCAAAATCAGGCGACCGATCCAGGGGGCGATCGGGCGATACCATCGCGGATCGAGGGATTGCTTTAGGGGAAAATAGCCCGGTTGATTGACCGCTAACCGACTCATGATCCAGTAGTCAGCCTTGGCTTCTTCCACAGGCCGCGGACTGAACAGAAAAACCGCTAGAGCGATCGCTGCTAGGGAGAGAAGTATCCAGACAATCCGGGAAATCGTTCTTTTCATGGCATAGCTGACGCTCATAGATCGAGTCAGGTTTCTCCAGCCTACAGCCTTTATACTAGGGTGTGCTGAAAAAGTTTGTTGGTCGGGTTAAGGAGTCAGGAGTCAGTAGCCGGTCGTCAGGAGTCGGGAGTTTCAGGCTTTGTTGCCCTCTCTTTTTGTACCAATATATGTATTATAAGAAGGAAGGATAATGCAAGGTTTTTGAGAGTCCCAATCCGATTTTCGCAGCATGAACATCGGATTTTAACAGGTCAAAAGCCTTATTTTAAAAGGGTTTTACCATTATTCAGCAAACCCTATGCTAAATCCGTTGAGTATAGGCTACTTATCAGGAGAGGCACTCATGCAAAAGGGGGAATAAATAATCAGTTTTTAATAACCGGATTTAGTATTGTAAAGTTTCAATACAAATATAGTCAGATATAGTCAGGCGTGGTAATATATCTGGACTTCCCCGTTGACAAAAGGCCATAACCTATGCTGTAGGAGGGATTAAGAGAATTTCCGCCGCCCCGTTACTGGGTACAAATCAGGGAAACTCCCAATAAATCTAACGCTTTTTGTTGCAGTTGGGTCGGTCGAGTTATCTTAGAAAAACGATAACTTCCCTCCCTAATCGTACATTCCACTGTATTCAAGCAAATTGTCCCCAGGTCTTCCAACAAAGTCCGAAAGCTATGCACAGGGAGGTTCTCTTGATTCCGTTTTTTTCTCTCTTTAGACTGAGCGGATTCACTGCGACTCGCTTTAATCACATTCAGAGAACCATCATCAATTTCTTCATCCTCAAATAACAAAGGAGCCAAGCACTGTTTTAAATGCCATTCCACATAATAAGCCAACATACATAAAAAGATATGAGCTTTGACTCTATCACCCTGATAATGATAGATAGGACGTACCTTTAAATCAATTGACTTATAACAGCGAAATGCCTCCTCCACTTGAGACAAACTTTTATAAGCTTTAACCGTCGTCGCTGCATCCATCAAAGTTGACTCCAGAGAAGTTCTTAACACATACACACCATCCAAAGCCGTTTCTTGAGCGATTAATTCCCGCTGACGCTGATAAGAAAAGCCTTCCTCTGTTATCTCTAGGTTATAGTATTTATTGACCTTAAACTGATTAAGAACCTTGCCCACTCTCAAAGCTATCTTATCTTGACCCTTTAAAGCTCTTTTCTCCCTTTGAGTCGCCTGAACAATCAAATCTAGTTCCTTCTCTACCGCTTCTAATAATGCCTCTCTTTGTAGTTGATTTTTCTGGGCGATTAAGGGATTCCGACAAGCAATTAATCTTTCATCGGGATAATCTTCACTCTCAAATTCCACCAAGTTTACCTGATCAAATAATCCTAATTGAATCACTTCTACCTCAGCCAGTTTCCGAATTTGAGGCTTAGTTAAACCAGTAATATAGTCTAATCCTTCTATGGGTTTTACTAATTCGTTGATTTTCGAGTTGGTTAAAATTCCTCTATCGCTTACCCAGACAACATTCTCAATCCCCCAACCCTTTCTGACTTTCTCAATTTGTCCGCTTAAAGTAGCACCGTCTGAAGTGTTTCCTTCAAATACTTCTACCGCTATCGGACAACCCTTGGCTGAACAGAGCAGACCAAAAACTATCTGAGTTTTCCCTTTCTTTTTATCTCGGTTATAACCATATTTTCCCAGTTCACAACCATTTCCTTCTAGGTAGGTAGAAGTGACATCATACAAGACTAATGTTCCTGATTCTAAGTGTTTAATTGCTAGGTGCTTCTCAATTTTCTCTTGTTTTTCTAATAACCAATCTAAGGCGTTATATAATTCGTCTTCATCGGCTTTCTCTAAGTCTAACAATTGTCCTAAACTCTGACTACAAGTCTCGCTATTAAACCCTCTCGCTGTGGCTAGTTTCGATTTAGGATTGATGATTCTTGCCACAATCATCGCCACCACTAAGTTTCTGATTCGTGAGGATTTTTCACTGATTATTTTATCTAAACCTAATTTTTTAATCGTCTCTAAAATAGCCATTACATGACCATGAGGAAGACTTCTAATCACTTCAAAATGATTGGGAATGCCTTCAGTCATGGACAGTGTTGCGCCTTTAAGAGCCAGTTTCAGATTGTCGATAATATCATCGGGTAATTTTGAGAGATTGGCCAGGGTTCTTTTTTTGACTTGATCTCCTTCTCGGTAGGACTCCCGAAGAAGAACGGCGGGGGGGGAATTACGGTTAGGAACTTTTTCTATATACATGGCTATCATTCTAGCAAATAGAGAGAATTCTTGTCCATTAAGAAATGTTACAAATTACATGGGTACATTAAGAAAAGTTAAGGGGCGTATCCATTGATGGATAAGGGTTTTCGGCTATTATAGTATATATGTATGGGGGAAGTTCAGTTATCTACAAGCATAGCATTTTCCAAAAGTGATAAAAGAAATGTAAAGTTATTTTATAGTAGTTGTCTTTGGTGTCTGTCTGTGTTACAATTACCACAGCTAGTGATTATTAACACTTAGCTGTAGATAAATCATCTTTTTTGAATTGAAATAACGGACTAACCGTGAAACTAATGAAAATTCAAAAAATTTTAAAAGGATCAATGTCGTAGACATTGATCCTTTTAAAAATCCCTTTAGCAACGACTCCTCTGCTCTTGTTCGGTAACAATGCTAAAGCTGAACCAATTAACCAGATTATTTTGGCTCAATCAAAACGGTGCTTGGAACCGGGAGAAAGAAAACAAATTACTTATCAAATTGAGGGGATCGAACGGGAAATAAAACAGCTAGAAGATAGAATAAAAGAACTGGAGAAGAAATTCTCGGACTGGCAGGAGGAGAGGAGGAGATTATATCCATTGTTTGTGCGTTATACAGTTGTATATCCTCGCGAAAACGGTGGAAGACGACATCCTAAAGACCAGGAAATAAAACGTGAGTATGAATATGCTGGACAACAGCTGATTTCAATCAATAAAAAGATGGACGAAATAAGTGCAAAAATATCGAAACTACAAAATACCATCTCATCCCTGCAACGATATCTGAACTTGCCTGACTGTGTCAAGAACCCTTGTCCTTGGAATGATATGGTATGTCAGAATTTGTATGGGGTGCCTGCGCGGTGATTTTTCCCGTGTCACTATCAAAATTAGGAGAAAGTGGCCTAATATATATATGAGGGTGCTTATTTCCTATTAAAAACCGCCAACAACCCAATGAAAACTTTAAATCAGAATCCCTGGCAAGTAGAGGGAGGAGAAACCCTGCCCCTACTTTACGAAATTGATCAACACCTTTGGTTAGAGGAAACAATAAAAATCCTCAAGGAAAATCGCTTAGATGAATTAGATGTAATCCATTTAATTGAGGAATTAGAAAGCTTGAGTAAAAGAGATAAAAACCGAGTCAGTAGCTTACTTGAACAAGTGATCAGGCATTTATTACTTTTACACTATTGGACAACAGAAGCAGAAATAAATCGGAATCATTGGCGAGCAGAAATTATCAGTTTTCGCACGCAATTAAGAAAATATTTAACGACGAATTTACAGAATTATTTAGCTGAGGAATTACCGATAATCTATCAGGATGCTTTCGATTATGTTCAACAAAAAACTGGTTTTTCTGGCGATTTTCCCTCAGAATGCCCTTACAGTTTAGAACAGTTATTAGATAAAAATTGGTTCAACTGTGAAGATTAGACATTAAAGATGATAGAATCATCAAGGAAAGCCGTTCTCAAACGATGGGGTTTTTAACCGAAATTTGCGATAATTAAGATGCGCTTAAATTATCAACTGGGCATCAATGCAGATTTTTAGTTCTTTTGTCTCATCTACGGCGACTTTTGCCGAATTATCCCTACAAGCAGCCAAGGCCCCTGTTGATACCCTCACTGGTTGGTCATTAGAGGATCGCGATCCGCAAGTGATCGAAAAATTTGTCCCCCTTCTGGATTGGTTTTATCACCATTATTTTCGCGTCGAAACCGATGGTTGGGAAAATATTCCCCCCTCAGGACAAGTATTATTCATCGGCTCCCATAACGGCGGTTTAGCGGCTCCCGATATGTTTATGATGATGTATGATTGGTTTCAACGCTTTGGCAGCGATCGCTTAGTCTATGGTTTGATGGATTCGCGAGTCTGGCGATTTTTTCCATCCCAAGCGCATCTAGTGGCCCAAATGGGAGCTATTCATGCTCATCCGAAAATGGCGATCGCTGCCTTGGATAGTGGCGCTAGTGTCCTAATTTATCCAGGAGGTGCTACGGATGTTTTCCGTCCCCACAGTTTAAGAAATAAAATTCATTTTGCCGGTAATCAAGCTTTTGTTAAACTAGCTTTACAGTACGAAGTGCCGATTATTCCCGCCATCTCCCACGGCGCTCACTCGACCCTGTTTGTCCTCGACGATATTTATCCTCAATTAAAAGAATTACATGAAAAGGGTATGCCTTGGCCTTTCGGTATTGACCCCGGGACCTGTCCCATCTATTTCGGTTTACCCTGGGGACTAGCTATCGGTCCCTTGCCGAATATTCCCTTACCCGTAGCGATACAGACGCGGGTTTGTCCCCCAATTATTTTTGAACGTTACGGCAAAAAAGCGGCCCGGGACCGCCGTTATGTACGCGAATGTTATGAGAAAGTCTGTTATTTGATGCAGCAACAACTCGATCAATTAGTGGCGGCCAATTCCCCCTGATACTATACAGGAAAGTGGGGACAGAGCGATCGCCATTGAGGATTGCTGCGGTCAGATTAACCCGCTTGTGAGATAATGAATTGTTTTGAGCAAAGTTATCAGTACAAAGTTTTCTCTTGAGATTTGACGATTATTTGGGGAATGCAGAAAATTATGAAACTATTACCCGCAGAATGCCAGCATTTACAAGACAAAGTAGCCATAGTAACCGGGGCCTCGCGAGGGATCGGTAAAGCGATCGCCTTGGAATTAGCCAGCCAGGGTGCTACTGTAGTGGTGAACTATGCTAAATCTAGTAGTGCTGCCGATGCCGTTGTCGAAGAAATTACCGCGGCCGGGGGAAAGGCAATAGCTCTACAAGCAGATGTGGCTAAAAGCGAAGAAGTGGATAATTTAGTGGACAGTACCAAGCAAAAATTCGGTCATATTGATGTCTTAGTTAATAATGCCGGTATTGCCCGGGATACGCTAATGTTAAGAATGAAATTAGAAGACTGGCAAGCGGTCATCGATCTCAATTTAACCGGGGTTTTTCTCTGCACTCGCGCCGTCGGTAAATTGATGTTAAAACAGAAAAGCGGCCGCATAATTAACATCACTTCTGTATCTGGTTTGATGGGTAATCCTGGTCAATCTAATTACAGCGCCGCTAAAGCCGGTGTTATCGGTTTAACGAAAACTTTAGCCAAGGAATTTGCCAGTCGAGGCATCACTGTTAATGCCGTGGCCCCTGGCTTTATTGAAACTGATATGACTCATGACCTCAAAGCAGATGAAATTCTCAAATATATCCCCCTCTCCCGTTACGGAAAACCGGAAGAAGTCGCCGGCATGGTGCGTTTTTTAGCCGCAGATCCCGCCGCTATTTATATCACTGGTCAAGTCTTTAACGTCGATGGTGGTATGGTTATGGCTTAATTCAGTTATCAGTTATCAGTTATCAGTTATCAGTTATCAGTGATTAGTTATCAGTTATCAGTGATTAGTTATCAGTGATTAGTTATCAGTGATTAGTGATCAGATTAAAGTTTTAAGTTTTAAGTTTTAAGCTTTAAATGATATTATTCACCGCTCACTCTTCACTCTTCACTCTTCACTAATTACTGTTTACTGTTTACTAATTACTGATTACTGTTCACTGATTACTGACAACTGAAAATGACTTACTGTTTAGGAATTATCAATCGTTTTGGCATTGTTATGGGGGCGGATTCTCGCACGAATGCGGGAGTCGATTATATCTCGGCCTATCGGAAATTATTTGACTTTTCGGTGTCGGGAGAAAGGGTAATTATGGTCTGCACATCGGGGAATTTATCGATTAGCCAAGGCGTGATTCACGAACTAAAAAGAGATCTGCACAATCAAGAGGATAAAAGTCTCCATTCTCTGACTCATCTCTACGATATGGCCCACTATATCGGTGATAAAAGTCGTCAAGTACAAGCTAGGGAAAGGACTTGGCTAGAACAAGATAATATTGATTTCCAATGTAACTTTATTCTTGGGGGACAAATTAAAGGAGAAGACCCGCAATTATTCCTGATTTATTCCCAGGGAAATCATATTCAAGCCACCAAAGAAACGCCCTTTTTACAGATAGGTGAAACTAAATACGGTAAACCGATTCTCGATCGCACCATTACCTATGATACACCCCTAGAGGAAATGGCTAAATGTGCCTTACTTTCCATCGATTCGACCATGAAATCGAATATTTCTGTCGGACCGCCTATCTATTTGAGTATGTATGAAGCTAATAGCCTAAGCCTACGTCATAAGTTACAATTGCGTCTAGGAGATCCCTACCTAGCCAAAATGCGGAAACTCTGGGAGGATTACGTCCGGCAAGCTTTCGAGGCTATGCCGAATGTGGAATGGCATTATACTGATGAAGATCCCAAAGAAGATATCATAATAGATTAAGTAACTCTTTGTGAATTAACTTTACAACTCGATGATCATTGTTACCTTGATGTTGGCAGGTAGTCTAGCTTGGTTTTTTAGTACCCTTGCTGGTGGGGGCAGCCCCCTGATTCTACTCCCCGTTTTAGGTTGGTTTCTCGATGCTGCCGTCATTCCTCCGGTTTTGACCACGGGGATGCTAATCGGTAATGTCCAACGCATGGGAATGTATTGGCGCGCCATTGACTGGCCCTCGACGGTGTGGTATTTACCCGGGGCAATTATGGGATCTACCCTCGGCGCTTTTGTGTTTGCCCATTTACAATTCAAATGGTTGCCGCTAGTTTTGGGAATTTTTCTGGTTTTATCCTCGCTTAAACAATTATTTCCCCAACAAGAAAATCCTTTTTTTGAGATTAAAACTTGGTATTTTATGCCCTCGGGATTTATCTACGCTTTCCTGTCAGGATTAGTCGGTAGTACCGGCCCGATGATGAACCTATTTTATATTAACTATGGGCTAGTTAAAGAACCAATGGTGGCAACGAAATCCGTTCACATGGTAGTAGTTCATGTGGCCAAATTAATCGCCTACGCAGCCTTTGGAGTTTTACATCTGCCTTTTCTTGGTTACGGTTTATTGTTAGGATTAGCAGCCTGGCCAGGCAATTGGTTAGGACAAAAAGTTTTAGAAAAAATGAGTCCCCAGCAATTTAAACAAGCAGTGATGTTATTCGTTTCGATGAGTGGCCTATTGATGATCTGGCGAGAACGCGGCATCGTCTTTTAAAATTTTGCTGACAAGGGGACAAATTTTGCTAGAATACTAAATAAAGGCAAATTGTACTAAAACAGTGTAATACGCCGATCACCGTTAGATTTGCTCCTTGATTAACCCCCTAGCTGAAAATGACAGAAATCGCCAATTTTACCCTCGAACAAGGTTTAGAACGCTACCAACAGGGAGAAAACGCTGCCAGTTTATTGCCAGAATTTAAAGAATTAAGCGATCGCACTCCTAAAAATGCCGCCGTTTGGTCCTGTTTGGCTTGGTTATATATGCTCACCGATAAACCGGAATTAGCCCTAAAAGCCGCCCAAAAAGCCGTTAAACTCGATAAAGTTTCCCCCCAAAACCGGATCAATTTGGTTTTGGCTATGTTAGAAACCAAAACCGCCGGAGTTAGAGAACATATCGAACTGGTGCAACAATTAGTTAGTTTAAACAAAGAAGTTCGCCAAGAAGTGGATGAAAATATCGCCGATGGTTTAGCTAGAAAACCCGATTGGAAAAGTTTAGAACGCGTCAAAGTTTGGTTAAATGAATAAGAATATGGAATTATCAAAACAGTTATTACTAGGCTTAAAAGCCAATGATTTTCGGCATCCCATCGACCTAGAGGCGACTAACTCCCTTAAACAGTTGCCCGGTTTAGATATAGCCGTGAGAAGTTTGTTAGGTTCCGTCGCTGAGGAATTCTTTTACCTAAATAATATTGCTGCTAGTGTTTTGGTGGGGGAAAAACAATTACCCGACCTGCATAATCTCCTCCTAGAAGCTTGCCGAGTTCTCGACTTAGAACCACCTCAATTATACATTCAACAAAACCCCGTTCCTAACGCTTATACCTTCGCCATGCGCGGCAAAAAACCGTTTATGGTGATGCACACTTCCCTAATTGAAATGCTGACTCCCGCAGAAATTCAAGCGGTAATCGCCCACGAATTAGGTCATCTCAAATGTGAACACGGCGTTTATCTGACTTTAGCCAATATTATGGTCCTAGCGGCGGGATTGCTGCCCAATTGGGGGACAATGTTAGCACGATCCCTACAGGAGAGAATGTTAGCATGGGTGCGCTGCGCCGAGTTTAGTTGCGATCGATCCGCTTTATTGGCAGTTCAAGACCCAAAAATCGTCATGTCGGTGTTAATGAAGTTAGCCGGAGGTTCCCCCAGTCTCGCACCTTTATTAAATTTAGAGGCTTTTATCGATCAGGCCAAGTCCTACGATGCCGTCAGTGCCTCGGAAATGGGCGAAATGTTAAAGGGTTTGCAAACCCAACAGTTAACCCATCCCCTCCCCGTCCTGCGTGCGCGAGAAATCGATCGTTGGGCCAGTTCCCCCGATTATCACAATTTGTTAAAGGGGCCAAAAATGGGTTATAATGATAAAACTAATGCCAAGGGCGAATGGCGAAATTGGTAGACGCACCACACTCAAAATGTGGCGAGGCAGCCCCTCATGTCGGTTCGAGTCCGACTCCGCCCATTAAAATGACAAAAACCAAGCATAAGAATTTATGGTGCGTTACCGCAATTCTAACCTAGTGTCAGCATTCTTCCCTCGCTTTTAGCGATGGCATGAATGATGATCAGTATATAGACAATTCCCGAAAGCTGTGTTGTAATATCGGCATCCTGATTTGGAGAATAATCGATGTCAGAATACTCAAAACCTTTCGACAACATAAAAAAGACTAAACTGTTTAAGGATAATCAAGCTGGGGCAAGAGTAGGGCTGGCTGGTGGAGCTTGAGCAGCTATAGCCTTAGCAGGAATGTTACCATTTACAGCCCCTGTCTTAACTTTTTGCGGGCTTGGCGGGATGCTGGCCGGAATGATGACAGAACGCAGTATAAAAAAGGAGTTGACAAAATTACTGGTAAAAATAAATAATCCCATCAGACAAAATAAATAAAATTTTGGGATAATTAGGGATGAAATTACAGTTGTGATCCTGGCATTTCTGGCGAGAACAATTGATATTATTGGTTTGATTTGCTGTTAAATCTTTACTCCTGACAACGTACATTTTAAAAGGGCTTCTTCTTGATTATTAATATTAATTTTGCTTAAAAATATTTGCTCTTTTGGTGTGGGCTTCCAAACAAATAGTCCTGTTTCTAAATTGGTCTGAAAGAAAGCATTGGCAAGAGATGTAATCACTAAATCAAAATCTGTTTTAATATGAAGGTATTCCTATCAATTTAGACCTTTTGTGTTCGGTAATTCGATTTGTAATTTTCCTAGGCGAGAATGGGTATTTTTTCAAAAAAGATCAAGTTGAACTTCAAAAAAAGGTTTTCTAATTATTAAAAGAGGATCACCGATTTCTCCAGAGAGTTTCAGCAAGCCATCATCAAAAGTATCTAAAACATCCACTCTGGCTTTAATTGCCGTCGCCACATGAGTTGCATCTTTAGGTTTTAGTGCCTGATATTGCCACATCAATTCTCTGGCTAGTTCGCCAACTTTTCTGTCCACATCATAAATATAAATCCACTCATGTCGGAAAAAATCTCTGATTTTTTCCTCACTTTCTTTAGGTAATTTTGGCTGTCCTTTTTCTAATTTCACCACTTCAATAAAAGTAAGAGCAGAAGTCACAATTATTACCTGACCATTTTCAGCTGCTTTGAGAACAGAAATACAATCATTAATTTTATCCTTTTCATTTTTCAGGAAAGCTAAAAAAACACAAGAATCCCAGTAGTGTAGCTTTTTTGTTGGACGAATCACTTACTTCCTCCCCAAATTCCGATCATTTCCTCAATGGTAGGTAAATCTTTTTCCTGAGGAAAAAGATCAATTGACTCAACTTTAATACCGATTTTTTCCCCATCTTCTCTAGAGGTAACTATCCCCGATACAGAGACTCTTTTTTCTAGATATTCTTTGATATTATCAAGTAAATTTGGTTCAAAGTAACATTTAACACTTTTATTAGTCAATAAATTGTAAACTCTAAAAATAGGTTGACGACTTACATCAATAGCTTTAAGCACACCTTCTACAGTACCAAAACTTTGATATTTTCCCCCGATAATTTCATCAACATTAGCAATCAAAGCTTGATTCAAGTCGATACACCTCGAATCAAAGCCCAATTGCACCATAAACTCATCTCTTTCTTTCAATATTGCTAATGATCGTGCACTTTCTAAAGCTCGATCAGAAAAATACTTAGGGCGAATCGGATGTTCTAAAATTGTTACTATTCCCCTTTCTACAGTCTTAATAACTTCAGAAATTTGACTAGGTGTAATCTGATCTTGAGGCATTCCTTCTAAAGTAAGATGAATGCTGCCACTATGAATTTGAGAGATTCTCCAATTTATCAGGGGGCGATTTTTGTTAGCAAGGGTTTTATCTACTTCATGGAGTAGTATTGCTAATTGTTCTTGAGCCTTGATAAATTTATCAAAAGACAACAGTGAGCCTTCTATATCTAGTGTTAGGCTCTTGATTGTTTCCTTCGATATAGGGCTTTCCCCTTTAGTCATGGCTCTAGGAATCGTGATAATTATCTCAAGTGTAAAGGTTTTGGCTAACTACTAAAGCTTCCTACTTTACATTTTTACATGAACTAACCCTAAAGCCTAAACTAGGTTGACCTATAACCACAAAAAAACCCGCTTGCGCGAGCTTTTTCCACAAAACCAAAGTTTTAATTAACCTAACAACGCTTTTGCCTTCGCTACCACGTTATCCACGGTAAAACCAAACTTCTCTGACATTCCTAGAGAAAATATCGTAATTTTGTTAAAATAATCTCAAAGAAAAGCCTCTAAAATCAAAGGTAATGTCCAAAATCGCTAAAAAACTTAGTAATTCTCCTTTTCGTTATCCTGGCGGTAAATTTTATGCCCGTAAGCTAATCTTAGCTTGTCTTCCTAGTCACCATAAGTATTGTGAACCCTTTGCGGGGGGAGCATCTATATTCTTTGCTAAGGAAAGTGTAGCAGAGAATATTCTCAATGACAAAGATGAGGAATTAATGAACTGTTATCGACATATCAAAGATCATCTTGATAGTCTAATTGAATTATTAAAAGATCTAAACGCTACCAAAGAATTACACAATTATTATAAAAATGAATTTCAACCAGCCAATGACCTAGAAAGAGCCATGCGTTGGTATTATCTAAATAGAACTTCCTACTCAGGAATTATGAAACTTGAAAATTGTTATTGGGGCTATGGTGATAAGTATTCTATGCGTCCTGAAAACTGGCCTTCTCACCTAAAAACCACTTCGGAAAAACTGCAAAATGTCAATTTATCTTGTTTAGATTTTGAAGATTTAATCAATCAATTACCCGATGATTACTTTTTATTTGTCGATCCTCCTTACTTTCAAGCAGATCAAAATAAATTCTATTCCTGCTTCTTCAGTCTAGAAGATCATGAAAGGTTATGTAAGACGTTGAAAAAACATCAACATCGATTTAAATTTCTTTTGACTTATGATAATTGCTCCGAAATTAGAGAAATGTATGATTGGTGTATTTCTTTACAAGATAATGAATGGAATTACACTATTAATCGAACTGATGATCAAAAAAATGGTTTAAAATTAGAACATGGTTATCAGAGTGAAAGACGCAAGGGCAAGGAGGTATTTATTGCTAATTATGATCTTCAGAAACCTGCAAGATTTACACCTCTACAATTAAGTTTATTCGATGTATCTTGATTCCTAATTTTAATCAAGTAAATCCTCTATTTTTTCTATCGGTAGCCATGGTTGTAGAGGTTCAGCCGTATTAACATCAAAGAAAATTTTGGGATAATTAGGGATGAAATTACAGTTGTTATCGTGGCATTTCTGGCGAGAACAATTGATATTATTGGTTTGATTTGCTGTTAAATCTTTACTTCTGGCAACGTACATTTTTAAAAGGGCTTCTTCTTGATTATTAATATTAATTTTGCTTAAAAATATTTGCTCTTTTGGTGTGGGCTTCCAAACAAATAGTCCCGTTTCTAAATTGGTCTGAAAAAAAGCATTGGCAAGAGATGTAATCACTAAATCAAAATCTGTTTCAATATATTGATCTTTGTGAATATTTAGGCTTGTTGAAGGTATTCCTATCAATTTAGACCTTTGTTCTGCTGCTTTGTATCCTAAGGTTCTTGATCTCATACATTTGACTTCAATAAAAGGTCTGATACCTCCCTGAAGACGGAAACTACCTTTTTTGGCTAACTTACATTCAGCAGAGTATTTTTTGGCGTTTTTTTGATTGATAATAGCTACATCTATATCGTGAGAACCAGCTTGAGGATTTAAGCGAGGATTAGTAACTAAATAATTATTTGCGAGTATTTTTGACAGTTCATCTTGTACAGTGAACTCAAAAAACTTGCCACGAATCATAGGAATAACTTTTGGATCATTGAGAACTTCTGTAATATATTTGATATTCAAACTATAACTCTTACAAAAACTTTCTATTTTTTCAAACCATTCCCATTCAAGCTCGTTATCATGCAAAAACTGCTCAAGCAATTTAATCAAATCTTCTGACATCATCAGTATTTACATCGGAATTTATAGACATAGTGTTAAAAAGCTCCGAAAGACTTATGTTTAATGCTCTACACAAAGAAATCAAGCATAGTAAAGAAGGATTCCTTTTACCACGTTCAAGAAGACTGATGTAAGTTCTATCCAAATTGGCCGCTTCGGCCAACCTTTCTTGGGATAAACCCTTTTGAATGCGAGCATTATGTAAACATCTGCCAAATTGAGCTAAATTGTCCTTTGCCATGCTTCGATTAAACTGCCTGACGTGACCCCTAGTCCACTGACTGACAGTCACAATAGAAAAACAAAAAAATGAGCCAGATTTTTCTGACTCATTACAGCTAAGATTTCAGGTAATTAACCTAACAACGCTTTTGCCTTCGCTACCACGTTATCCAGGGTAAAACCAAACTTCTCTAGAATCACACCTCCTGGAGCAGAAGCGCCGAAGGTATCAACCCCCAACACATCCCCCTCATCGGTGATGTAGCGATGCCAACCCATAGTTGAACCCGCTTCCACCGCAAGACGTTTTTTCACTGCTTTCGGCAGTACCGATTCTTTGTATTCTGCCGATTGTTCCTCAAATAGCTCCCAACAGGGCATAGAAACGACGCGAGCTTTAATTCCTGCTTCTTTCAACACCGCAGCCGCTTTATCGCAGAGATACAACTCGCCCCCCGTACCGATGAGAATGACATCGGGAGTACCTTCACAATCGGTGATAATATAAGCACCTTTAGCCACACCCGCAAGGGAAGTTCCCGCTAAATTGGGCAGATTTTGACGGGAGAGAGCCAATAAAGTCGGGCGTTTCTTTTCGCTCACCGCTACTTTATAAGCGCCAGAAGTTTCCGTACCATCTCCCGGACGCATGACTAACAGGTTAGGAATAGCGCGCAGAGAAGCAACGTGTTCCACGGGTTGGTGAGTCGGTCCATCTTCCCCTAGGGCAATGGAATCGTGAGTCATTACCCAGATGACGCGAGTTTCTGACAATGCCGATAAACGGATAGAATTCCGCATATAGTCGGTGAAAATCAGGAAAGTCGCCCCGTAGGGAATCAATCCCGTGTTATGGAGAGCAATACCGTTACAAATCGCCCCCATCGCGTGTTCCCGCACGCCAAAATGGACGTTACGCTCCTGATAACTGCCTTTTTGGAAATTACCAAAATGCTCTAATTCGGTGTAGTTAGAGTGGGTTAAATCCGCTGAACCGCCGATTAAACCGGGTAAAACCCCCGCAAGGGCATTTAAGCAGATTTCCGAGTGTTTACGACTAGCGAGCGCCTTATCTTCGGGTTTATAAACCGGTAAAGCTTGCTCCCAACCTTCCGGCAGTTGACCGGTGGTTAACTGCTCAAATAAAGCCGCTTCTGCGGGATATTTAGCCTGATATTCGTTAAATAACTTATTCCAGTCCGTTTCTGCCGTCGCTCCCTTGTCCACTGCTTGCCGGAAACGATTTAACACCTCATCGGGAACCACAAACGGCTCGTATTCCCAACCTAAGGCTTTCCGGGTTAACTCGATTTCTGTTGCTCCCAAAGCTGCCCCGTGAACATCGGCGGTATTAGACTTATTGGGGGAACCATAACCGATGGTGGTGGTGATTTTAATCATCGAGGGTTTATCGGTGACAGCTTTGGCAGCCGCGATCGCATTAGCAATGGCATCTAAATCGGTGTTACCATTCTCGACGTGCTGAACGTGCCAACCGTAGGCTTCAAAACGCTTGCTCACGTCTTCGGTAAAAGCGATATCGGTGGAACCATCGATCGAGATATGGTTATCATCGTAGAGAGCGATTAACTTGCCTAAACCCCAGTGACCGGCTAAAGAACAAGCTTCCCCGGAAATCCCCTCCATATTGCAACCATCACCCAAAATGACATAGGTGTAATGGTCGATAATTTTGGCATCCAGTTTATTGAAACGGGCCGCTAAATGGGCCTCTGCTAGGGCCAAACCGACACCATTGGCAATCCCTTGACCCAGAGGACCGGTGGTCACTTCCACCCCTTCCGTGACGAAATTTTCGGGGTGGCCGGGGGTTTTCGATTTCCACTGCCGGAATTGTTTAATTTCCTCTAGGGGAACGCTATCGTATCCGGTCAGGTACATCAAAGCGTACTGCAGCATACAACCGTGACCGGCGGAGAGAACAAAACGATCGCGATTGACCCATTGGGGGTTTTTCGGGTTAAAACGCAGGAATTGATCCCAGAGGACAAAGGCCATGGGAGCGGCTCCCATCGGCAGTCCGGGGTGTCCCGATTTAGCTTTTTCTACGGCATCCACCGCTAAAAAACGTACCGCATTAATACAAAGTTCTTCGAGGGATTGGGAGACTACAACCATAATGTTTTTTAGAATGAACTACAAAAATAAGACCAGGTTAAAGAGGGAGCCACTCACAGATTACTCTTTCAGGGGCATCGACTCAAGCATATTTTCTAAAAGCTAAGGTGACGTTATGGCCACCAAATCCAAAGGAGTTGGAGAGGGCAGCGTTAACTATCTGCTGACGACTTTCGTAGGGGACGTAATCAAGATCACAATCGGGGTCAGGATTGTCCAGGTTGAGAGTCGGGGGAATCCGATCATTAGCGATCGCCATTACCGTGGCCACGGCTTCAATACCGCCAGAACCGCCTAAAAGGTGGCCTGTCATCGATTTGGTGGAACTGACGGGGATTTGGTAGGCCGATTCTCCTAAAGCTTTTTTAATCGCCTTGGTTTCCGTGGGATCATTGGCCCCCGTACTGGTCCCGTGGGCGTTGATATAGCTAATTTCCGCCGGAGTTAAACCGGCATCTTTGATCGCTAATTCGATCGCTCTGGTGGCCCCACGACCGTCGGGAACCGGTGCCGTCATGTGATAGGCATCGCAAGTCAGACCATAACCGATCATTTCGGCGTAAATACGCGCCCCACGAGCTAAGGCCGTTTCTAATTCCTCTATAATCAAGATTCCTGCCCCTTCCCCCATGACAAAACCATCCCGATCCTTGTCAAAGGGACGACTGGCCCGGGTGGGGTCATCGTTGCGGGTGGACAGGGCCTTAGCGGAGGCAAAACCAGCCAATCCTAGGGGAGTAACGGCGGCCTCCGTCCCACCGCAGATCATCGCTTTGGCAAAACCCCTTTGTACTACACGAAAAGCATCGCCGATGGCATTGGAACCAGCAGCACAAGCGGTCACGGTACAGTTACTCGGTCCCTTGGCTCCCGTATGGATAGCGGTTAAACCGGCGGCCATATTGGCAATCATCATCGGGATCATGAAGGGACTACACCGGCCCGGACCTTTTGTCAAGTAAATTTCCTGTTGATCCTCCAGCACTTTTATACCACCTACGCCCGTACCGATTAGTACACCTATATCATCGGCATTGAGAGCGTCGATAACTAATCGCGAATCTTGCAGTGCTTGCAAACTGGCGGCGACGGCAAATTGAGCGAAACGGTCCATGCGCTTTGCCTCTTTGCGATCCACATATTCGTGGGGGTCAAAACCCCGCACTTCCCCAGCAATGCGACAAGCGTGACGGGAGGCATCAAAGTGGGTGATTAAACCAATGCCACTTTTGCCGTTGATTAAGCCTGTCCAATAGTCTGCTAGATTATTGCCGAGGGGAGTGATCGCACCCATCCCCGTGATGACAACCCTTTTTAATGGCAATTCTGTCATGTTTGTTCAAAAATAAGGGCAGATTTTGCCCCAGATATTTAATCCTAATTGTCAATTTTCCCGCAATAATTAGGCGGTTGCTCCTACTTTCTCGTTAATATAATCGGCAGCTTTGCCCACAGTGTCAATTTGTTCGGCTGCTTCGTCGGGAATTTCAATATCAAATTCTTCCTCTAAAGCCATCACCAACTCGACCACATCAAGGGAATCAGCTTTCAGATCATTAGCAAAGCTTGCTTCGGGAGTAACTGTATCCGGATCCTCTACTTCTAATTGTTCCACAACAACTTTTTTAACTCGATCGAAAATGTCTGCTTTACTCATGGATGTCAATTTTTATCCGCTGGTTTACCAGACTCTAGCCCCTAGGGTCTGGGGAAATGGGGCGGTGTTACCATTTCCAGCAATAAATTTCGGTTAGCTTTTTCACTGACCATTTTTCATCTTACTGGAAGTTGTTCCCCTCTTGATGAAGTTTTTTTGCGATCATCAGGGAAATTGGGGTGTAGGGTGTGGGGTAGTGGGGTATGGCGTGTGGAGTGTGGGGAGAATAAATAAAAATAATCTCCCGAATCCTGACTCCTGACTCCTATCTCCCGAATCCTGACGACCGAATAAAAAGCAAAAATATAACGGATAACTCTGAAATTAAGATAATAATCATGGCTGACCATTACCCAAATTTTAGAATTTCCGTTTTTTTGGTTTTCTTGACTACTATTCGGCGGTGGCCAATCCGGTTTCGGTGCTGCCGGTGCTGCGACGACGGGTGAGAGTATTAAAGAGCATAATTCCGATCGCTTTGATTAGATTACCTTCCAACTCTTGGAACATTTTCATGTTCATGCCAAAAGCGGCGTTAGCTTCGGTGACAATGCGATCGGCCATGGCTTGATCTACTGGTAACTCGTCGAGGGTTTGACGATAGTGGTTTTTATAGGCTTTTTCGTCGGTAATATCTTTGAAATCATAGAAAGCTGTGCCACCAGTTTCCAGATTCATCGCTTTTTCGGCGATTTTTTTCAAGATTTGCCCCCCGGACAGATCGCCGAGATAACGGGTATAGGAATGAGCGACTAATAATTCGGGTTCTGTTGTGGCGATTTCCCGAATCCGGTCAACGTAGGCCTGACCTGCGGGAGATAAAGCGATCTCGTTGCGCCAATTTGGACCATAATAAAAATATAAATCCTGTTCTAGCGCATTTTTGCGATTGAGTTCAGGAAAACAGATTTTAGAAACGACGGGATGACTACGAAGTTTTTCCATCTCCTCTTCCATGGCCGAATAGACGAAGTAGAGGTTAGCCACCAGTTTGCGATAGGAAGTTTTTTCCACCACACCTTTGAGAAAACACTTGACAAAACCGACGTTTTCTGCCATGGTGTGAGATTTTTTCGTGCCTTCTCGCAGTTGAGTTGATAAATTAACGCTCATATTATGATCACCTGTTGGGATGAGTAGAATGGATCGGGTTCGTTACAGATGCTTACTAAAACCGCCTATTTTGGTAGATTAAACTGAATCGATCGCTAATTTTATTAAGAATTTTTACAGTGCCGCCGGGGGAGCTTAGGGGGAAAAGTTAGCTCTAGCAGGACTTAACCGTCGGTTGAAACTGGTATTGAGCCAGATGGCGAAATTGTAAAGATTAGTGAAAAACTGCTGCCTAGGTCATCTTGGGGAGAGAGAGGCTAGGACATAGCACTAATATCGATTATCGAGCAACATTCTTCACACTTCTTATTAATTCTTAACATTCAGGAGACTTAGATCAGCAAAATTTCACAAATTAAAACCGAATTTAGCAATCATGCTTATAATCAGTACAGGATTCTTTATGTTGTGCTAAACTCAAGCCCTTGAGAGACAAAGCCCTAGTTGCGATGTCAGCGAGAACACATTTAGCAACCCCCTACCCAAACCCTTAGTCATAACACTCTGGTAATGCCCCGAATACTTGTAATCGATGATGATCCTGCGATCGCGGAATTAGTCTCCATCAACTTGGAGATGGCGGGTTATGACGTTAACCCCGCAGAGGACGGGATTAAAGGCCAAGCCTTGGCCGTCCAGTTACAACCCGATTTAATCATGCTGGATTTAATGTTGCCCAAAGTCGATGGTTTTACTGTCTGTCAGCGTTTGCGACGAGATGAACGCACGTCAGACATCCCGATTTTGATGCTGACAGCCTTAGGACAAACCCAAGATAAAGTGGAAGGTTTTAACGCGGGTGCCGATGATTACCTGACCAAACCTTTCGAGGTGGAGGAAATGTTAGCTAGGGTACGCGCTCTCCTGAGACGCACCGATCGCATTCCCCAAGCCGCTAAACACTCAGAAATACTCAGTTTTGGGCCTTTAACCCTGGTTCCCGAACGTTTTGAGGCGGTCTGGTTTGAAGGTGTGGTCAAGTTAACCCATCTAGAATTCGAGTTACTCCACTGTCTTCTCCAACGTCACGGTCAGACCGTTTCCCCCAGTGATATTCTCAAGGAAGTCTGGGGATACGATCCCGATGATGATATCGAGACTATTCGCGTTCACATTCGCCATCTGAGAACGAAACTAGAACCCGATCCCCGCCACCCTCGCTATATTAAAACCGTTTACGGTGCGGGTTATTGTCTGGAGTTACCCACCAATGAACAGGTGGTGCTTGATTCATCGGCGGCAACAGTTTAAACGGGGAGCGATTGTCTAAATAGGCAATAGGGACTATTGTTTCCTCGCTCCTCCTCCTCTTCAGATTGAGAAGGTTGACCGGCGGTTAGGTTTTGATGGCTATGGCTGCGGCCTCTTTGTGACCCTGACGATAACAAGGGGAAAACACCCCTAGCAAGTCAGGACAATGGCGGGAGTAATTACTGGTTGAATTTAGTATCAGCAGAAGTCTCTCGCTTTTAGCCATGGGACGGCGCTTTTAAACGGGAGAATTACTTCGCCTTAGGGTTCCCCTCATGAATGCTGAATATATGGGGTTTGCTGAAAAAGTCGCTCAAAGAATTATGCTATTGAGTGCCAATAAGTAGGGAGACGCAATTATTTGTAGGATAGGTTAGCGGTAGCGTAACCCATGCAGGCCGAGTGCCGATTACAATAACGATAGACTCCTATTATCTCTTTTAGCCAATTGTGGGGAGAAGGCGAGGTGAAAACTCGCCTATTTTCAGGGTTTATTGACCTTCCCGACCGATTTGACGCTCGATAGTTTCGATAGCGGCATTTAATCCCGCTAGACGGGTTTCGAGGTCGTCGCGCATCCATTTGAGGAATGTTAATTTACGCTCTTGACATTCTTGGCGGGAAGTGCTGCCACAAGTGTTGAAGAAAAAGGGAAACATAGATCTAAGGGGTCTGCTATAACTCTACGTCTCCTATCTTGACGAAAATT
The DNA here is from genome assembly GCF_050500235.1 of Microcystis protocystis FBCC-A270. Classification (NCBI taxonomy): domain Bacteria; kingdom Bacillati; phylum Cyanobacteriota; class Cyanophyceae; order Chroococcales; family Microcystaceae; genus Microcystis; species Microcystis protocystis. The sequence goes on from NZ_CP191407.1 coordinate 527,930, forward strand.
TTCAAAAAAGTCTAACCGTTAAGTCGCCATAATAACCAGAGACCCAACCCAAAACCGAAAAAGTTAGGCAGCCAGGCAGCTAGGAAGGGGGAGAGGGTGGCGGTTAGTCCCAAGCTGCCGACAAGGAAGTTTAAAAGATAATAGAGGAAAACAATGGCGACACTGAGACCGAAACTGGTTCCCCGACCGATTCTTTGCGGTAGAGAACCCAAGGCACAGCCGATGGTAGCAAAGACGATACAGACAAAGGGAAAGGCGATTTTTTGCTGGATTCGCACTTGAAAAAACCTGACTCTCTTATCATCGCCACTGAGTTTGAGCAGTTGCACATATTCGATCGCCTGTGGTATGTTCATCTCGTAGGGATCGCGGCTTTGACGAGCAAAATCGAAAGCGGAGCGAGATAAAGCGATTTTTTCGGTTTTAAAGGGGATAACTTGGCTATAGGAGGCGTTAGGGGGGGTTAATTCATAGATAATGCCGTTAAAAAAGTCCCAGACGTTATCGACGGCATTCCAACGGGCCGAATCGGCGATAATAATTTGATTTAATTCTTGTTTTAGCCAACGGATAACGGTGACAGTTTTCATTTTTTCGCCGTCAAATTGTTCGGCATAAAATAAACTTCTTAAATTGCGATTAATCGTACCATTTTCTAGGGTTTTTATTTCATAATCGGGATAATAAAAGTCTTTATTTTTCCAAAAATTTGCTTCTTTATTAATTTTCTGAACTAAAATTTCTGTGGCTCGATAATTAGCATTAGGAACCACATATTCGTTTAATAAAAATGTCACTACTGTAACTATTAAACTCAGGCAAAAAGTGGGTATAAAAAGACGGTAAAGAGTGACTCCACAGCTTTGTAGGGCAACGGTTTCGCTATCACTACTTAAACGTCCGTAGGTGATTAAAGTGGCTAGTAAAAGAGAAACTGGCAGGGAATAAGTAACAAATTCTGGCACTTTTAACAGGAGAATTTCTAGGGCCGAGGCAAGGGGTAGATTAGCATCAACTACCTGATTAGCCAAATCGGAAAGATTGCCGATCGCTACTCCCAAAGAGGCGAATAAACCAACACTAAATAAAAATGGGGGTAGTAGTTGGCTGATCAGATAGCGATCAATGAGGGCAATACCTCCATTTACCCAGTAAGAAATCTTTTTCTTAATCATTGATTTTGGTTAACTCACTCCTCTTTCATCCCATTTCCTAACCCGCAGCCGTCTTGCCTATCCCTTCGGTCAGCCTATCATATTTTGTCTTTGACGAAAAACACCGCCGGAAGTTGTATGATTGCGGGGAGAGTGGACAGAAGTAAGGATTTGGGTAAGTGTGGATAATTTTTCTGTTCCTATTCCCCGATCATCCCCAGGTGAATTATGCTGCTAAACTGGCAAACTTTTACTATTCATAAACGAGTACCTTTAACGATTAGTCGCGGCACTACCAGCGAAAATACTAATATCTGGCTGCAAATTAGCGAGGAAAATATCGAAGGGTGGGGAGAGGCATCCCCTTTTAATATTACCAGCGAGGAGAAAAAACCCGATAAAATCCTGCAAGAATTAAACTCGATCGCTCCTATTTTACAATCTTTTCACCCCTGTCAACGCCAAGAAATTGAAAAAATTTTATGGCAAAATCAGATATCTTCGGCTACTCGTGCCGCTATTGATACGGCACTGCACGACTGGTTAGGCAAAAAAGCTAATTTACCTCTCTGGCAAATTTTTGGACTCGATCGCTCTTTAATTCCGCCGGTTTCTGTTACTATCGGTTTAAATTCTCCAGAAAATGTGGGGAAGAGGGTGTTAGATTGGCTAGAAATCGGCGATTTTAGCTTATTAAAGGTCAAATTAGGCTCACCGGACGGGATAGAAGCCGATCGAGCTATAATTCTGGCTATTAAAGAAATTGTCCCCCATTTGCCCCTAACTGTCGATGCTAATGGTGGTTGGAGATTTAGCGATGCGGTGAAAATGTGCCAATGGTTAAAGGAAAAAGGCGTTATTTATGTGGAACAACCCCTATCCGTGGGACAAGAACGAGATTTAATTGATTTATACCAAAAATCGCCCCTACCTATCTTCGTCGATGAAAGCTGTTTTTCTAGTCAAGATATCCCGAAACTGGCCGATCGAGTCCACGGCATTAATATTAAACTAATGAAAGCCGGTGGATTAGCCGAAGTGCAGAGAATGATTCATATTGCCCAAGCTTGCCAACTGCAAATTATGTTCGGATGTTACTCTGACAGCAGTTTAGCCAATACTGCCCTAGCACATCTTGGCCCGCTTGTCAACTATCTTGACCTAGATAGTCATTTAAATTTACGCGATGATCCCTTTACGGGTTTAAGCTTGGAAAGGGGACGTTTACAAACAAATAATTTGCCCGGTTTGGGTGTTAGTTTACGGACAGAAGATGACTAATTATTTGACTCCTGACAAGAAAGTAGCGATTCTTCTCCACGAAGGAATCAAAGGAACTCGCGGCAAAACTGGGTTAAGTTATCTGCGTTACGGGAAAGCGCAGGTAGTGGCGATTATTGACGCAGAAAGCGCCGGCAGTACCTTAAAAGAAGTGGCCGGAATCGATCGCCCCTTGCCGATTGTTGCTAATGTTAGGGAAGCTCTAACCTATCATCCCGATACCCTGTTAATTGGCATCGCACCCTCAGGAGGCATTTTACCACCCCATTGGCTAGAAGAAATCAAAGAGGCGGTAAATACAGGGTTATCCCTCGTTAATGGACTCCATACACCCCTAAAACCCCTTTTTTCTCAGCTTAAACCGGATCAATGGATTTGGGATATCCGTCTGGAACCCCAAGACTTAAAAATTGGGCAAGCGCGGGCGAAAAATTTAACCTGTCAGCGTATTCTAACGGTAGGGACGGATATGAGTGTGGGCAAAATGTCCACTAGCATCGAATTACACCGATTTGCCCAAGAAAAAGGGCTAAAATCGCAATTTTTAGCCACTGGACAGGGGGGAATTATGATCGCGGGAAAAGGTGTACCCTTGGATGCGGTGCGCGTCGATTATGCTGCTGGTGCGATCGAGGCTTTGGTGTTAGAATCAGCAGAAAATAACGATATTCTGTTTATTGAGGGTCAAGGCTCCCTATTACACCCTGGATCCACTGCTACCTTGCCTTTAATGCGTGGCAGTCAACCGACGGGGTTAATTCTCGTCCATCGTGCCGGACAAATTCATATCAAAGATCTACCCGATATTCCCATCCCTCCCCTAACGGAAGTGATTAAACTCTGCGAAATGACTGCCAGCGCTGGGGGAAGTTTTGGGGAGGTGAAGGTAAAGGGGATTAGTTTAAATACTTTTCATCTTAGTCCGCAGGCGGCAGTTAAAGCTATAGAAACTGTGCGGGAGGAAACGGGGTTATTTTGTACCGATGTTGTCCGTTTTGGCGGTCAAGGGTTATTATCAGTGATCAGTGATCAGTGATTAATTCAATCATAGTCCATCATTCAATCATTCCAATCACTGTCAATGGTGGTGGTGGACTACTGGACTAGGTAATAGGTGTAGGGGTAATTCATGAATTACCCCTACAATAACGTTTGTCTGGATGTTGTCAAATTTTCTCTTGACAAAGGCGACTTGACATGATATTATATTCATAATGGAAAATCCGTGCGCCTACGAACCCTCTTTTCCAACGCTCTTAACTATGATTGGTTCATTCAAGGCTCTCTTGGATTTGGTGGGTAAAATGTATTCTAAGATACAGTCCTACTGGCGAGGGAATGGAAGGAACCACAAAGGCACAAAGGACACAAAGATCGATTATGTTGTAGGTTAAGCTTATCGCACAGAGTCTGGAAGATTCCTATAATAAGTCTAAGCTGTGATTTGAATGATTGAGTGAATACTATGATTGTGTTGTATTTGGCAAGTCTTTATCAATGATCAATTATAGTCTATCCCATAATCCCATAAATCACAGTTAAGACTGTTTTCAGGGATGAGGGGGTTTTGGTTTCAACATCTCCACCACCTCATCGGGAAACCGTTGTCTTAATTCTGCTTCGGGTAATTGGGATAACATCTCCAGATAATTCTGATAAACGGTTTGGGTATGGGGATGATTTTCCCCTAATCTTTCCCTGAAAATATTAATCGCTTCTAGATAGAGAGGTTCCGCTTCTGTGTACCTACCTTGGGATTTGTACAATAGTGCTAAATTGTTGAGGGAAGTTGCCACAAGGGGATGATTGTCTCCTAAGAGTCGTTTTCTCAAATCTAAAGCTTCTAGATAGAGAGGTTCTGCTTCTGTGTACCTGCCTTGGGAATCGTACAATCCTGCTAAATTGTTGAGGGAAGTTGCTACATCGGGATGATTGTCTCCTAAGAGTCGTTTATGTAAATCTAAAGCTTCTAGATAGAGAGGTTCCGCTTCTTCGTACCTGCCTTGGGAATCGTACAATGCTGCTAAATTGTTGAGGGAAAGTGCCACAAGGGGATGATTGTCTCCTAAGAGTCGTTTATGCAAATCTAATGCTTCTCGATAGAGAGGTTCCGCTTCTTTGTACCTGCCTTGGCAATCGTACAATGCTGCTAAATTGTTGAGAGATTGTGCCACATTGGGATGATTGTCTCCTAAGAGTCGTTTATGCAAATCTAATGCTTCTAGATAGAGAGGTTCCGCTTCTGTGTACCTGTCTTGGTAATAGTACAATAGTGCTAAATTGTTGAGGGAAGTTGCCACATCGGGATGATTCTCTCCTAAGAGTCGTTTATGTAAATCTAATGCTTCTAGAAGGAGAGGTTCTGCTTCTGTGTACCTGCCTTGGGAACGGTACAATGCTGCTAAATTGTTGAGGGAAGTTGCCACAGAGGGATGATTGTCTCCTAAGAGTCGTTTTTTCAAATCTAATGCTTCTAGATAGAGAGGTTCTGCTTCTGTGTACCTGCCTTGGGAACGGTACAATTCTGCTAAATTGTTGAGGGAAGCTGCCACATGGGGATGATTGTCTCCTAAGTGGGTTCGAGTTGCGGTTAAACAATCTTGATAGTAAGGTTCAGCAGTAGCATACAATCCTTGTCCATTATAATAAAGAGCTAAACCCGTATAGGACCATAATAAATCCTCATCAGCGATATATTGGGGATATTCCCCGACAGATGTTTGTAGATGGAGAAGGAAAGGTTTAAATTCTTCAACGATTTCTACAGTTGTATCCTGTGGCATTTCTGCCGATTTTTTGGCCATAATCCCACAATAACGGCGTTTTGCTGGTTCTGCGTGGGGTGATGGTTCTAACTTATCCCGAAAATAGCGACGCAACAGGGGATGAATTTCATACCAACCATCACGATTATCCTGAACTAAACTCAGGTGAACTAAACTATCGGTTAACCATTCCTCCACTGTATCCCCATCTTCATCGGGAAATAAATCCAGAATCATCCCCTTGGGAAAGGGCGCAAGAGCGAATAAACTGAGATAAAGTGCCAAAATTTGCGCTTCTGGTTCGCTATGCAACTCCTCCCAACTGAGATTAAAGGCAGCTTTTAACCCTCTTTCCGCAGTCATTTCCCCATGAAACTTGGGATTTTTGGCTAAGATTGGCTCATCTAAGCCGTTTTCGGCTAATTTCTGCCGTATTTTGCTAATTTTCCAATCCTGTCGTCGTTTTAGCAACCTTGCCACCAATTCTAACCCTAATGGTAAATAACCTAAGTCTTGACATAATAATTTAGCTGCCTCGATTTGTGTGTCAATTCTGTTGTCTTCAAGGTAGGAACGCAATAAATCAAGTGCATCTTTTTCTTTTAATACTTCTACCCGAAAAGTCGCAATTGTCGCTGATAAATATTCCTTGCGAGTGGTAATTAAAACCTGAAAGCGTTTGTCTTCTTGCGGTGGTAAATAATCCTTAATTTGCTGATAATCCCGCACATCATCAAAGATAATTAGGACATTTCCCGCTAACCAGTTTTGCCAACAATAACGAATTTTTACGTCTAATTCTCCCTCATCCGGTAAAGTTAATTTGAGATGTACCCGCGCAAAATCTAAAATAGAAGTACCGATAAAACCGCCGTCACTCTCTGCCACATTTAACCAACATATCCCCCCCGGATAGGTTTTTTCTCGCCATTCTTGCCAGCCAAACTGTCTGGCTAGTTCGGTTTTACCTATGCCTCCCATTCCCGTTAAGGTAGATATAGCAAGCTTTTGGGATTGTTGTAATTGCTTTTTTAAGTCAATTAATTCCTGATCCCTACCAACAAATTTAGGGATATTACTATTAGATAAATTGTGAGGATGTTGTTTAACCTGTTCCTTAACAGGCGGATGCAGTCAGAAAGTATTGCCAATGAATGTATTACCTTGAAAAAGATTCTTTATGGAATCAGGTAATTTTTGATTATTGATAAAGCTGGCTTGTTGAGATTGAGATTTAAGGGTATTATTAACCAATTCTTTAAGGGAAGGTTCCGCTTCTATCGCTTTAACCAAATCGGTTATAATTTGGCTTAATTCGGGACTGGTTTTAGCAACAGATTCCACCTCTATAATTGCCTGTCCATAATCTAAAGGCTGTTCGGGTGCTTTTTCAATTGCGGTGACAGTATCTGGAGAAACTTGTTTCAGGGAAGTGAGAAATTTTTCTGTTTGTTCCCAAACTTTCTCTCCCACTTTTTCACCAGTTTTCTCTAACGCTTTAGTGGCAATAATCGAACCAACTGCGATCGCTGCTCCTGTAAGAGGGTCCATAGATAAAATCGGGGTGATGAGGGTTAACTTATTTATCGGGTTTTTGGGGGTATAAGTTGCCAACAATATAAACAACTCTTACCCCCATCATAGAACTTGTAATTTCATTTAGGCGGGTACTTCAATTTTACCCTGTCCGGCTAATCCAAAAGCGGCGTGAACCACTTGTAGGGCCCTGACTCCATCTTCCTGATTCACCACACAACTGATTTTTATATCAGAAGTAGCAATCATCAAAATATTAATTTTCTCCTTTGCTAAAGCTTCAAAAAAGCGTGCTGCTACCCCCGGTTGTCCTTCCATTCCCGAACCAACAATGCTCACTTTGGCCACATCATTATTAACCACCACTTCCTGTAAACCCAAACTTTCCGATAGTTCTAAGAGGATTTTTTGGGCTAAATTAGCATCAGCTTGGGGTAAAGTAAAAGCGATATCCCGTCGGGGAATACCATCGACAATGCGACAGCGTTGGGATTGAATAATCATATCAACACTGACATTTTTTGCCGCTAAAACCGAGAAAATTCTCGCCGCCATCCCGGGGCGATCGGGGACGTTACGAATAGCCATTTGTGCCTGATTATTATCTAGGGCCACACCCCGTACCGGGACTAAATTTTCAGGGATTTCGCAATGAGCAACTTTAGCAGAATACTCCACTTGAAAAGCATCACAAAGGACTTTAATTGCTTTTTCTCCGTCCGCTTCATCGATGACACAACTGACTTTTACTTCAGAAGTGGAGATCATTTCGATATTAATTGCTGCTGCGGCCAAAGTGCTAAATATTTGGGCAGCAATTCCCGGCCGGCCGATCATACCAGCGCCGGTAATGGCGATTTTAGCGGCCCCGGATTCGATAATCACTTCCGCTTCCTCTGTATTAGTGGGATGGGAACGTAAAACTGGTGCGATCGCTTCGGCCACGGATTGGGCTTTTTTTAAGGCATTTCCCATCACCGTAAAGGCGATATCGTTGCTGTCACCCTCGTGAATCGATTGAATAATTAAATCCACGTCCACCTGTTGATGGGCAATTTCCCCGAATAAACGGGCAGCGATACCGGGACGATCCGGAACCCGTAAAAGGGCGATTTTCGCCTGATTACCCTCAAATTCCACCGCATCCACTGCTTTTGTCAATTCCAATCCTTGCAGGGTGCGGGGTTTCGGTGCCGGGGATGTCACCCAAGTACCCGGATCCTCTGTCCAACTGGAGCGGACAACCAAGGGAACCCCGAAATTTTTAGCGATTTCCACCGCTCGCGGGTGGAGAACTTTCGCCCCTAAACTGGCTAATTCGAGCATCTCATCGCAGGTGATTTGGTCTAAAAGACGCGCTTCGGGGACTAAACGGGGGTCAGTGGTGAGAATACCGGGTACATCGGTGTAAATTTCGCAAAAATCGGCTTTTAAGGCGGCCGCTAGGGCCACGGCCGAGGTATCGGAACCACCGCGCCCTAGGGTGGTAATCTCTAGTTGATCACTATCGCTAACACCTTGAAAACCGGCGACCACAACTACTTTACCTTCCGATAGATGTCGGGAGAGGCGATCGGTTTTAATTTCTAAAATACGGGCCCGACTATGTTCGGATTCCGTGACAATTCCCACTTGAGCGCCGGTTAGGGAGATGGCCGGTTGTCCGATTTCCTCTAGGGCCATACTCATCAAGGCGATCGTTACCTGTTCCCCCGTGGATAATAACATATCCATCTCCCGGCGCGAGGGTTCGGCGGCGATTTGTTTGGCTAAATTGACCAATCCATCGGTGGTTTTACCCATGGCAGAAACGACCACCACCACGGTGTTTCCTGCTATTACCGTATTTTTGACCCGTTGAGCGACCGATTGAATGCGTTCCACGGAACCTACCGATGTACCACCGTATTTTTGGACAATTACAGCCATAGTTGTCAGCGCTAGAGACTTTCTATCTTTGTTCAATCTCCAACTTATCAAAATTCCTTAACGATAAGTGGTTTTGGTTAACATTCCTTATGTTTTATCAAATGCCGACTATCTGAATTAATCTTTAAGGAGGCAGTCCGAGCATTTGTACTAAAATGTCAATACTCAGTTTAAATACAGTACATTTATGCTATTAATAATATTTTGGCTCTCTTAGGTTTGGTGGGTATTATGTATTCTAAGATATAGTCCTGCTGGCGAGTGAATGGAACGAACCACAAAGACACAGAGGACACGAAGATTGATCGCTACTTATTTCTGCGTTTATTGCGTTTATTAGGTGGGTATTATGAAAGATATTTTAATGTTAGATACAGTAATAATTATCAATTCTGATCCCCCCGCCTATCGGCACCCCCCTTATCAAGGGGGGCAGGGGGGATCGAATCTTTAAGGGCGGCAAATAAATAATTAGCTAAAGTTACTCCATCTACTCCTAATTCTGTCCTTTCTTTGGCTGCTAAAATGCCAGCTTGAGCGTGTAAATAAGCCGCTAATGCGGTTGCTTCCGGGGCATTATCCGGCATTTGGGTTAAGAATCCGCCGATTAGTCCTGTTAGGACATCACCGCTACCACCTCGCGCTAAAGCGGAGGTACTTTCGGGGATTATATACATTTTACCTTCCGGGGAGGCGATTATAGTTCTGGCTCCTTTTAATAAGACAATTGCACCACTTTGTTGAGATGCTTCTTGAGTGATATTAATCCTATCTTGAGAACCTGAGAAGTTAGGAAATAAGCGTTTAAATTCTCCCCAATGAGGCGTTAAAATTGTCTTATTCTGACGAGATGATAATTTTTCTATGCCCAGTTGAGCCAAAATATTTAAAGCATCGGCATCGAGTATAATCGGTTTATCACTGTCTAAAACCTGTTCGATAATAGCGGGATTTTCTGTGGTTAATCCAGGACCACAGGCGAGGACATGATAATTATTTAATTCTAGGGGAAGTTCGGCAATAGCTCCCGTGGCAGTTTCGGGACAATCGATAATTAATGCTTCTGGTAAATGACTAATTAATAAAGATTTAAGGGCAGCAGGAACAGCAATAGAAAGCATTCCTACACCACTACCTCGCGCTCCTAATCCGGTGAGAATTGCTCCCCCTGCATAACGACGAGAACCACAGATAATTAATAAATGTCCCTGCTGATATTTATGGGTAAGTAGAGGACGGGGTAAAGGTAAATAAGGGCGAATTAGATCGGGATTAACTCTCAGAATTGGGGGTGAATCTTGTAGAATTGTTTCTAGGTCAAGGGGACTAATTCCTATATCAATTAACTCCACTTTGCCTAGATAGGGTAAGGCCAAATCTTGGAAAAAAGCTCGCTTCCAGAGTCCCAAACAAAAGGTATGAGTGGCTTTAATTGCTGTGCCTAAAACCTCTCCGGTGTCGGTGTGAATTCCTGAAGCAATATCGATACTAATTATCGGTTTTTGCCAACTATTAATTTTATCGACTAATTCGGCAATATCTCCCGATAAAGTCCTTTCTAAACCAAAACCGAAAAGACCATCGATAATTAACTGACAATCCTCCAAAGATTCTAAAGTTTCCTGAAAAATTAAGCCTAAATGCTTGACATAATTAGCCTGTTGTGCAGTTAAATCCTTGAGTTTGGCGATTGGACAAAAAAGAGATACTTGATAACCAGCGAGATGTAATTCCCTAGCAATCACGAGAGCGTCGCCGCCATTGTGACCAGGGCCAACGATAACGCCGATTTTGGGAAAATTAGCCAAAGAATAGGACTTTTTAAACTGTTGTGCCGTTAACAGGGCTGCCTTTTCCATCAAAGCGGCCACAGGCATACCGGAGGCAAAAATCGCCCCTTCAATGCGACGCATCTGCTCGCTATTAACCACGTTTGACCGATAATTGTAGCTCATTGCAGGGATAAATTGCCTGTTAACAGGTCTAGATAACTTTTTTGCCGAAAAACTGCCAATTAGCCCGCATTTTCACCAGCTAAAGGCTGGGTTGGGTGATAATAGCCAGATCATTCTGTCTAGTTTCCGCTTGACGGTGAGCAGTGGATATATTAATTAAGTAGGTAGGCGTTAAAAACTATTAGATGCCCCCCTTATTAAGGGGGGATTAAGGGGGGATCGGCACCCCCCTTATTAAGGGAGATCCCCCCGCCTATCGGCACCCCCCTTATCAAGGGGGGCAGGGGGGATCGGCACCCCCCTTATTAAGGGGGGATTAAGGGGGGATCGAACCTAAAATCCATTTTTAATTTAATTATAACCAGCTACTTAATATTATCATTTTATAGGATAATTGTCTTATGCCTATCACTGCCGCCCAACTAAAAACTATTGTTACTGGCGATGAGTCCGCTAGAGCCGAATCTCTGCGAACGATCCTTAACTATCCCGTACTAGAAAGGGACTCCCAAGGGTCAAGGTTTTGGTATTTGCGTCCGGGGGGCAACCCAGAAGATGCCGCAGAAACTTGTCCTATTGCTGTTGGTTTTTATCAGGAATTAAATCGAGGGACAGACCAAGAAATTAAGCAGTTTCTCACTTCAGAGCCACAGCAACAGGAAATCTATGGTCACTATATTGGCAGAATTGCTGAGGATCAACCTGTCATGTATTTACTTTTCCCATTTTCCCCTTTTGAAGAGGAGTTAGGGGGAATTAAAAATCAAGCTAGAGTAGCTTTTATCTTACCCACTGAGGGGGGATTACGGCAGCGGGGGATTCAAACTTTTGCCTTTGAGGATGAGGATTTAAGGGCGAGGTTAGCACGGTTACATTGGGATGAATTAGCAGATAAAATTCTTGAAAAAGCTCTTAATTTAATCCCGCAAGTTGATTGGATTTTCTATAAACCTGCTGAAACTGCTCAGGAGTTAGCCCACGAATTAGCCGCAGTTACCCAACGCATTGAACGGGCGATACCTGATGTTTATAGTCAGGAAAATCAAGGGGGTTATTTACATAAATTATTAGAGAGTTTTCGGAAAGAGTTATTGCCCAATCTCAAGCTAAATTCTGAGGATCAGAAAGATTATAGTTTTAGTGATATTTACGCTCAAACTATTGCTTATGGTTTGTTTACGGCGCGGGTATTTAGTTATGTCAAGAATCCGAAACGAGATTTTAATCGCTACCATACCTGGCAAGAATTACCAGAAACTAACCCTTTTTTAAGGCAGTTATTTAAAGATGTTTCCCAGCGTCCGGCGGCGGAGTTGGGGGATGAGTTAATTGATAGTATCGGTGAGGCGTTTGGCATCCTCAGAGCGGCAAAAATGGAGGCAATCTTAACGGATTTTCGCAATAAGATGAACCGCGAGGATATTGTTATTCGCTTTTATGAGGACTTTTTAGCGGCTTATAAGCCTCAAATGCGGGAGAAAAGGGGGGTTTATTATACTCCTGAACCTGTGGTGTCTTATATAGTGCGTTCCGTTGATGAGTTGATTAAGGATAAGTTTAATAAACCGTTGGGAATTGCGGACCCAGAGGTGATGATTCTTGACCCTGCTTGTGGGACGGGGACGTTTTTATTATGGGTATTTCAGTTGATTCATAAGCGGTTTGAGGAGAATCCGGTCGCGTTGACGGCAGGGTTAGCAGATAAGTCTTGGTCGGGGTATGTTTCGGAAAGGTTATTACCTCGGATTTTTGGCTTTGAGTTGTTGATGGCTCCCTATGCAATTTGTCATCTAAAGTTGGGGTTATTTCTGGAGGAGACGGGTTATCAGTTTGCGAGTGGCAAGCGGTTAGGGGTTTATTTAATTAACACTCTAGAGGATATTAAGCTAAGGGAAGAAAAGCAGCAGTTAACTTTAGCTTTACCCCAAATGGAGGAGTTAATAGCAGAGGAAGCAAAAGCAGGTTCTCGGATTAAGAAAAATGAACCGATTATGGTTGTTATTGGCAATCCGCCTTATTCTGGTCATTCGGAAAATAATAATGAGTGGATCAAAAATTTAGTTAATGATTATTACTTTATTGATGGCAAGGGTTTAGGTGAGAAAAATACGAAATGGTTACAGGATGATTATGTTAAATTTATCAGGTTTGCACAGTGGCGAATTGATAAAAGTCAAAAGGGAATTTTAGCTTTTATTAATAATCATGGTTTTTTAGATAATCCTACTTTTCGAGGCATGAGACAACAGTTAATTAATACTTTTGATGAGATTTTTATTTATGATTTACATGGTAACAGTAAGAAAAAAGAAACCGCTTTAGACGGTAGTAAAGATGAAAATGTTTTTGATATTCAGCAGGGGGTTAGTATTGGTATAATGGTAAAAAGCATGGATGTAAGTTAACTCATGGCTTTGCTTGATCCTAAGACGGTTATTTCTCCAGCTAAATTGAAAGATTATCTTTTAGTGTTATTGCCTAAAGATGATAAATCACAATATTTAGCTCAAGCTGGTTATAATCAAGATAATTGGGTACAATTAGAAAAAGATTTAAGAGAGCAAATCCTTACTTTAGAAGCAACTCCTACCACTAAAACTAAATATGGTCAAAAATATGAAATTATTGGTAATTTAAGAGGAGTTAATAATAAGATTCTCTCAGTCAAAACCATTTGGATGGTTACACCTACTGAAACAAAATTTGTTACTTTATTTCCGTTTGAAGGAGGTTAGAGCATGAAATTTAGTTTATTTACCCAAGTTCGTTTAATTGAAGATTTACCTGAGTATGGTTTAAGTCAGGGTGATTTGGGTACTATTGTTGAACATTATCCCAATCCTGAAGGAGAAGATGGTTATAGTTTAGAGGGGTTAATTCCTCTAAATACGGTAGAAGTGTCTGAATCTCAAATTGAGTTGGTGTCCATGGGGATAACGAAAAAACAAGCAGTTTCTTTTTAGTGTTATTTTTGCATGACAAGTTCGGTAGAACCCAAATATGTTCTAATATAATGGAGTAAAAATATGAACCTTTTGCTAGAGATGAAGCAAAAGCAACAAGTGATTTAGATTTATTAGTAGAATTTCAAAGAAAAGTTACCTTTAATAAATATATGGAAGTTTTTTTTAGAAGATAATTTGGGGTTGTCTGTAGATTTAGTAACAAAAAAAATGTTAAAAACCCAAGTTATTAACTCTATCAAAGAGGAGGCTATTTATGTCTCGTAGTTTAAAGCTATATTGTGATGATATCTTAATTAGCGGTTGGGGGTTTATTTAATTAACACTCTAGAGGATATTAAGTTAAGGGAAGAAAAGCATCAGTTAACTTTAGCTTTACCCCAAATGGAGGAGTTAATAATAATCATGGCTTTTTAGATAATCCTACTTTTCGAGGCACGAAACAACAGTTAATTAACACTTTTGATGAGATTTTTATTTATGATTTACATGGTAACAGTAAGAAAAAAGAAATTTGTCCTGATGGTAGTAAGGATGAAAATGTCTTTGATATTCAGCAGGGGGTTAGTATTGGTATAATGGTAAAAAGCTTAATGACACCATGAAGCTACCAAACCCTGAAGGAGCTATACTAGGAGATAAGCTAGAATGTTATTGTTTGAATTTTCAGCATAGCGTAGGCAAGTATAAAGCCTTTCGGTTAAACTAATGTTTGTATTGTTTATCAGTGGGGTACACTAATGAATACAGTTGAATTAAAACAAGCAAAGAATCAATTTAATGATTTATTGGAAGCTGTCCTGAAAGGTGAAGAAATTATTATTACAGAAAATAATCAACCTGTAATTAAATTAAGTCCTGTCAAGTTAGCCAAGAAACCACCGCGTCAACCCGGAAGTGCTGCGGGAAAAGTTTGGATAGCCGATGATTTTGATGCTCCTTTAACTGATTTTGCGGATTATATGTAATTATGCTCAAAGTTTTAATAGATACTCATGTATTTCTTTGGTATGTCACTAATAATAAACAATTGCGAGATAACCATAAAATTATGATTAATGAAAGAGAAAATCTGGTTTATCTTAGTCAAGCTAGTATTTGGGAAATGGCTATCAAATATAGTCTAAGAAAATTAACTTTTGATACACCTTTTCGAGAATTTATTGAGTCACAAATTCAGATAAATGATTTTCAGATTTTGCCTCTTAATTTACTACATTTTGAACAAGTAGCTCAATTACCTTTTCAGCATCAAGATCCTTTTGACCGGATGATTATTGCTCAAGCAATAGCCGAAAATGTTCCTGTTATTAGTTATGATCAGGTATTTGATTGTTATATAGTTAAACGTTTATAAAAAGAGGAGGTTTAATCATGGCTAAAATCTATCACGCTCATTTATACGGTTTAAGAGAAGATAAATATCAAATATTAAAAGAAAATACGGTTAACTCTACTGATTTTCAGGAGGTTAACCCTCAATCTCCTTTTTATTTGTTGATTCCTCAAGATACTGATTTATTTGGTGAATATGAACAAGGATTTAAACTAACAGAGTTTATGAATGAATATTCTTTAGGATGTCTTACTAAAAGAGATAAATTAGTAATTAATTACTCTATTAATTCAGTAAAAAAACAAATCGCCAGTTTTCTTGATCCAGAGAAAACGGACAATCAGTCTGCACAAGAATTTAATTTAAGACTTGTTGATAACGATATGTGGAACACAAATATGGCAAGAAAATCTGTAGATGTTAATCAAATAGTTAAATATATTAAATCCGAGTGTTTTAGACCGTTTGATAATAGATTTATTTTTTATCACGAAAAGTTTGTTGCTCGTTTAAATCGTCGTATTATGCAACATTTAGATCAGAAAAAGAATATAGCATTAGTAACTGTTCGTCAGTTAGCTTCATTACCATTTGAGCATATATATGTAACTGATAATCTTACCGATCAACATATTATCTCTGTTAGAACAAAAGAGGGGGGGGTAATTTTTCCCCTCTACCTCTACCCCGACTCCGATAAAGCTCAAGAACTCCAACAAGAAAAACGTCCCAACTTCTCCCCAGACTTCCTCAAAACCCTAGAAACAAAACTCGGCTACTTACCCACACCAGAAACCATCTTTTACTACATCTACGCCGTCTTTCATTCTCCCACCTATCGCAGCCGTTACGCCGAATTTCTCAAGATAGACTTTCCCAGAGTACCCCTCATCAGCAACGATAACCTATTCCGTCAACTCGCAGAATACGGAGAACAACTGGTACAGCTTCACCTGATGACATCTCCTAAACTTGATCCTCCCTTAGCCCCCTCTTCAAAAAGGGGGGGAGTGGAAGCCCCCCTTATTAAGGGGGGTTGGGGGGATCTATCTTTTGTGAGTAAAAGCGATAGAATTGTAGCGGCAGGACATCCCAAATATAGCAAAGGAGAAGTCCACATTAACAAACAAGGAGACTGTTTTAAAGGAGTACCTGAAGCAGTTTGGAACTTCTATATTGGCGGTTATCAAGTTTGTCAGAAATGGTTAAAAGACAGAAAAGGACGCACCCTATCAGATGAGGATATACTGCACTATCATAAGATAGTAGTAGCCCTAGCCGAAACCATCAAGTTAGTGCAGTTAATCGATGCTGCGATTCCGGGTTTTCCTATTGAGTAAATTTAGATTGATAAAGGATAAAAAAATGACAAAACAATTAACCGTTATTTTTGATGGTAAAGTCTTTCATCCTGAGACAGATATAGACTTAAAATCTAATACCCGTTACCTTATTTCCATCGTCTCAGAAGCAGAAATACCAGAAAAACCTTCAGGAGATGCTTGGGACATTTTAGAAGATATGGCTGGAACTATTGAAGCTCCAGAAGACTGGTCAAAAGAACATGATCATTACCTTTATGGAACACCGAAACGAGAGGTAAATGATGAGTAAAGAAAGACTGTTTATCGACACAGCATTTATTCAAGCAGTTCTGAATAAGCAAGACCAATATCATGCCCAAGCCTTAAAATTATTACCTAAGGTTAAAAATGCGTTAGAAGTTTGGACTACTGAGGCAGTTTTAATGGAAGTAGGGAATGCTTTAAGTACATTTAATCGTCAAAAAGCTGCTAATTTTATCAAACAATGTTACCATACACAAAACATGAGAGTTGTCAATATTAGCCCTCAACTTTTTCATCAAGGATTGACTCTTTATGAATCTCGATTAGATAAAAACTGGGGATTAGTTGATTGTATTTCTTTTGTTGTTATGGAGCAACAACATTTAACCGATGCTCTAACGACTGATCGTCATTTTATCCAAGCAGGGTTCCAAGTTTTATTAGTTTAGTAAACCTTTAATAATATTTCACATACCGAAGGAGATAAGGAGACATATCGATAATTTATTAAATCAGATTACCTCTTTTCTCATATCTTGGCGGTTATCAAGTTTGTCAGAAATGGTTAAAAGACAGAAAAGGACGCACCCTATCAGACGAGGACATATTGCACTATCATAAGATAGTAGTGGCCCTAGCCGAAACCATCAAGTTAGTGCAGTTAATCGATGCTGCGATTCCGAGTTTTTCCATCAAGTAAATATATCCAGCAAGATTTATGCTCGAAACCGTAATCCAAGACTTGATAAAACAACAACGCCCCTACTACCACCCTCAAGGGGATTATATCAAAGGAATTAATAATAACTATTGGCTAGTTTTTAAACATCGAGATGCAGAGAACCTTTTACAAAATATAGTGAGTTTTTTGGGATTAAAAAAACATTCTACCTATAAGCTATTTCGGATAGATATTAATATAGCCCATATCTTTGAATATACCCCTAAACGAGAGGGAAATATCCCCAGCATTGCCTTACTCCGCACCAGTAACTTAACCATTATTGAACAATTCTTAAACCTCGAAAATGCCAGCAAAGAAGAAAGCTTAATTCGTGGAACATTTATCGAAATAGAACATAAAAAAAGACGTAGATTTAATTTACCCGAACAGCTAGACAAATACAATCAATTTATTGCCGCCTATTTAGAACGTACTAAAATCTATAGAAGAAGTACCGCCTACTTTAATAGTGGAGTTCTCAAACTTTATGAAGAACCTCTTTTTAATTTAGTCTTAAATGAAGGTCAGATTAAACTCTTAATGGACTGGCAAGGCTTCACCAATAAACGAGATGTTCAAGAATTAGAAAAACTCCACAACCCCGAATATCGTCAACAATATATTACCCGAACTTTAACCGAATGTTTACAAGGACTAGCTGATAAAACCTTTAGCAGTACCACTATTCTAGCGGAATTAGTTAGGTTGGGAATCCTTACCATCAAACTTGTTAAAATGCAAGAAACTAGAGGTATTTATCATAAAAAAACAGGGATTTTAACCGATAGTTTAGGTAACTCTATTTTACATGAAGGCTCAGATAACTTCACTGGTGCTGCTCATAGTAGTAACGCCGAGAGTATCACCTTTTTATATTACTCAGACTCCTTAGATTTAGAGACAATTCAACAGTCAATAATCGAATTTGACCAAGAATGGCAAGAGCCAGAATTAAGCTTTGATTTAACTCAAGAATTTTTGCAACAAGTCTTAGCAGAAAAACAGCGCCGACAACAACAAATTCAACCTCAAATAGAGACAATTAGTCCTCAAGAATTTCCCGCAGGCGCAACTACAAATATTAAAATTAAGGGTAAAAACCTAGACAAAATTGAAGAAATTGAGATTCCCGATAATCCCTTAATCGCAGTAGAAATAGAGGAAAAACAACCCCATCTCCTAACAGGAACTGTCACCGTTGATCCCGAACATCCCTCCACTTCTTTAAAAACTTTTAGAGTCAAAGAGAAACAGGGAACTTATCAGATTACGCCAAATCAAGCCCCAACTATTAAACAAGAAATAACCTTACCTGAATGGGAAGAAATAGCCGGATTTAAACAAGCGATTGAACTAATCCTACAGGGAAAACAGGGAACCCCCGATGATTTTCTCTACTGGTTAGCCCAACAACGCCCCCACCTGCTCAACATTCAATCCAGTAACATTTTAGATCGACTGGTTAATCAAGACATCCTGTTTGAACATCAAAAATCCGGCGCACAACATTGTTTGAGAGTCATGCAGAACTTTGGCGTAGTGGTTTGTGCCGATGCGGTAGGCTTAGGAAAAACCCGCCTTGCGGCTGCGGTAACAAAACTCTACCTAGAAGAAAATCCTCAAACTAAAATTGCCATTATTGCTGCCAAAAAACTCCACCCGAACTGGGAGAGAGAAATGGCAGAATTAGGATTGATCGCCAAGAAACACTACGAACTCTACAATAAAAACCTAATGAGTCGTGGCGGCGATCGCTTTTATGATGAATTTACCCGCCATGGGGGTGCGGCAGATTTAGTCATCATCGATGAAGCTCATGAAGGCATCCGTAACTATAACAACCGCATCCATAAAACCTGCCTGCAAATTAAAGAACACGATCGCCAGATTGAAAGACAAAGATATTACCTGCTCCTGACGGCAACCCCTTGGAACAACCGCCGCGAAGACATCTACAACATCCTCTCTCCCTTTCTCACCCGTCCTGAAGGCTTCCAAGAATTGGGCTTTCCCCCCGAAGTCAAAGAATGGTTTGCCAGCCGAGAAATAGGAATAGAAAACTTTACCGATACCACCAATATTTTCCGGCGCACCTATCGAGAACTCTTCTTACAGCGTACCCGCAAGATGTTGAGAGAAGCCACCCCAGACTTACAACTCTATGCCCAACGCCTTGCCCAATGGCTGCCCGTCCAATTTGAACCAGAAACCGAACAAGCATTAGAACGGATTTTCAGTCAGTTTGAAGATAATCTGTTTATTCCCTTTGCCGACCCGATCCGTTACTTAACCAGCACAGTGGAACAGCGTTCTTTACTGAAAAACCAGCGCCGGATGTTTTTACAACGGGCAGAGTCTAGTATGTATGCTCTACGACGAACCATTAAAAACTTTAGCGATCGCATTTCCTTACTCAAACAGCAACTCGAACAAGTCACCCCGGATGCCGAAGGGTTAAAACAATTTCTCTTACAACATTACAAATTTCAAGCTGAAAAAACAGGAAGAGAAACCGACTGGTTGGGGATAGAAGAAAATGGGGATGAGGATTATTGGGAAGACGAAGAAGATGAAGAAGAAACTGACAGCAACAAAGGGGAAAAACGTCAACAGTTACGCCGCTCTATTGACCTAGCCACCGATAAACTGAAAAATAATCCCCTAGAAGCTAAAAATATCTATAACCGCATTCTCGCTGACTGTCATAGTGATTTAGAGCAACTACAGCAGATTTCAGTCCTCTTAGCCAATGAATTTGTCACCGACCACAAACGACAGCAAGTTAGCCGGAAAGTCATGGAATTAGTTGCTGATGGTCACAAAGTTTTACTAATTTCTACTTTCTCCGATACCGTCATTGATTACTACCGCTACATGAGCCAAAATCAGGTCATTGTCTCCACAGGAATTGGCATGGCAATGGGCAGTCACAAACTTTACTACATCGATGAAAAATCGGTTAAGATTGCGCCAAACAACGCCCTCAGAGGAAACAATAAGCAAACTGGAATTCAGCGCCAACAATTATTCCGTTTATTTGCCCCCGAAGCCACTTGTAAAAACCCGAACGAACGCCCTTTACCAGAACGGGAAATAGCCGTCCTCATCGGTTCAGAAACCCTCTCCGTCGGTCAAAACCTGCAAGATGCCGACTATCTAATTAACATTGACCTCCCCTGGAATCCCATGGTCTTGGAACAGCGCATCGGCAGAATTGATCGCCCCAAATCCCATCCTTGCCAATATATTTACATCTATTACGCTAACAGTGAAAGTCAACTACTCAGACAAGCGGGCCGACTAGCTAACCTGAATAAGAAACTAATTGGGGAACTGGCCAAAGATGACAAAATTCCCCATATCAGTAATGTAGAGGAGTTGGGCGCTTCCGTTTATGGGGATACCTACTTTGACGATCAAATTCTCCCCGGTTATATTGACTTCATCCACAGTCTAATTAAAGCCCGACAACTCGAACAAGAAAGTTTTCAAGAACAAACCTATCAAAAACAAGAAACTAGCCGCAATCTCTACAGTCAAAACGAGCTTTTGCATAGTGAAGAATTGCGGAAGCTCTACGAAAGATTAGGAGAAAAATATCAGCCCAATCCCCTAACTATCGGTCAATTTACCACCTCGGAATTACCCACCAGTGTAGTCGCCTTGACTCTTAATTACTTTGACCCTAATGGTCAACCAATTCCCGAACAAAATCAACTAATTTATTGGAACGATCTAAGCAGAGAAAATGATGGTTTGGGAGTAGCAATCGCCACAGCTTTTAAAACCCCTCAAGCCAGCCAGATTGTTCCCGCGAAACCAATCATTAACCTAGCCCAACAGCTTTATGAACAACTGGTTCAAGTTAAACAAAAATTAAGCCAAGACCTAGAAGAAACTGCTATTTTAGAAAATATCCAACTCAATTCAGAACGACTAAGTAGGATTCAAAAGCGCATCCAAACTATGTCAGCTTTTCCCGCCAACGTTAACCGAAAAATGGTTAAAAATACCCTAAATAAATTGAGCCAAGCTAAAGAAACAAAGAAAGTGCAAAAACTGCTCAAAGATTACACTGACGGTGAACCAAGCCAACTCGATGATCAAAAATTTATTCTGGGGTTGATTCAGGGTACAGAACAGCTTAATTTACTGACCTTTGATACTGCTAAACCTTCCAGTTTAAAACTTTCTCTTTCAGCCATGTTACTGAGAATTTGAACAGATTAATTTTTCAGCAAACCCTATAGAGGAGCGATCTTTGTGTCCTTTGTGTCTCTGTGGTTCCTTCCACTCGGTCTCGCGTAGCGAGCGCGTTGCGACCGCCAGCAGGACTGTATCTTAGAATACATTTTACCCACCAAACCTAAGAGAGCCATGAGGCAAGGAGCAAGGTTTTCTTTTCACTGATTACTGTTGACTGAAAAGACTCCCCCACAGCCATCTTACTCCGGGGAAAATCGCTATAGAATAGAGAGAAAAAAGAATTGCGAGGAAAAAACTCTGTCTTTTAACCCGATTGTCATTCCCCCTTCCCCGGAAAATCCCGCTCGCTATCTAGTGATCATGCTGCACGGTTGGGGTGCCGATGCCATGGATCTGGCCCCCCTTGCATCGATGCTGGATCTGGCTGATTGTCAATTTTTGTTTCCTAATGCTCCCTTTGATCATCCGCAAGTGCCGGGGGGACGCGCCTGGTATGCGTTAGAAACCTCCGATCATCAAGGTTTAGTCGCTAGTCGTCAACAGTTGCACGATTGGATTATTTCCCTAGAAGCAACTACCGGCATTCCCCTAGAGCGGACTTTTTTGACCGGTTTTTCCCAAGGGGGAGCGATGACCCTGGATGTGGGTTTATCCTTACCCTTGGCGGGATTGGGTTCCCTGAGTGGTTATCTGCACGGTGAACCCCATCCCCAAGGTCCACAAAATGTCTTAATTGTTCATGGTAAGCAGGATCCCGTCGTTCCTATCGCTGCCGCTCGTCAAGCCAGGGATTTACTGCTTGGTTTGGGGGTTAACGTCGAATATCACGAGTTAAATATGGGCCACGAAATCCCGATTCCGGCGCTGACTATATTACGCCAATTCCTCCGCAATCGTCTAGAAACTGCATGAATAATGCTCGTCAGCTGGCTTTGCTGATTTTACGCGATATCGATCGCTCCTCCGCCTATCCTGATCGCGCTCTTGATCGCCATTTGTCCGCTAGTTCCTTAAATTGTCTTGACAAAGCCTTGACAACGGAGATTGTTTATGGTATAATGCGCCGACAAAGAACTTTGGATGCGCTGCTCGATCGCCTGGGGAAAAAAACCGCGGCCCAGCAACCCCCAGATTTACGGCGAATTCTCCATATTGGTCTTTATCAACTGCGTTATCTCTCCCAGATTCCCCCATCAGCGGCGGTGAATACGGCGGTAGAATTAACTAAAATCAGTCATTTAGGCAAATTAGCGGCGGTGGTTAACGGAATGCTGCGGCAATATCTCCGTTTAACTGCTAATGGCGACGATCCTTTACTTTTACCGGAAAATACCGCCTCTAGATTGGGTATTCTCCACAGTTTCCCCGATTGGTTGGTGCAATTGTGGTTAGATCGCTTTAGTGTTACGGAAACGGAACAACTGTGTCAATGGTTTAATCGCTCTCCTGACCTCGATATTCGGATTAATCCCCTGAAAACTAGCCGAGAAGCCCTAGAAAATGAGTTAGAATCAGCCAATATAACTTTTCATCATCTTAAATTACCTCTAGCTTGCCGTTTAACCTCTGGTTTAGGCAATATTGAGCGTTTAGAGGGATTTCGAGCCGGAAATTACACCCTACAGGATATTAGCGCCCAATTAGTCACTTATCTACTCGATCCCCAGCCCGGAGAGACAATTATCGACGCTTGTGCGGCACCGGGGGGAAAAACCACTCATATTGCCGAATTAATGGGCGATCGAGGTAGAATATTAGCCTGTGATCAAACGGCATCCCGTTTACGACAGTTAGAAGCCAATATTAAAAGATTAGACTTAAAAGCGATCGAAATACATCTGGGGGATAGTCGCGATCGTCCCCAGTGGTGCGGCATCGCCGATCGTGTACTAATCGATGCTCCCTGTTCAGGATTGGGAACCCTGCACAAGCGTCCTGATATACGTTGGCGACAAACACCAGAAAATTTACCTGTACTAGCCAAACGACAGGGGGAACTTTTAGCCTCGGCTGCCACTTGGGTAAAACCGAAGGGAATCTTAGTTTATGCCACTTGTACTTTAAATCCGTTAGAAAATGAAAGAGTGATCGAGCAGTTTTTAGCCGCTCATCCCGATTGGAAAATGGCCACTCCTGACTCTAATTCATGCGTCTCAGAATACTATACAGAAACGGGAGCGATCGAAGTGTTACCCCATCGACATAATCAAGACGGTTTTTTTATGGCTAAGTTAGTCAAGGAAGTGTGAGATGAAAAATAAACAATTACTGAAAATTCTCATCGGTGTTGCTTGGATTGATGGTGTAATTCAACCATCAGAAAGAAGCTATTTAAGACAGGTAGCTGTGAGGGAAAAACTTGATGATGATCCGGAGATTAAACCACTATTATCGGAACTAAAACCAGTTAAAACTGGTGAATGTTATCGATGGTTAGAGTCCTATTTAGGCGATAATCCTAGTCCAGAAACCTATCAAGATCTAATAACATCGATTAGCACTTTAATCTATAGCGATGACGACGTGGACGTACAGGAAGCAAAATTATTAACCAAAGTGCAGAGTTTCGAGCCGACTCACGATAGCCATCGATCGATGTTAGATAAATTAGTGACGGGAATTCAAAAATTGTACCACAAAGCAATTACTGAAAGTAATTAAGGAGTAGCTATCAGTGATGAGCAGGTCAAAAAATTCCCCGATAAAAACTGATAGCCGCTCCCTAGATTTTAGGTAATAACCGTGGGTTGTTCCCGTCCGGTAGATTGACGAATTTGACCGATTTTTTCGGCTAAATCAATTAACGGCTGTAGGGCCTTTTGGGTGTCGATATCGTGTTTACTTGCGTCCGGTTCATAACTTTCTAGATAAACCCGGAGAGTTGCTCCTTTAGTTCCCGTACCCGATAGACGGTAAATAATCCGAGAACCATCGGTAAAACCAATGCGAATACCTTGATTTTTACTCACACTACCATCCACGGGATCCGTATAGCTAAAATCATCGGCATATTCCACTTCATAGTTACCAAATTGTTTACCCTTAAGGTCTAAAACCAGCTTCTGGAGACGTGCCATCATCTCTTTAGCCGGTTCTAAGGCGACTTCTTCATAATCATGACGAGAATAGAAATTACGACCAAATTCTTGCCAATGACTGCGAACAATTTCCTCTACAGATTCCCCTTTAACTGCCAAAATATTTAACCAGAAAAGAACCGCCCATAAACCATCTTTTTCGCGAATATGATTGGAACCCGTGCCGAAACTTTCCTCACCGCAAAGGGTTGCTTTCCCCGCATCTAACAAATTACCAAAGAATTTCCAACCGGTGGGAGTTTCATAACAGTCAATTCCCA
This sequence comes from Microcystis protocystis FBCC-A270, assembly GCF_050500235.1. Lineage (NCBI taxonomy): Bacteria > Bacillati > Cyanobacteriota > Cyanophyceae > Chroococcales > Microcystaceae > Microcystis > Microcystis protocystis. The sequence goes on from NZ_CP191407.1 coordinate 552,705, forward strand.
GTTTAGCCGCTACGCGATCGGCCGCCGCACTGGTGGGCATCGATCGCGCCACTCCCGTGATACCATTTTGATAGCCCGGTACTAGATGAGCGTTGGCAGTTAGTACAGCTAAACTATCACTGGGGGTGACAAAAAAATTCCGACCGAGGATCATATTGCGATCGCCATCGCCATCGGAAGCGGCCCCAAAATCGGGTGCATCTTGACCAAAGAGAATTTCTACCAGATCATGGGCATAGACTAGGTTAGGATCGGGATGACCACCACCAAAATCCTCTAGGGGAATACCATTTAATACTGTACCTTTGGGCGCGCCTAAACGCTGTTCAAATAGAGCATAAGCGTAGGGACCCGTCACCGCATGGAGAGAATCCATGCACATTTTAAACTTACCAGAAGTGAGTAGGGTCTGAATGCGATCGAAATCAAAAATCTTTTCCATCATTTTGACGTAGGGAGTGACCGCATCGATCACTTCCACATCCATAGTTCCCAGTTTAAAGGAACTGGGGCGATCGAGATTAATATCGGCCCCTGAGAGGATTTTATAACTGCTAATCACCTTAGTCTCGGCATAAATTGCATCGGTGATATTTTCCGGTGCCGGTCCGCCGTTAGTAATATTGTACTTAATGCCAAAATCCCCCTCTGGACCGCCGGGGTTATGACTAGCGGAGAGAACAATACCGCCAAAAGCGTTATTTTCACGAATTAACCCAGAAATAGCGGGAGTGGAGACAATACCATCGGTTCCCACGAGAATTCTGCCGATACCGTTAGCGGCGGCGATTTTCAGGATAGTTTGAATAGCTTGACGGTTATAATAACGACCATCTCCACCGACGACTAGGGTTTGACCCTCGATACCGTCTAAAGTATTGAAGATAGCTTGAATAAAATTTTCCAGATAATGGGGTTGTTGAAAAACGGGAACGGATTTTCGCAGTCCGGAAGTCCCCGGTTTCTGGTCACTAAAGGGTTTTGTGGCAACAGTTTCAATCGTCATAGTCTTTTCTTGATAGGCCGACGCAATTGTAAACTTAAGTATATAGCAGTAGGTTGACAGCCAAGAAATCAGGTAAGAAAGACAACGGTTCTATTGGGTTTGGTGAGTGAGTGGAAGGAACCACTCCAGACACAAAGGACACAGAGATCGATCGCTCCTATATAATTTAAACTGGTCGCAACGCGCTCGCTACGCGAGATCACACAAAGAATAAGAGAGCTAATCTAAGGATAGGGGGTTAAGATGGTTCTTAGCCAATAAATGAACCAGATTTGGGGGTATAAACCCCCAATAATAACCAATTTTAGCTGTGAATGACCTAATCGGCCCCTTCAATCGGTGCAAATCCCTGACGTTGAATATTCTCGCTGATGTGACGAGGTTCGAGGAATTGCAGCAGATAATCGGGCCCCCCTGCTTTGGAACCTACCCCCGACATCTTGAAACCCCCGAAGGGTTGACGGGAGACAATCGCACCGGTGATTCCCCGGTTAATATAGAGGTTTCCTACTTCAAATTCCTGCGTAGCTCGGTTAATATGGGCAGGAGTGCGAGAATATAAGCCACCGGTTAAAGCATAGTCGGTTCCGTTAGCTACAGCTAAAGCTTCCTCAAAATTACTCACTTTGATAATTGCCACCACCGGACCAAAAATTTCCTCCATCGCTATTACCGCATCAGGGGGAACATTCTTAAAGACGGTGGGACTGACGAAATAACCTACCTCTGGAATTGGCATTTCTAGAGCCAATTCTGCCTCTTTTTTACCAGTTTCGATATATTCCCGAATTCTTGCTTGAGCTTTCTCGTCGATAACCGGTCCTACTTCCGTACTCGGTAAATCCGTCGGCCCGATATTGAGGGACTTGGTAGCCTCGACAAAGCGATCAACAAAGCTATCATAGACGCTTTCCAGAACGATTATCCGCGAACAGGCGGAACATTTCTGGCCGGTGTAGCCAAAAGCGGACTTAACCGCACCGACAACGGCCTGATCTAAATCGGCACTCTCATCGACAATTAGGGCATTTTTGCCGCCCATTTCGGCGATAACTCGTTTTAGGTGTTTTTGACCCTTTTGCACGATAGAGGCATCTGTATAGATGCGACAGCCCACTTCTCGTGAACCGGTGAAGGCGATTAGGTGAACATCGGGATGGCTAACTAAATGGGCCCCCACCTGGGAACCTTTACCCGGGATATATTGGAAGACTCCGGCAGGAATACCCGCTTCTAGGAGAATCTCGGCAAATTTCGCCGTAATCACCGAAGAAGTCTCGGCAGGTTTCAATAGCGTGCAGTTACCAGCTACTAAAGCCGCTACTGTCATCCCCACCGCAATCGCTAGGGGGAAATTCCAGGGAGAAATCACTAAAGCAATACCCCGGGGTTGGTAGGAATAACGATTATTCTCGCCTGCTACGTCGAAATTATGCCCTAAATCCAGTCTTTCCATCTCGGAGGCGTAATAACGGCAAAAATCGATCGCTTCTGACACTTCCGGATCCGCCTGTTGGATAACTTTGCCCACTTCCAAACAAATCCAGGCCGATAACTCCTGTCGTCGCGCTTCCATCAAATCCGCCGCTTTTCGCAGTATTTCGGCTCTTTTAGCCACTGGAGTGCGTTTCCAAGCGGGAAAAGCCTGTTTTGCCGCTATGATCGCTTTTTCTGCCTGTTCCACCTCAATTAAGCCCACTTTACCCACTATTTCCTGCGGGTTACAGGGATTAACGGAATTAATTTGAACATTGGTGGTGACGTATTCGCCGTTAATTAGGGGTAAATAGGTTTTACCGAGGGAATTTTTGACAAAAGTAAGGGCTTGACTCGCTTTATTTCGTAATTGCTCGTTAGCATAATCTGTATCGGGGGCATTAGGAAAACCGGGGATAATCGGGTTATCCTTGCCTAAAACCCGGGGGGCTGCGATTAAATCTTCCACGGGACGATCCTCCAAATTTTGCCTTAGGAAGGAACTATTAGCGGTATTTTCTAATAAACGGCGGATTAGGTAGGCCATACCGGGTAAGAGTTGTCCGTAGGGGGAATAAACCCGCACCCGATGACCCCGCTTCACTAACGCTTTGGCTAATTGGTCGCCCATGCCGTACAATACCTGCATTTCAAAGCGACGACGGGGAATTTCTAAACTTTCTGCGATCGCACAGGCCAAGGCTTGCGATCGCACGTTATGACTACCGATAGCGGCGTATAAATATTGATGATTTTCCAATAATAACCGCGTCATCCGCTCATAATTGGCATCGGTGGCCGATTTTTCGTTATATACCGGCTGTGGCCAATGATTTTGCCGAGATTTAATCGTTTCCTGATCCCAGTAAGCGCCTTTGACTAGCCGGACAGTCAGGGGATAACCGCGCTTTTTGGCCCAATTAATTAAATCTTGTAAATCTTGAGCAGAATCTCTTAAATATGCCTGTAGGGTGATGCCAATATCGGTACGACTGCGAAATTCTTCTTCTAGGAGTAATTCTTTCAGGATAGCCAGGGTGAGGTTTTTATAAACGTACTGTTCCATATCAAAATGGACTGCCACCCCTAACTCCTGAGCGCGTCGCAACAGTAGGCGAATGCGATCGCAAACTTTCTCCTTACTGCCAATCGGATCCATGGGATCAAACTGAGAATAAAAGGCAGTTAGCTTGACAGAAACCTGCACTTGTGGTATTAAGTCGCCGTCCGCTTCATCAATTTGGCTAACTTTATTCCATTTGCTCGCTTCTTGAGCCAAATGGGTCATTAAATCCAGATAACTTTGTAGATAAACTTGGGTTTCCGCTTCAGTAATTACCGCTTCACCGAGGAGATCTATGGTAAAAGCCATTTTTTCCTTCCGCAGACGGGTGACAGTGCGAGTAATTTGCTCTAGGTCTTCCCCAGCGATATACTTACGAGCTAAGGTTTCTACGGATTTACTGATCACACTGGCGGCCGTTTGAGCGGGTAGGGAGTTAGGATCACTAAAGTTGAGGATACTTTTCAGCGCACTGGGCAGTTCTACGGAAGCATCACCGAGGTATTGTTGGAGATGATTAGCGATCTCGGCATTACTGCGTAAAGCGGGTAAACAATCAATAAAACGGAATAATTGTACTCGTAAATTGGGGTTAGACATTGCCCAATCGAGTAATTTATCATCCCAACGCATTTGATCCTGTAAAGCAGACCAAAGACCTTTTTTTTCGCGAGTTTCGGCTAAAAGTTGTCTAGCGATCTCTTGGGTTTTAGTTTCGTAGTTTTGAGTTGAGTCGATTTGGATAACCACGGTGATTCAAGTAAAAAAAATTATCAACGGGATTCAGCTTTCAGCAAGCTACCGTCAGCCTTCAGCCTAAAATTCAGTTTTTGAGCTTTTTCAGCTGATTGCCGCTCTTAATGGCTCTTTTCTCTGGTTTATATTCTTACCGAAGGACTAATCAAAGGTAATGGCTGATCGCTTTTGCTGAACACTCTATTGTACTCGATCGAGCGGGGAAGTGGGGTGTGGGGTGTGGGGTGTGGAGTGTGGGGTGTGGGGAAGTATAAATAAAAATAATCTCCTGTCTCCTGTCTCCTGATTACTGATACCCGATAGTCCTTGTGTATTGTCGAAGCGTTTACCTATAATAACTTTAAAAAGATTTTCGGGATCATCGGTAGCCCTATGGCAAAAATTGAAACGAGAACAGAACCCATGGTTTTAAACATGGGACCCCATCACCCTTCGATGCACGGAGTTTTGCGCTTAATCGTCACCCTTGACGGGGAAGACGTGATTGACTGTGAACCCGTAATCGGTTATCTTCATCGGGGCATGGAAAAAATTGCCGAAAATCGCACCAATGTCATGTACGTTCCCTACGTTAGTCGTTGGGATTACGCCGCAGGGATGTTTAACGAGGCGATTACAGTCAATGCTCCCGAAAAATTAGCCGATATCGCCGTTCCCAAACGAGCGCAATATATCCGGGTGATTATGTTGGAACTCAACCGCATCGCTAACCATTTACTCTGGTTAGGCCCCTTTATGGCGGATGTAGGCGCACAAACTCCCTTTTTCTACATTTTCCGGGAACGGGAGATGATTTATGACCTCTGGGAAGCTGCCACGGGAATGCGGTTAATTAATAATAATTATTTCCGTATTGGTGGCGTGGCGGTAGATTTACCCTACGGATGGGTGGATAAGTGCGTGGATTTCTGTGACTATTTTGAACCGAAAGTGGACGAATACGAGAAATTAATCACTAATAACCCGATTTTCCGCCGTCGTATTGAAGGGATAGGCTGCATTACCAGAGACGAAGCGATTAACTGGGGTTTATCCGGTCCGATGTTGCGCGCTTCTGGGGTGAAATGGGATTTAAGAAAAGTTGACCATTACGAGTGTTACGACGATTTTGACTGGGAAGTGCATTGGGAAACCGCCGGCGATTGTTTTGCTCGTTATCTGGTGCGGATTCGGGAAATGCGCGAATCGGTGAAAATTATCCGGCAAGCACTGAAAGGTTTACCCGGTGGTCCCTACGAAAATCTGGAAGCAAAACGGATGGCAGAAGGGAAAAAATCAGCTTGGAATGATTTTGACTATCAATATATCGCCAAAAAAGTCGCCCCCACTTTTAAGATTCCTAAAGGTGAACATTATGTGCGCTTGGAAAGTGGTAAAGGGGAATTAGGTATCTTTATCGTCGGTAATGATGATGTTTTCCCTTGGCGTTGGAAAATTCGGGCCGCCGATTTTAATAATCTTCAAATTCTGCCTCATATCCTCAAAGGGGTAAAAGTTGCCGATATTATGGCGATTTTAGGCAGTATTGATATTATTATGGGGTCAGTTGATCGCTAAATCTCTTTCAGGGTGAGTTATCTTCTTAACTCACCCTCGTTTTGGCCTAGTTTTATGAAAAAAGCACATCGGCCTTTATTTCAGCTAATGTGCTTAAGTAGGGAGGCACAATTATTTGTAGGATGGGTTAGCGGTAGCGTAACCCATGCAGGAGTTGGGTTTCATGCTTCAACCCAACCTACGTTCATCTGATATTTAATTCCACCTGAACCTCAGTCATAGGGGGAAGAATCTCGCTTTGGGGAATCTTTAACTCCCCCACCTGAACACCCAAACTAGCCAAGGCAGTTAAAGTGGTGATGATGCGGCAAATCACGTCAATGTCCGCTTTATGTTTTTGCCAGAAATTCATAGATTTTGCTCCTTTCGCCTTAGGGCTTGTTTTTTGAGGATAAGTTGATTAAAATGCTTTCAGCAAATGCTGGCAAAAGGGGATCAAAAAGTGGATCAGATCGTAGGTTGACGTTTGACGAGATTTATGTTAAGGTCTGGCGAAATCAGATTATCGGATGAAGATGTAGAAACCCTTCGTAAGGCTAAAGATGCTTATGAGGGAGACTATTCTTGTGCTTCGGAGAAAATAGAGAAAATATTAATAGAAGCAAGTCGATGGTTACTTGAGGCATTTCTCGAAGAATACCGTAGTCAAACAAAAACTTCCAGTTATACCATTCGATTAAATGTTTTGAAAGCTTGGATGACAGAATCTCAGCCAAAATCTAGAGCAACTAAAGAGGTTTTAGAACCAAAGGGTAAGAAATTGTACTTACAAAATAAATCTGATTTTAAAGGATTTGAAAATGAGAAGAAAAGCGAGTACAGAATTGAAGATATTAATGATAATTCAATTCATTTAACCTTAGAAGATATTAATGGTTTATTAGATTCGTCTATTTTAAAGGTAATTGGCATATCTGGAGATAGTTTGCGGTTTTGTACTGAAAAAAAATATGGACTAGGAAAAAAAGGGCGAACCTCTAAACAGTCTTATATTGTTCAAGCTTATTGCGAAGTATTAGGACTAGATTTTGACAGCTTACAATGTTGTCAACTTCATCATCAAAACCCAAAAGATCAACGAACAAATAATGAAAAGATTTATCGTGTTTTGACAAAATTTAATTATACTAATCTAGTAAATTTTACCAGTTCAATAGCTGCTAAACCTTTACGAGAAGGCAGTATTTATATCCCCCCTTGTCCTCATCAATATCGTGTTTTGTGTTTGCGTCGTTTAGAAAAAGAAATCTTGATCACTAATAATTTGCCAGTTAAACCTATTGTTTTTAAATTTCAAGGAGATGGTCAGGAAGAATGGGATAGCTATAGTCTTCATGAACATTTTTTCAATAATTCTGGAGGAATTAAAAATTTAAAGACTAACAATTTATGTTTGATTTTTGAAGGAATTGATTGTGCAGACTTCTCCCGTTTAAAAGACATTGATTCATTTTGGCAAAACTTAATTACCAACGCTCGTAAAATACAAAATAGTCCCATTCCGGGCTTTTTGTTAATGATTTGGTTAGATTATGGAGAAGGGAATGATTGGAGAGATAAGGACAAATTATCAGAATTTCCTATTCACCGCTTACAGATTGACTCTTGCTTTGAACAACGGTCTTTTCAGGAAATTATTCCTACTTTTGCTCAACAACTTCAGTTAGGTTGTGACTTACAGGATGAAACCACAGACTTATTTAAATCTACCTTGCAGCAATTATGGAAAAATAGCGATCAAGGCAAGATAGAAGACACACTGAAAGCTTTTTATCAACAATTTCAAGGACAATTATCGAGGGAAAATAGATGGATAAACTATCCTTAACTTACACGGGAGAAATTCAACCCAAATCGGATCTTTATTATGAACCGATTCAACAGAAAATTTATCCCTATGACGCAGGTGATGAGTTAATAGAAGTTGTTAACTTGGCTATTGAATTGGGAATGCCTTTGTTACTAGAAGGTGAACCGGGATGTGGCAAAAGTCGTCTAGCTCATGCCTTAGTTTATGAATTTAATTATCGTCAGGAAAGTAATCCTATAAAATATTATGAGTGGATAGTTCAATCTACAAGTAAAGCGGAAGATAGTCTCTATCAATATGATTATATTGGCCGTTTACAAGCTGCTCAAATTAGCGGAATTTTAAGCCAAAAAGAAATAGAAGAATCTTCTTCTGAGCAAAAAAATCCAGCTACTTCAAAGGATTGGGTTGATTTACAACCCTTGGGTAAAGCATTTGAACAAAGTCAAGATAAACAAGAACAATCGGTAGTATTAATTGATGAAATAGATAAAGCAGATCGAGATTTTCCTAATGATTTACTTTTAGCCATTGAATCTCGTCGTTTTTTCATTAAAGAAACAGGAGAAACAATTCAAGCAAATGATCAAGCTTTTCCTCTGATTATTATTACCAGTAATCAAGAAAAAAACTTACCCAATGCTTTTCTGAGACGTTGCATTTATCACTATATTGAGCTACCCAACCAAGAAAGATTAAGAAAAATATTAACCGAACGGTTTACCGACGCTGAACAAGAGGTTATCATCAAAGCAGTGGACCGTTTTCTGGAAGTGAGAACATCACAAGACGAGACTAAATCTGAAGGAGAAAAAAAAGTTAGCACCAGTGAATTAATAGCCTGGTTTAAATCGTTGCTCAAGTACAAACCTGAAGAAATTATCGCCAAATTAAACGAGGACAAATTACCCCACGCTAGTGTTTTACTAAAAAGCCGTACCGATTTACAAGATTATGGAACAAGAGGTTAAAAAAGCCAATGACATCCCCCCTACTTGAGCTATTTTATCAACTCAGAGACGAAGAAGGATTTCTGCTGTCTATTGAACAATATTATCGGGTGGAAAATTACCTGATTCAAAAACTCGCCAATGATTCTGATATTGCTATTCAAGAAAATCCCAACTTAGAGAATCCTAAAATTAAACTTCTTTGTCAAGCTTTATGGGTTAAATCCCCGAAAGAAAAAGAAAAGTTTGATCAGGCCTGGACAGAGATGCTACAGTTACAACCAGAAATAAATATAGAAATAGCCAAAAAAACACCTATTCGTCATCCAGAAGAATCGATTAGCAAAATCATAAACCCGATGGATGATAGGGAATCTCCCTCATTAGAAATTACCCCTTCTGGGGATACAAAAATAGCACCGGAGACTTCATTTCCACAAATTGCCACAGCTATTGAAAAGCGAAAAAAAATCACATCCCTAGATAATCCTGATTATTATCCTATTGGCATCGCTAAGTTACAAGAAAGTTGGCAGCAACTGCGTCCATTACCCCTAGAAAGTCCTCGACAAACTTGGGATCTAAAAGCTACGGTGATGGCAACGGCTAAACGAGGTTTTTTTGATCAAATAATTTACCAAAAGAAACAACTTTATCGCCGAGAAATTATAATTTTTATTGATTGTTCTGACTCGATGATTCCCTTTGCAGGATTTGGTAGGATAATGAAGCAAACTTGGGCAAATGTTCCCCATTTTTACTTTGATAATCTGATTAGAGACGAGGTTTTACGACAAGAAAACGGTTGGGAAAGTCAATCTTTAACCAAAGTTCTCTCTAACTATTCTCCTGAAGTAACCAGTTGTCTAATTCTTAGTGATGCGGGTGCCGCTAGAAAACGTTATGTAGAAGAGCGCTTGAGCGCAACAGAAACCTTTATCCGACGATTTAGCCGAAGATTTAGCCGAGTCGCATGGTTAAACCCCTTACCCTATCATCGATGGTATGGGACAACTGCGATCGATATTGCTGATTTAGCTGAAGATATACCCAATTTTTCCATGTTTGAACTAACCACAGAGGATTGGGAAAACTTGATAACATGGCTAAAAGAAGAAGCTATCCCACCCCGTCATTTATTTAATCCTAATCAGTTTCAACAAGGGGATAATTGGGATGAGGATGAAGATTTTTTTAGCGCAGAAAGCCGTTTAAGATTATTTGAAGAAGAAAACGAACCAAACACCAGAGAACTAGCAAAACGAGCGGCATTTCCCCTTAGTTTATCCCCTAATTTACTTTATTATCTGCGTCAACATCAAGATAAAAATAATCAAGCTCCCTGGTATGCGATCGCTGATATTTTACTCTCCAGTTTAGTCCGCAAAATAGATCGAGAACTCTATGAAATGTCTCCCGATGTTCGTAAACTACTATTAGAAAAATTAACCCCAGAGGAACTCAAATCTCTGGCCTATCAGTTACAAACCTATATTCAGGAACAAATCGGTGATTATTGCTCAAAATCGGTTTATTGGCAAAATCAACAATGGTTAGCTCTTGCCTACCTAAAACCCAGTCAAGCAGTCAATGAAATCAAACAGGTACTAGCAGAAGCTATCAAAAATAATAACCGAGTGCGTCTTGTGAGATTGACAGCTTTATTAAAAAATCTATCGGCTGCTTTAGCCGATTATGAACCCTTATTATTGCTTAATGAACCGATTGCCGCCTATTCTAGAGGGGATTTAAACCACGTTGGCAATGTCCTTCAACTTTCCCCAGAAGACGAAGGAACCCTACAAAAACGTTTAATAGGCAAAGTAGCCGCTATTGTTCCCTACGATGAAAACCTTTTCCTTTTTACCGCAGAAACGGTATTGGTTAATAAAACAGGCCAAGTTATCGAGAGAAAACCTGTTAAAGCCTATTTTTACGATGAAAACCTTCCGGAAGTTGGCAAGCGGAAAGAAGCTCAAAACTATATCCGCATGATGTATATTCCCCAAGGAGAATTCTGGATGGGAACGGAAGATGAGGAAATCGAAAGACTGGTTAAAAAATTTGGTTGGCAGTATTTTAGAAAGGAAAAACCCCCACACCTAGTAACCGTTTCCTCTTTCTACATGGGGCGTTATCCTATCACCCAAGCTCAGTGGAGAGCTATCGCCGCAACCGCTAAAATAGACATCGACCTGAAGACAAACCCCTCTCACTTTAAAGGGGATGAGCTACCCGTAGAAAGCGTCAACTGGTATCAAGCAACGGAATTCTGTAAACGACTATCAAGGGAAACAAAACGGGAGTATCGGCTACCGAGTGAGGCAGAATGGGAATATGCCTGTAGAGCGGGGACAAAAACACCCTTTCATTTTGGGGAAACGATAACGGCAGATTTAGCTAACTATCGAGCTACTAAAACTTATGCCGATGAATTTACAGGAAAATATCGACGTAAAACAACCCCAGTGGGCTATTTTCAGGTAGCTAACGCCTTTGGGTTGTACGATATGCACGGCAATGTCTGGGAATGGTGCGCCGATACTTGGCACGATAATTATCATGTTGCGCCGACGGATGGCAGTGCTTGGACAAAAAATGGGAATGATAATTATTCTCCATTGCGGGGCGGTTCTTGGTGCTTCAATCCTTATCGCTGCCGTTCCGCTTGCCGCAACGGCAGCAACCGCCGCGACTTCATCTTCAGCTACAACGGTTTTCGGGTGGTGTGCGGTGCTGGGAGGACTGTGTAACCCTTTTTCTCTTTTTTTCCCGCCCAAAGGCCGGTCGATTTTGTAGGGGCGAACTGCGTTCGCCCACCGGCAATAATCGTCCCACCGGCAATTATCGGCCCACCCGTTTTTTGGGGATTTGGGGCGATTTTTGGGTTATTTGGGCGCACGCGATGCGCCCCTACGGGTTTTTGGGGGGTTGGGCGCACGCGATGCGCCCCTACGGGTTTTTGGGGGGTTGGGCGCAGGCAATGCGCCCCTACGGGGTTTTGGGGGAATTTGGGTTTTTTGGGGGAATTTGGGGTTATTTGGGCGCACGCGATGCGCCCCTGCGGGGTTTTGGGGGAATTTGGTTTTTTTGGGGTTTTTTGGGGTTATTTGGGCGCACGCGATGCGCCCCTACGGGTTTTTGGGGGGTTGGGCGCACGCGATGCGCCCCTACGGGTTTTGGGGGGGTTGGGCGCACGCGATGCGCCCCTACGGGTTTTGGGGGAATTTGGGAATTTGGGCGCACGCGATGCGCCCCTACGGGTTTTGGACGCAGCGGAAGGCGAAAAACCCCCGCATCAAGTTAATCTAGATACCTTTCGAGAAAAAATTTTTTTGCACAGGGAGTCCTTAAAATAGAAAAGGGAACACAAAACCAAATTGCTGGTATTTTTCCTCTGGGCATGGTGGCGCAGTTTATAGAATTTAGCTGGAATTTATGAATCATTTTCTGCATTCTTTCACTGTTTTTCCTGATTCTGCCCGAAAATCTCGCTCTTACTCCCTGAGTAAACTGCGACGACCCTTAATCTTCCTGTTTACCGTCGGTTGTCTGACTAGCGTGGTCGGTTATCGTTTCTATAATCAGCCGAAATTGGCCGTCGGGACTATTTCCCCGGTCACGATTATCGCCCCCGAAGATGCCCGTTTTCAAGACCAAGAAACCACCGCCCTCAAACGCCAAAAAATTCGGGCTGGACTGCTTCCCCGGCTGAAAAGAGACCCCCAAACCACCGACCAGATCGAGCGATCGCTGCAGGACACCTTAGGGCAATTAAGTCAAATTCGCCCAATTTTGCGAAGAAATTCCATTTTAATGGGCAGGACTATTTCCAACGCCACAATGGAAACGCTGCTCACCTTTTCTGCCCCTCAATGGTCAACTCTACAAAGCCGCCTCAACTATGAAGAATCTTTTACAAACCTCTTGACAAAAGAGCAGGAATATGCTATATACGAAATCCAAGCCTATCGTCAGCGCGTGACGAAGGGAAGCTTTGAGCAATTTATCGATCGATTGGGGCAATTACGGCAAATAAAGGGGCAAACCAGCCAAAATTATCAGCATTCCAGCTTAAATAAACTCAAATACGCCGATCTGATCACAGTGGCCCAAATGGGCGATCGAGAGTGGCAAAACCTAGAAACAGCCATCCTGCAAGCGAGTCGCCGGATTTTGGTGCAAGGCATTCCCCCGGGGATTTCCACCAGTCACCTAGAGGATACCATCGCCGTGCAGATTAGCAGCGATCGCCTAACCGGTCGCCAGCAGTCTTTAGCCGAAAATATCCTTCTAGCGGCCCTGGAGGGAGAAGCGAACCTGATAGAAGATCGGGAGGCAACCAAAGAACAAGCCACTAAAGCGGTGGAAGCGGTAGATATGGTCATGTCTAGCGCTCAAACCGGTCAAATTATCGTTAAAGCAGGCGAAAAAATTACTCAAGCTCAGTTTGTTCTCATTGATGGCTTTGGTTTGAGCGAACGGGGCATTAACTGGATGGGTTTAGGGTCAACGGCAATCCTTGTCACCAGTGCGATCGGGACTTTTTGCCTCGTTGCTCAGCGTCTCCATCGGCCTCTGCGTCACCGGGATTTTATTCTCTTGGGTTTACTAAGTTTTACCACACCGATCCTAGCGATCGCCAATATTCCCTTTACCAATTTGGCAGCCGTGGGTTTATTAGTCAGCAGTTTCTACGGCCCGACTCTGGCCGTCACCCAGGTCCTCTTAACTGCCGGTCTTTCCCTATTCAGCATCCAAGGTATCAGCGCCGATTTAATCGCCGGGACGATAGGGGGACTATTAGCGGCTATGATAGCGGCAAAATTGCGCTCCAGGGATGAATTATCGCTGCTAGGGATGGGAATCGGAGTCAGTCAAGGGGGTGTTTATCTGCTCACTTACCTAATCGTTAGTGCCACGGCCAGCACGATCATCTATACTCTACTACCCACGGCGCTCGTCTATGGTCTATCGGGGATAGCTTGGACGGTAATCGCCCTAGGATTATCCCCCTATTTGGAACGCTGTTTCGATGTGGTCACTCCCATTCGTCTGGTGGAGTTGTCCAATCCTAATTGTAGTTTGCTCAAACGTTTGGCCACGGAAGCACCGGGGACTTTTCAACATACCCTTTTTGTCGCCTGTTTAGCTGAAGCGGCCGCCCGAAAACTGCACTGTAATGTGGAATTAATTCGCACGGGGACCCTCTATCACGATATCGGGAAAATGCACGATCCCCTCGGTTTTATTGAAAATCAAATGGGTGGCCCGAATAAACACGATGAAATTAATGATCCCTACGTCAGCGCCGAGATTATTAAAAAGCACGTTAGCGAAGGGTTAGTCATGGCCCGCAGACACGGTTTACCGCGAGTGATCCGCGATTTTATTCCCGAACACCAAGGCAATCTCTTAATTTCCTATTTTTATCAGCAAGCTTTGCAAAAATCCGCCCAAAATGGTCAAGAATTCGTCGATGAGGCGGCCTTTCGCTACGATGGTCCGATTCCCCAATCGCGAGAAACGGCGATCGTTATGTTAGCCGATAGTAGTGAGGCCGCTTTGCGATCGCTGAAGGAGGCCTCCCCAGAACAAGCTATGGATATGATTAAAAAGATTTTTCAGGCCCGATGGCGCGATCAACAATTAGTAGATAGTGGTATTCGTCAGGAGGAATTACCAATTATTGCCGAGGTTTTTGTGCAAGTTTGGCAACAATTCCACCATCAACGCATTGCCTACCCGAAAGCAGTTTTAGAAGTCTCCTCAGCCGAAAAAAAATAAGAGATAACAGCAAAAAATCAAGGATAATTACCAAAATGCTCCTAATTACTCTCAACGAAAATACTTTATCTTTATCTCCGGGCAGTCAAGTTATTTTTCCGCATCAGACTTGGGAAGATTACCAAAGATTGCTGAGTTTACGTCTCCAGAAAACCTATCCCAAACTCTATTTTAATCGCAAAACTCAAGAAATTCGGCTTATGTCTCCCCTACCAAGTCATGGCAATCGTGTTGATACATTAAGGGATTTAGTAAAAATTATCCTCCGTCGTCAAGGTAAAGACTGGCAATGTTTTGATCCGATTACCTTGAAAATTCCTGGAGAAGCGGGAGTAGAACCAGATACCTGTTTTTATATTGATAATAGACAGGCAATTTTAGGCAAAGAGAGAATTGATTTAACTGTTGATCCTCCTCCCGATTTAGCTATAGAAGTGGATTTTACTTCTCTGACTGATGTAGAGGCTTATCAATTGCTAAAAATCCCCGAATTGTGGGTTTATCGTCGGGAAGAATTAAAAATATATCTGTTCATAGAAGATAGTTGTCAAGAAAGCGAAAATAGTCGTCTCTTTCCCGATATAAATATCAAGAAACTTTTACCCTATTATGTAGAATTAGGCTGGAATCAAGGTTCTAGTCTTGCTTTACGTCAGTTTGAAGATTTAGAGAATTAGAGACCTAAAAGTGCGATGTCAAAAAATAATTGTAATTATATCAAACCGGGGACTTTCCGATAGATAGAAGCGATCGATCCCCGGAATCCTACACTGGTAAATTCTACCTCATCTCCCGCTTCATAGATCTGTTCTTGCCAAACTCCCGAATCCTCGCGACGGTGACATTCAATTTTGATCTGGTTTTGATGAATAAGAATGTATTCTTTTAGGGTGGGACAGGTTTGATAATCGCTAAATTTATCACCCCTATCAAAGGATTCCGTAGATTTCGATAATACTTCAATAATCAGAAGGGGATAAAGAATAAAATCATCGGTATTGTTAATCTCTCTCTCGTCACAAAGCACCGTAATATCGGGATAATAATAACAATTTGCCTCCTCTAACCGGACTTTGATATCGGAAGTGAGAACAAGACAGGGACTATCATCGAGATGGATATTCAATAAAGTGGCTAGATTTGTATTTAAGACAATATGGGGCTTTTTTGCGCCTACCATCGCATAAATCCGTCCTTTTCGGTACTCGTGCTTGATCGGACTGACTCTTTCCCCTTCTAGATACACTTCTGGAGAGACATAAAAAAAATTAGGATTCGTCACCATCGTCCCCATGCTCCCTATCCTCGAATAACTAAATTATAGCCTTTGGGAATCATCGCTCTTGGACTCAATCTCGCTAGACTTATAGATCATTGATTGTCACTTGTAATATTTGTATTACAGTTATGTGACAGAATAGAGATAACGACTCTCAAAGAGACGTTATTTAGGAATGAATCCCGAAAACGATTGATATCCATAGGTTTGCCAGAATGTCCAACGCTAAAAGTTACAAAGATACCGTTAATTTGCCTCAAACTGACTTTGATATGCGAGCAAATGCCAGCAAACGTGAGCCAGAAATCCAGAAATTCTGGCAAGATGAGCAAATATACGAGAAATTAGCGCAAAATAACCCCAAAGAATTATTTATTCTCCACGATGGTCCACCCTACGCTAACGGGTCACTGCATATCGGTCATGCTTTAAATAAAATTCTCAAAGACATTATCAATAAATATAAACTGCTGCAAGGCTACAAAGTGCGCTATGTGCCGGGTTGGGATTGTCACGGGTTGCCGATCGAACTAAAGGTTTTACAAAGTCTCAAAAGCTCGGAAAAAGAGGGTCTAACCCCTTTGAAATTACGTCAGAAAGCCCACGATTTTGCCCTTCAAACGCAAAAAGAACAGTGTGAAGGTTTCAAAAGGTATGGAGTCTGGGGAGACTGGGAAAATCCCTATTTAACCCTACAACCTGAATACGAGGCCGCTCAAATTGCCGTATTCGGAAAAATGGCCCTAAAAGGTTATATTTATCGGGGACTAAAACCGGTTCACTGGAGTCCTAGTTCTCAAACCGCTTTAGCTGAGGCAGAATTAGAATATCCCGAAGGTCACACTTCCCGCAGTGTCTATGTTGCTTTTCCAATTACGTCAGTTTCAACCCCGGTTTTAACGCCATTTTTGCCTAATTTATCCGTGGCTATCTGGACGACTACCCCCTGGACTTTACCCGGGAATTTGGCTGTCGCATTAAACCCAGAATTAAACTATTCAGTGGTGGAAACCAGCGAGTCTAATTATCTAATTGTAGCGACGGATTTAGTCGAAAAATTAGCCGACACTTTTAACAGGACTTTGACGATTAAAGCAACGGTTAAAGGTCTGGAATTAGAACATACTAAATATCGTCATCCTTTGTTTGACAGAGAAAGTGCGATTCTCATCGGTGGGGATTATGTAACCACTGATTCCGGCACCGGATTAGTTCATACTGCACCTGGCCATGGTCAGGAGGATTATATCGTCGGACAACGTTACGGTTTACCGATACTTTCTCCCGTGGATGATAAGGGAAATTTCACCGCAGAAGCGGGACAATTTGCGGGTTTAAATGTCTTGAAAGATGCTAATGAAGCAATCATTTTAGCACTGACAGAAAAGGGTGCGTTACTCAAAGAAGAAGCATATCAGCATAAATATCCCTACGATTGGAGAACCAAAAAACCGACAATTTTCCGCGCAACGGAACAATGGTTTGCTTCCGTGGAAGGATTCCGGGAATTAGCTTTAGAAGCAATTGATTCGGTGCGTTGGATTCCCGCAACGGGTAAGAATCGCATCACTTCTATGGTTAGTGAAAGAAGCGATTGGTGTATCTCTCGTCAGCGCAGTTGGGGGGTTCCTATTCCTGTTTTTTATGACGAAGAAACAAATGAACCTCTGTTAACCGAGGAGACGATTAATCACGTTCAAGCTATCTTCGCAGTCAAGGGTTCTAATGCTTGGTGGGAGTTATCCGTAGAGGAATTATTGCCTCCCAGTTATCGCGATAATGGTCGCAGTTATCGCAAGGGAATGGATACTATGGATGTGTGGTTTGATTCTGGTTCTAGTTGGAATGCGGTGGCTAATGCTCGACCAGAATTAAGTTATCCTGCGGATATGTATCTAGAAGGATCGGATCAGCATCGGGGATGGTTTCAATCGAGTTTATTAACCAGTGTGGCTGCTAATGGTATTGCTCCCTATAAAACGGTGTTAACTCACGGTTTTGTTTTGGATGAACAGGGACGAAAAATGAGTAAATCTCTGGGTAATGTCATCGATCCCAATGTGATCATTAATGGTGGTAAAGACCAGAAAAAAGAACCTGCTTATGGGGTAGATGTGATTCGGTTATGGGTGTCCTCGGTGGACTATACCAATGATGTGAATATCGGTCAAAATATTCTTAAACAGTTGGTAGATATCCGTAATAAAATCCGTAACACTGCCAGGTTTTTACTGGGGAGTTTAAATGATTTTGATCCCGTTAAGTATGCGGTAGCTTATGAAGAGCTACCGGAGATTGATCGCTATATGTTACATCGTATCTCGGAGGTGTTTACGGAAGTTACGGCAGCTTTTGAAAGTTTCCAATTTTTCCGCTTTTTCCAGACGGTACAGAATTTTTGTGTTGTCGATTTATCTAACTTTTATATCGACATCGCTAAGGATCGTTTATACATTTCTGATCCTAATTCTTTCCGTCGTCGCAGTTGTCAAACAGTTTATGCTATTGCTTTAGAAAATCTTGCTAAAGCGATCGCTCCTGTCCTGTCTCATCTAGCGGAAGATATCTGGCAATTTCTCCCCTACAAAACTCCTTATTTATCGGTATTTGAGTCAGGATGGCTAAACATCGATCCTGCTTGGAATAATCGCGAATTGGCCGATAAATGGGCCAAATTCCGGCAGCTACGCACCGAAGTTAATAAGGTGATGGAAACTGCCAGAAATGATAAGGCGATCGGTGCTTCT
Source organism: Microcystis protocystis FBCC-A270 (assembly GCF_050500235.1). NCBI lineage: Bacteria > Bacillati > Cyanobacteriota > Cyanophyceae > Chroococcales > Microcystaceae > Microcystis > Microcystis protocystis. Next base: position 571,136 of record NZ_CP191407.1, read on the forward strand.
TTAGAGGCAAAAGTTTTACTTTATGTTCACGATGAAACCTTACAACAGGAGTTAGAATTATTCAACAATTGTGATAGTTTAACGGGGAATAAAGTCGATGAATTGCGTTATCTATTTCTCTCTTCTCAGGTGGAATTAGTTAGTGATATTAGCGCGATTCAAACCGCAGAATATAAAGGAGAATCCGACTTTGTTTCGGTGGGAATTGTCAAAGCAGACGGCGAAAAATGCGATCGCTGTTGGAATTATTCCACTCAAGTGGGAAAATTTGCCGATGATCCCACTATTTGCGAGCGCTGTAATGCCGCTTTAAAAGGAGAGTTCTAAGCTAAATTAAAAGGGTGCTTTATTGTCGAATAAAGTACCCTTTTAACTGTGAAAATTTTATAGATATTAGGACGGATAAAAATTATGGTTAATTATCTCAGTCAAGAAGAGAAATTACTAGCAGCCGAAGAAGAAAAGTATCTAGAGGAAGAAGATGATGTGGATTTTCCTCCTGCGGATATTATTGCTTACAATGAGCAGCGATCCTGCTCTGATCTAGTTAGAATGTATCAAAAAAAACAATTGGTTATCGATCCAGATTTTCAAAGAGATGTGGTATGGACTGATCCACAACAAACTCGTTTTATTGATAGTTTAATGAAACAGTTACCGATTCCTAGTATGTGTATTAGTCTTGACTATAAGACAGATAAACGCTATATCATCGATGGATTACAACGAATTAGTACCATCGTCAAATTTTTAACTACTGAAAATTGGAGGCTATCAAAATTAGCTGATGTAGATTCGTCTATTTCTGGAAAAACAGTTGAGGAAATAAAAACTCAGCATGAAGAATTATATGAACGCGTAGAAAATATGACTATTCCCATCACCATGATTCGCTATGACTCCAGCAAAAAAACTCATAATAATTATATTTTTAACATTTTCCATCGCTTAAATACCGGTGGAGTAAAACTCAATAATCAGGAGATCAGAAATTGTATCTATAATGGCGAGTTTAATACTTTTTTAAAAGAATGCGCTCAATATGAAAACTGGCTTTTGCTGATGGATCGAAAGCAGAAAAAAGCATCTCGGTTTGAAGATGAAGAATTAGTGCTTCGTTTCTTTGCTTTTTATGATGGATACCAGAACTACAAGGGGAAATTGACCAGATTTTTAAATGATTATATGTATAAACATAGATTGGCTCATGAAGATTTTATTCAAGATAAAGATAAATTATTTAAGCAAACTGTTGACTTAATTTATGATAGAATCTTCAAAGAGGAACCTCTCAAAACCAGTAAAGTTATTGCTGAGGGAATTTTGTTAGGAGTTGCCAAAAATTTAGATACTTTAGTCAATCTCTCCAATGGTGAATTACAAGACAAGTATTCTAGATTAATAAAATCTGAACCATTTTTGACTAAAAATTTAGCTAGTGGTATTTATCAAAAAGATAAGGCTTTAGAGAGAATTAATACATCTATCAAAATTTTTTCATCTACTGGTAATGATTACTAAAGATTATTTACTCAAGACGTTAAACTGGCTTGATCAACTCTATAATGACCCTACAGCTGATAATCAAAAAACTTCTTCTTATTCCAAACTAGCTCTTATAGAATTATGTGGCTGGATCGAGGAAACTATGGATGATATAGTTTTAAGATGTGCTAAACGATGCTTAAAGTCCGAAGCTAACAAAAAATTCATCGATAAGACTATTAGTGGTACTCATAGTTTTGAATATGAACCTTTTAGAAAAATGTTGATGATGGTTATTGGTTTAGCAACATTAGAAAAAATCGAAAAAAAGTTAGAAAAAACTGGTAAAATTAGTGCTTTAAAAGGTTATCTTGGTAATCTAAAAGATAGTCGCAATCGAGCGGCTCATACTCATACTAAAGGTACTTTGAGAACTTATGACGCTCCTTCTAAAACTAAACCTGATTTTGATAAAATATATGGTTTGTTAAAAGAGTTAGATGCAGAATTGCAACGTCATATGAATAATCAGGTCATCCGTACTGATAAAGCTCCGGCCCCTGTGGGTCCCTATAATCAAGCGATCGCCGCTCCTGGTCCTTTTCTCTTTGTTGCGGGACAAATTCCCCTAGATCCCGTCACGGGTGAAATCGTCTCCGGGGAAATTAGCGCCCAAACCGAACAAGTTATGGCTAATATAGAGGGCATTTTAACCGCTGCTGGGGCTAATTGGTCAAATGTGGTGAAAACTACCGTCTTTCTCTCGGATTTAGCCAATTTTGGGGCGATGAATCAAGTTTATGCCCGTTATTTCCCCCCGGAAACTGCCCCGGCCCGGGCCTGTGTGGAGGTGGCCCGTCTTCCCAAAGATGTGCTAGTGGAAATAGAATGTATTGCCGCTTTAGCCTAAAAATTAAGGTGGGCAATGCCCACCCTAACCTAATCTCTCTCTAGACCACCAAAGCCTCTAGAATCGTCTTATTGTAGATAATTCGCCCTACAGTAGTACGCACATACTGAGAAATTATCTCACCATCCTTCTCCCGGGTTTTGCGCTCCCGATAATATTTCCAGATGCTGCCATCGGGGAGAGTTTCCGTTTCCAGGACTTCCTCATCGGGTTTATTGGTTTTCACCTTTTCTCCCACTGGTAAACGCAACCACACAGAAGCGTGCAGATCCACCAATCCCTGATCAAAAGAGCGAATAGCGTCATCCATGCTGGCGAAATAACGACCCCCACCCTTTTGGGCCTTGGGATTTTCGGCCGTGAGATAATAACAACCCAAAACCATATCCTGAGAAGGGGCAACAATCGGGCGACCGGTCGCCGGTGAGAGAATATTATGACAGGCCAACATCAATAAGCGCGCTTCCGATTGTGCCTCCAGGGAGAGGGGAATATGTACGGCCATTTGGTCCCCGTCAAAGTCGGCGTTAAAAGCGGGACAGACGAGGGGATGTAACTGAATCGCCCGGCCCTCCACCAATATCGGTTCAAACGCTTGAATGCCCAAACGGTGCAGGGTAGGAGCGCGGTTTAACATCACCGGGTGTCCCGTGATCACTTCATCCAAGACGTGCCAAACATTGGCATCCCCCCGTTGGATCATTTTCTTGGCTGCCTTGATATTATTGACGATGCCTAATTTAATTAAACGATGAATAACGAAGGGTTGGAACAATTCGATCGCCATTTCCCGGGGTAAACCGCATTGATAGATCTTCAATTTCGGACCGACAACGATAACCGAACGTCCGGAATAGTCCACCCGTTTGCCGAGGAGATTTTGACGGAAACGCCCCTGTTTACCCTCGATAATATCCGATAAAGACTTCAGGGCGCGATTATTGGCTCCCACCACCGTGCGACCGCGACGACCGTTATCAATTAAAGCATCGACGGCCTCCTGTAACATCCGTTTTTCGTTGCGGACGATAATTTCCGGGGCGAGAATTTCTTGCAGACGGGATAAACGGTTATTGCGGTTAATCACCCGACGGTAGAGATCGTTCAGGTCAGAGGTGGCAAAACGGCCGCCGTCCAACTGCACCATCGGGCGTAAATCGGGAGGAATCACGGGAATTACGCTTAAAACCATCCATTCTGCCTGAGAACCCGTGGCGATAAAGTTATCGATTACCCGGAGACGTTTAATTAATTTTGCCCGTTTTTGCCCTTTACTTTCGACAATTTCCGTCCGCAGTCTTTCCGCTTCTTCTTCCAGGTTAATTTCCTGTAAGAGTCTTTGGATAGCCTCGGCCCCGATACCCACTTCAATGCCGACTAATTCCGAGTCCTCCGCGTAGATTTCTTCTTCGATCTCTAACCATTGATCTTCGCTGAGGAGTTGTTTATAACTAAGATTGCCGGCATTACCCGGATCGAGAACCACATAGGCATTAAAATAGACGATTTGCTCCACGTCCCGCAGGGGCATATCGAGCAGGATACTGAGATAACTGGGAATACCTTTGAGATACCAAACGTGGGTGACGGGGGCAGCTAATTTGATAAAACCCATGCGATGACGACGTACCCGCGACTCGGTGACTTCTACCCCGCAACGTTCACAGACAATTCCCCGGTGACGGACTCGTTTGTATTTACCGCACCAACATTCCCAGTCCTTGGAGGGTCCAAAAATTTTCTCGCAGAATAACCCATCCATTTCCGGTTTGAGAGTCCGATAGTTGATCGTTTCTGGTTTGGTTACTTCTCCGACGACTTGACCGTTAGGTAGGGTTCTTTCTCCCCATTGCCGAATTCTCTCGGGGGACGCTAAACCGATTTTGACGTAATCAAATCTTTGATCTGTTGGAGTCTTCATTCTGAATTTTTTACTATGGGTAATGATTCTGGGTTGACAACTATTAGGCAGAAACGACGGTTAACTCAGTCACTTTTTCTTGGGGTCAAACTGGCCCGATCGAGTCCGGGACACTACATTATACAATTTTTCTAGTTCGATCGACCATTAAGTGATATTTTCCCAGATGGTTATGCTGCCGTCGGCCGCGGCCGCCGCTAGGTGACAATAATCGGGGCTGAGAACTAAACTGGAGATCGGCGATGATCGCTCATTGGTGGCGCTGAGAGTTGCGATCGCCTGTTGAGAATTGGCTAACCAGATTTTAATTTCTCCGTCGGTTCCCCCGGTAAATAACCACTGACCCTCCTCTGCAAATACCAAGCTTGTCACCTGACCATTATGGGCATTAATCACCCGAATTGGCGCAAAATGACCGCTTTTCTCCTGGTCGTATTGCCAGATTTTCACCGTCCCATCCACACAACCGGCGGCAATAATCTGACTATCAGCAGCGATCGCCAGACTCTGCACCGAAGAAACGTTACCAGATAGGACGGCGATTTTTGCTCCCGATCCCAATTGCCAGAGGGTGACAGTGCCATCACCCCCAGCTGCGGCGATAAAATCTTGATTAGGAGCCACTGCTAGGGCATAAATTGCCCCCAGACTGTCATAGGAGCTAAATTCTTCGTTTTCCTGCTCTAAATTCCACTGTTTTAGGGTTTGATCGTAACTACCACTAACCAAAAAATGCCAACGGGGGGCAAAATCTAGGCCGTGAATCGAACCGAGATGACCGAGGAAAATTTGATTTAATTCCAGATTACTGCCATCCCTGGCTAAAGTCCATAATTTAACGGTTTGATCGAATCCCCCCGTCGCTAGATGATAATCGCCGTTTCCGGTCACTGCTAGGGCTAAAATGCCCTGATCATGAGCTTCCACCGTATTAATCAGGGTTCCTCTCGCAAAATCCCAGATTTTTAGGGTACGATCCCAACTAACGCTAATTAAAAACCTTTGATTTTCGGTAATTGCGATCGCTGTAATCATTTCCCGATGGGCGCTCAGACGGCGATAATAATGCCAATGGGGGACAGGGGGGGAAGTGGGAGTTAAATTAAGGGCAGGTAGGGTGATTTGTGGCTCATTTTCCGCTTTTATGGCGTTAATATCTGCTGATTCTTCCTTAAGCGGCAAAATCTCTCTTTGTAAGCGACTGTAGGATTTTTCCAGATGTTCGATGCGTTCCAGCAGCCCGTTACGGTTGATGTATTGAATAATTTGATTGTAGGACTGTTCGAGGGCGAGAATATTCTCCTCTAATTCTGCGATGGCACTGGCGTTATCCCTGGCCACTGCGGGACTGAGGGACTGTATTTGTGCTGATAAAGCTTCTTTTTCTTCTTCCCACTGCTCCTGTAAATGACCGGTCATTTCAGTTAAGCGTTGACGTTGCAGGGTTCTTTCTCGGAGACGATTGAGAATATTCAACCCGAAAGTCACGACTAGGAGGAACAAAGGCAAAAACCCCGCACCCATGGCGATAAGGGTAAGCAGGGTTAATCCTAGGGCGATATATTCCGCTAATTCTAGCCCATGGAGGCGATGGTCGGTCATTTTGCAGTTACCGGTAAAGGGATTTTGATCATCTCCTGATTTCAGACTCATGGTAACGCTAATTGCCGCCTTAGGATTGACTAAAATTAATTTTTAAGCAGGAGTTAAGACTTTTTTCTTAGTTTCTATCGGTGCGGTTAAAGCGGATTCTAAATCGGCCTTCCCTAGTCTTGCTTCCAAAATTTTCAGCACTTCCCGTCCAAAATCATCGGGATTTTGTCGCCATGCTTGCAGACAAACTTCGCCAAAGAATGACCCCAAAGGTTCGGGATTCCAGAGCAGTTTTTTGGCTGTCCAGGGCATTAAACTCATGGGATCATAGTCGGGTTTAATAATTTCCTTTTTGAAGGCGTATTCTTCTAGATGGGTGTGGGGTTGTAGTCCGATAAAAAAGATGGCTGGTTCCACTTTATCGACTCCAAAAATATTTTCTAATTCCCGATGATAGGTGATAGTTTGACGAATAGTTTCTAGGGTTTCATCAATAACATTAAAGGAATAATTTACCGAAACTATATCATTAAAACCTGCCGCTTTTAAGTCTCGACAATTTTGCAGAACTGTCCGCAAATTATAGCCCATACGCATTTTTCGGACTAATTCCTGAGAACCACTGGTGATGCCGATTTCAAAGTAGTTCATGCCTGTTTTTACCATTAAATCGCACAGTTTTGGGGTAAGATTATCGGCGCGAATATAGGCAGCCCAATGGATATCTTTCATCCCATCGGCGAGGATTTTTTCTAATAGTTCTTCTACATCGTTGATAAATTTTCTGGTGGGGATAAATTGGGCATCGGTAAACCAAAAATTGCGAATGCCGCGGTCGTATAATTGGCGCATTTCCTTAACTACTTCATCGGCGGGATTAATGCGTACTTGTTTCCCTTCGACGACGGTATAGATGCAGTAGCAGCAGTTATGGGGACAGCCGCGCTTGGTTTGTACCCCGATATAAAAGTCGTTTTCTTGGAAATAGTAGGAAAATTCCGGCCAAATACCGGCGATGTAATCGTAGTTACAAGCGGATTTTTCTAAGGGGGTGGGGGATTCGTGGATTAAACGCGGCCGGGGTGTGGTTTCTCCGACCACATAACAACGTTCATCGCTAAAGTCCCGGCCGGAGAGGAATTTTTCTAGCAGGGTTTCCCCTTCTCCCACTGATACAATTGTTCCTGTGGGCAGTTTGGTTTTTAGTTGTTCGTAGAAAACACTGACGGCACCACCCCCGACGATAACTCGCGCTTCGGGATGGTATTTTCTGGCCCGCTGCAACCCTCGGCGAATTAGTCCCTGATTCCGCCATAATTCCCCGTAGTAGGCTGTTGTCACCTTTAAACCCCCTAAAGCACCTCGCAGCTTGATTAGGGGGTTTTTAGCGTAGTAAAATTCAAAGGCGTTTTGTAGGGGATTACCACCGCGACCACCGACGGGGGCATATATTTGAATATCCCGCCAGGAGAATACTAGCAGGGTGGGCTGAAATTCGTCAACACAGCGATCGAGTGCCTGGTTAAAGTCTAAGGGGGGGACGGTGCCAAGGTCAAAGATCCTTTGTTCGATGTCGGGGAAGAGTTTATGAACGTGGTCGGAAAGATAAACCACACCGATGGGGAAAATGGGGTTACAGGGGAGTCTAACGTAGAGGATGCGTTGTGCTTGCGGTTGAGTCATGAGATTTCTGAATGGGACGGGGACGCATTCTGAGTAATCTTAATATAACTTAACTTTGCTGGGCTTGTCTGGGAGAGGTTAAACTTTAATTCCTAGTACCTGTGTATGGGTTCCCCGTGCTTGGGTGACACCGATGGTTCTTTCCGATGCTTCAATCATCGGCCGACGCAAACTAACAACAATAAATTGCGCTTGTTGTGCTTGTTTTTGAATCATTTTGGCCAATTTCTCCACATTTGCCCCATCTAAAAACATATCCACTTCATCAAAGGCATAAAAGGGAGAAGGACGATATCTTTGTAGGGAAAAAATAAAGCTTAAAGCGGTTAAAGATTTCTCCCCCCCAGACATGGAACTTAATCGCTGTACGGGTTTTCCTTTCGGATGGGCCACCAGATTTAAGCCACCATTAAAGGGGTCATTTTCGTCTTCTAGTTGTAAGTAACCGTCGCCATCGGACAGGGTGGCAAATATACTCTTAAAGTTTTCGTTAACGGCAGTAAATGCTTCCTGAAAAGCATTAAATCTGAGGGTGGTAAAGTTTTCTATGCGTAAAAGTAGTTCGGTTCTTTCTCCCTCTAGAGTTTGCAGTTTTTCTGATAGTTCATCTAATCTCTCTTTGGTTTTTTGGTGTTCTTCTAAAGCTAACATATTCACAGGTTCTAAAGCTGCTAATTTCTTTTGTAACTGCCGAATATCGCTTTGAATTTTCTCGAAATCTCGCTCGCTTTCAGGAATTTCAGGCAAGGGATTGGGTAAGTCGCTTTCTAGTTGACTAATTTCTGTCTGTAAAGTGGTTAGTAATGCTCGTCTTTCCTCTTGATTGTTGACTAACTTCTCCGATTGCCAGATAGCCTGTTGTTGCTGGTTTTGTTGTTGTCGCAAAACTGTCTCTAATTGGTCTCTTTTTTGCTTGGTTTCCCCTAGTTGTCGGGATAATTGCTGTAAAGCTTGATTGATTTCTAAAATATGGTGATCAAGTTTTTCTATCTCCAGATTACCGATATTTCTCTGATTAACTGCATCGGTAATTATTTTCTCAATCTCAATAATTCTATCCCCAGACTCTTGACTTTTTTCCTCTAGTCTGATCTGTTGACTTTGTAAATCTTTTAACTGTTCGCGGACTGTAGCGAGGTGATTTTCTTGGGTTTGTAACTCTAATTCTTGAGCGCGAATTATTCCCTGTACCTGTTGCCATTCGCTATGGGTATGATTGGCCTCTAAAGCAGTTAATTTCTCCTGTTCTTGCTGTAAAGATAACTCTAACTCAGGAATTTCTCTGGTTAATACCTCTAACCGTTGACGAGAAATAGTAATTTCCTCTTGCTGTCCCGATAATTGACGGGTTAAATCCTCTTTTTCTGTGGTTAAACGTTGTAAATCCTTGCTTAATTGTTGTAGAGATAATTGATTTTCCCGATGACTTTGACGGGTTTCGGTTAACTGTTGGGTTAACTGACTGATAAGATTATTAACTTGAGTAATTTTTTCTTCGTTGCGGGTAAGAATGCGATCGATTTCTGCTAATCTTTCCCGTAGAGATTCCGCTTCACTAGACTCCTTCGGAGAAATTTTACCAAAACGCAGCCCCGATCGCGTCGGTTGGCTGCCTCCGGTCATAGCGCCAGTCATCTCTAATAACTCGCCATCCAAAGTAACGATGCGATATTGATTGATATAATAACGGGCAGAATCTATATCCTCGAAAACCACCGTACTGCCAAAAATATAGTTAAAAACCTCCCGATACTGGGATTGAAACTTAACTAAATTCACCGCTAAATCCAGATAACCCCGCGCGTGACGCAGAGAGGAAATATCCTGGGGACGGGGAGGACGAATTTTATTCAGGGGTAAAAAAGTGGCCCTACCGATGCGACGCTGTTTTAGTAAGGCAATTCCGGCAGCCGCAACGCTATCATCTTGGACGACTACATGACCTAAACGACCTCCGGCGGCGATTTCCAGAGCAATTTGATAACGTTCTTCTACTTCGCCCAATTGTGCCACTAATCCGCAGATTCCGGGCAAATCTGACTGTAATAATATTTGAGTGGCATAGGTTCCCTGGGCCTCCTGTTGCGCTTGCTTAGTCGCTTCCAGTTTATCTAATTCCCTCTGTTTGTCCCGTTGTTCCTTGAGCAGACGTTTTTGGGTGTCCTGACTGATAACGCGATTTTGTTCAGCAATGGTGAGTTTTTGGGCTAAATTTTGGATATCTGGTTCCGATTGATTAATTTTTTGTAATATTTCTTGACTTTCTTCTGTTTTTGTGCTAATAACTTGCTCTAATTCTTGCAGACGTTGACCAGCTTCTACTATATTAGTTTGCAATCGATCGCATCTTTCGGTCAATTGGGCCCGTTGGCTACGGTAGGGGTTTAATTGTTCCTGAAGACGGGTAATATTGCGGGAAAGGTCACTTTGTTCTTTTACCCAAGCTTCTGACGCTTCCGCGAGACTACTTGCTTGCAGACGATAGTTTTCTAGGGTTTCCCTTGCGGTTTGGGTTGTCCGTAGGAGATTGGGTAAAATTTCAGTTTCTAAACGGCTTTTTTGGGCAGTAATCTGATTTAATTCGAGATTGTAGCGATTAATTTCCTCTAAAAGTCTGTTTTTCTGTGCCTGAGATTCTTTTTCGAGGTTTTCTAACTCTTTTTGTCGTTGTTGCTGTTGTTGTCGTTTGGCCTGTTGACTCGCTAATCGGGAAGTCAGGGACAGGTGTTCATCTTCCCCAAAAGCTTTAACCTGTTGATTGAGTTTCTCTAATTCTTGACTATTTTGGGCGATTTGTTGGGATAAATTGGCGATAGTTTCCGTTAAAACCTGTTTTTCCCTTTCCCCAGCTTGAATTTGTCCTTGTACTTGCTGGCAGCGCTGCTGGAGATTTTGCCAATGGAGGACAATTTCCCATTGTTGCTTTTCTTGGACTTGGGCCTTGAGTTTTTGGTATTTTTCGGCTTTAATGCGATCGAGTGCTAATTTCTCCAGAGATTTTTGCAATTCTGTGGCAATAATTTGGCAGCGTTCTTCTCTTTCTTTAACCGAATCGATATTCTCCTTAGTTTTCTCAATTTTGCGGTCAAATTCGGCTACTCCTGCCAATTCGTCGATAATTTCCCGTCTTTCCTTGGCATTCATGCTGATAATTCGGGTTACGTCCCCCTGTAACACCACGTTATACCCTTCGGGATAGATGCGTAAACGGTTTAATTGGTCGTGAAGTTCGCTAACCGTACAGGTTTCCCCATTGATATAGTAGGTAGAAGTATAGCTGCCACCCTTAGCCACTTTTAAGCGTCGGGAAACCGTCCAATCCCTATCGGTTGCGTCAGGAATATCGGCAATATCAAAAGTCACCGAAACACTCGCTTCTGAGCTATGACGTTGACTGTTATAGCTGTGATTGACTAAATCCGGTAATCTTTCGGCCCGCATTCCCTTGGAAGTAGCTAATCCCAAGCAAAATAGCAATGCGTCGAGAATATTCGACTTTCCCGAACCATTTGGACCGGAAACCACCGTAAACCCCGGTAAAAAGGGGATGGGAGTCGTTCCCCCGAAGGATTTGAAGTGTGAGAGTTCGACCTTTTTGATGTAAACCATGGCAATAAGCAAAAAGTAGGCAAGCTATCAGCTGTCAGCTGGAATCGATAAGGGATAACTCCGGTTTATCCTTGACAATATCCTCAGACTTGACCGGAGATGAGTTTGATTAGTTGCGTAGTTGGAAAATTTTATGACAACACCCTTATAGAAAAATATAGCTGATAGCCCCCTTAGATGGCTTGAATCCATTCCTTGACTTGGTACTCTGTCCAGATGCCATTTTGCCAGTAGGGATCCGCTTCGATTAATTCTCGCACTTCCGACTCGCTGGCTGCCTGATAAATTGCGAAAACTTGGCTTAAATCTGCCGTTGGTCCGATAGTAATGAGAATTCCCCGTTCTTTCTGTTGATTTAATCCCTCTAGATGCGCTTGACGATAGGGTGCGCGTTTTTCCAGCACATTTTCACAATAACTACCCCAGACAACAAATTTCGGCATATTTGACCTGTACTCTCTTGATCTGTTGCTATTCTACGATCGAATCGTCAATCAGACTAAATCGCTATAGAAAAGTGGCAAGTGGCAGGTTTTTCGGTTATCAGTAAACAGTCATCAGTGAACTGAACAGTCAAATCTGATAAGTAATAACTGCAATAGTTAATTTTTGTAAAAAGTAGTTGACAAATTGCCAGTGCTTTAAAGTGGGATTTACGTCACTTAACTTCTTGTTAATAGCCTAAACTTCTATGGTTACTATTGAAATTATTCAATAGACTGGGGCTGTTAAGTCAAAGTTGCGATATTAAAGGAGGTAACGATATGAACGTAATTATCGAGTGGAATGACGTTTTTTTAGAAACTATTCGGAAAATTGGTGGCGGTCCGACACCGATTGCCCGGGCGGGGGCGATGTTACAGGTGGCGATGTTTAACGCCATTAATGCCCTTTCGGGGAATTTATACAGTCCCTATCCTAGCAATTTAAAGTTAAAGCCTGATCCCGGTACTTCTCCTGAAATAGCGGCGGTTTATGCGGCCCATCGTATTCTTAGCCGGATTTATGTCAATCTGACCATGACTTTTAATACTGCTTTGGATACATCCCTGCAAAGATTAAACGTGGTTAAGATGTCCGATGCCGATACCAAAGGTAAAACCTTTGGGCAGGCCGTGGCCGATTCCATTCTCACCCTGCGTCAGAATGACGGTTCTGACCAACCTCCCCTGTATAAACCGGGTAATCAGCCGGGGGATTGGCGACCGACAGGATCCGGGGATGCGGTTGCCCCCCAATGGCCGGACGTGACTCCCTTTGTCATGACTTCTGGGAGTCAATTTCGGGCGCCCTTTCCGGGTAACTATGCTAATAAAATCGACCTTCTCCGTAGTCCTGAATATGCAGCCCAGTTTAACGAAGTCAAACTGTTAGGGGCGGCCAATTCCTCTGCGCGTACTGCTGCACAGACTAGAATTGCCTTTTTCTGGGCGAATGATGTGGATGGAACCTATAAACCCCCCGGCCATCTGTTCCGCATTACCCAAATTGTTGCCCAACAAAGAAATTTATCTCTACTGGAAACAGCGCGTTTATTTGCCCTAGTGGGTTTAGTCATGGGTGATGCCGCTATTGTCGCGTGGGATGCTAAGTACCGGCTGCCGATTAATCTCTGGCGACCGGAAACAGCGATCCGTCTGGCCGATCAAGATGGTAATCTTTTAACCGAAGCTGATCCCAATTGGCAACCCCTATCAATTAATACCGCCGGTCAGCGTTTTAGTCCCGCTTTCCCTGCCTATGTTTCTGGTCATGCCACTTTTGGGGCGGCCCACGCTGGGATTATGCGTAATTTCTTTGGTACTGATAACGTCACTTTTACTGCCGACACGGACGATCCTAACGCCGAGGGGATTAAACGCACCTATAATAGTTTTAGTTCGGCGGCTTTGGAAAATGGTCGCAGCCGTGTTTATCTGGGAGTTCACTTCCAATGGGACGGTGACCACGGTTTCTGGTCGGGTACACAGTTGGCTGATTTTGTCTATGCCAGAGTTTTACAGAGAGTTTAGGTAGAGTAATCGATAAACTACGCCTACCCATTAGTTTGAGGTAGGCGTTTTTGGCTCTTCTAGGTTCTGTGTGATAAGTTTAATACCAATTCTCCAAAGTCTGACTACAGAAGTTTAATCCCCCTAAATCCCCCTTAAAAAGGGTGACTTAAATTCGATGTGTAGTTTTCATTTAGAGAAATGGTATAACTTATCATAGGATCGATCAATCTTTGTGTTCTTTGTGTCTCTGTGGTTGATCCCGAACCCTTCTGGGATAAAGATTTAACCAGACTAAACCAAGAGAGCCTATTTATTTTTGACTGCGAGCAAAAATTTCTTCAAACCAATTAATAGCTCGATTTCCTAAAGCTTCTAGGGAATATTTTTGCTCCACTACTGCACGACAAGAATATCGATCGATCCGGTCTAAATTTTTAATTCCCGTAACTAATCCCTCGATACTATCGGGTTCAACTAAAAAACCAGTTTTTCCATCTTCAATAATTTCTACCGGACCACCACGACCATAGGCAACTACGGGAACACCACAGGCCAAAGCTTCAATAGCTCCGTTACCAAAAGCCTCAACCCAGCGCGGGGTCATCAACAGGCCAAAACAGTCCCCTAGCTCTTTTTGTAGGCTCCTGGTGGGCAAAAACCCACGATAATCGACTAAATCGAAACTATAGTTATCCTGTAAATTTTGCCAGTAGAGAGGATCGGAAATATGACCGAAAACGCGTAAAGGTACGCCCAACTGTTGACAAGCGGCGATCGCATCTTCTAGAGCTTTTTCCGGGGCAATCCGTCCCACCCAGGCCAGAGAGGGGGACGGATTGGCCCGAAACTGATACAAAGATACGTCTAAACCATTAGCCAAACAGCGATAGGGGGGAGATATTGAGAAAGTTTCTGCTTGGACGACGGTGTGAAAAGCGAGTAAATGGGGAAAACTGCGGTAGGTTTTTTGAATAATATGATCCATCGCCAAAGAAACGGAAGCCATGCTGACTAAATGGGCGACGGGAGTAGCAAAAAAAGGAGTGAGATAAAAAGGGAGCCAATCGTAGGCAAAATTAACAATTAAATCGTACTCATTTTGTACCTGTTGGGCGTAGTGCCACATATTGGCCAAAACGGCATTTTCGGGCATTAAAATCGGGGCTTCCCTGCCTTGACTTTGGGCGGAAATCTGGGCATTTCCTGCTATAGTAATCAAGGGGATATCATGCAATTGCGAGGCTTCTGGAGCCACTACCCGCACCGCGTACCCTTGCTTATTTAGAGTGCGAGCGAGATTATAAATAGTTAGTTCTACGCCACCGCCGTCCCCCGATCCCAAAAATCCCACGGGGGTGGAGATAAATAACAGTTTTCGACTCAATTTTGCACCTCAGTTGGGTGTAGTTTCGGTGAAGGTCGGTGTGGTGTCGGTGAAGGAAGTATCCTGTACATCGTCATCTTCTGGTTCACCAGTAGTTTCTAGGGGAGCAATATCTAAACGGGGAGCTAATTGCAGATTTAACTGTCTAACTGCCCAGCGTGCTGTTTCTTGCACTTCCTCATCGGGATCATCGAGGGCATGACAAATTAATTGACTGATCTGAGACATGATATCGTAGAGTCTGGTTAAATCCCGAATGGCATTTTTCCGCACCTGGGGATTTTTATCCTGGAGAGAGATAGCCAAAGCTTGGTTCATCGGCCGCAGGGAGCGGGTGCAGATTTGAGCGAGAGCTTCTAGGGTTAAACTGCGTTCGTAGGAATCTCCATCCACCATGCTATCGACTAAAGGCTGCATTGCCCTAGAATCGGACACCTGTGCCAGCTTCCAAACCGCCCTTCTACGGGTACGGGGATCGTTATCGCGAAGACTTTCAATTAAACGCAAGATTAAATCTACGTTCGGGATGCGGGAGGTAGCTTGTACGAGCAAAGAAGGGTCGAAATCCTCGTCACCACTGCCATTAATGTCACTGTCAGTTTTGGTGTCTGCGCCGAAGGGATTGCCATTGCCCCTAGAAAAGTTGTCGAGTGGGTTTTTAGGATTGGCGTAAGTTGTCTTTTCGCGCCGTTTTGAGGCTTTGCCCTTGGGACGATATTGGAAGAAAAGCGATAGTAAAGCTGCCAATAAAGCGATGGATAACAGGGCCGAGCCAGCAATTAATGGTATTGGTGAAGCCGCATTTTCGGCGCCAGCGTTGGCAGCCCTGGTGGTTTGACCTAGATACTTCTTCGTATTAGCGATCGCATTTTGAGCAGAGGGGTCGTTCGGAAGTTGTGCCAGAGCTTGTTGAAATTTTTCCACGGCGAGTTGATAATTCTTTTGGCTTTTGGCCTCGTAACCAGCTTTCATCAACTGCTCGTAAGTGGCGAAAGTCTGGGTTTGCTCTAACCCAGGTAAAGTTTGAGCGTTAACCTTGGATAAAACCTGAAAATCATGACCCCAACTGCTCACACCGATAGCTAACAACAATAAAAAATTAGGTTTGATCATAGAATTTATGTAACTGCTTGGGGGTTGGTAAAAGTATGATAGCCTAAAAGCTATAGATGAGAGGCACTCAACTCCAGAGATGGGTCATAGACTAGGATGATTGGGAAAAGCCCCCGGTCAGCGTCAGACCAATAGTGCCGCTGCTGGGATCGGAGATAGAGTCCACTGTTTAACGCTGAGGGATTATCTGTGAAAAACTGGCTCAATTAAGCTTGTACCGGAGTTTTGTGCCAGGTTCGGCCTTGAATAGTCGTGTGTAATTGCCAATTAGCTACGATTTCTGGATAATCGCCCCGATAGTGACCACCTCGGCTTTCTGCCCGTAATAAGGCACTTTCCAGAATTAAGTCGGCGATATCTAAAAGATTTAATGTCTCGATCGCTATTCTTATTTCTAACTGCACCGAGGGACACAAAAATAATTGTCCTTTGTCGGGGAGAAGATTCTGGAGAAATTGGCCTATCTTTAAGGAATGTAACTGTTGTTTCCACTGTTGCACCCGTAGGATAGCAATTTCTAACTCATTTTGAAATCGGCAAATTCCCGCATTTTCCCACATTAAAATCGGTAATTCTCTCCGTACTTTTTGCCAGTCTTCCTGTTCTTCCTGCCAGTTTTCCGCAATTTCTAAGGGTTTTTCGGGTCTTTCCCCCAGAAAGTTTTCTGGCTCCAGACCTATTGCAGCTAAACTTGCCGCAAAGACAATACATTCCAAGAGAGAATTACTAGCTAAACGATTAGCCCCGTGAACACCTGTACTAGCGGCTTCGCCGATCGCATACAAACCAGATAGAGAAGTGCGGGCGTTTAAATCTGTGGCCACTCCTCCCATCCAATAGTGAGCGGCGGGGGCGACCGGAATCACATCCTCAAACACATTAATGCCCCATTTTTGACAGATGCGGATAATATTGGGGAAACGATAACGCAGACGCTCCGGTTCGATTGGTCTTAAATCTAGATATACTTTGGCATGGGCGGGATCGTCGGAGGTTTTCTGCAAATGGCTAAAAATCGCCCGACTCACCACATCCCGGGGGGGGCCAATTCTCCGGGCCCGATGATAATCGAAGACAAAACGCCGCCCCAGAGCATCAATTAAATGCGCTCCTTCGCCGCGCACCGCCTCACTAATTAAAAACCGCGGTGCCCCCGGCACAGTCAAAGCGGTGGGGTGAAACTGAAAAAATTCCGGGTCGCGAATCACTGCCCCAGCACGCCAAGCGAGGGCGACTCCATCCCCCGTGCTAACGGCGGGATTAGTGGTTTGGGCATAGACTTGACCGCCGCCTCCCGTAGCCAGAATGACTGCTTGCGCTCGCAGCCAACAGAGATGATCTTGATGGAGTAAACAAATACCTTGACAGCGTTGCCCTTCCGGGTCAAGCCAGAGTTTCAGGGCGATCGCTTGGGGAATAATGGTAATATTGGGCCGCTCGGTCACTTTTTCCATCAGGGTACTGACGATCGCTCTCCCCGTGCGATCGGCTGCGTGCAGCACCCTGGCCTGGGAATGGGCAGCCTCAAGAGTGCGGGCTAAGTCGTCTCCGGAGCGATCAAAACTAACCCCTAACCGCAGCAAATCAGCGATCGCTTGGGGGGCCTTCTCGACTAAAAACTGCACAGCATAGCGATCGCATAAGCCCGCTCCGGCTTTCAGGGTATCTTCTAAATGGAAAACGGGGGAATCTGCCGGGGAGGTGGCTGCCGCAATTCCTCCCTGCGCCCAATCACTAGCCCCAGTTTTTAAATCTTCTTTGGTAATTAAACCCACCTTTAAGTTAGGGGGTAAACACAGTGCGGCATACAATCCCGCCGCTCCCGATCCCACCACTAACACATCTTGATAACTCGGCAGTTGCGAGGAAACGACCATGTAGGAGTTAATTGATAAATTCTATTTATTCTAGCATTTCATTTCTCTATAGTTCTGGCAAAAATCCCCGGTTTTTAGCTTGGGGCAGTATGCCAGATTCTTTCTTTTGCCTCTTGCCTTCAGAAGCTGATCACTGAAAAAGGTGAGCGATCGCCCACCTAGAAATTTTTTTAAAACCGTAATTAACTAGATTTAGTAAACTCCGGGGTTAAAACGGTCATCACCCTCGATAAATTCTTTAGAAGGCTCAGTAACGGTAAATTTCTCCAGATTAGCCTGTAAACGCTCTTTTTGAGTATCCGAGAGTCCGGGGATATTGAGGACATCTTCCACTTCTTCGTAGGGGGCGTTTTTGATGATTTTACCGGCTAAATTGGGATAGAACCCTCTCAAGTCCCGGAAATCGCGAATATCACTGTTATTGAGGTCGATTTTCGCCCCAAATTCTGTGGTTAGTTTGGCATCAGCCGCATTTAAGACCGCCACGGGATGAGAGGGAAGGGTGATCGAGGTAAGATTGAGAGCTTGAGCGGGAACTTTGCCCCAAAAACTCCCGATAATCAAGGCAATTACCGCCAGCAGACGAACAAGATTCTTCATTGCAGTTGTGGTCTCCTAAAACCAAGGCAAATTAACGATCAGGACAAGAAATGAAGCCGTCAGCTTTCCGACTAGGCATAGGGTGGGTAGTTGGGATTTGCCACCGCAGCCTAGCTATTAGCTGAACGCTGATAGCTAGTTAAAAAAGTTATATCATGCCATTAGACCAGATCATAACCTAGTTTGCCCCCCTAGGGGAAGGGTTTTGCGGTTTTGGGGTTTGATCACAAAGAACAAGTTGGTTAGGACAATCTAAATCGCTAAAACCCTTTTCTGGCAAGGATTTTCCTGATGCCATCTGGCGGCTGCTACAGTTGAATTTCCCTATTTCCCTATTTCCCTATTTCCCCACTTCCCCCATTTCCTCATTCCCCTATCCCCTAACCCAATTATTATAAATCCCTAAAATTATCGCTGACGAACAGCACTCCTATGGCATCATAGACTGTTGCTTGTCTTGAAATACATAATAAGGAAGACACAATTATGGCTCTCCAATTGGGTGATATCGTTCCAGATTTTACACAAGATTCTAGTGCAGGTCCGATTTCTTTTCACCAGTGGGTAGGAGATAGCTGGGTGGTGCTGTTCTCCCACCCGGCTGATTATACCCCCGTTTGTACCACGGAATTAGGTACGGTGGCTAGTCTTAAGTCAGAATTTGAGCGACGTAATGTGAAAGTGATCGCTTTGAGTGTCGATAGTGCCGAATCCCATCGGGGTTGGATTAATGACATCAACGAAACTCAAAACACTACCGTTAACTATCCGATTATCGCCGATGGCGATCGCAAGGTATCCGATCTCTACGGCATGATTCACCCCAATTCCCTCAATAATCTGACGGTACGTTCGGTGTTTATTATCGATCCCAACAAAAAATTACGTTTAACTATTACCTATCCTGCCAGCACGGGACGCAATTTTAACGAGATCCTGCGGGTAATTGACTCCCTGCAGCTCACCGATAACTATCAAGTGGCTACCCCGGCTAACTGGACCGACGGTGGCGATTGTGTGGTGGTTCCCTCTATTCCCACTGAAGAAGCTCGTAGCAAATTCCCCAAAGGAGTTGAAGAAATCAAACCCTATCTACGCATGACTCCCCAACCTAATAAGTAATTAGGGTTTGCTAATCGGTGAACCAGATACTGGAAAACTGACAATCCGAAAACCAAGAAATCGTCAGGGAGGGTTAGCCATCCGTTTTAACGGATGCTACCCCTGGCAACAGGGGATTTATCTCCCTATATCATTTATTGGTTTGATTGTCAATATATTTTTTCCTAGTTTCCCTAGATGTGTTAGCGGCAGTAGTGCCGAAAAGCAATTTCTTGGCTGGGTTAAAGACAATTCATCGACATCTATCTTAACCATAAGTTAAATTAATATTTAATAAAAATCGGCTCAAGACGAAAAAAACGATTAGCATTATAGCTCCAAATGCTTAGTAGTGGTTAGTTTAGCTAGATTGTAGAGGGATGAAATTATCTAGAGATCGAGCAAGTATCCTCAAGAATTCTGGGTTAGATATATAAGTAAATTTTATTTTAAGTTTATTTAAGACTGTCATTACTAATGCAAGGCTGAGTCAGGCAGATTTTCCCGTAGTATCAAAAATGAAACTCGCTCGCATCGTTCACTCTGAGGACGGGCGAGAGGCAATTGTAGAGACTGCCGCTTTCACTAGCATTTAATTAAGAGGAACAACCGATGCCAATTTATAAAGTCACCCTGAAAAATGAATCTGAAGGACTTAATGCTACAATTGAGGTTCCCGATGATGAGTACATTCTCGATGTAGCTGAAGAGCAAGGACTGGACTTACCCTATTCCTGCCGTGCGGGAGCTTGCTCCACCTGTGCAGGTAAAATTGAATCTGGTACTGTCGATCAATCCGATCAATCCTTCTTAGATGACGATCAAATTGAAGCGGGTTATGTCCTCACCTGCGTCGCCTATCCTACCTCTGACTGTGTGATCCTCACCCACAAGGAAGAAGACGCTTTGAAGTAATCTTCAAGATTATCAGAAAACTCCCATTAAAGCCATGGCTTTAACGGGAGTTATTTTATGGCTCAAAAATTTTTTTCCCTAAACACTTGTGGGTTTTAGCTAAGGGTGCTATGATTGTTAATCGTGGAATTAATGGGTCGGTGCCCGAGTGGTTAATGGGGGCGGACTGTAAATCCGTTGGCTACGCCTACGCTGGTTCGAATCCGGCCCGGCCCACCACGATCAATGCCCGTGTAGCTCAGTGGTAGAGCACACCCTTGGTAAGGGTGAGGTCATGAGTTCAATCCTCATCACGGGCTTTCTCTTTCCTGATCATTCTCAATCAACCATTGAAGGATGAGATTAAGCAAGTCTTCAGCACTATGGCGTTAACAGAAGTTATCCCCTAGCCCGATTAGGCATCGATCGCCTAAAATAGTCAAAATTAACTTATTTGTTGGCTCATGTCTCCCCTCGACAACATCGCTAAACTGTCTCACCTCACCCGCACAGATGTTCAGAAAAATTGGTTGATCGCTACAGCAGCGGGAAACCCAATTCAACCCGTCACCCTCAATGAAAAACAATACATTATTTGGCCAGCCGGCAGACAAATTCAATATCTAACTCAAAAAATTATTGTCCCCGAACATTTAGCCGGTTATCCTTTAGCGGGAATGGAACTGAGATTAATCCTAACTTGGTGGGCGGAAGATGTCAAAATTTATGTTAATAATCAATTTATCCAAGCAGGAGATCTCTTTGATTCTTCCACGCGCATTTTACTTTCTAACTCGGTCTCTACTGGTCAAGAAATTCTTGTTACTCTGCGTTTAGT
The DNA here is from genome assembly GCF_050500235.1 of Microcystis protocystis FBCC-A270. Classification (NCBI taxonomy): domain Bacteria; kingdom Bacillati; phylum Cyanobacteriota; class Cyanophyceae; order Chroococcales; family Microcystaceae; genus Microcystis; species Microcystis protocystis. The sequence continues at coordinate 592,138 of NZ_CP191407.1, forward strand.
CAGTCCCAATCATGATATTGGTGGTTTGATGAAATCCCAGTTAATCTATGAATATAGCCAAGCGATCGATCCTAGTTTTGTCGCTGATGAATTGACCATTCTCCATAATTATCTGCAAACTTTTTATCCTGAAAACTTAGCAGCTTTTACCGCTACTCTCGATAATATTGACTGGGATAATGTCACCAACAAAGATAGATTTAATCAATCCCTAGAATCAATTCGTCAATCCCTACAACCCCTCGCTCAACCTCTCAAAGAACGCAGTTTTCATCTTCTCGGTCATGCACATTTGGATATGGCTTGGTTGTGGCCGTTGGCAGAAACTTGGCAAGTGGCAAAAAACACTTTTATCTCGGTTTTAAACCTGCAAAAATATTTTCCTGCCCTCATATTTGGTCATTCTAGTCCCCTAATTTACGAATGGATAGAAAAACATCATCCTGACCTGTTTAAAGCAATTCTAGAGGCATATAAAGGGCAATCCTGGGAACTTTTGGGCGGGATGTGGGTAGAACCAGAAGTCAATTTAATCTCTGGGGAATCCCTATTTCGACAGCTGCTTTATGGACAAAAATATTTTCAAGAAAAATTTGGACAAATCACTAAAACTGCTTGGCTGCCGGATACCTTTGGGTTTCCCTACCAATTGCCACAAATTCTTAAATCCTTTGGCATCAAATATTTTGTAACTGGGAAACTACATTGGAATGATACGACTAAATTTCCCCACGGTTTTTTCTGGTGGCAATCTCCCGATGGCAGTAAAATTCTTTCCCTAATGTCTCCTCCCAATGTTGCTGGAGTTATGGATACTAATCCAATTATTATGACCGATCATGCTCTCAATTGGGAACGGCAAACCGGCTTAAAAGATATTTTTTGGCTGCCCGGTGTTGGCGACCATGGCGGCGGTCCGACTCGTGATATGTTAGAAGTGGCACAACGTTGGCAAAAATCTCCTTTTTTCCCCCAGTTAAAATTTAGCCAAGCAACAACTTATCTGGACAGTCTGGAGACAAGTAATCTTCCTATCTGGGATGATGAATTATATCTAGAATTTCATCGCGGTTGTTATACCACTCACTCTGACCAAAAAGCCTATAATCGTTACTGTGAAATCCTCTTGTATCAAGGGGAATTATGGTCTTCTCTGGCTAATATCTTACTAGAGATTCCCTATCCGAAAGTTGAGATAGAATCCGCTTGGAAAAAGGTTTTATTAAATCAGTTTCATGATATACTGCCCGGTACTTCGATCCCCGAAGTGTTTAGGGATGCTAATCAGTTATGGCGGCAAGTTATCACCACAGGTGAAGCAATTTTAGATCAAGCTTTACAGGCAATTGCTAATCAAATTAATTTACCTAATCCCCCCCATCCCCAAGCAAAACCTTTTCTAGTTTTTAATTCTCTTAACTGGGAAAGATCTCAGGTTATCTCTTTATCTATAGGATCTGTAAATTACTCAGTTTATGACTTGAATAATTGTCTTTGTCCTTCGCAATTATCCCACAACAATCAGCTATTATTTCTCGCTGAAAATATTCCTTCTGTGGGTTATAAGTTATTTTGGTTAGTTCCCAATCAGCAAGCAGCCGAGCAAAATTTAACTAACTGCCAATTTACTTTAGATAATGGCTTGCTTAAAGTTACTATTAACTCAGAAACGGGGGATATAGATAGTATATTTGATATAATTAATCAAAAAGAAATCCTACAAGCTGCTGGTAATCAATTACAGGCATTTAAAGATCAAGGACAATATTGGGACGCTTGGAATATTGATCCGAATTATCAACAATATCCCTTACCAAAAACAGTATTAAAATCGATCGAATGCTTAGAATGTGGTCCCTTGCGCTGGCAGATTCGCGTGATCAGAAGTTTAGGTGATTCGCAATTTTGTCAAGATTATATCTTAGAAAAAGATGCTCCTATTCTCGAGATTAAAACTATTGTTAATTGGCAGCAAGAACATACTTTAGTAAAAACCGCTTTTCCTCTTACCCTAAACAGCGATTTTACCACCTATGAAATTGCCTGTGGTGCGATCGAGCGTGATCACGAACCAGAATCGCCAAAATGGGAAGTTTACGCCCATAAATGGGCGGATTTAACCGATACAGAGGCAAACTACGGGGTAAGTCTTTTAAATAATAATAAATATGGCTATGATGCTACTAACCAGCAACTGCGATTAACTCTGTTGAGAAGTCCCCGATGGCCCGATCCCGAGGCGGATCTGGGAAACCAAGAATTTACCTATGCAATATATCCCCATCAAGGTAACTGGAAAACGGCGAAAACTGTCCATCACGCTTGGCAGTTAAACTCACCTGTCAACGTTATTTTTATTAATAATTCTTCTCGATCAACCCAGTTGCCACCCGTGGCACAATGGTTAAAATTCTCGGCCGATAACTTAATTTTAATGAGTTTCAAACAAAGTGAAACAGCCTCTCGGGGTTGGGTAATGCGCGTTTATGAATGTCAGGGAGAAAACGCTGTTATTGATTGGCAAAATCAATTACAATTAACAATAAAAGAATCGATCGATGGTTTAGAAAGAGCGATCGATCCTATGGAGCAAATTTCTCCTTGGCAGATAGCCACATGGTTATTAAAGAATTAATCTTCGTGATCTTCAAAAGGATCGCTTAATTCTGCTGCCGGCGGTCCAAAAGCGGTATAAAGAGCTAAAGCGGTAATTCCTACCAAAGCGGCAGCGATCGAAACACCCAAAATTGTTGCAGTTTCCATAGAATAAAATTTGCTTAGATACAGTCTGTATCTTATCTTAACAAAATATAACCGATCTCGCAGCCGATAACGATCGCTAATCTGGCCGGTTGCATTGCTGTTATCTCATGCCCGATAATGCTGAAAGGATCGAGTAAATAGCGATCAAACTAAACCAGAAAAATTATTATGAAGAAACTCCTACAGGGACTAGAAAAGTTCCAGAGTGGTTATTTTGATGAACATCGGCAATTATTTGAGCAACTCTCCCACGGACAAAAACCGAGAATCCTGTTTATCACCTGTTCCGATTCCCGTATCGATCCTAACCTAATTACCCAAGCGGAGGTGGGGGAATTATTCGTAATTCGTAATGCGGGGAATATAATTCCTCCCTACGGAGCAACCAATGGTGGTGAAGGTGCATCTATAGAATATGCTATCAACGCTCTCGGCATCGAGCAAGTGATTATCTGCGGTCACTCCCATTGTGGAGCGATGAAAGGTTTGTTAAAATTGCAGAGTCTAGCCGATGAAATGCCTTTAGTTTACAATTGGTTAAAACAAGCAGAAGCTACTCGACGTTTAGTTAAGGATAATTACAAAGAATTAGAAGGGGAAGAACTGATCGAGGTGACAGTAGCAGAAAATGTTCTCAATCAGTTAAGTAATTTGCAAAGCTATCCAATTATTCGTTCCCGATTACATCAGGGTAAATTATCTCTACACGGTTGGATTTTTCGGATTGAAACCGGTGAAATTTTAGCCTATGATCCCATCCTACACGATTTTGTCGCTCCTCATAGTAAAATTGCCCATGCCGAAGCAGCAGACAATTTACCCTCTAGTCGTCATCTTCCCAATAGTCATCCCTTCAAGATTTCTGAGGATTATATCAGGACTCACGCGGAGGTAAAAAAAGCCACTCCTGCGGTTAATACTGTGGCCAAAAAGAATGGCTCCTCGACCCAAAAACCGGGCTATAATTATTTAGAACCCTCCCAAGCTGATCGCATTTATCGCGGTTCGAGAAGTTAATTAGGGATTACAGAAATTCTCTAGAGATGCGCTTATTACCGTCTCTAGAGGGGCAATTAAACGATAACTGCTATACTCCTCTATGGCTTCCCCAAAAGATTTTATTAGTCCCGTCAATTCCGAGCAAGAGTTAGTCTATCCTTTTCGGAACTATCTTAACTATCTGCACGCAAAATACTCTGATTTACAGACGGGTCATATCGCCGATTATATTCCGGAATTAGCCCTAGCAGCTCCAGAATGGTTTGGTATTTCCGTAATTAGCACTGATGGTCAGATTTTTGAGGTGGGAGACTGTCAGCAAACCTTTACAGTACAATCGATTTCTAAAGCTTTTGTCTTTGGATTAGCTCTAGAAGATCACGGAAGAGAATACGTTAATAGTAAAGTCGGTGTTGAACCCACCGGAGAAGCTTTTAACTCGATTATTCTCGATGAAAAAACCAATCGTCCCTATAATCCTATGGTTAATGCTGGTGCGATCGCTACCACGGATTTAATCACCGGACAGAATGCCACGGAAAGGCTAAAACGTATTTTAGAAATGTTTAAACGCTATACCGGCAGGGATCACGAGATTAATGTCCCCGTTTTTCTCTCGGAAAAATCCACCGGCAATCGCAATCGGGCCATGGCCTATCTAATGCTAAATTTTGGCATGGTCAGCGATAAAATTGAAGAAACCCTCGATCTTTACTGTCAACAATGCGCCATCCTCGTCCATGCTCACGATTTAGCTCTGATGGCTGCTACCTTGGCTAATGGAGGTGTCAACCCAATCACAGGAATACGGGCGATCGATGAACACTACGTTCAAGATGTGATCAGTGTTATGCTTACCTGTGGAATGTACGACGCTTCGGGAGAATGGGCCTATCGGGTAGGATTACCAGCAAAAAGCGGTGTCGGTGGCGGAATTACGGCAGTAGTTCCCCATCAGTTGGGAATTGGGACTTTTTCGCCCCTTTTAGATGAAAAAGGCAACAGCATCAGAGGAGTGAAAATTTGTCAAGATATTTCAGAGGATTTTGGGTTACATTTATTTAATGTGGCTAAACCAGAACGAGATTTAAAAACATGGCTTGAAGGCAATAGTTGATATTGATAGCTGTCCCCGACAAGAGCGCCTAACGGCCCTGGGAAATTAATTTGGCCAGAGGTCTGTGGAAAAAATTTCAGAAACCTCTTGACAAAAGCAGTGGGTTGTGTGTAATATAAATATTGTGTGAGGAGTATAAGTTCAGCATAAGAGGAACCTTTGGGGTCGAAACACGGCAAGACTCCCAGAGGTTCTTCTTTTTCACTTCCTTATTGGCTCAAAGTCAGCCATAAAATCAGGTTTTTCCCCGATCGCTAGTTTTTCTCAATTTATCCCTTCTAGGTCTGTTGCTGCTTACCAAGAGCAACAGGTCAAAATTTTTGCCGAAGAAACTGCACAAGAGAAGTGTAATTGCCCGTAAAATTGGGAATTAAGTACAAGGGCAATCCTATGGCAGATAACAATAACGGTAACGGTGGCTTATTCGTCGTCGGGGTTTTAGTGGGCAGTGCGATCGGGGTAGCGGCGGGTTTATTAGTAGCGCCGAGATCTGGAAAAGAAACCCGTCGAATTCTGCGAAAATCCGCCCAGGCTTTGCCAGAATTAGCCGAAGATCTGACCACGACGATGCAATTGCAGGCCGATCGCCTATCGGAATCGGCCCGGCGTAATTGGGATGATACTTTAATCAGATTAAAAGAGGCGGTGACAGCCGGAATCGAAGCTAGTCAAAGTCTAGCCACAGACAATCCCTCCCCTGACTCGCAAGAATCCCCCCAAGGCGATAATCAACACTCGAATCACTACTAAATGACCGAACCTATTTTCTGGCTAGGATGTTCTTTACTGCTAGTCGCCGTTAGTTTAACGGCGGTTTTCATCGCCGCTTTACCTGCTCTGCAAGAGTTAGCCCGGGCAGCCCGCAGTGCCGAAAAATTATTCGATACCCTCCATCGGGAATTCCCCCCGACTCTAGAAGCAATTCGCCTGACAGGGGCGGAAATCAGCGAATTAACCGACAATATCGATGAAGGGGTTAAAAGTACCCGCCAAGTTGTCCAAGGAGTCGATCGCAGTCTCGGTAGTGCTAAAGCTGGTCTCAGCAAGCTCGATCGTGGCAGCCGTCGCCTCTTGATCGGTTTTAAAGTCGCTTGGAATACTTGGAAACGCAGTTAAGGAGATGGGGCAGTGGGGTGTGGGGTGTGGGGTGTGGGGTGTGGGGAAGTGGGGAAGTGGGGAAGTGGGGAAGTGGGGAGATAGCAGAATTTCAACTAATACCCCAAAACCCTCAAACCCCAACTCCCTAAAACCCCAACTCTCAACTCCTAACCCCACCAACAAACTTTTTCAGCAAACCCTAAATAGGGTTTGCTGAAAAAGTAGGGGCGAAGCATTCGGATAGAAAATCTACGGTTTCACCGATAAGTTATTGTCCGAATGCTTCGCCCCTACAGGACGCGGAACCATGAAGACGCAAGGTTTTGAAGCACGATTCTCTCAGAATCTTGCACCTGTTTCGGGAGAAAAGCCACAAAACCTCTACCTTGCCTACATTTCACATTTATTCAGCAAACCCTAAATATTTGTAAACTTTTTCGTCTAAGTTACCTTTCTGTGGTAAGCAAATCTTTACTGCTCCGATTTGGGGGTTTCTTGGGGGGTGTCATCGTTGTTGGTTTTTGGTTCTTGTCCTTTAAAAATCGTGATAGATCGCCAAAAACCCTCTAAAAACTGATTGAAGGTCGTTTCATTGATTTTACCCGTCCAGAGCAATAACACAAAGACAATAAAAGCAAAGATAAAAATAATTGTCAAAACGCTGGTAATATGCTTTGAATCTGGCACAAAATGGGCAAACACCGCAACTATACAAGCAACCACAGCGAAAACCAGCAACAAAGCGAGACTAGGTTTCAGGAGATTGGGAGTTTCTGGCGTTTCGGGACTCATAGGGCGATTTTCTCGGCTTTTGCGGCCACGTTCCTCCCTTTCGTCGAGATATCTTTCTCTTTCTGTCTTAGATTCCACTCCTTCTAAGATATCGCGGATATTATATTTGCCGCGCAAATTGGGGAGAGGTTCTTCCACTCTGCCTTGGCGATCGAGTTCTATCAGATGGAGATAATCGACGGGAACTTCTACCCCGGTGGGTTTTTCCCCTTGCAATTCTCGAATCACTAACTTTTCCTGTACGGCTAAATTAGGGATAGTAGCGTGAATTTTCTGAAAATCTGTCTTAATAATAGCTAAAAGCGCACTAGCACGGGAACCCTGGGCTTTTATGCTGATGTAGTTATCTTCCTCGTCGGCACGCACCAAAGCTCTATTAAGATCCATTGTCAGAACCACACCACTACGCCAACGCATGGTTTTATAGATCATCTGGTGATTACGGACGATAAAGCGGGAAATAATGCTACCGGGCAGGATATCATAACGGTACTGGAAGTGTAAAGGTGCGTTTTCGTAGCTATCCACATCCGGTTCATCGATGGGTAGAAGATCGGTGATTAGATAGCGATCGGGACTGTACCCATCAAGGGGAAAACAGAGTTCAAATTTTCCCATCAAATCCATCAAAAATCGGCGTTTATTTTCGGGATAACGTTGGGTTTGTTTGAGAATATTTGCCAGATCTGGCAGTGAAAGAATGCCCTTTTTTTGCACCATCAAATCGTGATTATTGAGAATATCATAAACACCGCTAGTTACCCATTCCGGGTTCAGGACATTGGTTTCATTCAGTCGCGGATCATCTTGGTAGTTGAGGACAATACCGAGATCGTGGAGAAACTGCACTAAACTTTTTTGATCGCTGGCCTCTTTAATCTCGGCTTTCTGACACATTTCCTGATACTTTTCGTAGGAAATAAAGTCATAACTCTCTTGCATCGCTTCTAGTTGAGTTTTGATCTGAAACCAACTATTAGGCAATAAATCTTTGATATGGGGAATAGCATCGATTTGAGAGGCGATTTCTTGCACAAGTTCCCCGATTCCCTCACCGGTTTTACAGGAAGTGGCGATTAGTTTGGTGATTTGGGGATATTTTTTCCGGAGGGTGCGGATCTTAACTTGCGGGGGATGTTCATCAGCACAATTACCCACGATAATCACGGGAGAATTGCCTCCGTAGGTTTCAATGAGTTTTAACCAGTATTCCAGACGGTTTTGCTGTTCGTTTTTGCGGTTGTCGAGGACAAGCAGATAAAGACTGCGTTTAGTCAGAAAAAACTGATGGGTGGTTTGCATCACTTTCTGACCGCCAAAATCCCAGATATTGAGGCGAATATCAGGTTTTTGGGGCAGTTGCCACTTTTCAATATTAATGCCGGGGGTCTTGGGTTCTCCGGAATTAAAGGTATTGTGCAGTAACCGCTTTAACAGGGAAGTTTTCCCCACATCCCCCTCCCCCACGAATAAAACTTTAAGCTCATTAAGAGGGCGTTTTTCCCCTTTATACTTGAGATAACTAAAAATCGCCTGCGGGTTGCCATCATCCCATTTTTCTTCACCCCATCCCTGACGAATAATTTCCGGGGGAACGTTGGTAATCGGGTTATTTTCGAGGACTAATCGCTTCAGGTTGACTAGGTGAGCGAGCGCCTCTGGTATCTCCCTGATTTGGTTAATGCTGAGGTAGAGGATTTGCAGGGAGGTGAGTTGAGCGAGCGCCTCTGGTATCTCGCTGATTTGGTTATTGTTGAGGTTGAGGACTTGCAGGGAGGTGAGTTGAGCGAGCGCTTCTGGAATCTCCCTGATTTGGTTATTGTTGAGGTTGAGGACTTGCAGGGAGGTGAGTTGAGCGAGCGCTTCTGGAATCTCCCTGATTTGGTTATTGTTGAGGTTGAGGACTTGCAGGGAGGTGAGTTGAGCGAGCGCTTCTGGTATCTCCCTGATTTGGTTATTGCTGAGGTTGAGGCCTTGCAGGGAGGTGAGTTGAGTGAGCGCTTCTGGTATCTCGCCGATTTGGTTATGGCTGAGGTCGAGGTATTGCAGGGAGGTGAGTTGAGCGAGCGCTTTTGGAATCTCCCTGATTTGGTTATTGCTGAGATAGAGGTATTGCAGGGAGGTGAGTTGAGGGATTTCGGGGGGAATTTCTGTTAAGTTTCTGCCAGACAGATCCAACTCCCCCGCTCTTTCGTCCTTTGCCCGTTGAATTAACTCTAATACTTCCTGTGCTGTCATTGACCATCCCCCCGCTACTATATTTACTCCATTTTGGCAAAAGATCCAGTTAATGCCACTGGTTGAGACCTCATCAGCTTGAGTTGAGTTTCTGGAGAGTGAACTGAAAACTCGCATCTGATGACCGATAAGGGACTTGCGTGGGAATAATATCCTAGCCAGAAAATCGCTCTGTAGAAGAATCAGGCCGGCCAGATGGCATATTATCAAAGCGCAAGTCCCTTAGCTGCGGGGACTCTCAAAGGCTCTCCCCCTACTTAGGGTGATCAGCAAACCTGGGCGATCGGAGCGCAGGTTCCTTGCGCCCCTACAGTAACGGATTTTGTCCACAATGTAGGGGCGAACTGCGTTCGCCCAAAAGGTACATTAATGTAGGGGCGAACTGCGTTCGCCCAAAAGGTACATTATCAAAGCGCAAGTCCCTAACTGGGTGACTAAAGTTGAGAATTCCCTTAAGATAAAGTAAATAAGTGTAAAGAAACTGAAAGTTAGCCTACACCCTTGCTGAAAAAATTCTCATTGTCTAGAAGTGCTATGCTCAATCGTTTTTGCCGAGGAATCTCGATCGCTCTTGTAATTGGTGTCATTAGCTGTCTGGGTTGGATTATCTGCCCGGATCAAGCTCTAGCGGTGAATAATCCCGAATTACTGCCCAATCAAGCCACTCCGATCGTTGATTTAGCCAATTATCTACCCGCAAAACAGGAAGAGGCATTAATCCGAGATATCGAGACATTTCAAGGGGAAACGGGCTGGAAAATGCGAGTTTTAACCCAATATGACCGCAGCCCTGGCCGGGCAGTGATTAATTTCTGGGGATTGGATGATAAAAGTATTCTCCTAGTGGCCGATGGTCGCGGCGGTAATCTACTATCTTTTAGTATTGGTGATGCCGTCTATGAATTTTTACCCCGCACTTTTTGGATCGAATTACAGGCCCGTTTCGGTAATATGTATTTTGTCCGGGAAAATGGCGAAAATAACGCGATCGTACAATCCTTAGACACGGTAAAAGGCTGTTTAGTTAAAGGTGGTTGTGCGGTGGTCCCCGGTTTACCGAAGGAACAGTGGATTTTAACTTTAATTACCTCAATTGTCGGCGGTTTAGTCTTCGGTTTTGCCGGTATTCCTCGCAAAGAAGGACAGGTTTTCGCTTGGCAATGGGTTTTAATTGTCTCTCCCCTCTGGTTTATCCTCTTTGTTGCTTTTGGCATTGGACCGGTGGTTACTCGCACCAGTGAATTACTGCCCCTTTTCCGCAATTTAATCGGTTTTGCCCTCGGAGTTTTAGTCGCCTATCTTTCCCCTCGTTTTAATTCCCTCAATGCCTCAAAAACCTAAAAATTAGCGGCTTTTCAGTGATCAGTAATCAGTAAACAGAAAGTAGCGAAGTTTTCACCTATAACTGATAGCTGACGGCGGCCCCTCATGGTTTGATCGATCTAGCTCTGTTACAATTAGAAAAATTGTGGAGTGAGTGAGATAACGTTTATGTGGGTCAATACTCAAAGTGAGATTATTAGTAAGGTTTTGCCGCCAGCAGTACGTCTGTTCTTAAGAACGCAAGTAGAACAGATAGAAGATTTAGAAATGCAGCTGCACGGTCATGATCGGCAAATTTTGCGCGGTTATATCCCCGGGGTATTTTTAGCCGTAGGAAAAGCGATTTATCAGGGTTTACATCTAGGTAAAGCGCAATTAAGAGGGGAAAATATTCGTCTTAATATCGGGCAGGTTTTGCGAGGGAAACCCCTAAAAATTTTGGAACCTATTCGGGTTAGCGGTGAAGTGGAAATTAACGAGCAGGATTTAAATAATTCGATCGCCTCGACTATTTTAGTTAATGCTTTTGCCGATTTACTAATTTTTTCCCTAGAAAATAACGGAATTGTTAACGCCAGAGAAATTATCTCACAACAGCGTTTTAACTGGAAAAATGTTCTCTTAAATCAGGGTTATTTCTCTCTTCTCGGCCATAGAGAAACAGGTGCAGAAGTAATTTTTAGCGCTGATATTACCCTAGAAGATGCCCGCACTTTAGGGATTAGTCCCCGACAATGGCAAGGTTTAGCCCCAGATTTATCTATTGATTTGCAACCTTTTACCGTCGATTTAGGCAAAGATGTGGAGATTAAATCTTTTATTCTCGACGATAAAACTCTTTTCTGTCAGGGAAGTTTTTTGATTTTACCTTAACAATAAACGGGATGATTCCGGTGGGTTAACTTAGTTTAACCCACCTAATTAGGGCTTGCTGAATAAAGGTGAAATGTAGGCAAGGTAAGGGTTTTGTGGCTTTTCTCGCGAAACAGGTGCAAGATTTTGAGAGAATCGTGCTTCAAAACCTTGCGTCTTCATCGGCCCGCGTCCTGTAGGGGCGAAGCATTCGGATAAAAAATCTACGGTTTCACCGATAGGTTATTGCCCGAATGCTTCGCCCGTACTTTTTCAGCAAACCCTAATTAGGGCTTGCTGAATAAATCTAAAAACCTTGTTAGATTAAGGCTTTTTCAGGGGGAAAATTCACACCCCACACCCCACACCCTGCCCCCACCAACAAACTTTTTCAGCAGACCCTAATTATTAGCCCGGATTCTGTGCAATTAAAATAACTGTTTGCATTAGTCCAACTAGAAGACCGAGAATACCACCAAGATTAACAATTCCCTGTAATTCCTGTTTAACAATGCCTTGAATGGCATTTTCCAGATCGGCGGGGGAAGTGGCATTTACCCGATCGCGGATCACCTGATCAATGTTGAGAATCGGGATAATTTGGGCGACTAATTTCTCTAAATCTTCCTCTAAATAACGCTCTAAAATTAACGCTAACTCTTGACTAATTACCCCTAATGATGTAGTCATTGACCCCGAAGATTGCAGACGATTAATAATTAAATTAGCGATTTGATCCCAGTCGATTGTTTGTCCAAAATCTTGCAGAAATTGTTCGCCACTTTCTTGAATATAAATTCGCACCGTGTCTCTAGTGGTTTTACGCAATTGTCTGACGGTGGAGATAGGTAAATTTTGTAAAGAGATACTTTGTAACCAGTTTTTCAGACGATTACGCATCTCTAAAGATAGTAATAATTCTTTGATTCTGGTATTAGCTAAATCCTTTTCATCAAGGCAAAAAGTGCGTAAGCGAGCGAGGGCATTGCGTAAACCGAATAAATTGGCTACTACCCAATAGGTTCCACTGGTTTTTTCTCGAAATCCTTCATCGATAACTTGAATATTGCGATCGGTTAAAAAATCGATTAAAGCTAGACGGATAACATCAGCAGGTAGGACGGTTTCTAATAGCCAATCGGAGAATTGTCGCGCCTGTTGTTCACTGAGAGAAAATTCTAAGACTAGGCGATCAAAAATTTGATTGATCTGTTTTTCTAAAAAGTCCTGCCGTCGCGCTAAAACTTTTAGTAATCTCGCTAAAGATTCCCCGAATAAATCGTGAAGAATCGCCGCCAAAATCTCGGCGGTTTTTGCTTGCCGATCGCCTTTTATTTGTTTTAAAGCTAATTGTAACAGCCAGAGTATCGCCCCCTGTACCCTTTCCGTGTCGAGGAGTCGTTTAGCCAGTTTTTGTAATTCCTCGGGGGTTAACAGGGAACCCATGATCGTATCCGATACCCGGACAGCTAATCGATCTTGATTGCGAGGAATTAACCCCGGGGTGAAGGGAAGAGGACGCTTACCGATATAAATCGCCTTGTAGGGACGAAATAGCATTTTTATGGCTACATCGTTCGTAAAATAGCCAATAATTGCCCCCGCGATCGGCGGTAAGATCCATGTCCAAAGAGTAGGGAGATTCAATTTAGCAGCAAAAAATAAACGGAAATGTGAGTAGGTTATTTCTTCAAGACTAACACTCCCATCAGTCCTGCTAGGAGTGGATAGTGAACGGCGCCGGAAAATCCCGACTGATAGCCTAATTTTACCTGTTCTGGGCCCTGGGGAAAGCGATCGATACTGGGACTAATATAAGCGTACTGGTCAGTTAAACCGTAGCGCTCGGCAGCCGGAACGACGATATGATCGAGATACCAGTTTTGGAATAATTTGGCGATGGTTTCGGTGGGTTGATGGAAGTCAAGAATCGCCGCTTTAGCACCCGGTTTCAGGACTCGGTATAATTCCCCCAAACATTGGGCAATATCGACCACATTGCGTAATCCATAGCCAATAGTGGCACAATCAAAGCTAGAATCGGCAAAGGGTAAATTGAGGGCATCCCCTTCCATCCAGTTAATATTAGTGGCGCTAAAACGTTGACGGGCGATTTTTAATTGTTGTGGGGAAAAATCTAGTCCGATCACTTGGCCGGTTTTACCCACTTGTTTTGATAATAGGTTAGTCAGGTCGCCACTGCCACAACAGATATCGAGGGCAAAATCTCCTTTTTCGGGTTGACACCACTTGACTGTCATTAATTTCCAGATATGGTGTAATCCTAAACTTAATTCCTGATTGAGGCGGTCATATTCGGGAGCGATCTGATCAAAAATTGCTTGTATTTCTGTGGAGTTAGGTGAGGATTGATTGGACATTTTTATAATATAGCACCAGAGAAAATCCCAGATCAAGTTATATCATTCTATCCTATCTCCGCCCACGGAGATAAGCTGTTGACCATCTACAGCAGTTATCTTCATGGTGGGAACAGTAGCTTAGGTTACGCTTCATCTATCCGAGAACCTTCCGGTCGTAATTCGATCGAGAGTCCTTCCCGGGCGAGAATAGTTTGAGGCAGAATCTTTCTTACCTGTTCCCCAATGCGATCGAGAAAATCGTCATTATGGGCGGGATCGTGATGAAATAGAACTAACTGCTTAACTTGCGCTGCCTGGGCGATTTTGACTGCCTGTTGCCAAGTGGAATGACCCCAACCCACCTTAGAATACTTAGGATCGTTGTATTCCTCATCGGTGTAGGTAGCATCAATAATCATCACATCCGCTTGCCAGGCCAAAGCCAGAACGTTATCATCAAAGCGATCGGGAAAATGTTCGGTATCGGTAATATAAGCTGCCGATAAACCCTGCCAATTTACCCGATAACCCACCGCTTCCCCGGGATGATTTAAAGGACGGGTTTCGACGGTGAAATCGGCACAGTAGAGGGTTTTGCCCATTTCTAGATTATAAAATTCTAAATCAGCCCGCATAATCTGCAAAGGCACGGGAAAATTAGGGTGTGACATCTGATCGTGTAATCTTTGCTTGATGGTTACTCCGTTGGCAGAGGGAATCCCATAGATTTTAAAAGTATTGCCCCTGATAAAAGCGGGGATAAAAAAAGGAAAACCCTGAATATGATCCCAATGGGAATGGCTGAAAAATAAATGGGCTTTCACTGGACTTTCTGTCATCAAAGACTGTCCTAGGATGCGTAACCCCGTACCACCGTCGAAGATTAATCTTTCTCTACCGACTTGCATCTCGACACAGGAAGTATTACCACCATAACGAACGGTTTCCGAACCTGGACAGGGAATGCTCCCCCGCACTCCCCAAAATTTGATCTGGAAGCATTTGTAGGGCATATTAGAAGCTCCTCTACTTGTGCTAATAGGCTAATAGTTAGATTAGCACTCTTCCACAATTAAGGCAGTGACTTCATCCCGAAGATAACGATCTATGATTAAGGGTGAGGATCGTCACTTTTGCAAGAGCATGGATTTACAGAAATTCTTAGAAAAACTGCCCCAACAGTATCAGGATTGGGGATCGGCTTTAATGTCCCCTATTTCCGAGCAATTAACCCTTTTAAGCCAAAAAACTGCCTCCTATCCCGATCGCAATCTCTTTCCCCTGCTCAATCTAGCCGTTGCCTGTCTGCAACCAGACGAGGTTTACTGTCAAATTGGTTGTTTTCGTTGCGGTAGTTTAGTCGCCGCTTTCTGCCATAATAGCGATCGCTGCGGTTATGGCGTAGAAGCTTTTTTTAAATACGATCCATCGGGAGAAAAACTAACTGTATTATCTCAAGATTGAGTTAGTTGCTTTTGGGTATAAGTGAGGAAAGATTAGCAAAAATTGCCCGCACTTGTGGGGATATTTTTTCCCTTTGATTGATTAAATAAATACTAACAAGGGTTAAAGATACCCCCGCCCATTGCAATACACTTAACATCTCACCGAGGAATAAATTCCCGAAAGTGAGGGCAAAAACCGGAGTTAAAAAAGTCAAAGAACTTAAACTGGTTAAATTGCCTTTGGCGGCTAAATAAAAGAATATTCCATAGGCGATCGCACTACCAAAAATAGTGGCATAACTTAAAGCTAACCAACCATTTAAATCTACATTTTGCCATTGATGGGATTCGGTGAAACCTGAAGCTAAAAATAGCGGCAATCCTCCTAAAATCATGTGCCATCCGGTGGCGCTGACGGGATCCGCATGACGACAGACAAACCGGATTAACACTGTTCCCACCGCCATGGATAGGGAAGCCAAAAGCATCAGCATTTCGCCGCTATTTAGTAATTCCTGCCAGCTAAAGTCAATATTTACCGCTTTTTGTCCAAAAAAGTCATAAAACCATTGATCGGGCAAGCCGATTAAACTAATTCCCCCAATCCCTAAACCCAATCCTAACCATCCCCAGACACCGATAACTTCTTTAAATAGCCAACTGGACATTAAAGCCACCGCTAGGGGTTGGGAGTCAATAATTACCGATCCTAACCCCGCCCCGGTGCGATTTAACCCCAATGCCAGAAAACCTTGAAAAAGAGTGCCATCCATGAGAGCAAAAAGGGCAATCCATAACCATGCTTGCAGGGTTTTGGGCTGAGGACGACCTAAAAACCAAGCTACCATTAAAACTAACATTCCGGCGGGAACAAGGCGAATTCCCGCCATAAATAGGGGGGTGGTGTGGGGGATAACACCCTTCATCGCTACCATCGCTGTTCCCCAGAGAAAAAACGGTGAGATAAATAAGAGGGGCGAGGATTTCTTTAAATCTAGGTTTTCCATAGGTAGCGATCGAGTGTTGTGGATAACAAATTTCTCTAATTGTATAGTAGAAACTGGGGATCGGCTCTTAATTCTCCTGACTTTCTTTTAACTGATTTTCCTCTAAATCTGTTATTGGTTTTTCTTCCCCGTAACTGATCCAGATCGCAATCATTCCGGCAATAGGAATGGAGAGAAAAATACCTAATAATCCCGCAATTCTTTCGCCGATAAAGAGGGATAAAAATAAAATTACCGGGTTTAATTCTAGGGCATTGCCCATAACTTTAGGGCGAATAATATTATCTTGAATTTGTACCAAGACAACACAGACAATAAAAGCTTTAACGGCAATTGTTAGTCCTTGGGAGGTAAAAGTCAAGATAGTTACCAACAAAATGCCCAGGGTTGCCCCGATACCCGGGATAGCATCGATAACACCAAGAATACCCGCTAAAATTAGCCCATATTGAATTCCCAATAGGGAAAAACTTAAGAAACTCGTCACCGATAAAAAGAGCATTAATAACAGTTGCCCGCGAATAAATCCCAGAAAACTTTGTCGAAAAGACTTGGCAAAACGCTCCCGGTATGCTGGGGGGAGAAGTTGCAAAAAACTTCGCCAGAGTTTATCACCGTCGATGAGCATATAAACACTGATCACCGCCCCGAAAACGCCGGTAAAGACACTGGAAAAAACTCCTTGTACGACCGATAAACCTGTGGCTAAACCAGTTTGTAGGGTTCCCACCATTTTATTCCAATCTAATCGATCGAGAAAGTCTTGAAAGGGTAAAAAATCTTGTTGACCCAGGGCATCGGTAAGATTGAATATTAGTCCTTTCCCCTGACTAACTGCTTCTAATCCTATGCCTGTGACTAATCTAAATAGGAGGATAAAAGCTACTAGGGTGGTAATAGCAATGGCTAGTCCTCTCGGTAGATAACGAGATAACCAAACCACGGGATAATTTAATAGAGCGGCCAGGACTGCCGAACCAGTAAAAATAGCGATTGTCCCGTAGAAATAGTTAATTAAGATAATCAGACTCCAGCCACAACCAAATAATAATAGATAGCGCACTAGAATCGAGTTATTCAGAGTTTTCCAAAAGGAGCTAGAAGGGGTCATAAATCAAGCCAGAAATAGGATTTTAGCATTTAGAATTGTTTTAACAAAGCTTCCCGCATGACCGAGACGGGGACGGGTTGACCTAACCAGATTTCTAGTGCGATCGCTCCCTGATTAACTAACATTTCTAACCCATCAATAATTCTTATCCCTCTAGTCCGGGCCAACCGGAGAAATTTGGTCGGCCGGGGATTATAAATTAGATCGTAGGCGATCGCCGATGAGGGCAAAAGGTCTAATAATTCTAACTCAACAGGGGATTGTTCGCCCTGGGGGGACATTCCGATGGGGGTAGAATTAATCAGAAGTTCTGTGGTGGGTAGCAGCCCCTCTAATTCGTCCCAGCCATGCACTTCTAGGAGGTCATAGAGGCTTGTATTCGCCCAACTTTCTTTAAAAGGATCTAATTTCTTTTGATTGCGTCCTACCACATGAATTTTGCCACAGCCCAACTGGGCGCAAGCCACCACTACCGCCCGGGCAGCGCCGCCATTACCTAAAATAACTGGATTCACCCGACTCCAATCTTTGTCAAGGGATTTCAAGGGTGCGAGAAAGCCATCCACATCGGTATTCGTTCCCTGCCAGCCAGTTTTCGTGCGCCAGACGGTATTAACTGCGCCTACTAGCCTTGCTTTCTCGGTAATTTGCGATAATAAGGGAATAATTGCTAATTTATGGGGAATTGTGACGCTAAAACCCTCTAGATCGATGGCGGACAAACCAGCGATCGCAGTTGCTAAATTTTCCGGGGCGATCGGTAGGGGAAGATAGACATAATTTAGCCCCAAGGCATCGATAGCGGCATTGTGCATGGGGGGAGAAAGAGTATGGCCGATGGGATCGCCGATTACGCCTAATAACTTGGTTTTTCCGTTAATAATGGTCATAAAAAAGGTGGGCTTTCCCCACCAAAGTTTAATCTCAAGGGTAGCCAATGCTCACCTTACTATAGTAGGGTTTGCTGAAAAAGTTTTTCCTGGGGGCAGGGTGTAGGGTGTGGGGTGTGGGGTGTAGGGTTTTACCGATTTTGAGGGGGTCAATTACCTAATTTTCAGGGAAAAAGTCCAGGAATTTTTCCCCCGATCACTCCCAGATCCATTACTTTTTGATGGCCAAAAGGTCTAAAAGTTTTACCCAACAAGGTTTTTAGATTTATTCAGCAAACCCTATACTATTTCTTGATTTCGCGGGCCATTTTCAGGAAAGGATTGATATTGTCATCGTTAGCGCGACGAACGTTATCATTAGCAGCGTTAGCCTTACTATTAGCCTCGGAAGTAGCCGATTTTGCCACAATACCGTTATCGGTGACTTTGCTGACTTCCATAGAAGAAATCTGTTTAATCGATTCGCCACCCTTTTTATTCGAGGCAGTTTTCGGGAAAGTACGTCGGATCGTGATCGGTGTCCGCATAAAGTCGATATCACCGAGAGTTTTAGCGTCATCGGGTTCCAAGTAAAAAGCCTCTTTCGGTTCCGGTGCGCTCATATCCATCGGTTCATCGACGTATTTCGTCTTATTGCCAAACAGGCCAAAGAATCCAGCCATTTTCTCGCTCTCCTAAATAAATATATTTACCATAAATTGCTGCTGATTGTTAAATCATATCAATATTTATGACAAAAAGCCAGGTAGCCATCTATCAGTTATCAGTTATCAGTTATCAGTTATCAGATGTGAGTTTTCAGTTCACTGATTACTGTTTACTGTTTACTGTTTACTGGACGGCTACGCCGTGCCTTTGGCAACACTGAAAAGCTTCCCACACCCCATCACCCCAATCAACGCTGTTCTAACCTACGACTGGCTAGGGACATAGAATAACAGAAAATCCAGTAAATAAACGCCAAAAATAGATAAACCTCTGGATAATCGCCGATAAATTTCGGATTAGCTAAAACCGAGCCTGCCATACCCAAGAGGTCCACCAGTCCCACGATCGCCAGTAGAGAAGTATCCTTAAATAAACTGATAAATTGACCAACAATAGCAGGAATGACCGCTTTTAAAGCTTGGGGTAGAACGATCAATAATAAAACGAAAATCGGTTTTAACCCCAAGGCTTTGGCCGCTTCAATTTGACCTTTGGGAATCGCTTGTAAACCACCGCGGACATTTTCGGCCAGATAGGCTGCTGCAAAAAGGGTGAATCCGGCGATCGCTCTGATCACCCGTTCCGGTCTCGTCCCGGCGGGTAAAATTAAAGGTAACATCACCTGGGCCATGAATAAAATTCCCAACAAAGGTAAACCGCGCAATAATTCGATATAGCCAATAGATAGCCAACGAATTGCCGGTAATTCACTCTGTCTCCCCAGGGCTAATAATACCCCCAAGGGGAAAGATAAAATCATACTGGCGATCGCTACTAATAAAGTTAAGATTAAACCACTGAGATCATCGAGGGGAATTGTCGTTAAAAATAATCCCCCCAATAGTAACCAAGCAATTAAAGGTAAAGTCAATAACCAGAGCAATCCCCACCAGCGTTGGAGAAAAGCGGGGCAATTGGGGAAGCGACCCCGGTTTAATTGCCAAGAAAACAGCGATAAAGCCGCAATTATCGTTAAAATCAGCCAAATTCGCCATATTGACTGTTCTGGATAACGACCGACCACAAATAAACCGAGATTTTCCGTCACTACAGCCCATTTTGCCCGATTTATCGCCCAATCGAGAAAACTTAAGCCCCCCCAGAGGCTGAGAAATAGACCCGCAAGGGTTAAGATGACGTTGTACCAAGTGTTAAAGAGATTTTTTCTTAACCAGAGTCCCATAAAATTCCCCAACCTCCCCAGTGGTGATCATTGTACTTTTTCAGTACAATGGTGCTATTAGAAAAATTCAGACTGATTTTCGACCATGAACAGTTGCATTTTAATGGCTAAAATTGTCCGTCGTCCCGAATTACGTTATACCCAAGATAATCAAACTCCCTACGCTCAAATGTTAGTCGAGTTTTCCCCCAATCGTGCCGAGGCAACCCCAGCTAATTTAAGGGCCGTAGCTTGGGGAAATTTAGCCTCAGAAGTCGCTCAGAACTATAATGAAGGCGATCGGGTAATTTTAGAAGGTCGTCTCTCGATGCAGACGATCGATCGTCCCGAAGGTTTTAAGGAAAAACGGGCCGAATTAGTCATTAGTCATCTCTATCATCTTGACGGCAGCGTGAGTAGCGGTGAAATGACGGCCCCGACTCCGGAAAAAGTCGTGCCAATCAATACCCACAAATCGAATAAAACCCCGGTGGAAAAACCCGTCGCACCTGTCTCCCCCGGGGACTTTGAATACGACGCATCCTATGAACTTTCTAATCCTTCCGCTTGGCAACCTAGCGACACATCGGTGGAGGAAAATTTAGACGATATTCCTTTCTAAGTACCCCAACAGAATTAATGGCTCTTCTCGATTTTGTCTGATAATTTTTGCTTATGGAATCGTGAAATGCTGATCGGGCAAGACTTTCAGCACTATTTTGACGTTCGGCGATGCTCATTCGAGCCGAGGAAGAAACTATCAGTATAGACCTCGTTTTCACACAGAAACCAGAAGAGCCAAAGCTTTAACTGAGATATGGCAGGCTAGAGAAAATAATAAGTATTAGCGCGTGAGGATGTCTTAATGCAAATTACCCTGAACCTACCGGATAACCTCAGCCAAGCCGAAACCTTTAACCAAGGCGACTGGCTCCGGGAGATTGCCATTGCGCTGTTTCAGCAAGAGCGGATTTCCCTCAGTCGCGCCAGTAAAATTGCCGGGATGGAAGTCATGGACTTTCAAAAACTGCTGGCAGATCGCGATATTTGTGTTCACTACGATGTAGAAGACTTTGAGCAGGATGTTCAACATCTGCGCGATCGAGGCTGGCTATGATCGTGGTCAGCGATACCTCCGCCCTTGCCAATCTGGCGATCATCGATCATCTCTGGTTGCTAGAGTCAATTTACCAAACCGTGTTAGCGAAATTTTGAACCCTATTACCGAATCTGACACACCGCGCCACAATCCCTCACGGAAGGCGATCGGTCGCCTGAGAAGCAGTAAAACAGGGGAAAATACCTGAAACTCTTTCCCCTATGAATCCCTAAGCTAGGGAGAAGAATATAAAGATTTATTAAATTGTAGTTTTTGATACAGTTGTGGGGGGGGGAGTGTGTACCGTCAAAGTTGTTCCTCGTCGAATGTAATTAGCAAAAAGACAATTTTAAACATGAAAAACCGAATTTTTTTCCTGATGACTGGACTCGCCGTCAAAGTGCCAGTTGCTGCTGGAACAGTATTTATAACTTTAGAAACGATTGGCTTACAATCAGTAAATGCGGCTGTTTTAGCACTGAATTCGTCATTAGATTTACAAGCTACAGCCGACGCTGGAGGTGGATTAGTGACCGATACTGACTCCTACAGTCAGGGAAATACAATAAATCCTTTAAGTGCATCAGTCAGTGCCCTCGCAACTTCTGGTACAGCTTCGGTTTTATCTAAGGCAACAGCAACTGCTTCATGGCTCAATACCTCTCAAGGTCAGGTAGTTTTCTCTGACGTGGGCTGGGAAACATTTAACTCTAATGGACAGGCTACACTTTTCGGTGGTACAGACTGGACTTATACCTTTTCTTCCGATACAGATGGTATTTTTACTCTTGACTATAATATTCCTGTTTCTACTGACACAACAAGTAGTTTTGGCTTGAATGGCTTTAACTTTATTTGGTCTGGCTTTGAAGGTGGTGAATTTTTAAATTTAAATTCATCTGGCACGTTGACACGAACAATTACAGCGGGAGACACTTTCACTGTTAATATCAAAAATCAAGCCAATATCTTCTTCGGTGGTAATTTAACTAGGAAGGCATTTATGGACGGGATTTTTACGTGGAATATACAGACGACTACCGTTCCAACCGTTCCCGAACCCTCTACCATCCTCGGCCTCCTCACCCTCGGCACACTCGGCGCAGCTTCCACCCTCAAGCGCAAACTAAAACCCTCCCAATCCACTGAAAAAGAAACTACAAAAGTCTCCTAAAATCCCCCATAAAACCCCACAAAAACCCCTTCATTAATTGGAGGGGTTTTTGTCATAAAACCCAGTCGTTGATCGTTAGGAGAATTGAGATTGATTGTATATACCCCAAAGTAGTCCTACTGATCAGTAATTTTACTTTCAGCGAGAATTTCTTGGAGGACGGGGGATAAATTGCTAGTTAAACGGCCGGCTCGAATAAATTCAGCGTAGGTATCAGCTTCGATATCTAGGAGGGTTTCCCGAAGTTGTTCCATTGTTAATAGCTGTAATTGGGGATAACTATCGTTGAGAGATTGAATTTCCGCTTCTACGGTCTTTAACTTTTCTTTGACGAGATGCTGCTCATAACTAAAAAATTCGGGGGCAACATCGGGAGATTTATCTAACTTAGAAAGATAGTCTAAAACCCTTTTTAAAGCTACCCGTCGGGCTAAAAGTTCCGCATAGTTTTCTCGAATTGGTTGATCACCGATCAGGTCTAATCTCGATAGGAAAGTTTGAATAGTTAATCCCTGAACCAAAAGGGTAAAGAGAACAACTCCGAAGACGATATCGATGATATCCTGACGATTGGGAAAAATAACCGGCACACTTAAAGCTAGGGCAATAGAAACGGAACCGCGCAAACCTCCCCACCATAAAACCGTTTTTTCTCGCCAATTAATTTTAGTTTCCATCAAGGCATTACTAACAGTTGCTAAAGCAAAGGTAGCCAGAAAACGGGCCGCTACCACGGCGGCGATCGTGATAAAAATTAAATTGAGATTATCGGCTAAACTGGAGAGACGAATCTGATCGCCGATGAGGAGAAAAACGATCGAATTGACAAAAAAAGCGAGAAACTCCCAGAATTCCGTGACTAATAGCCTCGTACGGGGACTCATGCTGATTCTAGAGCCAAAATTACCCAAAATAATCCCCGTAGTCACCACTCCGATTACCCCCGAACCCCCGAACTCCTCGGTTAATAAATAAGCACCGTAGGCGGACACAAGAGTTAAAGACTGTTCCACTAGGGGTAAATCGAGACGTTGAGTCAGATAGGAAATACCAAAACCCACTAAACAACCCACTGCCACCCCGATACCGATAAAAGCGGCAATCCGGCTAATGGTTGTCTCTAAGGATAGACCACTAGCACCGAGGGGAATTTCCACCAAAAGAGCGAAAGCGACCACAGCGACCCCATCATTAAATAAGCTTTCCCCTTCCAAAAGCACGGTGAGTTTTTTACTGGCCCCTAATTCGCGAAAAAGAGCGACAACAGCGACGGGATCCGTAGAAGAAAGGCTTGCACCCACTAATAATGCCGTAAATAGGGGTAAATTAGTCAATTCATCTAGGGTAAAACCAACCCCGAAAATCGAGATAATTACGCCGACAATAGCGAAAAGACTGACGGGAATCCAATTATCCTTCAGATCTCGCCAGCGCGTATTCCAAGCGGCTTCAAATAGCAAAGGGGGCAGAAAAATTTCTAGAATCAGTTCGGGGGATAGGTTCACCAGACGGATATCGATAAAAGCTAAACCTAAACCGACTATCACTAACAATAGGGTGTAAGGAATTTGGCGAAACCAGCTAAAAATCCTCGAAACCGTGGCCACACTCAGGGAAACGGACAAAACAATTAGAAATTGTTCCAAATTTTGCTTAATGACTTCATCAGTAGCGGATTCTAAACTCATTGGGTGGGAGGCAATCGGTGAGCGGACGTGCAAGAAAAGAACAATCTAAATTATTATTACACTTTAGAACCAGTGATTTTTTCTCCTAAACCCAAGTTTTTCTGCTGGCAATTCCTTTTATCTATGTCCTTGACTATGCCTCAGTCTGCCGAGTCCTCCACGGGTGAGGATTTACCCCTAGCTATCTCACCCAGTAACGAGCAGTTAGAGAGTATTAATAGCTATTTAAACCTGATTTTGGCGGCTTTAGTCTCTCTAGCTAATTTAGACTCCGAGTCTATCACCCAAGCAGCCCAAGAATTAGCCTTAGATGCAGATACAAGCGATCGCCTAGTTGCCCACCACTGGCAACCCCAGTCAAAACTTTCCCTCGCGGACATCCGTTCTCTAGTTCTCCTCCTCTGTCATTTGGCCCAAAAAAAGCAAGAGTTAATCCGTCGCGCTGTAATTCTCTTGGAACAAGTGGGAACTCAAGGACAAGAACCAGTTAAAACCACACTTTTGGGCAATTATATTGATAATTTTCGCTTAAAATACCCAGAAATATCGGAAAATAATCTCAGCGATTCTAGCCTTGCTTCCCTAGCCTGGAAATTATTAATCGATTTATTGTTCTACAGCAGCCCCCGCAGTCATCTCCTTCTCTGGCACACCCTTTTAGCAAGTAAAAAGTAAAAAGCCTATCAGTTATCAGTTCTCAGTTATCAGATGTAAGTTTTCAGTTCACCGATTACTGTTTACTGTTTACTGGACGGCTACGCCGTGCCTTTGGCAACACTGAAAAAAAGCTTCCCAGTTCATAATTCATAATTCATAATTCATAATTCCCACCGATAACTAAAAATGAGTAATCTAATTCGCAAATATACACCCCCCACCTGTACCCTAGAAATTTGGGGAAATAGTTCGCCTCTAGCGGTTTGGCTGGGTAAAAATGTCTTAAAGGATGCCCACTTTCAATTGCGCTTTGATGATCCTAGATTGAGTGAGGAAAAACAGGTGACGATCAAAGGCGATCGCACACAATTACAACTCCTAGGGGAAATTGTCGCTAATTATGTGCAGAATTTACTCTCTAGTCCCGTTTCTACCCTCTCTTTCGTGGCTAGTGGTTCCCCCGAAAGCCATCTCCCCTCCTTACCCTCTCTCCGTTGTCAGGGACTTCTGCAGCATCAATTATTTTTAGGTTCCCTGCTAACCGATCAGGATAAACAGGAGATCGAATTAACCACATCGCAATTATTCGATCTAGCCAATGCTTTAGGGGAGTATAACCATGAAAGCCCCCTAATACCCCCTTTAATTCGCCAGAAAACCCGAAAAAATGCCCTGATCTGGACGGGATTAATCGCCTCAGCCCTAATAACTATCGGGGGAATAGCGATCGCATTTTATCAACAGCAACAAGTGGCCAACAATGATTTAACCATCGATCCCAATAGTGCCAAGATTCCCCAACCCTTGCCAACGCTGCCTTTACCCCCCACGGGAACAGCCGCCCCAAACCCGCAGTTACCGGCAAATTTGGGCAATAAAACCCCTTTACCGCCACCGCCCCCCGTGGGAACCGTTCCAGCCCCAGTTCGTCCCTCTAGCGTCCCCCTGGTGATTCCGCCGTCCACTTTACCGCCGCCACCAGTCACAGGTTCGCTTCCCGGCGGCACGGCGATCATAATTGAACCGAATAATCAGAACATCCCGATTACTGCCCCCCCCGTCACTGGCGCTCAGGGTACAAATGCACTAGCAGATGTCCCCCCCACCACGATGAATCCGAGTCCAGCACCGCCAAAATTGCCCAATTTACCGCCTCTAAGCCCTGTTAACCCCGAAAATGTCAATTTAGACCCCAAACCGTCCACAAGTACCGCTAAAGCCCCAGAGACGAACTTACTAGATACAATTCCCCAAGTGGCAGAAACCAGAGAATATTTTCAGTCCCGTTGGCAACCCCCGGAAAGTCTCAAGCATACTCTAGAGTACCGTTTGGTCTTAAATCAGGATGGTTCCCTAAAACAGATTATTCCCCTGGGACAGGCGGCGAAAATCTATCTCGATCGCACTAATATGCCCCTGCTTAATCAACCTTTCGTGTCTCCCCTCGATATCTCTGGTAATCCCCAATTGCGTCTAGTTCTTGGTTCTGATGGTACGGTGCGGACTTTTATGGAACAGCAATAGGGGACTTGCGTGGGAATAATATCCCAATCGATCGGAGGGCGCAAGCTTTGCGCCCCCACAGTAACGGATTTTGTCCACAATGTAGGGGCGAACTGCGTTCGCCCAAAAGGTACATTATCAAAGCGCAAGTCCCTAGGCTGTACTGCATTTAATTAACAAATAATCTCGTCGGTGCTGTCGGGTTGGTTCATTTCCGTTAGAGTTTGCCAACCGGATTGCCAGAGATTCGAGTCTTGCAACTGTTTAGCATTAATCCAGAAGCGGACAGTCGGATCGCAGGAAGCGACTAATTCAGCAAAAACCCATTGACCGCGATTTTGACGATTGACCACTTGAAAATGTCGCCAGCCCCATGTTTTTTGTTTTGCCGTCCATTTTGACCCCAAGAGATGGGGATACTTCTGTTTTTTGGGCATAAAAGTTAAAACACCTGAGTGCGGGATAGGCTAAAACCCTTATATTATCCTAGTTTGCCAACCCGATTCTTTTCCAGAAGCCAAGGAGAGGAAAAATGATCGGGGCGCTTAAGTGCGCCCCAGTTTTGGCTAATAACCGCGCCAAACACCAACCAAAACCCCTTGCACCTGTACTTGTTCAGTATTGGCTGTAATTGGTTGATATTTTTGATTGGAGGGTTGGAGAGTGATGATTTCGCCTTCTTGGTAGAAACGTTTTAAAGTAGTACCGTGGCCTTCGACTCTAGCGGCGACGATTTCCCCATTGGACACCCCTTCATTGCCTGTGAGAGAACGCATAATCACCAGATCCCCATCGGCAATATGATCCTCGATCATACTGTCTCCAGAAACGCGCAGAGCATAACAGTCTTGACTGCGTTGCAACAGGTTAGAAAGATCGAGTTTTTCTTCCACATCGGTGAAGGGTTCCACTAAACCACCAGCAGCGATCGCACCCAGAACCGGTAAACCTTGCACTGGTTGTTTAAGAATCCGCAGGGTGCGTGCTTTTCCTTCTGTCCAATCAATATAGCCTTTGGCGCGTAAACGTTCTAAACGGCTTTGAATCGGTGCGGGAGAGCGTAAATTCATCGCTCGCATCATTTGCCGGATGGAAGGGGCGTGCTGAGTAGTGCGAATGTACTCAATTAGCCAGTCGTACAACTCCTGTTGCGCTTGAGTAAGGGATTCGAGGTTAGTCATGATCTATTTTCCTATCCTTGGGTTAAGATAATTTGTACTTTAGTTCATTTGTGTTTAACCTAGTACATCTTAACTTCATCGGCTGACTAAATCAACTGGTTATTAGATCTCTTGCAAAAATCAAAAATTGTCGTGCTTGGTTAGGAGACTCCGAGACAGCCTTGAATCAGTTATCAGTTAGGGACTTGCGTGGGAATAATATCCCAATCGATCGGAGGGCGCAAGCTTTGCGCCCCTACAGTAACGGATTTTGTCCACAATGTAGGGGCGAACTGCGTTCGCCCAAAAGGTACATTATCAAAGCGCAAGTCCCTTATCAGTTATCAGATGCGAGTTACAGCGTTTCTCAGATAGATGAGGTTCGTTCTTGCGGCTACCATACTTGATTAGCAAGGGTTAATCTGTACTTCACATTTACGAGAAAGGCCGTATCGGTTCACTGATTACTGATTACTGTTCACTGATAACTAAAAAGTCTCCCTTCTCCCCACTTCATAATTCATAATTCCTTCTCCCTGTTCATAGACAGTCTTAACGAGTAATTTAGATAGTCAACAGCTTATCTTCTGACCTAGCACTTTTTTTTTAAAAGTATCATTAATTTTTATCTCAATTCTGAATATTAATTAACCCCAGGGTCGGTTGCTGGCAAACTCAGCAGCGTATTAAGAAAAAATAACGAATTGCTAGAAAGCCCAGAATCTGGATAATGATCGAGGTGGAGACAGAAAAATTGCTCTACTTAAGCCTGTCTGCCGTAAGCGTCCAATAGTAGATAGGGAGTCAGAAGCGACGCTCAAGAAAATCCTTCGGTTGTCAGGGAAACGAGAGGATATTTAGTGCGAAATTGAGCCGTAAAAAAACTTAAAATCCCGACAAATATCGTAAAAACTAAGGGGAACACATGACCACAAAAACCTATGCAACCATAGATGGTAACGAAGCTGTTGCACGCGTTGCCTATCGTCTCAGTGAAGTAATCGCTATTTATCCTATCACTCCCTCCTCGCCTATGGGTGAATGGTCCGATAGTTGGGCAGCCGAACGGAGAGCTAATCTCTGGGGAACCATTCCTTCCGTAATCGAAATGCAGAGCGAAGGTGGGGCAGCGGGAACCCTGCACGGAGCGCTACAAACAGGCTCTTTAACTACCACTTTCACTTCCTCCCAGGGATTATTATTAATGCTCCCCAACTTCTACAAAATTGCGGGGGAATTAACCTCTTCAGTAGTCCATGTGGCAGCCCGTGCTTTAGCAGCCCAAGGGTTGTCAATTTTTGGGGATCATAGTGATGTTATGTCTGCCAGAAGTACGGGTTGGGCTATGTTAGCGGCTAATTCCGTTCAAGAAGCTCAAGATCTGGCGGCTATTGCCACAGCTACCACCCTAGAAACGCGGCTTCCTTTTCTGCACTTTTTTGATGGTTTTCGTACCAGTCATGAGGTGCAAAAAGTCGAATTAATTAGCGATGAAATTCTCAAAGAACTGATAGATGAAGACCTAATTATTGCCCATCGTCAAAGAGCTTTAACTCCCGATCGACCAGTGTTACGAGGCACGGCACAAAATCCCGATGTTTATTTCCAGGCAAGGGAAAGCGTCAATCCTTTCTATCATGCTTGTCCCGATATCACTCAAAAAATTATGGATCGTTTTGCCCAATTAACAGGACGGCAATACCATCTCTATGAATACCACGGTGCGCCCGATGCCGAAAGAGTGATTATGTTAATGGGATCGGGAGGGGAAACCGTCCATGAAACCGTGGATTATCTCAATCAAAATGGGGCTAAAGTTGGGGTTTTAAAAGTTCGTCTCTATCGTCCCTTTGCCGCCGACAAATTACTGGCAGCTTTGCCCACCACAGTGAAAAAAATAGCCGTTTTAGATCGCTGTAAAGAACCCGGTGCCGGGGGCGATCCGCTATATTTAGACGTGGTAAATGCCTTTATGGAAAACTACGAAGGCAAGCTGCCGAAAATTGTGGGAGGACGCTACGGTTTATCTTCCAAAGAATTTACTCCAGCCATGATTGCTGGCATATTTGATAACTTAAGTCTCGACAAACCGAAAAATCACTTCACTATTGGTATCGTTGACGATCTTACCTTTTCCAGTCTGGAATATGACCGCAGTTTTTCCACCGAACCGGACGAAGTAGTGCGGGCGGTTTTCTACGGTTTAGGTTCCGATGGTACGGTGGGAGCTAACAAAAATTCAATTAAAATTATCGGTGAAGATACTGATAATTATGCCCAGGGTTATTTCGTCTATGATTCCAAAAAATCTGGGTCTGTCACCGTTTCTCACCTACGCTTTGGCCCCCATCCGATTCGCTCTACCTATTTAATCACCGATGCTAACTTTATCGCCTGTCATCAGTGGGAATTTGTCGAACAATTTGATCTGCTAGAAACCGCTAAATCGAACTCAATTTTTCTCCTCAATAGTCCCTATCCACCGGAGGAGGTGTTTAGTCACTTACCCCGCCATCTCCAGCAAACTATCATCGATAAAAATCTGCAAGTTTATACGATTAATGCCACTCAAGTAGCCAAAGAAGCGGGGATGGGCAGTCGGATTAATACCGTGATGCAGGTGTGTTTCTTTGCCCTAGCGGGGGTTTTGTCGCGGGAAGACGCGATCGCACAAATCAAAAAAGCCATCCGCAAGACCTACGGCAAGAAAGGCGAAGAAATCGTGCAGATGAACATCAAAGCTGTGGATTCTGCCCTAGAACACCTCTATCAAGTCTCAATTCCCGCCACTGTCACCCCTGAAGCTTTTGAATTAAGACCACCGATTCCCGACAACGCACCCACTTTCGTCCGAGAAGTCCTCGGCAAAATTATCGCCCGTCACGGGGATGAATTGCCCGTTAGCTCCCTTCCCAACGATGGTACTTACCCCACCGCCACTAGCCAATGGGAAAAACGCAATATTGCCCAAGAAATCCCCGTTTGGGATGCGGATGTCTGTGTTCAGTGCGGTAAATGCGTTCTTGTTTGTCCCCACGCCGTTATTCGCTCGAAAGTCTATGATGAGGCCGAATTAGCCACGGCCCCGGAAACCTTTAAAGTCGCGAATGCCAAGGATCACGACTGGAAAGGGCTAAAATTCACCATCCAAGTGGCCGCCGAAGATTGTACCGGTTGCGGTCTCTGTGTTGATGTTTGCCCCGCTAAAAACAAATCGCAACCACGTCTAAGAGCGATTAATATGGCTCCCCAATTGCCCCTGCGGGAACAGGAACGAGTTAACTGGGATTTCTTCCTTAATTTGCCTAATCCAGACCGATTAAGCCTAAATCTCAATAAAATTAACCATCAGCAAATGCAGGAACCTCTCTTTGAGTTTTCCGGCGCTTGTGCCGGTTGTGGTGAGACTCCCTACGTTAAATTAGTCAGTCAGCTATTTGGCGATCGCATGATAGTAGCTAATGCCACCGGTTGTTCATCTATCTACGGAGGTAATTTACCGACAACACCCTGGGCAGTTAACGCCGAAGGTCGCGGGCCGGCCTGGTCGAATTCTCTCTTTGAAGATAATGCCGAATTTGGCTTAGGATTCCGAGTTTCCATCGATAAACAGGCAGAATTTGCCGCCGAACTGTTAGCAACCCTTGCTAGTGAAATCGGAGAAAGTCTAGCGGCAGATATTCTCAATTGTCACCAAGTCGATGAAGCGGAAATTTACGAACAACGGCATCGGGTAGAGGCCCTAAAATCCCGTTTAGGGGAATTAACCCCGACCACGCAGGTGAAAATGTTGTTATCCGTGGCCGATTATCTGGTCAAGAAAAGCGTCTGGATTGTCGGGGGTGACGGTTGGGCCTACGACATCGGTTATGGTGGCTTAGATCACGTTTTAGCCAGTGGTCGCAATGTCAATATTTTGGTCATGGATACGGAAGTTTACTCGAATACGGGCGGCCAGGCCTCGAAAGCTACTCCTCGCGCTGCCGTAGCTAAATTTGCTTCTGGTGGCAAACCCAGCCCGAAAAAAGACCTCGGTTTAATGGCCATGACCTACGGTAACGTCTATGTGGCCAGCGTGGCTATGGGGGCAAAAAACGAGCAAACTATCAAAGCTTTCCTAGAAGCGGAAGCTTATAACGGGCCGTCGTTAATTATCGCCTATTCTCACTGTATTGCTCACGGGATCAACATGACCACCGCCATGAACCATCAAAAAGAAGTGGTGGAAAGCGGTCGCTGGTTAATGTACCGTTATCATCCCGATTTAGCTAAAGAAGGCAAAAATCCCCTGCAATTGGACAGCCGTGCGCCTAAACTTACCGTAGCGCAAACTCTCTACTCGGAGAATCGCTTTAAGATGTTGGCCACCAGTAAGCCGGAGGAAGCTAAACGTCTGCTCAAAGAAGCACAAGCAGATGTGGATACGCGCTGGCAAATGTATCAGTATTTAGCAGCAAAAGGTACAGGGAGCAACGAATAGTTATGAATCTACACACTACTTACATGGGTTTACAATTGCGATCGCCGCTAGTCATCGGTGCGGCCGCACCCTTGAGCGAGGATATCGACAATATCAAGAGAATGGAAGACTTCGGAGCCGCTGCCGTGGTTTTACACTCCTTTTTCGAGGAGCAGATTAAACAGGAAAGACTGGCTCTACACCATCATTTTACCCACGGAGCCGAGAGTTTTGCGGAAGCTTTGACTTATTTTCCCGAACCGGAGGTTTTTCACGTTGGTTCCGACGAATATCTCAACCATATTCGCAAAGCCAAAGAAATGGTCGATATTCCCATTATTGCCAGTCTCAACGGTGAGACCTCTGGGGGATGGTTGGAGTATGCCATTCAAATTCAACAAGCGGGCGCTGATGCTTTGGAGTTGAATGTTTATTATGTTCCCAACGACCTAGAATTAACCGGAAATCACGTCGAACAAAACTATGTTGATATCCTCAAAATTGTCAAATCGGAGGTATCAATTCCCGTCTCGATGAAGTTAAGTCCCTACTTTAGCAATACGGCCAATATGGCTAAACAATTAGCGGAAGCAGGGGCCGATGGGTTGGTATTATTTAACCGTTTCTATCAGCCGGATATCGACTTAGACACCTTGGATGTTCACCCTAATATTATCCTCAGTAATCCCCAAGCAATGCGTTTACCCCTGCGCTGGATTGCCATGCTTTACGGTCGTGTAGCGACGGATTTTGCCGCTACCAGTGGTATTCATAACGCCATCGACGTGATCAAAATGATGATGGTAGGGGCAAAAGCGACCATGTTAGTTAGTGTTTTATTACGCCACGGTTTGGAGGAAATTACCAAGATCGAACAGGGTTTATTGCATTGGTTGGAAGAAAATGAGTACGAATCGATCGAGCAGTTAATTGGCAGTATGAGTCAAATGAATTGCCCAGATCCGACTGCTTTTGAACGGGTACAGTATATGAAAGCCCTGCAAAGTTACGAACCTGTTTGGAAACGTTTTCAAACCACCAGTAAATAAAAGTGGGAAGCTTTTTTCAGTGATCAGTAAACAGTAATCAGTAATCAGTAATCAGTAATCAGTGAACTGAAAACTTAAGTAGGTAGGCGTTAAAAATTATCAGACACCCCCCTTATCAAGGGGGGCAGGGGGGATCGGCACCCCCCTTATCAAGGGGGATCCCCCCGCCTATCGGCACCCCCCTTATCAAGGGGGGCAGGGGGGATCGGCACCCCCCTTATCAAGGGGGGCAGGGGGGATCGGCACCCCCCTTATCAAGGGGGGCAGGGGGGATCGACACCCCCCTTATCAAGGGGGGCAGGGGGGATCGGCACCCCCCTTATCAAGGGGGGCAGGGGGGATCGAACCTAAAATCGATTTTTAATTTAATTATAACCAGCTACTTAACTGAAAACTGAAAACTTACATCTGATCACTGATAACTGATAACTGACAAAAAAATCCAGGAGGATATAACTATGAACGAGAATCAAAAGAAAAAAATCGGTATTCTTACCAGTGGTGGCGATTGCCCGGGGTTAAACGCGGTAATTCGTGCCGTGGTGAAATCATCAAAACTCAAGGGTTGGGATGTGTACGGCATTCCCTACGGGACCGACGGTTTTATGCAGATTGCCGAGGGAAAATATCACCCCCAAGATTTGATCCTGACTCAGCATGGCTATAACCTACCCGGGGTCTTGAAAGGATTAGACGTTTTGCAGTTTCTTAGTGGTAGTGTTTTGGGTTCTTTGAGCAAAGGACATCCCGAAAACCCAGAAATTGCCACGAAAATCCTGCAAGGATACGAAATGCTGGGATTAGATGCCCTGATCGTCGTTGGGGGCGATGGGAGCATCGATATCATCTACGATCTCGCCCAGAAAGGCAACTGGAATATTATCGCGGTTCCCAAAACCATCGATAATGACGTTCCCTATACGGAATGGGCAGTCGGTTTTACCACTGCCGTGGATATCGTCACTCAAGCTTTGTATGATCTCACCTTTACCGCCGCTAGTCACGAAAGGGTGATGATTGTGCAGGTGATGGGTAGAGATGCCGGTCATCTAGCCCTTCATGCCGGAATTGCCGGGGGGGCCGATGCGATTTTTATTCCCGAATTAACCCCTGCTCTCACTCCCGCAATTATCGACGGTTGTTGTCATCATTTGGCAGAATTACGCGCTCAAGGTCGTAAATTCGCTCTCATTGTGATTTCTGAGGGTGTTAAAAACGAAGATAACCAAAAAGAGAAGTATATTGCCGATTATTTAGAAAAATTAATATTTGACAAAACTCGCTCTTTGTGCGTTACCGATCCCGTCTTCTGTTATCTCAATTCCATGGATGTGCGGGCCATGTCTTTGGGACACCTGCAAAGAAGTCGTCCTCCTTTGGCCATGGATCGACTGTTAGCCACGGCTTTCGGCATTAAGGCCGTAGAATTAATAGAACAGGGAAAACTCGATCGCGTGGTGATTTGGCGCGGGGGACAAGTGCGTAGTTTGCCCCTGAAACCAGTGATCAAAATTATCAAACAATGTCATCAAGAGCATCGCTGTGCCTATCCCGTGGATCCTGAGGGTTTTATTGTGAAAACAGCCCGTTCTTTGGGAATTTACCTAGGGGAAAATCCCACAACTGAGACGGCAGTAGTTCCGCAAGCTGTGGAGGCGTTGGTTTAGTTATAATAAAGCGAGAAGGGTTGCTCATACTTTCTCGCTTTATTACTTGCAATAATTTACTGTATTTTATGGCTTTTCTCAGTAATCTGTCATCGGTGGTTAACAATACGTCTATTCTAGCATATTCAGCGCAAGCGATATGAAAAGAATCATAAAGATCAAATCCTAAATATATAACCAATACTGTTTAACTGTTGTCCCATTCTTCATCACTAATACCCGCTTGTTTGAGAATTTCCTTAACTAAATCTTTAGAGATTTCTTGATTTCCATGAGGGTTAGGGATGCGAATTTTATGTTGACCCTTTTTCATAAATTGATGTTTACTACCAGAAAAAGGTCCTGTGTAACCTAAAGCTTTCAATTTTCTGATTAATTTTCTGCGAGAAATTGCTGATGGCATAACTAAACTTCTGCAACTGTTGTAACTTTAATTTCTAATCCATCTATGATAGGTAAAGGGTCGCCATCTTGTAATTTTAAAATGATCCATTCTTCTAGAACTTCTAGTAAGTCTTGACGGCATTCTTCAACGGTCAATCCATTTCCCCAAACACCTTGAAAGCCTTCTATTTCAGCAAACCAAGTACCGTCATTTAGCCTTTTGTATTGTGCTTTTTGTAAAGCTTTTTCACAATAATTGAGTAAGATCATTTTCTTCTCTAAATCTCCATAATATGTAACTATATTATCACTTCTCCTCACCAATCCCATCACACAAATGCCTATCCTCCTCCTTAACGCCAGAATTAGGATTGTGCAAATAAACCCGCACCCAATCGCAACTACGCCCCATTAAAGCGTTTAAGTCCTGCATTGTCCTACAATCTTTCTGTATTGTCCTACAACTCTTCTGCATCGCCCTATAATCCTTCTGTATCCTCACAAAGAAGTCTAAACCAAGATTAACGGGATTTTAGGATTAACTGGATTATTTACTTGGAAACTCCTGACAATCTTTTAAGATTGAGCATCCTGAAAATCCTCTAATCCTCAAAATCCTGATACTGACGATTTACCCCCAATCCCATCACACAAACCCCTATCCTCCTCCCTGACACCAGAATTAGGATTGTGCAAATAAACCCGCACCCAATCGCAACTACGCCCCATTAAAGCGTTTAAGTCCTGCATTGTCCTACAATCTTTCTGTATTGTCCTACAACTCTTCTGCATCGCCCTATAATCCTTCTGTATCCTCACAAAGAAGTCTAAACCAAGATTAACGGGATTTTAGGATTAACTGGATTATTTACTTGGAAACTCCTGACAATCTTTTAAGATTGAGCATCCTGAAAATCCTCTAATCCTCAAAATCCTGATACTGACTATTTACCCCCAATCCCATCACACAAATGCCTATCTTCCTCCCTGACACCAGAATTAGGATTGTGCAAATAAACCCGCACCCAATCGCAACTACGCCCCATTAAAGCATCTAAATTCAATAAATTCGAGTCTGTTTCTACCTTCCAGAGTTTGATAGTGTTGTCCCAACTACCGCTCACCAAAGTCTTGCCGTTGGGACTAAAATTAACGCTTCTGACACGGCTATCATGCCCATGGAGGGTACGGATTTCTTGGCGTTTTTCTACATTCCAGAGTTTGATAGTTTTGTCATCACTACCGCTCACCAAAGTCTTGCCGTTAGGACTAAAATTAACGCTTCTGACAGGGCCATCATGCCCCTCGAAGGTGTGGATTTCTTTGCCTGTTTTTACATCCCAGAGTTTGATAGTTTTGTCATAACTACCGCTCACCAAAGTCTCGCCGTCGGGACTAAAATTAACGCTTCTGACACGGTCTTTATGCCCCTGGAAGCCATGGAAGGTGGGGATTTCTTTGCCTGTTTTTACATCCCAGAGTTTGATAGTTTTGTCATTACTACCGCTCACCAAAGTATTGCCGTCGGGACTAAAATTAACGCTTCTGACACGGTCATCATGCCGCTTGAGGGTGGGGATTTCTTCGCCTGTCTCTACATTCCAGAGTTTGATAGTCCCGTCCCAACTACCGCTCACCAAAGTCTTGCCGTCGCGACTAAAATTAACGCTTCTGACAAGGCCACCATGCCCCTTGAGGGTGTGGATTTTTTTGCCTGTTTTTACATCCCAGAGTATGATAGTTTTGTCATCACTACCGCTCACCAAAGTATTGCCGTCGGGACTAAAATTAACGCTTCTGACAGGGTAATCATGCCCCTTGAGGGTGCGGATTTCTTCGCCTGTTTTTACATCCCAGAGCTTGATAGTCCCGTCATCACTACCGCTCACCAAAGTCTTGCCGTTGCGACTAAACTCAACGCTATTGACAAGGTCATCATGCCCCTTGAGGGTTTGGACTATTTCTACATTCCAGAGTTTGATAGTCTTGTCCCAACTACCGCTCACCAAAGTCTTGCCGTCGGGACTAAAATTAACGCTTGTGACAAGATCATCATGCCCCTTGAGGGTGCGGATTTCTTGGCCTGTTTCTACATTCCAGAGTTTGATAGTGTTGTCCTCACTACCGCTCACCAAAGTCTTGCCGTCGGGACTAAAATCAACGCTATAGACAGCGCTATCATGCCCCTTGAGGGTGCGGATTTCTTTGCCTGTTTCTACATTCCAGAGTTTGATGGTGTTGTCAGCACTACCGCTCACCAATGTCTTGCCGTCGGGACTAAAATTAACGCTATTGACGTTGTCATCATGCCCCTTAAGGGTGCGGATTTCTTTGCCTGTTTCTACATTCCAGAGTTTGATGGTGTTGTCAGCACTACCGCTCACCAATGTCTTGCCGTCGGGGCTAAAATTAACGCTTGTGACCCAGTTATCATGCCCCTTGAGGGTGCGGATTTCTTGGCCTGTTTCTACATTCCAGAGTTTGATAGTGTTGTCCTCACTACCGCTCACCAAAGTCTTGCCGTCGGGACTAAAATCAACGCTATAGACAGCGCTATCATGCCCCTTGAGGGTGCGGATTTCTTTGCCTGTTTCTACATTCCAGAGTTTGATGGTGTTGTCAGCACTACCGCTCACCAATGTCTTGCCGTCGGGACTAAAATTAACGCTATTGACGTTGTCATCATGCCCCTTAAGGGTGCGGATTTCTTTGCCTGTTTCTACATTCCAGAGTTTGATGGTGTTGTCAGCACTACCGCTCACCAATGTCTTGCCGTCGGGACTAAAATTAACGCTATTGACGTTGTCATCATGCCCCTTAAGGGTGCGGATTTCTTGGCCTGTTGACCCATTCCAGAGTTTGATAGTCTTGTTATCACTACCGCTCACCAATGTCTTGCCGTCGGGGCTAAAATTAACGCTTGTGACCCAGTTATCATGCCCCTTGAGGGTGCGGATTTCTTGGCCTGTTTCTACATTCCAGAGTTTGATAGTGTTGTCATCACTACCGCTCACCAAAGTCTTGCCGTCGGGACTAAAATTAACGCTATAGACACTGCCATTATGCCCTACTAAGCGATTATATTCCCTTCCTTCATTCATAATCTTCTGCAAAGCATCAATTACCTTCGTGTTGCTTGCGTTGTGTTTCTGCAAAATTTTTCCTGCCTTAATCGCTTCAACAATAGCATCTAATTCTTTTCCCTCTTCATTAAAGAGATGCAAAGAATAACCACTGAGAGAATTTGCTAAACTAAGTTCTGTATCAACTTCGCGCCGTTTTCTTTCTGCTTCGATTTTTTCTCGTTGCTTTTGATAGTGATAACTAGCTTTAATAAATTTTACGGCTACATCATCTAAATTAGAAAGTGATTTTTCTTTGATAAGATTGACAATCCTTTTCAGTTTAGAACCTCCCCAAAGCTCACTACTCGCTTTTACTGCATCTTGCTTCTGTAAATCATCCCACTGTTTAGCATCAGCATATAAACGACTTCTGAGAACAATTATCTCCTCTTTTTCTCGAATTAAATTCTGTAACACTTGCCAAGAACGTAATAACGCCTCATGTGCCACCTCAACCGTTGCTTTCCCGTCTTCTCCCTTACTCACCAAAAGACGATTATCTATTAATTGATAGAGAACCTCTCTTTGCATTTCCTCCTGTTCAAAACTCGATTTATCCGCCCTTCTGCTAACCGCTTTTTCCCCTTCTAAACTAATTAACTCTAGAAAAATTTCCTCTGCTGCTTTCCTTTGCACCTCATTAAATTGACCATAAATTTTATCCGCTTGTTTTTCTAGCGCACCCGTTACCCCACCAATCTCTTGATAAATCTTAATATTTAAAATCCGCTCTTGAATATGATCTTTTTCCCACAATAAATCTAACGTATATTGTAACAGAGGTAAAGAGCCGGCCTGTTCATAAAAATCCGCAATAATTTGATTAATTAATCCCTTTTCAAAAATTACACCATTTCTCGCCGCCGGTTCAGCAATAGCTAATCTTAACTCACTTTCATCCATATCCGTTAACATCTTGCTATACTGATCATGGATTTTTCCTAAACTGGGATAAGGACTTAATTTATCTAAAAAATCCGCCCTCATCGTCATCACAATTTTAACTAAACTATCATTATTTTCAATTAATTTAATCAAACTTTTAATAAAAATATCTCTTTCCGTCTTCGGTGTACGAGTAAATAATTCCTCAAATTGATCAATAAAAATAAACCATAAATCAGAATTATTTTTTAATCCTTCAACCACCTTAATTAAAGTCTCTTCCTTAACAGCTTGTGCTAATTTCGCTTGGGATTGTTTATATCTATTTGCCAAAAGACAACCATAAAAAGACTCAAAGGGATTAACATCAGGAACAAAAGTTAAATTAACCAATTTATTTGCGCCAAAATTATCCTTTAACTTAGGAATTAAACCCGCTTGCACGAGAGAAGATTTACCACTTCCCGACGCACCTAAAAGCAATAAAACATTCTTTTGCTTTAAATAATCGGTTAACT
Source organism: Microcystis protocystis FBCC-A270 (assembly GCF_050500235.1). NCBI lineage: Bacteria > Bacillati > Cyanobacteriota > Cyanophyceae > Chroococcales > Microcystaceae > Microcystis > Microcystis protocystis. Next base: position 631,374 of record NZ_CP191407.1, read on the forward strand.
CAATAATCCAATTATCTCGCCCAAAAAACCTATCCTTATCATCTACCTCAAACTTCCTTAAACCCAAATAAGGTGAACCCGTAATTAAAGGTTGAGACTGAATCTCAACTCCTGACTTTTGGGTGATAATATATTGATTGATTACACCACCACTAATATCACCTGCAATTCCCTTAAATTCACCATCACCAATAAGACCTTTAACATCACCCCCTATTTCTAAATAATAACTTTTATCAGTCATTTTTGCTACCCCAAAATTATTCTTTTCAAGTTAACTTTAAATTGCAGTTTTAGAATTAGCACTCTTTAAGGACTTCCTACTAAACCAAACAATTTAGCCAAACCGCCTAAAATCGTTACAATTAAAGCAACTAAAATCCCTCGACTGACAAACTCTTGATTCTCTAAGCGCTTTTCCACGCCATCATTTTTTCCCTCTAGACGCTTCTCAATACCATCAATTTTTCCCTCTAGACGCTTCTCGACACCATCGATTTTTTCCTCCAGACGCTTCTCGACACCATCAATTTTTTCCTCCAGACGCTTCTCGACACCATCGATTTTTTCCTCCAGACGCTTAATTTCACCTTTAACTTCACTAAGTTCAATCTTAATATCAGTAACATCTTTTTGAAGATTATCTAACTTTTGATTGATTTGAATTAGAAAATCTTTAAGTTCTACCTCAACAGTAATTGACATAAATTTCCCTCCTAAATAATCCTCAACTAATTAATGTTCTGACTAATATTTCCACCACTAATATCTCCTGCAATTCCCTTAAAAGTACCATCTCCCACCATTCCTTTAATATCATCACCAACATTAATATTATACTTACCTGCGGCAAATTCTTCAGGTTTTAATTGCTTGAGTAATGCTTCTGCTGTCTTAATAACCTCTGCATCTCTATCAATTTTTGCTTCAAGTAACTCTTCTTTGAGCAGTGTTTTTACCCCCTCTGAATCTGGTTTTTTCTCATGTTTATCGACGATATCACTATCATCTGTTTTCCCTTTTTCTGCAAATTTCTTCTTAATCAACGCTTTTAAACCCTCATAAGCATCCTTAACCGCTGTTCCTGCCGTATCCTTAGCAGCAGCCGCCGCACCAGCAGCCAACGCAGCGAGAATTAGAGAAATCGGTTCCATTGCCTGAGACTCCAAATTAGATATTGCTGACTCAATCTTAGATCAAAGCAAAGTATCTGACGCGATTATGGCGCAGGTATTGGGCGCAAATGGCTTGCTCGTCGGGGTTGTTGGCTACTACTATAAGCTGGACGTGGGGGACTTGCTTGGGAATAATATCCCAGCCAGAAAATCGCTCTGTAGAAGAATCAGACCAGCCAGATAGCATATTATCAAAGCGTAAGTCCCTTAGCTGCGGGGACTCTCGAAGGACTTCCCCCTACTTAGGGTGATCAGCACACTTGAGCGATCGGAGGGCGCAGGTTCCTGGCACTTCTACAGTAACGGATTTTGTCCACAATGTAGGGGCGAACTGCGTTCGCCCAAAAGATACATTATCAAAGCGCAAGTCCCTAATCCCGTTTAGATCATATTTCATTTAGACGAGAAAGGCTGTACTTAAAAAAATATGGTATGATAGTAAATTGTCAGTTTTACGAAAGCCGATGAAAACGGAAGAGATTATCAAATCAATCGAAGCCGAGTATCTCAAGAGCGATCTGCCCATTATCCATGTCGGTGACACGATCCGGGTAGGGGTGCGAATCGTTGAAGGAGATAAAGAGCGGATTCAGCCCTACGAGGGTATTGTCATCGCCAAACGCCATGGCGGTATCAACGAAACGATTACAGTACGCAAAGTCTTCCAGGGTGTGGGAGTAGAAAGAGTTTTCCTGCTCCATTCGCCCCGGGTTGCCAATATAAAGATCATCCGTCGTGGTAAAGTACGCCGGGCGAAACTCTACTACCTGCGCGATCGGGTTGGCAAAGCCACCAGGGTCCAAGAACGTTTCGATCGCCCCCTCTAAAAAATTTCCGGCGACAGCCTAACCAAGAAAGTTGCTTAATCGCCAACAACTACGCTATAATAAATAAAGGCCTTAAAAAAGCCCAATAGTTTAGCGAATGGGCGCTCTTAGTTCAGTTGGTAGAACGCAGGTCTCCAAAACCTGATGTCGGGGGTTCAAGTCCTCCAGGGCGCGTTTGGTAATCACCAAGCCGATAATTGCAAAGGACATAATCTAAATGTCTGGGGGTTAGTGTGGGTTGTCCGGTGAAAATGATAAGTTAAGGATAGCTTGAGTATCATTTTAAGGAGTAGCGATCGTGGCCAAAAAAGAAACCCTAGAAAAAGACGCGAGCGACAAGAAAGAGGGAAGCTCCTTTCAGGTCAAGGAATTCGTCAATGAAACCAAAGAAGAACTCGCCAAAGTCGTCTGGCCTTCCCGTCAGCAACTTTTGAGCGAATCGGCGGCGGTGATGTTAATGGTGACTTTAGTAGCCACTCTCATCTATCTAATCGATAAATTCTTTGCCTGGGGTGCGGGGAAGGTGTTCCCATGAATCTAGAAGAAGAGCAGTTTCCCGAAGAACTCAATCTTAGCGGCCTACCGAAAAAACCCCGTTGGTATGCCGTGCAGGTGGCTTCCGGTTGTGAGAAACGGGTCAAAGCTAATTTGGAACAGCGCATCCACACCCTCGATGTGGCCGATCGCATTCTGCAAGTTCAGATTCCCCAAGCGGCCACCGTCAAAGTCCGCAAGGATGGTTCACGGCAACACGGTGAGGAAAAAGTCTTCCCCGGTTATGTCCTGATCAGAATGATCATGGATGATGACGCTTGGCAGGTGGTCAAAAACACCCCCCACGTGATCAACTTTGTCGGGGCCGAACAAAAACGCCACTACGGACGCGGCCGCGGTCACGTCACCCCGCTACCCTTGAGTATGTCAGAAGTTGATCGCATCTTCAAACAAGCTCAGATTCAAGAACCCGTCGTCAAAATCAATATGGAAGTTGGCGATCAAATCTTGGTTCTATCCGGTCCATTTAAGGACTTTGAAGGGGAAGTGATCGAAGTTAGTCCCGAGCGCGGCAAACTCAAGGCCCTGCTCTCCATTTTTGGTCGGGATACCCCGGTCGAATTGGAATTTAATCAAGTCGAAAAACAAAACTAAATCATGGCTAAAAAAGTCGTCGCAATTATTAAACTAGCTTTACCTGCTGGTAAGGCTAACCCTGCTCCTCCGGTCGGTCCTGCTTTAGGTCAACACGGGGTGAATATTATGGCGTTTTGTAAAGATTACAACGCTAAAACCGCCGATCAGGCTGGGATGATCATCCCTGTGGAAATTTCCGTTTTTGAGGATCGGAGTTTTACCTTTGTCCTCAAAACTCCCCCCGCTTCCGTTCTCATCCGTAAAGCGGCCGGTGTAGAAAGAGGTTCCAACGAACCTAACAAGAAATTTGTCGCCACCATTACCCGCGACCAATTACGCGAAATCGCCCAGACTAAAATGCCCGATCTTAACGCTAACGACATCGAAGCGGCCATGAATATTGTGGCAGGAACGGCCAGAAATATGGGTGTCAAGATCTCAGACTAAATCTTATTACGGGGAGAAGTTAAGCTTCGTTATTACCCAAGGAGCAACAAATCAGATGGTAAAAAAAGTTTCACGACGTTTGCGAGATGCCCAGGCTAAGGTAGAAAATAAAGCCTACGAGCCATTAGAGGCACTAACATTATTAAAGGAATTAGCGACGGCGAAATTCGACGAAACCGCCGAAGCTCATATTCGTTTAGGTATCGATCCTAAATATACCGACCAACAACTGCGGACAACGGTAAGTTTACCCAAAGGAACCGGACGCACGGTGCGGGTAGCGGTGATTACTCGCGGGGAACAGGTGCAGGAAGCGAACAATGCTGGGGCCGATATCGTTGGTTCAGAAGAATTAATCGAAGAAATCGCCAAGGGGATGATGGATTTCGAGGTGTTAATCGCCACCCCCGATATGATGCCGAAAGTGGCTAAATTAGGTCGTCAACTCGGTCCACGGGGTTTAATGCCCTCACCGAAAGGGGGAACCGTAACCACGGATTTAACGGGGGCAATCTCTGAGTTTAAAGCGGGTAAATTAGAATTCCGGGCTGATCGCACCGGGATCGTTCACGTTCAATTTGGTAAAGCTTCTTTTAGTGCTGAGGATCTGTTAGTTAATTTGAAAGCTTTACAGGAAACGGTGGACAGAAACCGTCCTTCCGGGGCAAAAGGTCGTTACTGGCGCACAGTTTACGTTTCTTCCTCCATGGGGCCATCGATTCAAGTGGATATTAGCTCCCTGCGGGATCTGAAATTAGCCGAAGGTTAATGACAGTTATTTTTCTTTGAAAAAGCCTCCAAGGGATTGGGGGCCTTTTTTGGCTTGATCGCCCGATTGATATAAAATCAAAAGGCTACACTCAAGATTAATCGCTTGAATTATTCTCTTGTATCTGTTCTTAAAGCCAGCGTGTGGATTGTAGATTCCCCTAATACCCGTATTTTAGCCCCTAGTGCGATCGCTCTTGGTAACTTTGATGGTTTGCACCTAGGTCATCAAACCGTCCTACAGCCAATTTTTCAGGATGAACCCGCTTATCCCACCGTTGTTAGTTTTACTCCCCACCCGCGGGAATTTTTTACGGGGGAAAAATGGCAGTTATTAACTCCTCTAGGGGAAAAGGTAGAGGTTTTAGAGAATTTAGGCGTTAAACAATTAGTTTTACTGCCTTTCTCTGCTCAATTAGCTTCCCTGACTCCCTTGGCTTTTATCGAACAGATTTTAGTAGCAAAATTACAGGCTAAATCGATCAGTGTTGGTCAAGATTTTCGCTTCGGTTATCGTCGTCAAGGTACAGCGGAAGATTTATTACAGATCGCCTCTCAATTTAACATTAAAGTCGAGATTGTTGCTTTAAAAAACTGTGGGACGGGTCGAATTAGTAGTTCCCTAATTCGTCAAGCTTTGGCAGCAGGAAACGTTGAGCAAGCCGGACAAATGTTAGGTCGTCCCTACAGTTTAACCGGTCGTGTGGTCATCGGGCAACAACTGGGCAGAACATTAGGTTTTCATACCGCTAATCTACAGGTTCCTCCCGATAAATTATTGCCGCGACTGGGGGTTTATTGCGGTTGGGTGCATCTCGATGGTTCTCGCTTACCAGCAGTTATGAATATCGGTTATCGTCCCACGATCGAGGGAAAAACTATCAGTGTGGAAATCCATTTATTGGATTGGTCGGGCAATGTATATGATCGTATTTTAACGATGGATTTAGTGCAATTCCTGCGACCAGAACAGAAATTTAATTCTCTCGATCGATTAAAAAATCAGATCGAGATAGACTGCGATCGCTCTCGGTTAATTTTAACTTCTGTAACCGACAACTTCTAATATTTTTGATATTCTCTTTCTACTTTACCCACCGCTTTCAATAAAGGAGAATCGAGGGGATCGATCCAATCAGCTACTTCTCGCGCTAATCCTAGGGTAACAATGCCTTGAGACGGTGGTAATTGACCAGCTAAAGCCTGACTTTTGATGGTTTTTAGGACAGAAATTAAACCCTCAATCCGAGTCGATCTTTCTGTTTTCGGCATCTGTTCGGCCACGGTAATAGCTTGGTCAATTGATTGAATTAATTCCCTCATGTTCGTTTCCATAATATTCTAGCGACAGGAAAGAGATGTAACCGTTATTGCTCGCCCCTCTCCCCATTGTATATTGGCATCTCGCGAGTCTTTAATAAAAGTTTGCTGACCACCACCGGGATAACAATCAGCAGGATTCTGGGGGGCGACAATTCCTTGATAAACCGTTGTTCCCGCAGGTAAAGTCACCGATATTACTTTGGTCGCTTGATTGGGAGGATTCCACTTTTGATCGAGGGCTAAATTCCTGATCACTTCCACATTGGTGGTATATTGATCCGTGGTCAGAAAACGACCTTTTTTGTAATTTTCGTCACTATAATAACGGAAAAAAGTCTGGGGTTTTTCTAGGGTAACTGCCTGACATTCACTATTGCGAAAAGTGATGGCAATATCTGGAGGAAGAGGACAGGAAGGAGCCTGATCTTGAGCCAATATTTTCCGAGAATTGAAAGTCAAATTTTCGGGCAAACTATTGGTTAATGTACTGGCTGCGATGCCTAAAACAAGACTAAAAACGAGCGAACTGGCTTTCATCTTCATCGATTAAGAGAAATTCCTCTCGATTTTATCAGACTGAACCGACTGAAAATCTTAATTTCGCCCACTGGCAACAATTCTTAACTAATTTTCTCCCTGCTCGCCACCCTAACCCTGATTAGCTCCCTAAAAGAAAATTTCCCGCCATTGTCTGTCAACTTTCCTCGCTAGTGTGGGCAAATTGGGAAAAGAATCGTTAAGATAAAAAAAACTTAACATTAATCTTCTTGACAAAATACCCCATTTGTGTTACGAGAGACGCTATTGATATTTTGATGGAAAATTTGAGCCAGAGCATCGTCGGCCAAACCGAATCGATTCGCATTGTGCTGGTGGCCTTACTCAGTGGTGGCCACGCTCTCCTGGAAGATGTACCCGGAGTTGGCAAAACCCTCTTAGCTGACAGGGGGACAAGCAAGCTGAAAAGCTTATGTAGCACGGAATACAGATACGGACTCCAAAAAAAGATAAGTCATATTTACCATATATGACCTAAATAACGAAAATGATAAGTGAACTATACCAGAAAGTGTTAGAAAATGAACTGGGACGAGCCAGATATCTACTGTTGTTAATGATAGTTGGAACCTTGCAAATACTAAAGCAAGCTAAGTTAGAGATATTAGCAGAAGCACTGCCAATACCAATCCTGTTTGAGAGTCGGAGAAAAAAACTAAAAAGATTTTTAAAACTGGAAATTCTGAATATTGAAAAAAATCTGGTTTCTCTGCTTAAAAGAGATGTTAAAACAGCAGGAGAGATTCACAATAAAAGGATTAGTATATATTGCCATAGACCGAACGAGTTGGGGAGCAATTAATATCTTGATGGTGAGTCTAATTTATGACAAGAGAGCCATCCCAATCTATTGGGAGATATTGGATAAAAAAGGAAGTAGTAATCTCGAAGAACAGCAGCGAGTATTGGGGAAAATATTGACGGTGCTATCAGGTCATAAAATCGTGGTGTTAGGAGATAGAGAATTTTGCTCGGTCAGTCTTGGAAAGTAGCTTCAGAAGCAGAGTTTATACTTTTGCTTAAGACAAAAACAAAGTACAAGTGTCAAGACAAAAGAAGGAATTTATCAAGAAATGAGAGAGTTAGGTTTAAGTCCAGGAACTCAACTATTTTTGAATGATGTCAATATTACAAAAGAGCAGGGATTTGTCCAGTTTAACTTAGCTGGTAAGTGGAAAAAAAACTATGGGGGTTTTCAAACAAAAGAACCTTGGTATATTCTGACAAATTTTGGAGATTTAGAGACGGCAATAATTGCCTATCAAAAAAGATTTGATATTGAGGAGATGTTCCGAGATTTTAAGTCGGGAGGCTATAGCTTAGAAGGTTCTCAATTAGCACCGCAATACTTATCAAAGCTGATAATTGTTATAGCTATCGCCTATACAAGTGCCACACTACAAGGTAAAAAAATTAAGGATATGGGAATCCAAAAATATGTCACAAGACCTGAAAAAAGATATAAAGGTCAACGCAGACACAGCAGTTTTTATGTGGGTCAACATCTCTATCATTGGCTCCAGCTACATCAAATGTTCCCAAAAAATATAGAAGAGCTAATGCAAATTAGCCGCTATCGGTTGAAGGATTACATCAAAGGACAAAGAGCGATATCGCTTGCCCTATCTACCTTCTAGCTCGCTTGTCCCCATCTCAGGCTTCCTCCCACTTTCCTGCTGCTAGTAAGTTATGAAGAAAATAGTAATTTTCTTTCGTTGTTGCCATGATATAGCGCACCTAAATGAAATGTAAAAACCCTCCGTTTGCCGTCTTGCTACACTTGACTTCTAGAGCCTACCCGTTCACAAATCAATTAGGCGCACTATATATGGACTCCTTATCTTTATATTTGTTCTGATCACTTACAATATCTCAGTTAAACGACAATTCAGAAGCGGGTGCGGCAGGACTCGAACCTGCGACTCGCTGCCTAGAAGTGCGATCGCCGATCTCGTAGGGTGCGTTAACATAGTGTAACGCACCCCTTTACTGACTCAAGCTGTTAAAATATGTCGGATGACTTAAAGATTGGGTTTAATTTATAACTCTACCCAATTCTCTAAACTTAATCCTTCAACCCTCAATAAATCACTGTCATTAGAAACAACAATTAAACTTTTAACTATAGCAGTAGCAGCAATTAAAATATCTTCTGTTTGTATGGGTAATCCTCTTAATCTAAGATGAGCATGAATTTCGGCTGCTTTTTCTAAAATAGCTAAATCATCTAATAAAATAATTTGATAATCCTGACAAAGTTGGTTAAATCTTTCTCTTTGTTTAGGTGCAGCAACTGCCAAAAATCCCCTCTTAATTTCAAAATAAGTAATGCAACTGATAAAGATACTTTTTCTTTGAGCTTTGACATCTTCAATTTTTTGATAAATTTCAAGATTACGCTTAATGATCAAAGAGACGATATTAGTATCTAACAAATAACTCATAATTATCTATTTACGCTTAATTGCTTCATCGAAAATAGCCATTTGTTCAGGAGTAAAATCGCCGCCAATTTTTGACAGGATTTCTGTGGACATAATAAAGCTACAATGCTCTTTCAATTCCGCCTCTGACATAGTGTTAAATTCATCAAAAGGTAAATTTTTTTCAAATAATTCAACCAAATGTTTCACTATTTCTGAATAATTAAGTTCCTCTTTAAAGAAAGGGCGGTCTTCCATTAAAATAGAAACAACTTGCTCAATTCTCTTAATCATTGATTTTTGTCTAACATCAGTTGATAACATATTTATGTCTCCAGTAAATTTTCAATAATATTTATCAACTGCCAATATATCAAGTTTCTCGTGGTTATGCAACATCGTGAGTTCGATCTCGAATAGATCCCTGTAACGGTGTCTTGGGTGGGATGTATCACCATTCTCATCGGATGGTGATTTCTGCGATGTCGAACCTGTTTGGGGTGAAGATGTCTTTATGGTTAAAAGACCGCAGGAGACGCACCTTGTCAGGCGAGGACATATTACACTATCATAAGATAGTAGTAACCTGAGCCGAAACCATGAAAACAATTAGTTTTAAAACCCATGTAGGAGAAGATGGAACATTACAAATATCTTTACCGCATGAACTTAAAAACACAGATTTAGAAGTTACCTTAGTTTATCAGCCAATATCTCTAAAAGAACAAGAAGAAAAAACTACATTTAGCCAATGGCAAGAAGGCTTTTTTGAAGAAGTAATTGGCGGTTGGGAAGGTGAATTATTAGTAAGAGAAAAACAGCCAGATTATGAGGAAAGAGCGATCGAGAATGATTAAGGACAAAAATCATCAAACCTATAGAGACCCTAGTATTGTCGGTTATTATGCTCAATTAACCGCACTACAGCCGGCAGAAAAGACAATTTTAACCCTGCTGCAAGAGCGTTTATCAACGATGAAAATGCTTGATTTAGGGGTAGGTGCGGGACGGACTACGAAGTATTTTGCCCCTCTTGTGGGAGAATATATCGGTGTTGATTATTCTGCGGAAATGATCGCCGCTTGTCGTCAAAAATTCCCCCATTTAGTCTGGCAAGTGGCCGATGCTAGAAATCTAGAACAATTTGCGGATAATTATTTTGATTTTATTCTCTTTAGTTTTAATGGCATTGATTATATTTCCCCTGCTGACCGTTTTCTAGTTTTAGAGGAAATTAGCCGCATCGGTAAAGCGGGCGGTTATTTTTGTTTTTCTAGTCATAATCTTCAGGGAATTATCCCAGAATTCGATTGGAAAAAAAAGATTAGTTTCAATCCTTTTAGTAGCTATGTCAATTTAGTCATCTGGGTGATTTTGCGGGTCTGTAATCCCTCTCTCAGCTACGAACAGTTATTGACTGCTGACTATGCAATTATTCGGGATGAACCCCATAATTTTCGTCTCCAAAATTATTACGCCACACCCAAAGAACAATTAAGACAGTTAGGGTCTTACTTTCAAGAGATTAAAATTTATTCTTGGAAAACCGGTCAGGAAATTAACAGCGAACAAGAGTTAAATACTAATCTTGATCATTGGCTTTATTATCTCTGTGTTCTTCCCTAATATTATCCCGCTTTTTTGGGGGATATTGAAGTAATGCTTGGGCAAGATAATGACCGGTGTAGGATCTTTCACATTTAGCCACGGTTTCCGGTGTTCCCACCGCGATTAATTCTCCTCCCTTGTCCCCTCCTTCCGGTCCCAAATCAATAATCCAATCGCTACAGCGAATCACGTCGAGATTATGTTCGATGACGATAATCGAATTACCTTTATCGACCAATCTTTGTAACACATCTAAGAGATGATGCACATCATAAAAAGATAAACCCGTAGTCGGTTCATCAATCAAATATAGGGTTTTTCCGGTGGCCCGTCGGGATAATTCGGCCGCTAATTTTACCCTTTGTGCTTCCCCACCGGATAAAGTGGGAGCGCTTTGGCCAAGTTTACAGTATCCTAAACCCACATCCACGAGAGTTTGTAATCTGGTGGTGGCCCGGGGGACATTTTCAAAGACCTTTAATGCTTCCTCGATCGTCATATCTAAGACATCGGCGATCGAATAACCTTTATACTTAACCTGTAGGGTTTCCCGATTATAACGCGCCCCTTTACACACATCACACTGCACATAGACATCGGGGAGAAAATTCATCTCGATGACGTTTACCCCTTGGCCTAAACAAGCTTCACAGCGTCCTCCCTTAACATTAAAAGAAAACTGCCCCGCTTTGTAACCCCTAGCTTTTGCTTCGATGGTTTCGGTGAAAATCTCGCGAATAATGTCAAAAACCCCCGTATAGGTGGCAGGATTTGACCGAGGAGTGCGTCCTATCGGTGATTGGTCGATGACAATTACTTTATCAACCGCGTCCAATCCTTCCACTTTCTCTAACTCTTTGGGGAAGGGAGTTAAACGGGTTAAATGATGTTGTAAAGCCGGATATAATAACTCATTAATTAGGGTAGATTTGCCTGAACCAGATACCCCCGTAATCGAGACTAATTTTCCTAAAGGAATCGTTACATCAATATTTCTTAGGTTATTCTGATGGCAATTTTTTAAAACTAAAGCGTTACCATTTCCCACTCTTCTTTGGGGGGGAGTTTCAATAACTTTGCGTCCCGATAGGTAGGCTCCTGTTATCGATTTTTTCGACTTTAAAAGGGTTTTAAAACTGCCTTGACAGATGATTTCTCCGCCATGAATGCCGGCTTTCGGACCGATATCGACCAAATAATCAGCTGCCCGAATCGTTTCTTCATCGTGTTCGACGACGATTAAAGTATTACCTAAATCTCGCAATCTTTGCAGGGTTTCTAACAGTTTACTATTATCTCTTTGGTGTAATCCGATGCTAGGTTCATCGAGAACGTATAATACTCCTGTTAATCCCGAACCAATTTGAGTAGCTAATCGAATTCGTTGGGATTCTCCCCCAGATAAGGTCATCGCTGGTCGATCGAGGGTAAGATAATCTAATCCCACATCGATTAAAAATTGTAGTCTCGCTTTGATTTCTTTGAGAGCTAATTCTCCAATTAATGCTTGTCTTGGGGTTAAATGACAATCATTAATTCTCTGCAAACAATCCCGAATCGGAACTCCGGTAAAATCCGTGACCGTATATTCTCCCAAACGTACTGATAAAGCTTCCGGTTTTAATCTTTTTCCGTGACAAACTTCACAGGTTTGGTTAACAATATATTTTTCTAGTCTTTGTTTAATAACTTCCGAGGTGGTTTCTTGATAATTTCTATCTAAGATATTGATAACTCCGGCAAATTCTCGATAGTAACCGCGACCAGTATCGTAACGGTAATCATCTTCAAAATAGATCGGTTCTTTACTCCCATAGAGAATGATATCCTGCTGGGTTTTTGTTAGTTTCTGCCAAGGAGTTTGAATTTCAAAACCTAAAGCTTGCCCTAAACCGTAGAGGAGAGAAAGATAGTAGGAATTATCCTTATCTGACCAGGGGGCAATAGCAGAATAAACCGGCTGTTTTGGGTCTGGAATGACTAAATCTGCCGAAAATTTCCGTAAACTGCCCAATCCGTGACAGTTGGGACAAGCACCATAGGGAGAATTAAAAGAGAATAAACGGGGGGATAATTCCTCCATAACTGCCCCGTGTTCGGGACAGGCAAATTTTTCAGAAAAGACAATTTCTTTGGTAACTTCGGGATTATCTTCGTTATTTTCATCGAGAATTTCCACAATCGCTACACCGTCGGAATGCTTTAAACAAGTGGTTAAAGAATCCACTAATCTTTCCTGTAAACCCTCTTTTTTGATCAGGCGATCTATAACAATTTCGATATCATGAAGATGTTTTTTATCTAACTCGATGCCCTCGGATAATTCTACTACCTTGCCGTCAATCCGCACCCGGGCAAAGCCTTGGGAGGCCAAACTAGAGATTAATTGCTTATGGGTGCCTTTTTTGCCGCGAATTACTGGAGCTAAGATTTGAAATCGGGTTTTATCGGCTAATTCCATCACTCGATCGCACATTTGATCGATGGTTTGGGGGGCAATATTGCGATCGCAATGGGGACAATGGGGTTCACCGGCACGACCGAACAATAAACGCAAGTAATCGTAAATTTCCGTTACAGTTCCCACACTAGAACGGGGATTGTGGGAAGTGGATTTTTGGTCAATGGAAATAGCCGGACTTAAACCCTCGATCGCATCCACATCGGGTTTATCCAATTGTCCCAAAAATTGACGCGCGTAGGCGCTGAGGGATTCCACATAGCGGCGCTGTCCCTCGGCAAAAATAGTGTCGAAAGCGAGGGAAGATTTGCCCGATCCCGAAACTCCCGTAAAAACAATCAACTGATTGCGGGGTAATTCGAGATCAACATTTTTGAGATTGTGTTGTCGGGCGCCACGAATACGGATTGAGTCAGTTTGAGCCATCGGACGGTGCCAAGTAGTCCTAAACAATCATAGCCTTGACGAATGGGTTTCAGCTACTAAAAAACCAGTCTTCTATCATATCAGAAGATTATCGGGGTTAAACCGCTCTTTCGAGAAACTCGCGCAGATCTCGATCGGCCCCAGGACCACAGCTAGGACTCGCTTCTTCTTCTAAATGGGCTAAAACTGGGCAATTAATCCGATAATCTGGTTCTTTTGACCGTTCTAGCTGCAATTCGTACACTTGTTTTTCCAGTTGTTCAATACGGTCCACCAAAGCGCGAATAGCCACCGCTTCCGAGTCGAGTAAATCACCGTGTTCGAGGGGTTCCACCCGCGTCCCAGCGCGATAGATTAAACGACCGGGTACACCAACAACGGTACAATCGGCGGGAATATCCCGCAGAACCACAGAACCAGCGCCGACGCGAACGTTATTACCCAGATAAATATTACCTAAAACCTTAGCCCCAGCGCCGACGACCACATTTTCCCCTAGAGTCGGGTGACGTTTACCGCTTTCTTTCCCCGTCCCTCCTAAAGTAACTCCTTGATAGATGAGGGCATAATCACCGACAATGGCGGTTTCTCCGATGACCACTCCCATGCCATGGTCGATAAAAACACCCTGACCAATTTGGGCGCCGGGGTGAATTTCAATACCAGTCAGAAAACGGGCAAGATGGGAAATTAAACGGGGAATAAAGGGAATCCCGATGTGATATAGCCAATGGGCGAAGCGATGGCACAGTAAAGCCTGTAATCCAGGATAACAAAACATTACCTCTAACCAGTTGCGGGCAGCGGGGTCACGTTCAAAAATGATCTTGAAATCGGCTAGGAGAATAGATAACACGAGTCTTGATTCCATATTGATCGAGCTTATACTAATCCATGTTATCACTCCGGTAAATGAGCCGTTCAACTAAAAAGCGATCGAATAACCCGTTTTCCTAGTTCGCTTTTACTGTCCTTGGCCAAATTTTGAAGATATCCCTAATTTCCCTCTTGTTTAATCTTCCTTTAACTTGGGACTGAAAAAAGGGGTTAACAGCGTTGCCATCAAAAATGGTATCGTGGCCATGGAAGCTAGTCAGATTACCAATAAGGGCAGTGTGGTTTTTTTCAATACTAATGGTGTCTTTGAGAGTCAGGTGACTGTGGGCACTTTACCAGATATGTTAACCTTCACTCCTGACGGTAATCGGGTTTTGGTCGCTAATGAAGGGGAAGCGAAAGGAGGGATCAATCCCAATAGTTCCGTTAGTATTATTGACCTTAGCATCAGTGTTCTCAATGCCACGGTCAACACTGCCACCTTTACCGGTTTTAATGGTCAAAAGAACACTTTAAGAAATCAGGGAGTCCGCATTTTCCCCAGTCAAACGGTTTCCCAAGATGTGGAACCAGAATACATCACCGTTTCCGACAATGGAACCACTGCGTGGGTGTCTCTACAGGAAAATAATATCGTCCCTATACTTTTGTGGGAATAGAAAGGGCTGGCGGTTTCATGGTTTATGATATCACCAACCCTAGTCATCCTTTCTTTGTTGATTATATCAACGATTGGCAATTAGGCGATATCTCTCCCGAAGGATTATTATTTATTCCCGCTGCCGATAGTCCCAATGGTACTCCCCTGTTAATTGTGGCCAATGAAGTGAGTCGTAATCTGGCGATTTATTCCGTTGAACCCGTACCCGAACCTAGCGCAGTTTTAGGATTGCTAACCATCGGATTAGCTGGTTATAGTTTGAAAAAAAGAGGGTATTGCTAATTAGGGTTTGCGGCAAAAAGTTTTTCGTGGGGGGTGGGGTGTGGGCTTCAGCGGTGAGCCTGTCGAACCGCCGGGGTCAATTAGCTAATTTTCAGGGAAAAAGTACCTTAATTTTCCCCCCGATCACTCCCAGATCTGATATACTTTTTGAGAAAAAAAGTCTAAAAGTCTTAGCCAAAAAGGTGTTTAGATGTATTCAGCCAGCCCTAGATAGAGAGCCATTTAAGTAATTTTCTATGGAGAGTTAAATTATGTCGTCAACTGCCTACGAAACTGATTATAATCAATGGCTAAAAGAGACGGTAAAACATTTACAAGAGCGCAATTTTGAGCAAGTGGATTGGGATAATTTAATTGAAGAAATCGAGAGTATGGGAAAAAGTGATAGACGAGCTTTAATGAGTCTGTTAACCCGTCTTATCGAACATCTTTTAAAGCTGGCTTATTGGCAAGAAGAAAAAAAACGGTCAGGTAATCATTGGGCGGCAGCAATAGTCAATTTTCGCGCCCAAATTCAGCAGCGTTTAGAAGATAGTCCCAGCTTACGGCCAGAATTAGCAGCCATGTATGATAAATTTTATCCAGTGGCGATTAAATCGGTTTCTCAGCTTTTTTCCCTTAATTCAGACGCTCATATATCCCTCGAACAAACATTAGATGATAATTGGTTTCCCCCAGCGGAAAAATAGTTCTTAATTAGGAGTAATACTAAAGCTGAATAAATGTGAAATATAGACGAGATAAGGGTTTTAGTGTCCTGTTTTGCTCTCACAGGTGCAAGATTTTGAGAGAATCGTGCTTCAAAACCTTGGGTCTTCATCGGCCCGCGTCCTGTAGGGGCGAAGCATTCGGGCAATAACCTATCGGTGAAACCGTAGATTTTCTATCCGAATGCTTCGCCCCTACTTTTTGCCGCAAACCCTAATCAGTTTTTAATAACCAGATTTATACTAAATCCGTTGAGTAACTCACAGAAAACGGGTTTCTCGGAGAAACCCGTTTTCTACTCATGCAAAAGGCAAAAAGGGGAATAAATAATCAGTTTTTAATAACCAGATTTAGTATAATTTGCATAGTCAACAGCTTACCCACGACTATAAAATTAACATCCATCTTGCGGGGGTATTACCCTGGTTAATACCCCCTATTTTTGGTCTGGTATAGTGTTAAGCTTCTCCTGTGATTGATAAACCCTCTACCCAAACGTAGGGACAAACACCACTGGGAGTAATAACTGCTTCCGGTTCCAGATAAACAATCGATTTCAGCAGTGTTAAAATATCCCCGGCTACGGTAGCGGAATCGATGCTAACGCGCTCATTTTTGTTCACTAACCAACCATCAAAGGGCAAAGAGAAGGAACCTTGTAGAGAATTAACTCCCGCATGAAGTGCCTGTAAACTATCAATTAACACCACATTTTCTGCTGTTTCCAAAGAATAGCTTTTTGGTTGATTAGCACTAGCAAAAACGTGATAAAAATGGGGACTAACCGTTACTTTTGACCCAATGTTACCGTTCCCAGTTGGTTCCGTATTCATCCGTTTAGCGGTAATCGTGCTATGGAGAAAATTACTCAAAATCCCCTCTTTAATTAATTCCACACGATGGGTGGGAGTACCTTCACTATCAAAAGTTTCTGCGGCAACATTAGCGGGATGGAGGGCATCATCGCACAAATTTAAGGCAGTGGCAGCGATTTGTGTTCCCAAAGATTCAGGAGTAGAAAGACTCTGTTTATCAAGGATATTTTGGGCATTAAACAGATTAGAAAATGCTCCCATTAGACTCAAAAAGGCGCGGGGGGCAAAAACCACCAAATATTTACCCGTGGTAATCGGTTGATAGTCCAGATGGCTAACAGTTTTGGTAATCGCTTCCTCGATGCAACCATCGATATCTAATTTTTCCAGTCCCGGACTCACCCGAAAAGCACCAGCGCTGCGGGGTTTTTTGCCTTCCTGTTCGGTTTTGGTGTATAAATACACACTGGCATAACTACGCGCTTCCTGACGCATTGCCCCGTCGCTATTGAGATAAAAACGTCTGACCTGCTGTTGTCCCAAACCGTTATAGGGAACACTGGCAATAGCTGGATGGGCTGCTAGTAACGATTTTTCGGCGGCTAATAACTTATCGACGAGAGTGGATACAGGTGCTTGATTAGACATTTCGCTGGCCACTTCTGTGGTAGGTGCGGTGGCAGCGGGACTAAAATCGGGGACATTTTCCTTAACGCCAAAAAAGCTGGCTTCTTGGGCGGTTTTCAGGGCTAATTGCAGTCCCACCGGGTCCACATCGGTGGTAGAGGTGACACCGACTTGATTATCCCGATTCCAGACGCGAACGATAACGCTGGAACGATTGGAAGCTTGTACCTGTTTCGGTTCCCCTTGAAACACATCCACATCGGTTTCATCCACAGAAGAACCATAGATGTCGTATTTAGCAATTCCTAAAGCTTGGGCGCTAGAATTAGCGATTTGGGCGATATCTTCAACTTTTGGCATAGATTTGGTCATAAATGAGATGAATGTAGAATTGAGCGGTCAGCCATCAGCCGTCAGCTAGATAATTAGGGAGGCACAATTATTTGTAGGATGGGTTAGCGGTAGCGTAAACTATGCGGGCGTTGGGTTTTATGCTTCAACCCAACCTACGTTCTGAAAACTCAAATCTGATAACTGATAACTGATAACTGATAACTGATAACTGAAGAGAGATTGGGCCAAGTGGTGACAATAAAGACGATAACGGCAGCCGTGGCCAGCATAGCTTTAGCAACGTGACCGATAACCGTACCGACGACGATACCGACACAGACTTTTAGGGATTGTTGCAAACGGGGGGTTAATTCCAAATCGCGACGATAGGCGTATTCTCCCAAAAAAGCCCCCACCACAGGACCGACAAATAAGCCGATAATCGGGCCGCCAATGGGTAAAGCCGGTAAAAGCCCGAATATTCCCGCTAATAAACCCACTACTAGCCCGATTTGACTCCAATTGCTCGCCCCAACTTTTTGGGCGCCGAGATAACTAGCGAGGAATTCCACCCCCAGACTGAGGAGAAGGATAACAAAGGCCACGGTTAAAGCGACCCCCATCCCCGCGAATTTGGTCACAAAACCCCACACCACCATGGCGATTAAAATCAAACTCATGCCGGGGATAGCGGGTAGCAGTTCACCAATTATCCCCACTATCATGATGGCGATGAGGAAATAGTAGAGAATTACTAAAGCCATGATTAACGACCGCCAACGGTAATAGAATCGACTTTTAAATGGGGTTGACCAACGGTGACATAAACGCTACCACTGACAGAACCGCAAAAACCCGCCGCTAGTCCTAAATCTTGGGAACACATAGAGATTTTATTCATAATCTCCTTAGCTGAACCGATTAAAGTCGCGCCTTTCAGGGGTTTAGTCAGGTTGCCGTTTTCGATAAGATAAGCTTCCTCGACAGCGAAATTAAATTCACCGGTCGCCCCCACACTACCACCGCCCATTTTTTTACAATAAATGCCTTTATCGATGGAATTAAAGAGATTATCGAGGGTATATTCCCCGGGAGCGATGTAGGTATTCCGCATCCGACTAGCGGCGGCATAGGTGTAGTTTTGACGGCGACCGCTACCCGTGCGCGGATGACCGGTTTTAATTGAACCGGTGCGATCGGCAATGAAGTTTTTTAGGATACCATTTTCAATTAGGAGAGTACGCTGGGCCGGCATTCCCTCATCGTCCATATCGATAGTACCGAAAGCTTTATCGGATAATCCTTCGTCCCAAGCCGTCAGATTTTCGTGGGCGATTTTTTCGCCTTTTTTATCGAGAAAGGGCGTGGTTTTTTGCTCAATTTGCGTAGTTTCTAGCAAATGGCCACAAGCTTCGTGGAAGATAACGCCGCCAAATTCATTGGCCATGACGATGGGATAACTGCCAGATTCTACATAGTCAGCGTAAAGCATTTTACCCGCCGATTCGGCCACTTCTGCCGCCGATTCCTCAGCATTCCACGTCCGCAGAAAATCGGGATTACTGGTACTACCCACCCGTTTACCAATGCTAGAACGATTGGTCCCATCGGCACAGAGGAGATTATAGCCCACGGATTGGGTGAGGCGAATATCCCGGGCAAAAGTGCCATCACTAGCGGCAACTAAAATTTCTTGCCAATCGCGAAAATAAGCGGCGCGACGAGATTGGACGTGAGAGGCTTTCTGATTGAGGTGAACGTTGGCAGTTAGGAGAATATCACCCATTTCTCGCAAAGAACTGCAATTATTCAGCCAAATATCTTTATTTTTGACCGTGGCATAATCCCGGAACATTTCCAGATTGATTTCGGGAATATACGCGTTAGGACTGGGTAGGTTTAAACCGAGAATCGATAAACCTTTTTCTAGGGCATTTTTTAAGCCTTGGAAGCTTAAATCGTTGGTACTGACATAACAATCGGCTTTACCGCGAAAAAGGCGGATTCCTGCCCCTGTAGATAGTTTCGGTGAGAGACTGGTGATGCTGTCATCTTCGGCTAAACAACTGATATAGTTGACTCTTTCCAGGAAAAATTCGATAAAAGTCGCCCCGGCAGCCCGTCCCAGTCCCAGGAGAGTGGACAAAGGGGCCGCCCAAGAGCTATCAAAGCGCTCCAGACTAGGATTATATTTCAGGGTGGGGAGTTCTTTGGAGATGAGTAGAGTGGGTGACATAAAGCTCGTTTATCAGTTAATCTGCTGGTTTCTAGTCTAACAGTTCTCAGTTTTTTCCGTCTTGGGGTGGGTTAGTGTGGCCTAACCCTGCTAAACTTTTCTCCTTCATATCTCTTCATAAAAACCTTGATTCGATCGCTGATCGCCCGCAAGATTAAATAAAGAGCGACTCAGGATTAAAATAATGGCCACAGCGACACAATTCTTAAACATTTCTGACTTGACAAAAGATGATTATTGTGTATTCGGTTTAGCGATTTGTTTTCTCAAACAGGAGGGAGAATTAGAAAAAGTGGCGGTGTTAGAACCGATTCCCTCGGCAGCCCTAGAGGCAATTGTCAAAGGAATTCCCACTTCCTACGAATTTGCCCGCGCCATGAGTTTAGGAGAGGTATTTCAGGACGATAATCCTCAAATACCCAGTAATTTCCCCGATAATGCCCAATTATGCGAGAATTTTGTCGAAAGGGCGATTGCTGCAACTCGCACCTATAAAAATCAACCCCACCTACAAGGGTTAATCCCCTTGGGCGGCCAAAAAGACGATTTAAACTTTTCCCTAGAGAAAAAACGCATCTTGAATGCTGTTCATGTGGTGCGGACGGAGGATAACGTCAAACAACATTCTCACACCCACAAGGTTTTGTAATCAAGTTTAGTTCGGATTAGGGAAATTTTGCCGTTTTCCCTGATTCCGAACTTAGGTTATCGCAGTGGAGCAATAGCTGCTCAATTAATTGTTTAGTCTCTGGTGATACTAATCGAGGTCAAATATAGGATAATTTCCCCAAAAATCAGCGATAAAAACCTTTTTTCCCATCTAGACTGGCTCTGAAGACTGGGAAGCTCGGAAAAATCCCAATTGAGCCACAATTAGCTTAATCAAAAAATGTGCTATAATCAGAATGTAGGCACAAGGGGCCGTAACGGTTTCGACAGGTTAGCGAAAGCTCCCCCGTGATACAGGTCGAGAGTGAGTCTCCTCTCGTAAATCAAAGGCTCAAACAAAAAGTAAATGCGAACAACATCGTTCCTTTCGCTCGTAAAGCCGCTCCTGTAGCTGCCTAATAGTCTCTAATCGACTCGAGCATTCATAGTTTGACTCCGTTAAGGACTATGGATAAACCCCCAACGGATGCCACGTTTAACTTTCTCTAGTTAGTTAACCGTCTAAGCTTTAACTAGAGCATCCCACTGTCCGGGATAAGTGACAGTCCCCGTTTCGAGGGTAATCGAAACTAAACCTGTGAATGAACGGACAGTCAATACCTAATTTGGACAGCAGTTCGACTCTGCTCGGCTCCACTGATTAGTTTAATGAAAAACCTTCTCTCCCGCATGGACGGGGTGCAAACGCCGATTATTCCCGTGGTCGGTCAATTAATTAAAGCGAACCCCAGCACTATTTCCCTAGGTCAAGGGGTTGTTTCCTATTATCCACCCCGGGAAGCGCTCGAATCTCTATCTTTATTTTTAGCTAATCCCAAAAATCATCAATATCAATCCGTGGCGGGAATTACCCCCTTATTAACAGTAATTCGGCAAAAACTAGCCGAAGATAATCGGATAGAAATCAGCGATAAACAGGCAATTTTTGTGACGGCGGGCAGTAATATGGCTTTTATGAATGCCATTTTAGCCATTACTTCCCCGGGGGATGAAATTATTCTCAACACTCCCTTTTATTTCAATCATGAAATGGCCATAAAAATGGCTGATTGTCAAGTAATTTTGGTCGCCACAGACAAAAATTATCAATTGCGTCCGGCTGCCATTGAAGAGGCAATCACGGCAAAAACTAAGGCAGTGGTGACGATTTCTCCTAATAATCCCACGGGAGTAGTTTATCCAGAAAATACCCTAAGAGAAGTCAATCGAATCTGTCAAAAAAAGGGCATCTATCACATTCATGATGAGGCTTATGAGTATTTTACCTATAACCATGCTCGCCACTTTTCTCCGGCGGCAATTGTTGGTAGTGAAGCCTGGACTATTTCCTTATTTAGTCTCTCAAAAGCCTACGGTTTTGCCAGTTGGCGCATTGGTTATATGGTAGTACCAGAACATTTATCTGAGGCGATTAATAAGATTCAGGATACTATTTTAATTTGTCCGCCGGTGGTTTCGCAATACGCGGCCCTAGGGGCGTTACAGGTGGGTAAAAGCTATCCTTTAGAACAGTTGAAAACCATCAGTCAAGTTAGAGAAATTTGCCTGAATGCTCTCGAATCAATCGGCGATATCTGTGATGTTGCCACTGCGGAAGGTGCTTTTTATTTTTTCCTGAAAATTACCACAGACAAGAATGATTTTCAGTTAGTTAAAAGTTTAATCGAGCGGCAGCGGGTGGCGGTGTTACCCGGTTCAACTTTTGGGATAACAGAAGGCTGTTATTTGCGTCTTGCCTACGGTGCTTTATCTCCAGAAACAGCTTTAACGGCAGTAGAAAGATTGGTAAAAGGACTGCGTTATTTTAGTCAGTGATTTTGAAGAATAAATACTGGCTTTCTTTCTTGGTTTTTACTTTACCACAACTGATGAAAAACCTTCTTTCGCGCATGGATGGGGTGCAAACGCCGATTATTGCCGTGGTCGGTCAATTACTTAAAGCGAAGCCTGGTACTATTTCCCTAGCTCAAGGGATTGTTTCCTAATTATCCACCCTGGGAGGCGATCAAATGTATTTCTTGAGACTAGGGGTTTGGCTGGCTGGTTTCCATAATCAGAATTGCTGACCTCTGGAGGGACAATTGACGGCAAAGCGCTTTTGATCTAGACTAGGGGATGCGGAATGCTCTGGCCTGTAAGATGCAAACAATCTATTTTTATGCTCCTGGCGAAATCAGACAAAAAAATATCAAGGAAGACCAGACTCTATGGACAGGCGATCATAGCAATTTTACGGCTTGGATAGCCCAAACCTACTTTCATCTTAAACAAGCCGGCTTTCCCTGTGAAATAGCCAGAGAAATCCCAGAGCAAGGAATTTTAATCGCCGACCGAGATACCCTAGATAATGACTATCCTTTGCTAGATAAGGTCATGTTAATTTGTGTCAAAAGCGACAAAGAATATCACCCTTCGGCTCACCTACACATTGTTTATAATCCGTCTAGTTGGGAGAAGGTTAAGGACTCTATTTGGAACCCCTATCTAATTAGTCATTGGCCGATGCCAGGGTTAGTTCCCAGAGATAGGGAACGGAACACCCTAGTGGAGAATATTTCTTACATTGGCACCAGGGGTCAGTTGGCACCGGAATTAAGGTCGGAAGCATGGCCAGAGTCTTTGGCTACTCTCAATTGCCATTGGATGCCGATTTGGGATAGATTTCAATGGAACAATTATACTAATCTAGATGTGATTGTAGCCGCGCGTAGTTTTGATTCTCGAAATTATCCTAATAAAGGTTCTATTAAGCTAATTAATGCTTGGCACGCGGGTGTTCCCGCTCTTTTGACTCCAGAGTTAGGCTTTTTAGCAGAAAGAAAGACGGAGTTAGATTTTATTATTATTCACTCTCTAGAGGAGGCAATTGAAGCAGTTCGTCGTCTGAAAAGTTCTCCAGAACTTTATCAAAAAATGGTTGAAAACGGTTATGAGAGGGCGAAAGAACACACAATTGAAACCACTTTAAATCAATGGATGTCTTTTTTCAAAGATGTGGCTTTTCCCACCTACGACCAATGGTCTGCTTTAAGTCAATTTGAAAAAAGATGGTTGTTCAGTCAGCGATATTTAGCTTTCAAATACGACAGATTTAAACACAAAATAAACAACCTTGGCAAGTCAAAAGCATAATTCAATTCTCGATCAATTATTTCTCCTTCGTGTAAAAAATAGTTTATCATGACCAACTCTCCAGACATATCTCATAATTTAGACCCATATTTTCTGAATTCTCGCACTAGGTTTGACCTAATAGAGTTAATACCCTATACTCCCAAAAGTGTTCTTGAGGTGGGTTGTGGTATTGGTAAAACTGGCAAAGCTATTGTGGATAAATATGGCAGTAAGGTAATAGGAATTGATCTTAGCGCTGAGGCGATTGAAGTAGCAAAACGACAGGGTTGTTGGGAAAAATTAATTGTTTGTGATCTGGATCGAACTCCTATCCCGATGGAAATCGAAAATTACCGTTTCGACTGCATAATGTATCCCGATGTTTTAGAACATTTGAAAAGTCCTTGGAACATCATTAAAGCCCATCTTGATCTCCTAAATCCAAGTGGTGTGATGATTGCAAGTATCCCTAATATTAGACATATCTACGTCATGAAGGATCTCCTGTTTAAAGGTAATTGGACTTATACAGAAATGGGTATTCTCGATAGAACTCATCTTCGATTTTTTACCAAAAAGACGATGATTAATCTTTTTGAACAAGCAAATTTAAAAGTGACCTGTATTAAACCTAGATCCTTTTCTGGTCCTTCGTTGCTTAAAAGTATCAATCGCTTAAATCATCATCTCTTAGAAGAATTTTTAACGGTTCAATATCTAATTTGTGCTTGCAGGAAATAAGTTCAGAAACATGAAAAACCTTGTAATTATTTCATTCTGGTGTGAGCGGAGTATTAAACCTTTGCTCCACTTACTTAAACAGCTTCAACGTATTGAGTCGGGTTGTCTCTTCGATATCGTGGTCGTCTGTAATGCCAACAGTTTGGGTAATATACCTGATTTACCTCAATTAGATAGCCAAAAAGTCAAGTATTTAATACGAGAAAATACAGGATTTAACATAGGTGCATGGGATTATGGTTGGCGACATTTGCCTCCTTATGACTATTATTTATTTCTTCAAGATGACTGTTTTATTGTCCGTCCGCTCTGGTTAAAAGCCTTTGTTGATCGATTCTGTCAATCTCCCCAAATAGGACTTCTAGGAGAAAGTTTAAACTGGGAATGTACTTGGGAAGAACTGGTGCGATCTAGTTATAATCAAATTAATCGGGATCATTTACTGAATGGTGAACCCATTAAAAGAGTTGATTTTTACCGACATTTTTTAGAGGAACATAAAATCCCTGAAGGGGAAACTGCCGAACACTTACAATCAATTATTATTTTTACATCTCGCTCCATTTTAGAAAAAATAGATGGGTTTATACTTGGCAAAAACTATGGGGAAGCGATCGCATCTGAAATTGCCATTTCTAAAAAGGTTCAAGGGTTAGGCTACCAAATACAAACCGTAAACCCTGATAGCTGTTATCATTATATTGCCCATCCCCAATGGTTTAGACGAAAAAGAAGGCTCGATCGATGGCTCTATACAGTTCGATCGAAAATCATCCCTATTTATAGGCAAGCTACAGATAACTAGGTTATTTGTTGTTTTATGAGTGACAACGCATCTCGAATAATTGACTCTGACTATCGAGATAGTTCCACCCTGGCTTTCCTGGGTATTGTGCTGAAAATATTCATTAGTGGGTCATTTGTTACAAAAACGGAAGTTAGATACCCTGTGGGACAAGCTTTTGAAGCAGACTTTATCTCCAGAAACAGCTTTAACGGCAGTAGAAAGATTGGTAAAAGGACTGCGTTATTTTAGTCAGTGATTTTGAAGAATAAATACTGGCTTTCTTTCTTGGTTTTTACTTTACCACAGCCTTTTTTCTCAAGATAACGACTCCCTAAAACCAGATAGTTTGTACCTCACCATTAAGATAACTGCTATAGGATAACCTCTGATTCGATCTTTTGGGCTATTCTTAGTTTAGCCGAACGAGAACGGGGATTTTTAGCCTGTTCTTCTCGGCTGGGAATAATCGGCTTTTTCGTGATAATTTTCAAGGAATTATCTTCGCGAAAGCCATACTTGATCAGACGATCTTCTAGACTATGAAAACTGATCATAGCGATAATTCCCCCGGATTTTAGCCAGTGGGGGGCTTGATTTAACAATTGTTGCAGAGAATCTAATTCTTGATTAACAGCGATGCGTAGGGATTGAAAAACCCGCGTTGCCGGATGAATACGTCCATAACGGTAACTAGCGGGGACAGAACTAGCGATGACAGCCGCTAATTCTGTAGTGGTAGTAAAAGGACGTTTTTGGACGATCGAGCGAGCAATAGGACGAGATAAACGTTCTTCTCCGTATTGATAAAAAAGATCCGCTAATTCTTTCTCCTGCCAATGGTTGATAATATCGGCTGCCGTCAGGGATTGACAGCGATCCATCCGCATATCTAAGGCTGCCGTGTGGCGAAAACTAAAGCCGCGCTCGCTCTGATCGAATTGGGGAGAACTGACTCCTAAATCGGCGATAATGCCATCAAAACTGCTATTTTGTCCATTATAATCGGCGAAGTTCCCCCACCAGAGGGTTAAACGGCTATCTAGATAGGGGCCAAGACTAATTTTAGCGGCTTCTAGGGCGCTTTGATCGCGATCAATGGCGGTTACTTTCGTTTCGGGATGAGCTTCTAAAAGCAAGCGGCTGTGTCCACCACCCCCTAGGGTAAGATCGAGATAATGCCCCCCGGGTTGAATATTTAAGCCGGCGATTAATTCTTGACTCAAAACGGAAATATGGGGAAAATCTTGATTCATCTGTACTGATAACTTCCTAAAAATGGCGATTTAACCTAAAAATAACTGATAGGCCCGGTTTTGACTTTCATCCCAATAGCGATAGCCGAGAGTATCGAGAAAAGCTTGCCATTGATTCATTTCATCGGGGGGGACTTGTATGCCCACGACGATGCGCCCGTAATCGGCCCCGTTATTGCGATAATGGAAAACGCTGATATTCCAGTGGGGACTCATGGAGGCGACAAATTTCATTAAAGCCCCCGGTCGTTCGGGAAACTCGAAACGATAAAATAATTCATGGTCGGCTAAATGCGATCGCCCTCCCACCATGTGGCGCAGATGCAGTTTAGTCAATTCATCATCACTAATATCGAGGGTTTTAAAGCCACAAGCTTCAAAACTCTCGGCTAATTTCTTGGCATCGCTGCGATTTTCGATCTGGGCGCCGACAAAAATATGCGCTTCTTTTTCATCGGCAATGCGATAACTAAATTCGGTTAAATTGCGTTTGCCGACACATTCGCAAAAAC
The DNA here is from genome assembly GCF_050500235.1 of Microcystis protocystis FBCC-A270. Taxonomy (NCBI): domain Bacteria; kingdom Bacillati; phylum Cyanobacteriota; class Cyanophyceae; order Chroococcales; family Microcystaceae; genus Microcystis; species Microcystis protocystis. Next base: position 658,096 of record NZ_CP191407.1, read on the forward strand.
GCCGTAAACTGCCCGGTTGTTCGGGAATAGTCACAGCATACAACGCCTCGCGCCGTTCCCCTAATTCTGCCCTTTCCGCCACAAACCGCAGACGATCAAAGTTCATATTCGCCCCACAAGCCACAGCAACGAGGGTTTTATCCTCAATTTCTTCTCTTTCTACATAAGCTTTCGCTCCTGCTACCGCTAACGCCCCCGCAGGTTCTAAAATCGAGCGTGTATCTTGAAAAACATCCTTAATCGCGGCACAGATATCATCCGTATCCACGAGGATAATCTCGTCCACATACTGCTGACAGAGACGAAAAGTCTCCTCTCCCACCTCGCGCACCGCCACCCCGTCGGCAAATAATCCCACTTGCGACAAACGCACCCGATAACCGGCTTTTAGGGATTGATTCATCGCATCTGAGTCCACAGGTTCCACCCCGATAATTTTAATTTCTGGGCGTAAACGCTTGACATAGGCGGCAATACCTGATATTAAGCCACCGCCACCAATAGCGACAAAAATGGCCTCGATCGGTTGCTGATATTGTCGTAAAATTTCCATACCGATCGTACCCTGGCCGGCGATTACCTCCGGATCATCGAAGGGATGGATAAAAGTTAAGCCTTTTTCCGCTTCTAACTGCCGCGCGTAGGTGTATGAATCATCGTAGGTGTCACCGTGCAGGACGACAATTCCCCCCCGGGCTTTTACCGCGTCGATTTTGACTTGGGGAGTGGTGACAGGCATAACGATAATCGCTTGGGTTCCCAATTGCCGCGCTCCCAAAGCGACTCCCTGAGCATGATTTCCCGCCGAGGCAGCAATTACACCTTTTTGTAACAAATCCCTTGACAAATACGCCATTTTGTTGTATGCGCCGCGCAGTTTAAAAGAGAAAACTGACTGCATATCCTCACGCTTGAGTAAAAGCTGATTGTGCAAGCGTTGGGAGAGATTGGGGGCAAATTCCAAGGGGGTTTCTTGGGCGACATCATAGACGCGTGCGGTGAGGATTTGAACCAGGTAATCGCAGTACATTATTCTTTTTTGGCGGTGGGGATTGGCAAGTCAGGCTAGGATCCAGAATAGATCATCGTCGGTCCAGTTAGCAATAAAGAGCTATCATACTGAATCCTTTGATCATTTTCAACTTTTTCGATGAGTTTTCCTAGTCCGTAATCCTCTAGGATTTATGCAATTTTTTCAAATTCGGCAATGATAATCTTAACGGCAATCAGCTTTTGATCCTCGTCTAATACATAGTTTTTGGTAATTTCTAGCATTTGGAGTTTACCCTAAAATTTCTCTAGATTATTATTGATAAGCTGAATCGTGAGCGGAATAGGTATATCGGTTGGTAGAGAAAAGATAAGCAATTGACAGATAAAGATAGCGGTATCTTTCTGTTTTTTGGTCGGCAAATATCTTCTCCTAGAATTGTGCCAGTTTTGTTATCCCTATTTTACAGAATAGGAGGGTGGTGGTTTATGCTTGCCTAACGCACCCGACTGGACTTTAGATTTTACATTTTGCAAGTCTCCACGCGAGAGAATAAAATAAAGACCCAGTTCCACCACCAACTCCTCCCCAATTCCACAAATCAAAGATTCGGCATGGTAGATGTCCTCTAGGTGCATTTATATCGAAAATAGCTCTGTCGTATCTAATGTTTTTATTATCCTTTCGCCATCCTATAATCAAACCGAAGTCATCCCAGAGCTTATCATTATATTGTTGACCATTATTAAGCTGATCAAATAGTTGTTTTTGAATCGAAAAGCCAAATTTTTCTTGGCTATAATTTAACCATAGTTGATCAATTATTTGTAAGTCTTCACAAGGAAAAATATCTATATCTTCAACTCTTAAAAATCCATGTCTGTTACAAATTCTCAGCATAGTTTCAAAAGTTATTATATCCGCTTCTTTCCATTGCTGCCGTCTTAATAAATCTTCTAAGTTCCGATAATCGATTCCTTTGGCGCTTTTAAGCTGGATAGATGGGGGAGTTTGCGGAACGGAAATAATGGGAGATTGAATAATTGTTGCTACAGGTTGTTTTTGATTAATAATCTGGTGACTAGAAGTCTGACAAATAAATATTCTTGAGGTTAGATGATAGATAATATAACTTCCTTCTCCCTTATAACCGTAGCGTATTAGCGGCAAATGACCTTGAGGTGCTTGCAAACTATAATTAATATCTTGCCAATTCCAACTATTATTTTTTTGCCAGCCTACCAAACTGCCAAAAATATCCCAATTTCTTTCATTATATTCTTCCATGCCACCGATTTCTCGATAGATTTGCCCCTGCACAGAAAAGCCAAATTTTCCGTTACTGTAATAAACCCATAATTGGTCAATAGTTCGCAAATCCTCGCAGGGAAATTTCTGTATATCTTCATCTCTTAACCAGTCTTTGACACGATTAGTTACTTTTCGCACCAAGTTCGCAGTTTCCTCGTCTGCTTCTTTCCATTGCTGCCGTTTTAATAAATCCTCTAAGTTCCGATAATCGATTCCTTTGGCACTTTTAAGCTGAATAGATGGGGGAGTTTGGGGAACGGAAATAATGGGATTAACGGGTTTTTGAATATTTGTCTGGGGTATAGATACTGATGTTTTTATCTGCAAAGCTGACAACACTTCCGAGGCGGATTGATAGCGTTTTTTTGTGCCGAACTCGATTAATTTATCCAGAATATTCCCTAACTCATTACTAACAGGATTATTAACTAACCACTGTCGCCATACCCATTGGTGTTCCCCCCCATCGAATAAATCAAAGGGAGATATTCCAGTTAATAAATAAAGGCAAGTTACACCCAAACTATACAAATCACTGGCATTAACTGCCTTGCCATTTCCCTGTTCTGGGGCAATATATTCAGCAGAACCGATAATTGTTCCTGTCATGGAACGATTTAAAGGACTGACAAATTTTGCCGCTCCAAAGTCCACTAAAATCAATTTATTATCGCTTTTTCTGCGAATAATATTTTCGGGTTTAATGTCGCGATGAATTACTTGTTTACTATGAATAAATTCTAGAATCGGTAAAATCTCTGACAAAAGATGTTTAATTTTGGCTTCGTTAAATACTCCTTCCTGTTTTAATTCTTGTTCTAGATTTTGTCCCTCGATATATTCCTGAACGAGATATTGTCGCCCGTCATTAGCGGTAAAATAGGCGTAAAGTTCGGGGATTTGTGGGTATCTTCCCAAACTATCTAAACGAATCGCTTCTTCTTTAAATAATTCTGCTGCTTTTTGTAAAGTTCCTGTTCCCTGCGCTGACGGAAAAAATTGTTTAATTACACAATAGGGTTTTGAGGGTTTATCTTCATCTATGGCTTGAAATGTCTTGCCAAAACCCCCTTGACCGATTAATTTTAGCGCTCGATAACGTTCTCTGAGCAGTAATTGAGAACCGCACTTATGACAGAATTTATCCGTGGGGGTGTTTTGGTGCGAACAATCGGGATTGAGACAGAGACTCATAGCCGTTTGACAAGTGTGGGAAGATTAACCCCTATTATAGAAAAAGAAAGCAAGCTAGGGCGACTCTAGTGGGCAAATTTTCTGATAATTCGCTGAAAATAAGGTGACAGGTATGGTCAATCCACAACCCGTTATACTTTGTCCATACCACAATTTAGCCATTTTGTCAAAAAAATTTTGACTTTGCAACAAAACTACACAAAAATTAGATCAACGCTGTTGGGGAAAAAAGGGATAATTGGCGAAAGTGTTTGGTTTTGCTCAAGGGAAAAATCTAGATTTAGTAAGGGTTTTAAGACAACCTAGACCATAAAAACCTTAAAAATTACAATAAAGGCCATCATAGCATAATGGAAAATTGTACCAGAATCGCTGGAAGTATTGCAACCTCGTAAATAAATAAAAATTATTCTCAATAAATTCTTAAGTAAAAATAAATATTACCGATTGTAAATTTAAATATTTTTAAGCATTGAAGCTATTTATATATAAAATACTTATCATTTTTCCTGATTGCCTCTGACTGGAAAGAGGGTGTAGGGTGTGGGGTGTGGGGTGTAGGGAAGAAAACCTCTTTCATCTGTAGGGGTGAAAATTTTTTCATCGGGACTGACTTGAAAGAGGCGGTCGGCAGGGGGCAGGGGGCAGGGGCAGGAGGGAAAAGTACCATTTTGGGGAGTCAGTCGTCGATACCAAACTAGGCTAAACTCTATAGGAGAAACCCGATGACTAACTTGATTATTTCGCAAAAATATGGCTAAAAAGCTCGATTTTGTTATTCCCGCCGTCGGTGGAGTCACAGGAGCCAATTTATCTGCTTGTCTGGGAAATATTGGCTTAGTCGGCGGATTTGGCGGTATAAGCGTCGGTTTAGTGGGAATGACGGGGATTGGCATCCTGACAAGTTCGGCAATTTATGCCAGTCTGCAAGGACTAGAAACAAACGATCACAATGTCGGGTTAGCTTTGGGAATAGGAAGCCTTGGCGGAATCGGTATCTACTCTACCTTTGGGGGTGTGGGAGTCGCGGTTAAAGGTACAGCTTTCGCTGTTGGTGCCGGTTCTATGGCGATCGCTGGTGGGATAGTCGGGTTAGGAGTCTACGGACTGATGAAAATGTTATCCCCCACCTACTCCAACAATAATTTTTATGGCAATCTAGAATTTTTTGATCGCATTACTAGAGAGTACGAAGAAGCTTTATTTTGGCAAGAAGTTACGCGAAAATATAAAAATCTAGAGGCAGAACTACAGGGACTTTTAGAAGAAGTATCTGTTCAGGAAAATCAACAGTTATATTCTACAGAAATTACTATTCCAGAGCGTTTATCTTGGCAGTGTTTCCAAACTCTTAAAGGTCATCAGGAAAATATTGGGGCGATCGATGTTAGTCCTGATGGTAAAATTATCGCTAGTGCGGGAGAAGATCAAACCATAAAACTTTGGCAGCGAGAAACGGGTAAATTAATTTATTCCTTTGTGGGAGTTAATGAACCGCTCCAAACTCTGGCGATAAGTCCTAACGGTAAATCGATCATTGCTGGTGGATTGGATGGCAGAATTAGTCAGTGGCAATTAGAAACTAAGCAGTATAAAAGTAGTTTTTTCGCTCGTGTAAATGCTCCCGATAGCCACGATGGTGTAATTTTACAATTAGCTTTTGCTGCCAATGAAAGATTTATTGTTAGTGCTAGTAATGACAAAACTCTGCGAATCTGGGGTTATCATACAGGAGAATTGCAGCGAACTTTAATCGGTCATGAGGAGGCAGTTAATACCTGTGCTATTAGTCCCGATAGCCAAATTATTGCTAGTGGTAGTGATGATAAAACTATTAAATTATGGCGATTTGATCATAGTTATGCTTATCAAACTTTTATCGGTGACAGGGCAGCCGTTAACAGTTTAGCTTTTAGTAATGATGGTCAATATCTAATTAGTGGCGGTAGTGATAAAACGATTAAAATCTGGGATATAAAGACAGGAGAAATTATTAAAAGTTGGCAGGCACACGAGCAGGCAATTATTAGTATTGCTATTAATCCTCATCGCCATCTAATTGCTAGTGCTTCCCGAACAGAAATTAAAATTTGGCAAGGACAAACAGGAGAATTAATTAAAGTTTTACGGGGAACTGCTCCCTTAAAATTTAGTCCTGACGGTCAATTTTTAATTACAGGTAGTTATGGACATAAGGTAAAAATATGGTCAGAAATGTTAGGAGAATTAGAAATATTGCCCTCCGATTCCGAGGATTGGTGGGAGGTTTTAGAAATTTCTAAGAATGCCAGTTTTTCAGAAGTTAAACAAAGATATTATCAGCTTGCTCGTCAGTATCACCCCGATCACAATTCCTCCGCCATGGCGATTAAAATTATGCAAAAAATTAATCGAGCTTACGAGCGGTTTTTATTTTCTATCTCCCAACAGTAAAATTGTCAGCGTAGGTTCAAGTATTTAACTATCTTTCGATTCTCCCTTAATCCCCCCTTGATCCCCCCTGCCCCCCTTGATAAGGGGGGTGCCGATCCCCCCTTGATCCCCCCTTGATAAGGGGGGTGTCGATCCCCCCTTGATCCCCCCTTGATAAGGGGGGTGCCGATCCCCCCTGCCCCCCTTGATAAGGGGGGTGCCGATAGGCGGGGGGATCTCCCTTGATAAGGGGGGTATCTGATAATTTTTAACGACTACCTACTTATCTCACCATTAAGATAAATGCTATAATTATTCGATTCAAGAGCCAAAAGTAAAACCAGAAATATAGAGAGCTTACTAACAAGCTCTCTATAAAGTTTAGGTCTTTTACCACTTATCTTCCAGACTAGGATCTGTTAGCAGTATTCAAGCTACCCACTTGAATATTCAGATTAATTTTTTGTCCTTCCCGGCTAATTTCTACGGGTAAATTATCGCCGATTTGAGTATTAGCCACAATTTCCTGAACCGCATCGGGATCGGTGACATTCTTACCACCTACAGACTTTAACACATCACCCGATCGCAATCCCGCTGCTGCGGCAGGAGAATCTCTCATCACCCGCACTAACAAGACACCAGAATCATCGGGGACATTCCAATTATCAGCCATGGGACTATCGGCTAATTGTTCTTTTACCTCTGGGGTTAACTGTACCATTTGAACACCGAGATAGGGATGTTCCACCTTACCCGTGGCGATTAATTGTTCGGCGATTCTTTGGGCAGTTTTAATCGGAATAGCAAAACCTAAACCCTGGGCATTTTGAATGATAGCGGTGTTAACTCCGATAACTTCTCCGCGAGCATTTAACAAAGGTCCGCCGGAATTTCCGGGGTTAATTGCCGCATCGGTTTGCAGGAAATCCACCCGTTTATCACTAGCACCAATTTGGGAGCCATTGCGTTCCTTGGCGCTAATAATCCCCGTGGTGACAGTGTTATCTAATCCCAAAGGATTACCGATAGCGATCGCCCATTCTCCCACCTGTAAACTATCAGAATTACCTAATTTAACCGTGGGTAAATTGCTCGTTTCCACCTGTACCACTGCCACATCAGTTAAAGGATCACTACCTAAGACTTTACCATCAATAGTGCGACCATCTTTGAGGGTAACAGTCACCTTATCTGCTCCCTCGACAACGTGAGCATTGGTGATAATTTTACCGTCATTACTGATAATAAACCCGGAACCTGTACCCCTTTGAACTTGTTTTTCTCCTCGCTCTGGTATTTGGGAACCGAAGAAGCGACGGAAAACAGGATCGTTAGCAAATTCCGAAAAATCACCGCCTCCATTGACTTCCCTAGAAGCATTAATTCTTACCACCGCCGGCCCCACTTCTTGCACCACAGAAGCGACAAAATTGGTGGGAATAACTAGGGTTGAGGGAGCGGCTGCGGCTGCTGTGGAGGGGCGAGGATTATTGGTAGCGGTGGCAATATTTTGGGCTAATTCTAGAGGATTTTGACTGTAGGCATAGGTGGCACCGATACCTAACCCGGCACCCAAAACCAGTAAGGAGGAATAGGCAAAAAGTTTTTTCATTGCAGAAGATTTGGAGCGTTTGGGATTACCTTCGTTGAGCGGGGAAATATTATCGTTAAAAATATTGTGAGTCATAGTTTTTATTGTTTAACCATTTTGAGAAGGGAATAAAAGTCAGTCCTAATAATCGTGGGTGTGAGAGGAGTGTTTTGGAAAACGGCTTGGGACTGACTATCTCTAATTTAGGTGGGGGATATGAACTTACTGTGACGCAGACATGAACTTTTGATTGCAAGCTCATTGTTTTATAGTTTTTGACAGCTATAAGCATTAATACGCATGGCACAAGTGAGATGCTCCTCAGCAGAATAGACTCACTACTATGGCACAATTTAATTTTTGGGTTGCATTAATTAACCTAATCTAGGGAAGATAACAATAGAAAAAATGGAATTGTGAGGATAGTTTTATGTTTTGTTAGCCTTTGGAATGCATGAGAAAACGCAATAACCAACCGCTTGCTAAACCACTTAAATTTGTAACCGCAAGAATCAGAAAAATATTGAAAGGGCTAAAGTTTTTCTTGTCTAACTCTAATGTAGTATAATACTGAGTAAATACTATTACCATGCTCCCTATTCCAGTTACTACTCCCCCAAGAACATTCCCTGACATAAGACTGAAAGTAATACCACCTATCAATCCAGGAAAAACAAAAAGCAAGAAAGGTGCAAACTGATTTGTACTTTCCCAGCGATACAACAATAACTCAGCCACAGCCCAAGCCACAACCCCAGCCACAGCCACAGCCCCAGCCACAGCCCAAGCCACAACCACAGCCCCAGCCCAAGGCACAGCCCAAACCCCAGCCCCAGCCCCAGCCACAGCCACAGCCGCAACCCCAGCCACAGCCACAGCCGCAACCCAAGCCCCAGCCGCAACCAAAGCCAAAGCCCAAGCCACAGCCCCAGCCGCAACCAAAGCCAAAGCCCAAGCCACAGCCGCAGCCCCAGCCCCAGCCGCAGCCCCAGCCCCAGCCCAAACTTGCCATCGTGCTGAATTGGCAGCTAAAGTGTAACCAATTACACCATAAACAAGAAACATACCGAAAACAGGAAACACACCGATTAACCAACCCCAGGGAAGAGCTTTTAGTTTTTTCTGAAGAGAATTTTCAGAAGGTTTTGGGTTAACAGGGGCTTTTGTTTCAGCCCTTTTTGGTTCTTTCCTTGGCTGTGGGGGATTAACTATTTCTTGACGATATTTCTTTTCTACAGGAGGCGGTGGTAATTCCAATTGTTGAAGCCAATCGGACATGGACTGAGGGCGGTTTTCTTTTTCTAAAGCCATGCCCAGAGTAATCGCTTTGTTAAGATGATCACTTAAATTAGGATTAATTTCTTTCGGTGATGTTAAGGGACGATTATCTAAACGGCGTTCCAGTGAAGGAGTCGGTCTTTGACCTGTTACCGCATAATAAAAACTGGCGGCTAGGGCGTAAATATCCACACTAGGCTGACGATTGGCCTTGCTACCTTTATAAACTTGTTCATAGGGGGCAAAACTGGGATTTGCGGCATAATCCGTCGAACTACTACCAGCCGGAATAATCTCTTTAGCAATGCCAAAATCAATCAAGATAGCATTCCCATTGGGTTGAATCATAATATTGCCAGGGTGAGCATCTCGGTGTACCATTCCTGCTTGATGAACTGCCTCTAATGCGCTGCCAATTTGCCGAATATATTTTAAACATTCCGCTTCCGATAATTTTCCTTGAGTTTTCACCCTTTCCATCAAAGTTTGACCCTGAATAAAATCCATCACCAAACAGGGAACTTGACCTTCAGTAAAAAAATCGGAAATACGGACGATATGGGCATGGGGAGTCCGGGAAAATTTGGCTAACTTGCGTCCTTCCGCCTCAAATTGTCTAACATAATCCTCGTATTCCGTATCTCTTTTTTGCAAAATATCAGGAGTTTTGATCACCACTTCCAGGGTGAGTTGGCGATGACGTGCTTTATAGGTCAGGCCAAAACCTCCCCGTCCCAAGACCTCAAGGATCTCGTACTTGCCATTGTGGAGGAGTTGTCCCGCTTGCCAAACCATAGAATTTTGCAATAGTTATTTTTATCATACCAAAAAATCTGCTTTTGTCTCAAAATTGGCTTATGTTTTGGTATTTGAGTTTGTAGGGGCGAAGCATTCGGATAAGAAATTTACGGTTTCAGCGATAGGTTATTGCCCGAATGCTTCGCCCTTACGGGAGTTTGGTGGTGCTTAAGTTTACACCAATGGCACGTCTTGCATCCCATTGTGGTTAGTGAGTTTATCGAACTGCAATCGCCCTTGATCCCCCCTTGATCCCCCCTTGATAAGGGGGGTTTGATACCCCCTTGATACCCCCTTGATAAGGGGGGTTTGATACCCCCTTGATACCCCCTTGATCCCCCCTTGATCCCCCCTTGATAAGGGGGGGTTGATCCCCCCTTGATCCCCCCTTGATAAGGGGGGTTTGATCCCCCCTTGATCCCCCCTTGATAAGGGGGGTTTGATCCCCCCTTGATCCCCCCTTGATAAGGGGGGCATTTGATAATTTTTAACGCCTACCTACTTAGGAGAAGATGGGGGAGAACCTGTCGGAGTTGGTTGAGGTGTAAACTTTTGCTTCATCAATTCTGGTACACCTAAAGCCGTTAATAAAGTAGCAATCGCCGCGACACCAGCCCACACTAATGTCCAATTAATAACAATGGGTTGAGATATTTTAAATTGTTCTTTTTTGGGAATAGACAAACCTAAATCCTTAAACCATGCTTGCACTGACTGAGGACGTTTATCTGCGTCTAATTCCAATGCCCAAAGAATTGCTTTGTTGATATTAGGGCTGATTTTTGAATTGTAGGTTTTCGGCTCAATTAAAGGCGGATGATCAATTTTTCGAGTCATCGCATCTTTTCTAGTCATCGCATTCACTGGAATTTTACCCGTTAAAAGCTCGTATAACACGGCTCCTAAACTATAAATATCGGTAAAAGCTCCGCGTTTATTATTAAGAAAATAACACTCAATAGGCGCAAAACCTGAGGCTAATTCCTGGGTACGAATTTTGGTTAATTCTTCATCAAAATCTAAGGCTAAACCAAAATCAATTAAGACCGCTTCTGGTTTACCAGTCCGAATCATAATGTTACCCGGTCGAATATCTCGATGCAGAAAACCGCGACTATGTACCACCATTAAAGCCTGTCCAATCTGCTCAATGTAGCGTAAGGCTTCTTTTTCTGGTAAAATTTTTGTTGATCGCCGATCTAAGGTCGTCCCATCAATATATTCCATAACCATGCAGTTAGCTTTACCCTCTGAAAATAACTCTTTAACTCGCACGATATGAGGATGATCACAACCTTTTAATTTACTCGCTTCCTGCCAAAAAAGTTTCTGTAAACGCTTAGACTCCCACAATTTAAAACCCACATCCCTCGGCGTTTTGATCACCACTGAATCACCATTGCGATCGCTGGCTCGATAGGTAATGCCAAATCTTCCTTCACCCAATACTTCCTGAATCCTGTACTGGCCATCTTTAATTTTCTTGCCCAGATCCCAAACCATTAACTCCTAGCTCCTCTGCTCACAAACATTAATTAAACTTATTTTAATAGCGATGTCATTTTCCTAGAAGTATAACCTAATGTGGTGTTAACGACCGGCGACCGGCGACTGGCGACCCAATTAGATAAATTTGACCTAATCTTAGGTTTTATGGCTAGGATTATCTCTTGTCTTTTTTCTCCTCCTGTCTCCTCATCTAAGGGAAGATTTTTGATTTTTACAGGATTTCTATTAATCTTTCAGCAATTCTAGGCGATAACGATACAAAGCCACAGGACGATTCGGCGCTTGGAAATAATCCGGCGATTGGGGAGAAAGATAAATGGCTGTCACCTGATCGCCTAGAATTTTATCGGCAGATAATAACTGATAGGCGGTGGTGGTTTCCACCTCATTAAGATAAGTGTTGGTTTCTCCCCGGAAAATTTGTTGACTGATTTCTGTGGCAATAAATTGATTTCGGCTAGGAGTTTCGCTATTTCTGGCAATTACGGTGGAAATTAGTTGATGAGCGCCCCGTAAAAAGGTAATCTGACGATTGGGATTATTAGGGTCAGTTTTTACGGATAATACCGATTGATTACCTAAATAGGCGCGACTAATTGCTAAAGCATTAAAGGATCGATCGGCCACAATTGATGGTTTACTGATAATAGTGGATAAAAAGGCAGCATTTATCGGTCTGGAAATAGCTTTCTCGATGAATCTCACCGGAAACTCGATCGATTTTTCTAGGTAACGACGATTACTTTCAAAACCAGGTGTGATAATCTGGGGAGAAAGAGGAGCGGTTAAATCGATTAGGGTACTGGTGACAGTCCAATTGCCTACCATCCAATCGGGATAAACTAAATCTCCACTGGCAAAACTAACCACTGGTTTAGTCATCCAGCGAGGATAATTAGTTAAGCGATCGCTTAAATTTCCCGCTATAGATAATTCTAAATGGTTACTACAGCCTAGAATTAATACTAACAAGAACAAAATTATCCTTTGCATGGGTAAAAACATTTTTTAAGTAATATTCTTTAATTATGAACGATTTTATCAACTCCCACGCCTTTAATCTCGATTCGGCAGTAATTCCCATCGCACCCACTGGTTTTAAATCCGGTTTTATTGGCATTATTGGTCGTCCTAATGTGGGCAAATCCACCCTGATGAATCAATTAGTGGGACAAAAAATCGCCATTACTTCCCCCATCGCTCAAACTACCCGCAACCGTTTACGTGGCATTGTCACCGACGAGCGCTCCCAGATGATTTTTGTCGATACCCCCGGCATTCACAAACCCCATCACGAATTAGGCAAAGTTTTAGTTAAAAATGCCGAAAACGCCATAAATTCTGTAGATTTAGTTTTATTTGTTGTCGATAGTAGTAATTTTTTGGGCAATGGCGATCGCTATATTGCCGATTTACTGACTAAAAACCAAACTCCCACGATTTTAGGGCTAAATAAAGCCGATCAGCAACCGGAAGCCCCGGAGCCTATCGACGATAGTTATCGCACCTTAGCGGCGGAAAATAACTGGCCTCTGCTCAAGTTTTCGGCACTGGAGGGGACGGGAATCGAAGAATTACAAAATCTGTTAATTGATTCCCTCGAAGTCGGTCCCTATTACTATCCCCCCGATTTAGTCACCGATCAGCCGGAAAGGTTTATTATGGGCGAATTAATCCGCGAACAGATTTTACTGCAAACCCGTCAGGAAATTCCTCATTCTGTGGCGGTGGTGATTGAACGCGTCGAGGAAACTCCCGCTTTAACCAAGGTTTTTGCCGCCATCAATGTGGAACGAGCTTCCCAAAAAGGGATCGTCATCGGTAAAAATGGCAGTATGTTAAAAGCGATCGGCTCTTCCGCGCGATCGGCTATTCAAAAGTTAATCGCCGGGGAGGTATATTTAAAATTATTTGTGAAGGTAGAACCGAAATGGCGACAATCTCGCTCACTGTTAGCAGAATTTGGCTATCGCACCGAGGAGTGAATTGGGTTGTAGGGTGTGGGGTGTGGGGTGTAGGGTGTGGGGAGAAGCTTTTTTCAGTGTTGCCAAAGGCACGGCGTAGCCGTCCAGTAAACAGTAAACAGTAATCACTGAACTGAAAACTCACATCTGATAACTGAAAACTCACATCTGATAACTGATAACTGATAACTGATAACTGAAATGACCGATATTAAAACCCTAATTAAACAGGTACACCAAGAGGCAAAAAAAGAGGATTTTCCCATCGATACCCTGATTTACCAAGAGGCAAAAAAAGACCCCTTTGAACCGGTTTTATATGCTGGTAATCTTGCTAGTCAGTTATGCTTTTTTGGCCGGGATTTAGGACGAGATGAAGTGTATGCAGGACAACCTTTGATCGGGGCTGCCGGTAGAATGGTAAGAGAGGGATTTTTTCAAGCTTGGCAGGGGAGAAAATCTCATGATCGTCAAGAGTTATTATCGGTGTGCGATCGAATTTTCTTGACTAATACAGTTCCCTACAAACCTCCGGGTAATAAAGCTTATTCTGGGGAAGTGAAAGATCGTTTTCGTCCATTTATAGAAAAACTGCTCGTTTTTTATTGGCAAGGTGATCATATCATTCCCCTTGGTACGGAAGCTTTTAAATGGTTTGAACCCTACGGTAAACCCAGAGAAGTAGATAAATTCTATCTTGATAAAGAACGCTTTACCAAAAAACTCCTAGTTACCCTTACCGCTACTGATGAAGATGGATTAAAACAGCAAAAGAAAGTGACTTTATTGCCTCTCCCCCATCCTTCTCCTCTCAATCAAAGATACTATGCTCTTTTTCCTGATTTATTACAAAAAAGATTAACTGAATTTGCCTTTTAACCGATGAGAATTTACGGCAATCGTCCCATAAAAACCCTAGCAGGACAATTAACCCGTCCGACGACAGCAAGGGTCCGAGAAGCTTTATTTAATATCTGGCAACAGAAATTATCCGGCTGTCGTTGGTTGGATCTTTGTGCGGGTAATGGTTCCATGGGTGCGGAAGCTTTATGTCGAGGTGCGAGTCTAGTAATCGGAATTGAACAATCAGGACGCGCTGGTGAAATTATCAAGGAAAATTGGCGCAATTTAGCAACTTCTCCCCAGCAATTCCAAGTAATTCGGGGAGATGTGCTGACAAAGTTAGCCACTTTAGCGGGGAAAAGTTTTGATCTAATTTATTTTGATCCTCCCTACGAAAGCGGGTTATATTTACCGGTACTAACTGCCATCTCTCAATCTAATTTATTAGATTCTCTGGGGGAAATTGCCGTGGAACATAATCCCAAATCTTGGCAAGCAATTAATCTAGAAGGTTTAACCATTTGTCGTCAAAAACGCTACGGCAATACTACCTTAACTTTTTATCAAAAAGCAGTTATCTCCTGACCACTGACTTGAAAGAGGGTGTAGGGTGTGGGGTGTGGGGTGTGGGGAGAATAAATAAAAGCAATCTCCTGACTCCTGCTGAAAATAGTCAATTTTATTGGGCAGCCTAGAAAAATTATTATTTCTCAACAAAATCACATAATTTGTCACTTTTCTTGACAATCATCCTGAGTAAAGCGAGAAACTTTCTGGCAACCGCAGTTAATCGCCCCCTGTTTAAGCTATTTAAAGAAAAATTAGGGTTTATTTCGATAAAATTCGCAGTAAATAGGCTATAGCCTCCTAAAACACTTAAATTCCTTCTCCTAGTCCTTTTTTTGACCTAAAACTACCCCGAAGTTTCCTGACACGGCAGCCGAACTCTCTCCCCTTAACCCTTGCTGCTCCCCAGAATATCACCTATTTTTGGTATAAATTTATACCCGACTATTTTTGTCGGGTATATTTGACACCAAGATTTTGCCGGTGATAGGATGTGTGTAGATTCAGTTGACGGCAAGACAGGAAAATCATGACCCTAGCGACAAACATCAAAACCTCAAAATTCATCCCCACCTTTACCCGCTTGGTTTCTAAGGAAGGAGGGACTTCTTACCCCCTGAAAGCGCTGAATATCTGCGAAGAAACCTTTGCCCCCCTAGAAGTGGACTACGATTACGACCTCATCCGTCGCACCGTTACCAGAGAAAGCATTCAAGCAGGTCCCAATTCCATCTGGCGCTATCGTTCCTTTTTGCCGGTGGAAAGTGAAAATCCCATCGATGTGGGTACGGGTATGACTCCCCTAGTTAAATCCCACCGTTTAGCCCGGCGCTTGGGTCTAAAAAATCTCTACATTAAAAATGATGCCGTCAATATGCCCACTCTCAGCTTCAAAGATAGAGTGGTATCCGTCGCCCTTACCCGGGCCAAAGAATTAGGTTTTACTACCGTTTCCTGTGCTAGTACGGGAAATCTCGCCAATTCCACCGCCGCTATTGCTGCTCACGCCGGTTTAGACTGTTGTGTTTTCATTCCCTCCGATTTAGAAGCGGGCAAAATTCTCGGCACCCTAATCTATAATCCCACGGTAATGGCAGTTAAAGGCAACTACGATCAAGTTAACCGTCTCTGTTCAGAAGTGGGCAATACCTACGGTTGGGGTTTTGTCAACATCAATCTGCGTCCCTACTATTCCGAAGGTTCCAAAACTTTAGGCTTTGAAGTAGCTGAACAATTAGGCTGGAAACTCCCCGACCATATTGTCGCACCTTTAGCCAGTGGTTCCCTCTTTACCAAGATTTATAAAGGCTTCCAAGAATTCGTCAAAGTCGGTTTGGTGGCAGATAAAGCAGTGCGTTTTAGTGGCGCTCAAGCGGAGGGTTGTTCCCCCATTGCCCAAGCTTTCAAGGAAGGACGGGATTTTGTCGCCCCAGTTAAACCCAATACTATCGCCAAATCGATCGCTATTGGTAATCCCGCCGATGGTGTTTATGCCCTTGATATTGCGCGTAAAACCGGCGGTAATATTGAATCCGTCACCGATGCCGAAATTATCGAAGGTATTAAACTTTTGGCAGAAACGGAGGGCATTTTCACGGAAACCGCAGGCGGTACAACCATCGCCGTCTTGAAAAAATTAGTAGAAGCGGGTAAAATCGACCCCGAAGAAACCACAGTTGTTTATATCACCGGTAATGGTCTAAAAACCCAAGAAGCGGTACAGGGTTATATCGGTGAACCCCTGTTAATCGAACCGAAATTAGAAAGCTTTGAACGGGCCCTGGAACGTTCCCGCACCCTCGAACGCCTCGAATGGCAACAGGTTCTCGTCTAGAATTGATGTTCAGGGATGATGGGGCAATTATCCCCTTGCCTCATCTCCACAAGCAATTTAAATTTGCGCGCAGCTTACTGTCCTTTCCACTTTTTCCTTGATATCTATGGCCGTAAAAGTTCTCATTCCTACTCCCCTGCAAAAATTTACAGAAAATAAGGCTACCATCGAGTGTAGTGCTAGTAGTGTCGGTGATTTAATCGAATCCTTAGAAGCAAGTTTCCCCGGTATTAAGGCCCGCTTATGCGATGAAGAGGGCGCACCCCGGCGCTTTTTAAATTTCTACGTCAACAGTGAAGATATTCGCTTCCTCAATGGGACAAAAACCCCCTTAAAAGATGGCGATGAAGTCAGTATCGTTCCTGCGGTGGCTGGAGGTTAACCTCCCCATAAGTTTGTTTTCCGTCAATTGTAATTAAACCCCTAGAAAGTGATGTTTTCTGGGGGCTTTTGTTCAGGTAAGTTTTAGTTAGGGTTTGCTGAATAAATTTGAAATGTAGGCAAAGTAAAGGTTTTGGGGCTTTTCTCGCTCCCACAGGTGCAAGATTTTGAGAGAATCGTCGTTCAAAACCTTGCGTCTTCATCGGTCCGCGTCCTGTAGGGGCGAAGCATTCGGACAATAACCTATCGGTGAAAAGGTAGATTTTCTATCCGAATGCTTCGCCCCTACTTATTCAGCAAACCCTAGTTAGGGTTGCCAGAAAAACCTAATCTTTGTGTCCTTTGTGCCTTTGTGGTTGTTCATATTATTATAAGCTGAGACACATTTGGTCAATTGCCATAGAAGTTCTCATCTAAGATTTGCTCTGGCAAGAAAGGACAAATTTGAGGATAATCATTTTCTGGGGGAATCCGAACACCAAATTGAGCAAGTTTCCCTTCCTTAATTGCCACTTGACGAGCATCTGGATAAGCTTCCTCGATAGCAGTTTCTAGATAGGATTTCAGGGAAGGAGTATCGCGTAAGTTTTTCTCAATTCGCTGGCGATGCTCAATAATAGAACAATACCAGCTATCCTTCATTGATGGCGGTGCGTCGTGCTGTACTTTTAATTTGAGCAAATGAGCTAAAAGAATCATCAAATTACTTTCTAAAGTTCTTTTTTCCGATTTTCCCAACTCGGTTAACTCCTCAATTAAGTTATCAGTATCCAGCGCAGCAAATTCCCGCTTCTGTAGGTGGCTAATTGTTGTTGCGAGCCATACTTGAAAATCTTGTTCGTAGAGAGTTTTGGACATAGCGATAAGTTGTTCCTTCGAGTCAATAACTAGATTGGTAACTAAGCGGCTACAATTCTCAAGGCGTTACTAATTTCTAGCTTCCCTTGTAGTTTACCAAAAAATCACCTAAAATGGAAACTAAGTAGGTAGGCGTTAAAAATTATCAGATGCCCCCCTTATTAAGGGGGGACTAAGGGGGGATATCCCCTTATTAAGGGGATATCCCCCCGCCTATCGGCACCCCCCTTATTAAGGGGATATCCCCCCGCCTATCGGCACCCCCCTTATCAAGGGGAGATCCCCCCGCCTATCGGCACCCCCCTTATCAAGGGGGGCAGGGGGGATCGAACCTAAAATTTATCTTCAATTTAATTATAACCAGCTACTTATCTGTATCCCTTGCTGACTGCATCTGGCTCCCTACACCATTTTCTACTATCTTTGAGCAAACCGGCGAAAGATAAGGAGTTAAAACTATGCCTTTAAGTTGGAATGAAATTAAAAATCGCGCCATCGCTTTTCAAAAAGAGTGGGAAGGAGAGACTTCAGAAAAAGCAGAATCTCAGTCTTTTTGGAATGATTTTTTTAATGTCTTTGGCATTTCACGGCGTAGGGTAGCTAGTTTTGAGCAACCGATAAAAAAAGCAGATAATAAGCAGGGTTTTATTGATTTACTCTGGAAAGGAACGATTTTAGTTGAGCATAAATCGAAGGGGAAAGATTTAGAAAAAGCCACACAACAGGCTAAGGATTATTTTCCCAATTTAAAGGAACATGAGTTACCGCGTTATATTTTAGTCTCGGATTTTCAACGGTTTAAATTATATGATTTAGATTCGGGCAATCAATGGGAATTTGAATTAAGTAATTTTGTTGATAATGTTCATTTATTTGATTTTATTGCTGGTTACGAAAAGCGAGTTTATAAAGACGAAGATCCCGTCAATCTCCAAGCTGCCGAGTTAATGGGAAAACTTCATGATTGCCTCAAAGAAATTGGTTATATGGGGCATAATTTAGAAGTTTATCTAGTGCGTTTATTATTTTGTTTATTTGCCGATGATACGGGTATTTTTAATAAGGGGATTTTCTGGGAATATATCGATTTACATACCAAAGAAGATGGCAGTGATTTGGCGATGCACATTGATGCTATTTTTCAGCTTTTGAATACACCAGAAGAAAAAAGATTAAAAAATCTCGATGAAAATTTAACTCAATTTCCCTACATAAATGGCAAGTTATTCGAGGAGTCTTTACCTTTAGCGGCTTTTGATAGCAAGATGCGAGTCATGTTATTAGAAGCTTGTGCTTTTGATTGGGGAAAAATTTCCCCTGCTATTTTTGGCTCTATGTTTCAAGCGGTAATGAATCCAAAAGAGCGACGCAATTTAGGGGCGCATTATACCTCCGAGAAAAATATTCAAAAGGTTATTAAACCGTTATTTTTAGATGATTTACACAGGGAATTTGAGAAGATTAAAGGCAATCGCAATAAATTACTAGAATTTCAGAAAAAGATTGCTAATTTATATTTTCTCGATCCTGCCTGTGGTTGCGGCAATTTTTTAATTATTACCTATCGGGAGTTACGAGATTTAGAGATTTTGGTATTACAGGAGTTAGATAAATTAGATAAAACGGGGCAGTTAGTAACAGATATTAGTACCATTATTCAGGTAGATGTCAATCAGTTTGCTGGTATTGAATACGATGAGTTTGCGGTGAGGGTGGCAGAGGTGGCAATGTGGTTAATTGATCATCAGATGAATGTTAAGGTTAGTAATACTTTTGGTCAGTATTTTGTGCGTTTACCATTAAAGAAAGCGGCAAAGATTGTTAATGGAAATGCCTTACGGATTGATTGGGAGGAACTTATCTCAAAAGAGAAGCTCAATTTTATTTTAGGGAATCCTCCTTTTGTTGGTGCGATGATTATGAACGATGAGCAAAGGAATGATATGGCTTATGTTTTCGACGGTGAGAAAGGAATAGGCGTTTTAGATTATGTGTGTGCATGGTATATTAAGGCTGCTCAAATAATTCAGGGCAATAGAATCAGGGTTGCTTTTGTTTCCACAAATTCTATATCTCAAGGGGAGCAAGTTGCATTACTTTGGAATATTCTTTTTCAAAAATATCATTTAAAAATTCATTTTGCCCATCGTACTTTTAAATGGAGTAATGAAGCAAAAGGAAACGCTGCAGTTCATTGTGTTATTATTGGCTTTGGAAGTTTTAATATAACAACTAAAATCCTATTTGATTATGAAGATATTCAAGGTGAATCATTAGTTGTTCAGTCGAATAATGTTAATCCTTATTTGGTTGATGGAAGTGACATCATTATTAATAACCGAAGTTTTCCCTTATCTAATGTTCCATTAATGCGTTTTGGTAGTATGCCAAGAGATGGTGGTAATTTTATTTTTACAGAACCAGAAAAAGAAGAATTTTTTAAATTAGAGCCGAAGGCAGAAAAATGGATTAAACCTTATACAGGAGCGCAAGAATTTATTAATGGTTATAGTCGCTACTGTCTATGGTTACTTGATATTTCTCCCAGGGAATTAAAGACATTACCAGAAGTCATCAAAAGAGTAGATAGGGTTAAAAATTTTAGATTAAAAAGTAAAGCTGCTGCTACTCGTAAATTTGCGGCGACACCTACTCTATTCTGTCAAATAGCACAACCTGATACTAATTATTTACTTGTTCCCCGTGTCTCATCTGAAAGAAGAAAATATATTCCGATAGGTTTTATGAATAAAAATGTGATTGGTAATGATCAAGTTTTATTAATTCCTAATGCCAATCTATATTTATTTGGTATTTTAACTTCAGAAATGCACATGGCATGGGTTAAATATGTCTGTGGCAGATTAAAAAGTGATTATCGTTACTCAAAAGATATTGTTTATAATAACTACCCCTTTCCAGAAAATATCACCGACAAACAAAAACAAACCGTCGAAACTTGCGCTCAAGCTGTGCTAGATACTAGGGTAAAATATCCCGATAGTAGCCTTGCGGATTTATACGATACCTTAACCATGCCTCCCGACTTGCTCAAAGCTCACCAAAAACTTGACAAAGCTGTTGATTTGTGTTATCGTCCCCAACCCTTTACCAGTGAATTAAACCGTATTGAATACCTCTTTGAACTCTACGAAAAATTAACCGCTCCCCTACTCCCTACCAGCAAACAAAAACCCCCGAAAAGAAAAAATCCTCAATAACGAAGGCAAAAGGCAAAAAGCAGCTTTGTTCTCCCCATCACCCCATCACCCCACACCCCACTTCCCCATCACCCCACACCCATCCCTAAGCGCCGCAATTCCGGAGATTATATAAAAAAACACCCAGAACAATCGAGGTGATGGACAATACTAAAGGTTGTGTAGGTCATCAGAAAAGCCCTGTCAGGGTAAAATACTATGAAACTAGCGTCACGAGTCAATCAAGTCACCCCCTCCCTTACCCTAGCTATCGACTCTCTGGCCAAGGAAATGAAGAAAAACGGCGAAGATGTCTGTAGTTTTAGCGCCGGGGAGCCAGATTTCGACACACCCACTCACATCAGAGCTGCCGCGAAAAAGGCCCTCGATGAGGGAAAAACTCGCTACGGACCGGCTGCCGGGGAAGCGGGGTTAAGAAAAGCCATCGCCGAGAAATTGCTGCGGGATAATCAACTAGCATACAATGCCGATAATATCATCGTTACCAATGGGGGTAAACAGTCTCTCTACAATCTAATCATGGCGTTAATTGAAGCGGGGGACGAAGTAATTATTCCCGCACCCTACTGGTTGAGTTATCCTGAAATGGTGACGTTAGCGGGAGGAACATCGGTTATAGTCAACACTAGCCTAGAGAATCAGTATAAAATCACCCCCGAACAGCTAGAAGCGGCAATTACACCGAAAACTAAATTATTTGTTCTCAATTCTCCCTCTAATCCCACCGGCATTGTCTATACTCCCGAAGAAATCGCAGCTTTAGCAGAAATTGTGGTTGAAAAGGATATTTTAGTCGTTTCTGATGAAATCTACGAGAAAATCCTCTACGATGGCGCAATTCACCGCAGTATCGCTTCTTTTGGTCCGGAAATCTTTCAGCGCAGTATTATTAGTAATGGTTTTGCTAAAGCTTTCTCGATGACGGGGTGGCGCGTCGGTTACATAGCAGGACCGGTGGAAATTGTCAAGGCCATGACTAAGATCCAAGGTCATAGTACCTCTAATGTCTGCACTTTTGCCCAGTACGGCGCGATCGCTGCTTTAGAGAGTCCCCAAGATTGCATCGAGGAAATGGTCAAAGCTTTTAGCGAGCGCCGACAGTATATTTTAGAACGAGTGCGATCGCTCCCTGGACTCAATTGTCCTACTCCCAACGGTGCTTTTTATGTGTTTATCGATATTAGTCAAACTGGTTTAAAATCCCGGGATTTTTGTCAGAAACTCCTAGAAACCCAAAAAGTGGCTGCTATCCCCGGTATTGCTTTCGGTGCTGATGATTGTATTCGTCTTTCCTATGCTACAGACCTAAAGACGATTGAAAAAGGATTCGATCGCATTGATCAGTTCATCGGCAGTTTGTAGGATGATTACTTTATCTGTTAGGGTGAATTTTGTTCGCCCTTTTTTTGGGTTTTAACGGACTTGAACTATAAAACAGGGAATGTACTTCCTAACGACCCTTCTGGGGACTTTCCCTAGGGGCTTTTGTTAAGTTACATTAAGCCCTACAATAAAATTCCAGTGAGTTAGACGAAATTCGCTCGATCGCTTGGTTTTATCTGCTCCTAGCTGAGATAGAGAAAAGATAGCGCACCGAGAAACAGAAAACTTGAGCTACTCAAGCCTTCGTCAATACTGCCCTGTTATCCATCTTAAGTTATAACCTAGTGTCCCAAACCCTACCTAAACCTGCCCTAAAAAGAGAATTTTTGCCATTTACCCTACAGGATATCCGTCTAGCTATCCCGGCCCGTTGCTTCCAATCAAGCGTTTTTCGCTCTTTAGCCTACTTTTTTTTTGATATTGGCATCATTACCCTGCTTTACTGGATAACTTACCAGATTAATCAAGCATGGTTTTTCCCCCTTTTTTGGTTTATGCAGGGAACCATGTTTTGGGCCTTATTTGTCGTCGGTCACGATTGCGGTCACGGTTCCTTTTCCCGTTATCGTTGGTTAAATAACTTAATCGGTCATCTCAGTCATACTCCTATTCTCGTACCTTTCCACGGTTGGCGCATCAGTCATCGCACCCATCACGCTAATACTGGCAATATCGACACCGATGAAAGTTGGTATCCCGTCACGGAAACCCAGTATAACAATATGGCTTGGTACGAAAAATTAGCTCGTTTTCAGCTAATTTTATTTGTTTATCCCCTCTATCTTTTCCGTCGTTCTCCTAATAAACAGGGGTCCCATTTTATGCCCGAAAGCCCCCTCTTTCGCCCCTCGGAACGGTGGCAGGTACTGACTAGCACCGTTTGCTGTACCTTTATGTTAGGTCTATTAATCGGGGTGGGTATCAGCTACGGCTTTTGGTTTCTGTTTAACTACTACATCATGCCCTATATCGTCTTTGTGGTTTGGTTGGACCTAGTGACATTCCTACACCACACTGAAGATGATATTCCCTGGTATCGCGGTCAAGATTGGTACTTTCTCAAAGGAGCGCTTTCTACCATCGATCGCGATTATGGCATCTTTAATCCCATCCATCACCAAATTGGTACCCACGTCGCCCATCATATTTTTATCACTATTCCCCACTATCATCTCCAAGAAGCAACCGAGGCTATCCGTCCCGTCTTAGGAGACTATTATCGCGTCTCGAAAGAACCGATTTTCAGATCTCTCTGGCGGTCCTACCGCAATTGTCATTTTGTCAGTGACCAAGGCAGTAAGATTTTTTACCGCAAAAACTAATCCTGTCTTAGCTATCAAGAGGAAACGGCAGCAAAATCTGCCTCCTCCTCTCACACCGAGAATAGTTGCCAAAACTAGCGGTAAAGTCTTTGTCTTTATTTGATTCATTGGCAAGGAATTAAGCTGATGCAGTGAAATTGAACGACTTACAAAGGGAATGACATTGGCAGAATTGGCCAAGAATCAAACAAATATCCAAGCGGTTCTCTAGGATTTGATCATTTTGCTTTTCAACAGCTACTGGCAAGAGGATAGGCGTTGTCAGATGTAAAGATGAATCAAGCAAAAGTGTAGGGAACTGGAACATCCTTAAACTTAAGGTCATGAATTAGAAGCTTAAGGGAATTTTCTAATTTGCCGGCTCTCCCAGGTTTGGTGGGTAAAATGTATTCTAAGATACATTCCTCAAGAGCGAGGGGGTGGAACGAACCACAAAGACACAAAGGACACAAAGATCGATCAATCATATTGTAAGTTAAACTTATCACACAGAACCTAGAAGAGTCCATCTGTTATCATCTTGGGTAGTTCTCTAAGGATTTAGTCCCTATAAAATGGCGAGTTATACTTGAACCCGATCCCGATACAAACGAATGGGCAATTTGGTGTCCGGAACTGCCCGGATGCACATCTGCCGGTATTACACAAGAGGAAGCTCTCAACAATATACAGGAGGCGATCGAGCTTTATTTACAACCTGATGCTATCGACCTTCTACCCGGAGCAGTAATCCGTGAGGTTATGGTGGGATGACTCGACTCGGGAGGTGGTAAAATAGTCCGATGCCTGTAAAACATTAACAAAATATGACTACTCTGTTGCAAAAAGCATTCACAGAAATCCAGAAACTGCCAGAGTCTCTTCAGGATGAACTTGCTCAACAATTGCTGGAAGACATTGAAAGTGAATTAAAATGGCAGCAAAGCCTTTCTAGCGAAGATCTGGAATTGGGAGCTTTAATAACAATGGCACAGGAAGCCCTGATAGAAGAACAAGAGGGGAGAACAGAAGATAAAGGTTTTGGAGAAGAATGAAGTCAGCCAGAACCAAGAGGTTTCGTCAACTTTTTCTCAGTTTGCCGCAAAGGGTACAAGAAACAGCCAAGAAAAATTACGAGATTTGGAAAGAAAATCCATTTCACCCCAGCCTAGAGTTCAAAGAGGTGAAACCAAGAGAAAAAATCTGGTCAGTCAGAGTCGGCATTGGATGGCGAGCATTAGGGATTAAGAAGTCAGATGAAGAAAAGATAGTTTGGTTCTGGGTTGGGTCGCACTCCGAGTATGACAAGATTATAGGTAAGAATTAGGAGCGATCTAACCAATCACTGCACCCGACCGAGAGTTAGACTAATAATATTATTCAAGGTTCATGATAGCGGGTCAGTGCGATCGCCGATCAACTTGGTCTGGGTTGACGGCCAACGGTTGACCCGCTATCAGTTCTTCCAGCCTGTAAATTTAAAATAAGCAGTTGGTCATAGCAGATCATTTACCGGTAAAACATTAAGGAAGGTAAATTTTCTTTGTGGGGGGAGGGCAATGTCCAAGCTTGTAGCAACACTTCCAGATGGCAAGGTCTGTGATTTCATAGACCAGAAAACCCGTAATGATACGCCCGAAGAATATGTTCGCCAGAACATCGAGCGTCGATTGGTGCTGGAATTGGGCTATTTGCCAGAACAGATCGAGGTTGAGTATCCAGTTAAGCAGGGTAGTAAGACTGTTCGAGTGGATCTGGCTATTTTCCGTGAGGGGGATCAACACAATCAGGAAAATATTTGGATCGTTATTGAGTGTAAAAAGGACTCGATATCGCCATCTGCTAGTAAAGACGGGATTGAGCAGCTTCGATCTTATATGGCGGCTTGTGATAACTCTGAGTGGGGGATGTGGACAAATGGTAGGAAAAAGACCGTCTTGCGTCGAATTAGGACAGAGGAAGGCATTGAGTATGAAGAGCCTAATGATATTCCTTCTAAGAATGGTAATGTTGAGGAAGTTGATCGCCCAACTCGTGAGTCACTAAAGAATGCAGTTGGTGATAATTTACTGTTTTCTTTTAAGATTTGCCACGATCATATTTATGTAACGGATGGGCTACAAAAACAACCTGCTTTTTTTGAGCTTTTAAAGGTTATTTTTTGCAAGATTCATGATGAGCGTAATTTTCCTAATCCTTTAGAATTTTATGCAACAGCGAAAGAGAAAAAGAGTAATGATGGTCGGTTAACTGTTTTTAATCGCATTAGCAAGATTTTTAGCGCAGTTAAAAAGCAATACCCTGCTATTTTTGATGCTAATGATGAAATTAAACTTCAACCTCGTTCTTTAGCTTATATTATCGGTGAGCTTCAACGCTATAGCTTTCTGAGTACAAATATTGATGTTAAAGGGAAAGCCTATGAAGAACTGGTTGGCGCAAATTTAAGGGGCGATCGTGGTGAATTTTTCACACCTCGAAATGTGCAAAAAATGACTATTCGTATGCTGGAGCCGAAAGTCACTGATAAGATTCTCGATCAATCCTGTGGGACGGGTGGCTTTTTGGTAATTGCAATGAATGAGGTAATCAAAAAGTTAAAACTACAAGCAGGAGTAACTGAGCAGTCAGATCCTTGGATGCGAAATGCACTCAATTCTAAAATTCAAGAAACAGCTAAAATTAATTTCTTTGGGATTGATATTAATCCAGATTTAGTCAAAGCGACCAAGATGAATATGGTGATGAACAATGACGGCTCTGGAAATATTCTTAGACAAGATTCTCTGTTACATCCTCATCAATGGGAAGATAGTTTTCGGAAACAATTTGCCACGGCTTTAGCTATCGATCCAAAAACTTTACGCAGTGAGAAAGATCTGGGTCATTTTGATGTAATTGCAACCAATCCCCCCTTTGGTTCAAAGCTACCCATTAAGGATGAAGAAACCTTAAAGCAATATCAGCTTGCCTATGTTTGGAAAGAAACTGAGTCTGGTTGGGAGCCAACAGAACAACTTCAGGGTTCTGCATCACCTGAGATCTTGTTTATTGAACGATGCTGGCAATTTTTGAAACCAGGGGGACGGATGGGAATCGTTTTACCTGATGCAATTTTGGGCGCTCCTGGGTTACTTTATGTGCGTTATTGGTTAATTAAGCATTGCCGAATTGTTGCTTCGATTGACCTACATCCTGATACTTTTCAGCCTCACAATGGGACGCAAACTTCGGTTTTGATTCTTCAGAAAAAGACTGAAAAGGAAATCGATCAAGGAACAATGTCTGATTATGAAATCTTTATGGCACAGGTGAAGGCGATCGGACATGACAAACGGGGTAACATCACCTACAGACGTAATGAGGAAGGGGAAGAGATACTGGTTCCAACTAATCCAGAGTCAATCCCTTTGATCGAGCGAACGGCAACGGGTGAAGGTGTGGCTAGACCGCTACCTCGTCAGAAAGTTGAGGATGATGATACGGATTTGGTAGCTAATGAGTTTATTGAGTGGAAGAAAAAGGTGGTACTAGGATGGTAACTTACGCTTTTAAATCTGATTACACGCCAGAGATACCTGATGATGAGTCGGAGAAACTATCGACGACGATCAAACTCAGTGAAGTCCTGGCTGCTGGTGTGCGTCTAGAGGCTTCTGCTTTTAGCATTGAGGCTCATAATGCAGTTACAGCTTTGACAAATAGTGGTTTACCTCTCATCCCACTTTATGGCAAGGAAGGTCTTTGTCAGGAAGCTCTTGATGGCTTTCGTTTCAAGCGAATTTATGTAGATGCTGAACACGGTTTTCCATTTCTTTCTGGCTCAGAGATTATTAGTTTACGCCCTAGAGTAGAAAATTATTTAAGTTGTAAGCAGACTAAAGGCTTAGATAAATTAATAATCCAAAAGTGGGACATACTAATTTCTTCTTATGGAACTGTAGGTAATATCAGTCTAGCCACTGAAATATTTGCAGGTAAAGCCCTCTCAGAAAATGCTATTCGCCTCAGAGCTAATGATCCTGATACAGCAGGTTATATAGCTGTGTTTTTGCGTAGTCGCTATGGTCGCCCTCAGTTAACTCAAACATCTTGTGGTTCAGTTGTTAGTTATATAAAACCAGAACATCTTGGAAAAGTTTTAATCCCTGATTTACAACCAATTCGCCGGATTGAAATTGGTCGCTTGATGTGCCAAGCTGGAGAATTGCGTGATGAAGCAAATCATTTGTTAGATGAAGCCGATCGCCTTCTCCATGAACGTTTAAATCTACCCTATCTCAAAGATATTGCTCTGCGTGGTAGTGCGTCTTTTACGACTACGATCAAAGCTTCTCAACTCATGGGACGCTTAGAAGCAAGTTTTCACAATCCCGAAGCGATCGCTGCTGAAAAACAACTAGCGAAATTACCTGTTGAGATTACTAAAATTGGCGATCAGCGAGTTACTAAAGAAGTTAGAGCAATTACAAAGTTTAGAGAACGCACTTATGTTGACAAAGGTGGTATTCCTATGCTTAGTAGTAAACAACTTTTTCAAGTCGATCCAATCGATGTTAAACGACTTGCCAAGGGCGCACATACCAAAGATTTACCTGAAATTCAACTAGAAGAAAACATGATCGCTGTTACTCGTTCTGGCACGATTGGGAAAGTACAGATTATTCCTAAATACATGGCAGCATGGACAGCTAGTGAAGATGCAACTCGGATTCTAGCATCTGATGATATTAATGCAGGTTATCTTTATGCTTGGTTAGCCTCAGATTATGGCTACTGTCTCATGACTCGATGTTCCTATGGTTCGGTAATTCTTGAAGTTGATAAAGAAATGTTTTCTTCTGTCCATATTCCATTACCTGAACCAGCTATTAGAAATGAAATTGGCGATCTAGTTCTCAAAGCTAACCAACTACGCGATCAAGCTTGGCGCAGTGAACAAGAAGCGATCTCGAAATTAGAAAAACTGATTTCTTCTAAATCAAATACACCTATGAATAATCAAACACCTATCGAAAGCTTCTCTTTCGCAAATATTAAATTTGACTATAATGCAGAACCAATCTGGGAATTAGCCGCCCGACTTTCTGCCAAAATCCCCAATGAAGAATGGGCAAAACTACCAAAAGACTTAGCCCAAAACTTTGACCATTATCAACAGCAACAGGATAGTTAGTGAGAGTCGTTTTCGCCGATACAGGTTATTGGGTTGCCCTTCTTAACCCCAGTGATAATTTGCATAAAAAAGCTGTTCAGCTATCAAAAACATTGCATCCCGTCTATATCGTTACCAGTGAAGCCGTCCTCATCGAAGTCTTAAACGACTTTTCTAAACGTGGTGAGTATTTCCGTGACTTAGCCATAGAGCTAACTCAAAATTTGCGTTCTAACCCCAATGTTCGTATTGTTCCCCAAACCAGTGAGCAATTTGAACAAGGATTAAGACTATATCAACAGCGTAAAGACAAAGCATGGAGTCATACAGATTGCGTATCTTTCAAAATAATGGAAGAAAATGAAATCAGAGAAGCACTCGCTTATGACAAACATTTTGCCCAAGCAGGATTCACCGCTCTGATGCGGAATTGTCGGGTATGAGTTCGGAAGTAACGCCCGATTTTAGCAGAGAGTTTCGCCTTAAAAATCCCAACTTAGTAGATTTAGAAAAATGAGATGCAGCCTTCGTTTAACTGAATATATCGGATATAATCAAAGACAGGTCATTGAACGTTAAAGAAATACCGTGAACATCAGCCTAGATCTACCTTCAGAGCTAGAGAATGAGTTATCTACAAAATCCTCCTAAAACAGGGCTGGAGCTAGTTGCTTATTGGGAAAGCGTTGGGTTTATTGGCTCCCGACCTGATATTATCGATAGTTAGGAGCAGTCAAGCAAATTGCGCCATGAAGCTGAAACCCGTGAGCAGGCTTAGGTAGTAAATGTACCTTGTCGATGATGCTGACGAACCAGCACAGGTTCGTCGAGTTCTACAGCTTATAGCACCGTTATCTGTAAATATTCTCGTTTTCAAGGTTTAATTGGGCGATAGCTCCATCAATTAAATCACAGCCCTCCCCCAAGGATTCGATGCGCGAAAACCGATCGCGCCAAACCGCCGCACCGGTAAAATCCTGACAATACCAAGCCAGATGTTTCCGCGCTTGCCAGATACCGCGTTGTCCCTTGTATAGCCATAGCCCCTGTAAATGCTCTTTAGCTAGGCTTAACAGGTCAATAGAGGTGGGTTTCGGCAACTTTTTGCCTGTTTTGAGGTAATAATCGATTTCCCCCACTAAATAGGGATAACCGAGGGTTCCCCGCGAACACATCACCCCATCGGCCCGAGTAAATTCCAAACAATTAATCGCCGCTTCCACAGAAACAATATCACCATTAGCGATGACAGGAATCGATAAAACCTCCTTCACCCGTTTAATCCATTGCCAATCGGCCGGCCCGTGATAACCCT
The DNA here is from genome assembly GCF_050500235.1 of Microcystis protocystis FBCC-A270. Lineage (NCBI taxonomy): Bacteria > Bacillati > Cyanobacteriota > Cyanophyceae > Chroococcales > Microcystaceae > Microcystis > Microcystis protocystis. The sequence continues at coordinate 688,005 of NZ_CP191407.1, forward strand.
GTTCCCTAGTGCGTGCGTGCAGGGTCAACATTTGCGCTCCCGCATCTTCTAAACGACGGGCAAAATCGATAATATTAATCTCTTGGGCGTTCCATCCCAAGCGAGTTTTCACCGTTACCGGCACCGATACCGCTCCCACCACTTCCCTAACAATTTGCTCGGCAATTTCTGGCTGTCGTAAAAGCGAAGAACCGCCGCCTTTTTTAGTAATTTTATTAACAGGACAACCCATATTAATATCGATGGTCATCGCTCCTTCTTTAACCGCTTTTTCCGCCGCTACAGCCATAAAATCGGGACGGCAATCAAATAACTGCATACTAATTGGTTGTTCTTTGTCCCCGATAACCATCAATTGCGGTAACTCTTGCAGCTGGGAGATTTCTGTCGCATTGACCATCTCGGTATAGAGCATGGAATCGGGAGCAAAGCGTCTCACCAAGCGCCGAAAAACTAAATCGGTGACACCGGATAAAGGTGATTGCAAGACGCGGCTATGCACTTCTAAGTTACCGATTTTGAGAGGGGATGAGTAGATAGCCATAGGACCGGTTAAAAAATCAACAGCCAACACCAGCAAACCGAACAATTAGGGGACAGTTCAGTCACTGTTAGTATTTTGCCAACCCCTAATATATGCTTAACCGTCAACTTCTAGCCTAAAACTACCTGTATGATGATTGGAGAGGATAGAATCCTATCTCCCCTAAACGAGTAATTAAACAAAAATTTCGCTTTTTTTTATGGATAATCTGCAACTCTGGCAACGTTACCAAGATTGGTTATACTATCACCCTAACCTAGAACTTTATCTCGATGTCAGTCGGATTCCCTTCGATGAGGCTTTTCTCAAAGGTCTAGAAGCAAAATTTGAGCGTGCTTTCCAAGATATGACAGCTTTAGAACAGGGTGCGATCGCCAATCCCGACGAACAGCGTATGGTCGGCCACTACTGGCTGCGCGCTCCTGAACTCGCTCCTAACCAGGAATTGCGGGACGAAATCACCGAACCCCTAGCACAGATCAAAGAATTTGTCAAGAAAATTCACTCCGGAGCGATTAAGCCGCCCAATCGGGGAAAATTTAGCCATATTCTCTGTGTAGGCATCGGGGGGTCTGCTTTGGGTCCCCAATTCGTTGCCGAGGCTCTATCCCCCCTTAATCCCCCCTTAGAGATTGCTTTTATTGATAATACCGACCCTAAAGGCATCGATCGCACCTTAGCCCATTTACCCCTAGCTACCACCCTGGTTATCGTCACCAGTAAATCCGGCGGCACTCCCGAAGCGAGAAACGGAATGTTAGAAGTCCGCAACGCTTACGAAAAACAAGATTTAGACTTTCCCCAACACGCGGTCGCCGTCACTATGCCTGGTAGCCAACTGGACAAATACGCCCAAGATTGGCTAACTCGTTTCCCCATGCAGGATTGGGTCGGTGGTCGTACATCCGAACTATCCGCCGTCGGTCTTCTCCCGGCCGCTTTGCAGGGTATCGACATCGATGAAATGTTAGCCGGGGCCAAAGAAATGGACATCGCCACCCGCGTCCACAACCTGAAAAAAAATCCTAGCGCCCTACTGGCTCTAGCTTGGTATCATGAGGGCAACGGCAAGGGAGAGAAAGATATGGTGATTCTGCCCTACAAAGACAGTCTCTATCTCTTTAGCCGCTATCTGCAACAATTGGTCATGGAGTCCCTCGGTAAAGAAAAAGACCTCGATGGCAATAAGGTGTACCAAGGCATCGCCGTCTATGGTAACAAAGGTTCTACGGACCAACACGCCTACGTCCAACAATTACGCGAAGGGATTCCCAATTTCTTCGCCACTTTTATTGAAGTGTTAAAAGACCGACAAGGAGACTCCATGGAAGTGGAAACCGGCTCCACTGCTGGCGATTTCCTCTCAGGATTACTGCAAGGTACTCGACAAGCTTTATACGAAAATAGTCGTCACTCTATCACTATCACTATCCCAGAGGTTACTCCCCGTCAGGTAGGAGCTTTAATTGCCCTCTACGAACGGGCCGTTAGTTTCTATGCTAGTTTAGTTAACATTAACGCCTACCATCAACCCGGGGTAGAAGCAGGGAAAAAAGCCGCCGCTTCTATTCTGGATTTACAAAGAAAAATCGTGCAAGTTGTTCGGGAAACGGGAACTTCTCTTGACCTAGCCACTCTAGCGGCCAAAATCGGGGCTAGTGACCAAGTTGAAGCTATCTATAAAATTGTCCGTCATCTCAACGCTAATCGGCGCAGTTTAACTATTACCGGCGATTTAAGTAAACCAGAAACGATCCAAATTTCCGCACGCTAATCAGTTATCAGTTATCAGTTATCAGTTATCAGTTATCAGTTATCAGTTATCAGATGTAAGTTTTAAGTTAATTAGTTATTTAGTTATCAGATGTAAGTGAATTAGTTAATTAGTTATTTATTTATAGCGTTTCCTAAGCTAGTGAAGTACACTTGTTTTTCTTCCCTTTTGCCTCTTGCCTTTTGCCTAAAACCCATAACTTTTGTACCTCAGCAGACTGAAAAACGCTATATCTTCATCTTTATCCCTGTTTACTGTTTACTGTTTACTGTTTACTGATTACTGAATATAACTAACCATGGAAATGCTCGAAAACCTGAAAATGGCTTTTTCCGCTTTGATGGCCAATAAACTGCGTAGTGGTCTAACCATGCTGGGAATTGCTATCGGTAACGCCTCCGTCATTGCCCTAGTGGGAGTGGGTGAAGGAGCGCAAAAAGTCGCCCTAGAGCAGTTTGAAGCCCTCGGTCCGAATGTTTTATTTGTTTCCACCTCCTCGCGCAATGTCCGGCGGACAATTCCTAATCCCCGGCCGCTCACCTACGAAGATGCTCAAGCGATCGCATCTCAAGTTCCCGCCATTGCCGCCATTTCTCCCGAATTCAGCGGGAAAACAATCTTATCCTTCGGTAATAGAACCAGTAATAGCCCCCTAGTCGGGGTGGGAGCCGATTACCTAAACGTGCGTAACCGTCAACTATCTAAAGGTAGATTTATTATGGAATCTGACCTGAAACGGGATAATCGCGTGATTGTCTTGGGATCGGAATTAGCTAAAAATTTCTTTGGTAATCGCAATCCCGTCGGCGAAAATCTTCGCATCGGCAATCTTAGTTTTCAAGTCATTGGAGTTTTACAGGCGAAAGGCTCCTTATTTGAGGCTAATCAGGATGATCGAGCTTTAATTCCCCTAACTACCATGTCTAATCGGGTTCAAGGCCGCAGCTCTATCTTTGGCATTCCCCTAACTCATATTTCTGTCTTGGCCAAAAACTCCAGCCAAATTAAAGCCGCCCAGTTTCAGATTAGCAACCTGCTGCAAATGCGTCATCAGGTCAGCGACGAGAATTATGTGCAGATTTTCCCCCAAACCGCAATCCTAGAAATGGCCAAAGAAACTAACGATAGTTTAACTAGAATGTTAGCCTCGATCGCTAGTATTTCCCTTTTTGTCGGGGGAATCGGTGTCATGAATATTATGCTCGTGTCAGTCACGGAGAGAACCCAAGAAATCGGGTTAAGAAAGGCTTTAGGAGCGAAAGAAGGGGATATAAAAGGTCAATTCCTCATTGAATCGGTGATTTTAGCTACCACTGGCGGAATTATCGGCATTTTTGTCGGCATTCAAGGAATGTATCTAGCGGGAATTTTTGCCGCTTTAACCACCAGTGTCTCAATCCCCGCCATAATTCTCGCTTTAGGAGTTTCCAGTGCCATCGGTCTGATTTTCGGTGTTGTTCCCGCTCATCGTGCCGCTAAATTAGAGCCAATCGTTGCTTTGAGAAGATTATAGCTGGACTTCCCCGTTGACAAAAGGCCATAACCTATGCTGTAGGAGGGATTAAGAGAATTTCCGCCGCCCCGTTACTGGGTACAAATCAGGGAAACTCCCAATAAATCTAACGCTTTTTGTTGCAGTTGGGTCGGTCGAGTTATCTTAGAAAAACGATAACTTCCCTCCCTAATCGTACATTCCACTGTATTCAAGCAAATTGTCCCCAGGTCTTCCAACAAAGTCCGAAAGCTATGCACAGGGAGGTTCTCTTGATTCCGTTTTTTTCTCTCTTTAGACTGAGCGGATTCACTGCGACTCGCTTTAATCACATTCAGAGAACCATCATCAATTTCTTCATCCTCAAATAACAAAGGAGCCAAGCACTGTTTTAAATGCCATTCCACATAATAAGCCAACATACATAAAAAGATATGAGCTTTGACTCTATCACCCTGATAATGATAGATAGGACGTACCTTTAAATCAATTGACTTATAACAGCGAAATGCCTCCTCCACTTGAGACAAACTTTTATAAGCTTTAACCGTCGTCGCTGCATCCATCAAGGTTGACTCCAGAGAAGTTCTTAACACATACACACCATCCAAAGCCGTTTCTTGAGCGATTAATTCCCGCTGACGCTGATAAGAAAAGCCTTCCTCTGTTATCTCTAAGTTATAGTATTTATTGACCTTAAACTGATTAAGAATCTTGCCCACTCTCAAAGCTATCTTATCTTGACCCTTTAAAGCTCTTTTCTCCCTTTGAGTCGCCTGAACAATCAAATCTAGTTCCTTCTCTACCGCTTCTAATAATGCCTCTCTTTGTAGTTGATTTTTCTGGGCGATTAAGGGATTCCGACAAGCAATTAATCTTTCATCGGGATAATCTTCACTCTCAAATTCCACCAAGTTTACCTGATCAAATAATCCTAATTGAATCACTTCTACCTCAGCCAGTTTCCGAATTTGAGGCTTAGTTAAACCAGTAATATAGTCTAATCCTTCTATGGGTTTTACTAATTCGTTGATTTTCGAGTTGGTTAAAATTCCTCTATCGCTTACCCAGACAACATTCTCAATCCCCCAACCCTTTCTGACTTTCTCAATTTGTCCGCTTAAAGTAGCACCGTCTGAAGTGTTTCCTTCAAATACTTCTACCGCTATCGGACAACCCTTGGCTGAACAGAGCAGACCAAAAACTATCTGAGTTTTCCCTTTCTTTTTATCTCGGTTATAACCATATTTTCCCAGTTCACAACCATTTCCTTCTAGGTAGGTAGAAGTGACATCATACAAGACTAATGTTCCTGATTCTAAGTGTTTAATTGCTAGGTGCTTCTCAATTTTCTCTTGTTTTTCTAATAACCAATCTAAGGCGTTATATAATTCGTCTTCATCGGCTTTCTCTAAGTCTAACAATTGTCCTAAACTCTGACTACAAGTCTCGCTATTAAACCCTCTCGCTGTGGCTAGTTTCGATTTAGGATTGATGATTCTTGCCACAATCATCGCCACTACTAAGTTTCTGATTCGTGAGGATTTTTCACTGATTATTTTATCTAAACCTAATTTTTTAATCGTCTCTAAAATAGCCATTACATGACCATGAGGAAGACTTCTAATCACTTCAAAATGATTGGGAATGCCTTCAGTCATGGACAGTGTTGCGCCTTTAAGAGCCAGTTTCAGATTGTCGATAATATCATCGGGTAATTTTGAGAGATTGGCCAGGGTTCTTTTTTTGACTTGATCTCCTTCTCGGTAGGACTCCCGAAGAAGAACGGCGGGGGGGGAATTACGGTTAGGAACTTTTTCTATATACATGGCTATCATTCTAGCAAATAGAGAGAATTCTTGTCCATTAAGAAATGTTACAAATTACATGGGTACATTAAGAAAAGTTAAGGGGCGTATCCATTGATGGATAAGGGTTTTCGGCTATTATAGTATATATGTATGGGGGAAGTTCAGTTATAGTTGCTGAAACTATCCAATCTATCCTACTCGAGTCTGACCAAGACAAAAAAGTGAAACTTGAAATTAAGCAGCAATTTCTTGACTCTCTAAGACAGACTGAAAAGGGAGAAAGGGAGATTTCAGCCGAGGAAGTAGCTAAAAAACTAGGCTTAAATTGGTAATAGCCTACTTGGTAGAATTTACAGCCGAAGCAATCGCTGGTTTAGCAGCACTCCCTGCAATTATTCAAGAGCAAATTTTCGGTAAAGTTCGCCTGTTGTCGGACAATTTTGCCAATTTTAGTCCTCAAGCTTTCAGTGCTAATTTGACTGGTCTTTTCAAGCTTCGAGTCGATGACTATAGAGTTATAGTCATTTCAATTAAAATTGAGAATATCAATCCCAGAGTTTTTAAGGATTTTGTCGGTCTAGACTGTATCACACTTATTTGAAATGACTATACTCGTTAAGACTGCAAGGGAGCGCCAGAGCTGCGGAGCAGGGAGAGGCAGTTTGAGCATTTGTACTAAAAATTTCAATACGCAGTTTAAATTCAGTACAGCTTATCCATCTGGCACAGACAACTCCTGATTAGATAAGCCTTCCCACTTAGAATATCTACCAGACTAAGCCTGAATCCGCCGTAATTTCCCTGTTACTATCATTTTTATCTAGCCGACGGCTGACCGCTTCAAGATCACTGATCACTAAAATCACCGCGACGTTGGATCAGGTCTGAGGGGCTAAGATTGGAGACGAAATTGCGAAAAGCTTGACGTTCCTCTTCATCCGCATCACGATCAACAGGAATAGAGGCAGAAGCGATCACTTCTTCCATTACCCAGATGGGACTGTTGGTACGCAGGGCAATAGCGATCGCATCACTGGGACGACAATCGATTTCTTTTTTGACTTCGCCGCGCTGGAGACAGAGAACAGCATAAAAAGTATTGTCTTGGAGAGAATGGATGATAATCTTTTCTAAATCCATGTCCCAAGCTTTAAAAATATTAACGATCAAATCGTGGGTAAGAGGACGAGGGGGTCTTTGTTGTTCGAGGACGGTGATAATGGCCTTAGCCTGATCTTGTCCGATGTAGATAGGTAGGGCGCGACGCTCGGAACCATCCTTCAGCAGTACAATGGGACTGCGAGTGATAGCGTCTAGGGCAATTCCAGCGACTTTCATTTCGATCATGACTAATGGCTTCTCCAAGATAGAGATTCAGCTAGGGAAGGAGTGGGAAAGCAACCTGAATAATATAGTGCTTCGTTACACTCACAGTATGCCCTAAGATGGCGGAGATTAGCCTCATCTTTAATGAAAAAAATACATCAGCTGCCGTCAGGAGATAGGAGCCGGTCGTCAGGAGTCAGGAGACTCCGAGACAGGAGACTCCGAGACTATTTCTATTTATTCTCCCCACACCCCACACCCCACACCCCAACTAAATTACTTAATTTGTGCTATGATGATAGTTTTGGGATAAATTTAAATAGGAGCAGACTGTTTGTATGTCTCGTTATAGAGGACCGCGCTTGCGCGTTGTGCGTCGTTTAGGGGAATTACCGGGCCTAACCCGTAAAAATGCCCGTCGTGCCTATGCACCCGGGCAACATGGCCAGGCCCGCAAAAAACGTTCAGAATATGCCATTCGTCTAGAAGAAAAACAAAAACTGCGTTTCAACTACGGTGTCAGCGAAAAACAATTAGTTCGCTATGTCCGCAAAGCTCGCCGGGCTACTGGTTCCACCGGTCAAGTGCTGCTGCAACTCTTAGAAATGCGTCTGGATAATACCGTTTTCCGTCTCGGTATGGCCGGGACAATTCCGGGGGCGCGACAATTAGTCAATCACGGTCACGTCACCGTTAACGGTAGAGTTGTGGATATTGCTAGTTATCAGTGCCGTCCGGGTGATGTGATTGGAGTCAGAAATCAAGAGCGTTCCCAGGATCTAGTCAAAAGAAATATGGAATACCCCGGTTTAGCCAATCTGCCGAGTCATTTGGAATTTGACAAAAACACCCTCGTGGGCAAAGTGAATGGCGTTGTGGAAAGAGAATGGATTGCCCTCTCGATTAATGAACTGTTAGTAGTGGAATACTACTCTCGGAAAGTCTAGGAAAAAAGCCTTTTCCAGATACCTTGAGGACGCAATTGGCAGCGTCCTTATTTTATTGGTTAAATTTAGGTTGACAGATAGCAAAAATTACGATGCTAGAAACAAAATTAGGGAAATATAAATGGCTCCCCCAGGTTTGGTGAGTAAAATGTATTCTAAGATACAGTCTTGCAGGCGACTAAGTGGAACGAACCACAGAGACACAAAGGACACAAAGATCGATCACTACTATATAAGTTGAACTTATCACACAAAGTCGAGAAGAGCCAATAAATCTCTCTTTCGAAAAAATTAACCAGACTGATAACTTAGTGCAGGTGTAACCAATAATTCAATTTGTGATTCTGCTACCTCTGCTGTATCTTGGAAAATCAAGCCTTCTAAACTGTATCCATCTTCCTCACCTTCGGGCTTCTGATAATATTCAACAATTGTGCCAATACTTCCTTTTTTGGCTCTTCGTTACTTGGTATGGTTCGATAGGGGGGCATAAATCGACTAAATCCTTATCTGGCAAGGGATTTAATTGATTAGTTCACTCTAGATAGAAAATAATTGACAAAAATCGCTAAATGCCTTTCTATATAGGGGTTCCATCCCTTATAACCCCCGTCCATTGCATAACACAAACCGAAGAGCCCCTTTTTTTAAACCATATTCGGGAATATCTTCTGTTAAAAACACTTGGGAAAATAGCTTAAATTTCATCTTGCTTGCTCCTAAATGGCGAATAGCGTTACAAACTTTGTTTCTTGCTCAGTCACCATCCCCGTGTCTCCCCGGCCAGGGAGATAAATGTAAAGATTTATTAAATTGTATCTTAGAATACAATGTGTGAGCAAGGTAGTATATGTCGTTTTTTTGGGTCTCCACTGAGAGTCACGTTGCGCTGTCGTTCAGCCCAACCTTACGAAAGCCGCAAGCACGCTGAGATGTACCGATTGACGGAGTTAATCAACCATCGACTGGGAAAAGTTCCTGACTATCCCCACCCCTAGTAGGTAGTCTTCAACCAGTCAGCTGTGCACTTCAAACTTGAATTAGCCTACCTGATTAGTTTTGTAATTTAACCAAGTAAATCAGCCCATATGTCTTTGAGAGGATATTATGAAACTCCAGACTGAAAATAAAAAACCAGAATCCCAATACGAAAAAAACCAAGATTTTAACTTAATTAACCGATACCTACATTCTTTGAGGTATAAAAATCTTGTACAGACAATAAACAACTTTCAAGTGAATACTTCAAGACAAGGAAAGATTATAAAAATCCTAGACATAGGCAGTGGCTTTGGTCGAACTTTTTCAACATTGGATGAAAAATTTAATATCGATTACTGGGGGATAGAATTGTTTAAAGAGTGGCATGAAACTGCCTGCGAAAGATATGGTGAAAAAAACAATTTTCATAATATTTTGGGTTCTGCCTTAGACAGGGAAGTTTACAGTCGTATACCTGAGCCTGATATTGTCACTGCTCTGGAAACATTTGAACACCTACCGGAGCGAGATCTAGTCAGACTGATAGAGTTTTTAGCAGATACTGTAAAACCTCAACTCCTGATTGCCTCCGTCCCTGTCGAAATAGGACCTATTATTTGGATTAAAAATATTGGTTCGTTTATAACTGGATATGCTAGAAATGGATTCGCTAGGGGATATACCCTGGAAGAAACTTTTTGGGCGGGACTATACCAGTTGGATAAACTGCCTGTTCACGGAAGAGGTGAAGGTGTTGCAGACCATAAAGGGTTTGACCATAGATGGTTAACTCAAACCATTCGTCAAAATTTCAAGATACTGGAAATAAGAAAGTTTCCCTTTAATTTCCTCCCTGCATCCCTAGCCACCTCATTGTTTATAGTTGCGGTTACTAGGGAATGAAACCAATGTAGGCCTATGGCTAGGGAAACTGTCAAAAGGACTGAAGGATGTAAAATAAGGAACCAATAAATTTTAGAACCTTTTGTCAGTGAAACCGTCTACATTGAAACCAGTTTAGCATCGTCTCCTAAGATTGGTTTGAGCGCAATAATAGTCTAGAGAAAACCTACACAACCTAATTCCTTTAGAATATTCAAAACCTTGCTATATCTAGAAAACGGGTGGGTGCATCTCATATTTGTAAAAATATCATCTAGACAAGACACCATTAAGATAGGCACAACGTAAAGATAGAATAGAAGAAACGTTCTCATTATGAAAACTAAATTATCTCAGCTTTATGAAACTGATTTTAATTTGTGGCTTGAGCAAACCGTAAATCACTTAAAAAAGGGCAATTTAGAGGCACTCGATTTAGATAACTTAATCGAAGAAATATCCGATATGGGACGTAATAATAGACGGGAGGTATTCGTCCGTTTAAAAGTTCTCTTGATGCACTTACTTAAATGGCAATATCAACCAGAAAAACGGACTAATAGCTGGATAAATACCATTGATGAGCAAAGAGAACAATTAGAGCTTATTTTCAGGGATAGTCCTAGCTTAAAACCCTATTTAGCCGATATTTTCGCAGAATGTTATCAAAAAGCAGTGCGAGGGACGGTAAATGAAACTAATTGACCAAAAGAAACTTTTCCAGTTGATTGTCCTTTTAGCCAAGAACAGGTTTTAAAGTGGGATTATCTTCCTGAAAATAGCTTTTGAACAATGGATATAACTAGGGAGGAACAATTATTTGTAGGATGGGTTAGCGGTAGCGTAACATGAGCGGGCGTTGGATTTCATGCTTCAACCAAACCTACGTTCTACGTTCTTTCAAGAGTTCTCTGTCATCATCCCCGTGTCTCCCCGGCCAAGGAGATAAATGTAAAGATTTATTAATTTGTCAGCGTATGATACAGTCTGGGAGAGGATTAGAGTGTTATAATGTTTATTAAGAATGGATAGTAGACAGGAGGATTAAGTCATGGCTACTTACTACGGTACAAATCTTGCAAACTACTACAACTATACAGGAAGTCAACAACTTTATGCCTACGGTTATGGTGGCAATGATACCATCTGGGGTAATACCAACAATGATTATATTGACGGTGGCGACGACAATGATCGTCTTTATGGATGGTCGGGAAATGATACCCTATTGGGACGGAATGGCAACGATTATTTAGATGGGGGAACTGGCAATGACTATTTAGGTGGAGAATCGGGAAATGATACCTTATTAGGGGGATCAGGGAATGATACCTTATTAGGGGGATTCGGGAATGATAGTCTAAGTGGTGGTGATGGTAATGATCTCTTAACCGGCTCTACATCTCGCACTTATAACAGTTATCAGTACGATACCTTAGCTGGAGGGTCTGGAGGGGACATTTTTGTACTAGGTGAAAGTGCTGGTAACTATTATCAAGGTGGTGGCTATGCCCTTATTACTGACTATAACGGGGCAAACGACTATATTCGAATTAAGAATACTCGTACACTTAGCCTATCGTATGCAAATTGGGGGGTCGGTGGTTCTGCTTTAGATACAGCCATCTATCAAAGCGGTGACTTAATTGGAGTCGTTCAAGATAACATCAGTATTGCGTTAACCAGTTATTACTTTCAATTTGTTTAGCATCGCCTCGTAGGTTGGTTTCTATAAAAAAAACGAGTTTCTTTAGGAAACCCGTTTTCTTTGATAGCTAATGCTTAATCCTAAATTGCTCGACAAAACATAATAAATATCCTCTTTATTCAGTCAGAAGTATTTTCTTGCCAAATAGCCAAGGCCATTTGATGAACAAATCGCCAAGGTAGATGATGCTGACGGGCAATTGCGGCACAATCTTCGTATTCTGGTTGTACGGTAATCGGTTGATTAATTGACTCTTTATAGGCAACTTTTAGCCGAATTTGACCATAGACAGTATCGATCGATTGTATCTCTCTTTTTAAGATTGATCGCTCTTGAATTGTCCTTCTAATGCCTAAAGTAGTGGTTTCCTGAAAGATCATATTTTCACAAATAGCAATTTTATCCAAGGCACAAATTACTGTCAAAAGTATTCCCAAACGGGATTTTTTCATAGTAATTGCTTGACTAAATACATCCAAGGCACCCACTTGTAATAAAGACTCACTTAAGTAGGCGATCGCTTGCGGATTTAAGTCATCAATTTGAGTTTCTAAAACTGCCACGGTTTCGCTTTCATCTAGCTTTTCTGATTCTTTTTTCCCTAACCAAAGCCGGACAAGATTGGGAATCGGTAAATCTTTTGTCCCTGCTCCTAAACCGACCTTTTCTAACTGCATTTTCGGCGGTTTACCGAAACTTTTAGCTAAAGTTGTCACAATAGCTGCCCCCGTGGGTGTTACTAACTCCCCTTCGATGCCATTACTATAAATTGGTACTTGTCCCTGACTGAACAATTGTACTACTGCTGGCACAGGAACCGGTAAACGACCATGGACGGCCTGAACTGTACCGCCGCCGGTGGGTAGAGAAGAACAGTATAATTCACTCACCGATAGCCAATCCAAACCCAAACAAGTCCCGACGATATCAATAATGGCATCGGTTGCCCCGACTTCGTGAAAATGCACTTTTTCCGGTGCGATCCCGTGAACAGCCCCTTCTGCGATCGCAAGTTGTTGAAAAACCGCTAAACTCCATTCTTGGACTTTCTGGGGTAAATTTGCCTGTTTAATTAAATTTTCAATCTCCGGTAAATGGCGAGCGGGGGTATGATGGTGATGGTGGTGATGATCAGCAGACTTCTCGGCAGTGACATCGACGTGAACCTTAGTAGCAATTTGACCGCGACGATGCACTTTTTCGGCCCTTAACTGATATTCATCCTCAATTCCTAAAGTTTTTAGTTGTGCAATCAGGTATTCTAAGGGGACTCCTAAATCTACTAACGCCCCTAAACACATATCCCCGGCAATTCCCGTGGGACAATCCCAATAGGCGACGATTTTGCTATCATGGCTACTATTTACTCTCTCCATCCGGAAAATCCCCAACAACGTTCTATCCAAGAAATCTGTCATGCCCTGAAAAATGGGGCAATTATGCTTTATCCTACCGATACCGTCTATGCGATCGGTTGCGATCTCAATGTGAAATCCGCCGTCGAACGAGTTCGCCAAATCAAGCAACTATCTAATGATAAACCCTTGACGTTTCTCTGTTCTTCTTTGTCGAATATTTCCGAGTACGCAGTGGTCAGCGATTATGCCTATAAGATTATGCGACGAGTTATACCCGGTCCCTACACTTTTCTCTTACCGGCGACTAAATTAGTGCCGAAAGTGGTGATGAATCCGAAGCGGAAAACCACTGGTATCCGGGTTCCCGATCACGTTATCTGTCGCACTATTCTCGAAACCCTAGAAAATCCTATTATCTCTAGTTCTGCCCATCTTCCCGATCAGGAGGGGGATTTTCCCACCAAGGGATTAGAAACCCCTAGGCTATTCGATGCCCTCGATCATATAGTTGATTTAATTATCGAAGATGGTTCGGCTCCCGGTTCGGAAGTGTCAACAATTGTTGATTTTACCAGCGATCAACCGGATATCGTGCGTCAGGGTTTGGGTTGGCCGGAATTACAACAATGGTTATAACAGTGATTTTAGCCGTCAGCCGTCGGTTTTTTGCTCCCCACACCCCACACCCCACACCCCACAACTTCCCACTTGCCACTGATAACTGATAACTGATAACTGATAACTGTATCGGTTATTGCGACTTTTTATTTCCTGAAAACCGCCTTGTGTAAGCCAAGTTAGTTGCTTAAGATAGAGGTAATCGCAGTCAGAGAAAACCTCTCAAGGAAATTATTACTATGGCTTTCACTCTTTATTCTCCCTTCCTAGAAATTAATTCTGTTCAACGTCAAATCGATCAACTTTTTCAAGAAGTATTACCGACAACTTCATCGGTATCTCGTCCCCCGGTGGAAATCTCTGTTAACGAGGATTCCGTAGAATTAAAAATCGAATTACCCGGTGTGGATATTAAAGATATAGATGTGGAGGTTAGCAAACAAATGGTGGCTATTAATGGGCAACGTCAACGCGCTGCCGAGGTAGAAAACAGCGAATTTTATTATGGTAAATTTAGTCGCTTGATTACCCTGCCAGTAGAGGTGCAAAATAGCCAAGTTACCGCTAACTATCAAGACGGTATTCTTTATCTCACCCTCCCGAAAGCGGTGGCAGAAAAAAATAAAGTGGTGAAAGTTAATCTTGGTTAGATGAGAAAAAGACTGGAGAATTTCTCCAGTCTTTAGTTTTATTTGTGGTCGCTAACTGTTAATTGGATTCTTTGCCATTTACGTTAACGGGACGGGGTTGAATAACACCAAAACCGCCGTGATTGCGTTGATAGATAACGTTGATTTCGTTAGTGTCTTTGTTGCAGAACATAAAGAAATCGTGATCGACTAATTGCAATTGTGTTAGTGCTTCCTCAATAGTCATCGGTGGCATAGCAAAGTATTTCATCCGCACTACTTCCGCAGGTAATTCGGGAGTGCGATCGCCAATTAGGTTATCATCTAAGGGTTTCTCTTGCACCACCTCGCTAGTTTTAACGGTGGCGTTGGTGCGATGATCCACCAGTCTCTCTTTATACTTGCGGAGTTGACGAGCGATTTTATCAGAAACTAAATCAATACTTGCGTACAAATTTTCGCTTCCTTCTTGAGCGCGAATCACTGTTCCATTAGCATAAACCGTTACTTCCGCTTTGTGGCGATCGGGAATGCGTGCATTCTTTTCCACGGAGAGGTGAACATCAACTTTTGTGGTTATGCCGTTAAAATGTTTCACCGCTTTCTCCAGCTTTTGTTCGACATAATCATGAATAGCTTCGGTGACAGCGATATTATTGCCCTGAATCAATAGCTTCATACTCACTACTCCATCTAAAAATTTTGCTATAGACCGTCCACATCAACTATTTTTAAGGGATGTTGATGCTAGGAATTTAATCCTCAAAAATCCGCTCGATCGCGCTGTTGTCAGAGGTCACAGTCTAGATATTGTCGGTGTTTTCGTTCTCTTTTTTTTGTCGGATCGCGCGGAAAATTCATCGGGTCGAGCGCCTATTTGCAACTAGATTTATTTACCTCTATTCTAACAAGTTTCTCTCAACCTTTTCTTAACAGAAGTGCGAAGTTCTGTTAACTTTTATTTAAAGAAACCGATTTTCGCCGCCAGCAAGAGAATCCGGTGATTGTTTCTCCTGTGGGACGGTTAACATCCGAATAGATGGGATATCCTTAGATTAGCACTTAGTATTCTCCCCAACATCTATATCTTCTCTTCTTTTAATCTTCCTTTGCGCTCCTTTACATTTCTTAAATATTTTGACACATCTCGCAATGAATGCTCAAAAAATACCTCGTCTCTGTGGGCTGAAAATTCAGGCAATTACCCCCTATTCTCTGGCCTGGGCGCAACAGCGATCGCTGGTGGCGGCGAGAATTGCCGATCCTGACTTACCCGATGTGCTGCTCCTACTGGAACATCCCCCCGTTTACACCCTCGGTACTGGTTCAGATATTAAGTTTATTAAATTTAATCTTGACAAAACCGATAAAGAAGTGTACCGAATCGAGCGAGGAGGAGAAGTCACCCATCACTGTCCGGGGCAGTTAGTGGGCTATCCGATCCTCAATTTGCGCTATTATCAGCAGGATTTACACTGGTATTTGCGACAATTAGAAGAAGTCATCCTGCAAACTATCGCTATTTATGGATTGTCGGGGGAAAGAATCGCGGGCCTGACGGGGGTATGGGTAGAAGGGTATAAAATAGCGGCGATCGGTATTAAAGTTAGTCGTTGGATTACCTATCATGGTTTTGCCATTAATGTTTGTCCGGATTTAAGCGGTTTTGCCGAAATTATTCCCTGTGGGATTGCTAATAAACCCGTGGGCAGTTTACAGCAGTTTCTGCCTAATATTAGTCTTATGCAAGTACAGCAAGATTTATCGAGGGTTTTCGCCTCAGTTTTCGGTGTGGAATTATTTTCTCTTGACAAGGATTAATATGAGCGATCGCAAAGACCCAGAAAAACTCGCCGCAGAAAATAGGGCCGATAACCCCGAAAATAACGGTAAAACCAGTTTATCGCCCCCCGATGCCTCCGAATACGTCTCCTCTTTATCTTCGCGTAATCCTCTGCGTCAGCGCATCCTACTATTAAAAGATCTTCGGCCGGGTAACGCGGGGTTACTGTTGGCCCCCCTGATGGTGATGACCATCGGCCTGGTCTTTAGCTGGGACTGGTTAGGCTTTTCTGGGGCGATAGTAGCGATATTAATATCTTTACAGGTGATTTTGCCCTCTATTCGCCAGTGGATCGCCCATTATCTCACCCCCTCTGAACGTCAGACGGTTTTCGCTTTTATCGTTTTTATAGCTGCTCTGGCCGGATTAGGGAAATATTTAGGGGTTTATGATCGCATATTGCGATGGTTGGAGAGTTTTAAATACGATGAGTTCGGTTCCTGGGCCGAGTGGGTGGGGGCCTTGGGACAGATTATGATCGCCGTGTTAGCTGTCTATGTGGCCTGGGAACAGTACGTTATTTCTAAGGATTTAACCATACAGCAAAATCGCATTACCCAACAACAGACGATCGATTCCTATTTTCAGGGGATTTCCGATCTAGCCTTGGATGAGGAGGGATTTTTAGAAGATTGGCCCCAGGAAAGAGCGATCGCAGAAGGTCGCACCGCTTCTATCCTCAGCAGTGTCGATGCCTCTGGGAAAGCGAAAATACTGCGTTTTTTGAGTCAATCGCGGCTATTATCACCGATTAAACGCGATCGTTATCTAGGCCGACCGATTCTAGACGGGGAAGGGGGTTATGCGGAGGATCGAGAGTTCGGTACAAGAGTAGTACAATTGGGGGTAATGTTAGCGGGGGCTGACATTTCTGGGCAGGATCTGCGCTGGACGGATTTAAGCGAAGCGAATATGGTGCGGGCCGATTTAAGTTATAGCGATTTGGTGAAAGCAAATGTATCGCGGACAATTCTCTACGAAGCTAATTTAAGAGGGGCAGATATCAAAGGGATGCGTTTATTTTATGGTTCCCTAGAAAATGCTACCCCCCGCAGTCGTACCGTTCCCCCCAATTATGACAGCGGAGAACACACGGGAGCAGTGGTAGAAAATGTCAATTTTACCGGGGTGAAAAACATGAGCGAGGAACAACGTCACTATTGTTGTCGTTGGTGTGGGGAAAAGTCCCGCGCAACCATTCCGGGGGGATGTGCTGATATTGCCAATCTTTTAGGTCGTTAACGGAGGCGATCGGCAGGGGGCAGTGTTATAATCAGTGGTATTCATTGCTAATAATTCCCGCAAACTTATGAATCAAAAAGTCGTTATTCTTGCCACTGCTTCCGCTAGTTTATTAACCCTATTAGTTACCACTAACTCCGTACAAGCTGCCCCAGAGTCCTTTCATCCTAGTTTCAATACCGAGAACTTAGGTGACATGATTATCGCCAAGACAACCGGGGAAGAAAATCCGATTTTACGTCATCTTAATTGTAGTTGTGCCGCCTGCACGCAATCCCTTAACTCCTCACTCAATTGATAATTTTCCGCCCCAACGATCCTGGGGAATAAAAGTCCGCTCTAGATTAATTTTTGCCACGGGTTCTGTGAGGGTAAATTCTCCCGATTCGATCAGTGCTTTTAATTCTAAAGCGGCTTCCCGGGACAGGGAAATACTGGCCAAAGGAGCCACCCTCACACTTTTTCCCTCGATCATAATCCGACCGCTTTTTAGTTTAGCGTAGGTGATTAAACCAAAGGTAGGACGGACTCGCCGGGGAATCGAAAAATCCACCACTGGAGCGACAATTTCCTCATCTTTTACGGCACAATGTCGAACGATTTCCTCGTTTAAAATTGGAATCGGTACTGCTACCCCTAACATTAAAGAAGCCCCATAATTTTTGAAATAACAACCCCGCACCCAGCGAGCATTCATTTGTTTAGCATCCCCAATTAAGGCTAAGGTGGAAGCGGGACCAATAGGAGTTCGATTTTGTAGGCGTTTTTGCAGGGGAAAATGTTGGGTTCCTTCCCAGGCAATATAACCGATTCCTCCTCCCAAAAAAATGCGCGTACCGATGCCGATAGCCTCTAAATCTGGGTCATTTAACAGGGGAGAAATTGCCCCGGGGTTAGAATAAACTGCATTACCTAATCGGGGCTGTAGTGGTCCTAAATAAGTATATAAAGTCCGCTCTCCTCCATTGACTCCGACGATAAAATTCTGGTAGAGATTGCGAGGATTAAAAAGATAAAATTGATTGATAGTATCCTTAGAAATAATCGTTTCAAAAGAAGTGCGAGGATAACAATCAGTGGCCTGGCCGACAGCGCGCAATTGAATCGATTTTCCAGCGATTAAATCCTCAATAATATGTCCGCCGCCCCTTTCGGGATTTTCTCCCTCTAAATTCTCATTTTTGGCCGCTAGATCACTAATAGCACTGGCTCCTAAATATAAATCCACCGCTCCAAAACCAGCATAAGCAGGAATCCCATCTAACCAACATTGACGAATTTTTATCGGCGGATCCGTCTGACCTAAATTAATAATTGCCCCCGAAGATTCCATCGGTTCAAAAGTTCCCGTACAAACCACATCTACTTGGGAAAAAACCTCCTTAATTCCCATTTCGCTCACGCGGCTTTTTAATTCCTCTACTGTCCAGACTACAGCAGTTTTTTTAGCGATCTTGTCGTTGATTTCAGCGATTGTTCTCATAATAAGTAGCTGGTTATAATTAAATTGAAGATGTATTCCCCCTTAATAAGGGGGTGCCGATCCCCCCTTAGTCCCCCTTTATTAAGGGGGGTGCCGATCCCCCCTTAATCCCCCCTTAATAAGGGGGGCATCTGAAAGTTTTCAACACCTACCTACTTAAAAATTGGCAAGATGGGGGTTAGGGAGCTTTTTGCTTTTATCAGTCAACAGTTATCAGATGTGAGTTTTCAGTGAGTGGTATTAACTGAGTAGTATTAAATGGCGGTGACAGTGCTGTTTTTTCACTGATTACTGATTACTGATTACTGATGACTGATCACTGTTATAAGATGAGAAAGGGAAAATTTACGATCGAAGCTTTTCTATGACAGTTACACCCGTTCCGGCCTCCTTTAATCCTGTTTCTGGTCTAGTTAACCGTATTCTCGGCATAAAACCGCTTTTTGACATCGCTCGCTATCAGGCCCGCAATATGATGATTAAAAGAGCCGAAAAACTAGGCGTACCTTGGCGAGAAACCGTCAAACAATGGCAGCAACGGGATTGGAGTCAGGAACTGCAAGCGGTAGAAAATCCCGATCTCGTCTATCCCGAATACTACGTTTGTTCTTTCCACGCTTACGAAAAGGGCAATTTAGACTGGTTGCCAGCTTTTGAGGTAGAATCTGCCGCCTATGCTGTCCATTCTACCATCTGGCCTGGGGCGGGGATGGACGGCGACCCGCGATTGCGACGGGAATATCACCGGATATTAAAGGAGCAAATCAAGGCAAAAATTAACGATATTGTCGATTTAGGCTGTAGTGTCGGCATGAGTAGCTTCGCGCTGCAAGATACTTATCCGCAAGCGCGGGTAACTGGGTTGGATCTCTCTCCCTACTATTTAGCAGTTGCTCAATACCAGGCTCAACAAAAACAAAAGACGATTCAATGGCAACACGCGGCTGCGGAAAAAACTCAATTACCCAGTCAGTCCTACGATCTGGTATCTTCGTTTTTAATGTTTCACGAACTACCCCAACAGGCTACTAGAGAAATTTTCGCCGAAGCGCGTCGTTTATTGCGATCGGGGGGTTATTTGACGCTGATGGATATGAATCCGCGCTCGGAAATTTATCGAAAAATGCCCCCTTATGTCCTCACCTTACTCAAGAGTACCGAACCCTATCTCGATCAATATTTTACTCTCGATATCGAACAGGCATTAGTTGAAGCGGGGTTTCAAGCACCGATCATTACCCCCACCAGTCCCCGACATCGGGCGATTGTTGCGCGGGTTTCCGAATCATAATTTTGAGGTAATCAATGAAGATAATTTTTCGTCAAAGCTGGACAAAGATATTAACTATTGTCCCTCTCTTTCTGTTAATTTTTGCCAGCAAAACCCTTGCCCATCATGTCATGGCAGGGCAAACTCCCGATAATTTTTGGAATGGATTTTTATCGGGTTTAGCTCACCCAGTTATCGGTTTAGATCATTTAGCTTTTGTGGTGGCTAGTGGTTTAATTGCTGTGGGGATGGAACAGGGTTTATTAATTCCGATCGCTTTTGCGATTGCTACTTTAATCGGGACGGGGATTCATTTACAGGGAATAAATTTACTTTTTCCTGAAGGGATTGTTGCCCTTTCTGTGGTGATTTTTGGACTAATTTTAACCCTGAAAAAAGGGTTACAAAATCATTCTAATCTCTATACGATCGCTCTGGCAACTTTGGCAATGATCGCGGGAATTTTCCACGGTTATGCCTACGGAGAATCAATTATCGGGGCGCGAGTTGCCACTTTAGTTGCCTATTTAATCGGTTTTACCGTCATCCAATTAGCGATCGCATCTGGGGCTTTTTTCCTTGGCAGTGTCATCAAGGAAAAATTAGCCAAGCAAGCGACTCTAATTAGTAAGTTAATCGGATTGGCAATTATGGCGATCGGTACAACTTTTTTAGTGGGAATTAAGTAAATTAATCTCGATGGGGCTAATTATTAATGGCTCTCTTGAGGTTATGAGATCGAAGAAAGGGCGTACAATATACGCCCCTACCAAACAAGTACGGGAGAGGCACTGAATTGGAAGAGGAGTTAGGAATTGAGTTCTCAAAGCAAAAATAATCCTAATTCCTACCCCTACTATTTTTTTAGGTTTCAGAGGGGAAGTAACCAAACAGTTTTTTATAATCAGAGGCCAGATATCCTCGATGAAAAAAACCTAATTCTTCGGCAATTTCATAAGTTAATTTTGTCTGATTATTTTGGTTAAGAGATTGATGTAAAGCATTAAGACGAAGCAACTTAAAATAATTGTAAGGAGACATTTGATAGAAGTCTTTAAATATATATTCTAAGGTGCGTTGACTTACTTTTAATTCTTGACAAATCACTGGAATAGTCAGATCAGAACGCAGATTTTTTCTCATCATTTCTTCTGCTTTTTTGAGGATAGAGGTGCGTCTGATAGCGTTTTTAGGGGTTTTAATATCTTTGGTTACTGCTAAAGTCAAAAGAAAATCTTTGACAATTTCTTCTTTTAATTTTTGCCTGACAAAATTTAATCTTAATGCTTTTCTTTGCCAAGATATTTGTTGACGATCTAAATTAAATAGCATTCGATAAAGTTGATGACAAGATTGTTGGAGATGACGAATTTTTTCCGATGGGCAAATCACAACAGAAGAAGCGGAAGAATTTAAAAACTTTTTCGCTTCTGGTAGCTCTAAATTTTGGCACAATTGTTGCAGATAATTATCATGAACGTAAAGCTGAAAACGATTGGAAAAGGGATGTTGAAAAATGGAAATTTCTGATTTAGGGGGGACAATCCCAAGATAGTTATTTTCTAATGAGTACAAATTTTGGAAGAAGACGGAATTCACCTGAATAGGAATCGCAAAAACCCACATTTTAGAATGGACTACTCCCACAACATTTATTAAACAATTACGTTGCGATAATTCTAACATCACTTCATCGATGATGATCCTTGAAAGATACCCTTCAAAATGATCACCACTGAGTTGTAAAGCATCTCCGTTGACAAATTCTCGATTCTGAAAATAGCGAGAAAAGTCACAAAAATATTCACTTTTAAAGGTTAATTCCTGAGAATCAATTAAAATATCGGTTTTACTGTCAAAAATAAACATCTATGTATAACTCCTTGGTTATTGAGTAAAATTAAACTTTTTTTGCCCATCAATTTAAAGACTTGCGTTTTTTGGATCATCTTAGCATAGAGGACTGAGTAGTATGAGTTACAGCAGAGTTGATTTGTTAATTTTGTCCATCAGTGTAGTTCCGTTTAAATCTCTCACTTTTTCCCGTTATTAATTACCAAGTAAATGTCGATGGTTAAACAATATATGCCATTTAAAGATTGCTCTAGGGTATTGGGTGCAGAAATTCTTCAATTACGTCCCCCGGCATTTTCTGATGACCCAAAATATAACACATTTAGCTATACCTATTATCCAGGGGGATTGGAAATTTCCGATAGCTATATCTATTATCCAGGAGAATCAGAAATTTCCGAAGCCCTTGCCAGGGAAATCACTACGTTCGCCGTTCCCCCGACAAATTATCCAGAGGGATTGGAAATTTCCGATAGCTATATCTATTATCCAGGAGGATCGGAAATTTCCGAAGCCCTTGCCAGGGAAATCCCTACGTTCGCCGTTCCCCCGACAAATTATCCAGAGGGATTGGAAATTTCCGATAGCTATATTTATTATCCAGGAGGATCGGAAATTTCCGAAGCTGTTGTTCCTAATATTAGCACTTGTCTCTATGCGCTCAAAGCAATCATAGCATTTTTCATCAGAATGAGGCATGGGCAAGGGGCTTAAACCCTTTGTTGGCAAAACTTGTCGACACCTCAGTAACGTGAAAAGTGCTATAACTACACATCTAAGCCACCGACATCGTCTTCATCATCAGGAGGGGCTGTAACATTCAGCGTTAATCAAGGAGACCCGATCATAAACTTACTAGGCGGCTCCGGTGGTAAAGAATTTTATGAGGGTGTAGTATTGCCAAATGGAGATCTAAAAACTAACTGGCAACTGACTCCTTTTATGAACCTCGCCGTCGTTACCAATTATATTTTTGGTTTCGTCCTCATCTTTTTTGGCAGTGATAGTGCGATCGCAGATTGTGTAGAGAGTTTGTCGGGTGGGCAATGCCTATTTTACATTCAAGGTAAAATAGAGCCAAGGAAGTTAGTAGAGAGAGAAAGCTATTTTGCCAGCTATGAGCCAAACCCTACCTAAAACTGTTAGTTTCGAGGAATTCGTCCCTTGGCTGCCTGAAAATTCTGGAGTACGTTATGAGCTACACAAGGGAAATATTATTGAAATGGCACAACCCGCAGGAGAACACGAGGAAATCAAAGGATTTTTAACTGTTAAACTCAGTGGAATAATTGATAGACTGGGTCTTCCTTATTTAATTCCTAACCAAGCGATTGTCAGACCTGCTGGTAAAAACTCTGGTTATTTTCCTGATGTATTAGTGCTAAATCGAACCAAGCTCGCTCAGGAAAAATTATGGAAAAAAGAATCAATCCTTAGTGAGGGTGCATCTATCCCTCTGATCATTGAAGTGGTATCGACTAACTGGCGTGATGATTACTACTTAAAATTTGCTGATTATGAAGAAATGGGTATTCCTGAATATTGGATTGTCGATTATGCAGCCTTGGGTGGGCGTAATTTTCTTGGCACTTCTAAACAACCGACCATCTCTGTTTGTCGCTTAGTTGAGGAAGAATATCAAATTCGGCAATTTCGAGATAGTGATCGCCTAATTTCTCAGACTTTCACGGAATTAAATCTCACTGTCAATCAGATTTTCTTAAGTCTGTAGGGTGTGCATCGTCCACCTTACTCTTTTCGCTTTTTTCTTCAGTTTGAGAGGTTGATTTTGCCGATTAAAATCCGCAATTATTGCCTTTATTTGCTCCATCTGCTTGAGTTTTAAGCCATTAAGCTCAATTTATTTTATCGCTTTCGTGTTCATGTTCTCAAGGTCGTTACTAAGACAAGATCGTAAACTAAGACGCATTTTAAATGAGAGAAATTTGGGGATCCCTATTTATTTTTCTAGTCTGTCCTATTATCGGGGGATTGCCTCTGATTGATTGGATAAATTATCTAGTAACTGGACGTAAATTATCCCAATTAGGTACTGGTAATATCGGTGTAACTGCCGCTTTTTACCATGGGGGTAAATTAGTGGGAATTTTGGCGGTAATTTCGGAAGCAGCCAAGGGAATTATCGTTATTCTCCTAACCCGTTTATTTTTTCCCACCGGCTCCACGTGGGAATTATTAGCTTTAATTGCCTTAGTCATGGGGCGCTATTGGTTAGGAAAAGGTGCGGGAACTACTAATGTTTTCTGGGGATTAATTGTTCACGATTTTGTCGCTGTTTTTCTCACCTTAATCATTAGTGGGATTAGCTTTACTGTCTTTCGAGAAAAATCTACGGGTAGATTGGTAGGATTATTTTTATTAGCTTTAATTCTCACCTTGCGCCGTCCCCACGATTCAGGTTATATTATAACTGCCATTGCTTTAGCCTGTTTATTAGGGGCAATTTTTCAAAAAATCGCCGACGATTTAGACTTACCTGAAGCAAATGTTAACAATGAATCAAAAACTATGTTTCGTTTTTTTCGTGGAGATCGATCGATCCAAACTCTTGATGACAATCTGGCAGCTTCAAAAGTGGGACAAAAGGCCGCCACTTTAGCCGATCTTAAGCGTGCCGGTTATCCCATTCCTAGGGGTTGGGTTTTACCACCAGGAGATGATCCACAACCGTTAATAGAATCTCTTAATCCTGATATTAATCATCCCTTAGTCGTGCGATCTTCCGCTATTGGAGAAGATAGTGAAACCGCTTCATCTGCGGGACAATATACCACAATTCTTAACGTCATCAATCGAGAAAATTTAGCGGCGGCGATTTTAAGTTGCCAAACCTCCTATAATAGTCCTAATGCTGTTAATTATCGACTCGATCGAGGACAAGAAAACACGGCCATGGCTGTGTTAATTCAAGAACAAATTCGAGGAGTTTTTTCGGGGGTTGCCTTCAGTCGTGATCCGATTAATCCTCTCAGTTTAGATGTGGTTATTGAAGCTTTACCCGGAGATGCCACCAGAGTTGTATCGGGAAGAATCACCCCCGAAAGTTATCGAGTTAATTTAGAAGAAAATATCATCATCGGAGCGGGAGATATTCCCCCGGCTATTATTCAACAGGTAGCTAATCTTTGTCGGCAATTAGAAACCCTTGAACATGGCATTCCCCAAGATATAGAATGGACTCATGACGGACACAAATTATGGTTATTACAGTGCCGTCCTATCACTAATTTACAGCCAATTTGGACAAGAAAAATCGCAGCTGAAGTTATCCCCGGGGTAATTCGTCCCTTGCCTTGGTCAATTAATCGCCCCTTAACCTGTGGAGTTTGGGGAGATATTTTCAGTTTAGTTTTAGGCAAAAAAGCCCTCGATTTGGACTTCAATGAAACAGCGACTTTACACTATCAAAGAGCCTATTTTAATGCTTCTTTATTAGGCACAATTTTCCGTCGCATGGGATTACCTCCAGAAAGCTTAGAATTCCTGACCAAAGGAGCAAAGTTTACCAAACCACCGTTAACGGCAACCTTGGCTAATTCCCCTGGTTTATTAAAACTTTTAGGACGGGAATTACAGTTAGAAAAAGACTTTAGCCAAGATCAAAAAACCTATTTTATCCCAACGCTCGAAAAAATTAACGCTACTTCCCTAGAAGCTTTATCTTCAGGGGAGATTTTAGAGCAAATTGAGGAGATTTTAACCGTCTTAAAAAAAGCCACCTATTATAGTATTCTTGCCCCCCTTAGCTTCGCTTTGCGTCGCAGTATCTCGCGAGTACCTTTTGAGAAATTGGATAACTCTCAAGCACCAGAAATAGCCTCAATGCGATCGCTATCTGAACTGAGAAAAAATACGCTCGATCGAGATTTTGACTTAGCTTTTTCCCTCTGGTTAGAAACCTACGGTTATTTAAGCGAAGTAGGAACCGATATTTCGATACCGAGATGGCGAGAAAATCCCCCATATCTGCTACAACTACCCTTAGATATTCCAGGCAATAATAGCCAGAAAAAAGTCAAATCTTCCCACAATGTCCAAAAAAGATTAAATATCAAAAACCAAGTGACTGAAATTTACTCCCGTCTTTTAGCTCACCTACGCTGGCATTTTCTCGCTTTGGAAACCCTCTGGTTACAGCAACAAATATTATCAGAGACGGGAGATATATTTTATCTAAACTACTCAGAAGTTATCCAGTTAGGTCAGAATAATAATATCGCCAATCTTAAGCAGATTATTCGTCAGCGTCGCCAACAATTCCAAGAAAACTCTCAATTAAACGATATTCCCTATATCGTCTATGGACAACCACCGAAAAAAGAATTTTTAGTCTCAAATTTAACTGCCAAAAAACGCTTACAGGGAATTGCCGCTAGTGGGGGGACAGTGGAGGGACGAGTCAAAATTATGCCAACCCTACAAAATCTAGAAATTGCCCCTGATACTATTCTCGTTATTCCCTATACTGACTCAGGATGGTCCCCTTTATTATCCCAAGCTGTGGGCATTATTGCCGAGGTGGGGGGACAATTATCCCATGGTGCTATTATTGCCAGAGAATACGGAATTCCGGCGGTTATGGATGTGCATAATGCCATGAAATTGTTAAAAGATGGTCAATTAATTCGTCTCGATGGCAGTCAAGGAATTATTGAAATTCTCTAGGCATTAGGGGACAGGGTGTGGGGTGTAGGGTGTGGGGTGTAGGGTGTAGGGTGTGGGGAGTTTTCTCAGTTAACTGATAACTGATAACTGACTCCTAAACCAATGTTGGTCAAAGATAAGCAAAAATTATCTATTGACTCCAAAAACTTGAGAATATTTAAATTAATATTTCGCAATATTTACAAATTCTTAAGAATTAATTGAGAAAGATTTTTATTTAACAACGATGTTCCAATGGTTACAGCGATTTGATATAATTTCATAATCGGGTATTCTATACTTTTTTGGGCAGCAAAGGTTGAAACCCTTGCCACACCTAGAAGATAATCCCAATTAAGACAGGTAAATGAGTCAATTTCACCCACAACGATGATCTTTTTTTTGTGTAGTTTTATTGCAAAAAAAAAGTTTTTTTGACAAAAAGCACAAAGTATGATAGACCACCAATGGATTTCTAGCCGCAAACAGTAGCTGCTATATTAACTGGTTAAACCGTGTTTTAGGGCAAAACGTACCAATTCCGTGCGACTATTAGTACCAGTCTTGCTAAATAAGCGACTGACGTATTTTTCTACGTTCCTAACGCTGGTTTCTAGACGACTGGCAATTTCTTTATTCATCAATCCCTCCGCTACTAAATCTAAAACACTTTGTTCCCGGGGGGTCAGATCAACTTTAATCGGGGGGGGAGTGGTAGTAAAAGTGTTCTGTTGTCCCACCTGCTGTTTTAATTCCCGGATATCTCGGGCAATTTCTTCTAATCTAGCGTTTTCGCTGGTGGCTTGCAGGGATTGACGACGGCGCTCGATTAAAGACTTGATTAATGCTTCTAATTCTTCGGGATCGAAAGGCTTGGATAAATAAGCATCACAACCAGCATTATAACCCTGAATGCGATCGCTTGTCATCCCCCTTGCAGTGAGAAAAACCACGGGAATTGTCTGAAAACGAGCATCTTCGCGCAATTTCTTCAGAAACTGATAGCCATCCACCTGCGGCATCATAATATCGGAGATAACTAATTCCGGAATTTCTTGATTGAGTAAATCCCAGGCTTCGTTAGCATTACTAGCAGTTCTTACCTCGAATTCATCCCCGTACTGTAGATATGCTTGCACAGATTCACGAACCCCCGGTTCGTCATCCACTAACAAAACTTTCGCAGGTGTGTCCATCAATTTCTCGCAGCGATCGAATATTGTCCGAATCCTATCTTATCAGCTAAGGAGATAGGAGTCAGTAGTCAGGAGATAGGAGTCAGGAGATTGCTTTTATTTATTCTCCCCTCTCCACACCCTACACCCCACACCCCACACCCTACACCCTACACCCCACTTTCCAGATCATCCTCAAGATAGTGACGGTGAGTTAAACTAGCAGATAGAACCAAAAAGTTACAAAAATCACACAATAATTTTACAATCCTTTCACCATTCTTAACAAATCCCGTGACCATTCTCTGCTGGCTCGATCGCATTAGTGCTTCTGATCGCCCCCTGGTGGGGGAAAAAGCTTTTATTGCCAGTGAATTACACCAGCGAGGATACCCAATTATCAGGGGATTTGCCATTTTTAACCGCATTTTTGCGGAATTTTTGGAAACTATCAACAATACTGACTCATTCCTGACTGATTTTCCCCAGTCTTCCCTCTATTTAGACGTAGATAACCCAAAAGCTCTGCAATTAGTCGCCAAAGAAAGTCGGCGGGCCATTTTACAAGCGCAAATTCCTCCTCTCTGGTTAGAAGAACTAACGGCGGCCGTGGCACAATTATCCATGGATAGCCTAGTATGGCGCTTTTCCTTACCTGCTCATCTGGCTCGGCGAACTCTCGGTTTATTTTCCGCCCCCATCAGTGGAATTAAAGCAGATAATCTAGAAAATGCCCTAAAACAAGCTTGGGCGGAGTTATTCACCGCCAGAAGTCTATTTTATTGGCGAAAAGTGGGAATTGGTTTAGAAAAAATTCAATTATCTTTACTGGTACAACCATTATTACCAGCCAATTGTGCGGGAAATGTGCTGATTAATGAGGATAACTGGCAAATTCAGGCGGTTTGGGGATTAGGACACAGTTTAGCTAATGGAGAAGTGGCACCGGATACCTATATTATCGATCGCTCCGGTCAATTACGCAGTCGGCAATTAGGCAATAAATCCAGGGCTTATTATCTCAACAGTGACAGTAATCTGCTTGCACCACAATTATTAGCACCCAGTTTACAGGAAAGCTACTGTTTAGATAATTTCGCCATCGATCGCCTTTGTCAACTGGTTCAATCTCTACTAGCGGAAAAACCCAGCTTAACCAGCATAGAATGGCTGATGATGCTAGATGGTCAAATTTATATTCTCAACTGTCACAGTCAGGAAATCACCGCTACTACCTCCAATTATCCCTTAAGAGGATTAGGGGCATCCCCAGGGTTGGCATCGGGAGTGGCAAAAGTGATCAGCAATTTCGACTCCCCAGAGGCAAATTTTCAGGATTGCATTCTGGTTACTACTAATTTACCTCCGAAAAAACTGCCCCATTTACGCCAAATTCGAGCAATGATCACGGAACAGGGGGGATTAACTAGCCATGGAGCCATCTTAGCCCGGGAATTAGCCATTCCTGCCATTGTCGGGGTAAAAAATGCCACAGAAATTATCCGCTCAGGCGAGATAATTTTAGTAGATGGTACGAGGGGAATTATTTCTCTAGCATCTCAGGAACAGATTTCCTTACCCCCAGCACCCCCCAGAGAAACCGACGGGACGGCAATTGCTACCCGTTTGATGGTTAATCTCAGTCAAACTGAAAGTATTGCCAGAATCCAAGAACTGCCTATTGATGGGATCGGTTTATTGCGCTCAGAATGGATGATTTTAGAGTTACTTTCTCAGCGCAATCTAGAAGAATGGTTAACACCAGAGCATCAAGAAGCATTGATCGAGAGATTAAGTGATTTAATCGCACAATTTGCCCTTAGTATCCAGCCTAAGCCTTTATTTTACCGTTCTTTTGATGCTCAACATTCGGCTAAAGACAGTCGGGGAACCCATGGTTATATATTAGATCCGACTCTATTTGATCTAGAATTGCAAGCTTTACGACGGGTACAAACCACCAGCGCCACCAATATTAATTTACTGCTTCCCTTTGTCCGTGGGGTTGAAGAATTTATTTTCTGCCGGCAACGGGTACAATCGGCTTTACTCACTCAAGTCCCTTCTTTCCAATTGGGGATAATGGTGGAAGTACCGGGGGTAATCTTTCAATTGAGGGATTATGTGCAAGCAGGGGTACAGTTAATCGCTATTGGTACTAATGATTTAACTCAATTACTTTTAGGTAGCGATCGAGAACATTTCTCAGAATATTTTAACGCCCGTCATCCCGCAGTCAGGGCAGTTTTAAAACAAATTATCACTCAAGCAAAAGTTTTACAGATTCCCTGTTCCGTTTGCGGCATGGCCATCGTCCAGTATCCTGAAATTATCGATGATCTGATTGCTTGGGGTGTGACTTCTCTTTCGGTGGATACAGAAGCAGTTTTAGCCACTAGAGAGGCAATTGTTCGCGCAGAAAGAAGGTTTTTATTGGAAAATGGCAGATAACCTCGGCAAAAGGAGCGTTAGGGGTTGGCTGTTGGGGAAGATGTTAAGTAGGGTTTGCGACAAAAAATTTCTCGTATGGGTAAAACCCTACACCCCACACCCCACACCCCACACCCTGTCCCCACGAAAAACTTTTTCAGCATATCCTAATTATACTTATCCCTAAAACTGGTTTCTAGCAAGGCTTTCAAAATAGCTTGACATAAAAACCTGATTTAAGTGACCGCTATCCTCATCCTGCCAATAACTAATCGCTTGAAAATATAAGGGGAATAGGGCAATTGTTTCTAGACAATCGGGGGAAAGCTGAATATATTTTTCCCGTGCTAAACGACAATAAAACCAGAGAAAATAGCCAAGAGTATCATTTTGTGCGTGTTGCCAAACTTGGTCAATTTCCGTTAGTGTACGTCCCTCAAAACGAATATGAGGACGTTCCCTGATCTTTTCAGGATTAACCCGACCTTGGATAATATTAATAAAACGCCTTTGGAACTTTTGAAAATAGTTCATCAAAGTCTGAATATTCTTGACAGCGATCGCTGTCTGTCCGATAACATAGTGAGAATAAGCCAGATAAACGTTATCCCTCAGCCAAACATTGGCATATCCGGTGTATTCTGTCTCATTACTGACTAATGCTGCTGGAAATAAGCCATTTTCCAGATGGGGAAATCTCAAGACATCATTTTCCGACAAAAACGCGGATAATCTCTGAAGCTCCCCCAGAGAGTAGCGGTATTTAATGAAATCGAGAATTTTTTCGTTGTGAACAACCAGCATCGGCAAAATACCCCAATAATCTGCTCAAAAACGCATTTATCTCGCTCAATTCTACTGAGAAACCCAAAAAATGCGTCTTTGATTAGGATCCCGTCGGGGACTTTGTTCCCCCATCACTTGCCGCGCTTGACTAGGATCAAAGCTGCGAGTAAATTGATCTCGCAATTGATTAACCCGTTCCTCCTTTTCTTGGGCCGCCAAACGCACTTCTTCCAGTTTTGCCTGTTGCATCTGTTGGTAAGGTAGCAAACGAGCGATCGCAAAAACCGCCGTGATCGAAAGAGCGCTATAGGCAATAATTCGCAGCCAAATCTCGATAATTTGCCATTTTTGGGATTTATTGCCGCTTTTTTGCTTTTTTTGTGGTTTTTTGTCGGTTTGGTTTCGTGTTCGTGCGGTCATAGATTTATGAGTACAAGTAAAATCGGTGAGAAAGGTGGCTAATTACTTTCAATTTACACCCAATCACTGATAACCGATAACCTAAAAAACCCCAATCGGTCTATCCTATAACTAGGTTAGACGGGATTGGGGTTTATTGAAAGCGACTTTACTTATAAAGTTCCGTCGCTAGACGAAAAGCCAAAATCCCGGGGATTAAAGCAATTACCAGAGCGACTAGAACTTGAGTATCAGAAAGCATTGCTGATTATCTCCTCATAAAGATATTCATCCAATACTTTCCGACATCATCGGGGTTCTCTGCATCATTTCGTTACAAGACTTCATATCTCCCCACCCCGATGACGGTTATCTCCCCTAGAAAAGAAAGTTGTAAAAGCGTTAAGCTGAGATATTGCCATGATTACATTTATTTTTACCTGCGGCCTCAATGTTAGACTCGCTCCTTGATTCATCTCTAACCCTTAGTCTAAAAACCCCGTTAATTCTGTTGGTTCTCATTGCCCTAGAAGCGGTATTATCAGCAGATAACGCCATTGCTCTCGCTTCCATAGCACAGGGATTAGGAGATCATCAGCGTCAACGTCAGGCCTTGAATATTGGCTTAGTTTTCGCCTATATTCTCCGTATGGTCTTGATTCTTACTGCCACCTGGGTGGTTAAATACTGGCAGTTTGAACTTTTGGGAGCAGTATATTTGCTCTGGTTAGTCTTTAATTACTTTGCCTCCCCTGAAGACAAGGATCACACCCATCATAGTCTCAAGTTTCAATCTCTCTGGCAAGCTATCCCCCTAATTGCCGTTACCGATTTAGCTTTTTCCCTCGATAGTGTTACCACCTCCATCGCCGTGGCCGATGATACTTGGTTGATCCTGCTTGGTGGTACGATCGGAGTAGTTACCCTGCGCTTTATGGCGGGTTTATTTATTCGCTGGTTAGAGGAATACACCCACCTAGAAGATGCTGGTTTTGTCACCGTCGGTTTGGTGGGTTTAAGATTGCTGTTGCGGGTGATTAGTCCCGATTTTGTGCCGCCGGAATGGATTATGATTAGTTTAATTGCTATCCTCTTTGCTTGGGGTTTCTCAAAACGCAACGATCGAGAACCAATAGAGAGTGATGCCATCCAATCTGATGAATTGCCATAAAATAATCATCAGGAGTCAGGAGTCAGTGATCGGATTTGAGTTTTCAGTTCACTGATTACTGTTTACTGTTCACTGTTCACTGAAAAGAGAATCCCTAGAAGATCATGTCATCTTTACCGACTCCATCTGCTGATACCTTAGAAAATTCTACTCGATCGCCCTCTTGGAAAATTAAACTTCTCTACGATGGAGAATGTCCCCTCTGCTTGCGCGAGGTCAATTTTCTGCAAAAACGGGATGCTGGGAGAGGATTAGTTGCTTTTGTCGATATTGCCGCCGAAAACTATAATCCGGAGGAAAATGGCGGTATTTCCTTCGCGGCGGCCATGGGACGAATCCACGCTGTACTAGCCGATGGTACTATTCTCCAAAATGTGGAAGTGTTTCGCCAAGTCTATGACATTTTAGGCATCGGTTGGATTTATGCCGCTACCAAATGGCCGGTTATCGGGTTTCTAGTGGATATTATCTATGAAATTTGGGCTTCTTGGCGATTAACCTTAACCGGAAGACCGAATTTAAAAACAATCTTAGCAGAGCGTCAAAAGCGTCTGGAATGCAACGCATCAAATCGTTGTTCTCAGTGAGTCAAAATCTCCTAACCCTACCTCCCACTCGGAATCACCCCTTGGGAAGTAATACTAAATCCGTTGAGTATAGGCTACTTATAAGGACAGTCAAAAGGCAAAAGGCAAGAGGCAAAAGGAGAAATAAATAATCAGTTTTTAATAACCAGATTTAATGTGATAATTCTGCCTGGGAAATAGAAACTGAAATAACGCAAATTCGTCGATCATACTAAATCCGTTAAGTATAAGCTACATATCAGGAGAGGTACTCCTGCAAGGGGAGTGACTCTTAAATTATTACAGATGCGTCAGCAGCTGCGTGTAAGCATCCCACCGAAAAACTAATGCGCGAGGGGTTTGGGGACGGCGCTTGCGTCCCCAACGGGGGGTTTGGGGGGTAGAACCCCCCAAAAGCTTGGATTGAGTGATCAAGTGGGAAGTAATACTAAATCCGTTGAGTATAGGCTACTTATAAGGACAGTCAAAAGGCAAAAGGCAAGAGGCAAAAGGAGAAATAAATAATCAGTTTTTAATAACCAGATTTAATGTGATAATTCTGCCTAGTAAATAAATGGTACTTTATTTTCTTGCCAGTCCCTGACTGCGACCGATGATCGCCCAGAGATAGCTAATTGCTAAGGCCAAAAACGTGAGGGGAATACTTTCTTTGACGATAAAAATCCCTAAACCGATCAGCACACAGGGAACAAAGGTGCTTCCCTGACTGGTTAAGATAGTGGCGATGGTCGGCACGCTGGTCAACCCGTAGGCGAACGCACACCAAACCCCCACCAGAATCAAAAACACGCTGACGATAACGATCAGACTTGTCACGGTACTACTGGCAAACAGGGGAACGTAAATACCGATATTATCGCTGCCGTTGGCGACGGTCAACGCAGCCACGCTATAGGTGCGCGGGTCAAACCAACCACCGAAGGGGGAATGTTTCGCACCCTCCAGGTCCACTTCGACATTCTCCGGCTCCTCCTCCTTCTCCTCTTCTTTGAGAAGGGAAACGATGCCGAGAATCACAGGAACGAGGCCTAGATAGCGAATCCATGGGGTAGGGATGAGAAAGCACCCGAAAAATCCCGCTAAACTGGCAATAACAAGCAGACTAAAGCCGATATACTGACCGATGACGATATCGCGATGACGGAAGAGTTTCCCCGTTTGGCTGAAGAGAATCGTCAGGATCAATATATCGTCGAGGTTGGTGGCGACGAATGCCGCTACACCGGTAGATATCGCGATCACAATCTCGATCATGGTTTTTTCCTTAAGATGGCCGTCGGGTTCGTCCGTTCGTTATACCTTGTTCGGCTTTTCCTTCAAAGGTTCTGGAACGGAAGAATTTTACTACCTATCCCGATGGAGAAACTGTATTTCCCACGACCGATGGCTCTATCCCGGTGCGGGATGGAAAAAGAAAGCAAGGGTGATCACTGCGTAGGTGGCGACGAGTAATATACCCTCTAGCCAGTTCGAGCGACCGTCGTTACTGATCGAGTTAGTCAGCCACACCGCGACGGCGACGGCGACCAATTCAAACGGATCGAAATCGAGAGCCATCGGCTGACCGAGGAAATAACCGGCGATTACGAGAACCGGTGCGACAAAAAGTGCGATTTGCAGACTCGAACCCACCGTCACGGAAACCGCCAGATCCATTTTGTCTTTTAAGGCGACCCTAACCGCGGTGGCGTGTTCGGCCGCGTTGCCGATAATTGGCAGCAGGATCACCCCCGTGAAAAGGGTCGTTAATCCTAATTTATGCGTGGCTTCCTCTAGGGTATTAACTAATAATTCCGATTCGATCGCCACACCGAGCGTCACGAGCAGTAATATCCCCACCCAGAGCCAGAGATTCGGCTTTTTTACGCTTACCGCTTCCCCCGACTCTTGATCGAGATCTGCGTCCCCCACCTCGTAAAGATAGGTATGGGTCTTCATCGAAAACAGCAGACTCAGGCAATACACAAAAATTAATACCGCCGCCAACGCTACCGAGAGACGCTGTAGGGCAATCTCCTGGATTTCTGCGGAGGTGTATTGAACGGTCGTGGGTAGGAGGATCGCTGCCACGGCGAGATTCATCGACGAGGAATTTAAACGGGCGGTCACGGGCTGGAATTTCTGTTCTTTATAGCGTAAGCCGCCGAAAAACATCGATAAGCCCGTTACCAGCAGCAGATTCCCGATAATCGAACCGGTAATCGTCGCTTTCACCACCTCGATCAAACCTTCTTCGAGGGCGGCGTAGGCGAGAATTAATTCGGTAGCGTTGCCGAAGGTGGC
The DNA here is from genome assembly GCF_050500235.1 of Microcystis protocystis FBCC-A270. Taxonomy (NCBI): domain Bacteria; kingdom Bacillati; phylum Cyanobacteriota; class Cyanophyceae; order Chroococcales; family Microcystaceae; genus Microcystis; species Microcystis protocystis. The sequence goes on from NZ_CP191407.1 coordinate 723,263, forward strand.
GTTCAATAAACCGCCGAGATTGGGACCGACCACGACGGCGATTTCCTCGGTTGCCTTTCCCATGTAAGCGGCCAGGGGAACAATCGCTAGACAGGCACTCAGGAAAACGATCGTCACGTCCCAACGCAGGAAATTCCAGGCGATCGAGATCGGGACAAAAACCAACAAAATAGCGAAAATCCAGTCCTTTCTATTCATAGCAATGGGTGTCTCGGCATAAAACCGCGCACGGTTGTGAAAAACAGACTATCGGCTTTTTTTCTGTTTCAATTACCCAAATCGCCCGGTAATATACTCCCGGGCCTCGTCGGTTTGCGGATTGCCGAACATAACTTCCGTGGGGCTAAATTCGACTAATTTTCCCCGGCGTTTCCCGGAGGGATCGGTTTCGGTGTTAAAAAACGCCGTCCAGTCGGCGATCCGCGATGCCTGCTGCATATTGTGGGTGACGGTAATGATCGTGTAACTTTCCTTCAGTTGTAGGCACAATTCCTCCACCTGACGGGTAGAGATGGGATCGAGGGCCGAACAGGGTTCATCCATCAATAAAACATCTGGCTTCATCGCGATTGCACGGGCGATACAGAGACGCTGTTGTTGTCCCCCCGATAGTGCCGTTCCTTTTTCTTTCAGTTTGTCCTTTACTTCCTCCCAGATCGCCGCCTGCCGCAGGGAATACTCGACCAATTCATCAAGATTTCCCTGATAACCGTTGGTTCGGGGCGCGTAGGCGATATTCTCGTAAATGCTCTTGGGAAAAGGGTTGGGACGTTGGAAAACCATCCCCACCTGTCGCCTTAACTTGACCGCATTGACCTGCGAATCGTAAATATTCTGATTTCGGTAAAGTAGTTTTCCCTCCACCTTGGCGCCGGGGATCAGATCATTCATTCGGTTAAAGCAGCGCAAGAGGGTACTTTTCCCGCAACCGGACGGGCCGATAAAGGCGATGATTTTTCGCGCGGGAATTTTAATATGAACGTCCAGAAGAGCGAGAAACCCGTTATAAAAAACTTTGACCCCTTCTGCGTCGAAAACACTGTGATCTGGGTTAAGGTGGGTAGTCATGGCAAAAATTCTCCTGATCGTTTATTAAAGATCGATGGTTTTTTTAGAGGGGCGGGTTTGCAAACCCTCCCGTACTGGAAAAGTGGGGAGTGCAGGAGTAGGGAAGGTTATGTATCCCCTTGCCCGCTGCCTTCCCTAATTCAGTGTCGAATAACGTTGACGTAGATAGATGGCGATGGCGTTGAGGGCGAGAATTAACAGGATCAGAACGATAATCGCGGCCGCCGCCGCATTGGCGAAACCGGGTTCGGGACGGGTGATATAGCTGAAAATTTGAATCGGTAGTGCCATAAAGCGTTGGAATAAACCAGGATCGAAAGTGAGGAAACTAACCGCACCGACGACCATTAAGGAAGCCGCGTCCCCGATCGCCCGCGACACGGAGATAATCACCCCCGTGAGAATCCCCGGCACCGCGTAGGGTAAAACATGGTGTTGGATCGTCTGCCATTTGGTACTGCCTAGACCGTAGGAGGCTTGGCGTAGGGAATCGGGAACCGCCCGGATCGCCTCCCGCGCCGTGACGATAATCACCGGCAGCGAGAGAAGCGCAAGGGTTAAAGCGCCAGAAATCAGCGTCGGGCCAAAATTGAGCAGATAGTTAAAAACCGCTAATCCTAATAAGCCGTAGACGATCGAGGGAACCCCGGCCAGATTGCCGATATTCACCTCGATCAGTGCCGTCCACCAAGTTTTCGGGGCGTATTCCTCTAGATACAAAGCCGACCCGACCCCGATCGGCACCGCCACGAGAAGCACGATAATTCCCAGATAGAAACTACCGATGATCGCCGGACGGATACCGCCCCTTTCCGGGAAACGGGAAGGCGTTTCCGTGAGGAATCCGGGGGTTAAGAGTCGTCCGAGTCCATCGTGGGCGATATTCAACACCAACAGCGCCAGAACGAACAAACCGATCAGTAAACCGAAGAGGAAAAGATACTCGCAGAATTTGCCGATCGCCTCGCGGCGTTCGAGATGGTCGATAAATTCAACAGTATCGGATTTGACAGAGGATTTAACCATGGGAAATCAATCGTATTTTTCTTTAAAACGGTGGGATATCCAGTAACTGGCTAGATTCAGCACCAGCGTGATCAGAAAAAGCAGCGCGCCGACCGCGTAGAGGGTTTTAAAACTGAGACTGCCCCGGGGCGCATCTCCCCCGGAAATCTCGGCCATAAAAGCGGTCATCGTGGCGATCGACTCGAAGGGATTGAGGGTAAGCCGGGGTTGCGAGCCGGCGGCGATCAACACCGTCATCGTTTCCCCCACCGCCCGCGACATTCCCAAAATAATCGAGGCCATGATCCCGGAGAGGGCGGCGGGGAGAACCACTTTAAAAATCGTTTCCAGCTTGGTAATTCCTAGGGCGTAGGAACCCTCGCGCAGGGAACGGGGAACCGCTCGGATCGCGTCTAAACTAATCGATCCCACCGTGGGAGTGATCATGATCCCCATCATTAACCCGGCGCTGAGGGCGTTAAAAATCTCGACGGGGAAAAGATTCCGCAAAGTGGGCGTGACCACGAGTAGGGCGAAGTACCCGTACACCACCGTGGGAATCCCGGCGAGAAGTTCCACCGCAGGGCGTAAAATCGCCGCTAGGTTCGGTTTTGCGTATTCGGCGAGGTAGATCGCGGAAGATAGGCCTAAAGGAACCGCGACGGACATAGCGATGGCTGTGGTTAAAAATGTCCCGTTAATTAGCGGCCAGATACCGAAATGAGGGGTGGCGAACAGTGGAGTCCAACGGGTATCGAGAAAGAATTGGGCGAAAGATACCTCTTGAAAAAATCCCCAGGTTTCACTAAAAATAATCGCCACGATGCCGATTGTCGTCGCCACGGAAACGAAAGCGCAAGCGAAGAGAATCAGCGCGATTATCTTCTCTTGAATATCGTCGCCGGGGTGCTTGAGGAGTGAATTATCTGCCGCGAAAAAAGAATTATCGAAAGAACTCGGGGTTAAGGTCATGGTTTAACAAAATTCCTTTTTTAGATAAAGTTCGTGATCGGTTCTCCCGGTTTAGCTTTGCCGAATTTCGATCCCGTTTCCCCGCGCTCGAATTTCCGCAGGGTTTTGACGTAGGCCTCATCAGGTAAAGCGACGTAACCCACGCCATCGACCCATTTCCAGGAATTTTCTAAATAGAAGCGCACGAATTTTTCCAGGGATGGATTCGTTTTTAAATTATTCTTGTTGACGTAGATAAATAGGGGACGGGAAAGGGGATTATAGACATTGCGGAGAACGTTATCGAGGGGGACCGGTTTGACGCATTTTCCTTCATTATTTTTGATCGCCACCAAGTTCAATCGATCTTGGTTCTGCATATAGAAAGAGATGCCTAAATACGCAAGCGCGGATGGATTGCCGATCACCCCCTGTACGAGGGCGTTTTGATTGCGGTTCGGGGTAAAATCGGTGCGGCTATTTCTCCGTTTTCCCGTGATCGCTTGGGTGAAATAATCGAAGGTTCCCGTATCGGAAGGCGGGGCGAAAAGTAATAATCTCTCGTCGGGAAATTTGGGATTAATCTGTTTCCAACTGGTAATCCTACCCTCCGCTTTGGTGTTCCACATTCGATCGAGTTCTTTAATCGTTAAACACTTGGCGAATTGATTTTTTTTATTGACGATCACCGCCAATCCGTCGATCGCCATCGGTAATTCCAGAAATTCCACGCCGTTTTCCCGACATTTCTCGATCTCTTCCTTCCGGATCACCCGCGATGCCCCGGCAATGTCGAGATTTCCAGCGCAGAACTTACTAAAACCGCCCCCGGTTCCACTGGTGGCGACGCTAACCCTTGCGTCGGGATGGATTCTCTGATATTCTTCGGCAACGGCGAGGGAAAGGGCGAAACCCACCGCACCACCGTCGATCGAGACTGGCGCTTCTTTCTCGGCCGAGTCGGCCGGACGACCGCAACCGGCGATCAAATTACTCGCCATCAGAAGGGAGATTAGGAAAAAATAATGAGAGAATTTCATAGATTAAAGCGGGAAAAATGTTAGGAAGCCGACTGGTTTTTAATCTGCTCGAAGATGCCGTTATTGGCCAGAAATTCCTTTTCGATCAACGTCCAACCCCCGATATCTTGGGCGTTGAAAAGGGTCTTGATCGGCGGGAATTGTAATCCTTCATCCTTGGCCACGAAGGGATTAACCGAGCGATAGCCTAATTTGGCCAATTCCTGTTGTGCCGGCTCGGAATAGAGGAAATTCACAAAGGCCTCGGCCACCTCTCGCGTGCCGTGTTTATCGACATTTCTATCCACTACCGCCACGGGATTATCGATCGAGATATTGACCAGGGGGACTAAGTAATTGGTATCTGGTTGATTTCTTGCCGCTAGAATTACCTCGTTTTCGTAGGTGACTAAAACATCCCCCTTTCCTTCTTGGAAAAAGGCATTGCTGGCTTCCCGCGCGTCCCTGGCTAGGGTGGGAATCTTTTGATAGATCCGGCGGACAAAATCCCATGCCTGTTGCGGTTCGCCCCCCGTTTGCGTCACCGAACCCCAGAGGGCTAATAACTGCCAAATAGCGATCCCGGAAGTTTTCGGATCGGCGGATAGAACCGTAACGTCCTCTCTAGCCAGATCCGCCCAAGATTGAATCTTTTTCGGATTTCCCGCCCGCGTGACAATCGCTGCAACCGAGTGACTCACCACCCCCCGCCGCGGCACCCGATCTTCCCAACCGCGATTAATCAGGCCGGCTTGAGATATCCGCATCACGTCGAGGGGAAGGGCGAGATGTACCACGTCCGCCTCTTGTTTCCCGGCGAGCACGTCATCGGCCTGGGCCAGGGAACCGCCGTAACTCCGCTGGAAAATGACTTTTTGGTTATGCTCTTTCCGCCATTTCTCGACGAATTTCGGGATAATCTGGTCGTGGGCGGCTTTCGTGACCGAGAAGGAAACGAGATTCAGTTTCACCTCCGGTTTCGAGCCGATCCCGCCGCAGGAGGCGAGGGCAATACTTGCCAACAGTCCCACTAACAGGAAGGAAAGGAAGCTCCTCCCCGATAAGGAACGAAAGGGACGAAACAGCGATCGAATTGGCAACAGTGATACATTCATCGGGATTTTCTCGATAAGGTTGCTCTAAACCAACTAATTTTTTATTCTCTCTTCCTGAATTTTGACTCCCGTGGGATCTGGAGATTGGCGTTTACGGGGGGTCTAATTTACCCGATGGGAATCAACAGGCGATAGGATCCGTTATCGAGAATAATCCGTAGGCCCAACCACATCAGCACAAAAGGGAAAAGCTTACTGGCATAACGGCTGAGGACGACCGCGATCCCCGGTTGGCGGGTTAGATTATAGGAGAGAAATAACCAAGTACAGACGATTAGATAGCAGATCGGGATGATTACGGCTAACTGCGCCACGGTACTATTGGCGAATAGGGGAATATAGATACCGAGATTATTGCCGCCATTGGAGATCGTGACCGCGGAAACTCGATAGGTTTGGCGATCTCTGAGGACTTGAGCGAGGGATAGTCTGCGGGAGGCGAATCCATGAAATTGGGCGTTTCTTTGCAAATTCACCTTGTGATCTGCGGTTTCCCTCTCGTTATCCCGATTTAACGTCAGTAAATTTCTCACACCGATGAGGATCGGCAAGATTCCGAGAAGACCGATATAAATCGGTGGGATGATTAAGCCGAGTAGAAAACCCATCAAGCTAACCGATACCAAGACCGTAAACCCGACTAGCTCGCCGACGACGACGTGAACCGGGCGAAAGGTACGATTTACCTCACTAAAGAAGCCAGTTAGATAAATATTGTCGTCGAAGGTGGTGGCTATGCCGGTGGCCACCGCGATTTTGACGATTTCGATCAACCAATCCATCCATACCACCTCGATCTCTCAAATGCGGGCGCAATTTAATTTTAAAACTATATCATTTTCAATACATTTATAAATGTAATTCACTACACAATCTAGGAGTCGTGGATTTCTATAGTATGTCTGAACTTCCCCCATACATATATACTATAATAGCCGAAAACCCTTATCCATCAATGGATACGCCCCTTAACTTTTCTTAATGTACCCATGTAATTTGTAACATTTCTTAATGGACAAGAATTCTCTCTATTTGCTAGAATGATAGCCATGTATATAGAAAAAGTTCCTAACCGTAATTCCCCCCCCGCCGTTCTTCTTCGGGAGTCCTACCGAGAAGGAGATCAAGTCAAAAAAAGAACCCTGGCCAATCTCTCAAAATTACCCGATGATATTATCGACAATTTGAAACTGGCTCTCAAAGGGGCAACACTGTCCATGAATGAAGGCATTCCCAATCATTTTGAAGTGATTAGAAGTCTTCCTCATGGTCATGTGATGGCTATTTTAGAGACGATTAAAAAATTAGGTTTAGATAAAATAATCAGTGAAAAATCCTCACGAATCAGAAACTTAGTAGTGGCGATGATTGTGGCAAGAATCATCAATCCTAAATCGAAACTAGCCACAGCGAGAGGGTTTAATAGCGAGACTTGTAGTCAGAGTTTAGGACAATTGTTAGACTTAGAGAAAGCCGATGAAGACGAATTATATAACGCCTTAGATTGGTTATTAGAAAAACAAGAGAAAATTGAGAAGCACCTAGCAATTAAACACTTAGAATCAGGAACATTAGTCTTGTATGATGTCACTTCTACCTACCTAGAAGGAAATGGTTGTGAACTGGGAAAATATGGTTATAACCGAGATAAAAAGAAAGGGAAAACTCAGATAGTTTTTGGTCTGCTCTGTTCAGCCAAGGGTTGTCCGATAGCGGTAGAAGTATTTGAAGGAAACACTTCAGACGGTGCTACTTTAAGCGGACAAATTGAGAAAGTCAGAAAGGGTTGGGGGATTGAGAATGTTGTCTGGGTAAGCGATAGAGGAATTTTAACCAACTCGAAAATCAACGAATTAGTAAAACCCATAGAAGGATTAGACTATATTACTGGTTTAACTAAGCCTCAAATTCGGAAACTGGCTGAGGTAGAAGTGATTCAATTAGGATTATTTGATCAGGTAAACTTGGTGGAATTTGAGAGTGAAGATTATCCCGATGAAAGATTAATTGCTTGTCGGAATCCCTTAATCGCCCAGAAAAATCAACTACAAAGAGAGGCATTATTAGAAGCGGTAGAGAAGGAACTAGATTTGATTGTTCAGGCGACTCAAAGGGAGAAAAGAGCTTTAAAGGGTCAAGATAAGATAGCTTTGAGAGTGGGCAAGGTTCTTAATCAGTTTAAGGTCAATAAATACTATAACTTAGAGATAACAGAGGAAGGCTTTTCTTATCAGCGTCAGCGGGAATTAATCGCTCAAGAAACGGCTTTGGATGGTGTGTATGTGTTAAGAACTTCTCTGGAGTCAACTTTGATGGATGCAGCGACGACGGTTAAAGCTTATAAAAGTTTGTCTCAAGTGGAGGAGGCATTTCGCTGTTATAAGTCAATTGATTTAAAGGTACGTCCTATCTATCATTATAAGGGTGATAGAGTCAAAGCTCATATCTTTTTATGTATGTTGGCTTATTATGTGGAATGGCATTTAAAACAGTGCTTGGCTCCTTTGTTATTTGAGGATGAAGAAATTGATGATGGTTCTCTGAATGTGATTAAAGCGAGTCGCAGTGAATCCGCTCAGTCTAAAGAGAGAAAAAAACGGAATCAAGAGAACCTCCCTGTGCATAGCTTTCGGACTTTGTTGGAAGACCTGGGGACAATTTGCTTGAATACAGTGGAATGTACGATTAGGGAGGGAAGTTATCGTTTTTCTAAGATAACTCGACCGACCCAACTGCAACAAAAAGCGTTAGATTTATTGGGAGTTTCCCTGATTTGTACCCAGTAACGGGGCGGCGGAAATTCTCTTAATCCCTTCTACAGCACAGGTTATGGCCTTTTGTCAACGGGGAAGTCCAGGTATGTAGATAAAACTAATGGAACCTCTCCCGCTTGCCCTGAGCCAAGTCGAAGGGATCAAGCTGGGAAACCCTTCCCTCTTGTCTCCTTTCCCGACGATAAATCTTGTTTTCTGCGAGAAATCCCATGCTCCACCGTTCGATCAAGTGTCTCTGGAAACCGTGGCGAAATTGGCGGGCAGTTCGTCCTGCGGTGCTTTTTGTTACCAGCCTGGTCGGGAGCTTTCTCCTGGCTGGATTTTCCCACACGATCGCCGTCGGTCAAAATTCTCGCTCGGATAACCCGATTCTGAACCTCGTCGATAGCTTTAAATTCCCCCGAAATACCACTCCCCGACTATTGGAAACCGTGGGATTATTTATCGCTGGAATTCTCTTCTGTATCGCGATCGATCGCTGGTTCAAGCGCTCGACCCCCTCCGATATCACTCCCCTTGCCAAACAAGCGCGGCGGCTAGGAACCCTCAAGATCGGCTACCCCGAGGGCATGACCAATCTGGAAGTTCTCCGCGCCCAGGCCTTTCTGGAAAGACGCTTAAAACCCTTTGGGGTGACGGTAACGTGGACGAGTTTTCTGGCCGCTTCCTCTCTGATCGAGGCCTTGAGCAACGGAACGATCGATTTCTGCGGTGGTGGCGGTACGGCGAGTATTTTCTCCCAAGCGGCGGAACACGTCTTCGTCCGGGTAGCCAAGGAAAAATATACCGCCCCGAAAGGTCAGGCGATTCTCGTGCCAGAGGATTCGCCAATAGAGACGTTGGCGGATTTAAAAGGAAAAAGAATCGCCTTCGATCGAGGTTCGAGCGCCCATTACGTCCTTATCCGCGCCCTGATGAGAGTGAATCTAGAATTAAACGATATCGAACCGGTGTATGCAACCCAACCGGAAGCACTGGCGCTTTTCCGTCGCGGTGAGATCGACGCTTGGGTGGTGTGGGTTCCCTATTCCCCCACCGAGACGCGCACCTATCCGGGAAGATCGGTGGCCGATCTAGGGGGTATCTTTGGGGAAAACGCCTCTCTAGAAGTGCCGACCTATTATTATGCAGTTCCCGAATTGGTGCGGGATTATCCCGATGTACTGAAGGTGATTTTAGAAGAAGTGAACGAGGCAGGTGCTTGGGCGAAACAACAGGAGTTAGAGGCGACTAGACGCTTGGCAGCTCACCACGAGATCGATCCAGCGATCATCACTAATCTTGAACAACGGGCCTCTGAACGTGCCATTATCCCGATCGACGATCGCTCTCTGACGGCCCTACAACACCAAGCTAATATCTTCCGAGACCTGAAGCTGATCCCCCATCGAGTCAATGTGCGCGACGGAACCTACACCCTACAGACGAAACAAAATTGGACGTATTAATCCGACGGCAATATTTTGGGCATTGGTGGGATTTATGTGGCTACCAAATGCCCGATGATCGGGTTTCTAGTGGATATTATCAGGGAGTATTTAACTCCCTAATAGGGTTCTTCTGTTGGTGATCTAACTAACTCAAAGCTTCAAAATAATCGCGAATTTGATGATGTCGCCCGGATTGACGCAGTTTTTGCAACGCTTTCAACTCAATTTTTCGCACCCTTTCCCCGGATAATTCCAAGATGCGACCGATATCAGCCAAGGAATGGGATTTACCATCGAGAAAACCATAGCGCCATTCAATCACTTCTCGTTCGCGAGTGGTTAAATCTGCCAATAATTCTCTCATATCTCTTTGCAAAGATTCATAGACAAGACGATTTTCTGAAGACACTTCTTCAGTTTCCAAAAGGTCTATTAATTCCGTATCTTTTTCCTTACCCACTTTTATTTCTAAGGAAACCGAACGTGGCACTTTCATCAACAATTCCCGCACAGTTTCAGGAGTCATCCCTAACTCTTGGGCAATTTCCTCTACGGTCGCAGTACGACCGCGCATTTGTGAGATTTTCCGTTGTGTTTTCCTAATTCTGTTGAGTTTTTCGGTAATACTCACCGGTAAGCGAATAATCCGGCTTTGAGTCGCGATCGCCCTCGTAATTCCTTGACGAATCCACCAGTAGGCATAGGTAGTAAAATGATAGCCTTTGGTGGGGTCAAATTTCTTGACGGCGCATTCTAAACCTAGGGTTCCCTCTTGAATCAAATCCAATAATTCTAAACCGCGATTCTGATATTTTTTGGCCACCGACACCACCAGACGTAAATTGGCCTTGATCATCTGTTCTTTGGCACAGGTACCAAGGGCGATAATTTCTTCCAATTCTTCCACTTCTAAGCCCGCTAGATGCGCCCAACGCTGTTTTCCCGCTTTCAAAGCATTTTTTAACTCAGACACGGTGATTTGGGCAGTTTCTGCCCAACGTTCCAGGGAGAGAGGATGGGCTGATCGAGTTGACCCTGAGAGAAGCCGAAGGGCGGTCAGTCGATCACAAATCTTAATTAACTTGACAAATTGCTGTATTTGTGCATCACCTTGTTTAAGGGCAGTGGCGCGCAATTTCAGTAAAGACAGATGACGCTGCACCCGTTGCGCTTGTTCAACTTCTTCGTCCCGTTTGAGTAGAGGCACTCTGCCAATGTCTTGTAGGTATAAACGGACTAAATCGGTAGTTGTACGGTTGCTGTAGCTTTTTTGGGGACTAGATACTAAATTATCTTCTAAATCACTGCCGAGAAAATCTTCATCTAGGTCGATCGAGTTTTCCTTCAATTTTAGGACAGAAAAAGAGGGGGAGATAAATTCAGTTTCGAGCGTCGAGGAGGGATTAATTGCAGACATGGTGGCTTCTCTACGGGCGACTGTGATAGGAATTAGAAACTTCTAAATCGTTCACCGTAGTCATGGTTTTCCCCCTTGAGCGCGGAAATGATGCAGTCGGGAAAATTTTTTTTCAAAAGCATTGATCTTTAAACCGAGAAGTTACACCAAGTCTGGGGTTTACCTTCTTGGCCCAACTTCTCAAATTAATGATTGATTTAGAAGTAATTTCCCCTACAGCCTTATTCCTATCTATTCCTGATTTTCCAGATAATTACAGATTTGTTCTAGTTTAGCCAGGGCTTTTCCCGACTGTAAAGATTGTTCTGCTTGCTGGAAACCCGTGGGGATATCTGGGGCAATTCCACAGCGCCAAAGATAAAAACCACCGTTAAAAATTGCCGCATCGGTTAATTCGTTATTTTCTCCAGCTAATAAACCCTTTAATTTAGCGGTGAGCATCTCTAAAGATTCGAGGGGATAATCCGAGGGACAGAAGCCATAATCGCGAGGATTTAGGAAAAATCGCTGAAAGGAAGGGGTATCGGTGGGATTTCCCAGACCAATAATCGCCGTCCGATTACAGGCTAAATCACAACTCCCCTCTAATCCTTTCACGGTGGTGAAGTGAGAGATATTTCTCAGAGCGAAAGTTTCGCGAAAACGATCCTCGGTGGGGGGATGAACAAAACCCGATATCTGATGAATATTACCCACAAAAGGCGACCACATTAACTCTACCGTGGCCATGGGCGGACGTTTACCGATTTGCTCCCGATAGGTGACAAAATTCTGTACTAGGGGAAAATGGCGCGGAATATAGAAAAAAGTCAATCCTGTGGTGATTAAACAGTCTTTCACTGCTGCTAAGGATAATTGACTAAAATCTGCTCCTAATTGCTGCCAGATTTCCCTGAGGGAAATACCGTATTTAGTCGGCATTCGATCGCCCCCGTGCAGGACTACGGGAACCCCCGCCAACCCTAAGATTAAAGTAGTGATCGGAGTAACCGGGGCAGTGCGAGAGCGTCCATCGTAGGGATTGCCAAAAATAGCGATCGGATGCTGAAAAGAGGCTGATTCTAGGGTTATTTGCGGACCAAGCTCGGCGTAGGCATCAAGCATTCCCGCTAACTCATCGCTGGTGGGGCGTTTAATGCGATGGGCAATCATAAAAGCGCCGATTTGGGCTGGGGTTGCCTCTTGGGTTAACATCATCTTGGTGGCCATCGCCGCTTCGGGACGGGTTAGATTTTTGCCCGTATGGGTGCCACTACCGATCGCTTTTAATAATTCTCGAAAAGTATCGCTCATCTCAAGGAAGAAAATAAAGGATAAATGGGATTGATGGGAATTGCTAAGGCTGGACAGGGTGATTTTCTAAGCTTTTAACCACACTTTGATTCATTTGCCGCACTAATTGACAAAAATGAGCGATCGGTGGTATCTGTAGGCGATCGCTGGTGGTGACAAGGACTACCTGACGGGTGAGACGATGACTAAATTTACCATGGTTAAGATGGGGATTTTCGCCACTAGGGGAAGCAAGAGGACGAATGGCGAGGGTGGCATCGCTACGCGCTTCCATCAGGGCAGATTGAGGCAGAAGAGCGATAATATTACCCTGACGCACCACACCGCGAAAAGCATCAAGGGTGTTTAATTCCATGACAGTTTTTAGGTGGGCATCCTGACGGGAAAACCATTCTTGTACTAATCTTTGCATTCCGTAGCCATCTTTGAAAACCACTTGCGGATAGGGGATTAATTCCGACCATGGCACTTCTTTGTATTGGGCAAGGGGATGATTAGCGGCCATGAGAATTTCGATCGCTTCTTCGTATAATATTTCTACCACCATCTCTGGGCTAGAGGTGAGAAAACGATTATTCATTACCAAGGCCAGATCTACTAAACCATCCCGCAGCACTTTTAATGCGCGATCGCTGCCCAGGGCTGTAACTCTTAACTGCACTTCTGGGTATTCAGCACAAAATTTCGGCAAAATCGGCGGTAAATAGTGGGCGCACACGGAATGAATCGCCGCCACGCACAATTCTGGCTGTTTTCCCGCCTGTAGGTCAGTGATTTCCTCGTGAACATTCGTCCATTCTTGACAAATTCGTTTCGCCCGGGGCAGTAATTTCTCGCCAGCAATGGTTAATTTCGCTTGGGCGGTACGATGGAAAAGAGGTAAGCCCAAATCGGTTTCTAGGGATTGAATCTGGCGGCTGATAGTCGATTGGGTGACTCCACACTGGCGGGCAGCTTGACCGAAATTGCCTGTATCGGCTACGGCTAAAAAGGCTTGCAATTGCTCGATCCGCATTCTTTCTGGTTTTAATTACATTCCGTCATGACCTTATGACAATAACGAATTTTACTGGGACTTTTGGTAGAAATTGTTACCGTTTTCTCAGTTATCAGTTAGCAGTTAGCCGTTAGCAGGTGTCAGATTTGAGTTTTCAGTTCACTGATTACTTTTTACTGTTGACTGAGCATTGAAAAAAGCTCTCTGCTCCCTAGGGTTGATTCATTTAAATTAAGTACAGCTGATTTTGAGTCAATAAATTTGACTGAAGATTCTCAAGTTTATCTTTTTCTAATCAAAAGAGTTAGTTACAATAACTAATCTTTAATCCTCTGCCAATATTTATTATGAATAGATTGATAAAGCTTCTTTCCAAGCCACTAAAAGCCTATCTCTCTTGAAATTGTCTGAGAGTACATCCTCATTTTACAAAGACAGCGATCGCTTTTACTTTTGATATTCTGATGGGAGAATGAAACAGCCCTACCTTGATAAGGGGGGTGTCTGATAATTTTTAACGCCTACCTACTTAAAATCTGAGTTCGGGAATCAAAAGGGGAAAAGCGCCAGACCAGGGAGCTTCTGTTTTACACTAGAATTTGGCCGCCTGAATCTAGATCTATGCCCACTCTGACCCTCAATTTTCCCCTGACTGCCGTTGTCGGCCAAGAAGCGATTAAATTAGCCCTACTCTTAGCTGCCGTGGATCCCGCCCTCGGGGGTGTGGTAATTGCCGGTCGTCGGGGAACCGCCAAATCAGTCATGGCGCGAGCGATACATTCCTTACTGCCACCGATCGAAATTATCGCAGGTAATGTCTTTAATTGTGATCCCAACAATGCCGACGAATGGGACGATCGCACTAAAGAAGAATATAGCAGTGGAGAGGTCGCCACGGAAGTTATCCGGGCCCCTTTCGTGCAGATTCCCCTGGGAGTCACCGAGGATCGTTTATTGGGTTCCGTCGATGTGGAAGAATCGGTGAAACAGGGGGAACCAGTCTTTCAACCCGGTTTATTAGCCAGCGCCCATCGGGGAATTCTCTACATCGATGAAATTAATCTACTCGATGACCAAATTGCTAACCAATTACTAACAGTTTTAAGCGAAGGACGTAACCAAATCGAACGGGAAGGCATCAGTTTTCAACATCCCTGTAAACCAATCCTGATCGCTACTTATAACCCAGAAGAAGGGGATTTACGAACCCATTTATTAGATAGAATTGCCATTGCGCTTTCCGCCGATGGTGTCCTTAGTTTAGACCAACGAGTCACCGCCGTCAATCAGGCGATCGAGTATGCTGTTTCTCCCACCGCTTTTATCGCCCAATATGCCCAAGAAATCGATGATCTAAAAACCGAAATTATTCTGGCGAGGGAATGGTTAAAAGAGGTAAAAATTAAACCCGAACAAATTAGTTATCTAGTCGAAGAAGCGGTGCGCGGTAGGGTAGAAGGTCATCGCGCCGAGATTTTTGCCGTGAGAGTAGCCAAGGCCGCCGCCGCTTTAGAAGGTCGGGATTTAGTCAGTGCCGATGACCTAAAAAGAGCCGTCGAATTAGTTATTGTACCTCGATCGCTGATTACGCCACCACCCCCGGAACAGGAACAACAGCCACCGCCACCACCGCCACCACCGGAACCGCCCCAAGACGAAAACCAGCAGGAACAGGAAGAAAAAGAGGAGGAGAAAGAGGAAGAAAAAGAGTCGGAACAGCCCGATAATCTGCCAGAAGAATTTGTTTTCGACCCGGAAGGGGTTTTACTGGATCCCAGTGTGCTGTATTTTGCCCAGATGGCCCAGCGTCAGGGGAAATCGGGGGCGCGTAACCTGATTTTCTCGGAAGATAGGGGACGTTATATTAAGCCAATGTTACCCCGGGGCAAGGTGAAAAGAGTCGCCGTCGATGCCACTCTCCGGGCGGCCGCACCCTATCAAAAAGCCCGTCGCTTAAGAAATCCCGAACGTCATGTGATTATAGAAGAAGGGGATCTGCGCTCAAAACGACTGGCCCGCAAGGCCGGTTCTTTAATTGTCTTTGTGGTTGATGCCTCCGGTTCCATGGCCCTGAATCGGATGCAGTCGGCCAAAGGTGCGGTTATGCGTCTGTTAACGGAAGCTTACGAAAATCGCGACCAGATTGCCCTGATTCCTTTCCGGGGTGAGCGAGCAGATGTACTACTACCGCCGACCAAATCGATTACCCTAGCGAAAAAACGTCTAGAAACCCTGCCCTGTGGTGGCGGTTCCCCCTTAGCTCACGGTTTAACCCAAGGGGTTCATGTGGGGATGAATGCCCGTTTATCGGGGGATATCGGTCAAGTGGTGATTGTGGCGATTACCGACGGTAGAAGTAATATTCCTTTGGCGAAATCTTTAGGCGAACCGATTCCGGAGGGTGAAAAACCCGATATTAAGGCAGAACTGCTCGATATTGCCGCTAAAATTCGCTCTTTAGGCATTAAACTGCTGGTTATCGATACAGAGAAAAAATTCGTCTCCACTGGTTTTGCCAAAGAATTAGCCCTAAAAGCTGGGGGTAAATATTATCATCTACCCCGGGCCACGGAACAAGCGATCGCATCTATGGCGCGAGGGGCAATTGCGGGACTGTAGCTAGTGGTTAGGGGGTGCAGATCATTTTTGTCAATCTACCATCCCCACCCTAGCTTTAAGCCCTACCCTGTCAGGGTTTTAGACTATTCTTGGGCTAGAAACAAATCGCACCCCCAAATGCGAGATGCTTGCACGCAGTTTTTCATACATTTGTATTAATTGAAAAGTTACCGATAATTTCTCGGCGGTGGATATTTCTGTAATCTTGAGATAAACGCCTAAAAATTGGCTATTGACTTGAATTTTGCTGATTTTCTGTTTTTTTTGGTCTGGTGTGGCAGAATCTAGAAAAACTTAACAATAATCAGCAATCAGCGAGAGATATACTACAAACAAACATGAGCAAGTTTTAATTAAGATAACTATGAGCTTTCGATTTGGCAAAATCTTGATAGCAGGGGTATTAGCGACACTTTTGCTAGTAACTTCCTGTGCTAAAGCTCCCTCGCAATTTGACCGGGCGCAACAGGAAAGTACCGCTCGCGGGGCGGCGGCAGTGGTGAAAGAATCCACCTCTGGCGGCAGTTTTAATCGGTTTTTCCCGCCTTCTGGGGGAGGATACGAGCGCGTCTATACCCAAGAGAAAAAAGGCTTTGCTGAGGCAAAACTGAAGCAAGATGGCAAAGTTCTGGCTATGTTAGCCATATCTGACATCAGCAATAATCCCGCCGCAGCCAATAAATTCCAAGACAGTCAAACCACAATCAAAGGTTTTCCCTCTATCGAACAGGGTGCAACCGCCAGCTCCGTTTTAGTCAATAATCGCTATCAAGTCAAGGTTTTATCGCGGGATACGGATTTTGATGCCAGCGATCGCCAAGCTTGGTTGGCTAAGTTCGATTTAGATGGTTTAGCAAAATTAAAGTAAGGAGACATCCGTGAGTAAGCCAATTTTTGAACTGGTGGACAAATTACCGACGAATAATCTCACCGTCAAAGTTCTCAAAACCCTTGATTATGTGGTGCCGGGAGAGTGGGATAACCTAGTCGGGTTTAAAAATACGATTATCAAAGTCACCGGCGAAACCGACGAAAGCATGATCCAACAGATTGGCGATCGAGCCGTTTGGTTGTTTAATGATAAATCCCAGGGCTATCAACGGGCGCTCTGGCTCTACCAAACCATCGACAGCGCCGATAATGCCCTAGCCACCGCCTCTCTTGCTAATGCCGTCGGTGGTAAAATTCCCCTCATGGGCGGTTTAATCGAAAGATTAACCCCTGCCCCCGAAAAAGCGCAAACCATCGATCTAACCTTGAAATTAGTGACTGAATTAGTCGCTTTTTGTCAAATTAATGGCATTCCGGGGGATAGTATCGGGGATTTCGTCACTTCTCTGGGAGATTATAGCGGCGAATCCCTGATGCGGATGGCGGCGTTAGTTTGTTTGGATGGTTTGATTCCTCTGGGGGGCAGTTTTATCCGCAAAGTGGAATCCACCCTCAGTATTCTCCACCCAGAAGACTTAGAATCTAACTCCACTTTCGGCAGTATTAAAGAATTGATTCCGGGGGGAAATACTGCCAGAAAATTAGACTTTATCGGTCAAAGTTTCGACTCGACTAAAGGTTGGATGAGTAGTTTTGTCAGCGATCGCGATTTGAGCCAGCAGGGATTATTGAGCAAAATTCAGGGATTTATCGACTTTTCTGCCGATAAATTGGTGTATGTTGGGGCATTTCTCGATATGACGACTAATTACTATGAACATACTGGCATTCAAACCCTGGCTCGTCGTTTAATCGAAAGAGCCGTGGCGGAAATTTAACTGCAAGACTCTGAAACAAGCGAAGAAAAAGCTCTAGAAAAAGTTTAGGCTCTTCTAGGTTCTGTGTGATCAGTTTAACTTACATAATGATCGATCGATCTTTGTGTCCTTTGTGTCTTTGTGGTTCGTTCCACCCCCTCGCTCTTGAGAAATGTATCCTAGAATACATTTTACCCACCAAACCTAGGAGAGCCGTGCTTACTTCAGCTATTAAAAAGCAGCGCGTGAAATGCCCGCACAAAATGGAGCGATCAAACAACCCCGATAAATTTTTCTGTCCCCAACCTGATATGATCGAAATTGGCGATCTTACGATTAAGACCAATGCAAAATTTTCCTATGTCTAAACCCCAATGATTTAGGGCTTTTTTACTTGGGAATTTGTCGTTAAGGACAGCAGCATCAGCTTATTTTTTATCTTTAGCCCCGCCTATCTAACCGCTCATGTCTATTGAAGAAGCTTTGAAACTCCTAAAAGAATATGGATGTATTAAACTAAAAATTGCCCAATCTCCTGAAGAAGAAGAAGCTCTAAGACAGGCAATTTTATTGGTTAACCAAGGTTCGGAATCAATTAATTTAGGTATCTGTGCCGATAACAATGAAGAGGGATTTAAAGCTCTGAAAGGTTATCTACAAGCCCTAGGATACCCCCTGCCTAATAGTCTCCCAGAAGACCAGCCAGAACAGGGAGCGGTGTATATTAAATATAATACCCAAAGACAAGCTTCCTATCTCGATTCTTATACGGGAACCTATCGCGGTGTCCTGGTTTCTTGTCAATCAGAAAACGATCAATTAGTCGGTACTTATGGTCACTTTCCCCTCGATTTATTCTCTTAAGAGGGATAGTTTTGGGCTTATTTGAGCTATTAACAATCATCGGCACCCCCCTAATCAAGGGGGGATTAAGGGGGGATCAAAGACCAAATCTATTGAATTCTTAACTTTTTACCTGAAAAAAATATGTATTTGTTAATTCCAGCAGCGGGAATGGGTAAACGGATGGGCAGCGATCGCAACAAGTTACTGCTCACCCTGCACGGAAAACCGCTCCTCGCTTGGACTTTGCTGGCTGCCATGCAATCCAGGGCAATTATCTGGATTGGCATCATGGCACAACCAGAAGACTTTGAGGAGATCCGAGAAATTATAACCGCCATAAATGCCCTTAAACCCGTGAAAATCATCCAAGGAGGCGAAACCAGACAAAAATCGGTTTACAATGGCTTACAAGCCCTGCCAGAGGGGGCTGAGACGGTTTTAATTCACGATGGGGCGCGATGTTTAGCCACCCCCGAATTATTTGATCGCTGTGCTGTCGCTTTAGCCACTTGTCAGGGTTTCATAGCGGCGGTTCCGGTGAAAGATACGATTAAAATTGTCGATAGCAAGGGTTGGATTAAGGATACACCCGATCGATCTCGGTTGTGGGCGGCCCAAACGCCCCAGGGTTTTCAGGTAAAATTATTAAAAGAATGTCATGAACAGGGCCGAAAATTAGCTTGGGAAGTCACCGACGATGCCGCCTTATTAGAAAAATGTGGTTTTCCCGTCAAAATTGTCGTCGGTGAAGAAACTAACTTAAAAATTACTACCCCCGGAGATCTGGCAATTGCCGAATATATTTTAAGTCAACGTTTATAATTTTTCATCTACTTTAACGCCGTCCGGTTTAACAATACGAGCGGGAATACCCACCACCACGCAATTAGGTGGAATATCCTTGACTAGCACTGAATTTGCGCCCACGGTGACATTATCGCCGATGGTAATATTTCCCAAGACTTTAGCGCCGGCGGTAATCCTGACATTATTGCCAATTTTGGGGCGACCGCTTTTATCTTTATAGCCAAAGACCGATTTTGTCCACAATGTAGGGGCGAACTGCGTTCGCCCAAAAGGTACATTATCAAAGCGCAAGTCCCTTATTTATGACAATGAAGTAACTATACTTTAGACGTTCATAATCTGAGATTTATTAAACTTCTGAAATCGTAGAGTCAGCAAGGAATCCAGTTCTTTTTTATGTTTCAGATGGGCATCATTCAGACATTCATAAATGGCTGAAGAAAAGTCAGAAAAGTTTTCATAATATTTACCATGTAAACATTTCTTTTTGACAAATTTCCACAGCCTTTCAATTAAATTTAGATTAGGCGAATAAGACGGCAGATAGAGTAGCTCTATTGACAAAGAAAGAGCCAATTCTTCAACAATTTTACATTTCTGATAGCGGGCATTATCTAAGACTAGAGTGATGGGAATCATTAGTCCTAAAGCAGCTATTTTTTCAAGAAGTTCACAGACTTGAGTTGCCGTAATATAAGTGTCATTAGTAACTAGAATAACTTCATGAGTTATTGCATTTAATGCTCCTAAAACATTGAAGCGTTTACGCCCGCTCGGTGACTTAATAAAAAGTCTCTCAAAACACCAAACAAAACCGAGAAATGCTCCCATGACGAAGTGAGCGGCATCAACAAAAAAAACAGCCCTTTTTCCTTCTTTAGCCTCATTTAGTCTGGGTTCTAGCTTTTTTTCTTTGTAGTCTTCTTGTTCATCTGGGTCAGCTTTAGAAGGAAGAGAACCTATTTTTAAACATTTCATTCCCAAGGATTTTAAGAATTTCCTCACTTGGGTAGGACTTCGTTTTATCCCTGTCAATTCTTCTATTCTATATACAGCTTCATTTATTGTGGCTGGTGGATTTTTCTCGAAATATTTTTTGAGTGTTTCTCTTTGAGACTCTAATTCACTTTTAGGGCGATAGAAGTTGATTTCTTTTAATTTTTCTATTCCGCCCTCTTGATAATCTCGAAGATAGGTTAATAAGGTATTTGGCGAGATTCCTGCTAACTGACAAATTTTTTTGTGCGGTATCTTTTGGCTTTTTAACCAGAGAACTTCCATCTTCAGTTGAACCCGGGGATGAGGATGATGAAATCTTTCATAATACAGTGAGTTCTTTTCTTCTTCCGTGAATTCTAGGTTAATCATGTTTTTAATGAGTGCTTTGCTTCTAATTATGACTCTTGAACTATATTATTGCGCCAATTCAAAAATGAAACGCATCAACCTCAAGAGTTGACAAAGAAAGGCTCATCAGGTACTGTCTGATCATTAACAAAAACAAATCAGACCCAAAATGAGCCACCAACATCTTAACATAGAACAAAGAAACTTGCTCTACCAACTTAGTCAGGAGGGAAATTTATCTCAACGGCAAATGGCCGTCTGGCTCGGATGTCATCAAAGCACAATATCACGGGAATTAAAAAGGAATCAAAGTTCCCTTGGCTGCTATCTACCTGACACAGCACAAGCTCAAAGCGAGACAAGGCGAAAAAATGCCAAACAACCCTTTAAAAATGTCAGCGAGTCAGCCTTAGAGTTGGTCAAAGAAGGATTGAAAGATTATCATAGTCCCGAACAAATAGCAGGTCGTCTGAAAAAAGCTGGTCAAGAATCGCTCAGTCATGAAACCATCTATCAAATGATCTATCAGAACTATCACGGATGTGGAGAGTACCAGAAATATTTACGCCTGGGGCTTTGTCAAAGAAAGAGTCGAGGCGGAGCAAAAAGTAAGCGTGGAGGGATTCCAGGGCGTGTAGATATCAGCGAGCGACCAGTAATTGCTGACCAGAAAACTGAAATCGGTCATTGGGAAAGTGACACAATGATTGGAGGCAATCATCTAGGAGTTCTCGTTACTCATGTAGATAAAGCCTCGAAATTTTTAGTAGCAGGATTAGCCAAAAACAAAACCGCATCGGAAATCAATAGAGTCACAGAAAAACTTTTTCAAGAGATTCACCCTGACAAAAGAAAAACCTTTACTTGTGACAAGGTTAAAGAATTTTGTGGACATCAAGAGTTGAGTCAGAAACTAGGAGCAGATTTTTATTTTGCTACTCCTTATCATTCGTGGGAGAGGGGATTAAACGAGCATACCAATGGACTGTTAAGACAATTTTTCCCTAAGGGAACGAATTTTAAAATCGTTAAGCCAGAGGAGGTGGAAAGAGCCGTAAACTTGATTAACAATCGTCCTCGAAAATGTCTTGACTATCGTACCCCGAATGAGGTATTCTATAAAGGTAGATCAGACAGTGATGCAATTCAGACTTGAATTGGCCTTGTCTTTGAGTAAAAAATGCAAGTTATAACCGTGCAAAGTATAGAAGTGGCTACTAGGCAAGGCTACGAGCTTTATGATCATAATAAATAGCTGCTCAAAAAACCCGAAAACCCCATAGGAGTTTAGCAAATGCCTAACGAAACTGTAACTTATTCCCTAGAAGCTATCCTGACAAGGATTGAGAGTAAAATCGATAAAATCGATGAACGTCTCACAAAATTAGAAATCGGACAGGCCGAACTCAAAGCCGAGTTAAAGGGCGATATTAAAGTATTAGACGAGAAAATCGAGGGGTTAACGGCACGGGTTGGTTATCAGGAATTTACCAACCGGGGGATTCTCATCGCTTTGGTGGTGGCCGTCTTGGGAGGTGCTGCTAAACTTTTTGGTTTTTTCCCCAATCCCTAGAACTGGCTCCTAGGCAAGGCTACGAGCTTTATAATCATAATAAATGGCCGCTCAAAAAACCCGAAAACGCCATAGGAGTTTAGCAAATGTCTAACGAAACTGTAACTTATTCCCTAGAAGCTGTCCTAACTAGGATTGAGAGTAAAATCGACTCCCTGGAAAAACGGATGGATGAGAAAATCGACTCCCTAGAAAAACGGATGGATGAGAGATTTGACAAGGTAGAGGACCGGCTAACCAAAGTAGAAATCGGACAGGCCGAACTCAAAGCCGAGTTAAAAGGAGATATTAAAGTATTAGACGAGAAAATCGAGGGATTAACTACACGGGTTGGTTATCAGGAATTTACCAACCGGGGGATTCTGATAGCTTTGGTGGTGGCCGTCCTGGGAGGTGCTGCTAAACTTTTTGGTTTTTTCCCCAATCCCTAGAACTGGCTCCTAGGCAAGGCTACGAGCTTTATAATCATAATAAATGGCCGCTCAAAAAACCCGAAAACGCCATAGGAGTTTAGCAAATGTCTAACGAAACTGTAACTTATTCCCTAGAAGCTGTCCTAACTAGGATTGAGAGTAAAATCGACTCCCTGGAAAAACGGATGGATGAGAAAATCGACTCCCTGGAAAAACGGATGGATGGGAGATTTGACAAAGTAGATGAGAGATTTGACAAAGTAGATGAGAGATTTGACAAGGTAGAGGACCGGCTAACCAAAGTAGAAATCGGACAGGCCGAACTCAAAGCAGAGTTAAAAGGAGATATTAAAGTATTAGACGAGAAAATCGAGGGATTAACTACACGGGTTGGTTATCAGGAATTTACCAACCGGGGGATTCTGATAGCTTTGGTGGTGGCCGTCTTGGGAGGTGCTGCTAAACTTTTTGGTTTTTTCCCCAATCCCTAGAACTGGCTCCTAGGCAAGGCTAGAGGCCTTATGATCATAATAAATGGCCGCTCAAAAACCCGAAAACCCCATAGGAGTTTAGCAAATGTCTAACGAAACTGTAACTTATTCCCTAGAAGCTGTCCTAACTAGGATTGAGAGTAAAATCGACTCCCTGGAAAAACGGATGGATGAGAAAATCGACTCCCTGGAAAAACGGATGGATGGGAGATTTGACAAAGTAGATGAGAGATTTGACAAGGTAGAGGACCGGCTAACCAAAGTAGAAATCGGACAGGCCGAACTCAAAGCCGAGTTAAAAGGCGATATTAAAGTATTAGACGAGAAAATCGAGGGATTAACTACAC
This sequence comes from Microcystis protocystis FBCC-A270, assembly GCF_050500235.1. NCBI lineage: Bacteria > Bacillati > Cyanobacteriota > Cyanophyceae > Chroococcales > Microcystaceae > Microcystis > Microcystis protocystis. Next base: position 746,523 of record NZ_CP191407.1, read on the forward strand.
GGGTTGGTTATCAGGAATTTACCAACCGGGGGATTCTGATAGCTTTGGTGGTTGCCGTCCTGGGAGGTGCTGCTAAACTTTTTGGTTTTTTCCCCAATCCCTAGAACTGGCTACTAGGCAAGGCTAGAGGCCTTATGATCATAATAAATGGCCACTCAAAAACCCGAAAACCCCATAGGAGTATAGCAAAATGTCTAACGAAACTGTGACTTATTCCCTAGAAGCTGTCCTAACTAGGATTGAGAGTAAAATCGACTCCCTGGAAAAACGGATGGATGAGAAAATCGACTCCCTAGAAAAACGGATGGATGGGAGATTTGACAAAGTAGATGAGAGATTTGACAAAGTAGATGAGAGATTTGACAAAGTAGAGGACCGGCTAACCAAAGTAGAAATCGGACAGGCCGAACTCAAAGCAGAGTTAAAAGGCGATATTAAGGTATTAGACGAGAAAATCGAGGGGTTAAAGGGAGAGTTAAAAGGCGATATTAAAGTATTAGACGAGAAAATCGAGGGGTTAACGGCACGGGTTGGTTATCAGGAATTTACCAACCGGGGGATTCTGATAGCTTTGGTGGTTGCCGTCCTGGGAGGTGCCGCTAAACTTTTTGGTTTTTTCCCCAATCCCTAGAACTGGCTCCCAGAAACGACACCAACCCACTTCCCCAAATTCCCAAAAAAATTTTTTCCGACAGTGATAGGTTTTCTCAAACAAGTGGGTAAGTTGTTTATAGAGAACAAAAAACACCCACTCAAGGAGATAGCCATGAACTCTACCTTCAAATCCAAACTCATCCAAACTCTCAACAAAAAGAACGCTAACAAAGGTTTCACCCTCATCGAACTCCTAGTTGTTGTCATCATCATCGGTGTACTCTCCGCTATCGGTCTCCCTGCTCTTCTCAATCAGGTAGGCAAAGCCAGACAAGCTGAAGCTCTCACCAACCTCAGTACCATTAACCACGTTCAACAAGCCTTCCGCTTGGAAAATGGTCGATTCGGTGTTTACTCGAAAACTCCTGCTAATCGTACATTGCCTGTTACTTTACAGGAGCAAAACTACGATTTCCCTGACACCACTCTTAACTCCGATGTCAGTCGCGGAGCCAGAAATAACGCCGACGCCAAAGCTCTTTATACTAATGACGTCCTTGAATACTCGGCTTCTGTTGGTCAAAACGCCGATGGTGTTTTCACTTCACTTATTTGTGAATCCGCCTCCAGTAGTGCTGAGGCTGACGCTGGAGATCTTGGTGGAACTACATGCACTACTGGCAATAAAGTCGATTAGATATTTTTTCCAGATTGCTTAAAAGCTGTCTGGCATAATAACCAAAATTTGATACTTAGCGCAAGGTGGCGGGGAGATCTTCTCTTGAAACCTTTCGCTTTTGATTATTTTGGGGAGAGGATTTTTGGGTCTTCTGGACATTGGGTGAAAAATGTTTCTGTCACCTTTGGACGAACCCAGTTTGTGCCTACATTGTGGAAAAAATCCGTTACTGTAGGGACGCAAGGAACCTGCGCCCTCCGATAGATAAAATTTGCTTATCATCGAAAGTACGGGATACCCTGATTATTGACCTTTATTTCAAGCTAAGTAGGTAGGCGTTAAAAATTATCAGATGCCCCCCTTATCAAGGCTGTCCTTTAGTCACATCTTTCTTAACATTTCAAACCTTTGTAGCACAAGGCTTTCAAGACTCGGTTAACAATTTGTAATATTCCTTGTTGACACCCTTACAAAACAAAGAAAAAACTGAAATCAAGTCAGGATAAGGGTTGGAGTGCTTACTGCAAAAATTGTTAAGAAAGATCCCTATAAGGGATAGCTTATCAAGGGGGGACTAAGGGGGGATCCGCACCCCCCTTATCAAGGGGGTATTAAGGGGGGACTAAGGGGGGATCAAGGGGGGACTAAGGGTAGGGCTGTTTCATTCTCCCATCAGAATATCAAAAGTAAAAGCGATCACTATCAGGTAAAATGAGGAGTGACCGCCAACCTTTCAAATATATGTTGAGCTTAATAGAAAAACTAAAACAAGTCAAGGACTTTCGGAAAGATAAAGGAAAAAGACACCCTTTATGGATAGTATTAGTAGTAATAATACTGGGAACAATGCTAGGATACTCAGGTTATAGAGAGCTAGGAGAGTTTGCTAAAAATAATCGGCACAGGCTGAGTAAAGAATTTAACATAATTCCAGAAAGAGTCCCATCCTATTCAACAATTATAAGGGTAATGATGGGAGTTGAGTGGCAGAGTTTGTTAAAAATATTTAATGAATAGGCATTACAAGAATATGGACAAAGAGATGATATAAATTGGCTAGATATAGATGGAAAAAGTCTCAAAAACACCCTAAAGAATCCTAACAATGAACAACAAAATTTTATTATGTTTGTCTCATTGTTTAGTCAAGAAAGTGGATTAGTATTACACTTAAAAAGAATTGAAAACAAAAAAGGGTCTGAAATCGACGAAGGTCAAGCTATAATTGAGAATTGCTCTCTCCAAAATAAAGTTTTTACTGGCGATGCTTTACACTGTCAGAAAAAAACAATCAGCTTAATAGCCAAGAGTAAAAATGATTATGTTATCACCGTTAAAGGAAATCAGAAAAATCTTTATCAGCGAATACAAGACCTGAGTAATTCCTCAAAGCCAGAAAGTTGCTTTCTTGAACAAGATAATAGTCATGGACGAAAAATATCAAGAAAAATAGAAGTTTTTAAAGTTAGAAAAAATGAAAGACAAGGGTTTGAAAATCTGCGAAGAGTTATTAAAGTAGAAAGAAAGGGTAGTCGCGGGGATAAAACCTATGAAGAAACAGCTTACTATATCAGTAGCCTAACCGAATCCGCTCAAGTATTTGCTAAAATTATTCGAGGACACTGGAAAATAGAAAATCAGTTACATTGGGTAAAAGATGTAATTTTTGAGGAAGATAAAAGCGAGATAAGTGATTTTCAAGCGGCAAGCAATTGGTCAATTCTCACAACCATAGGATTGAATCTTTTCAGAGGTTTGGGTTTTCTCTCAATAACAGAGGGACAGAGGTGGTTAGCTGAACGTTGGGAAAAACTGATAGTTTTATCGACGTAAGAAGCAGAAAAATTAGCTAAATTAACAGGATGTACTCTCAGACAATTTCAAGAGAGATAGGCTTTTAGTGGCTTGGGAACAGGCTTTATCAATCTATTCATAATAAATATTGGCAGAAGATTAAAGATTAGTTATTATGACTAACTCTTCTGATTAGAAAAAGATAAACTTGAGAATCCTCGATCAAATTTATTGACTCAAAATCAGCTATACTTAATTTAAATGAATCAACCCTACCCTTGATAAGGGGGGTGCGGATCACTCCTTGATCCGTAGGGTTGATTCATGAATCAACCCTACCTAATGGGGGTATCTGACAGTTTTTAACAGCTATCCACTTATTATGAATAATGAAACATCTTCAATTACCGACCAAAATGAAAGAGAATACGAAGGTTTAATCGTGTCTCTAGAGGCAAATCAAGAGAGATTAAATATATTAATTTGTGTGTGTGATCAGGAAAAATTGCGAGAAGAAATCATTGATCGCTATAGCAAAGAATTAGAACCAGTAATCCCTTGTTATCGGATTGATTTAGATCAAAAAGAACCGAATTTAAGAGCAGCAATTGCTAGTTTAGTCTCCAGAAAACCAGAGTTATTACAAAGCAAAAATGCCGTGATCACAACCACAGGAGTGGAAAAATTACACTCGATCGAATGGCAACGGGAAAAATCGGAACTAGATAAATTTTTTGGTTATCTGCAATGGACAAGGGAAGGACTGCGAGAATTTCCCTATTCTATCGTTCTTTGGGTAACAAGCACAGTGGAGGTAAATTTACGCAAAAAGTCCCCCGATTTTTGGAGTTGGAGAAAAGGAGTTTTTCGCTTTATTTCTCCTCCAAGTAACTTTTTACCTTGTCAGGAATTTTTACCAATTTTACAATCTTTTGACGAAATTACTATAGATAAAGATATTCCTTTAATCTCTAAGGAAGACTTGTTAGAACTAATCGAGCAAATCGAGGTAAATAAAGGCAAAAAAGAGCCAAGACTAGCGAGTTTATATGCCAGTTTAGCTAAGATTTATAACCTTCGTTTATTAAATCTGCCATTGTCAGATTATCGTCAGGAACAACAGCTTGCGATCGAGTATTATCAAAAGGCGATCGATTTACAAAAAGAGTTAAATCTAGAACTTGATTTAGTTGCGAGTCTCGACTCATTAGCAGGTATTTACTATTTTCTAGGAGAATACCAAAAAGCGATCGAGTTTTATCAACAGTCCTTAGCAATCTTTCAGAAAAGCGGAGATCGCTGGAGAGAAGCAGATTCTTACAATAATTTAGGCAATGCTTATCATTCCCTAGGAGAATACCAAAAAGCGATCGAGTTTTATCAACATTCCTTAGCAATCTTTCAGGAAATTGATGATATAAGGGGAGTAGCGTATTGTTACAATAATTTGGGCAATATTTACAATTACCTAGGAGAATACCAAAAAGCGATCGAGTTTCATCAACAGTCTTTAGCGATCAAACGGGAAATCTCTGATATAACAGGAGAAGCTTATTCCTATCTAGGTTTGGGGAATGTTTACGATTCCCTAGGAGAATACCAAAAAGCGATCGAGTTTTATCAAAAGTCCTTAGAAATCTTTCAGGAAATGGAGTATATCATAGGAGAACCAAAGACTCTGTTGAATCTGGGACTTACCTACTATAAACTCAAACGTATATCGGAAGCGAAAGAAGCAATTCTTCAAGCGCGGAAATTATTTCAAGCATTGGGGTTAGCAGGATATGTTCAATATTGTGATCAGGCAATTCGGCAATTATAAACCCGAAAATATCCCTTAATCGTTGCTTTCTTTCTGGGGGTGGTTAAGTTTCCTTTAGTTGTAAATGGGTTAGACATCCCTTATTTTTAACCTGAGTTTTACATCTGCTAATTTCCCCTCATAACTACCCTAAAGTGAGAAATTATAGTAATATTTCTAAGGATTACCAGAAAAGAAAGAGCGCCACGCTGCCGTTCCGATCGCTCCTCCTAAAAGAATAATTAACGTCCAAACTTGATTTTTTTGGGTTCCTTCCACCTTTTCTAGTCTTCTATCCATCCCATCGACTTTCTCAGTTAGTTTTACTTGTCCTAACTCTAGCTTAGTTAGCCGTTCGTCGATCTTATCAAATTTCTGGTTAAAATCCTTCTGTAGGCTGTCAAATTTCTGGTTAACATCTTGTTGCAAGGTGTCGATTTTTTGGTTAAAATCCTTCTGTAGGCTGTCAAATTTCTGGTTAACTTCCTGTTGCAAGGTGTCGATTTTTTGGGTGACATCTCTTTGTAGGGTATCGATTTTTTGGTTAACCTCCTTGATGCTGTCTTTGATTTCCTTGAGTACAGATTCAAGACTATAAGTAACGGTTTCGTTAGACATTTTGGTAACATACTTGGGAGTAATGATAGTACAATAATTTGATTTTAATCCTAAATCTGGTTATTAAAAACTGATTACCTATTGCCTAGTATTTAGTCTTATGGTAATAAGTAGCTGGTTATAATTAAATTAAAAATGGATTTTAGGTTCGATCCCCCCTTAATCCCCCCTTGATAAGGGGGGAGCTGACAACTTTTAACGCCTACCTACTTAAGTTAGGTTTTTTCCTTAGCCAGAATAAAGACGCTGCCCTCGCTGCCGCGGCCGATGCGGAGATCTTCATCGAGATAGGTGATATCGAGCCAACCTTTTTGTTCGCGATTATTGAAGGAAAAATCGAGGGGAGGAAATTTTTTGCCACTTTCGATCGCTTCGATAAATTCTTGGGGAGAATGATAATTGAGAAAACGTTGCAGACCGAGGATCGAGCGCTCAAATTTGACCATAACCCGACGCTCGGAGGTGGGTTCAAAGGTAGCGGCGACGATCACTGCTCCTTCTAACCAAGGTACGCCCGTAATTTCAGCAATATTGTAGAGTTTGGCCTTGTTCAGGTCAAGATATTGATAAATTTGACCCAATTGAAAAAAAGGTAGGCGATCTAGTCCCAGAATGTCGCGGCTGCTGGTGAATAGTAAACGCCAATTGCCCCCTAATAGTTGTTTAACTTCGAGGGGATGAGGATGGGGATTGTGGTCCTCCAATTGTTCGATCGCCGCTAAAATCCGCACGCGGTCGCTTTCCGTGGCCAGGAGTCCGCGATTTCTACCAGCTATCAATTCTAGTAATTTCGCTTTGGCATCCATAGAATCTCCCTCATTTTATAAAGTACCTCGACCCGCCAGGCACTCGATCGAGGTTTTTGGTGGCCCGAAGAGGCCTACCCGCGCCGATGATTTCATGGGTTCAACGGAGTTTTAACCTCGGTGAGCGGCATTTTTAACTGTTGGCCTCACTATTTTAACACGGATTAAATGCCTCGGTTTTAAAACTTTTTCATAACCGCAATTAAGTGATCAAAATAGGGAGTAATTGCGGTTTTTTCTGAGTCGCTAAAATAATCTAAACTGTATTGTTTTAAGGCTTCTAACCCCGAAATCATCGCCCCTAATGGTACTTGTAATTCTTGGTAAAGAAGACGCATATTTTCCAATCCCTCGGCGCTGGTGTAGGGAATCTGCTGTCCGGCGACACCGTAGGTAATACAACGTAAAAAGTTCCAGAAATCACGCCAACAAGCTTCGGCACGGTGGGGTGGATGAAGATCGCCTCCGGGTTGAAAAATGGTGGGAAATTGGTTTAATACAGTCTGACGAGCGTTATCGACGATGCTATTAGCATTATCCCGCAGTTTTCGAGCTTGCTGACTAGAAACCAGTAAATCAGGCTCTAAATTGACGATAGTATCTAAATCACTATCATCGAGATAGCGAGTTTGATCATCCGCTTGTTGCCAAACAGCGATCGCTGCTTGCTGATAGGGCCAATTAGCGAAACTGATGATTTTCGCTTTTGGGATTAATTGCTGGGCGCGCTCACTCAAAGGCATCGATCGCTCTCCGTTGGGTCAGATTAGGCGGTTAAGATCACTTTTAGCATAAATGATCGAAAAATTAGCGATAACTAAAGATTTTTTGCAATCTGCTTGGGAGGATCGCTTACAATAAACAAAAGCTAAGTCATTATATTTTGATCATCATGTCAGTTTTAATAGCGATCGGTGTACTTGCCCTATTAATTGTCGTTCACGAATTAGGTCATTTTGCCGCTGCTCGTTGGCAATCTATCCATGTTAGTCGCTTTTCCATCGGTTTTGGTCCAGCTTTAGCTAAATATCAAGGTAAAGAAACAGAATACGCTCTCCGCGCCATTCCTTTAGGGGGTTACGTTGGTTTTCCCGATGACGATCCCGATAGTCAAATTCCCAATAACGATCCTGATTTATTACGCAATCGTCCTGTTTTCGATCGAGCTATCGTCATTAGTGCCGGGGTAATTGCTAATTTAATTTTTGCCTATTTTTTGCTTGTTACCCAAGTCGCTACGGTGGGTTTTCCCCAAATTAACTATCAAGAAGGGGTAATTATTCCAGAGGTTTTCACCTCGGAAAATTCCGTCGCTAAACAAGCGGGAATACAAGCAGGGGATATCGTACTTGCTATCAATGATCAGCCCCTTGGTGCTTCTCAGAATGCCATTATTGACTTCCGTGACATTATTCAATCTTCCCCCGATCAACCCCTAAAATTAACCATCAAACGCCCCACAGAAACTCTCGATTTAATTGTTACTCCGGAATTGGGAAGTGATGGTCAGGGTAAAATTGGGGTGAGATTGGCTCCTAACGGTGAAGAAACTCGCCTGAAAGCCGATAGTTTTGGTCAAGCTTTTAGCTTGGGTGCGGGTGAATTTCAACGATTAACCCTATTAACCGTGCAAGGTTTTGGGCAGTTAGTTAGTAACTTTAAAGACAGTGTTCAACAGGTAGCAGGACCGGTTAAAATTGTCGAATATGGAGCAGCAATCGCTCGTAATGATGCGGGTAATCTTTTTCAATTTGCCGCCCTAATTAGTATTAACTTAGCGGTGATTAATATTCTGCCTTTACCTGCTCTTGATGGTGGTCAGTTGGTATTTTTATTAATCGAGGCTTTAGTAGGTAAACCTCTCCCAACTAAACTGCAAGATAACATCATGCAAACAGGTCTAGTTTTACTCTTAGGATTAGGAGTTTTCTTAATCGTGCGCGACACGGCTAACCTAGCAGTTTTTCAGGATTTATTCCAGTGATGGCCCCTCGAAAAAAAACTAAGCTTCAACTGCGCGCCCTAGAGATTTTAAGCAACTTAAAGCAATTATATCCAGAGGCAACCTGTAGCTTAAATTATCAAACTCCCGTGCAGTTATTGGTGGCAGTTATTCTCTCGGCACAATGCACTGATGAGCGTGTAAATAAGGTAACTCCTGCTTTATTCGCCCGTTTTCCCGATGCTAAATCCTTAGCTTTTGCCGAGCGAGAGGAGTTAGAAACCCTGATTCGTTCCACGGGATTCTATCGCAATAAAGCTAAAAATATTCAGGGTGCTTGTCAAAAAATCCTCAAAGATTTTCAGGGGGAAGTACCCAAGACAATGGCGGAATTATTAACTTTACCCGGGGTAGCTAGAAAAACCGCTAATGTGGTACTTGCTCACGCTTACGGGATTATTGAGGGGGTGACAGTAGATACCCACGTTAAGCGCTTAAGTAATCGTTTGGGTTTAACTACTAATAACGATCCGGTGAAAATTGAACGGGATTTAATGGCTTTACTACCTCAACCGGATTGGGAAACTTTTTCTATTAGTATTATTTACCACGGCCGGGCAGTTTGTAAAGCGAGAAATCCCGCTTGTTTTTCCTGTCAATTAGCCTCTCTTTGTCCCACAGCAAACAGTAAACAGTAAACAGTAAACTCACACCTGATAACTGGTAACTGAATCACTGATAACTGATAACTGATAACTGATCTGGGGGCTATAATGGGAAAAAATAGCTCATCCATCAATCTTATGAGTCAAGGATCACGGCAAGAAATAAAAACCCAAGCAATAATCCTCGCTACCTTTGTGGCGATTTTTTGGCTGTTAGAGATTTTAGATCAATTTGTTTTTCGGGGCAGTTTAGACAATTTCGGGATTATGCCCCATCAAGTCATCGGATTGCGGGGTATTCTCTTTGCACCTTTCCTACACGGTAACTTTCCCCATCTTATTGCTAATACGGTTCCTTTTCTGATTCTCGGTTGGTTGGTGATGTTACAGGAAACCAGTGACTTTTTTATTGTGACTGGGTTAACTATGCTGGTGGGGGGGTTAGGAGTCTGGTTATTTGCTGCTCCGGGATCCATCCATATCGGGGCAAGTATCTTGATTTTTGGCTATTTAGGTTTTTTATTACTGCGGGGCTATTTCCAGAGAAATATTCCTTCTATACTCTTGTCAATTCTAGTCTTTTTACTCTACGGTGGCACAATTTGGGGCGTTTTGCCTTCCCGTCCGGGGATTTCTTGGCAAGGACATTTATTTGGCTTTCTAGGCGGGGTTTTAGCCGCCAAATTAATCGCCACCGAAAAGAAACATTATTCCTAAATGGGGGAACCTTCTATCTCGCTACATACTTCGTAAAAATCGGTGACAGGCGGTTTTGCAAATAGAGGAGCCATGGATTTCAGCAATAATTCATGGTCTTCGCTTTTATTTGCCTCCATATCATCGATTTTATCCCAGATGATTACGGCAATTCCTTCATCGGTTCCGGGTTTTTGCAACAGAAAAGCCCCCTGGAATCCCGTAGAATAGGTGGAAACGGCTTTTTCGTAGAGTTTTTGGGCCTCGGAAAAACACCCTGGTTTAAATTCACCAATAGCCACATAGGCATATTTATGTTTGAGAAAATCGAGAAATTCTGGCATGGCAATGAGGGGAAATGGAATAAATCTTTCTTTCTATTCTCATTAAAACTTAGATCGATCGCTCTCCCCGCCCCATCGACATATTTTTTTAACTAAGCTTCCCCAATTGTCTCTTTTTTTGTTAGCTTATATGTAGTCGTTATGAGTTTGTATAAGTTCTATGATCAAAATCGTTGGTATTAATGGCAGTTTACGCAGCGGATCCTATAGTGCGATGGCGTTAGAAGTTGCTATCAGTCGAGTACAGGGGTTAGGGGTAGAAACGGAGATAATTGACCTGAGAAAACTCTCTTTACCCTTCTGTAACGGGGGAGATGACTATTCTGACTATCCCGATGTGGCCAAAATGCAGCAAACGGTTAAATCGGCAGCGGGATTAATTTTGGCGACACCGGAATATCATGGCAGTGTCAGTGGTGTGATGAAGAATGCCTTAGATTTAATGAGTTTTGAGGAGTTATCGGGAAAGGTTGCCGGGTTAATCAGTGTTTTAGGCGGCCAATCCAATAGTAACGCCCTCAATGATTTAAGAATCATTCTCCGTTGGGTTCATGCTTGGGTAATTCCCGAACAAATTAGCTTAGGACAAGCGTGGAAAGTCTTCAACGAAGAAGGAAAAATCCTTGACGAGAAGCTTTCCCAACGTTTTGACGCTTTTGCTGAAAGTTTAGTCGATAATACGCGTAAACTCAAAGGGATCTAGTAATATCGATGGTGATTTTACCGGTGAAATGGGGAATTGGGGCGGCGGGTTTCGATAATTGTACTCTTACCTGTCGCACTCGATCGAGTTGTAGAATATCCTCAGCGATGACTGTGGCCAATTTTTCCACTAGGGCAAATTTGCCGGTTTCAATCTGGTGTTTGACAATTTCGATCGCCTGTCGATAATCTAGGGTATCTTCAATTGCGTCACTTTTGCCAGCAATGCTGATATCAACTTCGAGGGATAAATCTACCTCAAACCATTGACCTAAAACCTGTTCTTCAGCCAGATATCCTGTGTAACCGTAGGCACGAATTCCTGTAACGTGAATAGTATCCATAGATAGTTAAATTAAAAAACTGGTAGCGTTGGTCACAAATTGACGAGAAACTCTATAAGTAAAAAGCAATCTCGGAGTCTCGGAGTCTCCTCAAGCATTTTTACATTTTTGCAAAGGAATGTTAAGTTTTAGGGTATTGAATGAGTAACCTTGATAGCCATGGCTCCTAAAATAGCAGGGATTATCTGTACCCACAACCGCGATCACTACCTAGAAGGAGCGATCGATAGTCTTTTGGCGCAAACCTGCCCAGATTGTGAGATTTTAGTGGTTGATAACGCATCTACCGATAAAACCCGTCAAGTGGCCGAGTCGCGTCTGGGAGATGGGCGGCTAAAATATGTTTACGAACCTATTTTAGGGCTATCTACCGCCAGAAATCGCGGAGCGAAGGAAACTAGAGCGCCGATTTTAGCTTATTTGGATGACGATGCGATCGCTAGTCCTCAATGGTTGCAAATTCTGTTAAATGCCTACGAAAATAACGAAAAACTGGCAGTAGCAGGGGGAAAAGTCACTCTTATTTGGCCGCAAGGCTACAGTCAACCCAATTGGTTATCCGATCAGTTAGCAGGGGGTTTAGGGGCTTTCGATTTGGGCGACAATGTGGTATATATCAGCCAAGCGAATTTAACTCCGCGAGGGGTTAATTACTCAATTCGGCGAGATTTCTTGGGTAAGATTGGCGGTTTTGACCCTAATTTGGGAAGAATTGGCAAAAAACTTCTCTCTAACGAAGAATTATACACTACAGAACTGGCACTGGCCCAGGGATGGCAAGTGGGCTATTTTCCCGCAGCATTGGTGGAACACAATGTGGCCCCAGAAAGAATCAATCGTCAATGGTTTATGAGTCGCAGTTGGTGGCAAGGCATCAGCGAACACTACCGGGAAGAAGTGGCAGGAAGGACGGGATTGGCTCAATTTGGGCGAGGAGGTGAGCGTTTGGTGAGAGGATTGGTTAAATCTGTCAAATTTATCAATGATCCTGCTAAAAGCTTTGATAATCTGCTCTATGCCTATGGACAAATCGGTTATTTAAGCGAAGCCACCAAGGCCATGTTAACCCCTCAAAAGTAAATTATTGTAAATAAATGGGTAAAAAAGCCTTAATTTGTGGTATATCAGGGCAGGATGGAGCCTACCTAGCCGAATTACTGTTAAAAGCAGGCTATACGGTTTCTGGCACCTCCCGGGATGCTCAGATGTCCTCTTTTAGTAACCTGAAACGTTTGGGAATCAAGGAACAGGTAAAACTAGAATCAATGTCACTGAATGACTTTCGCAGTGTCCTACAGGTGTTAATTAAAATTCAGCCGGATGAGGTCTATAATTTGGCTGGACAAAGTTCTGTGGGTTTATCTTTTGAGCAGCCAGTGGAAACCTTAGAAAGTATTGCCACTGGAACCTTAAATCTCTTAGAAGCAATTCGATTTACCAGAGCAAAAATTAAATTATATAATGCCGGATCGAGTGAATGTTTCGGGGATATCGGCGATAATTCTGCCGACGAAAATACCCCTTTTCGTCCTCGCAGTCCCTACGCTGTGGCCAAATCGGCGGCTTTTTGGGAAGTGGCTAATTATCGAGAAGCCTACGGAATTTTTGCCTGTTCAGGCATACTTTTTAATCATGAATCTCCCCTGCGTCCCGAGCGCTTTGTTACCCAAAAAATTATCGCTGCCGTGGCTAGAATTGCTTGGGGAAGTACCGAGACTTTACACTTAGGAAATATGGATATTCAAAGGGATTGGGGTTGGGCGCCAGAGTACGTTGAAGCGATGTATTTAATGCTGCAACAGGAGCAACCCGATGATTACGTCATTGCCACGGGAGAAAGTTCAAAACTGGAGGATTTTGTCGCCACAGCTTTTGCTACTGTTGGTTTAAATTGGCAAGATCATGTAATTTCCGATCGAAGTTTATTAAGACCAACAGATTTAGCCATTAGTCGCGGTAATCCCCGCAAAGCTAAGGAGAAATTAGGTTGGCAAGCACGATACAAAATGACCGATATTGTCCGCATGATGGTAGAAAATCGTTTAGAGAAATAGCTATGAATATCTTAATGATTAGTTCCACCTTTCTCTATCCACCTAGCAAAGGAGGAACTCAGGGCAGAACTTTTAATTTACTCAAGTATCTCAGCAAAAATCATGATATTACTGTCATCGTTCAGTCTAATGCTGATGTTAGGGATGAGGAGGTAGATAAGTTAGGTAAATTTGTTAGTGAATTGGTAGTTTTTACCCGTCCTCGATATGCCAAAACTGGAATAATTGCTAAACTCCAAAGATTAGCTCAATTGCTGCAACAAGAGATGCAAAACTGGATAGATAGGGCAGTTAAGAGTCAAAAATTCTCAGTAATTACCAGTGAACATAGTGTTAATGAAATTTATATTCGTCCCCAAGGACAAATTACTTACCCCGATACTACTTTAACTCTAGTCGGTGGTAATCCATCCCTAGAAGTGCAAGAATTAACTAAGTTAAAAGGAGTAATTGTAACGAGACAAGTACCATTAATGACCACCTATCTTTATCAGGCAACTGTGGTGGTTATTCCCCTAAGAACAGGTTTTGGAATGAATTTCAAAACCCTAGAGTTCATGGCTTCTGGGGTGCCAGTGGTAGCCAGCGATCGAGGTTTAGAAGGATTAACAGTGGCAGTAAATAATGTTCCTTTAGCAGCCTTAATGGCTAATAGTATTGAGCAATATTGTACGGCGATTAGCAGTCTTTTTAAATCGGCAGAGTTGCGAGAAAAATTATCTAGAAATGCTCGCAAATTAATCGAATATAACTATACTTGGCAGCAAGCAGCAGGTAAGTACGAACAAGTTTTGACTGCTGACATTTGTTAGGTAATTTCTCTAGTTTTTTGTCAATTAATATGCTATCAAATCAAATACCAGTGAGAATATCTGTTGTTGTCCCTCTGTATAACGAACAAGAAAATATCGACGCTCTCTTTCGGCGACTTTTAGCGGTTTTAGAGGCACTAAATACCAGTTATGAGGTCATTTGCGTTAATGATGGTAGTCGTGACAATACTCTCAAAAATCTCGTGGAATATCATCAACTTTACCCACAAATTAAAGTGGTTAATTTATCGCGTAATTTTGGTAAAGATACCGCCATGTCAGCAGGAATTGATTATAGTCAAGGAATGGCAGTTATTCCTATTGATGCTGATTTACAAGATCCGCCAGAATTAATTGCCGAAATGATCGAAAAATGGCACGAGGGTTATGATGTGGTTTATGCGTCCCGTCGGGTTAGAATTGGCGAAAGTTGGTTGAAACGTTTCACCGCAGAAGGTTTCTATCAAGTCATAAATAAATTAAGTCGGGTTTCTATTCCTCCTAATACTGGAGATTTCCGTTTAATTGATCGCCGAGTGGTAGAATCAATTAAAAAGATGCCCGAACGTCAAAGATTTATGAAAGGAATATTTGCTTGGGTGGGATATAAACAGACATCAATTTTATTTGATCGAGAACCCCGGTATCAAGGACAAACTAAATGGAATTACTGGAAATTATGGAATTTTGCCATTGATGGTATTACTTCTTTTAGTTTTTTACCTCTGAAAGTCTGGACTTATGTAGGATTGATCATTGCACTTGTTAGTCTTGTTTATGCTAGTTTTTTAATCCTCAGAACTATTATCTTCGGAATCGATGTACCCGGATACGCTTCTCTGATGGTTGCTGTCTTATTTTTAGGAGGAATTCAATTACTCACCCTTGGTATTATTGGCGAATATATTGGCAGGGTTTATGAGGAAGTAAAGGGTAGGCCACTTTATCTGGTTCGAGATTGTTATGGTTTTGAAAATAGGGAACAAATTAGTGATAAAATAACTTAAAATTAAGATACTGACAAGAGGAGAATTAAATCTATGAATACCGAAGTTTTTCAGCAATTTTTTGCCTATTGTGTCGGTAGTTGGCAAACTGAAAGAACCTATCATTATCTAGCTGCTCAAGAAGTGGAACGTTCCCGCACTGAATTTCTCATCCAACCCCTCACCAGGGAGATTAAACAGAAAGTTCTGACAGATAATCACTATGCTGATATTGCTGATTTAGAAACTATCCCCGGGTTTAATTTAGGTTTCTATACCATCTCGGAAAAAGGGGAAGAAGTACGACAAAATCTTAATCTTTTATTTGTGGTTAAAGCAGAAAATAATGGTTATTTAGAAGGGGATTATCTTCGTGATCGCGCCTACGAAGAAGCAAGACCAATTATCTCCGCTTTTCGCTTTGATTCCACCACCAGAGAGTTATTAATGACCACCAATTATACTCGCAGTGTTTCCGTGGATTCAATTACTTTAATCAATCCAGACCTGCGAATTCGCAAAATTATTAACTATCAATGTCCCCAGGAGGGGGAACCCTTGGAAAAAGTTCTCTTGGTCGGTTTTGGAGTTGAGTGTAAAGTCAGTTAAAAAAATATTTCTTCTCCCCCCCCTTGATTCTCCAGTCAAGGGGAGATTTTATCATGGAGAAACGATAGGATTAAGGAGCAAAAATAATGCTCAAAATCGGTCAACTTTCCCTAGAAAGTGGTGTTTCGGTTAAAACAATCCGTTATTACGAGGAATTAGGACTAATTCAGTCCCCTGAGAGGACAGAGGGACAATTTCGCCTATTTACTTCCGATACTGTCCATCG
Organism: Microcystis protocystis FBCC-A270; assembly: GCF_050500235.1. NCBI lineage: Bacteria > Bacillati > Cyanobacteriota > Cyanophyceae > Chroococcales > Microcystaceae > Microcystis > Microcystis protocystis. Next base: position 762,195 of record NZ_CP191407.1, read on the forward strand.
CTTGCTATTTGTCAAGAGATTGCAATCCTTGGGTTTAAGTCTGCAAGAGATCCGCGAATGTTTAGTAATTCATGACCAGGGCGAGTTACCCTGTGGAGATATTCAGGAAAAATTAATTAAACATATTGCTGAGATCGATAAACAAGTGGAACAATTGCTTTTATTGCGTCAACAATTAACCGAAACCCTGCAAGGATGGACGGATACACCAGCAAAAGACGATCAATTTATTTGCCCTAATCTCAAGGTTTAACTATCATGAAAAAGTTAATTTTATTGGTAACTGTAGCACTGATTTCTACTCCTGTCATTGCTCAACATTTACATCTTGATTCACCTCAAACTCAGAATTTACAAGCAATTTCTGACAATATACCAGCTTGGATGTATAACAAGCAACGTAATCATATTTATCCCCAAAGAGGGGTTTATAATAATGCAATTTATAATGTCAGAGATTTAGCTTTAGACTTAAATGCGATCGCTGTTGGTCATGCCTTTGCTTACGAAGATATCGTAACGGGAAAAGCGAAAGATTTAGAAACTAAGACATACCAAAAAATTAATTGGGTTTTAAAAAATCCGCCTAAATTTATGCCCGACGAGGGTAATATTTCCCCAACTTTTGGCAGAAAATACGGTGTTTTAGAACAGGTTTTCGAGTGGGCGCATATTTTCCATGCTCAAACCGTTGATGTTTTAGCCAGCAGCAAATTAACCAACGAGGAAAAAGAAGCAGAAATTGAAAAATTATATCAATTTTACTTGACAAAAGTTCCCTATGCTATTACTGGATTACCGATGAATATGGGTTATCTGGATTCCCAACCCTATTCTAAAGCTTTTCGCCAGAAATATCCGAAAGTTAATGGCTTATTTTGGGGCTACCATTGGCTACAAGGAACCATGTATGACTTGCTTTATGAGAAAACTTTAGAGGAACAAAAACAGGCTTATAAACAGGTGGGTAAACAATACCATAGTCAGGAATTGTATCGCACTGATCGAGCTTTTATGCCCATGTTTGCCGAACTTAGTCCCAAGTTTGCCCGACGTTTTCCCGCAATATCTAACACCTTCGATAACCTGCATATGTTACACGATATGGTTAATGATATTCTGGCATCAGATTGGCTAACTCCCCAACAAAAAGACGAACAAATTACCCGCGCTATTTGGTTAGTAATGGCTGCTAATCATCGGGAAATGGAAGCAGGAAAAAATTATGGTGGTGAAGGACTACATGATCATCGTTTTGAGTCAGGAATTCCGGGTATGGGATTAATGCCAGCAGATATTTCTCACGAAGGTCATAATCACGAAAATCCTGATAATTCTGAGAAAAAACCTGATGATTCTCAAGTAGATGAGGGAGGAGATCACCAACACCATAACCACGAAAATCACTCCCCAGAAAACCCTCCTAATACGGAGAAAAAACCTGACCACAGCAATGCTCAAGAGGAACCGACAAAATGAGAAGATTTTTATTGATTGCCGTGGGTTTAGTTGCCAGTTTTACTAATCCAGTTTTTGCCAACGATCATAATAATCTGGATTCTGGTCGTCCCCTTTCTTTTGATGATGCTGAAAGTATGGGTTTTGGGGAACAATCGATAGAATTTGGTACTGGGTTAGTCTTTCCTGAAAACAGCAATGTCGGTGGTGAATTTGATCTTGAATACCTCAATGGTATTATTCGTAATGGTCATATTATTATCGGTATTGATCCACAAGTGGGAGGACGAGTTAATAGTGATGACACGGATTTTGATGTGGGGAATTTATCCGTAGGTTTTTTCTATAATTTCAATCGCGAATACGATAATGTTCCTGCTTTTGCTATTCGTACCGATGTGGGATTACCGACGGGAAATAATGCTAGTGGATTAGATTTTCGTCTGCGGGGAATTGCCAGTAAAACTCTCGGTCAATTCGATCGCTTGCATCTTAATCTCGATTTAAACATAAAAACTGACCCCGATAATGGCGATCGATCTTTTTTACCCGCTGCAATTCTCGGTTATTCGCGACCGATTGGTTATCCGAAACGCTTCGATCAAACTTTTCTAGCAGAATTGGGCGTAATTACCAGCGATAATAGTAATGGTGGAGTTTTAATTCGCACTGGAATGGGAATTCGTCAGCAAATTAATCGTCAAGGTGTGATCGATTTCGGTATCGAGGGAGATATTGCCACTAATAGCCATGATCAAAGTCAATTAAAGCTAAAAATTGGTTATTCTTTCAGATTTTAGCCTAGCAAACTGAAGATTAATCTTCAGGTTAGAAAATCTGATTATTTATTCCCGCTTTTGCCTCTTCTCATAAGTAGCCTATACTCAACGAATTTAGTATAAAAAAGGAATAGAGCCTTAAACTCTACTCCTCAATCAAAAATTGCAGTTAATTTCTAACCCTATACTACCACAGAAGTCAAAGCTTCTTTGAGGATAGCGGCTTTATCGGTCTTTTCCCAGGGTAAATCGAGATCATTGCGACCAAAATGACCATAAGCGGCCACATCTTGGTAAAAACGCTCGCCTCTTTCACTGGGTAAACCGCGCAGGTTAAAGGTTTGGATAATACCGGCCGGACGGAGTTCAAAGTATTTATTGATTAAGTCCAGAATCACATCATCAGCGACTTTGCCAGTGCCAAAGGTTTCCACGAAGAGACTCACCGGACGAGCTACCCCAATCGCATAACCCACTTGAATCTCGCACTTATCGGCCAAACCAGCAGCGACGATATTTTTGGCCACATAACGGCAAGCATAGGCCGCAGAGCGATCGACTTTGGTAGGATCCTTACCGGAGAAAGCGCCGCCACCGTGACGAGAATAGCCACCGTAGGTATCGACGATAATTTTCCGTCCCGTTAATCCCGCGTCGCCTTGGGGTCCACCAATGACGAATTTTCCGGTGGGATTAACCAGATAACGGGTGTTGGCATCGGGTTTAATCTCTAAATCGCTGAAAACTGGCTCTACTACCGCTTTCCAGAGATCACTTTTAATCTTTTGTTGGACGAGATCATTATCAGTGATATCGCCGATAGTAGCATCGTGTTGGGTAGAAACAAGGATAGTATCGATACCCACGGGACGACCATTTTCATAAATGACCGATACTTGCGTTTTACCGTCGGGACGCAGATAGGACAGTTCACCGGTTTTTCTGACTGCCGCTAGACGGCGAGCGATGCGGTGGGCTAAACTAATCGGTAAGGGCATAAATTCGGGGGTTTCATTGCAAGCGAAACCGAAGACAATACCCTGGTCTCCCGCACCAATTTTATCGAGTTCATCATTGCTGAGAAGTTCGCGATTTTCCTGAGCAGCCGTGACCCCCTGGGAAATATCGGGAGATTGTTCGTCTAGAGCGACTAAAACGGTGCAACTATTCGAGGAAAATCCGTTATCGGCGTTGATATAGCCAATTTCAGCGATTTTCTTGCGAACTAAATCGACGAAATGAACCTGTGCTTTCGAGGTGATTTCACCAGTAATCAAGACTAACCCTGTATTGACAACCACTTCAGCCGCTACACGGCTGTGGTCATCTTGGGATAACAGAGCATCGAGAATGGTATCAGAAATCTGGTCACAAATTTTATCGGGATGTCCCTCTGTAACCGATTCGGAGGTGAACAAATAACGTTTAGACAAGTGATGTCCCTCACATGGTAGTACATTTGAACGCAAAAAGATTCCAAGAAATCTTTGATAATACAGTGTAACAGGGAATTTGTAGAGATCAAGTATTTTCAATAAGAAACCGCCCGAACATTGTCCGGACGGAGTGTGGTGTGAGGAGTGAACGGAAACTTTCGTCTCCGCTAATTCCATTGTAGAGGACAACTTAGAATCTTGAACGACTTGAAACAAACTGGCCCAAAAAATTTTTATCTCTCGAAGGGGTTGACTAATGAGCGATACCTGTCTCGATGATGTAGCCTGAGTAATAGAGGTCGCAGAGCTATATGCCAAGATTATGACAGTCACAGCCGATTATTTAGAACAACTCAATCCTTCTCAGCGCATTGCTGTGGAGCATTTTTGCGGCCCCTTGTTGGTGGTTGCTGGAGCAGGATCGGGAAAAACTAGCACTTTAACCTATCGTATCGCCCATTTGATCCGTCATCACGGGGTCGATCCGGAAAATATTCTCGCGGTCACTTTTACCAATAAGGCGGCCCGGGAAATGAAAACGAGAATTGAAAAAACTTTTGCTCAACAAAAAGCACAGGAAAAATACGGTCAAAGATTAGAACTTTTGGAAGAATACGAACAGAAAAAACTCTTTTCTCAAGTTTATCGGAATTATACTAAAAAACTCTGGATTGGAACTTTTCACAGTCTTTGCGGTCGAATTTTGCGCTATGACATTAATAAATATCAGGATGAATATGGTCATAGTTGGCAAAGGAATTTCTCAATTATGGACGAATCTGATGCCCAAAGTTTGGTAAAAAATATCGTCACTAAACAAATGAATTTAGACGATAAAAAATTTGACGCTCGCAATCTACGTTATGCGATTAGTAATGCCAAAAATTTAGGTTTAACACCCACAGATTACGCCAGAGAAAACCCTCATTTTCGGGGAAAGGTCATTTCTGAGGTTTATCAGGCTTATCAGATGCAATTGGCACAAAATAACGCCCTAGATTTTGATGATTTGATACTGGTTCCAGTTCGTCTTTTTCAGCAAAATGAATCTATTCTCGGTTATTGGCACACGCAATTTAAGCATATTTTAGTCGATGAATACCAGGATACTAACCGGATTCAGTACGAGTTAATTAGGCTTTTGTCCACCAATGGTGAAACGAAAAAAAGTGAGTGGAATTGGACGGATCGATCAATTTTTGTGGTGGGTGATGCCGACCAATCTATCTATAGTTTTCGGATGGCGGATTTTACTATTCTGCTCAATTTTCAAGCGGACTTTGGCGATGGTTTACCCGATGATGATACTCGCACGATGGTGAAATTACAGGAAAACTATCGTTCACGGGAGAATATTCTACAAGCGGCTAATAAATTAATTGAAAAGAATAGTCAAAGAATCGATAAAGTCCTTGTTCCCACTAGAGAAGGGGGCGAGATTATCTATGTTTTTAAAGCCAGGGATGAACAGGAAGAAGCGGCTTTTGTTATCGATAAAATTCGAGAATTTACCCAAGAAAATCCCGAATTAAATTGGGGTAGTTTTGCCATTCTCTACCGAATTAATGCCCAATCTCGTCCCTTTGAAGATGGGTTAATTCGCAATAATATTCCCTATAATATTGTCGGGGGATTTAAATTTTATGATCGACAGGAGATTAAAGATGCGATCGCTTATTTACGAGTGATTGCCAATCCTGCTGATACCGTTAGTTTACTGAGAATTATTAACACTCCCCGACGCGGTATCGGTAAAACCACAATCGATAATTTGCTCAAAGCTGCCCAAGAATTAGGAGTACCTTTATGGGAAATTATCAGCGATGAAACTTCCGTTAATACTCTCGCCGGTCGTGGGACTAAAAGCATCAATAAATTAGCTAAAATTATCCAAAACCTGCAAGAAAAAATCACCGATTTATCTGCTAGTGAAATCCTAGATAAAATCATGGAAGATTCGGGATATATTGATGAATTAAAACAGCAGGGAACCGAGGAAGCTGATACCCGGATCGAGAATATTCAAGAATTGTATAGCGCTGTGGTACAATTCCAAGAGGAAAACGAAGAAACCAATCTCCAGGAATTTCTCGCTAGTGCTAGTTTAGCCTCGGATTTAGATAATCTTCAGGAAGGTCAAGAAAAAGTCTCGTTAATGACCCTTCATTCGGCCAAAGGTTTAGAGTTTCCTGTCGTCTTTTTAGTCGGTTTAGAACAGGGCATTTTTCCCCATAATCGTAGTTTAAACGATCCCATTGCCCTTGAGGAAGAACGCCGTTTGTGTTATGTGGGGGTGACTCGGGCCAAGGAACAATTATTTTTAACCTACGCAAAAGAAAGATACGTCTGGGGGAATAAAGAGATGAAGGTAGCTTCCCAATTTTTGCAGGAATTGCCCCCAGAATTGCTCACAAGCAACCTGAAACCGAAAAAGACCCCAAAAGTGGTTCCTATGGAAAAAACTGTCTCTGATCAAAGAAAATGGCAGGTAGGCGATCGAGTGTTACACTCTACTTTTGGAGAAGGAGAAGTGACCCATATCCTCGGTACGGGCAAAAAAATGAGTCTAGCGGTCAAATTTTCGGGTTTAGGTCAGAAAATCATCGATCCTCGCACCGCACCCATGCAACTTATCCAGGAATAGGTAATCATCTGTAGGGTGGGTTAGGCGAAAAATAAGTTATAATCTCACTAAAAATTGAGTATTCGCCGTAACCCACCGGCTTTTTACTACCTATTTCCTCACTGATAACTGATTACTGTTCACTGATAACTGACATCCCCCCGATTCCTCAACTCCGATCGCTACCTGCTGTTAGAATAGAGAATTGCGGTCAGACTAACGATAAAATTGAGAAGCTAAATCCTTGATTCTTAATAGTTGTTGAGAAACTTTCCGCCTACTATCGCAATTATCCGATAATATGGGCAACAGCGAGTTAGTCTATTCAGTCTGTTAAAATTGACCCCCGTTGGTCGTATTCGCGCACTGTCTAACCTTTATGATGAGGATCAGTTAATATGGAATCAATGCAACCCACCGAAACACAAAATCCGATTAGAACAGATTTACCCGGGTCTCTGAGCAAACCCAGCAGCAGCAGCACCGAACAGATTTGGTCTGAATATGTAGAACCAGTGTGGGATTCGGTAATGTCCTATCTGGCTAATGTCCCCGATTATATCGGTAGTTTCTTCTCTGGATACAAAAAACCTTTAATCGTTCTGGGGGCAATTTTAGCGAGTTTTGTCACCGTGAAAGTTACCCTAGCGGTTTTAGATGCGATCGATGATATTCCCCTCCTTGCTCCTATCCTACAATTAGTTGGGATCGTTTACACTGGTTGGTTTGTCTGGCGCTATCTGCTCAAAGATGAAAATCGTCGCGAGTTATTAGCCGAAATTGATGCACTAAAAGCGCAGGTTTTTGGCAGTCACAATAACACTTTATCTTAAATGTCGGGGTGAAGACCCTCGGTTTTACCGACGGGATGAAACCCCGACCAGTATAGAAACAGCGAAGCACAACTAAAACTCTGCTGTTTTAAGATAATTTGTGCTAAAGTGAAAGCAAGCGGAAAGTCAGATGTGTAGTCGTGGCACGCGAACTGACCGTTGTAAAAAGGCTAGTGTCACCAACTCAAAAAGGTTGACCCAATACCTCACTGCCCTCTAACAAAAAATATGGCATAGGTGGGAGATAAAAATAATCAAATAGGGTAGGGCATACCCGAATTTAAGCTTGGGGAGTAGTCCACAAGAGTGCTTGCCTTATAGGTGTAGTCGGACTAGACATGAAAATGTAAGACCAAAATTAGCATTGCTAGTAGAGGCAAGATTCAGCCCAAGAATCCCTCGGTTTTACCGATGGGAGTGTCAAAGAATCAAGCATAGATAACCAAGGAGTTGAGCGGAAACACTCAACTCTTTTGTTTTTGCACAAGAGCTTATACTATAGCGTTTTTCAGTCTAGTGAGGTACAAAAGTTATGGGTTTTAGGCAAAAGGCAAGAGGCAAAAAGCAATAGGGAGAATAAATAATCAGTTTTTAATAGCCCGATTTAGTATTAGCCACTTTCTCAGGAAATTCAGTTACTTTTGCTTTGATCTATTGATTATTAGTCGAAATATCCACCAACGGCGGGGGCAGTGGGTTTTTCTTTGTTATAAGAGAGAGGAAACGGCAACGATTATCAGCCTACAATAGTACTAGGCGATCGAATGTTCCCCAAAATTCAGATGAGTCAATTAAAATCAATTTCTGGGAAAAGGTTTGCCAAAATTTGAGAACCTCATTGAAAATTCAAGGTAGCCATCACATTTACTGTATTACTCGTTAAGACTGTCTATGAACCATCGTCAACAATTAATTCAAGAACTCGAACAAGCACCTGATGATCTAATAGAAACCGTGTTAGATTTTTTACATCGAGTTCAGGCAACAGGCAACAATCATCCTCTGGCCAAGTTTTCAGGCATTTTAAGCGATTCAGAGGCACAAGAACTACAACAAGCCATTAAAACAGAATGTCGTCAGTTGGTAAGGATTGCATCACCTACAAAAACAGCCTACAATATTTAGACTAAATCCAGTTATTGAAGACTGATTATTTACACAACCCCGTAGAAATGTTAGATTTTAGGGGTGGTGATAATTTATCTATCTATCCCTCCCATTGATCGATCTAGGAGATAAGCAATGAAAATGAAAGTTATCGTTCACGAGGCGGAGGAAGGTGGCTTCTGGGGGGAAGTCCCGGCACTCCCCGGCTGTGCCACCCAAGCAGAAACTTTCGAGGAACTACTAGAGAATTTACACGAGGCGATCGAAGGTTGTCTATCCATAGATGTGGAATCCTTGCCGACCGATCCGAAAACTCGGATTCTAGAGATAGCGATATGAAATCGATTTCTGGGAAAAAGTTCGCCAAAATTTTAGAGCGTCACGGATGGGAATTATTGAGAATTCAAGGTAGCCATCACATTTACTGTCAGCCAGATAATCCCACCCGTATCTCTGTGCCGATTCACGGAAATCAGGATTTAAAAATCGGATTACTCAAGCATTTTTTGAAACAAGCGGGACTTTCTGAAGAAGATATTTGATCAATGCGATCGCTGTAATTCCGTCACTCCCGAAAGATCGCAGAATTACCAATAACGATTATCAGCCTACAATACCACTAGGCGATCGAATATTCCCCGAAATTCAGATGAGTCAATCCCCCGTCACCAATTCCCTAGAAATTATCCTGACAAATATCACGGAAAAATTAGACTCTTTACAGAAAGATTTCACCGATCTAAAAGTAGATATGGCCGAGGTGAAAACCGAACTCAAAAGTATTGATAGGCGATTGGAAAAAGTAGAGGGAACACAGGACGCTTTAATTCAGGATGTATCGGACCTTAAGGGAGCAAAATCGTTGATTATTCCCGTGGTAGTGGCAGTATTAACCAGTATTCTGACTTTACTGGTGCGATCGATCCCTAATCCTTAAAAGTTTCCCCGTTTGTATAGTAAATTCGTAGGTCGGGTTGAGGCAACGAAACCCGACATAAATCCTCGGTGGTTGGGTTTCACTCTGTTCAACCTAACCTACAGCTTAAAAGCTTCCCCCCTGCCCCCCCCGACATCGGGGGGGTTAGGGTAGGTTGATTCATGAATCAACCTACTATCCTTCGTTCCGACGACCTTTAACCCCCAGTAAACCCAATCCGAACAGGGACAACGCCGCGATCGCACTAGGTTCGGGCGTGCTGGCCACTGGGCCGGTTATCTCGGTTGCGTTGATCTGGAAACTGTTGAGAACGGAACTGTTACTGAAACTCCCTCCACTGTTCTCACTAAACCGGTTTCCCGATAGCGTCGCGATGCCCGTCGGGGTTATACCCGGATTAGAAGCGCGCCAGCTGAAACTTCCACTGGTGCTGGTAACGTATAACCAGTATTTAGTACCGGCGGTAAACGTGAGGGGGCCAGTGGGAGTGAAGGTGTAGTTAAAGGTTCCCAATCCTTGAGGGGTGGGATTGGTGAAAGTGGCGAGGACGGTACTGCCCGGATCGCTACCCCCGACATCATTGCGGATCTGGACGAGGGGAGCCTCTCCACTCTCGTAGTTCTGGAGTCGCAGGATGGCGTTGTCGAGGCTGTAATTGTTACCCGCAGGCAGGGTGAAGGCGAGCGCTTTTAAGATGCCGGTGTCAATCCGAGTCTGATTATTATCATTCGTTTGTGGGAGATTCCCGATCAGAACCGCCGCGCGGACAGGGTTTACCCCCCCCCATTAGTACAAGTGAACTACTAATTCCCGCTAACACCAAAGACATAGGTAAGGTTTTCATGATCTCTAAAAAAGTTCAGAAAGATTGCCTTAATTATATGGCAGCCGTCTCTTCTGTACGACCATTGATTATTTATAGTTATCATTTATCGTCTGGTATGATATTTAATCCTATAGGGTGTTGACAAAATGGCTAGAAAGTGGTAAGCAACATCGGGCAGTTTCTGGTCGTGCCAAGTGCGATTCCTTTAGGGAAAGGGTAATAGATCCTCGGTGGTTGGGTTTCACTCCGTATTAACCCGAAGTGATGTTTTTTTATCAAAAAAAACTCGATCGCAATTAAGCGATCGAGTCGAGAAAAAACAGACTAATTAGGGCTTGCTGAATAAAGGTGAAATGTAGGCAAGGTAAGGGTTTTGTGGCTTTTCTCGCGAAACAGGTGCAAGATTTTGAGAGAATCGTGCTTCAAAACCTTGCGTCTTCATCGGCCCGCGTCCTGTAGGGGCGAAGCATTCGGATAAAAAATCTACGGTTTCACCGATAGGTTATTGCCCGAATGCTTCGCCCGTACTTTTTCAGCAAACCCTAATTATTAATAGTCGAAGTCACCACCGCCGGCGGGAGGAGCGGATTTTTCTTTTTCCGGTTTATCCACAACAATACACTCGGTAGTTAAAACCATACCGGCGATAGAAGCGGCATTTTGTAGGGCAGAACGAGTCACTTTCGCGGGGTCAACGATACCCGCCTCAAACATATCGGAGAACTCACCGGTAGCGGCATTATAACCGACATTAAAGGGCTTCTCTTTCACCCGTTCGGCAATAACTGCACCGTTTTGGCCGGCATTTTCAGCGATCCGTTTTAAGGGGGCAGCAATGGCGCGAGAAACGATTAAAGCACCGGTTAATTCTTCATGCTGGAGGGTTTCTTTGGCCCAGGTTTCCAATTGGGGAGCCAAGTGAGCTAAAGTAGTACCACCCCCGGGGACGATACCTTCTTCTACGGCTGCTTTAGTGGCGTTAATTGCGTCTTCTAGGCGCAATTTGCGGTCTTTCATTTCCGTTTCCGTAGCGGCACCGACTTTAATCACTGCCACACCCCCGGCTAATTTAGCCAGACGTTCTTGCAGTTTTTCTTTATCGTAGGAAGAATCAGTTTCCTCGATTTGACGGCGAATTTGCTCACAACGGGTTTTCACTGCCACGTCGTTGCCTTCGGCGACGATGGTGGTGGTATCTTTGTTCATGGTGATACGACGGGCCGTACCTAAGCTGTCAATTTTGGTGGTTTCCAGTTTTAAACCCGCATCTTCGCTGATTACTTGACCACCGGTTAAGACGGCGATATCTTCTAACATCGCTTTTCTGCGATCGCCAAATCCAGGAGCTTTCACCGCAGTGACGTTAAGAACACCGCGCAGACGGTTAACCACTAGGGTTGCCAAAGCTTCTTTTTCGATGTCTTCGGCGATAATTACTAGGGGTTTGCCTTGACGGGCCACTTGTTCGAGAATAGGAACCAAATCCTGTACTAAACCGATTTTTTTGTCGGTAATCAGAATAGCGGGATCCTCAAAAACGCATTCCATGCGCTCGGTGTCGGTGACAAAGTAGGGAGAGATATAACCTTTGTCAAAACGCATCCCTTCGGTGATTTCTAGTTCGGTGGTCATCGATTTCCCTTCTTCTAGGGAAATTACGCCTTCTTTGCCGACTTTATCCATGGCCGAGGCGATCATTTGACCGACTTCATCATCGTTACCGGCAGAGATAGCGCCCACTTGTGCGATCGCTTTGGAATCTTCTACGGGTTTCGCGTGTTTGGCGATTTGACTGACGAGGAAATCGGCAGCTTTATCGATCCCTTTTTTCAGAGAAATCGGGTTAGCACCGGCGGCGACGTTGCGTAAACCTTCTTTAACGATAGCGTGAGCGAGAACGGTGGCGGTAGTAGTACCATCACCCGCTACATCGTTGGTTTTTGAGGCGGCTTGGCGAATTAAAGCCACACCGGTGTTCTCGATATGGTCTTCCAGTTCGATTTCTTTAGCGATGGTGATGCCATCATTGACGATTTGGGGTGCGCCAAATTTCTTTTCGAGGACGACGTTACGACCTTTGGGACCAAGGGTGACGGCTACCGCTTCGGCCAGAAGATCCATGCCTTTTTCTAAGGCGCGACGAGCATCTTCGTTGTAGATAATAGATTTAGCCATAATGTATCGTTATTCGTGCAAAATAGGGGTTTTCAAGGGTAAATGATTAGGAAACGGCGGCGAGAATGTCTTTTTCGGAGAGGAGAACGAATTCTTCGCCACCAAGTTTGATATCGGTTCCGGCATATTTGGAGTAGAGAACTTTGTCACCCACACCTACTTCTACAGGGGTACGGCTACCGTCATCGTTGCGTTTGCCGGGGCCGACGGCCACGACTTCCCCGATTTGGGGTTTTTCTTTAGCGGCGTCGGGAAGGAAAATACCACCGGCGGTTTTTTCTTCGCTGGGACTAACTTTGACGAAAACTCGATCGCCTAGGGGTTTAACAGTAGTTACGTTGATGCTGACTGCAGCCATGGAATATCCTCCGTTTCTTTTGTATTTGGGTAAGTGTCTTTTCCAGATTAGCACTCTTACCTTCCGAGTGCTAATTTACCGAAATACGAGGCCCCCTGACAACTGCTCGATCGGTACGGGTTTCCGAACTATGGTGTTAAGCTAGGGTTTGCGGCAAAAAGTTTGTTGGTGGGTTTAGGAGTCGGTGGTCGGGAGAATTAAGAATAAGCATTAATCGATTAAATGCTTCATTTAGGCATTTTATGCAGTTTTATGTCTATTTTTGTCATTTTTGAACTCTCAAGAATTAATTATGCAAGAACTCTATTATCAAAGCGCAAGTCCCTAAATGTTTACCCAAGCTGCAATCGCCGAACCTCAAGGGCGATCGCTATCTCAACGATCGAAGCCTGTTGTTTACATAAGTAGTCGTGCAAAATTAATTTCCTAGTCGAGACAGGAGACGGGAGACGGGATAAAGCTATTAGGGATCGGATTTGAGTTTTCAGTTCTCTGTTTGCTCACCACCACAGAAGTCTGACGGAGTAGTGGCTTAGATGTGTAATTAATTGTGCTTAGATACATAGTTTTTTACACATAATATAGGGGTTCTCGTACCTGTACGGCACACTTAAAGTTTTGCTGATTAAGCTTTTCAAGATCGAGAATGTACCTTTTGTGAATGGGAAACGCTATAAACTAGACCTACCTTTTCTCTAAGATTAGTAAATATTCGGATTTCATGCCATCAGGATTTTTATTCTTGCGAGATTTGAATAACTGTCTGGTTTTAATTCTATCCTCAAAGACGGTATTAAAAATAAAGCCATTTTCCTGAAAATATTCCCCTAATATTCGCCAAGTTTCTACTTCCACTCCATCCACTTTCGGATTACCCACAAAAATGCAAGCTTTCCCAGCTTGTTTTAATTTTCTGGTGGCATTTTCTAAAGCGTTGATGGTGTGACAAAAATAGGAATCGAGTATTTTATGTAAATTCTCTTTCTCTAAACTTGATCTCACTCGATTTAAGGTTTCAGTTTCGATTAATCTGGTAGCCTGTCGGTAGGGAATTTCTAGCTTAGAGATTTTTTGCACTTCTTTTTCTGTATATCCTAACCAATATAAATCTAGTTTTGCTGTTCTGATATATTCCTGTGCTTGCAGATAGGGGGGGGAACTAATTAAACAATCTAACTCTAGATTTTGCTCGATCTCAAAAGTGGCACTATCTACTCCTCCATAAAAAAGCACCTGATTATAATTGCGCCAAGTTACGGTAATATATTGATTGACGCTAGTTAAAGTTTCAAAACTCATCTCTTTAATCGTTCGTTTTAATTCCTCTTGCCAATCTCTTTGTAATAGTTCTTGTATATCTGATTTTTTGTATTTCGATTGAAATAATTTTGGTTTCGTATGTTCTGCATAGGAAAACTGTTTACTAACTTTCACTAAAACCGCTTGAATGATCTGGGAATACAAATCAGTTTCTAGATTTTTTTGACCTGCCCAAAGTTTCTGTAAAACTACTAAAATATCCTCTGGATACCAATAGTTTAAATTTGACCACTGAGGGATAAATTTATCCTTGCTGGCAAAAACTTCTAAGATTTTTTTATCTAACTCTGAGTAACTCAATGGTTCTTGGTGTTCTGTGATCTTAATCGGGATAATATGGTTTAAAAGATAATTCAGGTCAGTTAAAACTGCATTTCTTTGACAAAGTTTAGCCTCTAAACCCACCGTACCTGAACCCGCAAAAGGATCGATAATCCAATCATCCTTTTTACTGTAATTATCAAGGCAAAATCTCACCACTTGGGGAATAAATTTGGCAGGATAATAATAGATGCTGTGGGTTAGATAACTGGTGCTGGTGATTTCTGGCACTAAATCTCGAAAAGAAACTAATCGCGGGGTTCCCTGATTAATTTCTTCTAAATTATTAGAATCGAAAAGTTCTAGTTGCATGATTCGGCTATCAATTCTCCCTAGGGTAGGCCAGCCAATTAAAATAAAGATTAAAACCGTAGTCGATCAATATTCTAACTTATCGTCCCCCAACCTAACCGACAACTCAGCTTTTTTGCTTTTTACTTTTTACTTAACGTGATATACTGCCAAAGGAAAAAATGACGTTTTAATTAGTCTGCGTGAATAGCCAATCCTCGACAATTATAGAACAGGTTAGAGTCCTTGACCCCCTGACACAAACCGATCGCATTGCCGATGTCTGGATTGAGGAGGGGGTAATTAAAGCGATCGAATCCCAGCTTCCCCCAAGAGAAAATAGTAACTATATTTCTGGTCAAAACTGTATTTTTGCTCCCGGATTAGTCGATCTCTACAGTCATTCCGGGGAACCCGGCCACGAGGACAGAGAAACCCTCGCATCTTTGCTCAAAGCGGCCACGGCCGGAGGCTGCACCCGGGTGGCAATTCTCCCCAATACTCTCCCCCCTCTCGATCACCCCGCACTCATTAGCACATTACAGGAAAAAAGTCAAGGGTTTTTTGACTCAAAATCGACTCGTCTGCATTTTTGGGCAAGTCTCACCCTAGGAAGACAAGGGCAAAAAATGACCGAATTAGCCGATTTAATGCCTGTAGCGGTGGGTTTTACCGATAATCGCAGTCTAGAAGATTTGGGACTGTTGCGGCACTTATTGGAATACCTAAAACCCTTCGGTCAAAATATCGCCCTTTCCCCCGTAAATCAGCAATTAAAGGGTAATGGAGTCATGCGCGAGGGAGAAACCTCGATTCGCTTCGGTTTACCCGGAGATCCTGCTATTTCTGAAACCACTGCTTTAGCCACAATTTTAGAAATCGTCGGCGAAATTAATACACCTGTTCACATCATGCGAATTTCTACCCGTCGAGGAGTGGAATTAATTCGCGAGGCAAAAATGCGGGGATTGCCGATAACCGCTAGTGTGACGTGGTTGCATCTCCTCTTAAATACAGGATCGATCGCCAGCTACCATCCCAGTTTACACCTCGCTCCACCCTTGGGCAACGAAAGCGATCGCAAGGCGTTAATTGCGGCAATTAAAGAGGGAATTATCGACGCAATCGCGATCGATCATCGTCCCTATACCTACGAAGAAAAAACCGTCTCTTTTGCAGAAGCACCCCCCGGCGCGATCGGGTTAGAATTAGCTTTACCGCTACTCTGGGAAAAATTAGTAATAACCGGGCAATTATCAGCTTTACAATTATGGCAAGCGCTTAGTCTCAATCCCTGTCATTGTTTACAACAAAAACCGGCATCTCTCAACCCGGGTAATCCCGCGGAAGCAATTCTTTTTCATCCCCAAGCAAGCTGGAAAGTAACGGCAAATAATCTTCACTCCCTCAGTCATAATACTTTCTGGTTAAATCAAACAATTACGGGAAAAGTCTTAGAAATGTGGAATTTTTAAAGGGTGGCCAATTTCTATCTTGAGACTCTCCTAGTTTTTTGGATAATGATCAGCTAGAATTCTAGAGAGAACTAGAGTAATGACATGGAAAAAGAACTGGTATCGGACAAGCGCGGTTATCTGCTTCGCACGGTGGCAGAAGCTAAAGAAATTGTCCTTAATTGGTTGCGGGAAATAAATTTAGTTAATGCGATTAAATTAGGTTTACCAGAAGTGGATGACAGATATCATATTTGGCGAGTTCCTCTATGTAATGACCAGAAAAAAACCGTTGGGGAAGTGGTGATCGATGCCTACACCACCGAAATTTTAGCCGATAGGACAACCCGGACTGAAATTATTATCGCTCGTCTGTTAAAACAGGATGAATCTAAATTAGAAACCCCCAAGAAAACTAAAAAAGAATATAAGCTTTCCTCTCTGAGAAATACCATCGGATTTGGTGATTGTAGCGAACTTTTGGAGGAAATGCCCGCAGAAAGTGTTGATTTAATCTTTACCTCACCACCCTATTTTAATGCTCGTCCAGAATATTCGGAATTTGAAGAATACGAAAGCTATCTATTGAAGCTGCGACAGGTGATCAGAAAATGTCATCGAGTTTTGAGTGAAGGACGTTTTTTTGTCATTAATATTTCTCCCGTGCTATTGCGTCGTGCTTCGCGTAATCAAGCTTCTAAACGTATTGCTGTTCCCTTTGATTTGCATCGAATTTTTATTGAAGAAGGTTACGATTTTATTGATGATATTATTTGGCTAAAACCAGAGGGAGCAGGGTGGGCAACTGGTAGAGGGCGCAGATTTGCCGCCGATCGAAACCCTCTCCAATACAAAACCGTGCCGGTGACTGAATACGTTTTAGTCTATCGTAAACACACAGATTTACTAATCGATTGGCATATTCGCAATCATCCCGATCAAGAAGTAGTAAAAGCCTCAAAAATTGCCGATGGTTATGAACGCACTAATGTTTGGAAGATTAACCCAGTCACTAACTCAAAACATCCCGCCGCTTTTCCCGTAGAATTGGCAGAAAAAGTGATTAATTATTACTCTTTTAAAGGTGATGTGGTTTTAGATCCCTTTGCTGGTTCAGGAACCGTGGGACTAGCGGCCGCTTCTTTAGATAGACGTTTTGTTTTATTCGAGAGTAATTTTAATTATATTGAACTGATAAGAAAGCTAATTACTGAAGGCAATCCGACTGATTTAGACTCAATTATTTGGCTTAATTGTCCGCTAGAAAACCAACAATAAGCAAGATAAACCCCATGACAGCCAGTAAAAGTCACGCTTATTTTACTCCCAAAGACTATCTAGAAATAGAGAAAATTAGCCCCATTAAACCAGAATATATGCGAGGGCAAATCTTGGCAATGGCTGGGACAAGTAAAGCCCATGTTATCATCACAGGTAATCTTTCAGCCCAATTAATTAGGGCTTGCTGAAAAAGTTTTTCGTGGGGGTAGGGTGTGGGGTGTGGGGTGTGGGGTTTTACCTATTTTCAGGGCGTTCGGCGAAGCTCAGTCGAGCCGTGGTCAATTACCTAATTTTCAGAAAAAAAGTACCTGAATTTTCCCCCCAATCACTCCAAAGGTCGGCACTTTTTGAGGGAAAAAAAGTCTAAAAGCGTTATCCAACAAGGTTTTTAGATTTATTCAGCAAACCCTAATTAACCGTAACCTTTCAGGGGGGAACAGAAGCGCTGTATTGGCTAAAAAAAGAAAAAGCTACCACCATCAAAGCGCAAGTCCCTAACCAGTTATTGGACATTCCACCAACCGAAAGCTGGCCCGACAAAGCGAATAACCACCCAAACCCCGGCTAAAACTCCTATACCAATCCAGGCACCCCTAGTGGTTAACTTGTAAGCTTGGGCTGCTTGACTTTTGGTAATTGGTAGCCAAGGCAGGATATTTTCTTCCTGTCCATACTTATCACCCAGGGCCGATTGACGACGTTTTGATTCACCCATACTAATGTCAGTTATTAAGAGGTTTTTCTCTGATTGTATATCGAAAGACAACAGGCCACACCCAATCCTAGTCCATCAAGGAGGGCGATCGAAACTAACGGCCGATGACCGACTATTATAGAATTAAAGGTTGCGACTGAAACGAGAATAATAATTATGGCAACCATTAACAGTAATTACTTAAAACTAAAAGCGGGTTATCTTTTCCCGGAAATTGCCCGACGAGTCCAAGCTTTTGCGGCAGCCAATCCCGATGCTAATATTATCCGTCTGGGGATTGGGGATGTCACCGAACCTTTGCCCCTAGCTTGTCGCGAGGCCATGATCAAAGCAGTGGAGGAAATGGGCGATCGCTCTAGCTTTAAGGGTTACGGGCCTGAACAGGGTTATGCTTGGTTAAGGGAGAAAATCGCCGTCCATGATTTTCAGGCTCGCGGTTGTGAGATAAGTGCCGATGAAATCTTTATTTCCGACGGTTCTAAGTGCGATACGGGCAATATTCTCGATATTTTTGGGGATAATAACTCGATCGCCGTGACCGACCCAGTATATCCCGTTTACGTCGATACTAACGTTATGGCCGGACACACGGGAGAGGTCAACGAACGCGGCGAATACGAGGGCTTGATTTATCTGCCAATTACCGCCGAAAATAACTTTACTGCCCAGATTCCGACGGAAAAAGTCGATTTAATCTATCTCTGTTTTCCCAACAATCCCACCGGGGCCACAGCTACCAAAGAACACTTGACAGCTTGGGTTAATTATGCTAGGGCCAACGGATCGATTATCTTTTTTGATGCAGCCTACGAGGCCTTTATCACCGATGCCAGTTTACCCCATTCCATCTACGAAATCGAGGGAGCGCGGCAATGTGCGATCGAATTTCGCTCTTTTTCTAAAAATGCTGGTTTTACCGGGACTCGTTGCGCTTTAACTGTGGTTCCCCAAAGTCTTATGGCCAAAGCGGCCGACGGCAGCGATGTGCAACTCTGGAAACTGTGGAATCGTCGGCAATCGACCAAATTTAACGGCGTTTCCTACATTGTCCAACGGGGGGCCGAGGCGGTTTATTCCCCAAAAGGACAGGCACAAGTAGAAGAACTTGTCAAGTTTTATTTACAAAATGCAACAATTATCCGAGAAAAATTAACTGCTGCCGGTTTAGAAGTCCATGGTGGCGTAAATGCGCCCTACGTTTGGGTAAAAACGCCCCAGGGTCTATCAAGTTGGGATTTCTTCGATAAACTGCTACATACCTGTAATGTGGTGGGGACTCCTGGATCTGGCTTTGGGGCTGCCGGAGAGGGTTATTTCCGGCTATCGGCTTTTAATAGTCGTGCCAATGTCGAGGCCGCTATGGAGAGAATTATCAGTAAATTTCCAGGCTAATCCTCAAGAGAGGGATGTTTGCGGAAGCGTCCCCCAGCAACCCCATCGGCAAATAATTGATAGACTGGTAACTACTCACCGACAACGGCTCACCGATGCGACCCTTTTGGTTAGAATCCTTACAGGTAGAAAGATTAACGATCGCAATTGCTGGCCTACCGGCACATCTGCAAGGGATCAAGTTGGTGCAGTGGTCAGATCTGCACTGCGATGAAGAGCATTTGCCTGAAGCTGTCCTGCAAGAAGCGATCGCCATTACTAATCAGGAAAAACCCGATCTCATCTTCCTGACGGGGGACTTTATTACCTATAGTCCCCAGCCAATTTTTGCCCTAGTCGAGAGCATAAAAGCTCTCAAAAGTCAAGGGGGTATTTATGCTTGTTTAGGAAATCATGACAGTTATCTTCCGCAAGCAAGGGAAACGGTCAGATCAGCCTTAACTAGCGTGGGAATTCGGGTACTCTGGAATGAAATCGTCACACCCTACGGCGAAAATTTTCCCATCGTCGGATTGGCCGATTATTGGTCTGGGGAATTTTTACCGCAAATCCTCGAGCAAATTTCCCCCGATATACCCAGACTCGTCCTTTCCCACAATCCCGATACAGCCATGATTTTAAAGGATTGGCGCGTGGATTTGCAGTTATCCGGTCATACCCACGGAGGTCAAGTGACTATACCGGGTATCGGTTCCCTACCGATAATTTTAGAGGAACTTAGGCGATCACTACCCGAACCCTATCGTCCATGGGTTCCCCTTTATCGGGAGTTTAGCAAAGTAGTCCGATACTGGCAATGGTCCGAGGGATTTCATCGAGTCGGGGACAATCAATTATATGTGAATCGAGGCTTAGGAACCTATTTCCCCGGTCGTCTTTTTTGTCCCCCCGAAGTGACAGTAATCACTTTGGTCAACAGGAGTCAGTCTTGAATCAGTTATCAGTTATCAGTTATCAGATTTAAGTTTTAAGTTTTAAGTTTTAAGTGTGCAGCATTAAATCAGCTGTTGACTATCTAAATTACTCGTTAAGACTATCGGTTAATTTTTTTTCCAAAAAGCTTGACAAAACCTCACGACTTGACAGATAATTTCTTATATAATGGGAATCCGTGCCAGCCTGCGACCCCCTCTTTTCAAGTCAAATAAAGCCCAAAAAAATTAACCCCAAAAAGTAGTCGGTGAACTGAAAACTCACATCTGATAACTGATAAGCTGCTGACTATATAAATTACTCGTTAAGACTGTACTGGAGTGCCGGAGTAGGGAGAGGAAGTTTGAGCATTTGTACTAAAATTTCCCCTACGCAGTTTAAATTCAGTACAGCTTAGAAGCTTACTACTGTCTTTTCACTGATTACTGTTTACTGATAACTGAAAAAACACTTATGACAGAAAATAGAGATAACTTCAACGAAACTTATAATGCACTAATTGAGCGCATTGTCAATCTAACTTTAGAAGGAAAAATTAGAGCTAAATCACAGGTTTATAACCTTTTGTCCGAGGGAGTAAAAAATGGCACAGGAGAAATTTTTGAGCGTTGTTTAACTGAAAAAATTATCATTACTCGCTCACAGTTAGAAACAAAAATTAAAGCGACTAGGGTTTTGCGGGCCCTGGAAACGATCGAAAGTGAATGGGAAAAATATCAAAAAACCAATCAGCAAAATTCTCTCACTGCAGCGGCGATCGATAATCTGGTAAAAATCGATCGAGAGGATCGTTTACTAACTTTAGTGAATTTAATTGATCCCAATCAAAGTAATGCTTTAACCCTAGAACAATTACAACAGTTAGCCAAGCATTTACAGGCAGTTTCTCACCAGCGGGGAGAAGCGGATTTATGGCAAATTGCCACGGGGATTAATCTGGGGTTAAATACTTGGTCAAATTTATCGAATGATCTCACCAGTTGGCTCTACGAACAAAATCGCCATCTTGGTTTTACTAATGATAATGAGCGAGTGACTCCCTGGCAAATTTGGGCAAGTAAAGTTAATCCCTCTTGGTTAAAACGAGTCTTAGAAAGTTTAGCTAATCAACAAGCTTTTGATTCTCTCACCCAGGATTTAACTTTAACCGATTGGGTAGAAACTGCCATTGTTTTTCAATATATCCAAAGGGGACTAATTAACTTTTTTGATCAGCGTATCTATAGCGAAAAACTGGGAGCAAAATTATCTATTTCTACCTTTCTCACCTTTGCTTTAATTTGGTCGCTGTTAACCAATAGTTTCGAGCAAGTTAGTAAAAATTCTCTCTATAGTCGCGGCTGTTTTCAGATGGCTTTACAAATTCTGAGAACCTTTGCTCAACGGGATTATTTTCCTTTATACGGAGGAATTTTCGCATCCTTTTCTGGCAGTTATCTCAAGGAGGCCTTAGATTATTTATCAATTCCTCTGCGTTATGTGGAAGGTACGGGAGAAAAGGCGAGAATTTTAACTTTAATTGCCTATTCTAATCGCATTCGCGGCGACTATCTACAGGCTAGAGAATGTCATCAACAAGCTTTAGAAATTGCTCGTCAACAACAGGACTCTGCTTGTGAAATAGCTAATTTAAACCATTTATCGCGTCTCAATGCTATCCAAAAAAACTATACAGAAGCGATTAATTTAAGTCAGAGAGCTTTAATTTTAAGTCGTCAACAGGGTAATAGTTTAGGACAGGCTAACGCTTTAGCTAATTTGGGTTATAGTCAGGTACAGGAAGCACAACAGTTAGAGAGATATGATCCCGAAATTTATCAAACTTCGATCGAGTATTTAAAACAGGGATTAAAGTTAGCGGAAAGTCTCCAAGATTGGCAGAGTAAATCCCTTTGTTGTAGCAGTTTAGGTTTAGCATATCTTGTCCTCGAAAGAACCCAAGATGCGATTAATATTCTCCTACAAGGATTAGAATCTGCCAAATACTACGGAGATGTATATCTGCAAGGTTTATTACTAACTTATTTAGGCGAAGCTTACTATCAAGACAAGAATTTTGAACAGGCAATTTATATGGGTTCTCTAGGAATGTATTGGCTACACGAAATCGGTGCAGTGGAATGGCGACAAGCTGCTAGTCTATTAACAGTTATTCGCGGCAAAAATATCGCAGCTTTTGAGCAGACTTTCAGTCAGGAACGTTCCTCCCTGATTAAATCTATTGGACTGGAAGGCTACCAATATATCTCAGAAATCCTCAGCAAATATCAACAGGGTAATTAGTGAATACAAAGCATAACCTATTAATTAATCTCTCGGTACTTTTTCCCCAACCCACGGGAATCAGTACCTACATTCTTAACCTCTTACCCTACCTGAAAAATTTAGAACCAACCCTACTAACAGCTAATAGTTATCCCGACTTTAACTGTTATTCTATCCCCAAAGGTCTCGGCCCTGATCGAGGAGCGAAAGGTCATTTAAAACGCTTACTCTGGACTCAGTGGCAGTTACCGTCAATTTACCGACAATTAAAGGCCAATTTACTCTTTTCTCCCCTCCCAGAAGCGCCGATAAATTCTCCCTGTCGCTTAGTCGTCATGGTCCACGATTTAATTCCCCTACGGTTTCCCAGTTTTACTTCCCCCTTAACCCAATATTTCCGTTATTATGTGCCGCAGGTATTACAACAGGCAAAACATATTATCTGTAACTCTCAGGCAACGGCCAAAGATATCACTGAATATTATCAAATTCCCGCCGATAAAATTACTTCAATTCCCCTAGCCTACGATCATCATCACTTTCGTCCTATGGAAGATAATAAGCCAGAACATCCCTATTTTCTCTATCTGGGTCGTCCCAATCCCTATAAAAATTTACCGCGTTTAATCGCCGCTTTTGCCCAACTGCCCCCAGATTTAAGCGATTATCATCTTTGGATTGCCGGCAGCTTCGATCGCCGTTATACCCCGAATTTACAACAACAAGCGCGGGAATTAGCAGTCAGCGATCGCATTAAATTTCTCGACTATATCCCCTACGATCACCTACCCAAAGTTATCAGTCAAGCCACTGCTTTAGTCTTCCCTAGTCTCTGGGAAGGCTTTGGATTGCCCGTTTTAGAGGCTATGGCCTGCGGTACACCCGTCATTACCTCAAATTTGTCATCTTTGCCCGAAGTCACGGCAACAGCGGCAATTTTAATCGATCCCTATCGAGTCGAGTCCATAGCCGATGCCCTAAAAATTATCGCTCAAGATCGACAATTACAGTCAAAATTAAGTCATCTAGGCAAAAAACGGGCCGATGAGTTTAGTTGGCAAAAAACTGGTCTAGCTACAGCCGCAATCTTAAATCAATATCTAGGGTATGCTTAGGGACTTGCGTGGGAATAATATCCCAATTGATCGGAGGGCGCAAGCTTTGCGCCCCTACAGTAACGGATTTTGTCCACAATGTAGGGGCGAACTGCGTTCGCCCAAAAGGTACATTATCAAAGCGCAAGTCCCTAACCTGATCGGTCATCGTCGGAAAAAGAAAAATAATTTGACAGATCGGCAGCATTTGCTGTAGGATGGATGATCGTGACCTAAATTGGAGAGATGGCCGAGCGGTTGAAGGCGCAGCACTGGAAATGCTGTTTAGGGGTAACTTTAACGAGGGTTCGAATCCCTCTCTCTCCGTCCCCAAAGCACCTCCTAGATATGAGGTGCTTTTTATAGCAGTTAGAGTATAGGAGTCAGGAGATTACTCTTATTGATTATCTTTTCCCCATCACCCACTCTCCTATACTTTTTAAACAGGATTTAGTCTAATTCCTCGTCGGTAAACCATCTTTACACTTAGCTAACCACTCCAATAAACTATCTAACTGCTGTGGTGGTTTTACCGCTCCTAAACCCCTGACTGTCACCTGTTTGGGACTATAAACAAAGCGTGATTGTATATGTTGGGGTAGGTGTTCTTGTAATAATTTCCACGCCGGTTCCTCCATGGGAGTTTCTAGGATAATATGCTGTTTTCCATCGGGTTTAATGCGCGAAAAACCGAGGGATTTAGCCAGATGTTTTAACTCAATTACCTTAAATAATTGTGCCACTGGGGAAGGAATTGCCCCGTATCTATCCACTAAATCCGCAGCAATTTGTCCTAAAGTTTTCTGAGAATTAGCAGTGGCGATCGCCCGATAGACATCCATTTTCTGCTCCGGATCGGATATATAATCGTTAGGAATAAATGCCGTCAATTTCAGATCGATTTGGGTATCCTCCACTTGGGGAATTTCTTGACCTTGAATTTCCCGCAAAGCTTCCTGTAACATTTCCATATATAGATCAAAACCAATCGCTTCCATTTGTCCCGATTGTTCCGCACCCAATAAGTTACCAGCGCCGCGAATTTCCAGATCTCTAGTCGCTAATTGATACCCC
Source organism: Microcystis protocystis FBCC-A270 (assembly GCF_050500235.1). NCBI lineage: Bacteria > Bacillati > Cyanobacteriota > Cyanophyceae > Chroococcales > Microcystaceae > Microcystis > Microcystis protocystis. The sequence continues at coordinate 786,867 of NZ_CP191407.1, forward strand.
GATCCTAACTGGGTAAATTCTTGAATTGCCTTTAATCTTTCCCGAGCAGTTTCTGTTAGTTCTCCCTTAGCTGGATAAAGTAACCAAGCGTGCGCTTGTACTCCCGATCGCCCCACCCGTCCCCGCAGTTGATAGAGTTGCGCTAAACCGAATTTTTGGGCATCTTCAATGATAATCGTGTTAACTCTGGGAATATCTAACCCCGACTCCACAATAGTCGTACAGACTAAGATATCCGCTTCCCCATTATTAAATGCTAACATGGTGGTCTCTAATTCGGACTCATCCATACGACCGTGACCAATGGAAATTCTAGCACCCGGAATCATCCCTTGAATTGCTGCCGCTTTTTCTTCAATTCCCTCGATTCTGGGTACTACATAAAAAATCTGTCCCCCCCGATCCAATTCATTGCGAATTGCCGTTCTAATCACATCAGAATTATAACTAGAAAGGTGGGTTTGGATGGGACGACGAGAGGGGGGAGGTGTGGTAATTAAACTCATTTCTCGCACCCCAGAAAGGGACATATAAAGAGTCCGGGGAATCGGTGTTGCCGTCAAGGTTAACACATCAATATTACTTTTAAAAGCCTTAATTTTTTCCTTTTGATTGACACCAAAACGCTGTTCTTCATCGATCACCAATAATCCTAAATCTTTAAACTCCACCGCTTTACTTAATAACAACTGCGTCCCCACCACTATATCCAATTCCCCCGTTTTCAAGCGCTGGACGATATCTTTTTTCTCGGAATTGGTGCGAAAACGATTTAATAAACCCACATTAATAGGATAGGGAGCAAAACGTTCTTTCAGGGTGTGATAATGTTGTTGGGTTAAAATCGTTGTTGGTGCTAATAAAGCCACCTGTTTATGACCCGTGGTGACAGCTTTAAAAATAGCACGAATCGCCACTTCTGTCTTACCAAAACCCACATCCCCACAGACTAAGCGATCCATCGGGCGATCGCTTTCTAAATCCCGTTTCACATCCTGTATCGCTTTCAGTTGATCAGCAGTGGGTTGGTAGGGAAAAGAATCCTCTAACTCCCGCTGCCAGGGATTATCCATCGGATAGGCAAAACCCGATTTTTGGGCGCGTTGGGCGTAAATATTGATTAAATCAACCGCTAACTTCTTAACTGACTTCCTGACGCGAGCTTTCGTCGCTTCCCACGCTTTGCCAGAGATTTTATGTAATTCAGGCTCTTGATTACCTGTATGACGATAACGGGAGAGATTATCAACAGAATCGGCAGGAACCCGCAATAATCCATCAGCATACTTAATAACTAGATAATCTCGACCTTGCACTACTCCGCTAATTGTGCTTTCCTGCTTTTCTAGTTTGATAAACTGTCCGATGCCATGGTGTTTATGTACTACAAAATCGAGGGGACGGAGTTTATTCACATCCACCTGTACCGAGGCTGCTTGCCGACGTTTGCGGACGTAACCGGCAGTATTTAAAAGATGTTGCCCGAAGAACTCTCGATCAGTAACGACGACTATGCGATAGGTGGGGAGGATAAAACCTTCTAATTCAGCTAATCCTGAGTATTTTAGGGCTGTAGCGGTGTTTTGAATTATTAACCGCTCGATCGCCCCAAAATCAAGGGGATTGGGGATAAATTGGGCCGGACAGTCGTGTTCCTGTAATAACGAGACTGTACGGGAGGGTTGGGCAGATATTAACCATGTAGCGTACTTATTTACTTTAATACCGCTATAAATCTCTCTTTTTCCCCGTAAAATTTCCGCTAGTTTGGCGAATTGTCCCGGAGTGGTGGGAATCGGACGACTGGAGAGATTAAGGCTATTTTCGGAGAGGTGATCGTCTATTTCTGAGAGGTAGAGATGGGGAAATTTGACCGATATTTGCAGAGATTCGCCAAAAGAACGGTGAATTTTCGGTAAAGCTGGTTCTATCTCTTGCCAGCGTTCCCCAATATATTCTATCCAGCGATCGCTTCTAGCTTGACAGCTTTCCAGTTCATCAAAGGCAATAAGAGTATTTTCGGGGAGATAATCCAATAAAGAGGCAGGTTGACGGAAGGACAAGCCTAAAAATCGCTCAATTCCCTCTGGATAAATGCCATTAGCCAATTTTTCTCGCTCTTCAGCCTCCAAATAATCGGCCACTGTGGGGGGAAGAGAAGGGGCAATGATCGCTGCGAAGCTAGTGGGAGTAAGAAGCAGATTGGGGATAGAATCGAGGGATCTTTGGGTGGCAGGGTCAAATTCTCGCAATTTTTCCAATTCATCGCCGAAAAATTCTAACCTGACCGGTAATTCGGCCGAAACTGGGAAAATATCAACGATATCGCCGCGACGACTCCATTGCCCTTCGGTTTCTACCAGTGAAACCCGTTCATATCCTAATCTAGCTAGGGTTAGATCGAGGTTTTTGGCTTCTATAACCCTTCCTACCGCAAAATTATCGCTATACTGCTCGAAAACCTCTCTAGGGGGTAAATGGGGCTGCAGGGCCTTTTCGGTGGTAACGATCGCAATTCCGGCCTCTTGATGACTGATTAGAGCTTGTCCTGAGCTACGTCGAAGGGCCGATAATACCTGCATCTGTCCCCAAATCATCTCGGATTCCCGATTAAATCTCTCGTAGGGGCAAGCTTCCGAGGTGGGATAAAAGAAAACACCTTTCCACGTCATCGCTTCTAATTGTGCCGCCCAACGTGCCGCTTCCTCCAGATTGGCACAAATAATTAAAAGATTTTTTCCTTGACAACGGGCGAAAGCTGTGCTGATTAATCCTTTCGGTAAGCGGGCAAGGCCAGTTAGGGTTAAATTGCCGTTTTTCTCCAGTTTTTGGATAAGTTCGGCAGTTAATGGCGATTTTTCAATGTTGCGGATAACGGAGGCAAAAGTCATTTTTTAGTGATCGGCACTCGGTTTTTGGTTAGGGTTTGCGGCAAAAAGTTTTTCGTGGGGGTAGGGTGTGGGGTGTAGGGTTTTACCGATTTTGAGGGGGTCAATTACCTAATTTTCAGGGAAAAAGTCCCTGAATTTTCCCCCCGATCACTCCCATGTCCGGTACTTTTTGATTTCCCAAAAAGTCTAAAAGTCTTACCCAACACGGTTTTTAGATTTATTCAGCAAGCTCTAGTTAAGCTCTCCTGAATTTATACTGCCTATTGGGAGTTCTAGTACAAATGCTCAGGCTTCCTCTCCCAACTCCGGCACTCCGGTGCAGTCTTAACGAGTATCAGTTTCCAGTTTACCCACTACTTTTTGGGGTTAATTTTTTTGGGCTTTATTTGACTTGACCAGAGGGGGGTCGCAGGCGCACGGATTTTCCATTATCTATATAATATCATGTCAAGCGTTAGTTAGCAAGAGAAAATTTTTAATTGGGAGCGAAAGATCGAAGGACAAAAAACCAGTACATCTATACCGAAATATTTTCAGAATGATAACGATTCTCACCGACTGTGATAAGATCAGAATCATAATCAGACTCAGTTAATCCGATGGGTAAAAAATTCCAGTTAACAGCGATCGCTTTAACCCTGACTATAGCCAGCTTAACAGCTTGTAGTGGTCCCTCGGTCAAGGAAGAGGAAGCAAAGACACCCTTACAGGTGACAGTGAGTATCGTACCGCAGGAATATTTTGTCAAACGTATCGGCGGTGATAGAGTCAGTGTTAATGCCATGATTCAACCCGGGACAGATCCCCACACCTATGAACCAAAACCCGAACAATTAAAAACCACAGCCCGATCGCAAGCCTATTTTAAAATTGGTGTATCCTTAGAAGATGCCTGGAAAGATCGCTTAAAGAGTGTTAACCAACAGATGTTAATCGTCGATACCAGTCAAGGGGTAGATAAAATCCCTTTGACAGCAGAACATGATCACGATCACGATCACGCTAAGGAAAAAAAACATCAAGCTGGAAAAAACACCCTAGATCCCCATATTTGGTTATCACCAAAACGAGTCAAAGCACAAGCAAAGACTATTTATCAAACCCTAGCACAACTCGATCCGGGTCAGGAAGCTATCTATCGAGCTAACTTGGAAAAATTCAGTCAGGAATTAGACGCATTAGATCAAGAAATTCGGCAAAACTTGGCAGGGATTAAAAACAAAAAATTTATGGTATTTCATCCCGAATGGGGCTATTTTGCCCAAGATTACGGTTTAGAGATGATTGCGATCGAAATCGACGGTAATGAACCCAGTGCTGCCCAGTTAAGTCAACTAATCAAACAGGCCAAAAAAGAGAATATTAAAGTTATTTTTACTCAACCAGAATTTAGTCAGAAAAGTGCCGAAACTATTGCTAGGGAAATTGGGGGACAGGTAATCCCTATCAGTGCCTTTGCTCAAAATTGGAGTGAAAACCTGCGACAAGTTTCCCAAAAAATGGCCACAGTTTTAAATCAGTAATTGTTTGTATATGTCAACGATCATTACCATTAATAATCTCTGGGCCGGCTACGAACAGGAACCCATCCTCGAAGATATTAATTTAACCATTGAAGAATTGGATTTCCTGGGAATTATCGGCCCGAATGGAGGAGGAAAAACTACCCTCCTTAAGGTTTTACTGGGATTAATTAAACCTTGGCGGGGAGAAGTCAGTATTTTGGGGCAAACTGTCCAAAAAGGTCGGGAATTAGTCGGTTATGTGCCGCAGTTTGTCGAATGCGATCGCTCATTTCCCATCACTGTGGGTGAGGTGGTGAAAATGGGGAGATTGAGCAGCAAAAAACTCTGGCAAGGCTATAGTAAAAAAGATGAGTTAAGGGTAGATAAAGCTTTAGATAGTGTGGGAATGTTAGCGTTGAAAAAAAGGTCGATTGCTGAACTTTCGGGGGGACAGCGCCAACGGGTTTATATCGCTCGCGCTTTAGCGGTAGAACCCCGTCTCTTGATTTTAGATGAACCCACTGCTAGTGTCGATCCCCAAATGCGTGCTAGTATTTTTTCCCTGTTGCAAGAATTGAATGAGTGGATGACCATTTTAATTATTTCCCATGATCTGGGAACCCTATCTACCTATGTTAAATCGATCGGTTGTCTCAATCGTCGTCTCTATTATCACGGCCAAAAATCTCTCACTACCGCTATGTTAGAACAAGTGTATTGTTAAAAGGTTTCTCCCTTTCTACTGTCAAAACCCTTGACAAATCCTCGCACTTGACATATGCTTATATATATATAATGGGAATCCGTGCCTGCCTGCGAACCCTCTTTTTTTAGGTTAGATAAGCGTCAAGAAAATAAAAACCTAATACCTGACTAGGGCTAAAGACTTATACGAACAGGACTATCTTGCTTGGTTAGAAGAAACGGCCAAACAACTGCGACAAAGACAGACAGATGTATTGGATTGGGGAACCAACAGAGACAAAAATTATTATTATTAGTTGTAAATTTCATTATGACTAGGCTCAATGTAATCGCTGTTATTTTGTTGATTAAACTTTAAAATTGTCATTGCTGGAACGCCAAGGGCGATCGCACTGCAAGGTCAGAGATCCGTCTATGTTGTAAAATTGATCTGTAAAAGGATGTAAAATCTGATGAACTTAAAACCCAAAATCAAATCAAAATTACTACTACAAACAAGTTATTTGTCTAAGTTATCCGTTCTGATGGTCATAGGTTTTTGTTACGCTATAATTGCCGTCAAAATCTTAGTGTATGATAAAGCTAGTGTCTACGCATTGCCAATCACGATAGATTTAAAGGAAAATAACAAGAAACAAAACACATCAGAAAGACCTCGGTTAGTCTTAACAAGGAATAATAGGGTTGCAGAATATGAAGGTGTCTTAATTGCACCAGGCAACGGACAACAAAATTATGATGTTGTTGATATAGATACTAGAGATTTCACAGAAGGAGGAACTTTAAGAATAGATGTTCAAGTTGGTTCTGGTAAAAGTAATGCGTCTTTTGACATTTTTCCCCAAGATGCGGTTGTCCCTATTGCTGGAAGGCCAACAGAAAGTATTGCCGGTTCTTATGATGTTTCGAGAAATTCAGGTACATCACTAACTTATCAATTTGATAGAGGTGAAATTTTCCAATTTGGGGCGACTGGTAATTGGTTTAGTGAAAAAGGCAGTCGTAATAGTTATAGGATGAAAGCTTATGTTATTCCTAAACAACGTTATTAAGATATTAACGTAGTGCGATCGCCGATCTTGTAGTCCGATCGCTTTTTGGGGAGGAGAAGGGGCGATCGTTTTTTTTGGGATGAGAAGGGGCGATCGCCTGCCCTGAGATTAATCTCTCAACAAAGCTCGAAAACCAGCTTGCTGAAAATGAATATCCGTTGTTAATGCTTCCGTTATTCTACGCTCTTCCATTACAATAAAAGAAATACAGTCAACAATTCCCCAATTTTTATCGTTTCTTTGACAATATAGTTGAAAAGCTTTTTGATAAAGAATTTCCGATAAGGGAATAACTGTCACTGTTCTGTCCTTTTCTAATGAGGACAATAATTTAATTGACTTAGAGCGATATTTTTGTTTAGATAAAGCATTGCCAATCTCTAAAATAATGGCTCTGGTTGTAACTAAAGGTGTTTTTGAAGCTTTTAATTGTTGGGCAATGGCAAGTGCTTTATGATGATAATCATCCATAGATGAAGATAAAGCGATCGCATAACTTGTATCGAGAAATTTCTCAGGGTTCATGCTCTTTTTCTTCACCATATAAATATTTATCTAGATTTTCTGACCAATCAGAGGGGCCGTCTAGTTGTAATGATTCTGCTGTCTCTAAAAAAGAAGTGAGTTCATTATTTTCATCCGATAAGTTATCAACAATAATGCGGACACGAGTATTAGCCTTCAATCTAACGGGTTGCTCTGGATGAAAGACCTTTCCGTCAAATAATGCGTCAATAGAATTAAGCATGATCTGTTGGTGAAATGATTTTTGCTTGAAATATCTATATTATAAATGTAACACACCAAATTGATTGTTATTCGCTGTCATCTTGTTGATTAAACTTTAAAGCTGCCGCTTGGGATAGGAAGGCAAAGGGCGATCGCTTTTTGATGAGGAGGAGGGGCGATCACATATCGTATTTTTCTATTATCATAGTAAAATCAGGCAAATATTTTGAAAATAACATGAAAATTAAAGCTCTAATCTGGCAAGAAGATGGTATTTGGTGCGGTTCCGTACCGGCATTGCCAGGCTGTCATACCTGGGGAGAAAGCTACGAACAATTATTAGAAATGTTGCAAGATGCAGTTCAAGGATGGCTTGAAGTTGCAAGTCAAGAAACAGAAATTGAAGCAGAAAAAGAGCTAGTCGAATTATCATTATGAAATCTATTTCTGGCCAAGCCCTTTGTAAAATTATCGAACGTTATGGTTAGCAGTTAAAACGCATTAGTAGTAGTCATCATATTTATACAAAACAGGGAATGAAAGTTATTTTATCCGTTCCTGTTCATGGCAATAAAGATTTACCAATTGGTACTCTTAAGAGTATTTTGAAAGATGCTGATCTGACCGAAGATGACTTGAGATAACGGTGATCGCTGTTTTCTTGTTGATTAAATCTTAAAAACGCGATCAGGTTTTCTTTTGAAATCTAGGGTAAAGCTGTTAAAACAAAACGGATAGACGTTGCCACTACCGCCGTAAACAAAATCCCAATCAAAGCCCAAACCTGATTGCCCTGATTGCTTTCTACCTTTTCTATCTGTAATTCCATTTTATCGAATCGCTTATCCATTGAATCCAATCGTTTCTCTACATTATCAACTTTGGTTTCTACAGTAGCCAATCGAATCTGTACTTGATTCACATCTTTAGAAATTGTATCTAGCTTCTGATTCATTTCTGCTAGAACTTCGCGCAAATCTGTTTCGATGATAGTCGGTGTTGGCATAACTCATCTTGTTAATCAGGCTGACACACTCATTTTAATCTATTTTTTTGCTGAGAGAACGGCCTCTTCTCAAAATATAGCAATTCTCATTTTAAGGTTTCATGACATTAAAACCCTTGCACCTAGAGGGGTTAATAATTCTTAACGAATCTCTAGATCGCTGAAACAACGCAAAATCGTTTCAAAATGAGAATAGCTGGTACGAATTGCGGTGCAGACAATACCTTACTCAAAAAACCCTGCGCTACTATTAGAACTAGAGGCGATCATTTTAAGGGCAACTGAGCCACCGTATAATGTTCAAATTCATACTGGAGTCCTAACCCATGCAAGTGAAACTTTCGGAGCAAATCTCGTCTGCGGATGCGGAAAATATTTTAAAGTGCTTACCAGACTGGATTCAGGATGCCCTGATTGCTCGCGCTACTGAAATTGATTATCCCGTTGAAGCAATCCTTGAGATGGCGATCGCCAGTTTTCTAGACACAGAGGCATTAAGTTTTGCCGACTGTAAGCCAGGGCGAGGTCAATAAGTGCGATCGCTCTTGTAGTAACGCACTAAATTGATTGTTATTCACCGTAATTATCTGATTTTTTGGATTTTTATTAATGCGATCGCCGAGCTTGTAGCTGATCTTGTAGTGCGATCATTTTTTGATGATGGGGAGGGGCGATGGTTTTTGGGAGGAGCAATTTTTGGGGAATGGCGATTTTGAGGAGGAGGGGCGATCGCTCCCTAATCAGTATAAGTTGATATAATTATCGTATGTTTATCTGGTCGTCAAAATGTTGCTAAAAATCGTACAAATCGGTAATTCTCAAGCAATTACAATTCCTCAAGCAATCATGGAACAGTGTGAACTTCTGGACGAAGTTGAGGCGATAGTTGATGGAAAAAGAATTATTCTGAGTGCTAAAAAGAAGGTAAGGGAAGGCTGGGCTGAGTTATTTGATGATGCTCCTATTGAAGCCGAGTTACAGGATTGGTTAGGGGTGGAAAACGAGTTTGAGCGGCAAAATCAATGGTAGAAAGATTTAGCATCCTGTTGGTGGCACTCGATCCAACTAGGGGGTCTGAACTGCAAAAAACTCGACCTTGTGTTGTTGTTTCTCCTAGTGAAATTAATGCTCGATTAAGAACAGTCGTTATTGCACCAATCACCAGTACTGTCAAAAATTACCCAACAAGAATCCCCATTGATCAAGAAAATGTGCGCGGCAGTATTGCTTTAGATCAAATTAGGGCGATTGACAAAACCCGAATTGTTGCCACAATTGGCAGTCTTGACGAACGGGTAGCAATGGTAGTGGCTGATCGATTGGTTGAATTTTTTCACTACTGATTGTCACCGAATTTGTTCGGTTTTAGTATCGCTTTTTTATAAAACAGGGAGAGGTGATCGCTTTTTAGAGTAAGGGTGAAAGGGCGATCGCTTTTGGGAGGAGCAATTTTTTGGGAATGGCTATCGCTGTTGGGTGATGAGGAGAGGCGATCGTTTTTGGGTGATGTGGGAATGGCGATCACTTTTGGGTGATGTGGAAATGGCGATCGCCTGCCCTGAGATTAATCTCTCAACAAAGCTCGAAAACCAGCTTGCTGAAAATGAATATCCGTTGTTAATGCTTCCGTTATTCTACGCTCTTCCATTACAATAAAAGAAATACAGTCAACAATTCCCCAATTTTTATCGTTTCTTTGACAATATAGATGATAATCGTCCGTAGATGAAGATAAAGCGATCGCATAACTTGTATCGAGAAATTTCTCAGGGTTCATGCTCTTTTTCTTCGCCATATAAAATATGGCTCTTCGGGACTTGGTATGGTTCGATAGGGGGGCATAAATCGACTCAATCCTTATCTGGCAAGAGATTTAATTGATTAGTTCGCTCCAGATCGCCAACAATTGACAAAAATTGCGGCAATGTCTGTCTCTATAAAGGTTTCATTCCTTATAACCCCGTCCATTGCATAAGACAAACCGAAGAACCCGAAATCCTCGTGAACTTTATTTTAAGTCACCATGCCGAATAAAAAATTATTCAACGCCAAATCTCTTTAAAAATATTGCAGGACATCCTCAATTATCCTGAGCAAATTTTAGAAGAAGATGGACTCAAAGTTTATCAAGGTACGTTTGTCGCCATTAACAATAAAACTTATCTTCTGAGAATTTACATTAATGACTTAGTTGAGCCTCAAAAAATTGTTACACTATATGTTACCAGTAAACTTAGAAAATATAGGCAGCTATCAAATGAAAGCTAAATATGATGCTGAAGTTGACGTTTTAACAATTACCTGGCATGACACACCCGTAGAAGAAAGTGAGGCAATCAGTCCGGGGGTTATTCTTGACTATGATCAAGCAGGTAATGTAATCGGGATTGAAATTCTTAATGCTTCTCGAAAAATCGAGAATTTTTCTCCGAATGTGCAGGTAGCTATTTCTTCTCGATAAAGGTGATCGCTGATCCTGTAGTGCGATCGCTGATCTGTAGGTTGGGTTGAGGTAACGAAACCCAACATTACCTTTATTTCTTACCTGAATTTTTTGGGTTTTACTTCTACATTTTATTCCATACCAATATCACTATCAAAGATCAGCTTTTCTGAAGCTCCCCACATCTGATCATAAATTCCTTCTTCAACATAACGGTGAAAACTGGAATATTGCCAATCTTTCGGAGCGTTTACTAATCCATGATGCACGGTATTCGAGATGATTAACAAAATCTCAATAAAAAACCCTTGACAAATCCTCGCACTTGACATACACTTATATATAGAATGGAAATCCGTGCCTGCCTGCGAACCCTCTTTTTTTAGGTTAGATAAGCGTCAAGAAAATAAAAACCTAATACCTGACCAGTGCTAAAGAGGATAGGGTATGACAAATAAAGACTTATACGAACAAGACTATCCTGCTTGGTTAGAAGAAACGGCCAAACAACTGCGACAAAGACAGACAGATGTATTAGATTGGGAACATCTCGAAGAAGAAATCGAAGCATTGGGGAACCAACAGAGACATAAAGTAGATAGTTATCTCCTAAAATTACTCATTCATCTGCTTCTTTACCAATACTGGCCGGAGGAACGAGAAAGATGTGCGCGGGGATGGCAGGACGAAATCGGTAACTTTCGGGTGGAATTAGAACTTTTATTGGAGTCGAAAACCCTTTATAACTATTTTTTAACCAGAATCGCCGTTATTTACCCCAAAGCAGTGAAGCGAGTCCGACAAAAAAGCCAATTACTGGCCGCTATCTTTGCCGAAAGCTGTCCCTATAGTCCCGAACAAATCCTCGATTCCGATTTTTTCCCCTGAAATGCCGGCAGATTTCCTCAAAAAACCCTTGACAAATCCCCGCCCTTGACAGATACTTATATATAGAATGGGAATCCGTACCTGCCTGCGAACCCTCTTTTTTTAGGTCAAATAATGCGATTAAATTTATTTCTGCTCCCTGGGGTTGAACTCTAGCTTCAGCAGTTTTAGGAGATGGGAAATATGGCAGCTTGGATTATCACTATTGTGAGCATAAAATCTTCCTATTTGTAGCCCACATTCCGCACCCTCAACTGTCGCATAAGCTGTCCCCCTCCAGAGACTTGAGTAAAAATAGTTAGCTGGTGAAGGTTTTCTCGGTGGCCGCTAGGGGGAGTATGGAGACCCCTAATTATGAAAAAATAGGAATTATTGGAAAACTTGGGCGAGTGGACTGTTCGACCATGAATCAATCAACAGAAATTGAAGTCAAAAATCTAGACCATCTGGGATTAGTAGCCGGAATTATCGATGAAATAGGAATTGTGGAAGGAACCACAAAGGACACAAAGATTGATAGATCCTATGTAAGTTAAACTGATCACACAGAACCTAGAAGAGCCTGAAATTTTTGGCTGAGTTGGCGGCAGCTTGCCGCCAACTCACTCCTCTAGATAAGTATTTTGACTCACGCTCCTTCCTCTTTTAAGACGTTGTCACACTTAGGGTGCGGAATGTGGATTTATTTTTGCACAAATTCCCGAATGATCGATTGGAAACTTGGATATTAATTTAGCAAAACGACTTGACTCAGATGTATATATATGTTTGCACAAATTCCCGAACGCTCGATGCACTATTTGCGATGGGTTCTGACCATCGCTTGGTTAATTCTGATATTTTCTCTATTTTTTGACCCGATTTCGGCAAAATTAACCGATCCTAACAATCTTTCTAGTCCCCTGAGAGTGGATCCCGATCTGTGCATTAAAGTCCAGGGGGTTTGCCTACCCCAATCCTCCTATCAGTTAGGTGCGCCGATTTTTTGGGGAATAGTGGTTCCTAGTGGTGTTTTTATCTTATTAGTATTAGGTCACGAACTCTGGCGGCGTATCTGTCCTTTATCCTTTCTTTCTCAAATACCGCGTGCTTTGGGTAAACAGCGTCAGAAAAAACAGACCGATAAATCGGGAAAAGTCCGCTCTGAAATCTATAAAGTGCCGAAAAACTCTTGGTTAGCTCGGAATTATCTCTATCTACAATTAAGTCTGTTATTTTTGGGTTTATGCGGACGGATTCTTTTTTATAATTCCGATCGCTTAGTCTTGGGTAGCTTTTTAATCTTTACTATTCTAGCGGCGATCTTTGTGGGTTACTGGTATGGGGGCAAATCTTGGTGTAACTATTTCTGTCCCATGAGTCCAGTTGAAAGGATTTATGGTGAACCTAGGGGTTTGCTGAATAGTACCGCTCACGAAGACAGTCGCAGTGGGATTACTCAATCTATGTGTCGTATTGTCCGAGAAGATGGTAGCGAACAAAGTGCCTGTGTTGCCTGTCAAAGTCCCTGTATCGATATCGATGCGGAAAGATCCTATTGGGATGGGATTAATAACAGCGATCGCCAATGGCTTTATTACGGTTATTTTGGCTTAGTTTTTGGCTATTTTATCTATTATTATCTCTATGCTGGCAATTGGGACTATTATTTCTCTGGAGCTTGGGCGCACGACGAAAATCAGCTAGAATCCCTCTTTAAACCGGGTTTTTATCTTGCGGGTAATCAGATTCCGATTCCGAAGCTGGTAGCTGTTCCCTTAACTTTGGCAATCTGCACTTTTTTGGGTTATTTTCTCGGTAAAAAAGTTGAAAATGCCTATAAAGTCTATAGAATCCGTAAAAAGTCGCCCTTACCAACCGAAATTATCCGTCATCGAGTCTTTACTTTCGGAACTTTTCTGATTTTCAATTTCTTCTTTATTTTCGGTGGTCGTCCTTTTATTAATCTTTTGCCAAAATTTTGGCATTATTTCGCTAGTATTTTAGCGGCTGTTTTGAGTAGTTTATGGTTATATCGCACTTGGATAAGGGATCCGAGTCGTTACCAACGGGAAGGACTCGCAGGAAAATTGCGTAAACAGTTGCGTAAACTGAATCTCGATACGGCTAAATATCTCGATCGGCGATCGCTGGAAACTTTGGACGCAGATGAGGTGTATGTGTTGGCCAAGATACTGCCGGATTTCACGCACCAGAAGTGTTTAAAAGCCTATAAAGCCGTGTTAAAAGAGGCTTTGGAGGAGGGATATAGTGACTTCGGACACAGCCTCGAAATCCTGCAACAAATGCGCTTAGAGTTGACGATTACTGAGGCAGAACATCAGGCGATTTTAACAGAGTTGGGTGTGGAATCGGCCGAACTTCTCGATCCGGAAAAGCAGTATAGTCGCGAGGATTGGTTACGTTTGCAGAGTTATCGCGATGCTTTGTCAGAAAGTCTCTTGGTGACTTGGAAAAAAGACCCCGATCGCCAGGTGGGTTCGGAATTGCTGGAAGTGTTAACCGGTAAGAGTTCCAGGGAGGCGATCGAGCATTTATTAACGGAATTGCCGGCCGCAGAAACCGAAACTGTCGAGTCTTTGCGTCGCCAGTACAGAGTTACTGGTCAGGAGGAGGAAACGATTCTCCATCGTCCTCCGGCCGATCAATTATGGCAAAATATCGCCCGCGCTTTTCAGGTTTTCGATCGTCTATCTTTTAGTAGTGACAGCGATCGTGATCAACAGGAAAGAATTTTATTGGAAAGATTCCAGCTATTCGATAGTGATAGCTCTGGACAAATTAGCCTTGAGGAGTTAAAAGCTTGTCTTCAGGCGATCGAACCGGGGGTGACAGACAAGGAAATCGAAGCTATGTTACAGCAGGCCGATACTGGTCGCGATAATCAGATTAGTTTTCAGGAATTTCGCGATCTACTGCACCAATTCCACAAATAAACTGTCTGCAACTATTGCGTCGGTCATGAATTCCAAGACATTAGCGCAAGTCCCTAACATCTCGAACAGCAATTCTCATTTTGAAAGGATTTTGCGTTGTTTCAGCGATCTAGAGATTCGTTAAGAATTATTAACCCCTCTAGGTGCAAGGGTTTTAATGTCATGAAACCTTAAAATGAGAATTGCTGATAATATGCCATCTGGCTGGTCTGATTCTTCTACAGAGCGATTTTCTGGCTGGGATATTATTCCCACGCAAGTCCCTTATTGGTTGGCCAAGATCTGGTCATCGATCGCCAAGTCTATTTCTTGCCGATCGCGACCGGAAGCGAGATAATCATTCTGGAAGGAGTCTGTTAAACCACTGACGAGATCATATTCAGGCTGCCAGTTTAACTCCCGGGTAGCCTTATTAATATCAGCGTAAAAATGTTGAACCCGCAGGGGGAAAGGTTTCTTTTTGCCGAAGTCAAATTTTTTGGGGTTATAGTTAACAATCTCGATTTCCTCGGCATTTTTCCCCATGGCTGCCGCGCAAGCTTTTGCTAAACCGTTAAAAGTTACATAGCGATCGCCGGAAATATTATACACTTGACCGATAGCCTGAGAATTACCCAATACTGCGGCCATGGCTTGGGCCAGATCGGCAACGTGACCAAATTGGGTAAAATGTTCCCCATGACCAGGTATAGGAATAGGACGATTACGAACCAAACGGTCAAAAAACCAAGCTTCTAGGTCATTATAGTTGCGCGGTCCGTAGATATAGACTGGACGGATGGAAGTCCAGGGTAAACCCATCTCGCTTAAATAGTTTTCTGTCTCGTGTTTTCCCTTGTGGCGACTTTTGGGATCTAGTTTATCCCCTTCTTTATGGGGCATTTGGTCGGATTTTAGATAAACCCCCGCCGAGCTAACATAGACAAAATGCCCAATTCTGTCTCTAAATATCTCGACGAGGGGCTGAGTATCACTTAATTCTCTGCCATTATTGTCGAAAATTGCCTCAAAACTCTCATTTTTAAGCTTTTCTTTCAGTTGCCCTGGGTCAGTGCGATCGCCATGAATCTGTCGTACTCCAGCAACCGGGGCGGGTTTATTGCCACGATTGAATAATACTACCTCATGACCCTGTTCTACTAACACTTTAGTCAGGGAAACGCCGATAAATCGGGTTCCACCCATAATTAAAATTTTCATAAGATGATGGCATAGATATCAAGGTTATATTATCCCTCGATCGGTGCAGTTTGTGGCTTGTTAGTTGTTGGGTTTTCGGGGCTATAATACTAAATCGGTTGAGGAGAGGCACTGTTGCGATAGGGACAATAGTTAATCAGTCTTTAATAACCGGATTTAGTCTGAATTGGCCAAGTTTCGCTAAAATGAAGGCAATTAGTCAACAGAGGAGGTCAAAATTATGACTTTAGCCAAGGTAAAAAATCTCTATGATCAAGATTTTGCTTTGTGGATAGAGAAAACGGTTAAGCAATTAAAATCTGGGGATTTATCTCAGGTTGATTTGGAGAATTTGATTGAGGAGGTGGAGTCTTTGGGAAGACGAGATAAAAGGGAACTTAAAAACCGTTTAATTACATTATTTGAACACGGTTTAAAACGGCGTTATCTTCCTTTGTCTGACTGTTATCGAGGTTGGGAAGTAACAATTAAACGCTGTCAATCGAAGTTAAAAGATATCCTTAAAGATTCCCCTAGTTTATGCAGTTTTTTAACCGATATTTGTGATGATTGTTATCAGGAAGCGGTGGAGAATATGCGAATTAAATATGATGCTATTTTTTCCGATATTTCTCCTTTTTCTAAGGATATTGATAGTTTATTAAACCATAGGTTTTGAGAAAGTTAAACTCTGATGCTAAATCCGTTAAGCGCAATAAATAATCAGTCTTTAATAACCAGATTTAGTGTGATTTTCAAGAAATGAATTTAAGTTTAACAGGGGAAAAAATTATGACTTTAGCCAAGGTAAAAAATCTGTATGATCAAGATTTTGCTTTGTGGATAGAGAAGACGGTTAAGCAATTAAAATCTGGGGATTTATCTCAGGTTGATTTGGAGAATTTGATTGAGGAGGTGGAATCTTTGGGGAAAAGTCAACGCAAAGCGGTCGATAATTTTTTAACTCGTTTATTAGAACATTTATTAAAACGTTGTTATGTGGTTCTTCCCGATTGTTATCGAGGGTGGGAAATTGAAATTAGAAATTTTCGCAAGGAGTTGAAGAAGGAATTTAAGTATTCTCCTAGTTTGAAAAGGTTTATGATAGAGATTTTAGAAGAATGTTATCGAGAAGCTTTAGAAGCGATGAAAGAGGATTATCCAGACTCTAATTTTCCCGATGTTTGTCCCTTTGCTGAGGATATTGATGGCTTATTAAATAATAAGTTTTGGCAGGATGAAAAATATGCTAACTCCTAATCTTTCGGAGGAATTGCCATCACTTGATTATTATTAACCACAACCAATTTACCGCCCAATTTTTCGATATTTTCCTTAGCTAACCTGCGGGTTTCTTCGTCTTGGCTACTTATCCAGACTAACATCCAAGCACCGACTCTAGGGGCGCGACTATCGGGATTAGTTTCTAAAAATTTTACTGTTCCCCTAGCGGATTTTTCGATAAATTCATTACCGGCAATTTTCGCCCAATCGGCGGCCATTTGATTAGATTTTTTTGCCGCAGTAATATCACCTAAAAATAATAGTTCATCCACTCCTTTATATAACCAAACAAAATAGGCATCGGTGACATCAGGACTGAGTTTTGCTAAACCTTTATTCATAATCTCAACGGTTCTTTCGGGTTTGCCAGCATTGACAGAAGAAGCGACGGACATCATCAAATAGGCGCGGACAAATTTTGGGTCATTTTTGGTGACAATCTCCATAAAATCGGGACTTAAACCGTAGCCAGTTTCCCTACGAGCATCCCCATCGCCATAGTATTGAATAAACTGTAACATTGCCCAATTGGCTAACATATTATCAAAGCCAAAAGCTGGCATATTTTTCAATAACTCAACCTGAGCATTTTCTAGGCGAGATTCTTGACTATAATTTCTCTCTAATAATTTTTCTTTGGTCAAGGTTTTCACCTTTTCCTGTTGCATTTCCACCATAGCCATGATTAGTCCACCGATAACGGCGACTAAACCCAGAGTTTTAAGTAAGGATAGATTGAGAGATGTTTTTGCGCCTAGCATAAGTAAGTAGTCGTGCAAAATAAATTTCCTAGTGAAGAAAGGCAAAAGGCAAAAGGCAAAAGGCAAAAGGCAAGAGGTGGTTAGATGTGTGTAATTAATTTTGCTTAGGTACTTAGCTGGTTATAATTAAATTAAAAATGGATTTTAGGGCTCTCCCAGCTTTGGTGGGTAAAATGTATTCTAAGATACATTTCTCCTAGCGAGGGGGTGGAACGAACCACAAAGACACAAAGGACACAAAGATCGATCGATCCTATGTCAATTAAACTTATCACACAGAACCTAGAAGAGCCATTTTAGGTTCGATCCCCCTTTGATCCCCCCTTAGTCCCCCCTTGATAAGGCTATCCATTAGTCACATCTTTCTTAACATAAAATTTGACAAAAAGAGAAAAGTGTGCAAGATGGCTCAAGGGGGTTCTATGGGGGGACTAATTTGATGAGATAGTTTCCAAGTCTGGCTGATATCATGTAACCTTCGCAGTCCCAACCAAATAGTTTTAACACCTGGTTCACCGTCACCTTTTCTACCTAAAAACCCCCCAAGAGAAGCAATCATTCTGACCGCTTCTCGAAAGGAGGGCGGCTTTTCAGGTGGCGGACTCTTTTTATGAATAGTGGCACACAAAGATTGCCATTCATGTTCTTCCAAAAAACTTTCAGGCTCTTCGGGAATTGTTATGCAAATAATTAACTTAAAATAAAATTCGATGAGAGTACCTAAGCTCAAAAGTAGCTGAAATCCATACAGGGAAGGACTTAAGGCACAAACAGGTTAATGCCAAAAGATAGACAATTGAGTTAAGATTTGATATAATTGCCAAAAACGAGATTATTTTACTTATGATACTTGACAAATTTTTGAACCTACAAGGAACCTGTATTCAAGGCTATCGACACCTAGAAAATATCGGTATAGTTTGACCAGTCGAATCGAAAAATCAAAAAGCAATCTGTCCTCGTTGTGGGTTAGAGAGCGATAAACTCCACCAAAATCATCGACATTTAGTCAAAGATTTACCAATCTCAGGTCAACCAGTGTACCTACAAGTTAATCGTCGTCAATTTAAGTGCGGTAATTGTCAGAAACCCTTTAGCGAAGAGTTAGATTTTGTGGCTCTTCGGGAATTGTTATGCAAATAATTAACTTAAAATAAAATTCGATGAGAGCAACTACGCTCAAAAGTAGCTGAAATTCATACAGGAAAGGACTTAAGGCACAAATAGGTTAATACCAAAAGATAGACAATCGAGTTAAGATTTGATATAATAGCCAAAAACGAGATTATTTTACTTATGATACTTGACAAATTTTTGAACCTACAAGGAACCTGTATTCAAGGCTATCGACACCTAGAAAATATAGGTATAGTTTTCCAAATCGAATCGAAAAATAAAAAAGCAGCCTGTCCTCGTTGTGGGTTAGAGAGCGATAAACTTCACCAAAATCATCGACATTTAGTCAAAGATTTACCGCTCTCAGGTCAACCAGTGTACCTACAAGTTAATCGTCGTCAATTTAAGTGCGGTAATTGTCAGAAACCCTTTAGCGAAGAGTTAGATTTTGTCGCCAAGAAACGAACCTATACGAAAAGACTAGCCGAGAATATACTCGAACAATTAAAAGAAGGAGATATTTTAAATGTTAGCCGAAGAAATGACGTAACGGAAGAAGAGATTCAAAGAATGATAGAGGACATAGCTGAAGAAATTACAGAGACAGACCTATCGAAATTAAAAAGACTAGGAATTGATGAAATCGCTCTAGTCAAAGGACAAAAAAATTACTGTGCGGTTTTAGTAAATTTAGATACGGGAAAACTAATAGCTATTCTAGAGAAGCGAACACAAGAAGAATTGAGGGAAACGCTTACGGGGTGGGGAAAAGAGGTGTTAGAGCAAATTGAAGAAGTCAGCATAGACCTTTGGTTGCCCTATAAAAATTTGGTGAAAGAATTGATGCCATCGGCCGAGGTAGTCGCCGATAGATTCCATGTAATGAAACAAATTAATCAAGAGTTAGACGAACAAAGAAAAGCAGAAAAAAGAGCCGTAGAAGCGCAGAGAAATAAAAAACAGAAAGCGGAAAAAGAAGCGAAGCTAGAAGTTTTAAAGCGAAGTAAATATAGCTTGTTAAAAAATGAAAAAGATTTAACGGAAACCCAAAAAATCAAACTAGAAGCTATCAAAGAAAATTTCCCAAATTTGAAAAAGATGCACGAGTTAAAGGAAGAATTTAGAAAGATTTATGAAACCTCAGAGAATCCGACAGAAGGACTGCTATCCATCTCGGACTGGTTGGCAAAATCCTCCAGTGTTTTTACCAAGAGTTGTCAAACAATCCGAAACTGGTTTGGAGAAATCATTAGTTATTTCGAGCGAAGGACAACTAATGGGGTGGTCGAGGGAATCAACAATAAACTTAAACTAATAAAACGGAGAGGCTATGGCTTTAGAAACTTTCGGAATTTTTGGGTTAGAAGTATGTTGTCTTGGCATCTTGTCTGTTGATTTAGCATAAAGGGTAACGAAGAGCCGATTTTGTCGCCAAGAAACGAACCTATACGAAAAGACTAGCCGAGAATATACTCGAACAATTAAAAGAAGGAGATATTTTAAATGTTAGCCGAAGAAATGACGTAACGGAAGAAGAGATTCAAAGAATGATAGAGGACATCGCCGAAGAAATTACAGAGCCAGACCTATCGGAATTAAAAAGACTAGGAATTGATGAAATCGCTCTAGTCAAAGGGCAAAAAAATTACTGTGCAGTTTTAGTAAATTTAGATACGGGAAAACTAATAGCTATTCTAGAGAAGCGAACACAAGAAGAATTGAGGAAAACGCTGACAGGCTGGGGAAAAGAGGTGTTAGAGCAAATTGAAGAAGTCAGCATAGATTTTTGGTTGCCCTATAAAAATTTGGTGAAAGAATTGATGCCATCGGCCGAGGTAGTCGCCGATAGATTTCATGTAATGAAACAAATTAATCAAGAGTTAGACGAACAGAGAAGAGCGGAAAAAAGAGCCGTAGAAGCGCAGAAAAATAAAAAACAGAAAACGGAAAAAGAAGCAAAGCTAGAAGTTTTAAAGCGAAGTAAATATAGTCTGTTAAAAAATGAAGAAGATTTAACGGAAACTCAAAAAATCAAACTAGAAGCTATCAAAGAAAAATTCCCAAATTTGAAAAAGATGCAGGAATTAAAGGAAGAATTTAGAAAGATTTATGAAACCTCAGAGAATCCGACAGAGGGAATGCTATCCATCTCGGAATGGTTGGCAAAATCCTCCAGTGTTTTTACTAAGAGTTGTCAAACAATCCGAAACTGGTTTGGAGAAATCATTAGTTATTTCGAGCGAAGGACAACGAATGGGATGGTCGAGGGAATCAACAATAAACTTAAACTAATAAAACGGAGAGCCTATGGCTTTAGAAACTTTCGGAATTTTTGGGTTAGAAGTATGTTGTCTTGGCATCTTGTATGTTGATTTAGCATAAAGAGTAACGAAGAGCCAACTTCACAACTCTCCTCTCCGTGTAAGCGTGCTTGATAGGTTAACCAGAGTAATCTCCAAGCTACAATTGAATAGGTAGCTAAGGCCATCTCAATTCTACGACCCGTTTCTAATTGCAGTTTTTCTAATCCACAACCACTTTTTAAAACAAAATGATAGCGTTCTATCAACCAGCGATAACTGTACCAGCGCACACAGGTTATCGCTGATTCAAAGCTACTAATGTCTAGGCTAGTTAAGAGGAGCCAACTGATAGGATTAACTCCAGGACGCGGATTTTCTTCTTCAGCTAAAATTACCTGTAATTTGACCGGTTGACGAGGGTTCGCTTTCGAGTGATGCTTAGGTACTTGTATTTCAAAACTGGCAAATCTAACTGTTAGTTTAGCTAGTCTAGCCTCGTGATTAGGATTGCGTTTTACTTGCACATCTAGGCTACCACAGGCTTTTATTTCTCTGATGGATTGATGTAAATATTTAGGCTCTGGATGCCCTGACTTTTGCTTGTCTTCGAGATAGTTAACTTTTCGGTTATGAGTTCCTCGGATTAATAAATGAGAGTTAGGACTTCTTGATTGGGCAAATAAATCAAATATGTCTGCCTCACAATCTCCGATTGTTACTACTTGAATTTCTTCGGGTATTTGTTGTTGTGTTTCTGACAAAGAATCTAACCATCTTTGACTTTCTTTTTCTTCGGTTTCTCTTTTTTTGCGTTGCTTGGCAATCCCTAAATTCTTTTCTTCTCTTGCCCAGACATATTGATTAATCAGTCCTAAAGGTATTCCTTGCGGTGACACTCCTAAGGTGGTATGAACTTTGAGACCAAAGGATTTTTTATAATCTAGATAACCCATTCCTTTTTTGGCTTTTTGCGTCGTAAAGTCTAAACTTGTTGTGTCTTGCACTGCCAAAACTATTGGATGTTCTTTGATTCTTTCTACTGTACTTTTGGCTTGGGCGGCAATTATATCTGAGGGGTGAAAATAGGGGGAATTCCAAAAGTCGTAGGTGGCACTCGCTGCGGCTAGATTTCCCGAAGCTTGTGGCACACTTGTACTAGATTGGCTGGCCAAGTTTTCTACGATACTGATTAACCTTTTCTTTCTTCTGGTGTCCCCTAGGTCTGCATACTGTAATTCTTGGGCTGCCCATTTCTCCATTTTTTTGCTTACCTCCACCTTAATTCCTTCTTTCAAAACTATACCTATCAATCGTTTCCCCTTTTTTTAAGATTCTTCTCTTTTTGTTAAGAAAGATCTGACTAATGGATAGCTTGATAAGGGGGGTGCGGCTCCCCCCTTAATACCCCCTTGATAAAGGTAGGGTTGATTCATTTAAATTAAGTATAGCTGATTTTGAGTCAATAAATTTGATCGAGGATTCTCAAGTTTATCTTTTTCTAATCAAAAGAGTTAGTCATAATAACTAATCTTTAATCTTCTGCCAATATTTATTATGAATAGATTGATAAAGCCTGTTCCCAAGCCACTAAAAGCCTATCTCTCTTGAAATTGTCTGAGAGTACATCCTGTTAATTTAGCTAATTTTTCTGCTTCTTACGTCGATAAAACTATCAGTTTTTCCCAACGTTCAGCTAACCATCTCTGTCCCTCTGTTATTGAGAGAAAACCCAAACCTCTGAAAAGATTCAATCCTATGGTTGTGAGAATTGACCAATTGCTTGCCGCTTGAAAATCACTTATCTCGCTTTTATCTTCCTCAAAAATTACATCTTTTACCCAATGTAACTGATTTTCTATTTTCCAGTGTCCTCGAATAATTTTAGCAAATACTTGAGCGGATTCGGTTAGGCTACTGATATAGTAAGCTGTTTCTTCATAGGTTTTATCCCCGCGACTACCCTTTCTTTCTACTTTAATAACTCTTCGCAGATTTTCAAACCCTTGTCTTTCATTTTTTCTAACTTTAAAAACTTCTATTTTTCTTGATATTTTTCGTCCATGACTATTATCTTGTTCAAGAAAGCAACTTTCTGGCTTTGAGGAATTACTCAGGTCTTGTATTCGCTGATAAAGATTTTTCTGATTTCCTTTAACGGTGATAACATAATCATTTTTACTCTTGGCTATTAAGCTGATTGTTTTTTTCTAACAGTGTAAAGCATCGCCAGTAAAAACCTTATTTTGGAGAGAGCAATGCTTGATTATAGCTTGCCCTTCGTCGATTTCAGACCCTTTTTTGTTTTCGATTCTTTTTAAGTGTAATACTAATCCACTTTCTTGACTAAACAATGAGACAAACATGATGAAATTTTGTTGTTCATTATTAGGATTCTTTAGGGTGTTTTTGAGACTTTTTCCATCCATCCCTAGCCAATTTATATCATCTCTTTGTCCATATTCTTGTAATGCCCATTCGTTAAATATTTTTAACAAACTCTGCCAGTCAACTCCCATCATTACCCTTCTAATTGTTGAATAGGATGGGACTCTTTCTGGAATTATGTTAAATTCTTTACTCAGCCTGTGCCGATTATTTTTAGCAAACTCTCCGGGAGCATCCCAGTTTTGCAATGAGTAAAAATACTCAGGCAATATCGCCGTTGAGATAAGCACAACGTAGCTTCAAATACTGAGGAACATTCTCTGCTTTCCATTGTGCTCCCACAATTTTCATTCTTGCACCTATTTGCTTAATCTTTGACTCTACACTTCCAGAACCGATGCAAATCCCTTGTGATTGATAGAGTTCGTAATTGGGTATTCTTTCTCGATGTTTATCGACATATTTGGTGAAATTTATAGCCTGTTTCTTTTTGCATCCCTCTAATTCCTCTAAAACTCTTTTCACCTCTCCTTTCCATAAATTCTCTTTGATTCTATTCAGACGCTGGTTTGACCCGCCTATTTTATTCATATTCTCTACTAAATGATACCAATCCAATATTTCTCTCCTTTTAACACCGATTTTCTCCATCAGATTCCACACCCCATCATGACCATCTCCTAAACAGGTGACTACCTCTGTTAAGGGCTGACGGTTCACCCATTCCAGTAATTCTTCATTTTGCTGAAAAAATCCCGCACATTCTTGACCATGCAGACTTACTGCTTTGTAATCTCGACCTTGACTCGGTTGTCCTTTGGGCGTTCTGATTCTGACTTTTCCGACCTCTACACTCAATGCTTCTACCGGACTCTTTGCTTCTGCTTCCTCAAATTTATATCTTTGTACAAGCCTCTGTTGACTACTGCCTGAAACTGCCATTCCTGTCGCCATTTTGATATCTTTTTCCGCATCTTCAAAAGAGACTTTAGCCACTGCTCCTAAGCAACATTTCTCCAGCATGGGACTTAATCGATTATTCTTGCTTAATCCTAGTTTATCGGCTTGTTTCTCGCTTATCTTGACTTTCCCTATGATACTGCTTACGCTTTTGGTTCGCCCTGCTTGGGTTCCTGTTGCTGATTCAAAAAAAAATTGCCTATGGCAGGACCCAATGTAGTCAGCCAATGGTCTCGCAGGGCGGTTTCAATGCCCTCAAAGCTACGTAGTTGTTCTTCTGGGGTATTATCGACTAGAATTTGAGCAATGGCTTTTAAATGTTGATCTAGTTGTTCTTTTTGGTCTGTATTCATGATTCTACCGTTTAATTGTTTCTCTTTATTTTGCCTTAGCTAACGTTTTTAGTCTCTAAGCATTTATACTTATTGCAAAATTGGGATGCTCCCAACTCTCCTAGCTCTCTATAACCTGAGTATCCTAGCATTGTTCCCAGTATTATTACTACTAATACTATCCATAAATGGTGTCTTTTTCCTTTATCTTTCCGAAAGTCCTTGACTTGTTTTAGTTTTTCTATTAAGCTCAACATATATTTGAAAGGTTGGCGGTCACTCCTCATTTTACCTGACTGTGATCGCTTTTACTTTTGATATTCTGATGGGAGAATGAAACAGTCCTAGGGATCAAGGGGGGATCCATCTTCAATTTAATTATAACTACTTACTTATCCCATTCAAATTGTTCCTCTTTTTTTCATTAACTCAACCACAATCGGATGCACGTTATACCAGAGATCGCCATTGCGGTATTCCAAAATATATAAACCATGCAGCAGATCTAGAAAATTTTGATCCTTGAGATCCTTCGGTTTTAACTTTTCATAAACAGTTTTAATAATTTCCTCATCTGCTGTACCGATACTTTCAGCAAAATCCAGACTAAGTTCTGTGATTGATTGTTCTAAAACAGCTTGATCAATTTTTAGGGTATTATCATCAGGATAACGACGAACTGATCGCAAACAAACCCGACAGCAATCATTAGTAATGCGAATTAATTCTCGTAACACTCCCCCACTATAAAGACAAATTTTTTCGAGGGTGTCAGGATCGATTAAAGCGGGATCGATGCGCTTAGTGATAATCTCGGTTAAAGTAGCAATAATTTGCGGATCGGGTATAGCATTAGGTGAATTAATGTCTCCCTGTTTAAAGAGTTTATATACAGGCATTTGTACAATCTGATCATTAGTTTCTGTTTGGAGAGTTGCCTTTAAAGCTACCTCTCTTAAAGCAGCGATCGGAATAGTCATAATAATCCGAAAACTGGGCAACATAATCGCTTTAATATGGGATTGAAAAATATCCGGCTCTTCTCGACTTTGTGTGATAATTTTTGCTTATGGAATCGTGAAATGTTGACTGAGAAGGACTTTTACGACTATTTTGCCGAAGAAACTATCAGTATAGGCTTCGTTTCCACACATAAACCAGAAGAGCCAATATCCCTTACCTGTGCTAAGTCAATTTTATCAATGTCATCAACAATTACTAAGATTTTTTTCTGACTTTGGGACTCGATCACACTAGCTATAATGTTAATTTGGGCAACTAAATCGTTAATTATCCGCTCATACTTTTGTTTGATTTCCTCGCGAATAGTCGAATTAATCTTGAGAATGCCTTTAATGTGAGCTAGTAAAGAAGAAAAGTTAAAACCTGTTTCGAGAGTGGCATCTGCTTGATTGGTTTCCGTGCGAATTTGTTCAGCAAACCATTGATAAAAGCTTTTTTTAATAGAATAGACCTCTTGCATAATTTTTTTATGGTATAATATAAGGTTTTGCTTTTTTCTCAATTCTTAGATTGAAGTGGAAAAAAGAATAAAATGTGATCTTAGGTCAGGAAATCATCTATAATTTTGCTATGTTTATTAGCAAAATTATGGATTATCAAAACTTATCAGATGAACAATTCAAACGCCGTTTCGGTGTGTACAAACAAACATATAGAAAGATGGTAGAATCAGTAAAAAGTGTTGAAGCCGACTCTAATTCACCATCTAAAAGGGGACCGAAACCTAAACTATCTATAGAAGAACAAGTTTTAGTAACGTTAGAATATTGGCGAGAATATAGAACATATTTTCACATTGGTACAAGCTGGGAACTATCAGAATCAACTATATGTCGGATTGTAAATAAGACGGAAAAAATGCTTTTACAATCGGGAAACTTCCGTTTAAAAGGAAAAAAAGCTTTACTCAATCAAGCAGAGATACCGGTCATAACGGTAATGGATGTAACGGAAACTCCCATTGAACGCCCCCAAAAGAAACAGAAAGATTTTTTTTCGGGTAAAAGAGGTTATCATACTTTAAAATCCCAATTAGTAGCTGATCAAAATACAGAGGAAATTATCTGTGTCTTCTGTGGGAAAGGTAGAGGTCATGATTTTAGTTTATTTAAAAAAAGTCGAGTTCGTTTTCATCCTTTAACTACCAGCATAGAAGACAGTGGTTATCAGGGAATAGCTGCATACCATAGTAATAGTTATACACCGAAAAAGAAATCGAAAAATAGAAAATTAACAGAGTTAGAAAAAGAGTATAACAAGGCTTTAGCCAAAGAAAGGATTATCATTGAACATATAAATAGGAAACTCAAAATCTTTAAAATCTTATCCTGTAAATATCGGAATCGTCGTCGAAGATATAGTTTAAGAGTTAACTTGTTGGCGGCTATTTATAACTGTGAGTTAGGGATAGGTATAGCAGCTTCTTAAAAGTTGCCTAAAGATTAATCAAGTCAAGGAGAATTTATTCTCAATTTTTATAATTGAGATAGTTTGTGCCGCTTAAATAAAGAGGTTTTGATAACCAAATTAAAGCAGCTCTAAAGAGTTTTGAGTTAAAAGTTAAACTTCAAGTTTTCATTCAGGACGAATGTACTGATTAACTAATTTTTTGGGGAAAATTAGTTAACCCATCATTATAACATATAATTAATTTGCAAGAGTTCTAATCTTTAATAGTTAAATTTTGGGCTTCCGCTTCTGACATCATCTGAACGGCGATCGAGAATAAAATATGGCTCTTCGGGAATTGTTATGCAAATAATTAACTTAAAATAAAATTCGATGAGAGTACCTAAGCTCAAAAGTAGCTGAAATCCATACAGGGAAGGACTTAAGGCACAAACAGGTTAATGCCAAAAGATAGACAATTGAGTTAAGATTTGATATAATTGCCAAAAACGAGATTATTTTACTTATGATACTTGACAAATTTTTGAACCTACAAGGAACCTGTATTCAAGGCTATCGACACCTAGAAAATATCGGTATAGTTTGACCAGTCGAATCGAAAAATCAAAAAGCAGCCTGTCCTCGTTGTGGGTTAGAGAGCGATAAACTTCACCAAAATCATCGACATTTAGTCAAAGATTTACCGCTCTCAGGTCAACCAGTGTACCTACAAGTTAATCGTCGTCAATTTAAGTGCGGTAATTGTCAGAAACCCTTTAGCGAAGAGTTAGATTTTGTCGCCAAGAAACGAACCTATACGAAAAGACTAGCCGAGAATATACTCGAACAATTAAAAGAAGGAGATATTTTAAATGTTAGCCGAAGAAATGACGTAACGGAAGAAGAGATTCAAAGAATGATAGAGGACATAGCTGAAGAAATTACAGAGACAGACCTATCGAAATTAAAAAGACTAGGAATTGATGAAATCGCTCTAGTCAAAGGACAAAAAAATTACTGTGCGGTTTTAGTAAATTTAGATACGGGAAAACTAATAGCTATTCTAGAGAAGCGAACACAAGAAGAATTGAGGGAAACGCTTACAGGGTGGGGAAAAGAGGTGTTAGAGCAAATTGAAGAAGTCAGCATAGACCTTTGGTTGCCCTATAAAAATTTGGTGAAAGAATTGATGCCATCGGCCGAGGTAGTCGCCGATAGATTCCATGTAATGAAACAAATTAATCAAGAGTTAGACGAACAAAGAAAAGCAGAAAAAAGAGCCGTAGAAGCGCAGAGAAATAAAAAACAGAAAGCGGAAAAAGAAGCGAAGCTAGAAGTTTTAAAGCGAAGTAAATATAGCTTGTTAAAAAATGAAAAAGATTTAACGGAAACCCAAAAAATCAAACTAGAAGCTATCAAAGAAAATTTCCCAAATTTGAAAAAGATGCACGAGTTAAAGGAAGAATTTAGAAAGATTTATGAAACCTCAGAGAATCCGACAGAAGGACTGCTATCCATCTCGGACTGGTTGGCAAAATCCTCCAGTGTTTTTACCAAGAGTTGTCAAACAATCCGAAACTGGTTTGGAGAAATCATTAGTTATTTCGAGCGAAGGACAACTAATGGGGTGGTCGAGGGAATCAACAATAAACTTAAACTAATAAAACGGAGAGCCTATGGCTTTAGAAACTTTCGGAATTTTTGGGTTAGAAGTATGTTGTCTTGGCATCTTGTATGTTGATTTAGCATAAAGAGTAACGAAGAGCCAAAAATATTAACATGATTTACGTCTGACATTTCGATCATGTCTGAGATCGAGAAGAAAACAACAAAACAGCGATCATCTAACTTTCTTTTAAATTCATAGAGTAGGGTTGACTTACCACAACCCCGATGTCCTGCTAGAATAATTTTTCCGTCTTCCGAAGGACTATCTTCTATCAATTGTTCTAATTCTTCGATAATTTCTGTGCCGTATTTAACAGCAAAACGCTGTAATTCTTTATCCGATCGCAGGGGTAAAAGTTCCAAATTGCGATAGGCTTCTCGAAAGGGTTCTAGTAAAGGACTAACCATGAGTAATTAAATTAGACTGTGTGTTGTGAAGATAATTAGCCACAAAGAAAACCAGAAAAAAACTAACTAATAACTGATAACTGATAACTGATAACTGTTATTTTTCTGCTGCCCAACTGTCGGGAGTGTAGGTTTTTAATGCCAAAGCATGGATGGCTTCGGTAGCCAGTGCCGATTGTAAAGCGCCATAAACCATTTGATGCTGTTTAACGCGGGTTTTGCCAGCAAATTCGCCAGAAATAACCACCGCTTCCAAATGATCGCCACCTCCCGTCAAATCCCGAATCATCACTTGTGCATCGGGGATTTGTTCTTGAATCATCGCTTCTACTTGGCGAAAGTCAACCATCTTAACTCCTCAAAACAATTAAAGATACTCTGATCCCATTGTTACCGAAAGCTCGTCAATGGGGATAAAATTTACTGCTGTGGGGGGGGATTGCTAGGAGTTGCGGAGGTGGGAGTCGGTGCAGAGATGGGTGTACTGACAAATCCCATCTCGTAGAGTTGTTGATAGCTTTTTTGTCCTAATTCACTGGTGGGGTTTTGGGATTGAATCACCTGAATTAACAAAGGAACCGCCAATTCTGGCTGATTTTGCGCCCTATGAACTAAAGCAAGCTGATAGGTGGCTTCATCCCGCAGTTGTCCGGTGTTTAAAGCACTTTGACGCTGAGAATCGAATACTTTCGGGTCAATTCCTGAGAAACTATTAGCTAATTGCAGATGATAGTTAGATAGTTGGTTAAAAATCCGACGCGCTTGATTGAGTTTATCCACAGCGACATCGTATTTAGCGGCATTAATAGCAGTGTTCGCTTCTTCCACTAAACGTTGTCCCCCCTGAAGACTCAGAACACTATCGGCTTGATTTAAGGGTTTTAATTCGTTAGGATCGCTGGCAGGAGTGTTAGAGTCGGGGGTTTGTGCTTGTCCGTCAGGTGCGATCGCAATCACTAAACCGATCGCCAGACTGAACAGATAAATTAAACTATAAGGCTGTTTTCGCTTAACCATAAAATTTCTCGACTTAATGTTCCAGATGGGAACGGCTATTTTTTTTAACATCGACAACTGACCTATAGTAGCTTTTTTGGGGCAGTTTCGATCCGACCCCAGCTTTCTAGACGTTAGCTCTAGCGGTTTTGTCGCCATGGCAAGTGCTGTTTTTTCCCGAAAAATCAGTACAAGTCCCCAAAAAGTTAGTTTATTCCTCCCGATTAATGGTTTAAATACCGATAATTCACCCGTTGGAAGGCTGTCCAGATAGAATAAAGAGAAAGTAGGAGTTTAGTTAAAATGTCTTTATCACTGATTACGCGTAAGTTTACGGTGGAAGAATACGAAAAAATGGCAACCGAGGGAATAATCAAACCCGATGAAAAAGTGGAATTAATTCGAGGAGAAATTATCAAAATGTCACCGATGGGAACCCGTCATGCTTCTAGTGTAGATAGATTAATACAATTATTCTATCAAAAATTAGGACAGAAAATTATTCTCAGGGTGCAAAATCCGATTAGATTAAATAATAATTCTCAACCAGAACCAGATTTAAGTTTACTAATACCTCGATCGGATTTTTATGTTGCTGCCTATCCTTGTCCTCAAGATATCTATTTAATTATTGAAGTTTCTGATTCTACCATCGATTATGATCGCTATACTAAAATCCCTCTTTATGCAGAGGCAAATATTCAAGAAGTTTGGATCGTTAATCTCAAGGAAGAATGTTTAGAAGTTTATCGCCATCCGCTGCAGGGTAGTTATCAAGCTATTCAGAAATATTATCGAGGTGAAAGTATTTTTATTGAATCCTTTCCAATAATAGAGTTAACTTTAATTGAAATACTTGGTAATAAAAGTGAGATCAAGGGGTAAACTTAGATATCGTCAGGATTAATGCCTAATTCCCGCAGTTTATTCGCTAATCGTTCCGCTCGTTGTTTTCCTGATTATAGCTAGTGAAAGCTTGTCCATCGGGATAAAAAAGCAACATTTCTGGTTCCCCTAACTGAAATTGAATTTATTAATTGATTTTTTTAAAATGGTAAGTAGCTGGTTTTAATTAAATTAAAAATGGATTTTGGGTTCGATCCCCCCAACCCCCCTTGATAAGCTATCCATTAGTCACATCTTTCTTAACATAAAATTTGACAAAAAGAGAAAAGTGTGCAAGATGGCTCAAGGGGGTTCTATGGGGGGACTAATTTGATGAGATAGTTTCCAAGTCTGGCTGATATCATGTAACCTTCGCAGTCCCAACCAAATAGTTTTAACACCTGGTTCACCGTCACCTTTTCTACCTAAAAACCCCCCAAGAGAAGCAATCATTCTGACCGCTTCTCGAAAGGAGGGCGGCTTTTCAGGTGGCGGACTCTTTTTATGAATAGTGGCACACAAAGATTGCCATTCATGTTCTTCCAAAAAACTTTCACAACTCTCCTCTCCGTGTAAGCGTGCTTGATAGGTTAACCAGAGTAATCTCCAAGCTACAATTGAATAGGTAGCTAAGGCCATCTCAATTCTACGACCCGTTTCTAATTGCAGTTTTTCTAATCCACAACCACTTTTTAAAACAAAATGATAGCGTTCTATTAACCAGCGATAACTATACCAGCGCACACAGGTTATCGCTGATTCAAAGCTAAGTAGTCATGCAAAATTAATTACCCAAATAAAAAATTAAGAAGTATAATACATAAAAAAACGAAGCAGCAGGAAAATACAATGAGATTGATTAGAGACCTAAACCCCGAGAGCCAGAAAATGCTAGAGAGAATTTATCGAGCTAGTAAACATCATCAAGTAAGAGAGCGAGCGAAATGTATACTCTTAAGTTTTCAGGGAACCACGATAGAAGAATTGAGCGGAATATTTGGAGTTACGAGAAAGACCATCTATAATTGGTTGACGGCCTGGGAAGATAGAAAACTAATTGGTTTCTATAATCGTCGAGGAAGAGGGAGAAAACCTAAATTGACAGAAGCACAAGGTCAACAAGTTATTGACTGGGTAAAAGAAGAACCGAAAAGCTTAAAAAAAATCCAGATAAAAATTGTAGAAGAATGGAAATTAACCGTAAGCAAAGACACGATAAAAAGACTCATAAAAAAAATCAACATGAGGTGGAAAAGGGTGAGAAGAGGGGTCGCCAAAACCCCTGATGAGTGGGAGCTTGAGGTCAAACTACCTATTTTAGAAGAACTAAAAAAACAGGAAAAAAGAGGAGAGATTGAGATAGGATATTTGGATGAAATGGGATGGGATTCAAAGCCTTGTATTCCTTACGCTTGGCAAGAAGAAAAAACCACGATAAAGTTACCACCAATTGAAGGTAAAAGACTAAATATTTTAGGAATAATGAAACGAGATAATCAATTATTTTATGAGACACAGGTCGGAACGGTTACTAGCGAGATAGTTATTAATTTTCTGGATAAATATTGCCAAAATATACAGAAAAAAACTGTCATAATAATTGACCAAGCTTCCATTCATACCAGCGAGGCATTTATGGAGAAACTTGAGGAATGGGAAAAGAAAAATTTGAAAATATTTTGGTTGCCCACTTATTCACCTCATTTAAATTTAATTGAAATATTATGGAGATTTTTAAAATATGAATGGATTGAATTTAGCGCCTATAAAGACCGAAAGAGCCTCCTCGCTTACGTTAAAAAAGTGCTGGACAATTTTGGAGGCGAGTATGTAATTAATTTTGCCTAGGTACTTACTAATGTCTAGGCTAGTTAAGAGGAGCCAACTGATAGGATTAACTCCAGGACGCGGATTTTCTTCTTCAGCTAAAATTACCTGTAATTTGACCGGTTGACGAGGGTTCGCTTTCGAGTGATGCTTAGGTACTTGTATTTCAAAACTGGCAAATCTAACTGTTAGTTTAGCTATACTTTAGACGTTCATAATCTGAGATTTATTAAACTTCTGAAATCGTAGAGTCAGCAAGGAATCCAGTTCTTTTTTATGTTTCAGATGGGCATCATTCAGACATTCATAAATGGCTGAAGAAAAGTCAGAAAAGTTTTCATAATATTTACCATGTAAACATTTCTTTTTGACAAATTTCCACAGCCTTTCAATTAAATTTAGATTAGGCGAATAAGACGGCAGATAGAGTAGCTCTATTGACAAAGAAAGAGCCAATTCTTCAACAATTTTACATTTCTGATAGCGGGCATTATCTAAGACTAGAGTGATGGGAATCATTAGTCCTAAAGCAGCTATTTTTTCAAGAAGTTCACAGACTTGAGTTGCCGTAATATAAGTGTCATTAGTAACTAGAATAACTTCATGAGTTATTGCATTTAATGCTCCTAAAACATTGAAGCGTTTACGCCCGCTCGGTGACTTAACAAAAAGTCTCTCAAAACACCAAACAAAACCGAGAAATGCTCCCATGACGAAGTGAGCGGCATCAACAAAAAAAACAGCCCTTTTTCCTTCTTTAGCCTCATTTAGTCTGGGTTCTAGCTTTTTTTCTTTGTAGTCTTCTTGTTCATCTGGGTCAGCTTTAGAAGGAAGAGAACCTATTTTTAAACATTTCATTCCCAAGGATTTTAAGAATTTCCTCACTTGGGTAGGACTTCGTTTTATCCCTGTCAATTCTTCTATTCTATATACAGCTTCATTTATTGTGGCTGGTGGATTTTTCTCGAAATATTTTTTGAGTGTTTCTCTTTGAGACTCTAATTCACTTTTAGGGCGATAGAAGTTGATTTCTTTTAATTTTTCTATTCCGCCCTCTTGATAATCTCGAAGATAGGTTAATAAGGTATTTGGCGAGATTCCTGCTAACTGACAAATTTTTTTGTGCGGTATCTTTTGGCTTTTTAACCAGAGAACTTCCATCTTCAGTTGAACCCGGGGATGAGGATGATGAAATCTTTCATAATACAGTGAGTTCTTTTCTTCTTCCGTGAATTCTAGGTTAATCATGTTTTTAATGAGTGCTTTGCTTCTAATTATGACTCTTGAACTATATTATTGTCTTTGAGTAAAAAATGCAAGTTATAACCGTGCAAAGTATAGTCTAGCCTCGTGATTAGGATTGCGTTTTACTTGCACATCTAGGCTACCACAGGCTTTTATTTCTCTGATGGATTGATGTAAATATTTAGGCTCTGGATGCCCTGACTTTTGCTTGTCTTCGAGATAGTTAACTTTTCGGTTATGAGTTCCTCGGATTAATAAATGAGAGTTAGGACTTCTTGATTGGGCAAATAAATCAAATATGTCTGCCTCACAATCTCCGATTGTTACTACTTGAATTTCTTCGGGTATTTGTTGTTGTGTTTCTGACAAAGAATCTAACCATCTTTGACTTTCTTTTTCTTCGGTTTCTCTTTTTTTGCGTTGCTTGGCAATCCCTAAATTCTTTTCTTCTCTTGCCCAGACATATTGATTAATCAGTCCTAAAGCTATTCCTTGCGGTGACACTCCTAAGGTGGTATGAACTTTGAGACCAAAGGATTTTTTATAATCTAGATAACCCATTCCTTTTTTGGCTTTTTGCGTCGTAAAGTCTAAACTTGTTGTGTCTTGCACTGCCAAAACTATTGGATGTTCTTTGATTCTTTCTACTGTACTTTTGGCTTGGGCGGCAATTATATCTGAGGGGTGAAAATAGGGGGAATTCCAAAAGTCGTAGGTGGCACTCGCTGCGGCTAGATTTCCCGAAGCTTGTGGCACACTTGTACTAGGTTGGCTGGCCAAGTTTTCTACGATACTGATTAACCTTTTCTTTCTTCTGGTGTCCCCTAGGTCTGCATACTGTAATTCTTGGGCTGCCCATTTCTCCATTTTTTTGCTTACCTCCACCTTAATTCCTTCTTTCAAAACTATACCTATCAATCGTTTCCCCTTTTTTTAAGTTTCTTCTCTTTTTGTTAAGAAAGATCTGACTAATGGATAGCTTATTAAGGGGGGCTTTGATCCCTCCTTATTAAGGGGGATCTGACAATTTTTAACACCTAACTAGGGTCTGCTGAAAAAGTTTGTTGGTGGGGGCAGGGTGTGGGGTGTGGGGTGTGGGGTGTAGGGTTTTACCGATTTTGAGGTAGTCAGTTACCTAATTTTCAGGGAAAAAGTACCTGAATTTTACCCCCGATCCCTCCAATGGTCGGCACTTTTTGAGGGAAAAAAAGTCTAAAAGCCTTATCCAACAAGGTTTTTAGATTTATTCAGCAAGCCCTAACTAATTAGAAAGAAAAAGAATACCCAAAAAGTTCTATCTACAACTTTTGCAAGAGGGATCAAGGAGAAAATCAAGGATTTACAATCTCGGTTTCAGAACAGTCCACTGGGTTACGGGGGCCATGGCTTTCCAACCTAAAAACTTGCCGACCGGTTCGGCTTTTTCAATGCCAATTCGCAGCAGTTCCCCTCCTAATTTACTATGCCATTGCAAGAGAACTAATTCGCTTTCAATTGTAACAGTATTGGCAACAAGACGACCCCCGGGGCGCAGGGCTAACCAACAGGTTTCCAATAGGTGGGGTGTGGTGATACCGCCACCAATAAAAATAGCGTCCGGTTGCGGTAAATCTTCCAGGGCGCTCGGTGCGATTCCGGCGACGATTTGCAGGTGAGGCGTTCCCAGGGCGGCGGCATTATCGGCAATGTATTGTAATCTGGTGGGATGATGTTCGATCGCAATAGCCTGGCAACGGCGATCGCTACGCAGCCACTCAATGGCAATGGAACCACAACCCGCCCCCACATCCCAGAGCAATTGCCCAGGCAGGGGAACCAATCTACTCAGCGTGATAGCACGAACTTCTCTTTTTGTCAACTGTCCGTCGTGATGGTAAGCAGAATCCGGCAGTCCTGGAAGGCGCGGCGCCAGGGTGGGGAGATGGGAGGAAATGCAGCTAATGGCGATGACATTTAAATCTGCCAGATCTGTAAACTCCCAATCGTTGGCAATGCCTTGAATGTGGCGTTCTCGGGTTCCCCCTAGATGTTCTAAAACGGTGATGGAACTTTCGCCAAAACCTCCCTCCCTGAGCAGCCGAGCAGCGATTGCGGGAGTCTGAGCATCAGCGCTCAGTACCAGCAGTTTAGCGCCGGGATAAAGCACCCCATTCAACCAAGCCGGGGGCCGACCGCACAAACTCA
The DNA here is from genome assembly GCF_050500235.1 of Microcystis protocystis FBCC-A270. NCBI lineage: Bacteria > Bacillati > Cyanobacteriota > Cyanophyceae > Chroococcales > Microcystaceae > Microcystis > Microcystis protocystis. The sequence goes on from NZ_CP191407.1 coordinate 822,967, forward strand.
AAGTTTCCACTTCACTCAGGGACCAACCCAAACGACTACAGGCAAGACTAAAGCTAGAAGGAGAGGGAATAATCGTCATTTCCTCCAGGGGAATCTGGCGGGTGAGGGTGACACCAATTCCGTAGCACATGGGATCACCACTGGCCAAAACACAGACAGATTGACCACGACGGCGGATAATCTCGTTAATGGAGTCTTGAATGGGAGAAGTCCAGAGCAGTTTTTGCCGTTGATCCTCTGGGGGTAACATTGCCAGATGACGTTCACCACCGACAATAACTGATGCTAAAGAAAGCAGACTTCGCCCCACTGAACTTAACCCTTCTAAGCCATCTTCACCAATTCCTATGATCGATAGCCATTTCGACTGACAATTGCGATCCGCCATATTAAAAAAAATCGCTACTATTTCATTATCTGCCATCAGGCTCCATCCTTCAAACAAGATATAATCGGGTTAGTGTCAAGTTAATTCAGAGGAAAAATTATGACCACCACCGCCGATGATGTTTGGAGATTATTAGCCGAATTAGTAGAAGCTCAAAAAGAGACAGAAAGATGCTTTCAAGAAACCGAGCGACGCTTTCAAGAAACCGAGCGGATTCTCAAAGAACAATCTTTAAAAACCGATCGCCAAATTACCAGAGTCAGTCAAGAAATTGGTAATCTTGGCGGTAAATGGGGACGTTTTGTCGAAAATATGGTAGCCCCCGCTTGTGAGACTTTATTTTTAAATCGTCAGATTCCCGTACATCAAGGGCCAATTCAAGTCTGAATTGCATCACTGTCTGATCTACCTTTATAGAATACCTCATTCGGGGTACGATAGTCAAGACATTTTCGAGGACGATTGTTAATCAAGTTTACGGCTCTTTCCACCTCCTCTGGCTTAACGATTTTAAAATTCGTTCCCTTAGGGAAAAATTGTCTTAACAGTCCATTGGTATGCTCGTTTAATCCCCTCTCCCACGAATGATAAGGAGTAGCAAAATAAAAATCTGCTCCTAGTTTCTGACTCAACTCTTGATGTCCACAAAATTCTTTAACCTTGTCACAAGTAAAGGTTTTTCTTTTGTCAGGGTGAATCTCTTGAAAAAGTTTTTCTGTGACTCTATTGATTTCCGATGCGGTTTTGTTTTTGGCTAATCCTGCTACTAAAAATTTCGAGGCTTTATCTACATGAGTAACGAGAACTCCTAGATGATTGCCTCCAATCATTGTGTCACTTTCCCAATGACCGATTTCAGTTTTCTGGTCAGCAATTACTGGTCGCTCGCTGATATCTACACGCCCTGGAATCCCTCCACGCTTACTTTTTGCTCCGCCTCGACTCTTTCTTTGACAAAGCCCCCGGCGTAAATATTTCTGGTACTCTCCACATCCGTGATAGTTCTGATAGATCATTTGATAGATGGTTTCGTGACTGAGAGATTCTTGACTGGCTCTTTTCAGACGACCTGCTATTTGTTCGGGACTATGATAATCTTTCAATCCTTCTTTGACCAACTCTAAGGCTGACTCGCTGACATTTTTAAAGGGTTGTTTGGCATTTTTTCGCCTTGTCTCGCTTTCAGCTTGTGCTGTGTCAGGTAGATAGCAGCCAAGAGAACTTTGATTCCTTTTTAATTCCCGTGATATTGTGCTTTGATGACATCCGAGCCAGACGGCCATTTGCCGTTGAGATAAATTTCCCTCCTGACTAAGTTGGTAGAGCAAGTTTCTTTGTTCTATGTTAAGATGTTGGTGGCTCATTTTGGGTCTGATTTGTTTTTGTTAATGATCAGACAGTACCTGATGAGCCTTTCTTTGTCAACTCTTGAGGTTGATGCGTTTCATTTTTGAATTGGCGAAGTTAGTCAAAGAGTCAGAAAACGTCTCGACGGTAAAACCCTAGAAATTGATGTGTTAGTAACTAATGAGAATCATGTACTGGTAGTGGAAGTCAAAAGTAGTTTAAGTGTAGATGATGTCAAAGAATTAATCAAGAATCTAACAGAATTTAGGCAATTTTTTCCCGAATATAACCACAAACAATTATATGGGGCAGTAGCAGGCATTGAAATCGAAGAGGGAGCGGATAAATATGCCTATCGTCAAGGTTTATTTGTCTTGGCACAAAGGGGTGAAAATGTAGCAATTCTTAACGATACTGAGTTTCAACCGAAAACGTGGTAGGGGCTTTAAAAACAAGATATAATCAGGTTATTGTCAAGTTAATTTAGAGGAAAAATTATGACCACCACCGCCGATGATGTTTGGAGATTATTAGCCGAATTAGTAGAAGCTCAAAAAGAGACAGAAAGATGCTTTCAAGAAACCGAGCGACGCTTTCAAGAAACCGAGCGTGTTCTCAAAGAACAATCTTTAGAAACGGAGCGGATTCTCAAAGAACAATCTTTAAAAACCGATCGCCAAATTACTAGACTCAGTCAAGAAATTGGTAATCTTGGAGGTAAATGGGGACGTTTTGTCGAAAATATGGTAGCCCCCGCTTGTGAGACTTTATTTTTAAATCGTCAGATTCCCGTACATCAAGTTAGTCAAAGAGTCAGAAAACGTCTCGATGGTAAAACCCTAGAAATTGATGTGTTAGTAACTAATGAAAATCATGTGCTAGTAGTGGAAGTTAAAAGTAGTTTAAGTGTAGATGATGTCAAAGAATTAATCAATAATCTAACAGAATTTAGGCAATTTTTTCCCGAATATAACCACAAACAATTATATGGGGCAGTAGCAGGCATTGAAATCGAAGAGGGAGCGGATAAATATGCTTATCGTCAAGGTTTATTTGTCTTAGCACAAAGGGGGGAAAATGTAGCGATTCTTAACGATACTGATTTTCAACCAAAAACGTGGTATGATCCTTAAACTTGTCTTTGGGAAAGTCCAGTGCAATTCTGGTACTGTGCCGCAGCTGTAATCAAGTAAAAAGTAAAAAGAGTACATCTTCCCTTTTTCCTTGCGAGTCAGAATACCAATTACAAGCTTTTGATTGGTAGTATAGAAAACTAATTTTCTAACTACTTCTCTGCGTCGCATGGAGAACAAACAACGGTGAATTGGTTAGTTAAAGCAAATGCTTGTCCCGGTTTATTTTATGGCACTGCTGCCCAAGATGGGTTTTTAATTCGTCTCCGCACCCCCGGTGGATGGCTCAATTCTCCACAGGGAAAAGCGATCGCCACTTGGCTCGAACAATGGCAGAGTACAATACAAGTTACCAATCGGGCAAATCTGCAAATTCGCGGACTGCAAAAATCCCCCAGTTTAGAAGAATTTCAAACCCTGCAAAAATTAGGGTTAGCTGCCCATAACCCCAGTATCGATCATCTGCGTAATATCATGTCCAGTCCCACGGCTGGAATTGACTGCCAAGAATTGATCGATACTCGTCCATTAGTCCAAGAATTAGATAATTTTATCCAAAATTATCCATCAATTGCCCAACTAAGTCCTAAATTTAGTATCGGGATCGATGGCGGTGGTGCAGTGGGAATTGGCACTGGTTCAACTATGGCTTGGCAACACCGCTATAATGAGATTCAGCTATCGGCAATTACCGTCAAAAATCCGACAAATTTAACTTCTCTTGTTTGCTTTCGATTAGCACTTGGAGGAGATAAACAATTATATGACACGGACTTATTAATTGAGCCAGAAAACTGTTTAGCTGTGGTCAAAGCTCTAGTAAAGGTTTATGTCAATTATGTTCAACAAACCCCCAATATCAAGGGGAAAAAACCTCGGATGAAACACCTAATCAAAGATTGGGGATTGACAAAATATCTCGAACAAGTTAACTCCCGATTACATCGGACTTCTACCGGCATAATACAAGGGCAAGAATACCAGCAGGCTGCCCATTCTACTCAACCCTATTTTCATCTAGGAATTCATCCTCAAAAGCAACCCAGATTGTCTTATGTTGGCCTATCATTAAGATTAGGACAATTGACGGCTAATCAACTATGGGGATTAGCGGCACTATCAGAAACTTTTGGCAGTGGTCAGTTACGATTAACCCCTTGGCAGACTGTTATATTACCCGATATTCCCGATGAAAAAGTGTCAGAATTGTTGCCAAAACTGGCATCACTAGGATTATCCGCTTCTCCCGGATGGGATGCGGGGATAGTTGCCTGTAGCGGTAAACCGGGTTGTACAGCAGCAGCTACTGCAACTCAAATTCATGCTTCTCTCCTGGCAGATTATTTGCAGGAACACTTAACCTGCAATTCTCCTGTTAATATTCACTTGACGGGTTGTGCTAAATCCTGCGCTCAACCGGGTCCTGCGGAAATTACCCTTTTAGGAACTACCATCGAGGAAAATGGCCAAATAATGGAAGCTTATCAAGTCTATGTGGGTGATAGTCAAAAATTCTTAGAAGCACCCATATTTGAGGGAGAATTTACCAAGATTCCCCCGCTCATAGTCCAAATTTTAAGCTCCCAAAAATCAAAAAATTTAGATGAATAGAATGGAATACATTAAGAATGGTGAGGAAATTTACCGCAAATCTTTTGCTATTATTCGGGCTGAAACTAACTGGAAAAATCTCCCCGATGATTTAGCTTCTGTGGCGGTTCGTCTAATTCATTCCTGCGGGATGACAGACATAACAGAAGATTTAGAAGCATCACCAGACGCGGTTAAAATCGGACGAAATGCTCTCGCTGGGGGTGCAGCAATTCTCTGTGATTCTCAAATGGTCGCTAATGGCATTACCAAAGCCCGTTTACCTAAAAATAATCCGATTATTTGTACCCTCAATTATCCAGAAGTGACCGAGTTAGCACGACAAATTAATAATACCCGCTCCGCTGCCGCTTTAGAACTTTGGCAACCTCATTTAGCTGGAGCAGTGGTAGCCATTGGTAATGCACCAACCGCACTTTTTCACCTACTAGAATTGCTCGATCAAAATGTAGCTAAACCGGCTTTGATTTTAGGCTTTCCCGTGGGATTTGTAGGAGCGGCAGAGTCGAAAACAGAATTAGCAACTAATAGTCGTGGCGTGCCATTTATTACCCTACACGGACGTAGAGGCGGCAGCGCAATCGCAGCAGCAGCAGTCAATGCTTTAGCAAAAGAGAACGAATTATGAATAAATTAGGCAAACTTTATGGATTAGGAATCGGTCCCGGTGATCCCGAATTGTTGACGCTAAAAGCACACCGGATTCTCACAACTGTTCCGGTAATTGCCTATCCTACCTTAGAAAGTGGCAAAGTTTTGGCACGGGCAATTGTGTCGGATTTTATCCGTCCCGAGCAGATAGAAATTCCCATGCCTTTACCTTTTAGTGTCGAGCGCAGTTCTCAACCTCATTATGATATTGCCGCCGAAAATATCGCCGAACAGTTAAACTTAGGCCGAGATGTGGCAGTTTTATGTGTGGGCGATCCGATGTTGTATGGCACATTTATGTATATCTTTAATCGCTTGTGCGATCGCTTTTCCATTGAAGTCGTGCCGGGTATTTCTTCAGTGATGGCAAGTGCAGCAATGCTGGGTGTACCTATCACTTATCGAAATGACGTATTTAGTATCATGCCCGCTACTTTAGAGGCGGAAATATTGCGGGATCGCCTAGCATTTATCGATGCAGCAGCGATTATTAAATTAGGCAGACATTTCGCTAAAGTTCGTGATATTCTCGAGGAATTAGGATTATTAGAACGCGCCCTCTACATCGAACGAGCAACCTTACCCAATCAGCAAATTATTCCGATTACCGAAATCGATCCAGAGGCTGTCACCTACTGGTCATTAATTCTGATTCCTAGTAAAACTAAACTCCAATAATTCTATAGACATAGTTAAATCTTCTATCCCCTACCTGACAAAACCTATCGGGTTTAGATGATAGGAAGAATTTCATGAAGATTTTGCTAAAATTGTCGATGCCTATATTGGGAATGATCGAGTATATGTATTTATTAGACCTCTTGCATAATTTTTTTATGGTATAATATAAGGTTTTGCTTTTTTCTCAATTCTTAGATTGAAGTGGAAAAAAGAATAAAATGTGATCTTAGGTCAGGAAATCATCTATAATTTTGCTATGTTTATTAGCAAAATTATGGATTATCAAAACTTATCAGATGAACAATTCAAACGCCGTTTCGGTGTGTACAAACAAACATATAGAAAGATGGTAGAATCAGTAAAAAGTGTTGAAGCCGACTCTAATTCACCATCTAAAAGGGGACCGAAACCTAAACTATCTATAGAAGAACAAGTTTTAGTAACGTTAGAATATTGGCGAGAATATAGAACATATTTTCACATTGGTACAAGCTGGGAACTATCAGAATCAACTATATGTCGGATTGTAAATAAGACGGAAAAAATGCTTTTACAATCGGGAAACTTCCGTTTAAAAGGAAAAAAAGCTTTACTCAATCAAGCAGAGATACCGGTCGTAACGGTAATGGATGTAACGGAAACTCCCATTGAACGCCCCCAAAAGAAACAGAAAGATTTTTTTTCGGGTAAAAGAGGTTATCATACTTTAAAATCCCAATTAGTAGCTGATCAAAATACCGAGGAAATTATCTGTGTCTTTTGTGGGAAAGGTAGAGGTCATGATTTTAGTTTATTTAAAAAAAGTCGAGTTCGTTTTCATCCTTTAACTACCAGCATAGAAGACAGTGGTTATCAGGGAATAGCTGCATACCATAGTAATAGTTATACACCGAAAAAGAAACCGAAAAATAGAAAATTAACAGAGTTAGAAAAAGAGTATAACAAGGCTTTAGCCAAAGAAAGGATTATCATTGAACCTATAAATAGGAAACTCAAAATCTTTAAAATCTTATCCTGTAAATATCGGAATCGTCGTCGAAGATATAGTTTAAGAGTTAACTTGTTGGCGGCTATTTATAACTGTGAGTTAGGGATAGGTATAGCAGCTTCTTAAAAGTTGCCTAAAGATTAATCAAGTCAAGGAGAATTTATTCTCAATTTTTATAATTGAGATAGTTTGTGCCGCTTAAATAAAGAGGTTTTGATAACCAAATTAAAGCAGCTCTAAAGAGTTTTGAGTTAAAAGTTAAACTTCAAGTTTTCATTCAGGACGAATGTACTGATTAACTAATTTTTTGGGGAAAATTAGTTAACCCATCATTATAACATATAATTAATTTGCAAGAGTTCTATTGACGATTTAGATCGCTGTAAACATCCAAAATCAGCAGAGTTGATGCAAGCGATTAACTTGATGATTGCTGATGATCCGTCAGTGGTGTTGATTTTCTGACAGGGGGACAAGCGAGCTAGAAAATTTGCCAACAAAGGCTTCTGGCTTCTCTCGCTAGAAATAGATCGAGCGATTCTAGGCAAAAAGCTAACGAAAGAATTAGGGATAGGAGCGAGCTTACTAGGAATCATTATTAATAAGTGAGAGATGGTGCGGCGAACTTTTTCGAGCTAAAATCATGAAAAGTTTACGATATATGGATTTCAGCTTTCTTGTCCCCCTGTCAGGTTTCTAGGGTGATATCCTCGTATAAATCCCGAAAAGATGCCGTCAGATTAATACTCTGTAAACTAAAACTTTCTTGCTGATAGGTTTGCAGAATCCATAAACCCTGTTCACCCCGTCGAAAAGTTTCCACTCGTTGGTGTTTACTATTCACTAAGACATATTCCTCTAAACTTTCTAGAGTTTGATAATCATTAAATTTATCCCCCCTGTCAAAAGCTTCTGTAGAATCGGAGAGAACTTCGATAATCAATTTAGGAAAACTTTTGTAGGTAGCAGTTTCTCTATCTCTGTCATCGCAGGTGACAAGAATATCGGGATAATAAAAGTGATTGCGTTTCTCTAATCTGACTTTCACATCGGCAAAATAAACCCGACAATCGGAACCCCGCAAATGATTACGAATGATAAAAGTTAAATTGAGTCCGATAATATTATGAGTATCCGTCGTTCCTGCCATGTCGTAAATTTGCCCATCGATATATTCATGTTTAATGGGACTTTTTTCTTCAAACTGAAGATATTCTTCTGGAGTGAGATTATTATAGTTAGATAGAGCAATCATGGGTTTAATCGTTGAAGGAGATTTTCTTAAGGACTTTCGGGAGTATCATTAACCGTTTCTAGGGTGATATCCTCGTATAAATCCCGAAAAGATGCCGTCAGATTAATACTCTGTAAACTAAAACTTTCTTGCTGATAGGTTTGCAGAATCCATAAACCCTGTTCACCCCGTCGAAAAGTTTCCACTCGTTGGTGTTTACTATTCACTAAGACATATTCCTCTAAACTTTCTAGAGTTTGATAATCATTAAATTTATCCCCCCTGTCAAAAGCTTCTGTAGAATCGGAGAGAACTTCGATAATCAATTTAGGAAAACTTTTGTAGGTAGCAGTTTCCCTATCTCTGTCATCGCAGGTGACAAGAATATCAGGATAATAAAAGTGATTGCGTTTCTCTAATCTGACTTTCACATCGGCAAAATAAACCCGACAATCGGAACCTCGCAAATGATTACGAACAATTGTGTATATATTCCCCCCAACAATATTATGAGTATCCGTCGTCCCTGCCATGTCGTAAATTTGTCCATCGATATATTCGTGTTTAATGGGACTTTTTTCTTCAAACTGAAGATATTCTTCTGGAGTGAGATTATTATATTTAGATAGAGCAATCATCGTTTTTTCTGCTAGTTACAACTATATTAAGTACCTAAGCAAAATTAATTATACATCTAAGCCGTTAGCCTTTTCCGTAATCAGTAAGCAGTATTAAGTAACAGTAACATTCCCTGATTACTGTTCACCGTTCACCGATAACTGAAAAGTCTCCTCTCTCCGAGTCTCAACTAGGAAATTAACTTTGCAGGATTAGATACCTGTTGAAATACTGTCTAGGGGAACCGGCAAAAAGAGCCTCGAATGGTTAATCTATATGTTATTACTCTTGTAACCCTCTATAACTACTGCTATGACAACCCTAATTGACTATTCAAATATTCAATCTTTACCCGAAGTTTGGTCAATAGTTGCCCAACGTTTCCCCAATATTATCGCTCTGCACGATCCCCACAGTAAACCGGAAGTAATTCTCACCTATCGGGAACTTTATCAACAAATTCAGCAATTTGCCGCCGCTTTGCAAGCATTAGGAGTCACAGAAACCGAAAATGTCGCTTTATTTGCCGATAATAGTCCCCGGTGGTTTATTGCCGACCAAGGTTCCATGGCAGCCGGGGCCGCCAACGCGGTACGATCTGCTCAAGCAGATGCAGAGGAATTAGCCTATATTCTGGCCGATAGTGACAGTCAGACGCTGATTGTCGAAAATAACAAAACTTTAGGCAAATTGCTGGCGAAAATCCCTGAATTGCCCCTAAAATTAATCGTGCTGCTCACCGACGAAGACCCCGCTACTGGGGCGATTTCCGTGCAGACCTTAAATTTCAAGCAACTAATGGCGATCGGGGCTGAGAACACCCTTAAACCCATCACCAAGAGCGAAAATGATCTGGCTACCCTCATCTACACATCGGGAACGACGGGACAACCAAAAGGGGTGATGTTAAGTCACGGTAATCTGCTGCATCAGGTACGCAACTTAAACGCTATCTTTCAACCGGATCCTGGCGATCGAGTTTTAAGTATACTACCTTCATGGCACTCCTACGAGCGCAGTTGTGAGTATTTCAGTCTAGCTCAAGGTTGCACCCAGATTTATACCAGTATTCGCACTTTTAAGCAGGATTTAAAGCAATTTAGTCCGCAATTAATGGTGGGAGTTCCCCGTCTTTGGGAATCTCTTTACGAGGGTATCCAAAAGCAATTTAGCGAACAATCGGCCACAAAACAGAAATTAGTGCGATTTTTGCTAGAAAAGTCGGAAAATTACGTTATTGCTAAACGTATCGCCGATAATCTCAGTCTTGATCACCTTCACGCTTCCGGGATCGAAAGACTAAAAGCAAGAATTCAATCCCTCTTACTCTATCCCCTCCATGCCATCGGTGACAAGCTAGTTTATGGCAAAATTCGCCAAGCAGTGGGAAATAAAGTTAAAATCTTGGTTAGTGGCGGTGGTTCCTTAGCTAGACATCTAGATACTTTCTATGAGATTGCGGGAATCCCGATTTTAGTTGGTTATGGACTGACAGAAACTTCTCCCGTCGCTACCGTCCGTCGTATCGATCATAACCTGCGCGGGTCTGCCGGTCGTCCCGTCTTTCAGACAGAAATCTGTATTGTCGATTTACACAGCAAAGAAGTCCTACCCACAGAAAAACACGGTTTAGTCTTGATTCGTGGTCCGCAGGTGATGCAGGGATACTATAAAAAACCCGAAGCAACCGAAAAAGCGATTTCTCCCGATGGTTGGTTTGATAGCGGTGATATTGGTTGGTTAACCGCTGCCGGGGATTTAGTCTTAACCGGACGGGCCAAAGATACAATTGTTTTGAGCAATGGTGAAAATATCGAACCGCAACCGATTGAAGATGCTTGTTTACGCAGTCCCTTTATCTCCCAAATTATGCTAGTGGGACAGGATCAAAAAGCTTTGGGGGCTTTGATCGTGCCTAATCTTGATATACTGGCTAATTGGGCCCAAGAACAGAAACTATCCTTAAATTTACCCGATCCTCACAGCGATCGCTCCACGATTCTTTCTAGCGATCTCTACAGCAAAAAAGTCTTAGATCTCTACCAACAAGAATTAAAGCGCGAGGTGAGAAATCGGCCCGGTTATCGTACCGATGACCAGATTAAAACCTTTGAGTTAATTTTAGAGCCTTTTTCCCTAGAAAACGGCATGATGACCCAAACTTTAAAGATTAAACGACCGGTAGTAACGCAACGCTATCGCGATATGATTAACGAGATGTTTGCCAAGTAAATATTTCCGGCAAATATTCCCTAAACCCTTGACAAAAAAACCTTTTTAGGATAAGCAAATCATGGATGACGCACAAACCAGTTTATTACTGAAGCGCCCGGTGACAATTAAAGTCATCGTGACTCCGCGCTGGAAAGAAGAAGCACAACAGCAATTACAAGCACAAATGGTGCAAATTGATGCACAAATTCAACAATTAGAAACCCAAGGCCAAAGAGCGATCGCAGAAATTCAGCGTCAGAGTCTGATCCCCTTACCCCCCGAGGCTGCCCAACAGATTGACAATATTCAAATCCAAGTCAATCAACAGAAAAGTGAGTTTCTCGAACAAAAAAACCAGTATCTGCAACAACTGCAACAGGTACAACTGTTGGAACTCAATCAAGAAGTCGCCCAAGCACAACTAGAAAGCTTTTTCCGCGTCGAAAAAGGCGATAACTTAGTGGCCAAAATGAATGTGGAACTCGTCCTTAGAGATGGCATCGTCGAAGAAATTCGCGGCGAAATTTAAAGCTAGGGTGAGCAGTTACGGGTCATTGTCAACTTAACCCTTAAAATCGGCAATAGCAAGGGGTATTCTCCCTTGCTCACCCAGAAAACCGTCCCTAGTTCACATCACCCCTGACAGGACTTGATCAGACCTTAAAAATATATTAAGATTCTTTATCGATCGCCCGGACACACTCGCTTATATTGTCGTATAACTTCAGCTCTCCATCGACTCACCCTGAATTAGATCCTATAAATATGGAATCTCTATGCTTTCTTTCTTACCCACTATTCTTTTAGCTCAGTCCGCCTCGGTTCTGCCCCAGATAGAGAGGAAATTAATCACCCAATATCAGGAAGTGCGTCAGTTGCCCGGTCAACTAAATGACGTTCTAGTTTTTAATAGCAATAGTCCCGAAGTGGTAGAAAAAGAGGGAATTCTCCTCTCCACTTTCCCCGGTAAAGGAAAACGTTTTCCCATAGCCCATCTCAATCATCCCCTACAAGGACGTTTTGACGTTTTCACCCACCACATCGCTCGTCAAACCGATCCCATCCGCGACCTACACCAGGGACTGATCGTTACTAATCCCACCTCCAAAAACCTCGTTATCCGCATCCTGCAAGGAGTCAGTTACGTCACCTCCGCCGATGCCCCTTTTGTCGATTTACCCTCTCTGGTGGAAGATCCCAACGGCCGGGTTTTTTCTGGTCCCGGTTCCCGTTTAGCCAGCGATATCATGCGTCGTCGCCATGATACCCAATTTCCCACCCAGATCGTCATTCCCCCCGGCGAAAGTCGGATGCTCTTGGATCTAGTTATCCCCAGAAGCAGCGCTCGCTCGACTCTGCTGCGTCTCTACAGCGATGGCCCTATCTATATGGCTAATTTAGCCCTCTACGAAGTTCCCCAAAAAGTCAAAATCGAAGATCGGGAAATAGAAACCTTTCGTCCCCCTATCCTAGAGGAATGGCGTACCCTATTAGTTAGAGGTGATTTAGCCGCTCCTCGCGATTTTCCCCCCACTCCCCCTGATCAGTGGTCTCCCGGAAGAAGAAATTTTTATGGTCGCGTGGCCGGAATTTCTGTCGGTTCGGAATGGGCAACCCGCATTGTCGATCCCAAAGGGGGAATTAATCTCACCATTCCTCAACCCGGTCAAGCTTTTGCCTATCCTTTAAGTACGGTGACAGCAGCTACTTTCGGAACCAGACAAATTCAAAGCGCCCCCATGTTAGTGCGTTATCCCGATACGGCTTTCAAAGCTCACGGTAACTACGGTGTTCACTACTATCTGACTTTACCTCTATATAACAACACTAGCAAAACCCAGGTGGTGGCTTTGACTATTCAAACCCCAATTAAAGAAGATAATTATCTCGATCGCTTGCTATTTGTTGAACCCGTCCAGGGACCGGTATTTTTCCGGGGTGCAGTGCGCGTTACCTATCGTAACGAACTGGGACGCACCGAGGAACGTTTTTTCCATCTCGTTCAACGGGAAGGACAACAGGGAGAAGCTTTAGTACAGATAGAACTTCCCCCCGGCGCCCGACGCGACGTTAATCTCGATTTTCTCTATCCCCCCGATGCCACCCCCCCCCAAGTTTTGAGCGTTAAAACGTTGAAATAGATAGTTTTTCTCGAAAAGTTAACGGCTGATTGTCGGTAAAAATAAGTAAGATAAGTAGGTGGGTATTAAAAACTTTCAGATGCCCCCCTTATTAAGGGGGATCCCCCCGCCTTCGGCTTCCCCCCTTATCAAGGGGGGCTAGGGGGGATCGAACCTAAAATCCGTTTTTAATTTAATTATAACCAGCTACTTACACTGATATTAATCTCTCTCTGGGAATTAGCCGATGGATATTAGCAAAACTTGCTTTATTTGCTGCTTATTATCTCAATTTTTGGGCAATGCAGCCGCGAGTTTAGCCGTGACTAAACTCGATTTTGATACCAGTCAACCCCTAAGAAATCAAGTGATTAAATCGGGGAAAATTAAGGTACAAGTTAGCTATCAACCCATCGACCTAAACGAGAAAATTGATGACAATTCTGATCTTAATAATGTTTCTTATCAAATCTTTTATAACGAGCAACTTTATCAGCAAAATAGCGGGTATAGTGCCTTTGGATCTGGCTATGTGGAATTAAGAGATTTAGATAATAATGGCATCGATGAGATTATCGTCTCCACCTATAGCGGCGGCGCTCACTGCTGCACATCTTTGGTAATTTATACTTGGCAAAAAGATAGATTTATTAGAGAAGAAACGGGATTTTTAGATGGTAGTGGTGGTTCTTTTGAAGATTTAGATGGAGATAATAATTATGAATTTATTACCGTTGATAATTCTTTTTTATATGCTTTTAGTTCCTACGCTGCCTCTTTTCCTCCCTCCAAAATTTATACTTTTCAACAGGGTAAATTAGCAGATGTCACTAGAAAATATCCCCAAGAATTAAGAAAAACTTTAGCAGCAATGCTGAAAGCTTTTCAGTTAGCTAAAAAAGAAAAAGGCGAAGTTAATGGCATTTTGGCTGGTTATGTGGCACAGAAAATTATACTAGGAGAATACGAAGAAGCTTGGCAATTTCTTCTCACTAATTATGATAAACACTCCGATTGGGGTCTCGATATCCATGGCGAAAATACAGTGATCGGAAAATATCCAGACTTTCCCACTGCTCTGAGCGCTTTTCTCCTGAAAAATGGCTATTTATCTGAAAATAAAAACAATAAAAAATAGCAAACGCTGTGAACAACTATGTTAAAGAAAGTTAATTATCTGCGATCGCTATCTTGTTTCCTCGCTACAATCCTCTGGATTAGTCCTCTAGGGATTAACTCTAGTCTCGCTGTCAATGATAATTGTCAACTGTCCGAATCAGAAATCCAACAACAAGAAAATCTCCGTCAAACCTCGCCCCAAGAATATAACATCTTAGTACAGAAATATGCTGAACAATTGCGCTTTTGCCGTTCCCGACACTGGTTACAGGAACAGGCGATCTGGTTACGTCTCTACTCCTGTGATAGCCGTCCCGGATCGATGGAAAGTATCCTCGATCGCATCGTGGCCAAAGGTTATAATACAGTTTATGTGGAAGTTTTTGCCGATGGTCAAGTCTTATTACCTCCTAACAATAATCCCACCGTTTGGGATAGCGTCATTAAAAATCCCAGTGCCGGAAATGTCGATTTATTAGCACAGGCAATCGAACAGGGACATAAACGCGGTTTAAAGGTTTATGCTTGGTTATTTAGCCTCAATTTTGGCTATGCTTATAGCTTAAAACCCTATCGACAGGAGGTATTAGCACGCAATGGTAAAGGACAAGATAGCACCTCTTTTGTCGATGATCAATCCCAAACTTTTGTCGATCCCTACAGCAATCAAGCGCGACAGGATTATTTAATTCTCCTAGAAGCCATTTTACAACGTCGTCCCGATGGAGTTTTATTTGATTATATTCGCTATCCCAGAGGAACGGGAGTCGATTCCGTTGCTGATGATGTCAAAGATTTATGGATTTTTAGTCCGGCATCCCGACAAGCTTTAATTAATCGAGGATTGAATAATAAGGGCAAATTTTTAATCGATCGCTATCTGACTCGTGGCAAAATTTCCCCTGATGATATCGTCGAAGCCGATCGGCTTTATCCCCAAGAAACTGCCCCTCTCTGGCAAGGAAGAATACCTTTAGAAGAGGAGATGAAACAATCAGTTAAAAGTCGTTTTGATCGCCTCAAATTAGAACTTTGGTTCCTAGCGGTTGCCCATGCTGCCCAGGGTGTCATTGATTATATTAGTTATTTTTCTGCCCTGGTGGAACGTCAGGGAATTCCCGCCGGAGCAGTGTTTTTTCCCGATGGGAATCGTCTTGTGGGTAATCAAGGTTTTGATTCCCGTTTACAAGCTTGGGATAGTTTTCCCGCTTCCCTAGAATGGCATCCCATGTCCTACGCTAATTGTAACGATACTACCTGTGTAGTTAATCAGATCAAAAGAGTAGTAGAAAGCAGGGGAAATCAAACTCCTGTTATCCCAGCTTTAGCCGGTTTATGGGGACAACCCTATAACAATCGTCCCTCCTTAGAAGTGCAAATGGCAGCGATTCGCCTAGCTTTTCCCACCATAGATAGTATCAGTCATTTTGCTTTTTCTTGGCAAGAACCACAATTCGATCGAGCCCGAAGATTTTGTTAAATGTAACCCGATTTATACCTCCACCTTCACTTCCTCTGTCTCTGTTTGTCCTCGTGTTGGGGGAACTATCAAAGGCGGCAGTCCTGGTTCGGCGGTGTTGAGAGTCGGTGTAATATCGACGTAGTTAATCACCGCCCCTAAAATTTTCACTTCCGCTTCTGTTAACTGGTCAGTTGCTTCACTCAAGAGACTAGAACGAGTTATGGGCGGGCGCGTTACCAGAATAATCCCGTCCGCTAGTTCTTCTAAGAGCAGCGCATCATTACAGCTAGACAGAGAAGGAGTATCGACAATCACCAGATCGAAACGGCCGCTAGAATCTTTGAGAATCAATTGTAATTCGCTCGATTCAATGATAGCTGCCGCTTGTTTTTGCGGACCGGGACTAGGCAAAATGGAAAGGTTTTCTATATTTGGGGCCAGCCGGATCGATTTACTTTTTGCCCCGTAGTAAAGTAGGGGTTCTCGGAAAGAATTGGGATCGGGAGTGACTCCGATTTCTTCGGACTTAGAAGGACTTCTCAGATCTCCTTCGACTAACAGAGTCCGTCGGCCCGCTAAAGCCGCGGCGATGGCCAGATTATAGGCAGTGGCGGTTTTCCCCTCTCCGCCAGTAATACTGGTGACAACAACCACTTTCACCTTTTCGCTGCCGCCAACAAGTCGCAGGGTACTGCGTAAACGTTCGTAGTAGGGGAGATAATTGGCATTAGCATCGGCGAGAATCGGATCGATTTCCTCGCCCTCTAAATTCCGGACAATGGGCAATTGTCCCAAGAGTAGTATATCCTGACTAACCAAAGCTTCCCGCAATTCTTGGGGACTGTGCAGGCGATCATCGATCACTGCTAACAGCAGGATCACACCCAATCCGGCTAAAGTTCCCAAACCAGCACCCGCCAAGAGAATCAAGAGACGATTCTTGCGGTTAAACACCTGTTCGATCGGTTCAGCGACCGGCGGTTGGGCGACGGTGAGACTACCCACGGTTTCCGCTTCTGCGGCCTGAGCATCCACCAGCGCATTGAGAATATTCTCGTAGATACCCCTTTGAAAGGCGACGGCTTGGGTTAAACGAGCTTGCTGTAGCTGTTTATCGGGGAATTTCTCGTATTGGGAGCGTAATTGCTGTTCCTGAGTCACTAAGGATTCTAATTGTTTCATCAAACCCTCGCGCTGAGTTTGCAGGGCGACTAATTGACCCGCTAGTTGTTGACGGGCGGCATCGAGATTACTTTGCTGACGGATGCGATTGCTGGGAAGAGAGGTCAGGACACCATCTTTTCCGATCACCTCGGCGGCTCTTTTTTGTAAGAGAGATTCGTTAACTTCCTGTTGCTTGCGTAATTTAACTACGGCGGGATGTTCGGGACGTAAATCCTTCTCTAGTCGCTCCAATTGGGCCTCTGTGTCCAAGATCTGCGCTCGGATACTGGCAATAATCGGGTCGGCACTAAGGGCTGAGGAGGTGTAGGCCTGATCGGGGGTTAAATCGAGTTGTTTACTCAGACTATCAATTTGTCCTTGAATGCCTTGCAGTCCTAGACGAATTTCTCGCTGTTGCTGTTGACTACTGGTGATAGCGGCGAATAAACTCCCATCTTGAATGGCCAGTAAATCTGAACCCTGGCTACTAATGTAGCGATAAAATTTTTCTTCGGCTCTGGTTAAATCTTTTTGGACTTCGTTAAGCCGGACACCGAGAGCTTCTATGCGGGCGCGTAACTGGGAAGTATTAATCCAGCGGCTGTATTCCACCATTTCCTTCATCAAGGTTTCGAGAATTAACTCCGCCTTGGCCTGGGAGTCGGCCGTTAACTCTAAAAGTATCTCTTGGGGTTGATCGCTATTATTTTTTCCCTCCGCTTCACCCGGGAAGGTGATTTTTAAATCTTGATCGCGAATTTTAACGAGCTGTTCTTGATTAAATTGCAATTTTTTGGCTGTATTGATCAATACCCGGGGAGATAACAGTAAATCGCGATCGATAGCCCGTCCTTGTTCTTGCAGTTGGGTTCCCGTACTGGTAAAAGCCGGCGGCGGTACCCGATAGGCTAGTTGTCCCACCGCCCGATAAAAGGTGGGGGGTTTCTCTGGATCGGGGAGGAGAGCAAAGATCGCAGAACCACCTAAACAGACGAGGAAAACGAATATTCCCACAAATTTGTTCTGATCTAGCGAGATGAGAAATCGTTTAACAATTGGTAGAGCCATAGCTTTTTAATATATTCCCAGATTTTTTACATTTTAGCGGTCAAGAGTTATTCTCGTCCTTGAAATCCTAGCTTATGAAGTTGTGTTAAGGAGTGAAGGGAGCAAGTTGCACCTCAATTATTGAAGTTATTGAATTGATTGCCAAAGTCGAGAATTGTATTGGTAAAACTGGAAATATCCCGAATGGGTTGGGTAATGATATTAAAAGCGGCGAAAATTTCCCCTAATAGGGTGCGGGTGACGATAATTACGTCTTGATCTTCTAAGGGAATATTTTGGGAGATATCTCCCCTAACTGCCGCTATCGGACTCAAAGTTTGACTAACAATTCCCCCTTTGGCACTGTCAAAACGTAGCAGGGACACTTCATTGACATTAATCCGCAGGCGATCAGAAACCGGTAAACTAGCCACCACATCGAGGAAGGTACTGCCATTAGGAATCGAAACATTTCTCAGGGAAATTCCCGAAGGAATTGAGGGAGCTAAAACCCTGACGGTGATATTCTGCTGGGCGAGGGTGGTTCTAGCCACCAATGTGCGATTATATCCCGTTTCTTGGCCCACTTCTAACTTGGAAACAACCACGGCATCACCTCCTTGCAGACGCAGATCTGGCAAGCGTTCCCCCTTAATCAAGGGAGTATAAAGGTCAAGTTTCTCCTCTAACACTGTACCATCGACTAAAACCCGACGGACAAGGATCGAACGCAGATCGGCTCTGGGAGTGCCACCACCCGCTGCCAAAATTACCTGTACTAGGGAAGTATTAGGAGCAATACTATAAAACCCCGGTCGCTGGACCTCTCCCAGAATGGTCAACTGGACGGGACGGGCAGTGGTTAGAACAGCAATGACTTCTGGTTCCTCCCGCAAGTATTTTCGCCCCAATTCGAGGCGGATTTTAGTTTGCACTTCGTCTAAAGTCAAGCCGAGTACCGGAATGCGGCCTAAAATCGGCACTAGAAAATTCCCATCGGGATCCACCGGACTTGCGGAATTAAATTCGGGAAAATCAGGAACCGAGACAGTAATTTGATCGCCTATATCGAGTCGATAGGTCTGAATTTGTCGGGATTGGGGATTATTGGGAGAGTAAACCGGTGGACTGTAGCCAGCGGGGGGAATCGTGTTTTCAGGAAAGGTGGGATTAGGCGGTTCGGGGGGCAAAAATTCTAACCCAGATCCGGGTTGAGTCTGGGGAATGGACAAAGGACCCTGGGCCTTGAGGCTCTCGGAGGGAATTACCCATAAGAACCCTGTCAGACTAAACCCTGATAAGGCTATGGCCCCGGTTCTGAATAAACCAACTGGCAAAAACTTGTTGAGCATTGGTGGAATCATCGAAAATTTGGGTCTGAAACCCCGCCGTTTTACGGCGGCTTTACCGTTAAATACTAGCGCATTTAGACGATATATTCTAGAATGTGAGGCATGGAAAAAGCCTATTCGTTTCGATTTTACCCCACACCAACACAAGAGTCGCTATTGCGGCGCACATTGGGCTGTGTAAGATTAGTTTACAATAAAGCTCTCCACGAACGAACACAAGCATGGTATGAAAGACAAGAAAGAGTAGGATATGCTGAAACTTCTTCAATGCTAACCGATTGGAAAAAACAAGAAGAATTAGAGTTTTTAAACGAAGTTAGCTGTGTACCTTTACAACAAGGGTTAAGACATTTACAAACAGCTTTTACTAACTTCTTTGCTGGTCGTACTAAGTATCCTAACTTTAAGAAAAAACATCAAGGAGGAAGTGCCGAATTTACCAAGTCTGCTTTTAAATTTAAAGACAGACAAATCTATTTAGCTAAATGCACAGAACCTTTACCTATTCGATGGTCAAGACAAATACCAGACGGATGTGAACCAAGCACAGTAACAGTCAGATTACATCCTTCTGGACGTTGGCATATTTCAATTAGATTTGATGACCCAACGATTAAGCCTTTACCAGTAACAGATAAAGCCATCGGAATTGACTTAGGAATTAGTAGCCTCGTGATTACCAGCGATGGTGACAAAGTATCTAATCCTAAGCATTTTAAAAAGTATTATCGGAGACTGCGAAGAGCATCTAAAAATCTTTCTAGAAAACAGAAAGACTCAAAAAATCGGGAAAAAGCGAGAATCAAAGTAGCAAGGATTCACGCTCAAATCACCGATAGCAGAAAAGACCATTTACACAAGCTAACCACTCAATTAGTTCGTGAAAACCAAACGATTGTGGTTGAGAATTTAGCCGTCAAGAATATGGTCAAAAACCCGAAATTATCTCAGGCAATATCTGACGTTAGCTGGGGTGAAATCACTCGACAATTAGCCTATAAATGCCGTTGGTATGGGAGAAATTACATCGAAATAGATAGATGGTTTCCTAGTTCTAAAAGGTGTAGTAATTGTGGGCATATTGCTGAGAAAATGCCGTTAAATGTTCGAGAGTGGGACTGTCCAGACTGTGGGACACACCATGACCGAGATATTAACGCCAGTAAAAATATTTTGGCCGCAGGGCTTGCGGTGTCAGTCTGTAGAGCGACCATAAGACCAGAACAGAGTAAATCTGTTAAGGCAGGTGCGGAACCCCGCAAGGGAAAGAAGCAGAAACCTAAATCGTGAGGTTTGGGAATCACCGTCCGTTTACGGCGGTGAGGATGTCAAACAGATATATCAATTTATTTTCTGAGAGTTATCTAGTGGGAGAGGAACAAAGAAGCTATTAAGGACTAGAAAAGTGCCTTGAGCTAGTTTTTTTTAAACAGATAGTTGGGAGCAGAAAAACTACTTTTCTTTTTTGGTCTCAGGCAGAGAAGTTAATTGACTTAAGACATTTTGTTCTAAGTAACTCTGCACTTCCGTGGCGAGATTGAGAGCAAAGGGAGTGAGAGTTTGCAGTTCTTTCATCGGTTCTAAGGGAATCAGCAAGGAAACGGCTATCCAGGGTACTCTTTGTCTTTTTAATTGCGCCCATTGGTCAAGCCAATACCACACCGAGGGATCGTAATGACCACCACCTAGCCAAGCATACCATTGCACCACGGCAAAAGTGCTTTGTGTCCAAGCCCGATAGAATCGAGCCGTGGCCTTTCCTCCTGACTGGGTGGGAATTGATAGCTCGGTTGTTTCCCCCTGATTCCAACGACTAATAGAACTTATATCTGACCATT
This sequence comes from Microcystis protocystis FBCC-A270, assembly GCF_050500235.1. Taxonomy (NCBI): domain Bacteria; kingdom Bacillati; phylum Cyanobacteriota; class Cyanophyceae; order Chroococcales; family Microcystaceae; genus Microcystis; species Microcystis protocystis. Next base: position 843,934 of record NZ_CP191407.1, read on the forward strand.
CTACTCCCGGTTGACTTTTATAGTAAACCTGTGGCTTTAAAAGCACGGTGATCCTCTTGCCATCAGGACTTTCCACCACTTGTACCGACCATTTTCCCTCAGCGATTTCAGCTTGGCTCCGGTCGGTGGTTTTCAGGTCAGAGAAATTGATTCCCGATTCTTGTAGGGCCAGCATTTTCTGAATATTACCGATTCTCGGTTGATCCAGCCAAGACCACTGGCCAGAAATTAAATTGGGTAAGATACCCCCTAAAATCAAAATCAGCAGCAAGCACAACAGCAGTAAATAATTACCCGGTAGCTTTTTTTTGATTTTATCTAACACTAAACTTACCTCGTCCGGAATTTTTCGACTAATCATCCTGGTTAACTTCCTCTTGAGCCAGGGACTGTTTCCTGACTACCTCGCGATACTGCATGATTTGGAAGACCAAAAAGATCAGTAACAACATCAAGACGGAGTATAAATCGCCCCCCCAGCCATCGTGGAATAATGTAAAGTTTTCCTCCTGTCCTGTGCCGTGAAACCAAGCTAAAAGCGCGTTACGAATGATGTTAGCTCCGACACTAATTCCAAAGGCACTGAGGAGCATAAAGCAGGTTTTACGGCCGTTTTTGATGGTATCAGTCCAATGGAGCAGCAGCAGCGTGACGTAAAGACTGGTGAATAACATTTTCAGCCCCGCACAGTAGGGAGCGACTTCCACCATCCTACCTTCTACCGCTATATAGACACCGTCAACGGAGACATCTAGGCCCGCTTGCTGGAGAATAAAACCAGAGCAAGCAGCAATAAAAACCTGTAGGGGTAGAGTATAAGGAGCGATCAGGTATGGTATAGGATTAGGAGTCGCTAAAGCCGTTAAAAGTAGAGGAAATCCCTGTAATTTAAAACCTTCCCTTCCTTTTAACCAGAGACAGATTCCCGCTAAAATAATCGGAAAAGACATACTAACCCAAAGGGAGGAACCGAGGAGATACAAAATCGCTCCTAGGGTTAACAAAAACGCTCCGAGGGGGTGGGAGCGATCTTCGAGGCGTTGCCATTTTTTGCGATTCTGCCAGACAATATAGGCGGCGTAGGGAAGGCCGATCAAGCCGTGGCTAAAGTATTCGTGTTCGATGCCGATCGATTTATTCAGCCAACCATCGTACCAGTGAAAGATCACCGGACCATAGATAACCGCCAAGAAACCGATCATCAGCCAAGATTGCCGATTTTTCTGGGAGACGGTGAATAAGGAAGGACTAATACCCATCTGACGGAGCGATTTAGTGACAAATTCTGAATTTATGTTACCCGATGATCGCAGTGATTTGTTCAACCACGGTTTCAATTTGCTCCTCGCTGATGCCGGGGTACATGGGGAGAGAGACAATTTCTTCACAGAGAATCTCTGAATTAGGAAAGTCTCCCTGTTGATAACCCAGGTAGCGATAGGCCGGTTGTAGATGACAAGGAATCGGATAATGAATGCCAGTTTGAATACCGACGGCAGTTAATTGTTCTTGTAGTTGTTGGCGATCAACGGGACAATGGGGGAGGAGGCGAATAACGTAGAGATGATAGACATGACCAGTCTCGGTTTCGTCTCTTATGGGTAAAATGCCCTTATCGGCTAAAGGAGCCAACAGCCGATCATATTGTCTTGCCGCTCGCTGACGGGTCTGATTCCAGCCTTCCAGATGGGGTAATTTAATGTTTAAAATGGCGGCTTGTATGCTATCCAAACGGCTATTAGTGCCGATATCGGTGTGGAAATACTTGCTTGGTGCGCCATAATTTCTTAAACTGCGGGCTTTTTGGCTAATTTCAGGATCATTGCTCACTAACATTCCGCCATTGCCAAAAGCGCCTAAATTTTTACTGGGATAAAAACTAAACCCCGCCGCCACACCGACGCTGCCGGCGCGATAACCTTCTCTACTGGCTAAATGGGCCTGGGCTGCATCTTCAAAGATGGTCAGACTATGGCTGCGGGCAAAATCCTCTAATTGTTGGGGTGATACCATCTGTCCGTACAGGTGTACGGGTAGAATGGCGCGGGTGTTGGGGGTAATTTTTTGGGCGGCCGCCGCAAGGTCAATTAGGGCTGTATCGAGGTGACAATCAACTAAAATCGGTTTGGCCCCCGCTTGAATAACACCCATGAGGGTGGCGACAAAGGTATTAGCGGGGACTAGGACTTCATCCCCGGCACCGATGCCGTAAGCTTGTAAAGCCAGGGCAAGAGCAGCAGTGCCAGAAGCTACTCCCACAGCATACTCGACTCCGCAAGCTTGGGCGAAGGCGGTTTCAAATTCGGCTAAAGCTTGGCCTAAAACAAAATCTCCCCGGTCGATAACTGTTTGGATTGCCTTGGTAATTTTTGCTTGTAGGGGCTGATTTTGCCAAGTTAAATCAACAAAGGGAACTTTGATTAAATGGGAATTCATCTATTGCTTATTTAGGGAGACATTATTAATTGTCAAGAGACTAGCATAGGTTTGAGCAAGTTGCCTAGATTTGTAGGTTCTCTTGTTCTTTCTGTCTTTTTCTTTGTGTTTTTTGTGCCTCTGTGGTTTATCCTTTAAAACTGGTTATTATGAGTTATTTTCCCGCTTTAACGGCGTTAATTCTGGCTGGTGGTCAAAGTTCCCGCATGGGACGAGATAAAGCTTTGTTATCTTTTCAGGGTGTCTCTTTTCTAGAGAATACTTGTTTAATTGCCCAAGATTGTGCAGTACAAGTGTCTGTGATTACGCCTTGGCCGGAACGTTATGAACTGATCATTCCCCAATACTGCCAAATAATCAAGGAACCTCTCCCCACTAGGGGGCCTTTATTGGCCTTTGCCTTGGGATTAACTTTTGTATCAACCGATTGGGTTTTATTACTCCCTTGCGATTTACCTTTACTCAGGTCTTCAATTATTCAAGAATGGTCAAGATTATTAGCCACTGTACCAGAAAATGCTATGGCTTCGGTTCCTCGGTGCGGCAATCGTTGGGAGCCTCTCTGTGCTTTTTATCATCGTCGTTGTTTAGCATCTTTGCAGACTTATATTAAGCAGGGAGACACTTCTTTTCAAAAATGGTTAAATGTCGCTGTGGTGGAGGAATTAATTATCGATAATTCCGAGATTTTATTTAACTGTAATACCCCAGAAGATTTAGAGATAATAATAAACTACCCAGATATTAACCGTAAGAAAACCTAGCACAAAAGGGAGTAAAAGTAAAGATATCGGCGAAGAAATATTGGATAAATGGCGATAACCATAGTAGAGAATTCCGGTTAGATAACCGCCAGTTACACCGATAATTGCGCCGATAATATCGCCATTTATGGATAAATAGGAAGTGAGCCAAATGACGAGGGAAAAGGGCAAAATTATTAAGCCACCTAAAAATATATCACCGACGATACTACCATATTTATTACTTAATTTTCTGCCCAAACAACTAGATAAAGTCAGAATAATAAAAGGAAATACTGCCCAGCCTAATAACAGTAAAAACTCGGATTTAACTGTCCAGTTTTGCCAAGTCAAAGCGATAAAAAAACTGCTGATTATTGCCGCAAATACCCCTGTAGCCAAAGCCTGATTACGGTTAAGCTTTAAAAAAGACTGTGCTAGACCGGTCTTGGGTTTGAGCAAAGATAAAAAAGATATTTTCAGCAAATTAAAAACAATAAAAAGAGTTTTTGACCACTTGATTGATTGCCGTTGTCGATAACTTTTATGAGAGTCTCTTAACTTATTAGCAATGGCATGATAGCGGCGAAAATTTCCCTGTTGCTTAAATTTCTTAGCTGCTATTTGGAAATCTTTTCGTGCTGCTGGCAGTTCCGAGAGTTCCTCTAGAGCCAATCCTCTTTGATAATAGAATTGGGGATTATTTGGGTCAATGGCGATTGCTTTGCCATAAGCTTCTAGGGAGGATTGGGTGTAACCGAGTCGTTGACGGGATAAACCGAGGTAATAGTAAGCTTGGGAACAATCGGGTTTTAACTGCAAAACTTGCCGACAATCGCTTAAAACTTGCCTATCCTGCTGATTATGGTAGTAAACTTCCGCCCGCTGCAGATAGGCCTGCCAAAATTGCGGATTAATTGCGATCGCTTGCTGGTAAAATGCGATCGCTAGTTGATAATTTTTCTCTTGAGCGTAGTGCCATCCCTGTTGATAAAAATCCTCGGCACTACGGTTAAAAGTGGGTATTTCTGGGGATAAACTGCGATCATACTCTTTTCTTTTGTCTTTATCGCTCAAAACCCGATAAGCTTGTTCAATTTCGCGAAATTTTGTCACTGCCTCTGGATCATTGGGATTATAATCGGGGTGATATTGCCGGGCCAGACGACGAAAAGCGGCTTTTATCTGATTATTACTGGCATTACGGGGAATTTGGAGGATTTCATAGTAATTTTTCATACTTGAATGGGGGTTGAATTTTCAACTACTGAAAACTGTTGCCAATGGCTCGCCGAAACGACTATCATTGTCAATTAAATAGCTTTTATTGAGAGTCGATCGCTTATGTCTGCCTACACTGCCTCCTCCCTGAAAGCGGAACTCAATGCACGGGGGTGGCGCTTAACTCCCCAGCGAGAGAAAATTCTGCACGTTTTCCAGAATTTACCGAAAGGCAATCATCTCAGTGCCGAAGAATTGCAGGAATTACTGGACAAACGGGGGGAAGGAATTAGTTTATCGACGATTTACCGCAGTGTTAAACTAATGTCGCGGATGGGAATTTTGCGGGAGTTGGAATTGGCCGAGGGTCATAAACACTACGAACTCAATCAACCCTATCCCCACCACCATCATCATTTGGTCTGTATTCAGTGTAATAAAACCATCGAATTTAACAATGATTCCATTCTCAAACACAGTCTCAAACAGTGTGAGAAAGAGGGTTTTCAGTTAATTGACTGTCAGCTAACGGTGATGGCCATCTGTCCGGAAGCTTTGCGGATGGGTTGGCCGTCGGGAATACCGAGTAATTGGGGTTGCACCCGTTCGCTGGTGGATACTCGTTTCCAAAACTGCGAGATTCCCGAATCAAAGGAACCGGAACCAGAAAACTAGACATCTAAGCGGACATTCCCAACTGAAAACCGAGAGCTTTTTTCTGCATTAATTGGAAAATATTATAAAATCCGTTGGCGCGGGAAGGGGTAAGACTGACTTTTAAACCGGTTTCTTCGATAAAATCCGGGGTGACTTGCAGGATTTCCGAGGGAGTCAGTCCATTTAACCCCTCGATTAACAAAGCAACTAAACCTTTGACTAATTGCGCGTCGGAATCGCCTTTGTACCAAACTTGGCCATTTTCGAGGTCGGCAGTGATATAAACTTGGGATACACAGCCCTGGACTTTATTAGTGGGTATTTTGGCAGATTCTGGTATTGGTTCTAGTTTTTTAGCAAAAGCTAGTAATTGTTCGTATTTTTGCTTAGGATCGGTACGACGTTTGAGGCGTTCGACGATGCGATCGAGATTAGACGGGAGCATATTGCGAGTTAAAATAGGAAAAAATTAGCCAATAGCTTTTTTATATTAGCATTCTTGCGGAAGTTGCGCGCTGTGGTTATCGCTGCCAGGACTACCTTGGTCAGAGCGCATTGATGCTATCTGCTAGAATTGGCATCAATCAAACGCCACGCTTGCAGGGGTATTCATCCGACATTTTAGGTAAATTCCAGAAAAAAAACCACCCTAAACCCCACATTTGTCAAGTGTTTTACATAATTTTAATATTTCTTGCCGTTTTGCTCTCTCGCTCTCGTCCGGCTTCTCGACGGAATCGCTAAAATGATCAGGGGTGTTTTAGAGGCAAGTCTATGAGTGAACCAGTAACTCTTGAGGATATTTACCAGCTATTCCGCGCTTCCGCTGAGGAATATGATCGCCGGGCTGCCCAATCCAAGGCGGAATATGATCGCCGGGCTGAGGAATATGATCGCCGGGCTGCCCAATCCAAGGCGGAATATGATCGCCGGGCTGAGGAATATGATCGCCTGGTTGCCCAATCCAAGGCGGAATATGATCGCCTGGTTGCCCAATCCAAGGCGGAATATGATCGCCATAGAGTCGAAATAGAGAACCTCCTGGCCGAATCTAAACTAGAAAGCGATCGCTCGATGACAGAACTGAAACGCACCGTAGAACGAACCAGCAAAGCGGTAGATAGTCTGACCACTCGCTGGGGTCGATTTGTGGAAGAGTTGGTAGAACCCGCGGTTTTACGGCTTTTTCAGGAAAAAGGCATTGATATTAAAGAAGTTTATCCCCGCGCTAGAGTCAAACGTCAGGGCATCGCCATGGAAATTGATATCCTAGGGGTGGATGATACCGATCTCGTGGTGGTGGAATGTAAATCGAGATTATCTCAAGATGATGTAGATGAATTTATTGAAAAATTGACTCGTTTTAAAATCGCTTTTCCCCATTATCAAAACTATCGAGCCTACGGTGCAGTGGCAGGAATTGAAATCAACGAGGGAATCGATCGCTATGCTTATAAAAAAGGTCTATTTGTGATTAAACCCTCCGGGGATACGGTGGCTATTATTAATGATGCCGACTTTCAACCGAATACTTGGTAATTTCCCTAGTCAAAACAATCGCTATGGTTAACCTTTCCTACAATAAAAATCGCCTTCTTCCCAGTATCGAGAGGAAAGTGCGATCGCCGCTCAAGAACGTTTGATCGCCGCTCAAGCAGGTTTAGCCAAACAGGAAGCGGAACAAAAAGCCCAACGACTAGCGGAAAGACTAAGAGCGCTGGGTATCAACCCCGATGAAGTTTAGGGGTTGCTCCCCAGCAATTTTAGGGGATTAATCGCGTAATAATTCCGGTTCGGTTAATTCGTCGGTCATTTCCATCAGGGCCCGTTGGACGGGTTTAATCATCGGGTCGTCGATATTTTCTACGGTATCGTAGCGGACCCGCTTGGCCCGTCTAGCGACCTGCACGACGATCGAGTAACGATTGCTGGCCACATTCATCAGTTTATCGGTGAGATAAATCATCTCGGAGGAGTCGAATTTAAACCGTTTGGACATAGTTATATTTAGCCTTCTCTGGTGAATTTGGCAGTTGTCACTGATAATAGGTTAGTGATCAGTTTTATTACTCACTCCACCTTACCACATTTTGTCAACCTTAAGGATAGAGTCCTATTCCATCTAGATTGGATTTTGTCAACTACTTTTTACAAAACTTAAATCAATTTTATACAAGTTTAAAAATATACAAATAAAGAGATAATTTTTGAAATAAATAAACCCAAAAAAGGGACACCATTGCCGGGGCTGTAAATACACTTGAACACATAACTTCCCCCTCGATTTAGCTTCCGGTGATGCTATTCCCATGGCCTTGACAGTGCCGGCGATCGATGGTTAAAAATAAACAGATGCTGGATCCCCATCCAACATCCGCGTTCTAACTCTGCACACATTTTGCTAAGTCCTCATGATAAGTTAAAAAACGCTTCCTTTTTGGGGGCGTTTTTATTTATTCGATTGAAAAAACCGATGACAATCATTACTAAAGCTGATAAGAAAGTGGGGTGTGGGGTGTGGGGTGTGGGGTGTGGGGTGTAGGGTGTGGGGAGTTTTCTCAGTGAACTGATAACTGATAACTGATAACTGACTTCTAACCCAATTTTGGACAAAGATAAGTAAAAATTATTTATTGACCGTAAAAACTTGAGAATATTTAAATTAACATTCCGCAATATTTATAAATTCTTAAGAATTAATTGAGAAAGATTTTTATTTAACAACGATGTTATGCTGGTTACAGCGATTTGATAGAATTTCAGAATGGGTTGTTCTGTGCTTTTTTAGCCAGCAATGGTTGAAACCCTTGTCAAACCTAGAAGGTGATCCTAATTAAAACGGGTAAATCAGTCAATTTCACCCACAACGATGATCTTTTTTTTATGTAGTTTTATTGCAAAAAAAAAGTTTTTTTGACAAAAAGCACAAAGTATGATACAGGCGCAAGGTGTTTCTGGTGGCGAGTAATTATTGTAGAGGGGGGAGATGGGAGAATAAATAAAAGCAATCTCCTGACGACCGACGACCGACTACTGATAACTGATAACTGATAACTGATGAAAAGATTAGCTTGGTTTGATCGCTTAGTTTTAGCGAGTATTTTGGCTTTAATTGCCGCGATATCGTCGATTTTGATCCAGGGAAATCAAGTCCCGACCCGAGGGGAGAATTTTAGCTGGCAAGGGCGAAAAATCGGCGTTAGGGACAATTATTTTACTTTAAGTTTTAATCGACCGATTGACCGTTCCGATATAGAAACCAGCTTGGTGATCAATCCTCCCTTACCGGGTAAAATTAGCTGGGCCGGAGATCGCTTGACCTATACTTTGACGGAATTGCCCATCTACGGCAAGAAATATCAAGTAAAGTTACCCATTGCCCAAGGTGAGGACTTTATCGGCGAATTTTACAGCCACGATCGAGCTTTTGCCTATATTGGAGTCAACCAAGAGGAAAGAGGCCGTTTAATCGTCTGTAATATCATTCAGGGGGCAAATAAGGTCACAGAACTGAAAAAAACCATCCTTACCCCTGGGGATCTAGTGGTCACGGATTTTCAAATCTATCCGAGGGGGGATAGAATTTTATTCTCGGCCTTTGATCGCTCTGACTTAGGACGAGATACCCCAAAACAGCAACTTTACACAATTACCACGGGTTTAAATCATGACGAAAATAGTCAAAATTTGCCTAGTGGTCGTATAGAAAGGTTTTTAGATGCGAAAACCTATCAAAATCTGCGATTTAATCTCTCAGATAACGGCAAAACCCTAATCGTGCAGAGAATCAATCACGGGAATCCGGGGGATGCCAGTTTATGGGTAATCAGCGATGATGGACAATCGCGACCGTTAGGAATACAAGGGGATATTTTTTTACTATCTCCCGACGGTAAAAAAGCGGTTGTCAGTCAAACGGGAGGGGTAGCGGTGATTCCTTTGGATGTGCAAGGGGGAAAACCGCAATTTTTGCCCACCTACGAGAAAATACTCGCTTTTTCCCGGGATGGTCGCCAAAAACTCATGGTGAAATCGGAACCAGATAATCAGCGATCGCTATTTTTGCTCAATGATCAGGGAGAGTCAAGACTACTATTAAGAACAGCTAATCCGATTATTAGCTGTGAATTTGAACCGCGACAGGAAAAAACCCTTTACTGTCTGAAAAGCGATCTGGTTATGGGCAGCGATGGCAAGGTGAAAGAAGAACCATTTTTAGCGATTATTGAGCTAAAAACGGGTAAAATGATCCCCCTGCTGGCCTTACCTAATTATCGTGACGTGCAGATGAGTATGTCTCCCGATGGCGTGGCTTTATTATTTGATCAGTTAGCAACCATACCTTTTGGAGTCGGAAATGATTTAGTCACTGGGGAGGGGTCGAGTATTGCCGATGGTCGTCTCTGGTTATTACCGCTTCCTGATCAGTTCAGTCCCAATAGCATCCCGAAAATTTTACCTCAAGAACTCAACCCTGGTTTTAAACCCCGTTGGCTGCCCTAACACAGCAGAATTAAGGAGTTAGGAGTCAGTCCCGATGAAAAAATTTTCACCCCCACAGATGAAAGAGGTTTCCTTCCCTACACCCCACACCCTACACCCTCTTTCAAGTCAGGAGACAGGAGAGAAATCTTTCCCTAATCAGGTGACTCGGAGAATGCTGACTCCCGAAAACGAAAACCTCATACCTCACCATTAAGATAAGTGCTATATGCTACTTCAGCGATTTGCTTTTTTATTGCGTCCCAGTGGCGATATCGAGATCGAGCGGGGGATTCGGACTTTATTAGCCATCACAGTGCCGATTATTATCGGTGATATTTTAGATCGGTCAGAATTGGGGTTAATGGTCGGTTTAGCGGCTCAAATCTTGATTTTAGCGGATGTGGGGGGACTTTACTGCCTGAGAGCGAAAACCCTAGTCGCTACGACTATCGGGATGGCTCTAGCTTTGATTATCGGCACATTAGCCAGTGCTTGGCTAGGATTGACCGTAGTGATAGTTTTTTGCGGGTTGTTTCTAGCGGGTTATTTGACGGTTTACGGGGAAAATGGGGCGTTAGCTGGGGTAGTAATCAGTTTATTGCTGCTTTTGGCCGTTTCTTTGCCATCGGGAGATATGATCGTCGCTTTACAACGGGCCGGAATTGCTGTGTTGGGAGGGGGATGGACAATTTTTTTAGCCCTGTTTATCTGGCCTTTTCGTCCTAATCAGCCTTTACGTCAGGTAACAGCGGAAAATTTTCAGGGTATCGCCACCTATCTCCGTTCTTTGCCTTTACACTCTTGTTCTAATGCTAATGAGGAGCCATATTTTGACCAAATTCGCCAACTGTTGCTCCGTTCGAGGAAAACTGTCACCTTGACGCGTCGGGGACGTTGGGGAAAGAATGAGCTGCGGGAATTGTTAATCGTCTTGATTGAAGATAGCGATCGCATTAATACCAGCTTGATTGCGCTGCGAGAATTGCTTCATCTTCATCCCTTGCCACAACTGACCACGGTGGGTATTTTATTAGAAGATATTCTCGTGCAAGTGGCGGAAATTAGCGAAGATATTGCTGGGTTAATTTTGGGTAGAAATAAACAACCGGATTGTGAGCGCTTGCAGCTATTACTCAAGGCGATCGAGCAGCAAAAAAACCTGCAAGCTAAAGTTTTAGAAAATGCCCAGGATGATTATAGCAGTTATGTGGCAATTTCCCAATTAAATAATCGTTTAAAAAAATTATTTAAACAGCTAAAAATAGCCAGTGAAACAGCGCAACATTTGCGGCAAAGCGAGAACTTTTCCGATAAAAAAAATCCCTGGCATCGGAACTTTGAAGGGATAGAAAAAGAGTACGGTCAAGAAAAAGCTTGGTGGGAACCATTAAAATCTAATTTTAATCTAGAATCGCCCCTATTTCGCCATGGTTTACGCTTAGGTTTGGGAAGTGCGCTAGGAGTTTTGATTTACAATAAGCTAGGAATTACCCATAGTTTTTGGATTGGTTTAACCTTAGTTATTGTGTTAAAACCAGATTTTAGCTTGACTTTTCAACGCTTTTTTAATCGGGTGTTTGGCACGATTTTAGGCTCGTTTTTTGTTTTGGCATTGTTGCCAATTATAGATAATTCGATCTGGTTAGAAACTATTGGGGTGATTTCTATAGCGATCGCTTTAGCTTTAGTGCGATTTCACTATAGTTTGGCAGTATTTTTTATCACAATTTTTGCTTTAATCATCAGTCGTCTGGATGCCAGCAATGACGGGATTAATTTAGAGTATATCAGAATAGTTTATACTTTAATTGGTAGTGCTTTAGCCTTTGTACTTTCCTTCGGTTTTTTACGGGTTAATGAAGATGAACGTTTTTCCCTCGCTGCCATTAAAGCATTAGAAGCTAATCAAATATATTTTCAGTCAGTTATGGCAGTTTATTTAGGAGAATCATCCTATCAAACTGCAATTTTATCTTCCCATCGCAATAAAGCTCGACGAGCAAATACAACTATGCAAACAGCACTACAAAGATTAATTGATGATCCTAGCACACCCTTTCCACAAATGGAACCGGCAATCACTTTAAGTAATTATATTCCTCGTTTTGGTCGCGGGGTGACAGTTTTATTGACGGAATTGGAACAATATCGCGGTAGTCCTCCCCATCCTAATCTAAGTCTGTTCACGCAACAAATAACCCAAGCTTTGACGCAATTAACCCAAGCTTTGCAAGCAAATAATCCTCCTTCTCCCTTACCTCCCCTCGAAGATACTTTAGAAAATATCCTCGATCATTTGCAAGAATTGCGAGAGGAAAGGTTAGTGGAAATTGGCCATCAAAAAGAGGGAACTAATCTCCAGAAATATTTAGGGGATTATAATATTGTCACCACGGAACTTGTGGAATTATCCAGTCGCGTTGGGGTAATGAACACAGCAATTGATCGTTTTATTAGAAGTTAAAATTTAGTTATAACAACAGAATTTAGTAGTCAGGAGGAAAATCGATTAACTTCGATAATTTCCGTATATTCAAAATTATTAGGACTGCGTTTCACCAGAGAATAATTAACACCATGAAGATTAATTAAATCCTCTTGACAATCTGCTTTCGGAGAATTATAAACTAACACATATTCTCTACCAATATAGGGAGAAATCTCGGTTTCTACTTCTCCTCTCCATTGAGTTTTTGTCACTAAAACAACTAACTGATTGGCTAATTTAGGAATAGCGATCGCCACTTGCCGACGATAGATATGATCAAGACTACCAAAAGGGGAATCCATCACCAGAGGAAAAGTGCTGCTATCAATTCCCATCAAAGTATTTTTCTGACTCCATTCTCGCACTCGATCGATAATTCCCCCGATAAAAGATAAACTAAGAATCTGATTTTCTCCAGTAGAAGCTGCCACGGGAATTGCGAATCCTGTGGTATTTTCTAATAGTCTTACCTCGTAATCGGGACTAATACGGGGAATATAGGGAGTAAAAGAAATTGAGCTAAAGATTTCCTGTACCCGTTTTTCTAAGGACAAACGAAACTGATTTTCTAATCTCTGTCTTACCTCACTAATGCGATTAATTGCCTCTTGAGTCACTAAAATACGTCGTTGTCCTAAATTAGATTTTTCCTCTTTTTGTTGCTGTTTTTGTACCTGCTTTTGCAGGGATTCTAACTCTTTTTCATAGATATCTAGTTGATTTTTATTGCTGCCCTGTTCCAAGCGTAAATCTTTTAGGGAATCCTCAATCGCATCTAAGCGAGATTGCAGATTTTTAATATCTTCATCGGGATAATGGCGAAATTTATCCCGCACTTCATCTAATTCTGATTCTACTAAAGATAATTCTAAGCGCCACTGGTGAATATTAGCTTGATAATTATCCACTTCTTGCCAAAAATCTAAGACTTTTTTATCCATTTCTTTGACTGTGGAAGATAAGCGAATGGCTGCTTCTTCTACATCGGCCATTCCTGCTTTATTCATCCAATCTTGTACCTGTAAATAAGCTTGGCTATTTTCCTGTAATTCCTGACCACAAATACATTTTTTTCCCTCTAATAATTGTTGGACAAATTGCTGTTTGATACCACTGGGTAATTCCCCTTGTTGTCGTAGGCGATCGATTAATTGCTGAAAATTTTGATTAATTTCTTTTAAAAAGACTTGATAAGCTTGCTGAGAAATTAATTTCTTTAACTTATCCTTAGTTCTGACTAAATCTTGCCGCAGATTTCTTTCCTGTTGTTCTAATTTTTCTTTTAACTGTTTTAATTCCTCGGCACCACTTAACTCTAGTAAGCGATTAGTCACGGCTTTTTTTAATTCTTCTTGCTGGGATAACTGGCTAATAATATCTTGCTGACGCTGTTTTAATTTCTCGAAATCCTGCTCAATTTTACTTTCCTGTTTTAATAACTTTTTTAAATCCGATTCCCCTAAATCTTTAAGCTCATCTTGTAAAGATTTCTTAGCTTTTTTTAAATGCTCGATCGCTCGATCTAATACTTTAACTCCCAATAATTCTTTTGTATCTTCGGCGATTTTACCTTGGCTGCTACTACGAAATTGATGATCGATATATTCCCCATCAAAAAAGAAATAACGGTGTAAACTTTCGGGTAAAATTTGATTAATAATATCCTCCGCTGGTTGATTGGGTGTGTACCAATTACCATCATCACCAGCGTAGAGCATATATAAACTATTTGAACCGTATTTAATCTTACTATTTACATCTTGGTAGGCGAAAAATTTTCGTTTTACCTGATAGCGTTTATTTTCATGTTCAAAGTTTACTTCCGCGGAACATTCTATGGAGGTTCCCGTTGTTACTTCGGTAATTGCCCGTTTATTAACTAATAACTCTGGTTCGGCAAAAGCTGCTGTAAATTTTTCATAAAGAACCCAGGTACAAGCATTTAAAATTGTTGTTTTTCCTGCCCCATTATTGCCATAAATTACCGTCGTATTGCGAGAACTCGCCGCTAAATGTATCTCAGGAGTCTTACCATAAAATTGTCGAAAATTACATAACTTTATTGATAGTAGTTTCATATTTATATGGAGGGGATGATGGGGAAGTTTTTTCAGTAAACCGATAACTGATAACTGATAACTGATAACTGATTATTGAATTACTTCTTTAATAATTGTTAAAACATCATCATTGATATTGCGAGGATTGCGCTGGTATAACTTATCTCTTTCCAATTTTAAAACGCGATCGATGATTTTTCGCACATCTTCGGGAGCGTTTAAAATCGGTTCTTGGATATTTTGGAGATTATTATCAGGATTAGTCATAGGGCAGATTTTTTAATATTTACAGCTGCTGCATTTCCAACAAAATCCCTGCCGGGGTACGTTAATCTATTGCTAACGCACCCTCAGCCTAGATTGTTTCCCTAGACGAAACTTAAATAGGGTAACTTTTGCGCGGTAGATTGAATCAGATCGAGATTTTGTAACAGCTGTCTGCAGGTATCCCAACCCCCTTCTATTAACATCTGTCGGGAACCTTCATTCATAGACACGGTAGCGACAAAATCCCCCCATTCCACTGTCATGGTTGTCAAGGAAAGATCGACGGGAATTTCGGGATTAGCGGCAATTAAATCCTGTAAATGGGTGATGGTTTTTGCCTCAGCAGTGACACAGGGAACCCCATTAGCGATACAATTGCCAAAAAATATTTCGGCGAAACTTTCCCCGATAATTGCTTGAATTCCCCAACGTAAAATCGCTTGCGGTGCGTGTTCCCGAGAAGAGCCACAACCAAAATTACCATTGACTACCAGAATTTTCGCCCCTTGGTACTGGGGTAGATCGAAAGGATGACTCCCCTGTAAAGCGGCTCGATCATCGGCGAACACTTGTTCGCCTAAACCTTCAAAGGTGATACAACGCAAAAAACGAGCCGGAATAATGCGATCGGTGTCAATATCGTTGCCTCGCAAGGGTAAAGCTCGTCCAGAGATGGTTTTAACTTGACTCATGATCTTTTTCTAACTTTTACTAGCAGTGATAAAAAAGGTGGTTGCATCTTGCCATACCCCCTGATCGGTGGCATTTTTCTCGATTTCTCGGCGATAATTGTTCACTAGAGTCGCAATTTCGGCAGCCGATAGGCGATCAAACCGCCTTTTTTTAACCATTGATACCATTTTGCCAGCACTTGCGGGATATCGGGGAAAAGTGCAATCGCCAGAGAACAGGTAATCAGATCGAAACTAGACTCGGCAAAGTCAATGGCAGCTATATCAGCGTTAATTAGGTCAATATTCTCGATATTTAATGCTTCTAGCTTTTTTTCGGCTCTGGCAATCATTTCCGGCGTGAAATCAACCCCGATGACACTTTTTACTTTTGGGGCAATTGCGACCGCTATAAATCCCGTTCCCACGTCTAGCACAGATTGGCTTTTTTGTAAATAGAGATAATTTACTAATTTAAGGGCGCGAGCTTGCGTAAAATCGTTATCGTAATCGTGACGAAGGGCATAAAAATCAATTACTTGACGCTGATAATCGTTGCTCAACTTCTCTATTGCCCAATTATCGACAAAGACTGACCCAATTGACTTAAATTAAGAGCATGGCCCCCGGTAACTAGATAAACCGCGTCTGCTATTGTGCCAATTCTACGACAGAGATCGCCTAAACGATCGCGAAACAGACGACCGAGGGGATAAGCGGGAACCACACCCCAACCGGTTTCTTCCGCTACCAGAATAACATCAACCGCCGCATTTTTGAGGGAAGACAAGAATTGATCGCTAATTTCTAACCATTCAGCTGCCGACATTTCTAAACAATTGGCTACCCAAGTACCGAGGGAATCGATCAATAAACAGTGAGTAAATGGGCTATTATCAATAGTTTCGCTCAATTGTCGGGGAATTTCTTGGGTTTGCCATTGGGGGGAACGTCGCTGCCGGTGTCTTTCAATGCGATCGCACCATTCTTGATCTTTTTCATCCACCGAGGAGGTGGCGATATAAATAACGGGTTTTTGGCTGATTTTGGCTAAATATTCGGCCCATTCACTTTTCCCAGAACGGGCAGCCCCTGTAACTAGGATAATTTTTTCATCCACGATCGAGATTTTAGCAAATAACTAAAGTATATACGGAAGAAAACTGTCCTATTCTGCATCATCAAAACGGTGAATATCATCATCTCCTAAATATTCGCCATTTTGCACCTCAATCATCACCAGAGGAATAGAACCGGGGTTTTCCACCCGATGACGGGTATTCATGGGAACGTATGTAGATTCTTTTTGTTTGAGGAGAGTTTCTTTTTCATCACAGATTACCCGCGCTGTACCGGAGACGACAATCCAGTGTTCACTGCGATGGTAGTGCATTTGGGTACTCATGTGATGGCCGGGTTTAATGACAATGCGATTGATGCGATACCGGGAACCTTCCTCCAATACCGTCACTGTTCCCCAGGGGGGAGTCCGCGTCATTTCTAGGTCTTGGGGAGAAGGGGAGGGATCATTAATTAAGTCATCCATGGTGGTGGTCTCCAAACTTGATTAACATTCTAGTGGACAATCTCTGGTTTGCAGCTATTAGCTAAAGGTGTGTGGGGTGTGGGGTGTGGGGTGTGGGGTGTGGGGTGATGGGGTGATGGGGAGAATAAATAAAATAATCTATTGAATCCTGTCTCGGAGTCTCCTGTCTCGGAGTCTCCTGTCTCCTGATAACTGATAACTGATTCAAGAGGGCAATTGTTTAAAATCAAAATTTGTGTCTTTACCCTTGACAGATGGCTCGGTTTGTGCTAAGCGATTAGCCATTTGTACCAGATCCACCCCGGTAGCTTGACGCAATTGTTCGGCAAAGGCAGTCATTTTGGGGACAAGATTACTATCACCCCCGTCCACTACCGTCACCGTTTGCACCTGCACTTCTGGGACACTAGCGACCATTAATTTCAGCAATAACTCCAGTTTTTGGTATAAAAAGATGTTTTTAGCGTTATTTCCCGCTCCTTGCCAAGAAGCCGCCAGTTTTTTGGTTCCTTCCGCTTGCGCTTTCCCCTGTTCGATAATTTTGGCTGCTTCCCCCCGGGCTTTTGCGATCGCTTGTTGACATTCCGCTGCAGCGGGGGCGATCACATCTGCTTGTAATTGCTGTTTCACCTGCTTAATTCGGGCAGTTTGTACCGCCACTTCTGCCTGTACTTTAGCTAAATCGGACATAACCACCGATTCTACCTCGGCAATCATGGCGCCGCGCTTAGTTTGAGTGTCGCGCACCCGTTTTTCTGCGTCAGCTTTGGCTATTTCTAAATCTTTTTGGATACGACGCAAAGCGGTTAGACGTAGATTCTCGGAATCCTTGATAATCGATGTTTTTCTGGCTTTTGCTTCTGCTATCCGGGCATCTCTCTGTAATTCGGCTTTTTGCTTCCGTCCGATCGAATCGAGATAACGCACCTCATCGGAAATATTCTGGATCTGCAAACTATCCAAAACTAAACCCAATTTTTCCAGATCCTGTTCCGCTTCTTCTAGGAGACTTTTAGCGAAAGCAATCTGATCGGAGTTTGCTTGTTCTGGGGTTAAATTCGCCAGGACACCGCGCAAATTGCCCTCTAGGGTTTCTTTAGCCAATTGTTCGATTTCCTTGCGTTTCTTGCCCAATAAACGCTCGATCGCATTGTGAATAATCGGTTCCTCCCCAGCAATTTTAATATTCGCCACCCCGGTGACGATCAACGGCACACCGCCCTTAGAATAGGCATTAACCACCCTGAGATCGATGATCATGTTGGTCAAGTCCATTCGATACACTTGTTCTAGCATCGGTAAACGAATACTGCTGCCCCCTTTTACCAAACGATAACCGATGGTTTTGCCCGTGGCCGTGGGACGACGACTACCGGCAAAAATTAAAACTTCACTCGGTTGACAGATGTGGTAATAGTTACGGATGACTAATAAACCCGCACCTGTCCCTAAACCGAAAACTCCCAGTAAAACAGCGATAATTTCCATAGATTTTATGTGGGTGAAATTGGTGATTATCTTTACTTTTAGCCAATCGACTCTCTGGCTGGTTGATTTTTTGGGGGTCATCGATATTAAACTAAAAAGTAAAGCTTAGACAGCCTATCTTTATCATGCCAGATCAGCCAATCTCGATCGCCCAATACTACCACGAGCGGACCAAATACGACCCCCAGACGATCGCTTCAAAAAGTAAAGGTCTTGATTGGAGTCAACAACCCTATCCTTTCAAAGAATACAAAATCGGTCAGACTTTCGATCTCAAACCCTACCTCTCCCGTCAAATAGTTCCCCAGAAAGGAGACTTTTGGCGACGTATATCGCGAATTTTGGGCTGTAGCTATGGATTAACTGCCAAAATCGCCACTATGGGTAGTCCCTTGTACCTGCGTTCTGCACCCTCTGCTGGTGGATTATACCCCGCCGAGGTCTATCTGATCTCCCGTGGCACGGAATTTTTACCCGCCGGTCTCTACAGTTATCAAGGTCAAAGTCACTCGCTGCTTTTATTCTGGGAAAGTGATGTCTGGACGAACCTACAATCTGCTTGTTTCTGGAATCCTGTTTTAGAAAATACCGATATCGCTTTAGTTACCAGTGCCATTTTTTATCGATCCGCTTGGCGCTACGAGGATCGAGCCTATCGGCGTATTTTCCTCGATACAGGGCATTTATTGGGCAATATTGAGCTATCAGCCTCGATTAATGACTATCGCGCTCATTTAATCGGTGGTTTTAACGATAGTCAGATGAATGAATTGCTTTATCTTGATTCCGAGAAAGAAAGTGTCATGACGGTGATTCCTTTGGCAGATCTGCTCAATATCCGGCAAAATCTCCCCCCTAGTACCACGGCACTCCCTTCGACAACCACGACTCTTTATCCCAAAATTGCCGAGGGGGAATTATTAAACTCTCTACACCAAGCCACTATCATAGCCACAGATGAGAAGATAGAAGCAAATATTACCCCGTCTAATTGGGAAGATAAATATAATTTTCCTTTTTGTCTAAAAGTTTCGGTGACATCTCGTCCCGTCAATTGGGGGGAAGATTTAATCGATCTGGAAAGTACGATGCTTAAACGCAGATCTACCCGCGCTTATAGTGGTGCTAGTCTCAGTTTAGACGAATTGCGAGCGCTGCTGCATTTTACCTATCAACCCCAAGATTATGCCGACCAAAATCTCGATCCCAATCCCGATTATTTTGCTCTGGATTTATTGGAAACTTTTATCGCTGTTTCGGCAGTAACTGGATTAGAGGAAGGCTGTTATTATTATGCTCCTAAAGCCCAAGAATTGCGGCAAATTCGCTTTAAAAATTTCCGGCAAGAGTTACATTATCTCTGTTTAGGTCAGGATTTGGGACGAGATGCGGCTGCTGCGGTTTTTCATACGGCGGATCTGTCAAAAGCAGTGGCTAAATATGGCGATCGAGTCTATCGTTATCTTCATGCAGATGCGGGTCATTTGGGACAGAGATTAAATTTAGCAGCTATTCATCTGGGGTTAGGGGTTAGTGGTATCGGTGGTTTTTTTGATGATCAAGTTAATGAAGTGTTAGGAATTCCCTCCGATGAAGCAGTTATCTATATCACTACTTTAGGCCGACCAAAAGTTTTTTAAGGTGAGTTTAAACCATTATAAGGATTAAGTATAAACCACAGAGGCACAAAGAACACAGAGAGGAAGATAGATGATTATTGTTTAGGATTCTCTCAGATTTTCCCTCTCTAATTCGATTAAATTATCGATTTTCTTTAGCTTGGCATCCCCAGCAAGATAACCGATCCCGCGATGTAAATGTAAGCGAAATTGTTGAGTTAGAGTTTCTTTATCGGTTCCTAATCCGTCTTGATGACAACGTTGTTTGAGGGCAATTAAGAAAATATCGGCCATTTCTCCCCCGAATACTTTCCAAGATAATTCTACATTGCTATCGGCAGGAATAGGAACGGGAGAGGGGAGACTCGGTTCAGCAAGGGAACGACAAAAAGCCCAACGACAGAGGATATTCCATTGGTCAATTTTGGTGTAGCGTTTTAATTTTATGAGGCTATCTTTGGCGGTTTGAGATAGTCGAAAACGTTCGATCGGTGATTCCATAATCTATAATTTTACCTCGCTCTGACTGATGATAGAATAGTTAGTCCTTCTCAATCCTGTTTAATAGGAGAGTGGAAAGTGCGGTCACTTCTCATTTTACAAAGACAGTGATCGCTTTTACTTTTGATATTCTGATGGGAGAATAAAACAGCCCTACTTGATAAAGGGAGTGTCTGACAGTTTTTAACACCTAACTACTTAATAATGGGTTTCCTTATTTTTCCAAACGGACCACATACCATTGTAGATAACCCCCCTCACCCAGGTCTAACTCGCAGTAATTATCGCGCAGATAGAGAGCTTTTTCCTCAAAACTAGAGAATTTTGCCAATTGTCGGGGACAAATCTCCGGTTTTGCGGCGATTAAATCTTTTAACTTATCGCGTAACTGGTCGGGAGTCTGGAATTGTTCAGGTTGATCGGCCTCAAGGACAAGAAAATAGTCCCCTTGATACATAATAGAATCGGGCATCGCTGTTTGATAGTCTCAGTAGAAAAATTTTTGGCTATCTTTATCACTTTATCGCCTCAACGCTCGATCGACACCACCACTATGACAGACCATCTCACCAATCCCTTTCTCAGTCTCCCTTCCGAAAGCGCCATGCAGGACTTGGGGGACCAATACTACGATCAAGTTGCGGCTGCGGATTTTCCCCGTCATATCCTTCGTTTTCGCAATGATGCTTTATTACCTTTGGTGGGAATTCAGCCAGAATTAACCTTAGATGAGCATTTTATCGAGGCTTTTGGTAAATTTCAAGCCCTGACCCCCTTTTTAGCCCTGCGTTACCATGGTTATCAATTTGGCGAGTATAATCCTTTTTTGGGAGATGGTCGCGGTTTTCTCTACGGTCAAGTTAGGGGTATTGATGGCAAATTATACGATTTTGGTACGAAAGGATCGGGACGGACCCCCTATTCCCGTCACGCGGACGGTAGGTTAACTCTCAAGGGTGGAGTTAGAGAAGTCTTAGCCGGGGAAGCTTTACGCGGTTTAGGGGTGAATACCTCTCGCTGTTTGAGTTTGGTGGAAACGGGGGAACCCCTCTGGCGTGGTGATGAACCTTCCCCGACGCGATCTTCGGTGATGATTCGAGTTAGTAATTCTCATATTCGTTTCGGGACTTTCGAGCGTTTATTTCATATTAAACGTGCCGATTTAATTAAAAGACTCCTCGATCATGTGATTATTTATTATTATCCTGAAATCGATCCCCAAGATAGCGATCGCTATTTAAAATTTTACGCCGCTTTGATTGAAAGAACCGCTAAATTAGCAGCCCAATGGATGGCCGCAGGTTTTTGTCATGGGGTTCTCAATACCGATAATATGTCAATTACGGGGGAAAGTTTTGATTATGGTCCCTACGCTTTTATTCCTTCCTATAACCCCCAATTTACGGCGGCCTATTTCGACTACGGTGGTCGTTATAGTTACGGTAATCAGCCTTTTATCTGTCGTTTAAATCTAGAGTTACTGCAATCTCCCCTGGCCATGGTTGTCTCCTTGTTAGAGTTAGATATGGCCTTGGCTAACTATGACCAGCGCTACAATTTTTATTATCAAAAAATGATGCTTAAAAAGTTAGGTTTTGAGGATATTTTTACTCCCGAATCCGCTTTACTGGTTAGCAAAACCGTGGAAATTCTCCAAGAAACAGGCCTCGGTTATCACGAATTTTTCTATCAATTAAGTGAACAATTTAATTACGGTTGGCGAGAAAATAGTTCTCTAATTCTTGAAAATATGGATTTACCAAAAGCTGATTGGCAACGTTGGCGAGAGTTATATAGTTTGGTCTTAAATCAATCACCCCCAGATTCCTTGTCTCAAATTGACGACACTTTAAAGCATTATAATCCTAAAACTGCTTTACTTAGACCGCTAATCGAATCGGTTTGGGAAGCAATTACCTCTAAAGACGATTGGCAACCTTTCCAGGAATTAGTGATAAAATTACAAAATAAACAGTAATTAAGTAATAAGTAGTGGTCAAAATTAATTTCTTGGTTAGAATAGGCAAGAGGTAGTTAAATATGTGTAATTAATTATCTCTAGCTACTTATTTAGGTCATTTCCTGAAATGCGTTGGACAAAAATTGACCAGACTTGGCGATCAATGTTTCCCTTCTAACCATTAAGAGTGCCAAAATAATAGTAAAATTTTGTGACAAAGTGCAGTCAGCTCTAAGAATCTTTGCTAGAATTCTAGAAGGCTTCTGTGATAAGTCTCCTTAAAAGAGATTGTTTGCAGTAAACTAATCTGGCTAACACGCTTTTGGGTGTGATATGGGGAAATTTTCTTGCGATTGCGCCCAAATGGAGTGATATACAGAAAGTTGACTCATATCGTTACTCTGGAGAGTGGGCTCTTCTCGACTTTGTGTGATAATTTTTGCTTATGAAATTGTGAAATGTTTACTGGGAAAGACTTTTAGGACTATTTTGTTAAATAAACTATCAGTATAGACCTCGTTTCCACACAGAAACCAGAAGAGCCGAGAGTGTTATACAGAAAGTTGACCTATAATATGTAGTTAGGCACGAGGAGAATAATACGCATGCTGATATCGAGAGAGTACAAGTTTATATTCGTCCATATTTATAAGAATGCTGGCACAAGTATTACAACGGTGCTACGACCATTTGCAATAAGTCCATGGCAGTGGAAAGCTTATAGGTTGATAAAAAAGGCGGGCTTTCCTTCTCCTTTCTTTGATCCTCATCCATTTCCTGCGCATGTCAAGGCATCCGAAATAAAAGAGAGTCTTGGAGCAGAGAAATTCAATGAGTATTTTTCATTTGCTGTAGTCAGAAACCCATGGGATTGGCAAGTTTCACTCTACAAATATGCGTTGAAATCAGAAACACATCATCAGCATGAGTTAACAAAAAATTTAGGTAGCTTTGAAGAATATATAAAATGGCGATGTGAAAATGAAGTTAGATATCAAAAAGATTTTATATATGAGAACAATGAGTTGCTTGTTGACTTTGTTGGGAGATATGAAAGCCTAGATAATGACTTCAACGAAATATGCTCTCGCATTGGAATCTCCGTCTCGTTACCAAAACTAAATGTATCAAATACAAAACCATATCAGAGTTACTATTCTGAGAAGAGTAAAGAACTTGTAAAGGAAGCATTTGAACCTGATATTAGGACATTTAATTATGAATTCTAAAAAAGTGCGATCGCCGATCTTGTAGGGTGCGTTTCCTAATCTGGCTCCCACTGCCCCACCGATCGATTTTGGGGAACGTACTCTGCCCATGGATTGAAGCTGTGAGTTTAAGTACGATGCCGCTCTGGTGGGACCAGTTGAGGAATGTTAGGGAAGATTCCCCATGTTTGATTAAAATAGAGGGGCAAAAGTCGCCCCAGGGTCGCTTCAATGACAGTTCGACAACCCCGCTACAGTAAAGAAGAATTTGCTCGACGTGGTAATGAGATTTATCAATCTCAGGTACGTCCCCAAGTCGAGGAGGGAAATCAGGGGAGAATTGTGGCGATCAACATTGAAACAGGGGCTTTTGAAGTAGCGGATGATTTGGTAAGCGCAGCGAAGCAACTTTCTGCACGAGTGCCTGATACTCAGACATGGTTTGTTCGCATTGGGCATTCAGCCGTCGATCACTTTGGCGCAAGGAGCCTGAGAACAAAGCCATGATGCAAGGTCGTGTAAATCAAGGGTGTGAGGCGACGTTTGCGATCGCAGTCAGAAACCATGAAACAACGCAGATAGTAGATGCTGTAATTGATACAGGATTTTCAGGTTTTCTCACCTTGCCGTCTGACATAATTGCTAGGTTAGGGTTTATTTGGGAGGGTCGAGATCTTGCGACATTAGGCGATGGGACTTTCTGCACGTTTGAAGTTTACATCGGGCTTGTGATCTGGGACGGGCAATATCGTGAGATTTACATCAACGAATCAGAGACGGTTCCGTTGATTGGGATGCAGCTATTACGAGGATAAGATTTGCGAATTCAGGCAATTGAGGGTGGTTTAGTTACGATCGAAGCGTTGAAGTAGAGTGCGATGCTGAAGGCACTGGGTAGCAGTACGCCATCGCTGCAGCAACGTGAAAGCTAGAATATATTAAGCCCTATACGCTAGATGTTGTCTATGACTGAACGACTTGAGCAGGCGATCGCCCAATTAAAAACCTTATCAACCGCTCAACTAAATCGGGAATTTTTTGGGTTAATACTGCTTGGGATTGAATTGTTCCTTCAATTTTAGCTGTGATAATTTTGACTTCCGTGATTTCTTTGTGTAGGTTAATAAATTGCTTGTTATTTTCTTCTCTCAGGGTTTCTAGTTGTTGGCGATTATCTTCCTTTAGCGTATCAATTTGCTCGCGGGTGTCTTCTCGCAAGGAACTTATTTGCTCACGGGTTTCTTCTCGTATTGTCGAGAGTAAGTCTTTCAATTATTGAATATCATTGCTGGTAACAGTAGTCATAGAATTAACCCCAAGAGAATCTATTTAACCGGCACTCTTTGATTTTATTATATTTCACCTACGCTAAAAAGATCAAATTCATCAAATTTAATTACCTCGGAGTCAGGATAACGGGTATCAAAACGATAACTGCTCACGGTTCCTTTTTCTGTATCTAAAATGCTAAAAACCGTCAGATCATTACTGGCAATATAGGGTAAAGGTTGATTAACCCAATCCACTAGAGGAGCAATATTCGGGATAATTGCTGGTAATCCATTGGGATTACCGATGGCCGCATAATTTCTATCGAGAGGTACAGGACGTTTTTTATCACCTAAATGAGCGCCATAACTATTACCAACGTTAGAAGATTCAAGAAAATTCATACCCTTAGGACTAAGAAAACGATTCCATAAATGAGAATGACCATAAAAAACCAAATTAACCTTGGCTGATTCTAATAAGGGAATGAGATCACGAATAATATAATCATTTTCTTGAGGATAATCATAACGTACTGATCTAACTGTTCCCGTGGCATCCCGTTGAATTGTCGGCACGGGATCGGTGTAGGGTGGAACGATATTTCCTCCTAGGGTATGGGGAGGATGATGAAACATAACTACCTTATATTTAGCCTCTTGAAATTCTCGACTATTTAACTCTTTTTCTAACCATTGATATTGAGGACTACCCTGAGCAATTGGCTCAAAAATATGCTGACCGTAACCCCAGCGATCTCGTCTATCTAAGTCTCTTTGATTTTCGTAATATCTTCCCCTTGCACTGGGTTCTAAATTGGGATTTCTCCAGATATTAGTAACATATAAAACCACTAAACGAATATCGCCAAAGGTCAGAGAATAATATTTATTTTGAGGCAAAGAAAAAATTTCTTCGTAGGTGTCTGTGTTAAAAGCATTATTTTTTAGCCAGTTTTCACTAATTGCTGCTGTATCCTCTGCTAGTTGTTTAGCAATAAATTGAGGAATAGCATCTTTAAACTGTTCATTTAAATCTCTAGAAGTAGAAAATCTGCCCATAACTTCATGATTACCAATAGCAGGAAATAAGGGAGCATTTTGAATAATTTCTCCCCCTTTATAAATAGTCTGAATACCATTCTTTGTCAGAGGATAATTAGCACGACCTTGTAAACAGGGAAAAAATGCCCCACCGCGACTATCATCAAACCATTCGGAAGCTCGATCGGGTATATTAACTAAATCTCCTGCTAAAAAAACTGCATCCACCTGTCCAATAGTTTCAATAACTTTTTGTAAATTAGCGGCAGTCATAGGCATTAATTGATGATCGGAAGTGAGCAGAATTTTGAGATTAGTTCCTTTTTTTGGTCTTGGGGTAAGAGTATAAATATCACTTCTAATCGCTTTATTTTCCTGAAAACTGGTGACTTGATAGGGAATCCTTTCCCCCGGATTTAAATCAGTAATTTCGGACTGATGTCGCCAAATTTCTCGATCGCTTAAAGATTGATAAGCTTCAAGGGTTCTCGATTGAGCATCTTCTCTAACTCTAGTTAATTTGCTAGTGCGAGCGGGGGCCATTTTTTCTAGTTTTTCCCCGTAGCGGACTTGATGACCAGTGCCAAAAAATTCCGTAAACCAAATCACTTGTATTGATGTTTCGGTGGGTAATTGTAAAAAAGGTTCGGTTAAAAGTTGCTCCTTGTTCATTGTCGCTAAAAGATAACTGCTGTGCTGCATTTAAACAGTCTTAAGGAATAATTGAGATAGTCCACAACTTCACCGGTAATAACTAGCAGATTCCCTATTTTATCGGCTAATCTAAAACCTTAGACTCTAACTGCTGCTGTTGCCAGAGATTTTGATAGACTCCGGGGACTGCGATTAACTCCTCGTGGGTTCCTATCTGGACAATTTCTCCGAGGTCCATGACAAAAATGCGATCAGCAGTGGCAGCGGCCAATAATTGATGGGAGATAAAAATCACGGTTTTTTGGCTTTCTTGGCTGAGATTTTCCAAAATAGCCGTGGCCGTTTGATTATCGACGCTAGATAGGGCATCATCAAGGATTAAAATCGGTGCTTGGATGGCTAAAGCACGCGCTAAAGAGGCCCGTTGACGTTGACCCCCGGAAAGAGTAATCCCACGTTCTCCCACTAAAGTTCCGTATTTTTGCGGGAAATTCTCGATTTCCTCCTCAATTCTCGCTTGTTTGGCCGCCGATTTCACTGCCGAAAAATTCAGCAGCGGATCGCCATAACGGATATTATCTTCGATGGTGGTACTAAATAAAAAACTTTCTTGGGGAACATAAGCGATCGCTTTTCGCAGATCTTCAAGAGCAATTTGAGTGACATCTTGATTATCAATAAATAACTGTCCTTCCGCAATATCCAAAAGACGGGGAATAGCGTTAGCAAGGGTAGATTTTCCCGACCTGATCGCACCGACTACCGCTACCATTTCCCCCGGATTAATGGTAAAAGAAAGAGATTTTAAGGCTGGTTCTTTAGCATCAGGATAGAAAAAAGTCAAGGCTTTGGCGGTAATTTTTCCTTGAATATTTTTTAGGTGAATACAATCGGCATTGTCTTTAATTTTAGCCTCAGCTAACAGGATAGTTTCTAGGCGATCAATACTCACTTCTCCCTGTTGGTAGGCCGTAATAGTGAAACCTAATAAAGCAGTGGGAAAAACTAATCTTTCCGCCAAAATTAACAGAGCAATAAAGTCCCCAATGGTGATATTATCCGATATAATTTGTCTAGTACCGAGGGCAAGCAACGCCAATAAACTCACATAGGATAAAGCTTCAATCAGGGGAAAAAGAAAATTACGAGTCTGGACTAAATCTAAATTAGCCTGTAATAATTTGCGATTTCTTTGTTTAAATGCTAGGCGCTCGTTACCTTCTTGGGCATAGATTTTAATCAGAGTAATACCACTCATATCCTCTTGAATTAAATCGCTCAGATGCGAGAGTTTTTCTTGTACTTTTTTCTGTTGTCGCTGCAGACGACCACTAAATAACTGCACAGCAATTAACATCAAAGGATAGACAGAAATGGCGGCGACTGAAAGGGGAATATGAATCGCTAACATTACGGGCAAAGTTAACCCATAGGCAAAAAAAGTATTAGCCAAACTGAGCAAAGCAAAACCCACCAGACGACGGATATTATCCACATCGCTAGTGGCACGGTTGATTAAATCTCCTGAAGTTTGCCGCGAAAAATAGGCAGGTTCAAGGGTTAATAAATGCTGAAAGATTTTTTGTTTAAGATCGAACTCTACCTGACGACCGATCCCGAATAATAGCACTCTGGAAATCATGCGGATAAACCACATAATCGAGGCTAAAGCGATAATAAAAATCACATAGTAAATGATTTTTTGGAAGTCAAAGGATTTACTTAAATCATCGATGCTATCCCGGATTAAAAGCGGTATATAAACACCCAAAAGATTAACAACAAGCAAAGCAACTACCCCCCAAGTTACTATTTGCCAATGGGGACGTAGATAATTTGCTAGTTTTTTAATGCGAGAATAAGCCATATTCAGTTATCAGTTATCAGTGAGCAGTTATCAGTTATCAGTTAGAACAGGGAACAGGTAAAAGGGGGAATAGCCCCCCAAGATTTTATTTTTTCTCCTTGTACTGATTTGGTGGCGGTTTAACATTAGAACCACCCGTGGGCGGTTTACCAGGGGGTTTATCAATTTTAGCTTGATAGCCGTCGTTTTTCTGAACCCGTCGTTCTTGTTTTTCGGACATTTAAGTTACCTCTGTTTGATGCTGCCAAAATTCAATCAGCTAAGACGTATTTAAACCGCTTATTCTTAGATTAGCCGAATCTCCCTCAATCCCTTTACTGTTGCCAGAGTGCAAGAGTGCCTCATCTCAACAAGCAATTTAAATACGCGGGCAGCTTATTACATTTTGGGCGCACGCAGTTCGATAAACTCACTGACCACGATTGGCCCCTACCATTGGCGCAATAATATTATTGTAGGGGCGAATTGCCTTCACCCTCTTTTAATAACTTCTGCTGCTCACCATAACTGGGAGAGATTCACAAATGTGAGATACACCCAACCAGTAATCATTGAACTGCAAACTCAAATCCGATAACTGAGTCAAGATGGCTAAAAATCCCCATCGCCCTACCATGCGTTTCAGACAAATTTTTATGCTTTTATTACATGACTGGCAATATTTTGTAACAATCTATACGAATTTTCCTGTTGAAGACTGTAAATTTAAGTTAATTGCTTCGGTAATAACCCTGAAATAAACTGATCTTTCTAGCCCAGATGACCAAAAACCGCCCCTATCTATCTATCGACTCCTCAAAACTGTTATGCTTCTAGAAAAAATCTCTTAGACAAAAACTACTGCTAAATCTCCCCAGATGGAGAAGCAAAAGCGATCGAGAGATAAAAATAGTCAAAGCCTCCTTACTGAATCAACAGTTACTTTCAAGAAATTTTCTCGGTTATCACCGCAGTCAGTTAGGGGAAATAATGAGAATTTTTCACCGTTTCATCACCTTTGTTTAGTTTCTAATCACGATTTTTTAGTCCATGAGTAAACTTTCTAGACGTAGATTTATCTTCACTGCCGGGGCAACTGCCGTAGGAACAGCAATTCTCCACGGTTGCGCCACTCCCAATAATACCGCGACCAGTCCCTCCCCGGCCGGCAGTCCTGCAGCTTCCCCCGTTGCCAGTGGAGAAACTCCCGAAGTCACCACCGCTAAACTAGGTTTTATTGCCCTCACCGACGCTGCCCCCTTGATTATCGCCAAGGAAAAAGGTTTATTCGCTAAACACGGGATGCCCGATGTGCAAGTGATGAAACAAGCTTCTTGGGCTGCAACCCGCGATAACCTCGAACTCGGTTCGGCGGGTAACGGTATCGACGGGTCCCACATCCTCAGCCCCATACCCTACCTAATGACCTTGGGCAAAATCACCAAACAGCCCGTACCAATGTATATTCTGGCGCGTTTGAATACCAACGGTCAAGCGATTTCCATTTCTAATGAATACATGGATCTAAAAGTTGCCCTCGATAGCGGTGTACTGAAAGAATCCTTCGCTAAAGCTAAATCTGCGGGCAAAGAAGTTAAAGCCGCCGTAACTTTCCCCGGTGGTACTCACGATCTCTGGATGCGCTATTGGTTAGCCGCCGGCGGCATCGATCCGAATAAAGATCTATCCCTAATTGTTGTTCCTCCACCACAAATGGTGGCTAACATGAAAGTCGGCACTATGCAAGCTTTCTGTGTGGGGGAACCTTGGAACGCCCAATTAGTTAACAAAAAACTCGGTTATTCGGCCCTGATTACTGGGGAACTGTGGAAGGATCACCCCGAAAAAGCCTTCGCTTTACGCGCCGATTGGGTGGATAAAAATCCCAAAGCGGCAAAAGCTTTAACTATGGCTGTTCTAGAAGCGCAGCAATGGTGCAACGATCCCGCTAATGTTAAGGAAATGTGCGAGATTATTTCAGGACGGGAATGGCTGAAAATTGACCCCGCCGATATCTTGGGCAGAATGCAGGGTAATATCGATTTCGGTGATGGTCGCAAAATCGAAAATAGCCCCGTAGCCATGAAATTCTGGGCTGATAACGCTTCCTATCCCTACAAGAGTCATGATACTTGGTTTGTGACTGAAGACATCCGTTGGGGCTATATTCCCGCCGATACGGACATCAAAGCTTTAGTTGATAAGGTTAACCGGGAAGATATCTGGAGAGAAGCCGCCACAGCCCTCAATGTTCCGGCTGATCAAATTCCCACCTCTACCTCTCGCGGTGTGGAAACTTTCTTTGATGGTGTTACTTTTGACCCCGAAAATCCCACCGCTTACCTGAAATCTCTCAAGATTAAAAAGGTTTAAATCAGTGGTTCAGTGATCGGTAATCAGTCAACAGTTAAAGATGATTTGCTGATAACTGGTAATTAATAACTGATAACTGATCACTGATGCTGATCACTGATAACTGAACCACTGATAACTGATAACTGAACCACTGATAACTGATTATGGCTGTTTCTATTTCTCGTCGTTCTCAAGGTCCGAAATGGGTAAAAGACCTCAAAAAAAAATTACCCAAACTAGCAACTTCGGCGATTGCTTTATTAATTTTCCTTCTCATCTGGCAAATACTCTGTTTTAGTCCCGATGCTCCCCTCCCTAGTCCCACTAAAGTGGTTAGCGATACCTGGGAATTAATTATTAATCCCTTTTTCAATAATGGTGGCACGGATGTGGGGTTATTCTGGCAAATTTTCGCCAGTTTACAACGGGTGGCCGTCGGTTTTACCCTTGCCGCTATTGTTGGCATCGCTGCGGGTATTTTAATCGGTAGCAGCGCCCTAGTTTATGATGCGATCGATCCGATTTTTCAAATCCTGCGTACCGTTCCCCCCCTAGCTTGGCTACCCATCTCCCTAGCGGCTTTTCGTAATAACGAACCTAGTGCCATATTTGTAATTTTTATTACAGCAATTTGGCCAATTATTATTAACACAGCCGTGGGAGTACAGCAGGTTCCCCAAGACTATAAAAACGTCTCTAGAGTGTTGAAATTATCCAAAGTTGAATATTTTTTCAATATTCTTTTTCCCGCCACCGTTCCCTACGTTTTCACGGGATTAAGAATCGGTATCGGTTTATCTTGGTTGGCGATTGTAGCGGCAGAAATGCTGATCGGTGGCGTGGGAATTGGCTTTTTTATCTGGGATGCTTGGAATAGTTCCATGATCAGTGAAATTATCCTCGCCCTGATTTATGTGGGTATTGTTGGTTTCCTACTCGATCGCCTCATGGCCTACATCGCTAAATTAGTTGTACCCGAAGAAAATAAATAGGGTTTGCTGAAAAATTTTTGGGTGGGGGCAGGGTGTGGGGAGCTTTTTAAGTAAACAGTAAACTAAAAACTCACATCTGATAACTGATAACTGATAACTGATAACTGATAACCGATAACTGATAACTGAAAATGTCTGCATTTATTGAAGTCGATCACATTGATAAGGTTTTCCCTCTCCCCGATGGCCGTCAATATATCGCCCTAAAAAATATCGATCTCAGCGTTACTCAAGGGGAATTTATCTCTTTAATCGGTCACTCCGGTTGCGGGAAATCCACCCTCTTAAATATGGTCGCTGGACTCGATCGCCCGACGGTGGGAGGGGTGATTTTAGAGGGAAAAGAAATTAAAGGTCCCGGTCCCGATCGCATGGTAGTCTTCCAGAATTATTCTCTGCTGCCCTGGTTAACCGTCCGGGAAAATATCGCCCTAGGAGTTAACCGCGTGCTGCGTCATCTACCGGCTGCTGAACGCAAAAGTGTCATCGAACATAGTATCGATATGGTACACCTGCGCCATGCCGCCAACAAACGACCGGGAGAATTATCGGGAGGCATGAAACAACGGGTAGCGATCGCCCGCGCTTTAGCCCTACGGCCAAAAGTCCTGCTACTTGATGAACCCTTTGGGGCGCTGGATGCGTTAACCAGAGGCAATTTACAGGAACGTTTGATGGAAATCGTCGAGGAAAGCCACGTTACCTGTATCATGGTCACGCACGATGTGGATGAAGCCCTATTACTATCCGATCGAGTGGTGATGTTAACCACCGGTCCAGAGGCCCATATCGGTCAGATTCTCGATGTTCCCATTCCCCGGCCCCGGCATCGTTTGGAAGTAGTTAACCATCCCAGTTACTACTCCCTCCGTAACGAGATCGTTTATTTCCTCAACCAACAGAAGCGATCGAAGAAAGTCGGCCAACCCACCGAACCAGTAACAGTGATCGGCCAAGCTACCAGATTGAAAACCAATCCCACCATCGGTTTTATCCCCCTCACCGATTGCGCTCCGATTATTATCGCCAAAGAGAAAGGTTTCTTCGCCGAGGAAGGATTAGAGGATGTTGTCCTGCAACGGGAACCCAACTGGAAAGCACTCGCCCAAGGAGTGGCCACCGGTCGTCTCGATGCGGCCCAGATGGTGGCGGGAATGCCCCTGAGCATGACCATTGGGGCTGGAAATAAGCCCTCTGTCCCCGTGATTAGTGCTTTGGTACTCAGTCGCAACGGTAACGCCATCACCCTCAGCAATAAATACAGGGAATTGGGGGTAGAAAAACTCGAGGACTTAAAGGAGGCCCTCCAGCAAAGTCCCGATAAAATCGCCACTTTCGGCATGGTTCACCCCGCTTCCATGCACAATCTACTGTTACGCTACTGGTTAGCTAGTGGCGGCATCGATCCCGATAGTGATGTCAATTTAGCCGTAATTCCGCCGCCTCAAATGGTTTCCCTACTAAAAGCGGGTAAGATCGACGGTTATTGTGTGGGGGAACCCTGGAACTCCTACGCCGTTCACGAAAAATTAGGCTACGTTATCGCCACCGATCTCGATATTTGGCCCGGACACCAGGAAAAAGTCCTCGGAGTCAAGGAAACTTGGGCAGCGAAACATCCCGAAACCCATATCGCCATGGTGAAAGCTTTAATTAAAGCCTGTGAATACTGCGATGATCAGCGTAATCGAGAACATATCGTTAATATTCTCAGTCAGCCCCAGTATGTGGGTGTGGATAGGGCAATTATCCGCCCCGGTTTCCTCGATGGTTACGATCGCGGTTTAGGAACTGCCCCCGAACCCCTATTCCGATTTAATCAGTTTTACGTCGATCAAGCTAACTGTCCAGGCCGCAGTGAGGCCCTATGGACCCTAACTCAGCTTGCTCGTTGGGGTTACGCACCGTTCCCCCGCAACTGGGTGGAAGTGATTGAACGCGTCCGTCGTCCCGATCTGTTTGGTGAAGCTTGCCGGTCCCTGGGCCTTCCCGATTTGGAACCCGATCGCCACAGTTTTGCCCTCTTTGATCGTCTTATTTTCAATCCTGACGATCCGATCGGCTATCTGGAACGTTTTTCGATCCGTCGCGATTATCGCGTCTCAGAAGTTCTCCTCGATGATCCCGTCGCTAATTAATGGTTGTGGTGGGCTTTGCCCACCTTAAAATAAATCTAGGACGAATATGCAAACTTTTACCGATAAGACCGTGAATTCCAGCACCACCACCCAGCCTTTTTTATTAGTTAGTAATGTTGCCAAAGAATACCCCTCTCCCGAAGGGGTTTACACCGTTTTAGACGGTGTGGAGCTGCAAGTCAATGAGGGGGAATTTGTCTGCATTATCGGTCACTCCGGCTGCGGTAAATCGACTCTTTTGAATATGGTGGCGGGGTTTTCTTCTCCTAGTCGTGGGCAAGTGCTGCTACAGGATAAAGAGGTTAAGGAACCAGGACCGGACCGGATGATGGTATTCCAAAATTATTCGCTTTTGCCCTGGAAAACTGCCTTTGAGAACGTTTATATCGGGGTTAGTTCGGTTTATCCCCAAAAATCTCACGCTGAGAAGGTGAGAATCGTGGAAGAAAATCTATCCTTAGTGGGATTGACAGAAGCAGCCCAGAAAAAACCCCCCCAATTATCGGGAGGCATGAAACAACGGGTTGCGATCGCCCGCGCCCTGGCCATTCGTCCCCAAGTCCTCATCCTCGATGAACCTTTTGGAGCCCTAGATGCGATTACTAAAGAAGAATTACAGGAAGAATTGCTGAAAATCTGGCAAGAACACCAGTTAACCGTGTTGATGATTACCCACGATATTGATGAGGCTTTGTTCTTGTGCGATCGCTTGGTGATGATGACCAACGGCCCAAGCGCTAAAATCGGGGAGGTGTTAAAGATGCCTTTTGCTCGTCCCCGGGTTCGTTCCCAAATTACTGAGGATCCCCGTTACTACGAACTTCGCAATGAAGCCCTCGATTTCCTCTACAATCGTTTTGCCCATTCGGAGGATCCCAACGAGGATGCCCCCGAACAACCCCGCACAGAAAATCTCGTGGGTAAAATTGTTACTGCTATTGGTGGCATAGCTTTACTCGCTTTTGTCGGTTTTAGCCTGATACAAATGTTCACTAGCAAGACTGCCAATACTACTAATCCGGCTACCATCGAGGCCCCCAGATAGGTAACAGTTATCAGTTATCAGTTATCAGTTATCAGATTTGAGTTTTAAGTGACAGTATTAAATATAAGTTTCTTACTATCTTTTCACTGATTACTGTTTACTGATTACTGACCAAGAATAAACCAGAAAGAGACAAAGAACAAAAAGCTGAAACCCGATCAGTTTAACTTATATAGTAGTGATCGATCTTTGTGTCCTTTGTGTCTGGAGTGGTTCGTTCCACTCACTTGCCCGCAAGACTATATCTTAGAATAGATTTTAATCTCTGGAGAGTTTATCAGTGATTAAGATGTTCAAAGACCGATTTATCACCGATATCGTTGGGGAGAGGTTGGCTTAATTTTCTCAGAGCAAAGATAACGAATAAAGTCGCCCAGAGAATTAATAGCCCCTTTTCCCAATTTAAGGGCAATATCCCCAAAAGATGACCGAGTAAAAGAGTGGGAACTAGAGGGGTTAAAAACTTGGTTTCTAGACGATTAAAACAAAAAGCTTCTTTGAAATAAATCCCCGTGAGACTAGCAAAAATAAAGCCGACACCGAATAAACTCACCGGATGGTTATAGACAAATTCTAGGGGAGAAAGGTGAGAATAGAGGCTGAAAATTAGGGAAGTAATCGCCCCGATTAGCCAAAAAAATTGCAGGAGACGATGGAGGGGAATTAAATATATATGGATAGTCAATAAACTGATGCCTAACCCCAGACAAAAACCCATGTATAAAAGGTTAGTCAGGGGCAGTAATTGCGGTCGGGTGAGAACTATAATTGTAGCGACAGCGAAACTAAAAGCCGCTAAATTTAAACCCAGACGGTAGAGACGCACCCCTAGGCGATCACTATCCGTAATCGTAAACTCTCCGAATTGACCTTGATAAACTCGATCGACAGCAGGGGAAGTCATAATGCTCTAAAGAAAAAGGGAAGCTTAGAAAAGATCGACTACAAATTATCTTAAGCTTAAATTATGCCAGTAGCCCCACTTCTCCCTCCTCTCGGCTGACTAATTGCGAGTTAGGATCAAGGTTACATTTCCTTTAGATTTTTAAGCCATGTCGTTGAACCAAGAATCCCTCGCTTTTAGCCATGGGAGGGTCAAGAACTCAACTAGCGAAATTTTGATCGTGGGCGGTGGTATCATCGGATTAGCGATCGCCGTCGATTTGCAATTGCGCGGGGCAAAAGTTACCCTCCTAGTTCGAGATATAGCTCAGGCCGCTAGTCGTGCGGCTGCGGGAATGTTGGCCCCCCATGCAGAAGGCATTCCCCCGGGCCCGTTTCTCGATCTTTGTCTGCGATCACGATGGCTATATCCAGAGTGGAGCCGCAAAATCGAGGATTTAACGGGGATAAACAGCGGTTACTATCCCTGTGGTATTCTTGCTCCCATTTACGAGCTAGAGCAGCCCGTTACTACCGAGGAAGTTAATAAAATTTGGTTAGACAGCAATGCAGTTCACCTCTACCAACCCGGATTAGGTAAAGATGTGATCGGTGGTTGGTGGTATCCCGACGATGGACAAGTGGATAACCGGCAGCTAGTGACTGCCCTGCAACAAGCGGCCGAAAATTTAGGGGTAGAAATTCGCCAAGGCATAGAAGTCCACGCGTTACAGCAAAAGCAGGGAAAAGTCAAGAGTATTTATACCTCAATTGGGGAATTAGAAGCAAAAATTTACATTTTAGCGGCGGGATCCTGGACGAGTCAACTTTTACCCCTCCCTATCCATCCCGTCAAAGGTCAAATGGCCGCAGTAAAAATGCCCCCTAACCAGACCTTAGCTAGGGTTTTATTCGGTCCGCAAACCTATCTAGTTCCCCGTCGCAATGGTCGTTTAATTATCGGGGCCACTTCCGAAAAAGTCGCCTGGCAAACGGGTAATACACCCCAAGGACTACAAACCCTTTTTGCACGCGCCACCCGTCTCTATCCCCCTTTAGCTGACTGGGAAATCGAGGAGATGTGGTGGGGATTCCGTCCGGGTACAGCGGATGAATTACCCATTTTAGGCCGCAGTAGCTGTGATAACCTGATTTTAGCCACCGGTCACTATCGCAATGGCATTTTACTAGCTCCTGTCACTGCTTCCTTAATCGCTGACCTGGTGATTAATGACAAAGTTAATCCCATTTTGACCCATTTTAGATGCGATCGCTTTAATCAACCATCACCCGTTACTATTCCACCTATGTCCTTAACTATTATTGAGAATAAACCCCAAGCGCTTTTATCGCCCCAAAATGATCGCCTCATTATTGCTGGGAAAACCTTTCACTCCCGCTTGATGACTGGGACTGGCAAATATGCCAATCTGACAACTATGCAGGAAAGTATTAGTGCCAGTGAATGTCAGATCGTCACCGTTGCCGTTAGACGAGTACAAACGAACGCACCCGGTCATGAGGGATTAGCAGAGGCGATCGATTGGTCTAAAATTTGGATGTTACCCAACACTGCCGGTTGTCAAACGGCCGAAGAAGCGATTCGGGTGGCCCGTTTAGGGCGAGAAATGGCCAAATTATTGGGACAGGAAGACAATAACTTTATTAAACTCGAAGTTATTCCCGATCCTAAATATTTATTACCCGATCCGATCGGAACTTTGCAAGCGGCCGAACAATTAGTTAAAGAAGGTTTTGCCGTACTGCCCTATATTAACGCCGATCCTCTCTTGGCCAAACGTTTAGAGGAAGCCGGCTGCGCCACGGTTATGCCCCTAGGATCGCCGATTGGGTCGGGACAGGGGCTGAAAAATGAGGCAAATATCGCGATTATCATCGAATCGTCCCAAATTCCCGTGGTGGTCGATGCCGGGATCGGTACACCCTCAGAAGCAGCCCGGGCCATGGAAATGGGGGCCGATGCTTTATTAATTAACAGTGCGATCGCTATGGCGGCCAATCCAGCTATGATGGCCCAAGCCATGGCAATGGCGGCAAAAGCGGGACGTTTAGCCTATTTAGCGGGAAGAATGCCGATTAAGTCATCTGCTAGTCCTAGTTCCCCCCTGACGGGAACGATCGCCTAACCCAGAAATCTATTGAAACGCGTTAAAATAGGGGAGATTTGGCCATCTCTCCCCACACCACACCTCGATAGATCGTACAATTAACGCACTTCAAACAAACGATTGTCCGGTAAATTACTAATCGATCGCTGGAGACTATTCAAGGATTTATTGTAATCAACGATCGCCTGCAGATAACGACTTCTGGCATCGGTTAAATCCCGTTGGGAGTTGATAACGTCCGTTTGGGTTCCCACACCCGCCTGAAAGCGTAAACGGGCTAATCGCAGACTTTCGGTGGCGGATTCAATGCTTTTTTGCGAAGTTTTGATGTTTTCTTGGTTAGAAATCAAACTATAGTAGGATTCCTCCACCTGAAGGCGGATTTCATTGCGACGGAGGGAAAATTCCGTATCGGCGCGATCGATATTTCTTTCCGCTTGACGAGCGCGAGCAAAAGCACGACCACCATCAAAGAAAGTCCAACGAATCCGGCCACCGACGCTAAAACCATCGCCAAAACCAGCTTCATCACTGAGATCGTTAAGGACATTATACTCGCCCAGAAGGTCCACTTGGGGAATCACCGCCGAAATAGCGATCGAGCGGTCTTCTGCGCTAATTTCCCTCTGTAAGAGTTGTTGTTCTAATTCCGCGCGATTTTTATAGGCCAAAACGATACTATCATTAAGACTTAAGCCCCAAGTTCCCGCCTCGCGAATCTCATCGGCAGCGGTTAACTCGATCTGCTGACCGACACTCAATATCTGTGCCAGTCGTCGTCTAGCGATGCGTTGGGTAGAAATCGCCCGGGTTAAGTCTTGGTTAGCGTTAGCGAGGTCAACTTCCGCCTGTAGGACAGCAAATCGGGTTCCTAGTCCCGCTTGCTCCAATAATTGAGCATCGCGTAAACTTTGACTAGCATCTTCGATCGCAGCTTGGGCGATCGCAACTTGGGCATCACCCCTCTGTAATTCATAATAGGCATCGGTGGCATCAAAACGAGTTTGTTCCGAGACTCGTTCCACCTCTAATTCCTGTTGCCGGATGACTTTTTCAGCCCTTTTGATCTGGGCTGTCCGTTCACCCCCTGTATAAACCCCATAGACGATGCGAACACTACCCTGAAAGTTGGTACTATCTTCGGGTGTAGTGGCTGGGATGCCCTGTTGACGAGCCAACTCATTCTGTCTTTGGGCAACTGCCGATTGATCTTGAGTGAGACTGGTTTCCGCTTGGGCCGTGGGTAATAAGGCCGCCTGTTGTTCCTTTAATTGGGCGCGAGCGATTTCCAAATTAATCCGCGATGTCTGTAAGGTCTGATTATTTTTTAAAGCTAATTCGATCGCTTGATTTAAGGTGATCGGTTGTACTACCCTAATATTCACCTCATCCGGTTTGGTGGGAAAAATCAGGGGATTGCCACTAGGATTAAGATAATTAGGGGCTTTGGGATCCGCTTCCGTGGTTGCTGGTGCCGCCGAGGGACCAGGTAATTGAGACACTGGATTGGCAGTAGGTCGGGGTTTCTTCAATAAATCGGCAGCGGACTGAGTTTGTGCCTTAACCGAGGATTCAGCCAAGAAAATCAACCCAAGCACCGCACTCACGGTAATACCATAACGCAAGAGCAACATGAGTATCTCGAAAGTAAACAGTAAACGATAAGAAGTAAACAAGCTCACACCACTATGTTGGCCGATTACTAATTACCGATAGTAACACGGGAGCATGAAAGCCACCCTCTTTTAAGCGCCGGCTAAAATTTAGATTCGATTGATTTTGAACGGGACATCAAAACAGCATTAGATTTAGCCCAATACTTATAGGAGGTTCTCTATGGCTACAATTCAGACTTATACTTGGGATGCAGCAGATCATTTGAAAACAAAAGAAGATATCGCTGCTTATCTGGAAGCTGCCCTCGAAGATGGCGATCCTAGCTTAGTAGTGGCAGCATTAGGCGATATTGCTCGTTCTCAAGGGATGACTCATATTGCTCGTGAGACGGGTTTGGGACGGGAGAGTCTCTATAAATCTTTGTCGAATCGGGGTAATCGGTGAGTTTGCTACAGTTCTTAAGGTTTTGCAAGCACTTGGGTTACGCCTGCAAGTTGTACCCATTATCGAAAAATCCCTAATCAATAATCCTACTGACTTGAAAGAGGGTGTGGGGTGTCGGAAGAATAAATAGAAATAATCTCCTGTCTCCTGTCTCCTGTTTCCTGTCTCCTGAATAGGGCTATTTTTTCAATTGCTTAACTGCTTGATAGATTTCGGGTAAACGCTTGTAAGCGGCTGCTACCTTGAGGAATAGTTTATGAGGCATAGCAGGAGAGCCAGAAACCACTTCTCCTGCACCGATATCGTTGTGAATGCCAGCCTGAGCGGTTGCGATCGCACCGTCCCCGATCGCTGCTTGATTGGCAATGCCCACCTGTCCTGCTAAAATAACCCGATTGCCCAATTTTACGCCTCCTGCCATGCCCACCTGTCCTGCTAGGGCGCAAGCTTGGCCAATTTGGCAATTATGGGCAATATGGACGAGATTATCGATCTTAGTCTGGCTACCGATGCGGGTTTCTCCCACTGCCGGACGATCCACGGCGCTATTACAGCCAATTTCTACGCCATCTTCTAAGACCACGATACCCGATTGTTCCATCTTAAACCAGCCTTCGGGAACCGGCACAAAACCGAAGCCCTCCGCACCAATAACAGCGCCACTGTGGATAACGCAATCATTGCCGATTTGTACCCGTTCGTGAATGGTACAGTTAGCGTGGAGAGTTGTGCGATCGCCAATATGTACCCCAGGGTAAACAACGGCGTTAGGATGAATGCACACCCCATCACCGAGGATGACATTCGCTTCTACCACAGCATGGGCCCCGATGGCAACTTTATGGCCGATTTTAGCCGATGGATGCACCACGGCGGTGGCGTGAATGTAGGGTTGGGGCTGAAAGGGTTGATAGAATAATTTGATGGCGTGGGCGAATAAAAGTCGGGGATTGGCACTAGCTAACCAAGGGATGCCGCGTTCGTCGGCCTGTTGTTGTAAATTGGCATCCAGGGGCAGAATTAGGGCAGTAGCCTCAGTTTTGGCGACAAAGGCAGCAAATTTTCCCCCTTCGATATAGCTAATCGTATCGACTAGGGCGGTTTCGATGGGAGTTATGGCTTTAATTTGGGGATTTCTGTCGGGATAGGCAGTTAAACTGTGAGCAGAGACTAAAGGGCTTAATTTTTGGGCAATTTCACTAAATCTCATAAATATATACTGCGATCGAGATAGGGCTTATCCTAGGATAGTTTAAAACTATACTGATAATCTTGTCGTTATTATAGTCAAAAAAGTTGCTAGTTTTTTAGGGAATAATTCCTGTTTTCCATTTCAACAAAGCCGATGTCGATCTGGAGCGGTTTTGGGGATAATTTTGCTCTCTCCAAAACCGATTGGTTTTAGTTTTTACTCCTCGATCGAGTTAATACAATTGACCCGAACAGTATTAAGGCGATCAGAGTTGATGGTTCGGGAACTGTTTGAAAATCTAGGTTGAAAATTCCTGACTCTCCCCAAGAAAAGCTAAGATCTACCAGCTTAAAACTGGCTGAATATTTTCCAGGTCGAGAGGCAAGAAACTTCGGTAAAAAGGAGAAGTTATCACCAGTACCGATCGCATAGATATCGCCAGCATTAGCTAAAATTGTCTGTCCTAAAGAGTTAGCTACTGTTAATCCATCACTAATCTCTAACAGTTGTAAGGATAGGTTGGCATTACCTAAAGACCGATTCCACCGTCCCCCAGAACTGTTAAAAAGAGCTTGTTCTCCCAAGTCAGAGGAATTATTAATAGTTGCCACTGATTGCATCAGTAGATTGCTATATTCCTCCCCAGTGGCAGCACTAACAAAACTATTCTGAAAAATTCCTTTTCCCGCAATTAAGGAGAGAGGAGGCAATCCTGTAGAAGTCTCAGGAATGCGATTATTGCTGTTAGTAGGATTAACTACTGGATTACTAGACGGTCCGGAATAACTGTAAGTGCCGATACCGTGAAAATGAGGGGTTCCCTCTCGGTGAGCAACCAGAAGAGTTAACCGGTTATAGTTAGGATTGGCTAATCCCTCATAGATGCCCCGAGTTAAGGTGATTTGATTATCCACCCCGATATAAAATTCGGGCAAACTCTGACCAATGGCAGGCTCTTCAGCCTTAGCCACAGTTACCAGGGCGAAAGAAAGCGATAAAATGAAGCTAACGGCGATAAATGGAGATGTAGGGCTTTTTTTGCGGATTTTATTCGCATCACAAACTAATCCTACCCTAGAGACCTGTAGAACCATGATTTCTCTTATTAATTAGAATGATAATCATTATCAATTTAGCGAAAAACCCTTGTTCCGATTCACTTTTGCCAAAAAAGTTAATTTAAGTTAACGTGAACAATGCTGTCGGAATAAGTTGCCCGGGCCAACAGGCAACGGTGGAACAGCAGCAGGTTCTCTGGGAATGAGGCCAAATCCCGTCAAAGTTTATCTTGATCGGAAAAGATCAACAAGGCTGTGTTAGGTTTTGCAGTGGGGAATCTGGGTTAAAATAGACCGAGAAAGTTAACAAAAAAATTGTCTCGCTCAAGTGGGCGAAAATCAGCTTATGACCCTTGCGGTGGCGATCGAAAACTTAAAAAAATCCTACGGTCAGACAGCAGCGGTTAAAGATATCTCCTTTACCGTGGCAGCGGCAGAAATCTTCGGTTTACTCGGTCCCAATGGTGCGGGGAAAACCACCACGATTCGCTGTCTTTGTACCCTTGCTAAACCCGATGGCGGCAAAATCGAGGTGGGGGGTGTCGATGCCCTGAATAACCCCAAATCCGCCCGTAAACGCCTGGGTTACGTTGCCCAAGAAGTCGCCCTCGATAAAATGCTCACCGGCCGGGAACTGTTGCAACTACAAGCGGCTCTCTATCACATTCCCGCTCAAAAGTCAAGAGATCGAATTAAAGAATTAATAAATCTTTTAGGATTAGAGGAATACGCGGACAAAAAAACGGGGACCTATTCCGGCGGCATCAAAAAACGGCTGGATTTAGCGGCGGGATTACTGCATCAGCCGGAGGTTTTGGTGCTGGATGAACCGACTGTGGGACTCGATATCGAAAGTCGTTTGATTGTCTGGGATTTTCTGCGACAATTGCGGGCGGCCGGAACCAGTGTATTAATTACCAGCCATTATCTCGAAGAAATTGACGCCTTGGCCGATAACTTGGCAATTATCGACAATGGTATCGTCATCGCTCGCGGTACCCCCTCACAACTGAAGGAGCAACTGGGTGGCGATCGCATTACCCTGAAAGTGCGAGAATTTTCCCCAGAGGAAGAAGCTTTCCAAGCGAAAGAATTATTATCCCGTCTGCCTTTTGTCGAAGAAGTAATCGTTAATACCGCCCAGGGTAACTCCCTGAATCTCATCGTCACGGCCAATAGCAATCCTTTAAGCAAAATTGAACAAACCCTAGCCGAATCGGGATTACCCGTGTTTAGCATGGCCCAATCCCGTCCTAGTCTCGATGATGTCTATCTAGCGGCCACCGGACGCACCCTGATGGATGCGGAAATTGCCGCCGCCAGCAGTCGCGACCTGAAGGCGGAGAAAAAACAAGCGATGAAGGAATCCTAGACCGGCGAGAAAGGCAGTAATATTGCCCAATTACCGGGTTAAATCATCTATAATTGGAGCGATCGACTATCTATCCATCAATATGAAAGATAAACGGGTATTGCTGACCGGCGGTACGGGGGGACTGGGTTTAGGAGTCACTCCGGCGGTTTTACACCATGGCGGTCATCTAACCATGACCTATCGGGAGGAAAGGGAGGTAGGTCGTCTGAAATCTCGGCTGAGTGCGGCGGAATTTGAGCGTATTCGCTTTGTCAGGGTGGATTTAACCCAAGAAACTGCCGTGGCTAGATTAATTGATGATCTCGGTCGGGTCGATGTTTTAATTCATCTAGTCGGGGGTTTTACCATGGGGGCGACGGAGGAGTTTAGCTATGAAGATTGGCTAAAAATGTTTGATTTAAACCTCCATAGCACTTTTTTACTGTGTAAACACTGTTTACGCTCGATGAAACTTCATAATTATCGTCGTATCGTCACTATCGGTTCTCGTGGTGCCGTACAACCGGGGGCAAATTTGGCCGCCTATTGTGCCTCGAAAGCGGCGGTAGTGGCTTTAACCCAAGCGATCGCAGAAGAAACCAAACAGACTAATATTACCGCTAACGTGGTTTTACCAAGTGTTATCGATACTCCGAGCAACCGGGAAGCGATGGGAGAGGCAAAGGCCAAGGACTGGGTAAGTCCCCAATCTCTA
Organism: Microcystis protocystis FBCC-A270; assembly: GCF_050500235.1. Classification (NCBI taxonomy): domain Bacteria; kingdom Bacillati; phylum Cyanobacteriota; class Cyanophyceae; order Chroococcales; family Microcystaceae; genus Microcystis; species Microcystis protocystis. Next base: position 888,017 of record NZ_CP191407.1, read on the forward strand.
GCCGAGGTGATCTGTTTTCTAGCGGGGGAAGGGGCGAAAGACTTGCGCGGGGCGGCAATTCCCGTCTATGGTTCCCTGTGAGTGTTTTTTGTCTTCGGGCTGATACACTGATGACGGCGCTCGCTCTTGCTAAAAATTGGGTTTAATTTATGCTTATTCCGATTCTTATCAGTGTTACTATCTTACTTTTATCCTATCTGCTCGGTTCAATTCCCACGGGTTATTTAATCGGTAAATACAGCAAAGGTATCGATATTCGTGACTATGGTTCCGGTTCCACCGGGGCCACCAATGTGTTGAGAACTCTGGGAAAAACTGCCGGGGCGACGGTGTTATTAATTGATATGTTAAAAGGAATGGCGGCGGTAGCCCTGGCACGAGGACTATATTTTATTGATGTCAATCTTCTCCCAGAAAGTTGGTATTACTGGTTAATTATCGGGGCAGCATTGGGGGCAATCATCGGTCATAGTAAATCGATTTTCTTGAATTTTAGTGGTGGTAAATCCGTCGCCACCAGTTTAGGGGTTTTATTAGTGATGAATCCCCTAGTGGCTTGCGGAACTTTGGCGAGTTTTTTAGTTATTCTGGCACTTTTCCGGATTGTTTCTTTAGGTTCGATTATTGGGGCGCTGGTGGTCAATATTTTAATGATTGTTTTGGGTCAACCTCTCCCCTATATTTTATTTAGTTTGATGGGGGGAATCTATGTGATTGTTCGTCATCAGGGTAATATTAAAAGATTGTTGGCAGGCACAGAACCGAAAATAGGTCAGAAAGTACAGCCATCATCGGAATTAGGTTACAGCGTTTCTTCTACAGATGAAGTGTAACCTAATTTCCTATCGTCTCTAGACGACTGGCTCATGTTTCCCGTTCCCTAAAACCAGAGACTTCCTAACTCACCCTTAAGATAACTGGTACTAAATCCATTGAGTATAGGCTACATATCAGGACAGGCAATAGGCAATAGAAGCAATAAATAATTCTTTAAATAACCGGATTTAGCATCACCCTTAATTATTGTTTTCCTAAGCCTAGTTTTCTGGTTACTTTAAAGTTGGTTTCGGTGTTTGATAGGGTTTGGGACTAATCGAAGGGACTATCAAAAGCAATAAAACGGTGGTGCATTCCCATACGATAATATCGGTCAGTTGAGTGCCTTTTTTAACTAGCCATCTCTGCCGCTAGTTTAGAAAATTGGTATAAGTCCCTAAAGATAGTCTCAAGTTTCTCACAACAGAAAGACTACCCGATCAACTATACCCAAAATCGCTCGATCGATTTAGCGTTTGCGTTTGAGTAATTTAGAAATGCGTCGATCATACCGCAACCAACGCCAAATTTTAATAACCAATTCCTCTACCCATAAAATGATCGCATCTAATCCCTCTAAAATCCGTTCTAAGGGGTGTTTAACGTAGCCGACGGGGGTTGATTCGGTTTCTAACCATTCCTCGTTAATTGGTTGAATTATCTCCTTAGCATAGCGGGGATCTAATTGGGTGGCGGGGGGAGATTCTCTGGCAGTAATTTCAGCGGCGGCCGGGGGGATTTTTTGTAAAGATTTATTTTGTTTTTCTTGACTAAAAGCTTTTTTTGTGATATTAGGCTCGGCTGTGGTGACTGGGGACTGGGGAAGGGGATAAGCGGGATTAAGGCGGGGTTTTTCGGAGTCTTGGGGAGAAATAGCCAATATATCGGCGGATTCTAGCCAAGGTTGCTCGCTGACGGCGGAAAATGTCAGGGATTGGCGAGAGGCAAAGAAGTGATCGATCGCCGCTTGGATGAGTTTGCCGATCGTGAAGGGATCCGCTTGGGTTTGTTTTTCTAGCCAATCCTGGAGACGTTGCTTGAAGGTGATCAGCAGAGAATTAGGAAGACTTAGGGGATATTTTGCCGATAAAGCGGGGGAATCAGCACTATATTCTAAATTATTCTTCTCTTTTGCCCAGAAATGCTCGATCGCCGCATAAATTAACCAATAAAGTCGCCAGAGATAGGAGGAATTTTTCTCCAGATTCGGGGACTGGTTAACGAGATCGGAAGGTAGGTTAGAGGTGTGGCTAACACTGCTGGGGATTGCGGGGGAGATAGCGAGAAATTTAGCCTCGAAAATTGCTAATTTTTCGTCAATAACCTGTAAAATCGCTTGGGAATTTAAATTAGGCAGTGGTAAGGAGGGTGGTGTCGGGGTTTTGACGAGATGGGATTCTTGGAAGAGATTTATCGCGATCGCTATTTTTCCCTGTTGTTCCCAGCGTAGTAGGTTCCAAAACCAACGGATCGGAGGCAAGACAGGATTTTTATCGGTAAAATTTGGTAATAAAGGCGGATATTGACGATTTAATCGCTTAATTTTCCGTTTTTCGAGGGCGTAGTTAGCCAGTGCCGTCCTAATTTGTTTTTCTATTTGTCTTTGGGTTTGATTATCGGTGATTTTAACAGTCTGGTGATCGTTAGTGACGAAAACTAAAGCTTGATCCTCTAGATCGGCTGCTATGCCAATAAATGGCGTTTCTTGGTCGGATAAGCTCTGGAGAAATTCCGCGATCGCATCCGTCCCATCCTTGCCGGGGGGTGATAATTGTTTCTGGAGACTGTTCCCCAATTGATTAGCCGTCATCCGCAGGGATTGTATCAGTAAATAGACGGGATAGAGGGCTATTTGCAGGGCAATAGCGATCGCACTTTGACCGCGACGGGAAACGCGGCCGAGGTTATCTTTCAGACGGATCAAGCGACGGTTGATCAGGTTGAACAGTCGGCTTTTATAGGGATCGGCAGCCATGGATTTTGGGCGATAACATCTTCATTTAGACTATCCTATTGTGCAAGGGCGGGATAAAAAAATTTTTTGCTAAAACCCTTGACTCTAGGAAAGATTATTGTTATATTTAAAAAGGTCTGAAATCCAAGCCCCCATCGTCTAGTGGCCTAGGACACCTCCCTTTCACGGAGGCGACAGGGATTCGAATTCCCTTGGGGGTATAAAAAAAGTCAGAGGTGTTAAGCTTCTGACTTCTCGGTTTTTTTCTCCCGTTGATGGCTTTTCGGTAGGGTGACGGTGAAAATTGTTCCTCGATCGATCTGACTTTCGACGCTAATTTGTCCATGATGACTGAGGGTAATCGCTAAAGCGATCGCTAATCCTAATCCTGTTCCCCCGGAAGTGGCGGAATTTTGCCGTGCGGGATCGAGACGATAAAAGCGATTGAAAATATGGGACAAAGCAGCCTCGGGAATCCCGATTCCGTTATCTTTGACGCGCACCAGTAACACCGATTGTCGATCGCGTTTACTTTTCTCCAATTCCACTGCCACATTTTTAGGCTCAGATTCGGGCAAAAAAGCGTGTTTTAGGGCATTAGAAATTAAATTTGTGAATAAACGGGCCAATTGATCCCAATCTCCCTCCATAGTAAACATTTCATCGCTGTAGGAAAAATCCTCTTGGTCCGGTTCCACAATCGACAAAGAGAGGCAAATTCCCTGCTTATCGGCGATTAAACGCTGTTCTTCCACCACTTCCATCAATAAAGCATCCAAAGGTACAGCTTGCTCGATCGGTTGGACGATGCCACTATCAGAACGGGCTAAAAAAAGCAGATCATTGACTAAATTGCCCAATCTTTCCGTTAAACGCTCGATCACCCGCAAGCGTTGATCGCCAGTTTGGGGATAAGCGATCGCCATTTGCACGTTAGTTTGGATAGTGGCGATCGGATTGCGTAATTCATGGGAAGCATCGGCGGTAAATTGTTTTAAACTCTGATAGGACTCTTTTACCGGTTGAATGGCTAAACCGGACAAAAACCAACCAATCCCGGCGACACTGGCAATCATCAGGCAAATTCCGACGATTAAATCCAATAATAGCTGTCTAATTGGTTTTGTCACCTCAAACCAAGGATGACTTACCCGCAGATATCCCAAAACATAATGATCGATTTCCACCCTTTCGGTTATTTGTCGCAGCAGACGATCATCGGATAAGCGAATAGTTTCCCCCTGACGGTGGGGATGGAGGGGAATATCTAAGGATTCGGGCAGAGTTGACCAAACTAGATTACCTTGGGGATCGAACCATTCCAAATCTATATGATCGTCCTCCACGGATTTACCCTGACTGGGAAAACTTGCGAGGGGATCGACGCGATAACGTCCTTGGTTCGGGGGAATCGATTCGATCACGAGGGAACGATTTACCACCTCAATGATGTGTTTAAGGGTATCATCAATGCGATCCACTAGGGTATGCCGCACATAAAAATACATTCCCGTAGCGAGAAAAAGCAGTAGTATGGCAGTGACAACAGTGTACCATAAGGCTAAACGGCGGCGAGTGGCTTGGAACACCGATAATCTATTTATTGGCTAGAGATTTTTAGGGCAATGTATCTTATTTTACAGCTTATTTGAGCGATTTAATAGTGGAGAATAAATTATTTTTAGCCATAGGGAAAAACTGACGGTTGCCAAGAATAGCTAGACTTGAACGCTCATAGTCCTTAAAAATTGCCGCTAACAAAAGTATTTTTAGATACATTCTTCTCAATAATTGTTTGAGTAGAACTACAAAAGCAGCCAAAGTGAATTATATTTAACCCTATGGCAACAAGGCTGATAGGAACGGCTAAAAATATTTTTGAGCTTATTTGAATTAATAACAACTATAAATGATGAATTTAAATTACTGGTTAATGAAATCGGAACCCCATGTCTATAGTATCGGGGATTTTAAAAAAGATGGTCAAACTATTTGGGAGGGAGTGCGAAATTATCAGGCCCGCAATTTTCTCCGTCAGATGAAGCGGGGAGATTTAGCCTTTTTTTATCATTCTAATACGACCCCGCCGGGGATTGTCGGCTTGATGCGCGTAGTGGAAACCGATATGATCGATCCCACACAATTCGATCGCGATAGTCCCTACTATGATCCCAAATCCTCTCCAGATTCCCCACGCTGGTGGACGGTTAAAGTTGAGTTTGATCGCCTTTTTCCCCAAATGCTGCCCCTGGGAATTTTAAAACAAAATTTTACCGCCGATGAATTATTATTAGTAAGGACAGGAAATCGTCTGTCAGTGATGCCTGTCAATCAAGTGATCGCCACAAAAATTCTCGCTTTAGTCCCTCGTCAAGGAGTATAAACTATGAACCAAAAAGATGCTATTAATTTACTTTCCCTGATCGGGGGATTATTAGCTGCTATTGTCATTTTAGCGGCCTTTAATGCCTATGTGATTATCACCCCCGGACAAGCGGGGGTTTTAAGTGTTTTAGGAAAGGCTAAGGACGGGGTTTTATTGGAGGGATTGCACTTTAAACCTCCCTTTGTCTCTAGTGTCGATATCTACGATCTTACGGTGCAAAAATTTGAAGTTCCCGCCCAAAGTTCCACTAAAGATTTACAGGATTTATCTGCTAGTTTTGCGATTAATTTTCGTCTCGATCCGACGCAGGTAGTGGCGATTAGAAGAACCCAAGGCACGCTGCAAAATATTGTCGCTAAAATTATCGCCCCTCAAACCCAAGAATCCTTTAAAATTGCCGCCGCTAAAAGAACCGTAGAGGAAGCAATTACTCGACGCAGTGAGTTAAAAGAAGACTTTGATAATGCCCTATCGACTCGGTTAGAAAAGTATGGTATTCTAGTTTTAGATACCAGTGTGGTAGATTTGAATTTTTCTCCGGAATTTGCCCGGGCTGTCGAAGATAAACAAATCGCAGAACAACGCGCCCAAAGAGCCGTTTATATCACCCAAGAAGCGGAACAACAGGCCCAAGCAGAAGTTAATCGCGCTAAAGGGAAAGCTGAGGCACAAAGACTATTAGCAGAAACTTTAAAAGAACAGGGAGGAGGATTGGTTTTACAGAAAGAAGCGATCGAAGCTTGGCGCGAAGGTGGAGCGCAAATGCCCCGGGTTTTAGTCATGGATGGATCGGGAAAAAATAGCGTACCATTTTTATTTAATTATAGTGATTCTTTGTCAGAAAATACCCCCTAAATTCCTGTCCAAGCTCAGAGGCATTTTAAAAGAAACCTTGCCAACTTCTCAAAATTACCCGGTGATATTATCGACAAATGGCATTGAAAACAATCTCTAGCTCCTTGACTATTTGAGGATGAATAAATTGATGATAGTTCCCTGAATGTGATTAAACCGAGGCGCAGTGAATCGGTGCAATCTAAACAGAGAAAAGAACAGAATCAAGGGAAGATCCCTAGAAATAGTTTTCGGACTTTATTGGGGGACTTAGAGACGATTTACCTGAATATGGTAGAATGTGCGATTAGAGAGGGAAGTTATCGTTTTTCTAAGATAACTCGACCGACTTCTCCGCAACAGAAGGCGTTGATTGGTACCCAGTAACGGAGCATCAGAAATTGTCTTAACCCCTCCTACAGCAGAGGTTATGGTCTTTTGTCAAAGGGGAAGTCGAGTCTTCTGGTGGGACGGTGAATATTCTTGATCATCCGGGGGCGAGTCTATCGGGAAGCTTTACAGTTTAGCGTTTCTGGACAAACCGGCGCGATGATGAAAAACAGCCTAGAGCAGTTGCTCTCGTCGGGGGGTCAATGCTATGATTAGGAATAGTTTTGCGGGTATAGTTCAGTGGTAGAACGTCACCTTCCCAAGGTGAATGTCGCGCGTTCGAGTCGCGTTACCCGCTTCTGACGACAATTGTTACGACAACTAATTAGGGTTTGCTGAAAAAGTTTAGATCTTCTCGACTTTTTGTGATAATTTTTGCCTATGGAATCGTGAAATGTTTACTGGGAAAGACTTTTAGGACTATTTTGTTAAAGTAACTATAGTTAGTAAAAGTATAGTCAAATATAGACAGACTGAATTCCATTTCAGAAATTCCCTTCACTTTTACTTCGAGAGATTAATTCTCCTTGGGTGAACTACGCACCTCTCTATCCCATAGCGGTTAAACGCATTTGGGAATGCTTTTCGCAAAATGTTGTAGGAACCCATGACATCAGATTGAACCAGAATCCCCTTATCTGTACGATATAACCCTCGCGAAATTCAGTTTCCTGAAAACACTGGCTTTTCAGTTGTTTGTCCATACACTGGTAGCAGCTCTAAATTCAAAAAATTAGCAACGGAGGTATAGGATTCTTCTTGAATAATCACAGAGATTCCTACTAATTGACATTTATAACTAATCATCTCAATTAATCGAGCATGAGGAATGGTCACAAATTTTTGATTGTTGACTTTTCCTAAGTTCAATTCTTGTTTCCAACCGTCATTTTTCCCAATTACTAAAGTTGTTATCTCTTGGTCAACTAAGAGATTGACTAAATAACGACTAGCCTGATGAAGATAATCATCTACTTTCTGATTACGACAGCGAGTTAAACGGCGAATCCTCTGGGAACTTTGAAGATTGCCTTTTAACAGAGATTGTAACTTAGCCCGACGTTGGTTATAAAATTGATTCAGGCTTTTTAACTGACAGGGGGACAAGCGAGCTAGAAAACTTGCTAACAAAGGCTTCTGGCTTCTCTCACTAGAAATAGATCTAGCGATTCTAGGCAAAAAGCTAACGAAAGAACTAGGGATAGGAGCGAGCTTACTAGGAATTATTATTAATAAGTGAGAGATGGTGCGGCAAACTTTTTCGAGCTAAAACCATGAAAAGCTTACGATATATGGATTTCAGCCTTCTTGTCCCCCTGTCAGGCCGAAGATTGTTCAAATCCAAGGCCGGTATGACCTAAAATATTGAGAAAGGTAATCGCTATGGCAAAGCGTCGTAATCCTGCTAAACGATTAGGTTGATAGGAAACAGTAGAACGTTCTACTGAAGAGCTAAAATAGGGAAGGTTAAATAATTGAGTGGTTGTCATGGTTATTGTTGAAGATGAGTTAAAGAAAATTATCTTTCCCAAAAGTGATTTACTGAGTGATGAATCCCCTATGGAAACAGAGTTACATCTGCGTCAATTGATGCTTTTGATCCAATCACTAGAGTTATTATGGAAAGACCGCCAAGATTTCTATGCTTTTGGTAATCTGACTATTTATTACAGTCCCAATCAACGTAAATCAGAATATTTTAGGGGTCCTGATTTTTTTGTGGTTTTGGGAGTAGCAAGAAAACCGCGTAAAAGTTGGTTAGTGTGGGAAGAAGATGGCAAATATCCCCATGTCATCATCGATATTTTGTCTGATTCAACGGCAGAAACCGATCGAGGTCTCAAGAAAGAAATTTATCAGGAAACTTTCCGGACTCCTAACTATTTCTGGTTTGATCCCACCAGTTTAGAATTTAAGGGGTTTCAGTTGATGGCAGGAAAATACGAAGAAATTGCAGCGAATGAACAGGGTTGGTTATGGAGTCAACAGTTAGAATTATTTTTAGGGGTTCATGACAGCCAATTACGCTTTTTTACCCCTGAAGGTAAACTCGTTCCCACCCCGGAAGAAGTAGCGGAAAAGATGGCTCAAAAATTACAAGATTTAGGGATAGATTGGCGAGATTTGGTTTAAGTTTGACCTGAAATCTTGATCAAGCAAGCTGAACTGCAACTTATGAAGTAACCTGCCCAAATGCTATAGTTAGAGTTTTTTACCGCAATCATAAGCTGTTGACTATCTAAATAACTCTTTAAGACTGCCAGGGAGAGGGGGAAAGGAAGCAGGGAGAAGAAATTTGAGCATTTGTACTAAATCATTCAATACGCAATTTAATGCAGTACAGCTTAAACAAAAATCGAGCTATATTTGCCAATTCTCGAGATGATACTAAATCCGTTGCGTATAGCCTACTTATGAGAACAGGCAAAAGGGGTAATAAATAATCAGTCTTTAATAACCAGATTTAGTATGATTTGCTCTGCTCTAAGAAGTAACTACATTCTTCCTAAGCTCCCAATAGGAGGCTTTTGGTGCTAAAAAAGCAGCTAAAGTAACTATCTGAATTTTAAGTGCCTACTGCTCATTTTTGGCAAGATTTCATATACTAGGAATATAGAGATAAAAAAGAGGAAAACTGATGATTACTATACGCCAAGCGGAGGAAAGAGGCCACGCTAACTATGGTTGGTTGGATACCTATCATACTTTTTCTTTTGCCCAATATTATGATCCCCAACAGATTAATTTTAGGAGTCTCAGAGTTATTAATGAGGATAAAGTGATTGGGGGAAAAGGATTTCACACCCACGGACACCAGAATATGGAGATTTTAACCTATGTTTTGGCGGGAGAACTAGAACACCAAGACAGTCTCGGCACTGGTTCCGTGATTCGACACGGTGAAATTCAACGGATGAGCGCAGGAACGGGGATAAAACACAGTGAATTTAATCATTCTGCCACTAATCCCCTCCATCTTCTGCAAATTTGGATTATTCCCGACCAAAAAAATCTAGAACCCAGTTATGAACAAAAAGCGATCGAATTTTCTCCCCATACCCTACAATTAATCGCCTCTCCCACCGGTGCCGGTAACGCGGTTAAAGTCGATCAAGACGTTAATCTCTACGCAGGAATTCTGCCCCTAGGCCAGTCCCTGACTCATTCCTTAGCTTCCGGTCGTTATGGCTGGTTACAAGTGGCTAGAGGGCAAATAACCCTAAATGGCGTGCATTTACGAGCGGGGGATGGAGCGGCAATTAGCGAGGAAACTTCTTTGGCTATTCAATCTCTAGAAGACTCGGAAATTTTGCTTTTTGACCTAGGGTAGTGGGGTTGAGTGTTAGAAACCCTAGGGGCGAAGTTTTGCCGTCAATTCCCCGGCCGACTTTCAGCCATCAATACTGTCCACCACGCTGAGAAAATCGTTATGGATTAGCTCGGCGATAAAATTCTCTGGATCGGTGATAGGAACAGTAACGCCTTGGCTGGCCACCATCTGTGCAGCCATCCGAGTCATGAATTCCTGTCTTGTTTCCGTCATTCTCCCCTGACATTGTTGTAATTTTTCCACCAATTCCAGTGGGGAATCGGCCACCAGTTTATCTCCCTCGCGGGTGACATAAATTGTCATCTTTCCTACCTCCTAAATGATTGGGAACGAGAATTCGGCACTACTAAACCACTTCTGGAGTGGCTGATTTGAGATATGAATCTTCTTTTCTAGTATTTTTAAAACCTAGAGCCAAACTAACTTTTGCACGGGAACCTGCACAGTTGGCATTCATACCTTGATTCAGCAACGCCGATTTTTCATGGAGTAGTCTCCTTGTCGTCAGCTTGAAATTGAGGGGGGTTAGTACCCCCTTACAGAAATTCAATCAGATAGAAAACCCTGAAACTCCACCACCGCATTGCGTTTCAACCAAGGATTAATTTCCTTTCGTTTTACAGGTCCGTGATGGTTGACGGTAAACCGCAGAAGTCTGGCGCAATACTCGATAGCGAATTTGTGGTTGCTTTTCGAGACTTTGATAAACGTCTCGCAATCCGTCTTGCCAGAAGTATCTTTGAGCAACTTTTTCAAGCTAGGGTCAAAATCCATCGAATCGCCTGAGCATTGAAAAATTCCAGCTTCTTCCGAGCAAGGGGTGTTGGAGTCAGGATTCGTCGTGTCCCTTCCTTCGTTCCAGTTCCATGAACTCTCGAAGCCGCCAAGCACCCTCAGTACCTCCAGCATGACTGCCTTGCGGTGTAGGACACCTTGCCAAGGTCCGAGTTCTGGTTTGACGTTGGAGTAAATGTCGTGTTTATCATTCGGCGTGAAGATATCATCTGGAGCTTGCTTGGCCCAATCGATCAATTCATTCAGAAACGAATCAGGGGGTACTCCACGATTGAAGACTTGTTGTTTACAGGCGATAAATTTTCTAGTCATAAGTACCTCGATAGAATTAATTACACATCAAATTAAGCCTATAAACCTAAAGCTTTGCGAGTACGAGGTCCAACAATACCATCAGCAGTTAGTCCAACAGAACGTTGAAAAGCAATAACAGCTTGCTTGGTATTTTCTCCAAAATCTCCATCTATTGCCCCCGGAGAAAAGCTTTTATCTGTTAGTTTTTGTTGAAGTTCAATAACATCTTGACCAATTGAACCTAGTTTAAGTAAGGGTTCATCTTCTTCAACTGTGCTACCTAATTTATTAGCAACTTCCTGTCGTAAACGAGGTAATTGACTAAATAACCAATCCCCCGGACAATCAGTATTACTAAACTCTCGATGTCCTCGAATATTCTTGGGGCTAATGTTGCAAGAGCTAGATAAAGAAACGCATAATTCTACTAAACTATCCCACTGTTTTTGTCCCATGTGAAAAGTCATGAAGTTGCCTTCATTTTCAATTCCAGGACACTTATTACCGCCAGCAAGTCGGTTTCCGTCTTGGCGAGCATGGGCAGATTGAACGCACATTCCTTGTTTGACTGCATCAAGAGTTCCATGTCTTCCTTCTAGAAGAATTCCTCCAGTTGTATTCAGAAAATTATGTCCAGAATCACTCCAGCCTTTACTATCCATGTGAAATTTTTGAATATCACGAGCTAATTGTTTAGCTCCATCTATTGTTCCCTTTGAGGAATCGTTAGGGGGATTCTGATTATCGGTATGGTGAATCACGATAAATTTAGGCACTGTTTTATCAAAGGGACCGGCTGGTCTTGATCCCCATTCATTAGTTGTAATCACTTTGGCAGTAAAAGGCATTTTTTTGTTCTCCTTAGTTAGAGTAAGTTAAAATTAGAATAGTTTAGAGGATTGAAAAATAAACCTGTTTATGCTCCTCCACAACTATGCTGAGAATCTGGGAGCGTGAATGTTTTTTTGGTTCTGAGGTTAGTTACGGTATAAACTTTTCCTCGATTGTCACCAGGAGGGCAGTTTTTCGGAATTGAAATTAAACACAATTTTACTGGATCTCTGGGCTTGGAAGATTCGGCTTCAGGAACCGTGTCATAAGAAACCAGATAGATTCCGTTAGTAAATTCAATTGATGTTCCCGAACCCAAGATCGGTTTCTTGGTAACTGCATCTTGTAATCTAGTCATTACCTTAGAAACAAAAGTGTTGCTACACTGTCCTACTTTAGTAGGTGGAGGTGCAGCTTGTGATTTGAGGGAAAAGGTCGGAACACTCAAAAAAATGAGAATTGCCGTTAAAGGGAATGTTGATTTCACATCAGGGAACGTTAATTTCATATTATGGTAATAGTCTGACTTTTCGCTTATCAGGAGATGATTATAATAACTTTGTTAGAACTAGAGTTAATTTCTTAGTAAACTACACACTATTATTTCCCTCTCCTATAGTTTTGTCAGCAGAGCAAATCTAGAGAACTTCAAAAACCGAGCATCGCTTACTGATGACTATGTGAGTTCCTTTAAGATTTGTTTTGCGAACTTTTCGCGATTTCCCGCAATTCCGAATCGCTCATACTCTTTCATTCCTTGCATTGCTTGTGCTAGAGTTGTGGCAGAACGTAAAATCTGTCCAGCTTTTTTTTCTGTAGTATTTAATTCCTGAACGAAAAGATCGACTTGATTGTGAATGTCAGTAGCCACACTATTCGTGAATGCAGGTACAAGTTTCCGTCGGTCAAAACTCCATTGAGCTAATCCTAATCCCTTTGGTGGCAGGCCTTCCTCTGCGCGTGGATTAAACGAAGATTCTTGCTGCCAGCACCCTAAAATTGCTGCACATTGTACAGGAGAAAATCCATGACTTATCAGTTCATTGTGAATTATTCCTTTATTTCCTGAAAATGGTGAATTCCCCTGATCTGGGCCACCACTGGGGCGAGGGATAATATCTATTTCTGATAGTGGCACTTTCAAGAGTGCCGCCCAGGTATTTCGACCCACTATACCATCCTGTGTGAGAGAGTGTTTCCCTTGAAAACGCTTAACGGCTTCGTCAGTTTTCGGTCCAAACTTTCCATCTATTGATTCGTTTGCCGCTAAAGTTCCCCAATCTTTTAGGGTTTGTTGCAGCCGTTTGACTTCGTTAACGACTTCCGGTTTAGTATCGAAAATTCCATCATTGAGTTTGAGAATGATATGTTGATGTGTCATGAGAAATAAACTCCTTAAGAAAAGATTATTGAAAATTAGTATTGGGAGGAGGCGTTGCCGATTTTAACTATGAATTGTCCTCTAGGCAATTTTTAAAACCTCGGACTAAGCTAACTTGTGGATATGTGCCAAATTATAGCGTTTCCTGTTTGCAAGAGGTACATTATAGATGTTGAAAAGCTTACCCAGCAAAGGTTTAGCTGTGCCACACAGGTGTGAGAACCGCTATAGCGTTCTTCTGGAACTTTCGGAAATCCCTGACCGAATCTAGATTCTGAAACTCTTGCTTGACAAGTGATCGCTAACTTTTTTTCTAATAAAAACTCAAATTTCGGGTTTCTGTTAGTTAGCGATAGCTTGAAGGCTTACCCCATAAGAGAGCTAGAGTTTAGAGACTGTAAGACTTTTGCCAGACTCCCTCCAAGAGCGATAGTATTTATACCTCGGTTAAGCAACGCCATTATTATTATCGCCAAAATAAAAGGATAAATTTGTCAATCTTTGTAACGAAAAATCAAGAAAAATTGTTCTCACCGTATCGCCCTGAACCTTTGCGGAGAAATTTGTTACAATGAATACAAGGGGACTCCCTGCGCCAGATTCCATCCCTAGTAAAAAATTGACCAGGTGGGGAGCGGAAGCGAATAGTTCCGAGAGGATAGGCATTTGTCAGAGTTTCCCGCTTCCTTTAGTTTTAGGGGGAAAAGCCATGAAATCTGCCACATTATTATCGCCCGATCGACCGCTGCCGGAATTTCTCCGGTCAGCTATCCAAGACCGCTTTCCGGGGAAAGCGATCGATGATCTCAGCATCCGCTACTATGAAAGCGTCGAGGATGTGGGGTGCGAGTATTTTAACGATCGGGTATTGCCAGCCTGTAGCGATGAGCCTATTGTCCGCTATCTCGGCCCATTTATATCCTACGTCCGTCTAGGAGAAGCCCTGGTTTTGGATCGGCAAGATGGTCTTGTGGTTTACGAAACCGATCGAGATGTTCCCTGCACGGAAACCGGACCTTTCTGGTTGGTGACTCCTAAATCGCTCTGAAAAAGCAAACCCTAGTTAAGACTCGATGGGTGGAGTCGCCAAGCGACAAAACCCGTCGCATCTTTATAAGGCTTGCGATCGCAACCAAGCCACGGGTAAATAGAGCATTTTCTTGGCTAAAGGCACGAAGGCACGACGGGCGAAGACATCGTAATTATTTGCTTCAATTACGTCTAAAATGCCTTGATAAAGCAGTAAAGCCGCCCAAACCGGCCAACGGGAATCGGGATTAAGGGCGCGAATCCCCCTTTCGGCGGAATCGTAGTAATAACGGGCCCGCTCAATTTGGAAGCGCATTAACCCCTTCCAACGGTCATCATTAACCCCTTTGAGTAAATCATCTTCGCTGTAGTTAAAACGCTCTAAATCCTCTAAAGGTAGATAAATCCGCCCACGATGGACATCTTCCCCCACATCCCGCAAAATATTGGTTAATTGATTGGCAATACCGAGATCGATCGCTTCTTCTTGGGGAATATAAACGCTTTGATTGCGTCGCCAAGGGGCTGAGCGATCGCCATCCTCCAATCCTAAGACCGCGCTGGACATTAACCCCACCGTTCCCGCCACCCGATAGCAGTACAGTTTTAGTTCATCAAAGGTTTGATAACGACTGCGATAGAGATCCATCTGTTGCCCGGCGATCATATCCCGAAAGGGTTGGATATCCATGGGGAACTTTTCTAGAGTATCCACGAGAGCGACATCGGCATCCTCAAGGGCAACCCCAGAAAAGACAGTTTCTAGCTGTTTTTCCCATAAATCGAGGGTTTCAGGGGTAGTTAACCGGGCTTGGGGACCATCGACCAGTTCATCGGTACGACGACACCAGACATAAATTGCCCAGATCGCTTGACGTTTTGCTTTCGGCATCAGGAGAGTACCGAGATAAAACGTTTTGGAATACTTCTCTGTAATCCGGCGACAGAGTTCGTAGGACTCCGCAAGGGAGACGAGGGGTTTGGTGGGGTGGGTCGGTTTTGGCAATTGGAGCATTCTGCTGGGGCGGAATGATTGACTTAGATTAACGGCGAACTGTGGCTAATGATATAGCATTGTCTCACTCAAGGCCATTTTCGTCATTAGTCCCTAGCCAGAGAATTAACGAGCGCTGGACACTGGTGTGGATTGGGTTTTATTCGGGTTTAGGGGTGATGCGGGGTGATCTTTGCTGATCACTGCTGCCGCTAATTTCCCCGATAAAACCGCTCCTTCCATGCTTCCTAAATATTTTTGCATGGTATAGTCACCGGCGAGATAAAAATTCTCGATCGGAGTTTTCTGAGAAGGTCGATAAGCTTGTCGGCCAGGGGTGGCTTTATAAACTGATCGAGGAGTTTTCACCAGATGATATTTTAACAATTGACTGGGATTATCGCCAGTAAAATGTTGGGGAAAGAGTTTTTCTAGTTCTTTCATCGTGGCGGAGATAATTTCTTGATCGGATTTAGTAATCCAATCGTGAGCGGGAGCGAGAACTAATTCTAACATCGAGCGATCGGGGTTGGCGTATTCTTTACAGGTGTTGCTCATGTCAGCATAAACACTGAGTAAAGGTGAACGGGAGAATAATAAATGATCGATGTCGGTTAGTTTGCGATCAAACCAGAGGTGTAAATTAATGACGGGAACCCCTTCTAATCCTTCTAATTTTTGAAAGAATTTATCTTCTTGCCAAGGTTTAGGCAGTAAAACTTTTAAAGGATCTACAGGCATCGCCGAAACATAAAGATCGGCTTGAAAAAGATAATCTTCCCCACCATCTAAACCGCGCATTAAGAAGGCTTTAACTGTACCATCTTCATTTAAGAGAATCTCCTTTAAAGGAGCATTTAAGCGCACTTCGCCACCTCTAGCGGTGATGTAATCAACTAAAGGTTGGCAGAGTCTTTCCGTGGGTGAACCATCGAGAAAGGCCATTTTTGAGCCGTTTTTCTCCTGTAAAAATCGGTTTAATGCCGTTAGTAGAATCGTGGCGGAAATTTCGTTAGGATCGATAAAGTTTAGGGCTTTCGACATAGCGATAAACACTTCTTTTTCTACCCTAGGAGGGATGTTTTGTTTCTCTAGCCATTCTGACCAAGAATATTTATCCATCTCCTCAACGTAACTTTGTCCTTTAACAATGGCAGGGAGTAAACCGAGTCCAAATTTAATTTTTTCCTCCCAAGTTAACATATCATTATTGCGAAGAATGGCAACAATACCGTTAATTGGGGCGGGAATATCAGGGAAGTCAAACCGCGAATAGGTCCCTGGTTTTTCCGGCTGATTGAAGATCATCGAGTGTTCTTTCCACTGTAAACGATCTTCTATGCCTAATTCTTGGAATAATTGCAGCATATTGGGATAAGCGCCAAAGAAGATATGTAAACCGGTTTCGTACCAGTCACCATCGGCATCTTTCCAAGCGGCAATTTTTCCCCCTAATACATCGCGACGTTCCAGTACGATGGGCGTATGTCCCGCATCGACAAGGTATTTCGCACAAGATAATCCGGCTAGTCCCGCACCAGCGATCGCAACTCGCATCGTTTCCTATCTACTCTCTAATGTCTTGTCTTTATCACATTCGCCATTATACTTCACATTTCGTTACATTTTTTTTCAGATTATCGAGAAGGCAGGGGGCAGGAGGCGGCTTTGTTCTCCCCACACCCCACTTCCTTGATAACTGCTGACTGCTTACTGGTCACTGATAACTGATAACTGGTCACTGATAACTGATAACTGATATTGTGATATGTAATTAGCTTAATTCGCTTACCTTTTTAGTTTACGCGTACACCCTCTTCAATCGATCGCTATGACTTTTCCCACTACTTCACCTCAAGTCTCGGAGATAGAGAACAATCGTGCTTGGCATAATTTAACTGGCGAACAAACCCTAGAAATCCTGAGAACCAATGGGGAAACTGGCTTAAACGAGGCGGAAATTGTTAAAAGAAAGGATATTTTCGGGTTAAATGAACTAAAAGAAACGGGAGGACGCAGCCCGTTAATGATTCTCTGGGAACAGTTTACTAACATTATGTTAGTGATGCTGATTGCCGTGGCGGTGGTTTCGGCGGTTTTAGACCTGAAAAAAGCGGAATTTCCCAAAGATGCGATCGCTATTTTTATAATTGTTATTTTAAACGGTATTTTAGGATATTTACAGGAAAGTCGGGCAGAAAAGGCTTTAGCCGCCCTTAAGCAGTTATCCTCGCCGAAAGTCCGGGTTATTCGTAATGGTAGCACCTTTGAAGTGACGGCCAAGGAACTTGTCCCCGGGGATATCATGTTACTAGAAGCGGGGGTACAAATTGCCGCCGATGGCAGATTATTAGAAGCACAAAACCTGCAAATTCGCGAAGCTGCTCTGACGGGAGAAGCGGAATCGGTGAATAAACAAGCACAGAAGGTTTTACCGGAAGATGCCTCTTTAGGCGATCGCATTAACCTCGTCTATCAGGGTACAGAAGTAGTACAAGGACGGGGGAAAGTGGCGATTACCAAGACGGGAATGGATACGGAAATCGGGAAAATCGCCGCTTTGTTGCAAGGAGTAGAAAGTGAACCAACTCCCCTACAGCAGCGAATGTCGCAGTTAGGTAACGTTTTAGTGAGTAGTTCCCTAGCTTTAGTGGCTCTAGTCGTGCTTGGCGGTGTAATTCGCTTTGGTTGGCAGTTTTTTGAAACATTCCTCGAAACTTCCCTCAGTATGGCTGTGGCCGTTGTCCCCGAAGGTTTACCAGCAGTGGTAACGGTGACTTTGGCAATTGGAACCCAAAGAATGGTGAGAAGACAAGCTTTAATCCGTAAATTGCCGGCAGTGGAAACCTTAGGCTCGGTAACGACGATTTGCTCCGATAAAACCGGAACTTTAACTCAAAATAAAATGGTGGTGCAGAAAGTTAATACTTCCCACCATGTCATTACTGTCACAGGGGAAGGTTACGCGCCCATCGGTGAGTTTAATGGTGTTAGTGAAAGTGATCCCGAACTACAGGCAATTTTAACGGCTTGTGTGCTGTGTAATGATGCACTTTTGCAAAATAAAGCGCAAGAATGGTCAATTTTAGGCGATCCCACCGAAGGAGCTTTACTGACGTTAGCGGGTAAAGGAGGACTATATCGGGAAGCATTGGCACCAAAAAGCCCTCGTTTAGGCGAATTTCCCTTTTCTTCCGAACGAAAGAGAATGTCAGTAATCTGTGAGAATGCTCAGTTAGGTTTGGGGGATTCTGCCTATTTAATGTTTACCAAAGGCTCACCGGAATTAATTCTCGAACGCTGTTCTCTGATCCAAGTTGGGGCGGAAAGTCAACCCTTAACAGCTGAACAAAGAAGCCGTATTTTGGCACAAAATGACGAAATGGCGAGTAATGGCCTACGAGTCTTGGGTTTTTCCTATAAACCGATGACAGAAGTGCCGGAAGCGGAAAGAGAAGATAGTGAGGAACAATCCTTGGTTTGGTTGGGATTGGTGGGAATGCTCGATGCACCCCGCAAAGAAGTTAAAGAAGCGGTTGCCCTCTGTCGTCAAGCGGGAATTCGTCCGATTATGATTACCGGAGATCACCAATTAACGGCCAAGGCGATCGCATTTGAATTAGGCATTGCTGCCCCCGGAGAGCGAGTAATCACGGGTAAAGAATTAGAAAAAATGTCTCAGAATGATCTAGAGGCAGAGGTAGATGGTGTTAGCGTCTATGCTCGCGTTTCTCCCGAACACAAGCTTAGAATCGTCCAAGCTTTGCAAAAACGGGGCAAATTCGTCGCCATGACGGGGGATGGAGTCAATGATGCTCCGGCACTAAAACAAGCGGATATCGGTATCGCCATGGGGATTACGGGAACCGATGTCAGCAAAGAAGCCAGCGATATGATTTTGCTAGATGATAATTTTGCCACCATCGTCGCTGCCACCGAAGAGGGGCGCGTGGTTTACAGTAACATTCGGCGCTTTATTAAATATATTCTCGGCAGTAATATTGGCGAGGTTTTAACCATTGCAGCGGCTCCTCTGCTCGGTTTAGGCGGTGTACCCCTTTCTCCCTTGCAAATCCTCTGGATGAACCTTGTTACTGACGGTTTACCGGCGCTGGCTCTGGCAATGGAACCCGCCGAACCTAATGTGATGAAACGTCCACCTTTTAGCCCCCGGGAAAGCATTTTCGCTCGCGGGTTGGGTTGGTATATGATTCGCATCGGCATCGTCTTTGCCATTCTCACCATTATTATGATGTACTGGGCTTACCAATATACTCAGGCAACCCCCGAAATCGGAGATCCCGGACGCTGGAAAACCATGGTATTTACTACCCTCTGTTTAGCACAAATGGGTCATGCTTTGGCGGTGCGTTCCCATACCCAGTTAGCTGTGCAAATGAATCCCTTCTCTAATCCTTACATTATCGCCGCCGTGGGCTTGACAACGATCCTACAATTGTTGTTAATTTATGCTCCTCCTCTACAAAGCTTCTTCGGTACTCAATGGATTAGTGGCACAGAATTATTAGTCTGTTTTGGATTTAGTGCCTTAATGTTTGTTTGGATTGAGTTGGAGAAGTTATTTATTCGCTGGTTCATGACGAAAAAATAAATCAATGCCAACACCAATTATTCTGACTTTAACGGTTTTAGTCGTTGCTTTAGTCGCTTTCGTGGCGGAATGGCTACCGGTAGATTTAACCGCTTTATGCGTGGCGATTGTCCTGATTCTTTTGGGTTTAGTTACTCCCGAAGAAGGTATCGCCGGATTTAGTAATTCTGCCACGGTGACAGTGATGGCGATGTTTGTGCTTAGTGCCGGAATTACCCGCACGGGAGTGATTCAAGTAGTTCGCGATCGCTTGTTGGTTTGGGGGGGCAAAAGTCCCCACCAACAGGTATTTGTCCTAGGGGCATTGGTGGGGCCGATTAGTGCTTTTATTAATAACACGGCAGTGGTGGCGATCTTTTTACCTATCGTTGAAGATTGGTGTAAAAAACAAAAAATTTCCCCTTCTAAGTTATTAATTCCCCTTTCCTACGCCACGGTTTTAGCGGGGATGATTACCGTGGTGGGGACTTCTACTAACATTCTCGCTAGTGGTATTTCTGCCAAGCTGGGTTATGGGGAATTTAGTTTATTTCAGTTCACTGCTTTAGGATTAGTAACTTTTTTAGCAGGGTTGATTTATTTAACAATTTTTGCCCCGAAATTATTACCTGATCGCAAATCTTCCACGGGGGAATTTTTAGACGATGATTACGGTTCTAAAGTATATCTGAGTGAGGTAATTATTAGCCCTCGTTCTAATCTTATCGGTCAAACTTTATCTCAAAGTGGACTACAAAGAAAGTTTGATTTTGATGTGTTGGAATTAATCAGAAATAAGGTACATTTACCCCAACCTTTAGCCGATAAAGTTCTCAATGCTGGCGATATTTTAATCGTTCACAGTAGTCGGGAAGAACTATTAAAAATTAAGGATGAACGGGGTTTAGAAATCTTTGCTGATATCAAATTTCAACAAGAAGATATTGAATCGGCAATTACTACAGGTGAGGAAAAATTAGCTGAGGTTTTGATTCTCTCTAATTCCCGTTTAATTGGGACAACTTTAAAAGATTTGAAATTCCGTCAGCGTTATAATGCAACAGTTCTAGCGATTCGGCGTGGTTCGGAATTACTACAAGGAAGATTAGGAAAAATTCCTTTAAAGTTTGGCGATTTGCTCTTAGTTCAGGGACCTAAACAGAGTTTTATTGGTTTACAAACCACGCGAGAATTATTAGTCTTAGAAGAGAAAGAGATCGAATCATTGCGAAAGGATAAAGGCATTATTGCTTTAATGATTACTTTGTTGGTGATTATTATTGCTGCTTTTGATATTCAACCGATTCTCGTCACCAGTTTAGTTGGAGTGGTTGTAATGGTAATTACTGGCTGTCTAAAACCAGGGGAAGTCTATGGTTCCATTCGTTGGGATATTATCTTTTTATTAGCGGGTTTAATTCCCCTGGGTACTGCCATGGATAACTCAGGAACGACTAAATGGTTAGCAGATAATTTAGTAGCTATCGGCGGACATCTTTCGGGGTTTTGGATCTTAGTTTTCTTCTATCTAATTACCTCATTTTTAACTGAAATTCTCTCTAATAATGCTGCCGTCGTGTTAATGATTCCCGTCGCCGTGGAAGTGGCGAAAACTTTGGGTTTAAATCCTTTGGCTTTTATGTATGCTGTCACCTTTGCTGCTTCTAATAGTTATCTAACACCGATTGGCTATCAAACTAATACCATGGTTTATGCACCAGGCGGCTATAAATTCCTCGATTTTACCCGTTTGGGTGCGCCCCTAAATTTAATTTTGACGATTTTAACCCCTAGTTTAATTGTCTTGTTTTATGGCTTGAAATAAAGAAAGAGATCGAAGAATATTCGATCTCTAAAAAGAATTTGATCAGTAGTCAAAACTATTTCGATTCAGCGAAGCGTTTACGCAGGGATTCGGTGCGCTTTTTCGCCACGGTATTATTAGGATCAAATTTGAGAGTTTCTTCGTAGGTTTCGAGAGCTTTTTTGGCCATTTGTTTCTTTTCGTAAACATTGCCAAGATTATTGAGAGCGATCGAGTATTGAGGATAAAGTTTAATTGCCTCTTTGTAGTTACGAATCGCTAATTCCAATTGTTCTTGGGCAAAATAGGAAAAACCGATCGCATTATAGATTAGGGCTTGATTTTCTGGTTCGATGCTTTCTTCCTCAGAGATTTTTAAAGCCTTTTGTAGTAAACTCAAAGCTTGAACATAGAGTTTTTTATCCAGATAAAGACTCCCTAATTCATAGTATTCTTTAGCTGTACCTTTTTCTTTTTGCAATTTCTTTTGTAGCTTGTTAAAGGTTCCTTCCACTCGACGGGTTTTAAAGATTTGCACGATGACAAAAATTCCTAAACCAATCACGAAAATTAGCAATCCAGAAACGTAAATAAGCGGCAGGGTATCTTCCATAATTAGCGATCGAGCAATTAATATTTTTATACTTATTCAATCAGATTATAGCAGGATTTAGTCAGTTATCAGTGATCAGTGATCAGTTATCAGTGATCAGATTTGAGTTTTCAGTTCACTGATTACTGTTCATTGCTCACAGCAAAAAACTCCCATCTCCCCACACCCCGCACCCCACACCCCATCACCCTATCTCCCCATTTCCCGAATTCTCAGGGGTAAACCCCAATAGTTCAGCCGTTCTGCTAACCAACCGGTGGATTCTAGCCGCTCGATCGCTTGGTTGACGCGTTCTCGGAGACTTTGGTACTGTAAACCTTTAGGGAGAACGACTCCTAGAGCGATCGCACCCAACTCGATCGGTAATTGACGATAATTGGGGAATTGCTGCACCCAACCAGTTAAAAGGCTATTATCAGCCGCAAAAGCGTCTATTTCCCCGGTTTCCAGTAAATTTAAAGCTTCTTGATAGGAAGCAACCCCGCGCAGGATAGCGTTAGGCAAATTGGAACGCACAAGGGCGATTGTCGTCGATCCGTTGAGTACGGCGATTCTAGAGTTAGCTAAGTCTTCTAAACGATGCAATTGCGGGTTTTTCGTCACAAAACCGCTGCTATCGAGGTAATAAAAGGGGCTAAAATCCACTAAGCGCTGACGTGCAGGAGTAATCGCCACACGAGCGATCGCCAAATCCACCCGATCATCAATAACCACCTGTAAACGTTCTTGATTACTAACGGGTTTGAGAATAATAGCACTGTCAGAACCGAGAATTTCTGACGCTAGACGTTTAGCGATGTCGATTTCCAATCCTTGCAGATTCCCCTGAGAATCAAGGAAAGCGAGGGGAGGGAGATTATTTTTGACAGCGACAATTAATTTTCCCCGGCGTATAATTGTATCGAGATCGGCACTAAAACTTGGGGCTACACCTAAGAGCAAAAAACCAAGAATAAATAACAAATTTTTCATACTGTTTTACCTAAACTAACTCGATTTCTACCTTGATTTTTAGCGGCGAACATGGCATGATCAGCCCGCTCGATCACCGCCTCTAGATTATTATCTTTAGGGCTAAATGTTGCGAAACCGAGATCAAAGCAAAACTACTGCCAAAAAGAAAATCTAGTCTCAAAAATAAATGCAGGTAAAAATAATTGCCCAAATAGCCTAAAATAATTGATATAACCAACAGGGGCAATGATTTGTTACCCAATCTGGGCAGGTGCTTTAATGCCATGGCGAGCTAGTGGTGATAGAAAAAAAGTCATTCATTATAACCATTGTAAAGGTCAATCCGCCTCTAGTTTCTAGAAGTCTGCTTTTTTCGACTAGAATAAAAAAAGCCAGCCAGAATAGCCGCAATTTAAAAAATTTCTCCTCTTAGACTTGACGTGAAAGAGTCCCTCAACCCTACTTCTTTGGATCTCAAAACCATTTTTCCCTTTAAACTCGACGACTTCCAGCAATCGGCGATCGCTGCTCTCGCTGCCGGTAAATCAGTGGTTGTCTGTGCTCCCACCGGTTCCGGCAAAACCTTAATCGGAGAATACGCCATCTATCGCGCCCTAGAAAGGGGCAAACGGGTTTTCTACACCACTCCCCTGAAAGCTCTTTCTAACCAAAAATTCCGGGATTTTCAAGAAAAATTCGGTCGTACCCCCACCGATGGCGATGAGGATTCCCCGCTGCTCTTTGCGGAAGTGGGATTGATTACCGGCGATGTGGTGATTAATCCCTCCGCGTTAATTGTAGTCATGACTACAGAAATTTTTCGCAATATGCTCTATCAAACCCCAATCGGTGAGGTAGGCACTTCCCTAGAAAACGTGGAAACCCTAGTTCTCGATGAATGTCACTATATCAGCGATCGAGGTCGCGGCACCGTTTGGGAAGAATCAATTATCTACTGTCCCCCTAGTATCCAATTAGTCGCCCTCTCCGCCACCATCGGCAACCCCGGGGAACTCACCGACTGGATTAACTGGGTGCGGCAACTGCGTCAACCCAGCGACAATAAACAGACCTCCAGCTGCGAGCTAATTAACTCCGATTTTCGCCCCGTCCCCCTGCGCTTTTATTTCGCCAATAAAGAGGGATTATTCCCGCTGCTCGACCCAAAACAGAGCAAAGTTAACCCGAAACTACACTCAAAAGTCGGCCACGGCAAACCCCGACGCTTAAAACGAGAAGATTGTCCCACCATCGCCTCGATTGTCACCACGCTGCGGGACAAGGATATGCTCCCAGCTATTTACGTCATTTTCAGCCGCAAAGGTTGCGATCAGGCGATTAGAGAGCTAAAAAACCTCAATCTCGTTAATCCAGAAGAAGCTAGAGCCATTTACTACCGTTTACTCATTTTCTTCCTGGAAGATAATCCTAATCTGCAAGAACTCGCCCTTTCCTTCTTTGCCGTCGAAAATCCGCCTTTACACCAGAAATTACTGGCTTTTTTCGCTAATAACCCCCAGTCTGAAGATCAACTCCTCAGCCTCTTAACCGCCGACCCCGAGACGAAAAACCAACTGTTTGAATTCCTGGCTAGTGCTTCCCAATTGGTGCGGGCCGACCAAGTGGAACCCCTCACCCGGGGCTGTGGTGTTCACCATGCCGGGATTTTACCCCTCTGGAAAGAATTAGTCGAACAACTCTTTGAAGCTGGTTTAATTAAAGTGGTTTTTGCCACCGCTACCCTCTCGGCCGGGATTAATATGCCCGCTCGTACCACCGTTATCTCGGCCCTCTCCAAACGCACCGATGATGGCCACAGTATGCTGACTCCCTCGGAATTTGTCCAGATTGCTGGCCGGGCCGGTCGCCGGGGAATGGACGCGGTGGGCCATGTGGTGACAGTACAAACGCCCTTTGAAGGAGCAAAAGAAGCGGCTTTTCTGGCCATCGCTCAACCAGAACCCCTGCAAAGCTGTTTTGCGCCCAGTTACGGCATGGTCTTAAATCTCCTGCAAAAACACAGTCTAGAGGAGACCAAAGACCTCTTAGAGCGCAGTTTCGCCGAATATCTCGCTCGTTTGAAGTTAAGCCCCGAACGACAACAGATTACCGCCTTAACCACCGAATTGGCTAAGTTGGATATGGAATTAGCCGGGATCGAGCGGGAGCAGGTCTTTAGTTACGAAAAGCTACGGGAAAGACTGCGGGAAGAAGAAAGACTGTATAAAATCCTCGCTAGTCAGGCAGAGGCACAGAAAAGACAGGAAATACATCTAAAATTGCCGAATATTCCCGTCGGAACTATCCTCCATCTCAAGGGCAAACATATTAAGGTCCCCGTCCCCGTCCCCGCTATCTTTGTCAATACCCTGCACGGCGCTGGTCAAGTGCGAACTCTTGTTTGTTTAGGCAGTGATAATCGCTGGTATTTAGCCGCCTATGCCGATATTAGCGAGATAGATCGAGGTTTTATCACTCCTGCGGCATTAGGCGAACTGATACCCCCTTCCCTAGAAGCTGTTTCCCTAGGGGGTTGGCGCAAGGGTGAGGAAAATACTCAGGCGATCGCCGATTTAATCCCCCAACAAGTGCAGGGCATCCCACCAGTGGCGGAACTGGCAACACAATCACAAAAAATTGAAATTGTCAATAGTCAAATTGCCGCTCATCCCCTGCAAAAACGCAAAAATCCGGGGCGATTGATGAAACTATACTACGATCGAGAGATTGCTCGCGATAAGTTACACAAGACCCAGATTAAATACCAAAAACAACAATCGCGTAAATCCTACTACTGGGAAGAATTTCTGAATCTAATCGAGATTTTGCGAGAATTCCAAGCGTTAGAGGGTTATTTGCCCACTCCCCTCGGAGAAGCGGCGGCCACTATTCGCGGGGAAAATGAACTCTGGTTAGGATTAGCGATGATGTCCGGAGATTTGGACAGATTGACTCCTAGCCAACTAGCCGCCGCCATCAGCGCTATGATTACGGAACCCCCTCGCCCCGATACTTGGTGCAATTACCCGCCTGTGCCAGAAGTTATCGATATTTTGCGACAAGGAGAGGGAAATTCCCCCGGTTTGCGAGAAGTTCGCCGTTTACTCTATCAAGCTCAATCTCGCTACGATATCACTATTCCTGTCTGGTTAGAAACCCAACTGATGGGGATTGCCTCCCGTTGGGCCCAGGGGACATCCTGGCCGGAATTGTGCGAAAATACCAGTCTCGATGAGGGAGATCTAGTGCGATTATTACGACGCACCGTCGATGTTCTCTGGCAAATTCCCCAAATTCCCCGGGTTTCTCAAGTCCTTAAAGATAATGCCCGTCTCGCCGTCACAGCTATGAAGCGCTTTCCTTTGTAATATTGATCGCTCTTTTAAACAATGGGAGATGGTAGGGAAAGTAACTGTTGGTGGATCTGCTCGATGAGGGCGAGGATTTGCTGATAATTGTGGTGCAATCCCTGATGATAGAGGTGATTTGCTCCTTGATTTAAATCCGCTAAAGCTGATTGATAATAACCCAATTGATGCCGCAGTAATCCCCTTCTAATATAAGCATCGGCATAAAAAGGATCGATGGCAATCGCCTGATTTAAATGAGCGATCGAGCGTTCGTATTCACCTAATTGGTGAGCGGTACAAGCTAGATTATAGTAGGCTGAGGCGTTATTTTTATTTAACCGGAGAGCTTGAGTAAAATCCGCTTTAGCTGAGGTAAAATTTTGGAGGGCTAAATGAGATAAACCTCGATCATTATAAATAGTGGCTAAAGTGTCGGGTTGCCAGTTAGTAATTTGACGCAAGGATTGATTAAAATCGGCTAGGGCAAGGGGATAATTTTTCATGGCTGCCTGAACTAAACCCCGATTATAGTAGGCTTGATAATAGGTGGGTTTTAACTGGATAGTCTGGTTATAATCGGTCAGCGCCTGTGGATAATCTCCCAAACGATAAAAAGCTAAACCCCGATGGAAATAGGCTAGATAATTATCGGATTGCTGTTGTAAAGAGCGGGTGCAGTCCTGCCAAGCGTGGAGATAATCCTGCAAATAAATCTCAGTTAAACAGCGATTACTGTAGGCTAGGGCCAAGTTATTTTCCCGTTCGATCGACTGATTGAAATCCTGCAAAGCTTGCTGATAATTACCCGCCTCTAGTTGTTCAATTCCCGATCGCAACCAATAGGATAAATGTACTGATTGAGCCGCTTTTCCCGGCCGAGGCCATCCCCCCAGCACAAGCGAGCAGAGCAGTGCAACCATAACCAATCCACCGAGGCGAGGAAGAAAATTTTTCAAAACCGTTGACATAGGAGTATCTTTGTGCATATACTCCCAATTCTGAGGAAACTTTCTGGCTCGATCAACAGACAGCCTGTCAAACTAAATCCGTTGAATATAGACTACATATTAGGACAGGCAAAAGGCAAGAGGCAAGAGGCAAGAGGCAAGAGGCAAAAGGCAGCTTTGTTCTCCCCACACCCTACACCCCACACCCGTTCGGCTGAGCTCACGGCCGAAGCCCACACCCCACACCCTACACCCTACACCCCACACCCCAAAGTCTAGGACTGGTCTATGTCTCTAGAGGCGAGGGCTGCGATAAACTAATAAAAGAAAGATTGTCACCGAGCAATTATGGTGGCGTTACTCGCTAACGCAGTTGACACCCGATAAATGATACAGGAGTTATCTATGGAAACTATTTTTATCCCCCACCTCCTCAAATCTCCTGATCGACAAAGAGTGATCATCATCGATAATTTTATCCCCGATCTAGAAACCTTGACACCAGTGCGGGGGACCTTGCTGGTTAGACATGGGGGGAATTTTTTGGAAGTATCGGTGAAAGCAGAAACCATCGTCACCTTAACCTGCGATCGCTGTTTACAACAATATAATCATCGTCTGCAATTAAACACTTCCGAATTAATCTGGCTAGACAAAAATAAAGACTACGATAGCTCCTATCCTCTAGAGCGAGAAATAGCCTACGAAGACCTCTCGGAAACCCTCGATCCTAACGGGGATTTTGACCCGCAAATGTGGTTATACGAGCAGTTATGTCTAACTTTACCTCCCCGTCAACTCTGCGGAGCTAATTGTCAACCCCCCGATTTTCTCCTTCCGGAAAAGACTGCCATCGATGGTCGTTGGGCCTCCCTAGAATCCTTGAAAAGTCAGTTATCTCAATCGCAAAATTGAGCTTTGATGCTGATTTTTTTTCGGGTTTCGATCCCAGAGAAAAGCGATCAAAACCCGATTTTTTACTGGCCCCAAATCTTTTTCAGGACAGTTTCGGGGGTAATATCGGCGACTTTTCCCGTATTAGCCTCAATATATCGATGTAGCTCTCCCCCACTCGGTAAAACTCTCTTAGACAACGAAGGAACCAGCAGAGAGAGGGTATAGGTTCCCACGGCCACGGCTAACTGTAAAGGGACACTTTCGGTAGCTAATAATAAATTAGCACCGGCGATCATAGCCGCCATTTTACCGATATCGCCCGTTCTCGACACTTTTAAGTTATTATCCATGGCTTTGAGGGCTAAAACCCAAGCTTCATCCAATTCTCCCTGGATCGCGACAATTGGTAAATCCGGTTGTTGATGGCGAATGCCTTGGATAATTTCTAGCCAACTCTTCAGGGGATAAAGCGTTTCCAGTCCTTGGCTGATGCTCAGATCGCTACCGCCGGCGTAGAGGAGAATATAGCCGCTATCCTTGATATTGAGGCGTTGCTGCTCCATTTCGGCCCAATCGATATCATCGCGATTCAAGGTTAGTTTTAAAGGTGGACAGGGTGCGGCAATCTTTAACCCTTTGACCAGTGCGTGATAATTATCCGCTAGATAGCCTTCCGTTGGCTGGGGTACTTGTTGCGATAAGAACCAGCTGCCATTATTTTCATAGCCTATACGGTTAGGAACACCATTTAACCAGAGTAAAAGATTGATAGCAGGACGATTGGTGAGACTAATGGCGATTTCGTACTCCCGGTCCCGAATTACTCCCAAAATATTTAAATAATCCGCTAATCCGTACTGATCTCGATAGTCAAATAAAAGCACTTCCCTAACCTGGGGACAGAGACGATAGGCAGCCTTTGCCCTAGGTTCGACCAAAACATCGATGGTACCTTGGAGGTAAGTTTGCCGGAGAGTTTCTAGAGTGGGAAAAAACAGCAGTTGATTGCTAATTCCTCCCGGTACAAGGGTTAATATTCGCATTTTATCTGGATATACCTGAATCGATCAGCTTAATTTTAGCAGTGTCCCTCGTTATTCACTAAATCTGGGCAGCGATGTTTTTTCTCAACAGAATGCGATCGCAGATTCTCTTAACTATTACCCGAAGGATTAGAACCGTACATAGCATTTAAAACCAAAGCGGGGTCAACGTATTGATTGCCGTACATCAGTCCCCAGTGCAGGTGTGGTCCGGTGGTGCGTCCTGTCATTCCCACTCTAGCCATGCGGGCCCCTGCTGGTATATCCTGGCCGAGAGTAAGGACGATTCCTCCTGACCTGTCAATTAAAAAAGTACCACGGCTGTCGGATTGAACCGAACCCATGAGATGACAATAAATATGCGTCCATTGACCCGATTGCATCTTAATCATGGTGCCACAGCCTGTATGATCGGATAATTCGACGATTTTGCCAGTCCACCAATTGCGAATATAACTGCCCAAGGGTGCGGCCAGATCTAACCCGGCATGAAATTGTTGACTGCCATCCATGGGAGAGAAACGATAACCGAAACCGGAGGTGTAGGTTTGAAAGTTTTCCACGGGGAAGGAGGCCCCGGCCCAAGCATTTTGAGCTATGAGGGTGGGATTAGCTTTAACGGGGTGTAAACGGTCAAATCCTAGAGAAATTAACGTGACAAGACAGCTAATCGCTAAAAAACGCAGGAATTTAACAGGCAGATATTTGAGCATGAGACTTACTCCAGACACCACAATTAAATATACCGCTAATTTTACCGGCGGCTTTTAACCGATATTTTAGTTAAGTTTTGAGTTATTATTGAGCATTGGTTAGAGATTGACAACATTTCCCCTCGGGCTGCCGATTCTCCGACTCCCCCACTTAATTTTTACTTTTTACTGACTCGTACCATGTTAGACCTAAAGCAAATTAGAGAAAATCCAGAGGAAGTACAGAAACGCTTAGATAGTCGGGGAGGTAGTTATGATATTGCCCCTATTCTCCAGTTAAATCAACAACAGAAGGCTTTAGAGTTAGAACGCAGCAGTTTACAGGCCCGGGGTAACGAAATCGGTAAACTGGTAGGACAAAAAGTGAAAAGTGGCAGCGATGTCAACAGTCCCGAAATCTTGGCAATGAAAACAGAAGGAAACGAGATTAAAAGTAAACTAGCTCAATTAGAACCGCAGGAAAAAGAGATTAAAGCGGCCATTGACCAAAAAATCTTAGATTTACCCAATTTACCCAGTGAAACCACTCCCATCGGTAAGGATGAACGGGAAAATGTCGAAGTCAGACGCTGGGGAGAAGAATATAAACCCACCAACCCGAATATTTTGCCTCACTGGGAAATTGGGGAAAAATTGGGCATTTTAGACTTTGAACGGGCAGTAAAAATCGCCCAGAGTCGTTTTGTTAATCTTATCGCCCTCGGGGCAGCCCTAGAAAGAGCTTTAATTAATTTTATGCTCGATCGCCATATTGTCGCCGGTTATACAGAAGTTTTACCGCCAATTCTGATCAATAGTGACTCCCTGCGCGGGACGGGACAACTGCCAAAATTCGCGGAAGAAAGCTTTAAATGTCGAGATGATGAGCTTTGGTTAGCACCAACAGCAGAAGTACCCGTTACTAATCTCTATCGCGATGAAATCCTCTCATCGGAGCAATTACCGATCAAACACTGTGCCTATACTCCCTGTTTTCGTCGGGAAGCGGGCAGCTATGGCAAGGATACGAGGGGCTTGATCCGTTTGCATCAATTTAATAAGGTGGAAATGGTCAAAATCGTCCATCCTGACGCTTCTGCTCAGGAACATGAAAGTTTAGTCGCTAATGCAGAGGCAATCCTGCAAGCTTTACAGTTGCCCTATCGGGTGATTGAATTGTGTAGCGGTGACTTGGGTTTTTCGGCGGCCAAATGTTATGACTTAGAAGTGTGGCTACCTTCGGCTAATACCTATCGGGAAATTTCCAGTTGTTCTAATTTTAGAGACTTCCAGGCACGACGGGCAAATATTCGCTTTAAAGAAAAAGGGCAAAAAGGCACTAATTTTGTCCACACCCTCAACGGTTCGGGATTGGCGATCGGTCGTACTATGGCCGCTGTCCTAGAAAATTATCAACAGGCGGACGGGACAGTAAAAGTGCCGGAAGTGCTGCAACCCTATCTAAAACGGCAAGTTATTTGTTAAATTTTCTAAAAATGCTTGACAAAATACTTGTATAGTGCATTTGAAAAAGTTGCTCTTAACCCCACTCTAGAATTGCCTGTTTTAAGGCTCCTTCGGGCAAATTGGCGGGATCAAAAGACTCACCCGCTTCTATTCTGGCTAAAGCTTCAAAAAAAGCCCTGACACCACTGGCTGGTCCCGATGGGTGATCCATAATTCCGGTTCCCGCATTGAGGATAACATTACGTCCGTAATCCCCAAGGACCTGGGGAACAATACCGGGACGAATACCGGCCGAGGGAACCGGAAAAACGTTTCTATCGCGCAAAATATCGCGAATTTTGCCCTCCTCCTGGGGATCGAAGGGTAAACTACCGTAAGCGGCGGGATATAGCACCGCATCGGCTCCTGCGTGGGCCATCATCGTCCCCAAAACCACAGAATAGGCTAATCCCGTATCGCTACCGGCACACATCGCTCCAGCAAAGGCAGGATGGGCGAAAATGGGAACATCGATCGCCGGATCACTGGCTAAAGCTTCTAAAACGGAAAAACCGTAGGTAAGAACGTTTAATAACAGGGCATTAGCGCCATGTTTCACCAATAAACGGGCTTTTCTCTGCAATTCGTCCGCTTTTCCGGTGACATTAACCGCATAGAGAACATTTCTACCGGTTTGCTGCCGCACTTCCTCCAAAACCCGACGACAACAATCTAGGCGCTCGTGGGTGGGAGCTACGGGAAGATCCGCCATGATTTCATCATCTTTAATCACGTCTAAGCCAGCGAAAGCCACTTCTCGCAGGATATCGGCGTGATCTTGGGCCGATAGTCCTAAAGCGGGTTTAAAAATTGCCATAACTAGAGGTCGATCATAAACCCCCAAACGTTGCCTAATTCCTGTGATTCCTAACTTGGCTTTTGTGCCGTAGCTTTCGGGTAGGTACACCCCCACCACTTTTCCTGCTCCAGCCATGGAATATTTGCCGAAAATCATGGTTAAAAGACTGGCGATGTCATTTTCAACGTTTATCTGGGGAAAACGCACCCTAGCCACCTTATAACCGTCTGCTTCCTCCCTGATCTCCACCACTTCCGCTAGGTGTTGTTGCAGCTGCTTTTGACGATGACTGTGGCGCTCGCTCCAAGTGCCGGCGGTTTGACCGATAGCGATCGTTTTTGCCTGTTTTTCGGCATTAATAGCGGGAGGAAAGCGATAATCGACAATTATAGTCATAAAAGGTAAAAAAAGGGAGTGGGAATTATAAATTATAAATTATGAATTGGGGAAGAGGGGAGCTTTTTTTCAGTGTTGCCAAAGGCACGGCGTAGCCGTCCAGTAAACAGTGAACAGTAATCAGTGAAATGAAAACTCACATCTGATAACTGATAACCGATAACTGATAACTGATAACTGATAATGGCTTCGATCGGTTTTCTCAGCTATTGACAAGGGTTCCCCTAAAAGCCTACAAGTATTTTGGATAGGTATGGCCATTGAGGAACCGACCAAAATATGAAAATAAAGACAAGATTACGGGAATGGGGCAAATTTTTCTTAAAAAGCGGTGCTAGTATTGCCTTGGCACTACTTTTAATCTTAAGTCTGTTCACGGTTAAGGGGACTACTCCTGCTTTAGCTGTGCTTGCTCAGGGTGACGCGGTAACGGATCCCACTGCTATTTTACGCAATGCCTTACCCATAGATAATAAACCAATTCGTCAAGTGCAACAATCGATCGAAGATATTGCCAAACATCTGCGGGCCAAGCGTTGGAGTCCGATTAAAAAAGATGTCAAGGATGCCAATTATGCCCTTTCTACCAAAAGCAAGGCTATCTTAGATAGTGTTCCCGAAGCAAGTAAAAGCCAAGGGGAGGAATTAATCGAAAAACTGAAAACGGGAGTGGCAGCCCTCGATACGGCCGTAGAAGCAAAGGATAAAGAGGCAGTTTGGTCAACCAGACGAGAATTGCTCAATAATATCACCGCTTTAGAAGAATTAATGGTGGTGGGTTTTCCCTTTAACGTTCCCCCGGAATACGCTAACTTGCCGCAATTGCGAGGACGTGCCACCGTAGAGATGCAGACCACCAAAGGAGATTTAACCATCGTTGTGGATGGTTACAGCGCTCCGATTAATGGGGGTAACTTTCTGGATTTAGTCCAACGGGGTTTTTATGACGGTTTACCCTTCATTCGCAGCGAAGATAATTTCGTTGTCCAAACCGGGGATCCCGTCGGTGCAGAAGAGGGATTTATTGACCCGAAAACTAAGCAATATCGCTCTATTCCCTTAGAAATTTTGATTAAAGGGGAAGAAGAGCCAGTTTATGGCAATACTCTCGAAGAATTAGGGATTTACTTACCCAGTCTCGCCTTGCCTTTTAACGCTTTTGGTGCATTGGCCCTAGCGCGTCCGGATACCAATCCTAACGGAGGTTCCTCGCAATTCTTTTTCTTTAAATTCGATAATGAATTAACTCCTCCGGGGTTTAATCTCATGGATGGTCGTTATTCGGTTTTCGGCTATTTAGTCGAGGGAAAAGAGGTGTTAGAAGAACTTACCGATAAGGACAAGATTATCACCGCTAAAGTGGTTTATGGCTTAAATAATCTCGTCCAACCTAGCTAGGTTGGCGTTTTTAACTAGGTTTTGTCAAGGCAAAAAATTAGTCAACATAGGGGAAGCATCTCAGATTCTGGGCGCTTCCCCCGATACTCCTAGGATCGTTTCATTCTCTCATCGGAATAAATATCTGAAAGTTTTTCAAAACGTCGTGCTTTGTAGGTTGATTCATAAATCAACCTAACTATGAATCAACCCTTGATAAGGGGGGTACCTGACAACTTTTAACACCTACCTACTTAAGATTATTAATTCCGCAATCTATCGCCCTGATTATTATTGCTTTGATAGGGGCAAAAGTTATTTAATTAACATCAGTTTTATCTAAGTTCCCCTTTCCCTTAATCCTCGTTCATATCCCCAATCAGCAACGCCTAGGGAGAGTTTGCCGATAGCCAAGGGCTAAGAGATGACAGAGTTGGTGATATAGTAACTAAAGATCACATTTAAATCTAACCTTGCCATAGATGCACAAATCTCGAATCTGGCAACCCCAAAAATCTCCCGTCTCTAACATCAGTTTTAGCGATGAAATGAGGTAAGAATTTTGACCAAAATACTTAGCGATCGCATTGCCGTTTATCTGCTCATCGGTGGACTCCTGTTTAGAATCATCATCGCCCTGGGGCTTTATCCGGGGTACGATGAGGCCTATTATTACGTTTACAGCCATAATCTGGATTGGAGTTATTTCGATCATCCGCCAATAGTAGCGATTTCCACGGGTTTTGGGACTTGGATCACGGGATTAGTCAATCAATTTACCATTCGCTTCGGGACTCTCCTTTTCTATACTGGCAGCCTCTGCTTGCTATATCTGACAGCTTTAAAATTGTTCAGTCTGCCAGTCGCCAGAATGACTTTAGCGATCGCCACTCTCATCCCCATCTATGGGATTGTCTTCGGGATTCTTTCGCAGCCAGATAGTCCTTTAATCTTTTTTTGGTCATTAACAGTCTATTTAGCTGCCCAAGAATTCTGGCCAATTCGGGAAAAAAACTATCATCCTAGCTATCGTCTCGCTTATATTGGACTTGCCGTAGGATTGGCGGTTTTAAGTAAATATCACGGCTTTATTTTGGGCTTTGGTTTAGTTTTATTTTGTCTGACCACTCCCCGCTATTGGCCTGTATTTAGATCCCCTTGGTTGGGATTAGGATTTATTCTTTTTTTGATAACTTTATTGCCGATTATCTACTGGAATATTAACCATGATTGGATTTCCTTTCGCTTTCATTTAGAAGACCGTTTTTCTGGAGAACCCAAAACCTTTAATATTCTCGGTATTCTCTCGGTTATTGGCATTAGTATCGCCACGATGTTTCCTCCTTTTGGTCTGCCGATGTGGTGGGTGACATTTAAAAGCTTTGCTGAACAAATTCCTAACTTTCTCTCGAAAAAAAGATTTTTTCAGCGAGATGAAGAATCAATCAAAAAATGGTTAATTCTCTCGGTTTCTCTGCCTTTAATCCTGGGAATGCTTTATGTGGGTGCTTCCCACTATCTCGCCCCTAGTTGGATTTTACCCGGGTTCTGGTCCTGCACAATTTTATTAGGAGAAAAGGCCAATACTTGGCAGCAATCTTCTCGAATCTGGGTAAAAAGATGGTTATGGGGATCGGGAATTTTTATCGTTACTGTTTTATCTATAGCAATGCTTCACGTTACTTTTGGCACTTTCCAAAAACCTAGTCAATACGCAATTTTTGGGGGAATTATTGCCCCAGAACAGGACCCTTCTCGGGAAATTGTCGATATCGATCAACTGCGCCAAGGCTTTGCTAATTCGCCCGAATTATTAGCCCTCTTAAAAGATTCTAGCTTCGTTTTTACCCATAATTTTTATGTGACAGCATGGCTAGATATGGCTCTTTATCCCCTAGTTCCTATTCCCGTCACCTGTTTTAACAACGATCAAAGGGGTTATCAAATTTGGTTTAATCCTCAAGAATGGATCGGTAAAAATGGTTTATTAATTACTACAAATAGTTCTCTAGAAAGACCAGAAATAATCGATCGCTACCGTCCCTATTTCCAAGATATAACTAAAGTAGCTGTCATTCCGATCAAGCGAGGTGGTGTCGCCATCGAACAATTTCATGTTTACCAAGCTAAAGGACTAATTAAAACTTATCCTTAAAGCAGTTATCAGTTATTGGCGGATAGGGGATAGATAAAATAGTTCATAGATACTGATAATTTCTATCTCCTGAATTTTGTAAACTTTTTTACTTTTTACTTGGTAAATAATGTCCATTCATCGAGTGCGTATTGCTAGAGATAAAGGGGAATTTGTCCAGTCCTTAGTTAATTTTAATCAGGGAATTGGTCCTTTTCAGACCTATGCTGATGTCATCGCTTTTGCGGCGGCTTTAGGGGTAAGATATCAAGAGAGGGTGGCCATAGAAAATGTAGCGAAGGAACCCTCACCTATTAACCTAGAAATTTTTATTTCTCGTGGCTACGATACCCTAATCAAATTATTGGCAGTCAATGAATTGCAAGACACAAAAATTCTTTCTCCCCACGGGGTAGATTCGGAAGCTTTGCGAGTGACAATTTTCGAGGAATATGCCAACGCCGGTTTAGCAAGATTAGAACGAGAATTGCGCGGTGCGGTGGATTATACTGAAAGATTATTGTTAATTATCAGTCAAGAACGTTTTCGAGAAATTACTGCCACAACGGAATTCGATTTAGGCAGATTTTTGTAGTAGAAATCGCCAATTCAAAAATGAAACGCATCAACCTCAAGAGTTGTCAAAGAAAGGCTCATCAGGTACTGTCTGATCATTAACAAAAACAAATCAGACCCAAAAACGAAGCCCTCAACATCTTAACATAGAACAAAGAAACTTGCTCTACCAACTTAGTCAGGAGGGGAATTTATCTCAACGGCAAATGGCCGTCTGGCTCGGATGTCATCAAAGCACGACCAGAGCGAGAATTAAGAAGGAATCAAAGTTCCCTAGGCTGCTATCTACCTGACACAGCAGAAGCTGAAAGCGAGACGCGCACCAAAAATGCCAAACAACCCTTTAAAAATGTCAGCGAGTTAGCCTTAGAGTTGGTCAAAGAAGGATTGAAAGATTATCATAGTCCCGAACAAATAGCAGGTCGTCTGAAAAAAGCTGGTCAAGAATCGCTCAGTCATGAAACCATCTATCCCACATTCCGCACCCTAAGTGTCACAACGTCTCAAAAGAGGAAGGGGCGTGAGTCAAAATACTTATCTAGAGGAGTGAGTTGGCGGCAAGCTGCCGGCAACTAAGCCGAAAATTTCAGGGTTCCCCCAGTAATTCTCAATAAACAGTGCTTATTGAGAATTACTGGGCAATCAGACTTAACATCTAGGGGGAGATGTTCGAGTAGTGCTTAAGTTTTATTACCCCTTGAAGTCAATACCTCTCGTCAAGATAAGAGATAATATTCTTGGCAAGGTTTGGGAAAAAATCTCAAAATGTTGCGCCTCTCATCCGTTAAGTTGCTAATCTTTTGATTGTCTTGAATAGGTCGGAGATGAATCCCTTGAAAGTTCTGAAATATCCAGCGTAATGTTGGTCTGTCAGTTAACTTACCCAACTGATTTTTCAGTCCCGTCTCCTGCTGTTTTAAGTTCAGACGAAGTTGTCTTTGACCAATAGTATAAACCAGCAGGTACAAGCCCATGAGCATGGCCATGACCTCGATTCTATGGGGAGATTTGAGAAAGACACTGTGGGCAAAAAAGCAGGAGTCTTTGAGAAAAGAAAATCCTCTTTCTGGAGCTTGTTGCCCTTTATATTTTTTGAGTATATCCTCACTGCTCAATCGTTTTTTCTCCAATTCGTTAGTTGCTAAAACAAATTGTCCTGCTCGTTTCTTTAGCCTCTCAATGGCTGGCAAATTTAACTCTAATTCGGCTTGAACTTGATAGCTTTGAGAGGATAAATCGTCTTTTGATTTAAGTTTTGACTGCTGGGACTCAGGCGGAATGAGATTGACTTTAATCTCCGTTAACTGATGATATTTTAAGAAGTCAGATAATCCCTTGAATATCGCCAACGCCACCGCTCTATTCTCAAATTCTCTTCGGGATAGTTGGCGGATTTTTTCTTGGACAGAATTCTTTTCTTGCTCGATTTTTTTCTCTAATTTTTTCAAGTCTGATTCTTGTCTAGCTTGACTTTCAACTAGCAAACATCTTTGTTCTATCCCCCCATAGTTAGAGCTTGTTTCCCGCCAGGAATAACCCGGTATTTCTGAATCGGTTAACTCTTTTTCTGAGATGCTATCGACTAACTTTTGAGCCTCTTTAATGCTGAAGGGGACTCGAGACAACCAACGCATTTCTCTCATTAGTTTTAAATTCTCTTTGCTATAGAGGGCGCTATCGCCGACTATTAAACTGTCAAAGTCAACTTGTTTTTAAATTCTCGGGCGATTTGACCAAAAACCGCTTTGTCCGCTTCATTTCCGTCCCCTACTTTCAGGAATAAAGGTACATCTCCATCCCCACTTACGATTAAGTCAATCATAAATTATTTTAAGTCAGGTCTTCGGTCGCGGGAGTATCCGTAGGTAATTTTTATTGGCTTTTGTCTGGTTTCAATTTCTTCTCCCACTGCTCCTGATTTCAGGATTTCTACTGTTGGGTATTCCTTTTTATATTCTCCTTCTACTGATAGAGAAGTCGAATCTAAATGGGAATTCTGGCTCTTCTGGTTTCTGTGTGGAAACGAGGTCTATACTGATAGTTTCTTCGACAAAATAGTCCTAAAAGTGTTACCCGATAAGCATTTCACGATTCCATAAGCAAAAATTATCACACAAAGTCGAGAAGAGCCGAATTCTCGGTTGCTACACCAAATTTTTTCACGGCGGCTAAACTAATGAGTAGGAAAATGACCGAAACATTAAGTTGATAAAGTTTGTCCATTACTCGACCAATTTTATCATCATTTAATTGTTTGGGTTCGATGCCCTCTCCCAGCAGATGTTCGGTTGCTTTATCTTCAAAAAATTGAGGAAATAAATACAAGTCCCAGGAGACAAATCCCAATCCATTCAGGATAATTGCTTTGACGACTTGCCCCGCTGTGACAATTTCTCCTCGCTCAATTGAGACTTGTTCGTTGATAATTTCAACGATTCCTATTTCATCGATAATTCCGGCTACTAATCCCAGATGGTCTAGATTTTTGACTTCAATTTCTGTTGATTGATTCCTGGTCGAACAGTCCACTCGCCTCAGTTTTCCAACAATTCCTATTTTTTCATAATTAGGGCTTGCTGAATAAATCTAAAAACCTTGTTGGATAAGGCTTTTAGACTTTTTTTCCCTCAAAAAGTGCCGACCATTGGAGGGATCGGGGGTAAAATTCAGGTACTTTTTCCCTGAAAATTAGGTAACTGACTACCTCAAAATCGGTAAAACCCTACACCCCACACCCCACACCCTGCCCCCACCAACAAACTTTTTCAGCAGACCCTAATTAGGGGTTTCAAGACCCCCCTAGCTGGTGCCGAGAAAACCTTCACCAGCTAAGTATTTTTACTCAAGTCTCTGGAGGGGGATAGCTTATGTGACAGTTGAGGGTGCGGAATGTGGGATAAATATTTTACACAATTCATACCAGGTAAGCAACAGAGCTACGCCACTACTACCGAATCATTACCGAAAAACTTTTTCAGCAGACCCTAAGTGGTCGTGCCAAATTAATTTCCTAAACCTTGACCAGAAATTCTGTAAACTTCGATCAAAAGCTGCGTAAATTCTGTATTTTCTCTGGAAGTCTTAGATATAGCCTTTAGAATTGTAATCGTAGCGCTAGGCTAATTCAGATCAATTAAACTTTTTCCTCACTCCCGACTTTGTTAGTATCATGAAACCTAACTCTGGCCGTAAACGTTTATTATCCCTGATATCTGCTGTTTCCTGTAGTTCCCTCTTGATTTTATCCCCTCTAGCCCAGAGAGCGCAAGCAGACGATATTACGGATGCCCTAGAAGCGGTAATTGAATATACGGCTCAATTACACCAGATCAATTTTAAGTATTTGTTAAGTGATGGCCCGATAACCACTCCCTGCGGTGTAATTTCCCTAGCGGCTTTCTGCACTGTAGATAATACAGTTTACGTCAATCTCCAGCAAGTCACTCGCATTAGTGATAATCCCCTATTTCCCCTTTACGCCGTCGCTCACGAGGCTGCTCACGCTGTTCAGTGGAATCGGGGTATCGGTGGCATCGATGAAGGTGGAATGAGCATCGGCATTGAATTACAGGCCGATTGTCTAGCGGGAGATACCCTTTCCTGGTTATTTACCGAAGCAAGAAGTTTATCCAAACAGGATTATATAATAGCAGGAAAACTTCTAGCGGAAGCGGCCTCGGAAGTGGGCGATTTTGAAGCTCCCAATAACTCCCACGGCACACCACAACAGCGAGGTGATTCGGTCTTACAAGGATTCTACGGGGAAAATCATCAAGCCTGTATGCGTTAACTAACACTCAAGGCTCTATTTCCCCTAGAATGCTTAAAAAAGTTTAAAAAACTACTGTAACCCTAACCAAGATAGCAGACCTTGGCCAGTTAGATACTCGATCAACAAGGTGATCACAAAACCAATCATAGCGGCTCTACCGTTGAGGCGCTCGGCATAGTCATTAAAACCAAATTTGGGGTCTTCTAATTTGGGAGTTTGAGTCGGTTGTGGTTCAGGCATAATCTTTACAGTCCGTTTACATTTCTTTACTATTCTAGCGGAGTTAGAAGTTAGGTTGTAACTAATTTCTAACTCCTCCCTATTTGCCCTAATCCCGACCGTTAAGAGCGATTAAAAGGCGCAGAATAAAGATAAATAGGTTGATATAGGTCAAATACATCGATAAAGCAGCACTGAGATACTGTTCATCTCTGTAGGTACGGGGCAAGATGTAAAAGTCCACCACTGCCGAGCCAGCAAACAAGAAAACCCCGATGCCAGAAATAGCGATTTCTAACCAGGTGGGAGTACCGCCACCAAAGATAGAGAAAATTAGCTGACCAATGAGAACAATAAAAAGAGCGAGAATACCGATGCTAACGGTTTGAGTCAGCGCCAAACCATCTTTTTCCGACAGATTCGAGCCGATATTGCGTCCCAACACAAAAGCGAGGCCGCAACCGAGGGCAGCAATTGCCACTCCTCGCAAACCAACACCGGAAGTACCTAGGGCCACATAGACGATTCCACTGAGAGTATAGCCAGAAAGAAGACTATAGAGAGTCAGCAGGGGCAGAGCAGTGCTTTTATTGCCGCTTTCCGCACTACTACGCGCGACAAAAAATAAAATAATCTCGGCAACCAGGGCGACAAAGAAAGTCGGGAAGAAAATCTGGGGATAGGATTGGATCACACCTAAACCGCCATAGGTTCCCACCGCAGTTAAAATTAGACCACCACCGAGATAGGGCAGGGCCTTGGGGATAACATTGGGGCCGATAAGTGCTTGGCTTTTAGCCTCGCGTAAAGCTTGGCGAAAATTACTGGTATTACTCATGGTGATAGGGTGCGAGATACTTGTCTCAATCAATCTTGTTAAACAGGAACTATTCTTGATTAGTTCGTCAAGAATGGCGAATCGGAGGGAAGAAAAAAAGGTAAATTTTTCCCCCGGCATCGATTCCCTCTTAATTGTAACGAAAAGACTAGGGATCGAGCTAAGTAGGTAGGTATTAAAAATTGTCAGATACCCCCCTTATCAAGGGGGCGGGGGGGATCGACACCCCCCTTATCAAGGGGGGATCCCCCCGCCTATCGGCACCCCCCTTATCAAGGGGGGATTAAGGGGGGATCGAACCGAAAATCTATTTTCACCCCTCTTGACGGATCAAGTTACCGTAAACAGAAACCCAATTCAAGGCGATTATGTCCCATAAACTGGATATTTCCAGTTTTTATTAATTACAATCTTCAGAGTATCCCCTGACCTAAAGCCAAACCTGTCACCAACATTCCTAACACTAGGAAAGGCTGGGCGCTGGCTTGATATTTGACATCATTTTTGAGCGGATCCCGCAGAAAATACATATCTTGGAAAGTGATCTGAGGGATAATTAATAACAGTAAAATAGCGGCATAAAGATTCTGATGAATACTAATCAGATAGCCCGCAATTCCCGCTTGAAAAACATCGATCATAATCACACAAATCCAAGCTGCAGTGGTAATTCCAAACATAACTGGCAAGGATTTTAAGCCTAATTTTTCGTCACCTTCCACACTTTTAAAGTCGTTGACCACAGCAATGCCTAACCCCGCTAGACTATAAATAAGGGTTAAGATCATAATTGTCCAATTTAACTGACCAAAAAGGGCGTGACCTGCCCACCAAGGTAATGCTATATAACTAGCACCGAGGGCATAATTTCCCAGCCAACCATTTTGTTTTAATTTTAAGGGTGGCGCTGAATAAATATAGGCAATAAAAGAACCAAATAGGGTTAAACAGAGCATGATTGGGAAATCATGACCAGCCCAGCGATCGAGAAGATAAGATATTCCTAACCCAGCTGCTAATAAAACCAAAATCTGGCCGACCACTTGCGGAATAGAAATCACCCCCGAAGGAATCGGACGGTAGGGTTCATTAATTGCATCGATTTCTCGATCGTAAAAATCATTTAAAGTTTGGGTATAACCAGTCATCAATGGACCGGAAAGTAACATACAGGTGGCCGCTTTTAAGACATCTTCTAAAGACCAAGTATAATTACCCGATGAAGCAGCCCCACAGACAACCCCCCAAATTAGGGGAATCCAAGTGATCGGCTTCATCAATTGTAAGCGGATTTTCCAGAGGGAGGTTTCTGCCGATGAGGCCCCTTTCATGCCCAATAATTGGCGAGTTTTTGCGCCTCGATTATCCTTGTTTTCTATCTCGCTGTTCGACATAATCCCTTAAAAAGAAATAATTAAGTAACCTTCTTGGAATTTTGCCCCTTTTACCGATCTTCCGGTCAGAGGCGGTGGTACATCAATATTACGCCGTTGATCCCCGGCTTCGATGGTTAATTCTGGGCCCGATTGCGTCAGTTTTACCTGTTTTTTCTCGAATCCGGGTAAATAAACCTTGACCTGACCGGCTGCCGTATCGATTATTAACGGTTTGGGCGGCTGCACCGTGAGAAAATTGGGTAACTCGGCGATTAACTCCTGCCAATCTTCTCCTTGACGGTCGGGTAAAATCGCCGCCGGCAGCGGGGCAAAATCCTCGGTGGCACTCTGACAGCGATTAAAAATCACTCCCCCCACATTTAAACCGATTTGCTGCGCCCCACCCCAAAGATATTTGGCCTCTGCGATCGCAATTGGATCATCATTGGTGACTAGATAGGCTAAAACTCGCCGAGGAT
Organism: Microcystis protocystis FBCC-A270; assembly: GCF_050500235.1. Taxonomy (NCBI): domain Bacteria; kingdom Bacillati; phylum Cyanobacteriota; class Cyanophyceae; order Chroococcales; family Microcystaceae; genus Microcystis; species Microcystis protocystis. The sequence continues at coordinate 931,415 of NZ_CP191407.1, forward strand.
CGGCTAAAGCGGAACGTCCCTCGTCTAGAATGTTATTATCGACCTTCTTCCCTAAACCGTCGGGATTAAAGGAGAAATTCAGCACGGCGGCGGCGATTGGTTGGAAAAAGGGAGAAAGGGTGCGACCAATCTCAGAATCGCTGAAAACCTGGCGAAAACGCCGTGAATACCAGCTGCCCACCTCTGGAATCGCCAACATTCGCAGACTGTTGATATCTCCGCTGCCGTCGTAGATGATGACATCGTAATTTCCGCTTTTATCCTGTTCCCGCAGGAAATTTAAGGCTAGAGCTTGGTCCATTCCGGGTAAAACGCCCAACTCTTGACCATAAACATTTTTCAAGGTGGGAGAACGCAAATACTGCTTTTCCAATTCCTTGACTTCTTCCCAACTTTTTTCTAGTAAATGTGTACTACTAAGCTGCACAACCGAGAGATTGGGGGCAATTTCTGTAATGGAGGAGCTAGGGGAGGCCTTGAGGAGTAATCCCCAAGCAGGGCTAGGATCCTGACCGATCAAGAGAACTTTTGACCCCAGACCAGCCATTTTCTTTGCCGAAGCGATCGCTATTGTACTGCAACCGCTGCCCCCCTTGCCCAAAAAGGTCAAAATTAAGGACATAATTAGTTCCTAAGCGTTATATTTAGATGAGTTTGAGTTCATCTTCAAAAAACCAAGTAGCGGTCTTATCATCGAACTGGACAACAGCACCAACACCGCTGCCATCGGTCATCTTAAAATTTTTGATGACACCCACTTTACCCAATTTACCCGCTACATCCGAGTTAACGCGGTCTCTTAAGCGACAGACCTTGACTTTTTGCCCGATTTCCATTACTTCCACAGTTTTAATAAGACGATAATTCAATAAACCAATCCTAAGTTTAATATAAATTCGTGTAAGATAAACCCCCCAATGCTCTTCAGTTATCGGTCTTTCTCAGATCATCTGCACTTAGCGATCATATATACTAAGCAATAGGACAAAATCAACCTCCTGGTTAGGATGGGCAAAAGGCAAATCAAAAAGGGGTTTTATTTGGTTTCTGGGGCAGAATTTTGCAGATTTTCCAGTTGTTCTCTTTGCTTGCGTTTAAACTCCTCAGCCGCTTGGTTGATATTATTGCGAGTATCTTCCTGAAACTCCGATCCGTCCCGGCTACGGCGAAAATTACTATTATGAATCAAGTCTAAAGGATCAAAACCACCGAGAGCATCCCTGCCATCGGAACTACGTTCATTTTTTTGATAATCCGGCTGACTGGGGTTCAAGCTTTGAGCTAACACTTGCGGATTAAAATCAGCCCCGACTAATAGAATAGTAGCTAGAAATAAAGACGATTTGATTAACATTTTTTGAGTATTCATAATCTAACTAACTCCTCAGAAAATTATCTTGTTTTTGGTGGTGAGAAAGTTACAAGCTTTTCAGTGAACTGATAACTGATAACTGATAACTGATTTAAGCAAAACGACGACGAAGTAAGGGCTGAATTGCTAAAAGGATTAGCAGATCAAAAGCTGAGAGCAGGGCTAAAACTGTCAAGAAATTGAGGTCAAGCCAAGGGGTTTGTAAGACTATGCTATCAAAAGACCAGTGCTGATTGAAATAAATATAACGGATCGGTTCGATCGCATAGGTAAGAGGGTTGAGACTAGCGATTACTTTTAACCAATCTGCCATAAAGTTTAAGGGAGCGAGGGCGGTACTGGCAAATAAAAGCGGTAAATTGGTGACGAAAATGACGGCGATTAATTCGATATGTCCGGGGAGAGCAAAGGTTAAACTGAGACTTAAGGCAGTCATCCCCAAAACGATCAGAAACACAATCAAAGCGATCGCACCTAATCCGGCTAAACTGGGCAATCCTGCCCCTAAAAAGGCACTAGCGGCCACGATCGAGGCGGTTTGGATGAAACTGAGGGCGATAATATAGATGGTAGAAGCGGCCACGATCGAGTACCGAGTGGTTAAAGGTGCTACCAAGAGACGGTTAAGAAAGCCAAATTCTCGATCGAACATTACCGGCAAACCGGCATTTAAGGCCCCGGAAAAAGCGGTAAAGACAATCACTCCGGGGGCGAGAAATTTAGCATAACTGAGATCGTTGCCGAATAGTCCCTGGGGGGCATTATAAAATAAAGCTCCAAATAAAATCAGCCACATAAAGGGCTGAATTACCCCCGCGATTAGGGTTGAAGGACGACGTTTTAATTGGATGAACAGACGTTTAGTCATGGCCAGAGTTTCTTGCAGAAATTCCCCTAGCACATTTCCCCCATCGTCCACCGTTGCTGCTCTAGTCGTATTGGGGGCTAAACTAGCTTTTAAGGAAGAAGGTGTGATCGTTTGGCTCATGAAATATTTACCTCGAAAGGGAAGGGTTTAGGTAGAGATTTTGGGATTGTCACTCTCAATCCCCAGCAAGCTAACGGTTTTATTTTAAAGTGAACAGAAGGATATAGCAGTTATCTTTATTTTGAGGCGATAAGTCTCTGGTTTTAGGGGACACCAGAACTTCTGTATCAGTTAAGCGTACTTGCATTAGGGAACGCACCCGACAAAATCGCGATCGCAATACCAGCTAATGATGCATCCCACCCATTGGATTGCGATCACCAAACCAAGCCATCAACCAAGTTTGCATCTGCTGAATTTCCCGGCGCTGGCTAGTGGCAATGTTCTCAGCAAAAGGCCGGACAGCCTGATGCTTCACCAGATTATGATTCAGGAGCATTTGCGACATCATCACGGCTCCCATATGATGTTTAATCATATCTTGTAAAAAAGTTTGATCTAGGGCATCGCCCTGAAGTTGACTCAGATCGCGCATCATGGGAACGTAGGAGACGCTAATATTCCTTCCGGGATACCACTCGTTGAGCCAGTTTTTCATCTGAGCAATTTCAGCAGTTTGCACTTGAATGATCTTTTGAGCAAACTGCCTCATCTCAGGACGACTAGTGCGTGTCAGAATAACCTGGACGGTATCGATTGCCTCCTGATGGTGAGGAATCATTTGGGCAAGATAGTTAAACTCGCTACTGACCTGCATATGATCCATCATACCCATGCCGTTGGGAGAAAATTGAGCAGAGGCGGAATCTGGAGAATTTCCAGATGGACGTGTCATAAGTAAAGTTGAGGTTGCAGCCAACCCAAGAGCGGCAACCGCCCCCAGTACAATAATGGCTTTATTTTTCATGGGAGAAACCATTTACAAACCTCACTACAGTATAGCACCTGCCCAAAAGTAACCGGAACTATCTTGACCAAGAAATTGGCAGTCTAAAGGCTGAACTCACCCGCCGTCGTTAACTTCCGATAAGGCTCAGACAGTACCTGATGAGCCTTTCTTTGTCAACTCTTGAGGTCTTGAGGTAACATACACTTGAGGTTGATGCGTTTCATTTTTGAATTGGCGTTCTATAAAGGTAGATCAGACAGTGATGCAATTCAGACTTGAATTAGCCTTGCTTTTTTGTAATTCGGCAATCTGATAATCAATAATGCTTTGGGCAAATTTTTCTTGATCTTTGATGGAGTTTAAAATCTTTTTAAGGCGTTTTTCTGTTTCAGGCTGAACAGATAGATGAAAATCTAACATAAACTGTCTCATTACCACAAATCAAGCGGGATTTCATTCTAGCAAGCGTCAGCCCTGGGGGAGAAGAATGTAAATATTTATTAAATTGTAGCTTTTAATACAATGTGGGGGGGAAATGTGTATGTTGTATGTTACCTCAAGTGTATGTTGCCCTTTAAGCCCTATTCGTGTTTAATTCTAAAAATGAAAAATCCAATTTTAGCGGCGCTGAGTCAAAAATCTCTCTCAGTTGGTATTGTGGCATCAACCGTTTTCTTCGGCACTACTAGCCAAGCCTTGGCCAGCGTTCTGATTGCCGGAGCTCCCTATGATGCTAGTTTTCTCAACGACGTTCAAGCAAAAATTGCTGGAACTGGCCTGATTTCTGGGAGCGTAGATATACTGAATGTCAGTTCTTCTACCCCGACTCTCGCGCAATTACAGGCTTATGATGCCGTACTATTCTTTTCTGATTTCGGTTTTGCCGATCCAACCACTTTCGGTAACGTATTAGCAGATTACGTCGATGCGGGTGGTGGAGTAGTCCAAGCGACTTTTTCATTCTGGAGCGCTGGCGTAGACATTGGTGGTCGGTGGAGGGCGCAAAACTACGATGTTTGGCAACCAGGAGGACAGAACCAACGCAGAAATCTAACATTAGGAACAATTTACGATCCATCCAACCCGATCCTCGCAGGCGTTACCAGCTTCAATGGCGGATCAAGGAGTTTCTACAATACAGTGGGACCTCTCAACCCCGGTGCGGTAGCAGTGGCTGACTGGAGTAATGGTGCACCGCTAATCGCCGTCAATACCTCCACATTTGCGGGCAAAATAGCTGGGTTGAATTTTTATCCCCCATCAAGCGATGCTCTCTCCGGTCTCTGGGTCAGTAGTACCGATGGCGCACTGTTAATGGCCAATTCCCTGAACTTCGTCACCAAACAAGTTTCTGTTCCCGAACCCAATTCTCTTCTTGGACTGTTTGCTATCGGCACTCTTGGCGCAGCTTCAACCCTCAAACGCAAACTAAAATCATCCAAATCAGCCGAGAAGTAAACCACAAAAGTCGGCTAAATTGGCCACAAAATATCACAAACACCCCTTCATTCAGTCAGTGGAGGGGGTTTTGTTTTTTTGGTTTTTCGATGGGTAGCATCTCAGTCGTGAATTATGCTAGGATTAGCCCTAGAATGAGCAAAAATCATGACTACACAAGCAACAGTAATCCAAGGCACAGCCAGGGAAATTAGAGAAGCACTGGCGCTTATATCAGATGATGAAATTGTCCCCCTTATGGTGGGTCGTCCCAGCTTATCTATTATTGCCAGAAAATTACAGCACGAGGCCGCAACTCTTGGCATGACAGCTGCGGAACACGACGCACTCATGGCATCGTTAAAAGATGATTTGTGATACGGGTTGTTGTTGATACCAATATTCTTGTCAGTTTCGCCATCCGTCCGAACGAAAATTTTGAGCAAATGTTCGATTTTTTGGCGAGACAGGGCATTACCTTGATTTCCGATGATACAGTTTCCTCTCTCTTTTTTTGGGGGTTTTATGGGAAGATCGGGAAAGAGCTATGGTGCAATCCCGATCATAATGAAACGAGACTCGATATTTTACCGGCTTTTTCAACAATCCCCCTCCCTTCTCTTCGATTTACTGGAAAACCCGCCAGATAATGCCACCGAATACCGCTTTGACTCCGTAGCCGTCAAAGAACCCAAATTTGAGATCGATGGCGTATTCCTGCCACCCGATAATGATAGTAGCGGGGTGATCTATTTTTGCGAAGTGCAATTTCAAAAAGACGAACGACTGTATGAAAGGGTATTTGGTGAATCATTTTTGTATTTTTATCGTCAGCGAGAACGATTTACCGATTGGCAAATTGTTGTCATCTATCCCACCCGCAGCCTAGAACAAAGTAATGCCCATCCCTACCGGGCGCTGCTCAATTGTCCTCAGGTGCATCGAATTTATCTGAACGAATTAGGGGAAATTCAGCAGTTACCGTTAGGGGTTGCCTTGATGGTACTCACTACTGTGGAAGAAACCCAAGCACCAGAAAAAGCCCGCTATTTACTGGCACGAACCCAAGAGCAAATTGCAGATACAGAAGCCAGTCGCGCCATAATGGAAATGATTGCCACAATTATGGTCTATAAATTTACTAACTTGAGTCGGCAGGAGGTGGAAGCGATGCTAGGACTACAATTGGCAGATACAAGGGTATATCGTGAAGCCAAGGAAGAAGGACGACTGGAAGGACGACTGGAAGGACGACTGGAAGGGGAATCTGCCCTGATTTTGCGTCTGTTGCAACGTCGCTTTGGTGCGGTGGATGAGGTATTGGCTGCCCAGATTCAGGCTCTAGAAATCGAGCAATTAGAGTCCTTGGCTGAGGCTTTGTTGGATTTTACAACCTTAAACGACCTAGTGCTTTGGCTAAATCGCTACTCGTAACCGCTTAACTAAACTTAGTCAAACCTAAGCCACCTGAAAGGATGAGTTAGGAAATTTTGATGGCCAAATATCCATCCCTGACGATAGGTGACAAGGGCAATTCTTGTCAGAGGGCAGATAAAAGTTTATGCGGATGGCGAGACTCGAACTCGCAAGGCGTAAGCCACACGCCCCTCAAACGTGCGTGTCTACCAGTTCCACCACATCCGCTTGATTTTAGCTTAACCATTATAGCACAGAAAAAAAATAATCTGCAAGCAAATTTTAAAAATTACTGCCGCACAACTTTCGCGCCACCTGAGTTAGTACGGATAAACCTTTTAGGGAACCTTGAATCAAATGGAAGGCCGGGACAGGACGGATTAACATTTGTCGAGCTAGGGGCAATGGTAGCAGCTGACCTTGATTATCAATTGCCGGGGCTAAATCGGGTAAATCCTGTGTCACCTCGTCGCTAATCACGCGCACAATTGCCACTTTTTGCCCCCGTAAAGCCGCTAAAATCCTTGCTCCTTCCATATCTACCACCTCATAGCCCCCCTGTCCTAAACGTCGTTTTTCCTCGGATCGGCTAATCAGGCGATCGCTGGTTAAACCTTTAACGAGACTATATCCGGTTAATTGGGCGATTTCTGCGGTTATTTCTGGTTCGCACTGCCAATAACTCCCCGTTTCCGCGCCACAACCTTGATAGATTACCCCATCTCCGACCCGATAGCGATCGCTGAGACTGCCCGCTAATCCCAGTGTCACAATTTTTCCTGTAAACTTATTAAGAAATTCTAGAGATTGCCTAGAGACTGGGGAACTGTCGAGAAATTCTGGAGCGCCAAGGTTAATCGGGATAATTTGCGGGGCTAAATCGCCGATGTTCCTTAATCCTCGACGGATTGAGCTATGCTCGGCCCCCCGGGGAACGAGAATAATATCTTCAGGTGTGAGCATGAAATTTTTGAGAAAGTTTCCTAATTAGTCCATTGAGATGTTATAAATAATAGTAGTGAACTAATTAGGAATAATTCTTAAGTAAATAGCCCTGCCACTGACTGGGCGATTGTCTTTCTCACCATGAAAAAGTCTGTCATTCTGCGTTTATCCGAGGTTAACAAGCGTTTTCCCGCTTCTCCTACTCTAGCTGTCGATAATATCAGTTTTAGTTTAACAGAGGGCGAAATTCTCGGATTATTGGGTCCGTCGGGTTGCGGTAAAACCACTCTACTGCGGATGATTGCGGGATTTGAAAAACCATCTCAAGGAGTGATTGAATTGGGAGGGCGAATAGTTGCCGACGAAAAAACCTTTATTCCCCCAGAAAAACGCAATACGGGCATGGTTTTTCAGGATTACGCTCTTTTTCCCCATTTAACCATTGCTGACAATATCGCCTTCGGTTTAAAAAACTCTGGGGAGAAATTATCGAGCAGAGCCATTAACGCTAGGGTGGCGGAAACTTTGGATTTAGTCGGACTGCAAGGACTAGAAAAACGTTATCCCCATCAGCTATCAGGAGGACAACAGCAAAGAGTCGCCCTCGCCCGCGCTTTAGCCCCAAAACCCTCTTTAATCCTCTTAGATGAACCTTTAAGTAATCTCGATGTGCAGGTCCGGCAACGCTTACGACACGAGATCCGTCATATCCTGAAAGCGACTGGTATCTCAGCCATTTTTGTCACCCACGACCGGGAGGAAGCAATGGTGATCAGTGACACAATTGCGGTCATTTGTCAAGGAAAATTAGAACAAATTAACAATCCCGAAGAAATTTATAGTCATCCGGCCTCGCGATTCGTGGCTGAGTTTGTCACCCAAGCTAACTTTCTCCCCGCTAGACGGGAGGGGGAACAATGGCAAACCGAGATAGGAGTCTGGGAAATCCCTGATGGTCAAGATTTGGACAAAGGGGAATTGATGCTGAGAGAGGAAGATGTCAAAATTAAGCCGGATGAGACGGGAGAGCTAGTTATTTGCGATCGCCAATTTTTGGGGCGGGAATACCGTTATTGTCTGCTAACGGCTACCGGCAGCCAAATCCACGCTAGAACAACGATTAACACCCAATTAGACATCGGTACAAAGGTAAAACTATCGATTATTCCCGATAGCGTCCGTGTATTTGCCGACTGATAACTGATACTAAATCCTGTTTAAGGGGTGTGGGGTGTAGGGTGTGGGGTGTGGGGAGCTTTTTCAGTAAAAAGGCAGCTCCGAGCTTATCGCTTAATACTATTGACTGATAACTTACCCACTGATAACTTACCCACTGATAACTTACCCACTGATAACTTACCCACTGATAACTGATAACTGATGCAAGGCTGACGGCTAATATTGATATCGATCGCGATTTAGGACTAGGGTGGCATTTTTAGCGACAAAATCAATAATTTTTTTGGCCACATCCACACCAGTGGCCGCTTCTATTCCTTCCAAACCGGGAGAGGAATTGACCTCGATAACCACAGGCCCGTGATTAGACCGTAATAAGTCCACACCCGCAACCCGTAAACCCATGGCTTTAGTGGCCCGTATAGCCGTACTGCGTTCCTCTGGGGTTAATTTTATCTTTTCTGCTTTGCCACCGCGGTGAAGATTAGAACGAAAATCCCCTTCGGCCCCCTGTCGCTTCATCGAGGCTACCACTTTTCCATCGATGACAAAACAGCGCAGATCTGCCCCACTGGCCTCTTTAATATACTCTTGTACTAGAATATTAGCCTCTAGTTGCCGAAAAGCTTCAATAACTGACTTGGCTGCTTGGTCGGTTTCCGCTAAGACTACGCCAATACCTTGGGTTCCTTCTAATAATTTAATCACTAGAGGGGTGCCGCCGACGGTTTCGATTAAACCATCGATATCTTGAGTTGCGTGAGCAATTCCCGTCACCGGTAAACCTATCCCTTCCCTGGCCAGGATTTGCAGACAACGCAATTTATCCCGCGACCGGGAAATTGCTTGCGAGTCGTTGGCAGTAAAAACATTCATCACCTCGAATTGTCGGACTACTGCGGTTCCATAGAAGGTTTTTGAGGCGGCAATACGGGGGATAATCGCATCGAAACTCTCTAAGGGTTTACCGTTATAAACAACCGTGGGTTTATGGGAGGTGATGTTCATGTAACAGCGCAAATAATTGATCACTCGTACCTCATGGCCTTGAGCTTCTCCCGCTTCTTTCAGTCGCTTGGTGGAATAAAGAGAAGTATCTTGCGATAAAATAGCGATTTTCATAAATTTTCGCTTAAATATTGCTTTTACAACTGAATAGCTCCTTATTTCCCCATATTGACTTTTTTTGCTGGCAACTCATAAAATTTCTGTTCTCGATCGAAGTCCATCGATTATTATGGCGCTGACAGTTCCCTTTGAACAGTTAGATTAAATGAAAAGTAAAAAAGTCAAGCTTAAGACTAGATTTATTTTTGTCGTCAGGCTCAGTTTAAGTAGCTGGTTATAATTAAATTAAAAATGGATTTGAGGTTCGATCCCCCCTGCCCCCCTTGATAAGGGGGGTGCCGATAGGCGGGGGTATCTGAAAACTTTTAACACCTACCTACTTAAGTTATAGTTTTAAGTATTTAATTGACTAACAAAGACTAGAGAAGGAGCAAAGGGAAAAAATGTCAATTAATCAATACAATTTTGTTACGATTTTGCTACTAGGCATGAGCGATCGGTTAGAATGATAAGGTGATCAACGATAATAATTATGACTTTACTGGCGAAATCTTTAGAGGAACTGACCGACTGGGTAAAAGACCAGGGACAACCCGCTTATCGGGGGAAACAATTACACCAATGGCTATACGAAAAAGGGGTGCATTCTTTGGCGGATATTTCCGTATTCCCCCAAGAATGGCGCAGCAAGCTGGCGGATTATCCTATCGGTCGTTCCCTTATACATTATCGCAGTGTAGCACCCGATCGCACTCGTAAATATCTGCTAAAACTGGCGGATGGTTTAATTATCGAAGCGGTGGGAATTCCTAGTGAAAAAAGATTAACAGTCTGTGTTTCTTCCCAAGTGGGTTGTCCGATGGCCTGTGATTTTTGTGCCACGGGAAAAGGGGGTTTTACTCGTAATTTAAAAGCCTATGAAATCGTTGACCAAGTATTAACAGTACAGGAGGATTTTCAACAGCGAGTTAGTCATGTGGTATTTATGGGGATGGGGGAACCTTTATTAAATATCCCCGAAGTGGTGACAGCGATTCATTCCCTGAATCAAGATGTGGGGATCGGTCAGCGTTGTTTAACGATTTCTACCGTGGGATTACCCCATAAAATCAAGCAACTAGCCGAACATAATTTACAAGTAACTTTTGCTGTTAGTCTTCATGCTTCTAATCAACAAGTTCGAGCTAAATTAATCCCCAGTGCCGACCATTATCCCCTAACTAATCTGATCCAAGACTGTCAGGAATACGTTCAAATCACGGGACGAAGGGTGACATTTGAATACATTCTTTTAGCGGGAGTGAATGATTTACCCGAACACGCAAGGGAATTAGTTAAACTGGTGAAAGGTTTTCAATCTCACGTCAATTTAATCCCCTATAATCCTATTCAGGAGGTGGATTATCAACGGCCTGATGAAAAGAGAATTAAGGCTTTTAAAACTATTTTAGAACAGGAAAAAGTCGCCGTTACTGTCCGTTATTCGAGAGGTTTAGCGGCCAATGCAGCCTGTGGACAATTGCGATCGAGCATCATGGTCAAATAAACTTGATTTGTTCACTACTCTATCATCAGTTTTCTCTGTTATAATTAGAGTAACAGAGGAGTGTTGGTTGTGTTGTTTGTTAATAATTGTAAAATTTAATCAAGATCGGGATGGTTATCGGGCAACACCTCAACGGTGGGGGCAAGTAACTGTTAAGTGTGCTTCTTGAACTAGCGGTTTTGGTTATCCCGTTGCGGAATTTTTTCAGAGAAGTAGATTTTAGTACTTGTCAACCGCAGTAACTCGACTGTTGGTGATTTTTTCGAGTTCGGGGGTAAGGATCATGAAAAGTCAAATATTAGCAATTGCAGCTTTAGGAACTTTAGCGGTTTTTAATTGTTTTTCTGGGGTAGCTTATAGTCGACCGCTACTTGTCGGCCAAGAACCAACCACACCCACCTTGATCGTAATTGATGATGAGGAGATGGCACAACTTCCCGTGCCTGTTCGTCAAGGATTGGAACTGTATCTAGCGGGCAATACTGGTGGTGCAGTTGATGTGTGGGTAGATAGCATGATTAAATTCGCCAAGGATCATGAGGATTTTTTTGAATCGGCCGAACAAGCTAGAAGGGATGTCCAGATCTGGGAGGAATCCCGTTTACAAATGAAAAAAATTCTCAAACAATACACTCAAGCTAGTGGACCTTGTAAACAATCTATTTTCCTGCAAGAACTTATCTATCCCCAGAATAAGTTTTTAAGACGTTTTTTCTTGAAACTTCGCCACGAACAAGATTCTTTGTTTATAGAGTTTATCACTTTACAGACCCCTAAAGGAGTGTATATTACCCACTTTCACTTCAATCAAGACCTGCGAGAAATCATCGGGGATGATTAAGTAGTACGACATCAATCGACTACACTAGATCAAGGAGGTAGCGTTGCGACTTATCGGCAGGCTTATCTTTAAACAATTAACAGCGATCACTTAATCCCATTCAAGAGGTGGATTATCAGCGGCCTGATGAAAAAAGAATTAAGGCTTTTAAAACTATTTTAGAACAGGAAAAAGTCGCCGTTACTGTCCGTTATTCGAGAGGTTTAGCGACCGATGCGGCCTGTGGACAATTGCGATCGAGCGTTATGGTAGAATAAACAGGCGTAAATCGGCCATTAACTAGGGTTGGCTGAATACATCTAAAAACCTTGTTGGGTAAGACGTTTAGACTTTTGGAAAATCAAAAAGTGCCAGCCATTGGAGGGATCGGGGGGAAAATTCAGGGACTTTTTCCCTGAAAATTAGGTAATTTACCAGATGAAAATGGGTACAACCCTACACCCTACACCCTGCACCCCACACCCTGGCCCCACGAGAAACTTTTTGCCGCAAACCCTAACTAGATTGCTAGTCTCCCTGCTAGGCTAAACTAGAGAACTATAACATCAATGTCGGAGCCATTTCGATGCAAAGTCTCTCTAGTGCCAAAGAAAATCGCCTTTTTGTCTATGAAGTCGTCGGTTTGAGTCAAAATGACAATACTGATAACCTAGATTATTCTATCCGTAAGAGTGGCAGTGTCTTTTTAACCGTTCCCTATAGCCGCATGAATCAAGAAATGCGTCGGATTACCCGTTTAGGCGCTCGCATCGTCAGCATTAAACCCTTAAACGCTGCTGCGGCCGAGTAGTTCATAAAATAATTATTGCTAATATCTGTCCCCCGCTCTTGTCCTCATCAGGCCAACCAGGGGGATTTTTAGCATAAACGGGAAAAAGTAACATAAATCTTAATAAAAAGTAAAATGCTGCAAATGTGACAGATTTTAACCAGAGACTTAACCTATCCTATCCAAAAGGATAAAAGCGATGTCTGTGGTTTTTTTAAGATAACTCTCAATTAGGCCTAGGTGTAGTGTACCGATGGTAGGCTAAACTATGGAACGATTATCGTGACTTGAGTTGGGAGTTATATTTAATGTACAGTCCGAGTACACTAGCGGGAAACCGTTTATTTGTTTACGAAGTGGCGGGTCTCAATCAAAACGACAATACTGACAGCTTGGATTATTCAATCCGTCAGAGTGGAAGCGTGTTTTTCACGGTTCCCTACAGTCGCATGAATCAAGAAATGCGTCGGATTACCCGTTTAGGTGGTCGTATCGTCAGCATCAAACCCTTCAATGGGATTGCCCCCGTAGCAACTGTTTCTAGTGCCTCCACACCACAGCCAATCGCTCAATCATCGCCCGTCCCCGAACAGACCAAGAAAAAGGCCATGACTCAAGCGAAAGAAAAAACAGATATCCCCGTCAACATCTACCGTCCGAATCAACCCTTTATCGGCAAATGTATCGAGAATTATCCTCTCGTTGATGAGGGGGGTATCGGCATCGTACAACACGTCACCTTTGACCTTTCTGGGAGCAATTTACGCTATTTAGAAGGCCAAAGTATCGGTATTATCCCCCCGGGTACCGATGCTAATGGCAAACCTCATAAATTGAGACTCTATTCGATCGCCTCCACCCGTCATGGTGATAAATTAGACGATAAAACCGTATCCCTCTGCGTGCGTCAGTTGGAATACCAACACCCAGAAACCAAGGAAACCGTTTATGGGGTTTGTTCCACCCATCTCTGTAATGTAGGGGTGGGGGACGATGTGGCTATTACTGGTCCCGTGGGTAAGGAAATGCTGCTACCGGGTGATGAAGATGCCACTATCATTATGATGGCCACCGGGACGGGAATCGCTCCCTTCCGAGCTTTCCTCTGGCGGATGTTCAAGGAACAACACGAAGATTATAAATTCAAAGGTCTAGCTTGGTTGATTTTCGGAGTTCCCAAAACGGCCAATATTCTCTACCAAGAAGAATTAGAGAAAATCGCGGCGGAATTCCCCGATAACTTCCGTCTCACCTATGCCATCAGCCGGGAACAGCAAAATCCCCAGGGCGGCAGAATGTATATTCAACACCGGGTAGCCGAACACGCTGACGAAATCTGGAATCTACTCCAAAGTCCCAAAACCCACGCTTATATGTGCGGACTGAAAGGGATGGAAGATGGTATCGACGATGCTATCAGTGGTGCTGCTGCTAAAAATGGCGCTGATTGGTCTGTCTATCAGAAACAACTGAAAAAAGAACATCGCTGGCACGTAGAAACCTACTAAACCAGAAAGGTTCTCTGAAAATTTTTGGGGGTGGGCATTGCCCACCTTTTTTGTCTTGGCTTCGGTTAAGATAAGTAGCTGGTTATAATTAAATTAAAAATGGATTTTAGGTTCGATCCCCCCTACCCCCCTTAATAAGGGGGGTGCCGATAGCCGGGGGGATCTGAAAGTTTTTAATACCTATCTACTTAGGTTTTTTAAAAGACCTTTAAAAAGATGAAATTCTCTCGACGCTTTTTTCCCGTTTTCCTTGCCCTCTGCTTACTGTTTATTTTGCTGCCCCGGGCCTGGAGTTTTACTAATAGCCAAAAACAAATTCTGGCCGATTTAAAAACAGCCGAGATTATTTATCTGGGAGAAAGGCACGATAGTCAAGCCGACCATCAAGCCCAATTAGCTATTATCAAGTATTTACAGGCTAATAATCCCCAAATAGCGATCGCTTTCGAGATGTTTCAACGTCCTTACCAAATCTATTTGGATCAGTATTTAGCCGGCAAAATTAGCGAAAATCAGTTGAGAGAAAAAAGTGAATACGACCAACGTTGGGGATTTGATTGGGAATTTTACGCCCCGATCCTGCGCTTGGCCAAGGCGAAAAAACTACCATTGATCGCCCTAAATACACCCACGGAAATCACTAGAAAAGTGGCACGAGAGGGCTTAGAAAGCCTCTCCACCTCAGAAATGACCTACATTCCCCCTAAAAGCGAAATAAACCAGGATAACGAGGAGTACCGTCAACAGATCTTAGCCGTTTATCAGCAACACACGGGGGGCAAAAGTCAGGGATTCGATCGCTTTTTTCTGGCACAGGTCCTCTGGGATGAAACCATGGCCGATGCGATCGCTAAATTCTGGCAAGCTCATCCCGAATATCAGATCATCGTCCTAGCAGGAAAAGGTCATATTGCCTACGGTTACGGCATTCCCAGTCGAGTCCAAAGAAGATTAGGCGATCGCGTCATCCAGCGTTCGGTTTTCTTGGGAGACGCTCCCCAATCATCACCGGAAGAAACCAAAAAACCCGCCGATTATTTTTGGCAGGGGCAAAATTAAGTCAGTCAGGAGCTAGGAAGCAAGGGATGATAAGCTAAGAAGCCAGTCTTTTAATTTAGTAGATAATAAGTCTGAAAAACTGAGGCTATTTTATGATTAATTTAACCTGTCAAGATACCGAAACACTCGATCGCATTTTAGCTGTGACTCGTGCCGTCGGTTGGGGTGGTGCTAAAATCCTCCAATCCTACCACCGGGGTGAACAGGATTTAGCCGTCAACGAGGAAAAAAAAGGCGGACCGGTGACGGCGGCGGATTTAGCGGCGAATCACTATATTTTAGGGGAATTACAAGCAAATTTTTCTGATATCGACTTTGGTTATCTGAGCGAGGAAACCCATCAAGGCAATGAAGCTATCCCGAAAGATTGGGTATGGATTATCGATCCTTTGGACGGAACCCGCGATTTTATCGACAAAACGGGAGAATATGCCCTACATATCGCCTTATGTTATCAAGGAAGACCGATCATCGCCGTGGTTGCCCTACCGGATCAAGAAAAACTCTATTTTGCCCAAAAAGGAAAAGGTACTTTTCTAGAAACTAGCGACGGCAATATCACACCGGTAAAAGTTGCCAATAAAGATAAAATTACCGATCTCTATCTGGTAGTTAGTCGTACCCATCGCGACCAACGTTTTGATAATTTATTAAGTCAAATACCCTTCTTCGGTAAAAATTATGTGGGTAGTGTGGGCTGTAAAATTGCCACGATCCTCGAACAAAAATCCGATGTTTATATCTCCCTATCGGGGAAATCGGCGGCTAAAGACTGGGATTTTGCCGCCCCAGAGTTGATTTTAACGGAAGCAGGCGGCAAATTCTCCTATTTTGACGGTCAACCCGTGCGCTATAATCGCGGCGATGTGCGGCAATGGGGGGGGATCATGGCCAGTAATGGTCCTTGTCATCAACAACTTTGTCAGTTGTCCACAGCAATCCTCGCCCAAATTGATGCCACTGTCTAATTTCTGCTCTCTTATTCTTTGTGTGATCGGTTTAACTTATATAGGAGCGATCAATCTTTGTGTCCTTTGTGTCTTTGTGGTTCGTTCTAGTCCTTCGCCGGCGGTACTGTATCTTAGAATACATTTTACCCACCAAACCCAAGAGAGCTTAATTTCTGCCCCCTAACCGAGAATCAGAGATCGGTAGAATGGAAAAAAAACAGATCGAGCAATGTTACGGTTAAAAACTTGGCAAGGGTTGATTTTAGCAGTTCCGATCGCCGCCGTGGTCATCTTTCTGATCGTGGCCGCCAGTTTCCAGATCAATCAATGGGGTTTAAATTGGATTTGGGCAGTTTTTACCCTGATTTTTGTTGCTTGGCGCTTCCTGTTGGTCAAATGGACGCGCCCAGTGGTCGGGGAAATTGAAGCCACCATTGGGGAAGTTAAGGCAGAATTAACCCCTCCTGACGGTGATTCCGGGGGCAATGTCGAGGAAATTATCGAGAGGATTATCGTCGAGGCCCGCAATGATCGCCCGGTTTGGGAAGATTGGGCGACTTTTTGGCAACGCTGTCAGGATTTGGTCAGTGCCATCGCCCATATATATTACCCCGATGTCAAGTACCCCTTATTAAATATTTACATTCCCCAGGCCTACGGTTTAATTCGGGGAACCGTGGATGATAGCGATCGCTGGATGCAGAATCTTTCCCCGGCCTTGAATCAAATCACCATCGGCCAAGCCTATCAGGCCTACGAAGTTTATCAAAAATTGCAACCCTCGGCCCAGAAACTTTGGCAGGTCTGGAATTGGGCGCAATGGGTGATCAATCCCGCTGCGGCTGTGGCTAAAGTTGCCAGTCAAAAATACAGCGATCGAGCGGATCAGCAATTATTAGTCAATTTAGGGCAAGTTTTGCGGGAAAATGCCCTAAGAAACCTTTCTCGCCAAGCGGTGTTACTCTACAGTGGCGGCAATCTCGCCCCAACTCTCCCCACCAAGACGAAAATCGCCACTACTACTCTCAAGGAAATTCTCGCCCAAGCTGAACCAATCACGGAAATCGATCGCCAACCGGTTAATATTCTGCTGGTTGGACGCACCGGGGCCGGCAAAAGCAGTTTGATCAATACTCTCTTTCGGGCCGATTTAGCCCAAGTGGATCTATTGCCTAGTACCGATGCAATCCAATCCTACCATTGGCAAACCCCAGAAGGGGACGAGTTAATCCTCTGGGATACCCCAGGCTATGAACAGTCAAATCGGGCTGATTATCGGCAAAAAGTTCTTAATTATGCCAAAAACGCCGATTTATTAATTCTTGTCACCCCCGCCCTCGATCCCGCCCTGGCCATGGACGAGGCTTTTCTTAAAGATTTGCAACAAACTATTGACAATTTACCAGTTATAGTCTGTGTTTCTCAAGTCGATCGCCTGCGTCCGCTGCGAGAGTGGCAACCCCCCTATAATTGGCTGACCGGAGAAAGTCCTAAAGAAGTCAATATCCGCGAATGTTTGCAGTATCGGGCGGAATTATTCGAGGATCTATGCGATCGCATTTTGCCGATGGTCAGTCAACAGCCAGATAGAGAAGCTTGGGGGGATGAGGAGTTATCAATCGCTTTACTGGGGGCAATTTCGCCCGCAAAACAGTTGCGTTTAGCCCGTTTTTTAGCGGATTTAGAAACTCGAACCCTGGCAGCGGCGAAAATAATCGATCGCTATACTTTACAGATGGCCACGGGGCAAGGTTTAACGGCCCTATTAAAAAGTCCTATTCTAGGTTTTATCTCCACTTTAGCCACGGGAAGACCGACCTTAGCCTATCTTTTAGCTGAACAAATTCCTGTGGAACAATTACCAGTAGCGATCGGTAAATTACAGATGGCCTACGAGCTTTCTTCTCTCTTGAATACGGAGAATAAAAGTTTTGATTTATTGGCACTTTGGCCAATACTATTAGAAAATTATAGCACTGCTGACAAGGAAGCTTGGGCCTGGGGTCATGCTCTGGTAGAATATTGGACAAAGAACCTATCGATCGAACAGTTCCGGTCAAGTTATCAGGGGTATTTAGAAACGACAAAAACAGGCCTCTAACCAGATTAATTAAGCTAAAACTTTATTCCACTTTAAAAGTATAGGAGAGTGGGGAGGAGAGGTTTCTGGGGTTGAGATTTCTAGCCTTTGTACTAAAATTACTCAGTATGCGGTTTAAATGCAGTGCAGCTTATACTAAATCCGTTGAGTAACGCACAGAAAACGGGCTTCTCCGAGAAACCCGTTTTCTACTCATGCACTCATGCAAAAAGGGGAATAAATAATCAGTCTTTAATAACCAGATTTAGCATGACAAAGCATTAGCCTCGATTTCTAGATCACCCATCGATTTAACTCGCTCCCAATCGGTTAAATTATTAATATCTGGGGGATTATTTTCTATATTTATCCTTCCTAAAGCTGGTATTTCCATAGGCGGTGGCCAGTGCAGAACTACAGTGATATACTAAGGATAACTTGATCAATACTTTCTAGGGAAATTTTGCTATCAATTCCCAGAAAGTATCGAGGTTTAGGTTTTGCGTCCGAGAAAATTAATAATCTGGGGACTAATTTCTTTTGACCAATGTTCTTGGGGATAGTGTTTTGCTTCCGAGAGGGGGATTAATTCCACTCCTGATTTAGTAGCTAATTTTTCAACGGTGACAGAAGATAACCAAGGATCGGCCATTCCCCAGACAAAAAGGATAGGTTTTTCAAAGTTCTCTAAACCTGTCTCAATTTCTGCCATAGTTTTCGATAGGTTTAAATTGCGAATCGTGGCCAGTAAAGCGCGACCCACTGCCGAAGTTTTTAGATAAGGTTGACGGAAAATAGCCAGATCTGCATCACTAATCACAAAACCGCTACCAGTTTCTAAAGTACGATCGACTAATAAGGGGTCTTGAGTCGCCATATCTCCGAGGAAAGGTAGCCCCCATTGTTTCATTATCCAGGGTAATTTAACATCACTGGAGAGGGGAGTATTTAAAACGATCAAGCGCTCAATTTTATCGGGATTTTCTAGGGCGTATTGTAACCCGACGGAGGCTAAAAAACCCTGGACAATGAGGGAGATTTTCGGCAATTGGAGAGCTTGAATAAAATCGGCCAAGGCTTGACAAAAAGCGCTAGGTGTGTAGGCGAAATCTCTGGCATCGGGTTTAGCGGATAAACCGGAACCGATCCAATCGGGGGCAATGGCATTAATGTTATATTCTTCTAAACTGGTCAATAATTCTCGCCAAATATAGCCATGGGCGGGTAAACCATGGAGTAGGATCACGGGGGTTGTGTCCGGTTGTTGAGCGGGGTTAACCTGTCGATAGAACCACTTGAGAGGGCCGACTTCGAGAAAATTTTCTAAAATAGCCATGGTTAATGGGGGATTAATAATCATTAACCATTGTCTAACGTCTAGGAACCGATCGCACCGGCAAATTTCCCACCCCGGCAGTTATAGGGAGCTTGCGTCGAGACTTTGTGCTTCTCCGGGGGTTAAGGGTAAATGAAGACCGCATTCTTGTTTTAAACCCTTGAAACGGGTGTCTCGTTCGTTGCTATCATCGGCGGTTAAAGGCCGACTGGAGTGCCAATCGCCGACGGAGACATAACCCAGATCAAAATAGGGATGGTAGGGAAGATCGTATTTAGTCAGATAGTCGTAGATGGTTTTGGCATTCCAGTCAAGTATCGGTAATATTTTGTAACGTTCGCCCTGTTGATTGACCCATTGGAGAGTTTTGCGGTGGTCGGTTTGGTCGCGACGTAAACCTGCTAACCAAGCGGTGGCCTTTAATTCCTTCAGGGCCCGTTGCATCGGCTCCACCTTGCGGATTTTGTCGTAGAGATTGAGGGAGTCGAGATCGTTATTTGACCACAGTTTACCGTGGATTGCTTCCATGCGGGCGGGACTGAGGGGAGATTGATAAACTTTCAGGTTTAAATGGAGGCGTTGGCTTAAGTCTTCGGCAAATTGATAGGTTTCCGGAGGAAGATAGCCGGTATCGATCCAAATGATGGGAATATCGGGGATAATTGCGGTGACGAGGTGCAACATCACCGCCGCTTGAATGCCGAAACTGGTACTCATCACCAAACCTTCCCCAAAGGTGGCCGCAGCCCAAGCGACGATTTCTGCGGCGTTAGCGGAGTCAAAACGTTGATTAATTCTGGCGAGGTCGAGGGATAGAGGGGAGGAAAAAGACCGGTCGGCAGTGGCGATGAAGGCGGTTTCTAGGGCCTGTGGATGAGAATTAAGCAAGTGTAAATCTGGCATTCTGGCTAAGATTTAAGGTGTACAGTAGCGGCGGATACTGATAGAGTCCAATCTATCCCTGTAATTGGATTATAGCATTGGGCCATCGGCCCGTTCTAGCTATTCCTTTTCCTTTCCAGAGCCTGGTTATTCGATCGAGGATAATGGAACTATCAGGCCTCAATTGTATTTTAGTCGCTGATTTCAGGATAATTGGACTCTCAGCCCCGCTACTGCTAGAAAAGTTACTATTTAGTAATTTTTTACTTTAAGTTAAGAAACTTATCTAAGGCTAGAACCATATTCGGCGGCCAACGGCGCACGCTTTTTACCCAATCGAGGTCTTGATAGCGGGTATCCATACCGACGGCGGCTACCCAATTGCTTTCCGCTTCTCCCTGTTGTCCTTGGGTCCATAAAACGGCGCTTAAGGCGGCTCTGACATCGGGGAACATGGGGTATTTGCGGGCAATATTCCGCATTTTTTGGACTGCTTCGGGATATCTGCCCAATTCGTACAGGGCCAGGGCCAGATTAGCTTGCGCCCAGGCAAAATTCGGGGCCAGTTGAGTGGCTTGGCGATAGTCTTTGACGGCGGCTTCCCAGTCCCCTAAACCGCCTTCGGCGTTGCCGCGATTGTTATAGGCAAAGGCATCATTGGGGGCCAATTCTAAAACTTTATTATAATCGGCGATCGCTTCTTGATATTTGCCTTCTCCCTCTAAAGCGGTGCCGCGATTGAGGTAGGGATCGGGGGCATCGGGGGCAATGGCGATCGCTTGGTTAAAATCAGCGATCGCATCCTCTAATTTATTGAGACTAACTCTGGCATTGCCGCGATTACTCCAGACGGCGGGGTTAGTGGGGAATTTGGCGACTAATTGGGTCCAATAGTTTTCGGCCTGGGCGTAATCACCTTTTTCTGTGGCTTCTAGGGCTTTTTCGGCGATAACTTCCCCTTCTCTAATCTGTTCTTCGCTAATAGTCGGGCTATCGGCATAGGCCGCTATGGGTAGGGCAAAAAAGAGCAATAGACTCAATACACAAGCGGTGATCCAACGCATAATTACTTCATAATTTGTTACTTAATCTTTTCTCAATCTACCCTACTTAGGTGAACTCTGCCCTAGATAGTCTTGATAGCCTAGTCGTTGAAGATTGCTTTGTTTTTCGAGGACGGAATCGGTGAGGGATTGACGATAGGCGATAACTTGCTCTAAAAGATCAGCATTACCGATGGCGAGAATTTGAACCGCTAAAAGTCCAGCATTTTTGGCATTACCGATCGCCACCGTGGCCACGGGAATGCCTGCGGGCATCTGTACAATTGAATAGAGAGAGTCTAACCCTTGTAAAGTGCGCGTGACTACGGGAACTCCAATCACGGGTAAGGGGGTTAAAGATGCTACCATCCCGGGTAAATGGGCAGCACCACCCGCTCCAGCGATAATCACTTTTATTCCCCTCTTATGAGCGTTTTTGCCGTATTCAAACATTTTTTCGGGGGTACGATGGGCTGAGACGATGGCGACTTCGTGGCTAATCTGAAAAATCTCTAAAACTGCGATCGATTCTTTCATGGTGGGTAAGTCGGAATCACTGCCCATAATTACACCCACTAGGGGCGCTGCTGTCACCATAGTTACTAGAAAATAATATTTCCCCTAAATTGTATCGGGATCAATGCCTAATTCTCGCAATTTTTGGGCCAATTTTTCCTTAGCTTGTCGTTCCCTTTCTTTCTCTAAAAGAGCCTGTTCTTTCTCTAAAAGAGCCTGTTCTTTTGCCTGTCTTTGCTGTAACTCAGCTTCTTGAGGAGTGGGGACTAATTGACTATTGGCGGTAAAATAACGCAGTTTACGGTCAAATATCCCTAAATATAATCCTAACTGTTCACTCCAGAGATAACCCTGTTCATTGGGAGAAATGGCTTGATATTGTCCCTCAATTAGTCTAAATCCTTGCAATTCTAAACTATTGGGATCGAACCAAAAATAATTAGGAGTGCGAAAGGTATTTTGGTAGAGAATTTTCTTGTTATTGCGGTCAATATTGGCCGTAGAATCGGAAAGAATCTCGACAATTACATCGGGATATTTACCCTGTTCTCTCCAAACCACCCAACTTTTGCGGGGACGCTTTTCGGTATCTAAAACCACAAAAAAATCGGGACCCCAGAAATCACGTTTTTTTAGTTGTTCTTCGTTGTAGTAGATGGTTAGATTTCCCGAAGCGTAGTAATCACTCCTCTCGCGCCATAATAATTCTAGACAACTAAGGAGAATGATGATCTGTTGCAGGTGTAGATCACTTTCCAAGGGTGGTTCATCACTCCATAAATCTGTGTGGGGACAGGCAACTTCTGGGATTATGTCTAGGGCTGTCATGACTTTTTCCCGGTATTTTAGGATTGATTAATTATAGCTTTTTTCTCACAATTGCAGAGATAAGGCGGGGGGATTTTAACCAATAACTTAAGTAAGTAGGCGTTAAAAATCATCAGACACCCCCCTTATCAAGGGGGATCCCCCCGCCTTCGGCTTCCCCCCTTATCAAGGGGGGCTAGGGGGGATCGAACCTAAAATCCATTTTTAATTTAATTATAACCAGCTACTTAATCCTAGACCTTGACCGATCGCCTTTCGCACTTTATCCTAGCGCCATCGCCAAATATGTTAAAACTTCTATACAATGGCCCCCAATAAGTCCGATAACAACGATGACTGAAACCTTAATTCAACCTGCCACCCTAGTAGAACTCTTACATTACCGCGCCACGGCACAACCAGAGGGCCATGCCTACACTTTTCTTATTGATGGCAAAAAAGAAACCCCACTTTTAACCTACAGTGAACTCGATCGCCAAGCAAGAGCAATCGCCGCCTATTTGCAAAAATACCAGGCGCTGGGAGAACGGGCCCTGTTACTCTATCCTCAAAGTTTAGAAGTAGTGGCCGCTTTTTGTGGTTGTCTCTACGCGGGAGTGATTGCCATTCCCGTCCCCCCACCGGAATCAGGACGACTTAAGCGCACTTTGCCCCGTTTACGGGCAATTGTCAAGGATGCTAATGCCACCTTTGCCCTAGTTACCGAAAGTATTCTGACTCTTATTGAAGGTGTGAAGGAAGAATTCCCAGAATTCGACCAAATGAAGTGGATTACTACCGAAAGCATTGATATTTCCCTGGCAGACCAATGGCAAGATCCCCAGGTGGATAAATCGGCGCTTGCCTATCTGCAATATACCTCCGGTTCGACTAATATCCCCAAAGGGGTGATGCTAAGTCATTTTAACCTGATGCACCATTGCGGTTACTTGCAAAAAGCTTGTGGTTACGAACCGGATAGCGTTACCCTCACTTGGATGCCCTATTTTCACGATTACGGGTTAGTCGAGGGTATCACCGTCCCCCTCTACAACGGTACACCCTGCTATCTCATGTCTCCCTTTGCTTTTATTAAGCGTCCGATGCAGTGGTTAAAAAATATTACTAAGTACAAAGTTACTCATAGTCAGGCCCCCAACTTCGCCTATGATCTTTGTACTCGCAGGATTAAAGCTGCCGATTTAGCGGAATTAGACCTGAGCAGTTGGCAGGCCGCGGGAAATGCCGCCGAACCGATTAATCCGAAGGTCATGGCCAAATTTGTCGATACTTTTGCCGATTATGGCTTTTCTTGGCAAACTTTCGCCCCTGCCTACGGATTAGCTGAATATACCCTCTTGATTTCCAATAAACCCAAGGGAACCACCCCAATTATCACCGCTTTGGATGCAACCGCCTACGAACGCGGTAAAATTGTCCCTGTAGGCTCCGATCGAACCACGGGAGTTAGATCAGTCCCCAGTTGTGGTCGTCGCGTCTGTGATACCCGTATAGCTATGGTTAATCCCGATACTTTCACCCTTTGTGCAGCCGATGAAGTGGGCGAAATTTGGGCCAGTGACCCCAGTATGGCCGCTGGATATTGGCAACGGGAAGACGCAACCAAAGAAACTTTTCAAGCTTATCTTGCTGATACAGGAGAAGGACCGTTTTTACGCACGGGAGATTTAGGTTTTCTTCTCGATGGGGAATTACATATCACGGGACGGATTAAGGATTTAATTATTGTCCGTGGTAGTAATCATTATCCCCAAGATTTAGAATGGTCAGTACAGCATCTTAATGAGGTTTTTCGTCCCGATTATGGTGCCGCTTTTTCTATTGAAGATAACGGGGAAGAACAGTTAGTTATTGTCCAGGAATTAGAGCGTCGCAGCGGGGAATTAGATACGGCCAAATTAATCGCCGATATCCGTCAAGAAATCGCCGAAGAACACGAAATTATGACCCATGCCATTGTTTTAGCTAAATCGGGAACAATTCTCAAAACTGCCAGTGGCAAAATTCAACGCCGCGCTATTAAACAGAATTTTCTCAATGGGAATATGAGTATTATCGATGCTTGGTCAGAAAATCCTCAGTTAGTTAGTAAATTTGATCGCTCTATTTCTGAAACAGAAGCATAGTTTTTCGGGTGGGCAATTCTCACCCGATCGAGGTTAACTAATCGTGTTAGGATTAGGTTAAGGATTAAAGTTAGGGTAAACGCCCAAAATGTCACATTTACAAACACTTTATACCATGATGTTGAGAGAGCCGACTATTTTGCTTGTATATGTATTGGATGTATGAGTAAACAGGATGAAAATTCGTTATGAACTGATTATTTACTGGAGTAATGAGGATCAACTATTTATCGTTGAAGTTCCAGAACTGGCAGGATGTATGGCTGATGGAGAAACTTATCAAGAAGCTGTACAAAATGCTGAAATCATTATTCAACAATGGATTGAAACAGCACAGGAATTAGGCCGAGAAATTCCTGAACCTAAAGGACGTTTATTATTTGCTTGAACAAGCACAGGAATATGTAATACTAAATCCAGTTATTAAAAACTGATTATTTATTCCCCCTTTTGCATGAGTGCCTCTGCTGATATGTAGCTTATACTCAACGGATTTATTATGATTGGTACTCAACAGGAATTATCTGGATTTACAAAATATTTAAATGATCAGTATTCCAGGAATATAATACTAAATCACCAATTTTTTTTGAACAGAAAAAGTAAGGGCGAAGCATTCGGATAGGAAATCTACGGTTTCAGCGATAGGTTATCGCTCGAATGCTTCGCCCCTACGGGACCCTTGACTTGTGGGGAAAAGTCGAAATTAATAGGCAAATAATCCCGATGTTAATAAAGACATCAGCCAGATTAAAAACAGGAAAATTAATCAATCTAAAATCGAGAAAATCCACCACATAACCAAACAAAAAGCGATCGATGCCATTGCCGAAAGCCCCTGCTAAAATAAAACCGTAGGCTAATTGTTCCCAACGGCTTAAATGCGGTCCAAAGTAAGCAAAAGCCATTAATCCCAAACTAACTAATAAGGATAGCCATTTGAGCCAACCAACACCGCCCCGAAAAGCACTAAAAGCCGCCCCGGTATTAATCACAAATGTAAAATGAAAAACCCCCGGAATAACCGGAAAAGTATCACCGATTTGCTCAAAACTCTGCACGGTTATATACTTAGTTACTTGGTCTAAACTTAGACCAAGCACCGCCACTATCCAAAACCAGCGATTTTTTTTTAACATTGGCTCTGGCATCAATAAAATAATAATTTACGGAAGAAAAAGGCAATAATTACCACCACACAAATTACTACTAATTGCCCTAAAAATGGCCAGACTGAATAATTCATAAATAGGGTGGGCAAACTATCGGGAAAGGTGATTTGACTGGCTTGGGGCTGAAAAATCGACAATCCCAGCATATATAATAAACCGCACAGATGAATCACTAACAAACCGGCAAAGGCACTTAAAGCCAGAGTTTCTATCTTGGCACGCCAGCGAAAAGCCAGCCAACCACACAGCCATGCCCCCGGCATAAAGCCTAAAATATAGCCAAAACTGGCTTCTTTCAGATAACCCATTCCCCCACCCTGAGCAAACACCGGCAACCAAGTTAAACCGAGAAAAATATAGGCCACCTGGGCAAGAAGCCCGGCATTTTTGCCCCCCAGACAGCCCGTTAATAATACTGCCCCAATTTGGTAAGTTATGCCTAGTTTTTGCGAAGATAGACCCGCAGCTGACCAACTAGCTAGGCTTACTGGAACAAATGTACTAAAAATTGTCAGCAACAAACCAATCAAAGCCCAGATTAACTCATTGGGAACCGACGCGGAAGTGCGCCGCGGCGGAGATTCTCGTCCTCGACGTGATTTAGGTTGTCTGTTGGGGTTGGTATTCACCGGGGATGGGGGCTTCTCCTCCTATTAAACTAAGATCAGCCAACATCGCCTGATCCTGTTGGGGCGGTTGTCCTAGGGTGGTCAAATAATGCCCAATCAGCATAGCATTAATTCCCGATTTTAGCCCCAGATTTTGCAATTCTCCCATCACTGCCTCTCGTCCCCCGGCATAACGGAGAATTTGTTGGGGTAAGATAAACCGGAAAATGGCGATCGCTTTTAGGGCAGTCAAGGGATCCAGTTTGGGTAAATGACCTAAAGGGGTGCCACTTCTGGGGTTTAATAGGTTAATCGGCACTGATTCCACTTCTAATTCCGCCAGAGAAAAAGCTAAATCAATGCGATCAGTCCAACTTTCCCCCATACCGATAATTCCCCCCGTACAAGCCTGAATTCCCGCCGCTTTCAGGTTTTTTACCGTTTCTACCCGATCCTGCCAACTGTGGGTGGAGACCACGTTAGGATAAAAATTCTCGGAAGCTTCCAGATTGTGATTATAACGGGTAACTCCAGCTTCTTTTAAGGCCTGGGCTTGGGGGAGGGTTAACTCTCCCAAGGCGCAACAGGGTTTAATCTTGGCGGTTTCGATGATTTCTTGAACTGTGGCCAGTATTTCCTCGAATTCCTTGGATTTGGGGCTATTATACTTTAATCCCCGACCTTGACTAACTAAACAGAAGCGTTTGGCCCCCGCGTCGGCTGCCGCTTTCGCATGGCTGACGATTTCCTCGCGACTTTTTAAACCGTAGATAGGCGAATCTTGACCGGGATGGTGGACGGATTGGGAACAAAAACTGCAATTTTCCGAACAACTTCCCGATTTTATGTTGATAATGCTACATAAATCTACCGTATTACCACAACAGGCCTGACGAATGCGATCGGCAGCCTCACATAAGCTGAAAATATTTTCCTGACCTTCGATCGCAGTTAAAGCTAGGGCCTCTTGCTTACTGAGTCGATCGCCGGCGATAATCTGATTAGCCCTAGTCTGTAACCAGTTTTTTAAGGCTTCTCCCTCCATGGGGATAGATTGAGTAGCGGTGTGTGTAGAGACTTGTACCACGTCGTTTATGCTCTGACTAAGTTAGGCTCATCTTATCATTATTCAGTTACCGGGGAAAGATTAATAAAAAACTTTAGAAAAAAATGCCCTTTTGTGCTAGACTACCCGCAAAAGTTATCTTGTCTCCGATTTTATGAAAGTTATTCCGACGGAAATTCCTGATGTTTTAATCATTGAACCGCAAGTTTACGGAGACGATCGAGGTTTTTTCTTGGAGAGTTTTAATCAGAAAGATTTTCGAGAAAAAACTGGGGTTAATACCACTTTTGTCCAGGATAATCACTCTATGTCCCTAAAAAATGTCCTGCGAGGATTGCACTATCAAATCCCCAATCCCCAGGGTAAACTGGTGCGAGTGGTGAATGGTAGTGTTTTTGATGTGGCAGTGGATGCGCGTCAAAGTTCCCCCACTTTTGGGCAATGGGTAGGCTGTGTTTTAAGTGCGGAAAATAAACGGATTTTCTGGGTTCCCGAAGGTTTTGCCCATGGCTTTCTAGTTCTCTCCGATCGAGCAGAATTTCTCTACAAAACCACTAATTATTATTATCCAAAGTACGAAAAAACTATTTTATGGAATGATGCCGATTTAGGGATTGATTGGCCCCTAGAGACTCCGCCGATTCTCTCCCCTAAAGACCAAGCTGGACAACCCTTTAAATCCGTGGAAGTTTTCCCCTAAAGACGATGAAAAAAGTTTTACTAATTGGTGCTAAAGGTCAGGTAGGACAAGAGTTACAAGTAACTTTACCATCCTTGTGCGAAGTTATTAGTATCGGTCGAGAAGAACTAGATTTAACTAACTCGGAAAAAATCAGCCAGTTAATTAGGGAAATTCACCCCGATTATCTGGTTAATGCCGCCGCTTATACGGCAGTGGATAAAGCCGAAACCGAACCAGATTTAGCCTATTCTATCAATGCTATAGCTCCAAAAATCATGGCGGAATCTGCCGAGAAAATTAAAGCTAAATTTCTCCATATTTCCACCGATTATGTCTTTGATGGTCGGAAAAATACCCCCTATCTAGAAACCGATCTAACTAATCCTTTAGGGGTTTATGGACAATCAAAGTTAAGGGGAGAAGAGGAAATTAAAACTGTTAATTCTCAGGCAATTATCCTCCGGACTGCTTGGGTTTACGGCAGTTATGGCAAAAGTAATTTTGTCAAAACTATGCTGAGATTAGGCAAGGAAAGAGAGGAGTTAAAAGTAGTTGTTGATCAGGTGGGAAGTCCCACTTGGGCAAAAGATATCGCCACGGCCATTACTCACCTTCTAATTAATGTCGATAATCCCCCAGGAATCTATAATTTTACTAATAGCGGTGTCGCCAGTTGGTTTGATTTAACTAAAGCGATTTTTGAGGAGGCAAAAATAAGCGGTATTCCCTTAAAAATTCAGAGAGTAATTCCCATTACTACTGCTGAATATCCTACCCCAGCAGTGCGTCCGGCCTATTCGGTTCTTTCCAGTCAAAAAATCTCGCAACAATTGGATTATATTCCTCCCTATTGGCGAGATTCTCTCAAAGCTATGCTCAACCAACTATTTAATCTTTAAAACTATGAAAGCACTAATTTTATCCGGTGGTAAAGGTACGAGGTTACGTCCCCTAACTTATACTGGGGCAAAACAGTTAGTTCCCGTGGCCAATAAACCGATTTTATGGTATGGAATCGAATCAATTGTGGCCGCAGGAATTACCGATATTGGCATTATTATCAGTCCCGAAACTGGGGAAGAAATTCGTCAGACCACGGGCAATGGTGAACAGTTTGGCGCTAAGATAACTTATATTCGCCAAGATCAACCGGCAGGATTAGCTCACGCGGTCAAAACTGCCCAATCTTTCCTAGGAGATTCCCCCTTTATTATGTACTTGGGTGATAACCTAATTGAGGATGATTTATCGCCCTTTTTAGACTCTTTCCAAAAACAGTCCCTTGATGCTTTAATTCTGCTGCGAAAAGTCTCTAATCCTAGTGCTTTTGGGGTGGCAAAAGTAGATGAAACCGGCAAAGTTTTATACTTAGTCGAAAAACCCAAAGAACCCCCCTCAAATTTAGCTTTGGTGGGGATTTATTTTTTTGCCCCCACCATTCACCAAGCGATCGCATCTATTCAACCTTCGGGCCGGGGTGAGTTAGAAATTACCGACGCTATCCAAGAATTAATCAATCAAAATAAAGCAGTAGAAGCCAATAAACTACTGGGTTGGTGGTTAGATACGGGTAAAAAAGATGATTTATTAGAAGCAAATCGGATTATCCTCGATACCTGTCTAGAAATCGCTTTACAGGGAGAAATTGATGCTAATAGTCAGGTGATCGGACGGGTACAAATTGGTCAGGGTAGTAAAATTATTAATAGTACCATTCGCGGCCCTGTCATTATCGGAGAAAATTGTCACATTGAGAATTGTTTTATCGGTCCCTACAGCAGTATAGCTAATGGAGTAAAATTAATTGATGCCGACATAGAACACAGTGTTATTCTCAAAGATGCCACGATTATTGGCATTCATCAGCGCATAGTTGATAGTGTGATTGGACGACGGGCAAAATTAGAAATCGCACCCCAACGTCCAAAAGCTTTACGCTTTATGATTGGGGACGATTCCCATGTGGAATTAGTGTAGTTATTGGGGATTAACTGCCCCTTTAATTAGGGTTTGCGGCAAAAAGTTTTTCCTGGGTGTAGGGTGTAGGATTTTACCGATTTTCAGGGAAAAAGTCCCGGAATTTTCACCCCAATCACTGCAATCGCTGGCACTTTTTGATGGGAAAAAAGTCTAAAAACCTTATCCAACAAGGTTTTTAGATTTATTCAGCCAACCCTAACTATGTTATAATCAAGAGTCTGACCTATTTTACCGTTCTAGAACTATGACGCAACAGTATCGCATTACCCTACTACCCGGCGATGGCATCGGGCCGGAAATCCTCGCTGTCACCGTAGAGATACTGAAAGTCATCGCTAAAAAATTTGACCTCCAGTTTGACTTCCAAACCGCTTTAATTGGAGGGGCAGCCATTGATGAAACCGGCAGTCCCCTCCCCGAAGCAACCCTGAGCGCCTGTAAAAATAGTGATGCTGTTCTCTTGGCCGCTATCGGGGGTTATAAATGGGATAATTTGCCCCGGCAGCAAAGGCCGGAAACCGGATTATTAGGCTTAAGATCTGGTTTAGGTCTTTTTGCTAATTTACGTCCTGCCACCATTTTTCCGCAATTAATCGACGCTTCTAGTCTCAAACGGGAGATTATCGAGGGAGTGGATATCATGGTCGTCCGGGAATTGACCGGGGGTGTCTATTTCGGTCAACCGAAGGGGATTTTTGAGACGGAAACGGGAGAAAAATGCGGTGTAAATACCATGGTTTACTTGGAATCGGAGGTGGACCGCATCGCTAAGGTGGCCTTTGAAATTGCCCAAAAACGCGGCAAGAAACTCTGTTCCGTCGATAAAGCTAATGTTCTTGATGTTTCCCAACTCTGGCGCGACCGGATGACGAAAATCGCCGCTAATTATCCCGATGTGGAACTTTCCCATCTCTACGTCGATAACGCAGCCATGCAGTTAGTCCGGGCCCCCAAACAATTTGATACTATCGTCACGGGCAATTTATTCGGTGATATTCTCTCGGATGAAGCGGCCATGTTAACTGGTAGTATCGGAATGTTACCCTCCGCTAGTTTAGGGACTGCTGGGGTGGGAGTTTTTGAACCCGTCCACGGTTCGGCCCCGGATATCGCCGGCCAAGATAAGGCCAATCCGATCGCCCAGATTCTCAGTGCTGCTATGATGTTAAAATATGGGCTAAATCAGCCTTTAGCGGCAGCAGCGCTGGAAAAAGCCGTAGAAAAAGTCTTAGAGTTCGGTTATCGTACTGGAGATATTTTCTCAGAAGGTATGACCTTGGTGGGATGCCAAGCTATGGGCCAGGCCATCCTGAAAGTTTTAGAATCATAACAAAAGTGCCAAATTCCGAAATCGTCATATACCATTGATTTAATAAATACGTCAATTTAATCGTGGGGAGACGAGTGCTATGGTAGCCCTATCCGAGAAAACAGAACAACAGCGTGTCGATATGGAAATCCCAATTTTGTTAGATCCTACTGTCTTACGGGCAGCCAGACGCATTTATCGCATCTACTGTACCCTCAATAGCAGAGTTAGTAAACGTCCTTTTGGTGTCGCTATTAACCGCGACAATCATCGCGGCCAATTGATTTTTAACAATAAACCGATTCTTCTCCCCGGAGAGTGTTTCGTCCCGATTAAGCAAATCGAATCGGAAGCATATTAATTTTTGTGAAGATTTGCCCTAAATATCTTGCCAAACGTCAGCTAATACCCACTGGCGTGATTTTTTTGTCTAATATAAAAAGATGTTCGGGAATAATCTTAACTCTACCCTAATCCAAGACCTCGATCGCCTAGAAAATCGTCTTCGGGAAATCCCCCTCGAACCGGGGGTTTACTTCCTGCGCGACCAAAATGGCGAAATTCTTTACATCGGTAAATCCAAAAAACTCCGGTCTAGAGTCCGTTCCTATTTTCGTCCCAGTCAACCCCTCAGTCCCCGCATTGCTTTGATGGTGCGACAGGTGACAGAAATTGAATTTATCGTCACCGACACGGAAGCAGAATCCTTGGCCCTGGAAGCTAATCTAATTAAACAACATCAGCCCCATTTTAATACTCTCCTCAAGGACGATAAAAAATATCCATGCATTTGTATTACTTGGTCGGAAACCTACCCGCGCATTTTCATCACCCGCAAACGTAGCATAAATAACCAAAAAGACCGTTATTATGGTCCCTACGTCGATACTAGGCTGCTGCGCTACACTTTACACCTAATTAAACGCACTTTTCCCCTGCGTCAACGTCCCCAACCTCTGTTTAAAGACCGTCCCTGTTTAAATTATGATATCGGTCGTTGTCCGGGGGTTTGTCAAAAATTAATCAGTCCCCAAGATTATCGAGAAACCTTGCAGAAAGTGGCGATGATTTTTCAGGGAAGGACGGGGGAATTATTAGAGAAATTAGCAGCAAAGATGCTAGAAGCGTCGGAAAACCTAGATT
This sequence comes from Microcystis protocystis FBCC-A270, assembly GCF_050500235.1. Classification (NCBI taxonomy): domain Bacteria; kingdom Bacillati; phylum Cyanobacteriota; class Cyanophyceae; order Chroococcales; family Microcystaceae; genus Microcystis; species Microcystis protocystis. The sequence continues at coordinate 964,093 of NZ_CP191407.1, forward strand.
TTGAAAAAGCGGCCACGATTAGGGATCAAATTCGCGGATTACAGGCCCTTAATACCGATCAAAAAGTCTCTTTACCTGATGATACCGTATCCCGGGACGCGATCGCTTTAGCTAAGGACGAGCAGCATTGTTGCATACAATTATTCCAAGTGCGTTCCGGTCGTTTGGTGGGACGTTTGGGATTTTTTGCCGATAGTCAGTCAGCAAACGAGGGAGAAATCCTGCAAAAAGTCCTGGAAGAACATTATTTATCGGTGGAAGGGGTGGAAATTCCCAGCGAAATCCTGTTACCCTGCGAATTACCGGAAGGTGAGGTGTTAGCGGGGTGGTTAAGGGAAAAAAAAGGTCGCAAAGTCGAGTTAACTGTCCCCCAACGGCAAAGTAAAGCGGATTTATTAGCTATGGTGGAGAAAAACGCTCTTTATGAGTTAGAAAAGACGAAAAGAAGCGCCGACCGAGATTTACAGTCTTTGCAGGATTTAGCGGTAATTCTCGATTTACCGGCACTGCCGCACCGCATCGAGGGTTATGATATTTCTCATATTCAGGGTTCTAATGCAGTCGCGTCGGGAGTGGTGTTTATCGATGGGGTGGCCGCTAATCAACATTATCGTCACTATAAAATCAAAAATCCCGAAGTTAAAATCGGCCATTCCGATGATTTTGCCAGTTTAGCAGAAGTAATTCGCCGGCGTTTTCGTCGTTATGCCGAAAATACCGATAATATTGCCGAAAGTGATGATTTTCCCGATTTGGTCATGATTGATGGGGGAAAAGGACAATTATCGGCCGTGGTGACAGTTTTAGGGGAGATGAATTTATTAGAACAGGTAAAAGTTGTTAGTTTAGCTAAACAGAGAGAGGAGATTTTTTTACCGGGGGAATCCTCTCCTTTAGAGACAGATAAGGAACAACCCGGAGTGCAATTATTGCGTCGAGTCAGGGATGAAGCGCACCGCTTTGCTGTTAGTTTTCACCGACAACAAAGGATGCAAAAAAGTCGCCGTTCCCGTCTGGATGAGATACCGGGGTTAGGTTTTAAGCGACAAAAAGATTTATTAGCTCATTTTCATTCTCTGGATTATATTCGCGAAGCTTCCCTAGAACAATTGCAACAGGTGACAGGAATTGGGGAACAATTAGCTAAGGAAATTTATAATTATTTTCATCCTAGGTAGGGATAAGCTGTTGAAGAATATCTAAGGGGGGTTATGATGAGAATATCTTCAATAAAACTCTATGTTCTACAAGCGATCGCACTACAACTGAAAACCTAGACTAACGCGGAGTAACTTCACTCAACGCTTCTTGCAGCACTTCATCACTTACACCATGACGCTTCAAACTAGCAACGAGAGCAGAAATTGTATCTCCCTCTAGACGCTCCAAATCCGCACGCAGCCCTTGTCCAATGTAAGCACGCATCAAAGGTTGATAACCTGAGAAACCAAGCAACGGTGCAACCCGCTTTAAATCTTCAATCACATCTTCGGGAATACGAATCGTGATTGTAGTCATAGGGCGATTTTTCTCCAGTCGTTTTTTTAATGCCTCAACTTTCATAATACTCACGTTCCTTGCGTGTGGCTTTGCGAGCCGAAATGATCCGAATGATGTCGTTTTCACGCTCAATATAGACGACGTACAGGAGATTCCACCGTCTATCTAACCCAATGATCGCATCTCGTGCCTCATCATTGCGACTTGCATCAACAACAACCAGCAGTGGATCGAAGAAGACTTCTGCTGCTTGCTGAAACGTAATACCGTCATGGTTGATCGGGTTAATCCTAGATTTCTCGTCATTCCAAACAAAAGTAATGCCACTGAGGACAAAATAGACATCCATACTTGTAGTATAGGCAGGATGTATTTACATTGTCAATACTTTATTAACACACCCTACGAGAGCAGCAATTATTATAGGTTGGGTTGACGCAAGGAAAAACACCCTACGAGGCTCTAGGCTTATTAACAGATAAAAATCAATTCAGGGTGATTTTATGCTAATCTGCAACTTACCGACTTATAATAAAAATGTTCTTGCCAAAGAAGTTGTAGCTAACTGCTTAACTGAATCTGCTAGGATGCTATTACAGAATAGAAGACTACATCTATTAATTGCTGAGGCAGAACTAAGTTTAACCGCTCCTTTTTTAACTACTTATATCGCTTTCAGGCAAAAAATTAGGCGTTTTCGGTTTACCATGGTCAAAGTGTGCTTTCTAGGCTAATGACTTTGACTAAAAACCCCGTGATCAGAAACCGTCGTTTTTCCCTACGCAATCTCTTTGAGACTTGCATGGCCCTATTGGTGTTATGCAATTATATTCTGGTTATTTTCGATTTAACCTATATTCCCCTGCGAGATTTTTGGTTACAGGGACGCTTGCAAATAACTTTATTAAGATTTAATGAACCAATACAACTCGGGCCGATTTCCTTTCAAGAATTACAAATACCTCCCGACAAACCCCTAAAAATTCCCTTTGTTAAAGGAATCGCTAATTATGATGTGGTGAAAGGAATTAAACCCTATCGCAGTACCAGTGAATATTTAGCTACGGTTGATAAACTCAATGAACTAATCAATCAAAAGGTCTTTAACCCAGAGTTTAATCTGCAAGAATATCGCCAAGAGATTGAGAAAATTTTAGCCAATTTACGCCAAAAAAGTGTCGATATGATCGATAATAATCCCTTTGCCTCGGCCGAGAAAACTGGGACTTTAGAAAAGATTAAAAATAAAATGCGCTTGCGGGTTTTTAAAACAGAAAATGTTTCCGCAAAAGCAGCCTTTCAGAAGTTTTGGACTTGGGATTATCTCAGTCAAAATGGCTGGGAAAAAGAGTTGAAATTTTTCAATCAAGAAATTCAACCTTTAATAGAAACTAATTATTTTCGTCCCCTGGGAGAAGATGGGAGACCGATAGATAACTTTGAGGCGATCGATTTTTTCTTTGGCACCATCTTTTTCTGGGAATTTATGATAAGAACTTGGTGGATTGCTCGCACTCATAAAGGCCTACGGTGGCGCGAGGCTATGTTATGGCGATGGTACGATATTTTTCTGTTTGTTCCTATCTGGAGATGGTTGCGATTTATTCCTACCGTTATTCGCCTAGATCAAGTTAAAATTATTAACTTAAGGGTGATTAAAGAACAGGCAGTTAAAGGCTTAGTTGCGCTAATTTCTAAAGATATTACTGAGATAATTGTCCTGAGAATTATTAATAAAATTCAGGAATATATTCGACAGGGACAAGTGGAGAAATTTCTCGAACGATCCCTCAATGGCGGATATAGCAATCTCAATGATACTAATGAAGTTATCGAAATTTTTCGTTTAGTAGTTAATAGCACCGTTGACAAGGTTTTACCGCAAGTTAAACCGGAGGCAGAAGCTTTAATTAAATACAATATCGAGAAAATTCTCAGTCAAACTCCCGCTTATCAAAGCTTATTGCGATTACCCGGCATGAAAGGGTTAAAAACTGACTTGAGCAATCGTCTATCTAGTCAATTGTATCAATCCTTTGTTAATATAGCTGAAAAGATTACCCAGGAAGACGAAGTTTTTGAGCGTTTATTGCAGCAATTAGTCCAGCGTTTCGGGCAATCTCTCGCCGAGGAATTACAATCCCGTCACAGTTTAGAAAGAATCGAGATGTTATTAATTATCTTCCTAGAAGAAGTGAAATTAAACTATGTACAAGAATTCTCGGATGAAGACTTAGAAACTATCCTCGAACAAACTCGCTTACTCCACTCCAAAAGTGCAGAAATTACCCCAGGAGAAACCATGAATCCTCGTCTTCTTCCCTAAAAATTAAGTAGCTGGTTATAATTAAATTAAAAATGGATTTTAGGTTCGATCCCCCCTGCCCCCCTTGATAAGGGGGGTGCCGATAGGCGGGGGGATCTCCCCTTAATAAGGGGGGCATCTGATAATTTTTAACGCCTACCTACTTAGCGATCATTGATTAGGTAATATCCCTTGATCTTTTGATCACTTTTCTAGTAAAATATCTGCTGAAACCCGCATTACTCAATTAACCTAATTATCTACTCCCATGTTAACAAAAATTATTCTCGGTTTACTTTGGTTAGGCTTCGGATTATACGCTTTTTTACTAGCACCACCCGATCAACCAGATACAATAAATTTAATTATCGATCTTTCCACTGGGAAATGGCAAAATATCAACCCGTTAATTATCGCTCTTTTTAACCTGATGGGAGTTTGGCCACTTATCTACACTAGCCTTTTAATTATCGATGGTCGTGACCAAAAAATCATCGCTTGGCCCTTTACTTTTGCCTCCTTTGCCGTGGGTGCTTTCGCTATTTTACCCTATCTAACTCTCCGTCAACCTAACAGCAATTTTACTGGTAAAAAAAATCTGGTCATTAAACTTTTAGACTCACCTTGGTTAGGAGTAATTGCCCTAATTACTGCGGCAATTTTAATCGCTTACGGATTAATTAACGGCAATTGGTCTGATTTTTGGCATCAGTGGCAAACTAGCCGTTTTATTCATGTTATGAGTTTAGATTTCTGTCTTTTAACCCTATTATGTCCAATTTTGCTGCAAGATGATCTAACCCGACGGGGATTAAAAAATCCTTTCCTGTTGCCGGTAATTTCCCTTTTGCCTCTAATCGGTCCGGCAATTTATTTAATTATTCGTCCTCGCTTAGGGGAGAATTAAGGGTAAATTGTCTTGAGCAAACTTAACTATTTCTTGACAAGAGAAGTTCATATTTAACAAAAATTATGCTGAGGTTCCCCTAAAATATGGGGAAAGAGATTAATGTCCAGATTAGAAGGAGTGTTTAACCTTGTTAGAGAGTCAAAAACCACCTCGGATTTACTGCTTTCAAGCTGATTATCTTGCCTCCCAACAATTTAACCCCCAAGAGATTCCCGCTTGGTTATCCTTAGAGGTAAACTGGCAGGGTTATAGAATTCATACCCTACCCTGGGTAGCAGACGTAGCTAGGATATTAGGATTATTAGCGATCGAAGATACTCCCCAAGGGTGGCAAGATTATTTAGAAAGCTTGGGATTAGCCAAAATTAGGTTAATGGACAGCGAGGAGTTTTTTGAGGATAAATCTTTATCGGGATGTTAGAAATGCCCTATAATTGGCAATTTAGTGATGATTCTACCAGTCAATTTATGCCCTATAAACTACTCTTCGTCTGTTTAGGAAATATCTGTCGTTCTCCCGCTGCCGAGAATATCATGACTTATCTGATTGAACAAGAAGGATTAAGTAATAAAATCCTCTGTGATTCTGCGGGGACTGCTGGTTATCATATCGGTTCTCCTCCCGATTCTCGCATGAATACGGCGGCCAAAAAACGCGGTATTCCTCTACAAGGGACAGCCAGACAATTTACCCGCCAGGATTTCGAGAATTTTGATCTAATCCTAGCCATGGATAAAGCCAATTATCAAGATATTTTATCCCTAGATCGGACAGGAAAATATCAAGAAAAGATCAAGTTAATGTGTGACTATGCTCGTTATCACCCAGAAAAAGAAGTTCCCGATCCCTACTACGGTGGTCGTGAAGGTTTTGACCGCGTAATCGAGCTACTTTTAGACTCCTGTGGCAGTCTTTTGGAGGAAGTAAAAAACAAAATTTAAGTTTTTTCTTTCAGCTAATCGATTAATCTATGTTCAAGGGAAAAACGAACCAGTTCGGCGCGATTGTTAGTAATTGTTTTTCTGAGTAAACTACTAACATATTTCTCGATCGTGCGAGAACTAAGATGCAGTTTTTGCCCAATTTCACTATTAGAAAGTCCCCGGGCTAAATGTTCTAACACTTCCCGCTCGCGATTAGTTAACTTAAAATCGTCCTGTAAAGAAGAAGTTAAAACATCCCTAGTTTTGGGGCTTTCTTCCGGTTTTAGTTTCTGATATTGACGTTCACTTTGCACCATTTGCGCTCGCTCTAAAAGATTGCGAATAACCGCTTTTAATTCCTCCATCTCAAAAGGTTTAGGAAGATAGATATCACAACCCACTTGATAACCGCGAATTCTTTCCTCCGTTGACCCTCTTTCGGTTAAAAAAATTACTGGTAATAACCTAAATTCTGGCTGTTGCCGCACCTTAGTCACCAAAGAATAACCGTCTAAACGCGGCATTTTGATATCCGATACCAAAAGATGGGGATGATAGGTATCCAATAAAGTCAAAGCTTCCAAACCATTACTCGCCGCTACCACACTATAACCTGCTAATTCTAAATAATCTTTGACCGCTAGGCGGATACCGGGGTCATCATCGGCAATTAGAATCAAAAGAGGCATAGAAATCAACAGGACAAGGTTTTTTCGTTATTAATAGCCTAGCACCCTCCGCTCGTCACAATTGTCCATCAAGCTACAGAGGCCGTTGTAACTGATATTATACTAGCAGTTAGCTATCAGCCTTTTCAGTAATCAGATGTGAGTTTTCAGCTTTTTTCTCCCCAACTCCGGCACTCCCCCACTCCCCCAACCCCTTTTTTACTTTTTACTTAAGATGACAGATTATTTAGTTTCCTTGACAATTTGGGCGGGTATTTACGCGATTTTTGCCCTCGGTTTAAATCTACAATGGGGATTTACTGGCTTAATTAACTTTGGTCACGTTGCTTTTGCCACTTTAGGGGCTTATGCCACGGTTTTATTAACTTTACAGGGTGTACCGATGATTTTTGCCGCCATTGTCGGGGCGCTCCTAGGGGCATTGTTGGGATTGGCGATCGGTTTTTCCACCCTGAGATTAAGAGCCGATTATCTAGCAATTGTCACCATCGGGGTGTCTGAGTTAATTCGTTTGCTGGTGCTTAACGAGGATTGGTTGACGAAAGGCAGTTTCGGACTACAACGTTATCCCCTACCTTTGGATATAAATCCCAGTTTTCCCGTCAAATTATTAATTATTGCCCTGTTTACCCTGCTTGCTATCTTTGCTCTCTGGCAATTGGGGCGCAATCTGCAACGACAATGGCGCGAAGCCGGGCAAATTAGCGGCAAAAGCTATCAACCGACGCAAAAGAGAGCTTTAATCTTTTGGGGGTTGTTAGGGGTGATAATACTGCTTTTTCTGTATATAAACGGCGTAATTGCCTTGAATGATTATAATTACAAAGCGGGGCTGATGGTGGTAGTTTTAGTCCTCCTCGCTCTCGTTTATACTGGCTTAGAATTACTTTTGCGATCGCCTTGGGGACGCATCCTCAAAGCTATCCGGGAAGATGAAGAAATTCCCCGGGCCTTGGGAAAAAATGTCTTTTGGTATAAGTTACAATCTTTGATGTTAGGCGGTGCGATCGCTGGTTTAGCCGGGGCTTTTTTAGCATGGCAATTAACCACTATTTACCCGACTAATTTTGAGCCGTTATTGACTTTTAACGCTTGGATTATTATCATTCTCGGTGGCTCTGGTAGCAATGCCGGCACCTTACTAGGAGCAGTAATTTTCTGGGCTTACGATTCCCTGACTCGCTTTATTCTGCCCCAATTAGATATTTTTAATGATAGCCAATTAGGGGCTTTACGGATTATGATTATCGGTCTGCTGCTCATGGTTTTAATGATCTGGCGCCCCCAGGGTATCCTCGGCAAAAAAGAGGAGTTAACTTTGGGAAAATAATTTCAGTTATCAGTTATCAGTTATCAGTTATCAGTTCATCGATTACTCTTCACTGAAAACACTTCCCACTTCATAATTCATAATTCATAATTTATATATGTTACTTTCTGCCAAAGGATTATCGAAAAGTTTTGGAGGCATTCGCGCCGTCAATAATGCTTATTTGGACGTGCCGCAGGGCAGCATTACCGGGTTAATCGGTCCTAATGGAGCCGGCAAAACCACACTTTTTAACCTTTTATCTAATTTTATTCGCCCGGATAAAGGAGAAGTTTTTCTTGATGGTCAGCCGATTCATCAGCTGCCTCCCTATCAAATTGCCCTGAAAGGATGTGTGAGAACTTTTCAAGTCGCCAGGGTATTATCCCGATTAACGGTGTTAGAAAATATGCTCTTAGCTAGTCCGGGACAAACGGGAGAAAATTTTCTCAAAGTCTGGTTTCAGGGGGCAAAAATTCGCCAACAGGAACAGGAAAATCGTGCCAAAGCTTTGGACATATTAGATTCGATCGGTCTAGGGGAAAAAGCGCACGATTATGCGGGGGCTTTATCGGGAGGACAGCGTAAATTATTAGAGATTGGCCGAGCGCTAATGACCGAGCCAAAATTAATTTTATTAGATGAACCGGCCGCTGGAGTTAATCCCACTTTAATCGGTCAAATCAGCGACCATATTATCGAATGGAATCGTCAGGGAATTACCTTTTTAATTATCGAGCATAATATGGATGTGATTATGTCCCTTTGTCACCACATTTGGGTATTAGCAGAAGGGACAAATTTAGCCGATGGTATTCCCAGTGAAATCCAAAAAAACGAGCGGGTTTTAAAGGCTTATTTAGGAGACTAAAGCTAATTTTTGCACCTGCTGAACAAAGTTAGCCAGAATTTTTAAGCCATTAGTCGAGGATTTTTCCGGGTGAAACTGCACCGCTACCAAACGCTCACGAGCGATCGCTGCCGTCACCGTTTGACTGCCGTGGGTGACGGTGGCGGCAGTTAGATGACTATCAAGGGGATCGACATAATAGGAATGGACAAAATAGACGTGAGGGTGCGGGGGTAATCCCTGCCAAAGAGCATGATCCGGCTGGGTGAAGTCTAATTGATTCCAACCCATGTGGGGAATGGTAATGCCCGGTTCCGAGCGAAAACGCCGCACTGTCCCCGGAATAACCCCTAAACCCGCCTCTTGTCCTTCCTCTGATGAGTCAAAGAGAATTTGTAACCCGAGACAGATACCGAGAAAGGGTTTACCGTTAGCGATCGCTGCTTTGATCGGTTTTTCGAGATGACGGCTGCGAATTTGCCGGACAGCAGGATCAAAAGAACCGACTCCGGGTAAGACAATAGCGTCAGCTTTTTCGAGATCGAGGGGAGAATCGGTAATTTTCGGCACTGCACCCACGGTTTCCAGTCCTTTACAGGCAGAGTGCAGATTTCCCATGTCATAATCGATGACAGCTATTAAGGTCATTGCTATATACTGATCAGGCGATGACCTTATTTTAGAGCAATCACGCCGCTAAATTAGGTCTTGACTCAAAAAGCAATTAAGGTCATTGTTATATACTGATCATCCGAAAGTTTCTAAAGCCATAGCCTCTCCGTTTTCTTAGTTGAAGTTGCCAACGAAAGCCAAACACCAGAGCCTATTTACTAGGAGAGCGGGAAGCAGAGAGAAAAAATCCCTAACCGAGCAGTATTGACGGACCCGCCATCACCCCGGCAATTTGTCGGTCTAACTGTTCTAAATTTTCCGCCGGTTCAAGGCAGCATAACCCTTGACAAATTAACCCAAATGTGCTAGGGGGCAAACTGTCATCGACTCGATACACCGCAGTGGGCAAATAGCGACCTAACAGCGGCTCGATCGAGCTTTCCGGGGCGCGCAGACAGAAACCGTGACGATAGTGATCGAGGGCAACAAATAAACTGGGGCAAGCGGTGGGGGACTGTTCTAGGATGGTACTAAAAGATTGCAAGGCCTTTTCGGCCCGATCGAGATATTCTAGATTTTCCGTCAATCGCGACAGACGAACTAAATTAGCGATCGCAATTCCGTTGGCTGAAGGGGTGGCATTATCCGTATAACCTCGTTCCCGCACGATCAGATCGAGACTATGATCAGAAGCAGTATTAAAATATCCCCCCTCATCCTCGGACCAAAACCAGCGATCAAATTCCCCCTGTAGATCGATAGCCGCCTCTAACCAGCGAGTTTCTTGGGGTTTAGCGGTTTGCAGGTCCAGCAAAGCCTTAATAAAATAGGCAAAATCCTCCGATTGGGCTAAAACCGAGGCCTGACCCTGATAATTCAAGCGCTGAAAACGTCCATCTAACCACTGATGCTTGAGAATAAACTCGGCCGCTTGAGTAGCCATTTGCCAGTACAAAGGTTCGCTAAAGACGGCAAAGGCCCGGGCTAAACCGGAAATCATCAAACTATTCCAAGCGACGATCATTTTCGTATCCGTTACCGCCGGAATCCGTCCCGGCCAAGAGACGGTTTTCGCCTCTTGATTGTCTCTGGCCGGGGGAAAAAGAGCTAATTGGCCTTGAGAACTGCCATAACGCCGAATAAATAACTTATCGAGGATATTTTCTATCTCCTTCCCTAATTCTCCCCCTTGCCGACGTTGCAGCACATTACGACCCTCAAAATTCCCCTCGGCAGTGACGGTAAAATTAGCCTGCAGCAGCCCCAGTTCCTCAGTCGAGAGATAATCCCTTAACGACCGATCCGACCAGACATAAAAGGCCCCTTCCTCCGGTTCCCCATCCGTGGCCTTCTCAAAACTATCGGCATCTTGGGCCGCATAAAAATAACCTTCTGGGGCGGTCATTTCCCGTTTTAGCCAGTTAACCGTGCCTTTAATCCCTCTCTCAAAGGCCGCTTCTCGATCACCCGCACTCCACAAATTGGCTAAATATTCGACAATTTGCCCGTTATCGTAGAGCATTTTTTCAAAATGGGGAACTGTCCACGTCGAATCCACCGTATAACGATGGAATCCTCCCCCCACATGGTCATAGATTCCCCCTAGGGCCAGATCTTCCCCCCGTTGATAGGCTGCTTGCTGGAGGGAGTCCTCAAAATCGTCCCCAAAGCGACTGCCCTGCAAAGCCAGATGAGAATATGGAATCATCGGAAAACTGGGCCGACCGTAGTTATTGGGATTAACCCGAATCACCGCTGTATTTGTCTCGATTCCTGTGGCTAAAAGGGAAGGAGCGGCTAAATTGGTCTCTGCTCGCGGTAAAATAGCCAATTGACGCAGTGCGCCCAGCATTTCGGCCGTGAATTTGCTTAATTTCTCCTTTTCTTCGTCATAATAGCGACGTACCGATTGCAACACTTGCAGAAAACCGGGCCGGTTAAAGCGCGGTTGCACGGGAAAATAGGTGCCACCATAGAAGGGAATTAAACTATCCGGTGTTAGGAAGACATTCAAAGGCCAACCCCCTTGACCGACCATCATCTGCAATGCTTGCATATAGATACTATCGATGTCCGGTCTTTCCTCGCGATCAACTTTGATCGGCAAAAAATACTGATTGAGATAATCGGCAATGGCTCGATCGGAAAACGCTTCTCCTTCCATAACCGTACACCAATGACAGCTAGAATAACCGATCGAGAGAAAGATCGGTTTATCTTCCCTCCTGGCAATTTCTAGGGCGCTGTCACACCAATACCACCAATCGATCGGGTTTTCGGCGTGTTTTCGCAGGTAAAGACTTTCGGATGCAGCCAGATGATTAGCCATGGGAAAAGGGGATTTTTTGCTCTTGCTGCTTATTAGTTTAAGCTAATTAGAGACTAACCGGAATCAAGCTGGCTCTCCCAGGTTTGGTGGGTAAAATGTATTCTAAGATACATTCCTCCTAGCGAGGGGGTGGAACGAACCACAAAGACACAAAGGACACAAAGATCGATCATATAGTAAGTTAAACTTATCACACAGAACCTAGAAGAGCCTCAAGCTTCCTCTCATGCTGAAAACTTCGATCGCCCTAGGATTTTTTCTCACTCAATCTTTGCCCCTTAATCCGCAAGTGCAGGGGGTGGCTAATCATTTAATTGGGGTTATGGATACCAGGGAACAAGCGCAGACTAACCCCCGCATTGCTAAGGTGCAAATGACCACCTGTGCCGTGGATTTTTCCCCGAAACAGGATAGTATTTATCTTTATCAGGAACAGGCAATTATCGATCGCTTAAATCAACCCTATCGTCAAAGAATTTTAGTCATTCAACCTAGCGCTGATAATTCCACTGTGGAATCGAAAGCTTATAAGTTAAATAATGCCCCTAACTTTATTAATTTTTGTAACAAAGACTTGACAGAAAGAAAATTAAATGTATCAGATTTGGCCGAGTCGGTGTGTACTGTGTTTTTAAAACCGATAGCGGGGGGGTATCGGGGAGAAACTCCCCCCCAGGGTTGTCCCACTAATGCCAGAGGTGCGGTAAAAATAACTAATACAATTATTCTAAATTCCCAGGGCATGGATACCAGCGATCGAGGTTATGATAGCCTTGGCCGGCAGGTATGGGGAGCGCAGGATAATGTCTATCAATTTCGCTGGCAAAAACCCTAAAATCGGCTTTCTTGTTTCATTAATGCCACATCGGCAGCAAAATAGGTCAAAATCAAATCGGCCCCCGCTCGTTTCATACTGATTAAAGTTTCCAAAATCAGGCTTTTTTCGTCAATCCAGCCCTGTTTTGCCGCCGCTTTAATCATTGCGTATTCACCACTGACGTTGTAAGCGGCGACGGGAAGATGACTACTATCGCGCAGACGACGGATAATATCGAGGTAGGCCAGAGCGGGCTTAACCATAATAATATCTGCCCCTTCTGTTATGTCTAAACTGGCTTCCCGTAACGCTTCCCGACTATTAGCCCCATCCATTTGATAGGTTTTCTTATCACCAAATTTTGGGGCTGATTCTAAGGCATCTCGGAAGGGACCATAATAAGCAGAGGCATATTTAGCCGTATAAGCGAGAATTCCCACATCCAAATAGCCAGCCGCATCTAAAGCTCGACGGATCGCCCCAACCCTACCATCCATCATATCGGAAGGGGCGACGAAATTAGCCCCGGCTGCCGCTTGCGAGAGCGACATTTTCACTAAAACTTCTAGGGTTTCATCGTTGAGAATTTTACCGTCCTCCACAATACCATCATGACCATAAATCGAAAAAGGATCGAGGGCAACATCGGTAATAATAATTATTTCAGGGACTTCTTTTTTGATCGCTTTCACTGCCCTTGGCACTAAACCATCGGGATTATAACTTTCTCTACCGAAATTATCTTTTTTATCTTCGGCAATCAGGGGGAAAAGAGCGATGGCATTAATGCCTAAATTATAAGCATTAACTACTTCTTTGAGCAATAAATCGAGGGAATAACGATAACAATCGGGCATAGAAGGAATAGCCACCTTTTGATTTTCTCCCTCCATGATAAAGAGGGGATAAATCAAGTCATTAACGGTTAATTCAGTTTCACGAACAAGACGGCGAATCGCTGGAGTATAACGAAGACGACGGGGACGAATCAGCATGATAACAGCGAGTTAAAAATAAAAAGTAAACAGTAAATAGCTGGTTTTGCTCTGGTTTTTTGCTTAGGAAAAAACTGGGGATAGGACGATCAAATAATCCCGATCCCCCTGACTAATTAGTGAAAATCGGGACTATGACGAATCAAACTCATAAACTCTTGACGAGTCTTAGCAGAATCGGCAAAAATACCGCGCACGGCACTCGTAGAAGTCCAAGAACCGGGTTTTTCAACCCCGCGCATTACCATACACATATGAGTCGCTTCAATCACCACAGCTACCCCTTGAGGTTGTAGTAATCCTTGCAAAGCATCGGCAATTTGTGCGGTTAAACGTTCCTGTACTTGCAGTCGTCTGGCGTACATTTCACAGATGCGGGCAATTTTCGATAAACCGATCACTTTCCCGTTAGGAATATAGGCAACATGAGCGCGGCCGATAATCGGTAAAATATGGTGTTCACAGGAGCTAAAAATATCGATGTCTCGGATTAAAACCATCTCGTTAGCATCCTCGTGAAAAACTGCCCCATTCAGCAATTCATCCAGGGATTGCTGATAACCAGAAGTGAGAAATTTTAGGGCTTTTACTACTCGTTTGGGAGTGTCTCGTAAACCTTCGCGATCGGGATCTTCTCCTAATCCTAACAGCAGTGTTCTTACCGCTTGCATCATCTCGGCTTCTGATACCGGCGATTTAGGTTCGGTAATCACTTCGGGAAAGTGATTGTAGTCATCATTGTCAAAAATTGCTTTGGACTTAGCTAAGGTCATAGATATTTTTATGGACTCCAATAGTTAATTGATCGGCCGAGTTTTCTGATTTTACCAATGTTAATAAATACCCTTTGCTAGAGTATTTATTTTTCTGGGCATCTAGACGATAACTAATGAAAGCTATCGGGTTATTCCCTCGTCTTTGGGTTTATCTCCGGGGCGGAAATCTGGAAAAATTGATTTTCCTAGTCACCGAAAAAGTCTTGAGTATCTCCCTCGTTAATTGAGGGCAGAGTTCCACTGCACAATTAGTTTATTTTGTCAAGTAGTTCGTTTGTTTGGTATTTTAGCTTTCCTAGAATGATAATCGTTATCATTTTAACAAAAAATTTAGATTTACGAACAAAAACTTTGTCGTCAGATAAATATAGTCCTGTTAAGCTGTTTAAACTATTTTGAAGAGATAAGCATATTTTGGGATTTTATCGCTTATATTCAGCAATATTACTGATTTTTTGCTATTCTTCCTCCGAGTATAAATCCGCCGGAGAAGCAAGGCGATCGAGAAAGAGTATTCCTTCCAGATAATCCTATTCGTGTTGAAAGATAGTTAGTAAAAGTATAGTCAAATGATGAATCGGCAAAAAATGATGGCCAGTTCCGGTCTAATCCTCTTAAAACTTGTTGGGAAACTTTAGCGGGTAAAGCTTGATACTGTTCTGTCTTTTTCATCAGAGAGGCCATCTGATTATAGGTCAAATAGCCATGACCATAAATGAAGTTTTGTCGGATTAAATAATTGGCTGAGTTGTAGAGATTTTTAGACTGCCAAGATAAATTATCTATCTCAGCCCAAAATCGATGTCCTTTCTTGATAATGTGTCTTTCGGCTACTAACATTATTATCCGTTGTCTTTTAACTCAGCGTCGGGTTTTGAAGGGTTGTCATCCGTTGTGATAATTGTACCAGAAGGCAATTGATAGCCTGTTAAATTCCCTTGTTTCCACCACCTCCAAGCCGTTCGATAACTTATTCCTGTTTTTTTTGCCTAGTCCGATAGTTTTGTCTGCACATATTACCATGAATGACTATATATGACCATATTTGTATTGAAACTTTACAATACTCGGCATTTTTCATCTGATCTTGCTGGTCAACTTTGACATAAATGCCGTTAACGGCCTTACCACTTAAAGAATTATTGCCCACCAGACGAGAAGACATATTGCTCAGAGGAATAAAGACCTGATCGTCGCGATCAATCGAACCTTCGGCACCTTTTGGCTCAAATACGCCAATAATTTCGTAACTATTTTTTCTTTCAATCCAAAGCTTTTTACCGATCGCATTGGTATCATCGCCAAAGAGTTCTGTTAACAGAGTCGAGCCTAAAATCGCCACTGGTGTCGTCTGTGCCATTTCTTCCTCGGTAAAAAATCGACCTTGGCTGAGTTCTGTATTTCTCGCTTTCATCGAAAATTTGGGTCTGAAACCCCGCCGTTTTAGGTTGGCTTTGCTGTTAAATATGAGCATCGTTTACGAAATATATGCTAAAATATGAGACATGGAAAAAGCCTATTCTTACCGATTTTACCCAACACCCGAACAAGAGTCGCTATTGCGGCGCACTTTGGGCTGTGTAAGATTAGTTTACAATAAAGCTCTCCATCTCAGAACACAAGCTTGGTATGAAAGACAAGAAAGAGTAGGATATGCTGAAACGTCTTCAATGCTAACCGAGTGGAAAAAACAAGAAGAATTAAACTTTCTCAATGAAGTTAGCTGTGTACCTTTACAACAAGGGTTAAGACATTTACAAACAGCTTTCACTAATTTCTTTGCTGGTCGTACTAAGTATCCCAACTTTAAGAAAAAACATCAGGGAGGAAGTGCCGAATTTACCAAATCTGCTTTTAAATTTAAAGACAAACAAATCTATTTAGCCAAATGCACAGAACCTTTACCTATTCGATGGTCAAGACAAATCCCAGAAAGCTGTGAACCAAGCACAGTAACAGTCAGATTACATCCTTCTGGACGTTGGCATATCTCAATTAGATTTGATGACCCAACAATTAAGCCTTTACCAGTAACAGATAAAGCCATTGGAATTGACTTAGGAATTAGTAGCCTAGTAATTACCAGCGATGGCGATAAAGTGTCTAATCCCAAGCATTTTAAAAAGCATTATCGGAGACTGCGAAAGGCACAAAAAAGCCTTTCTAGAAAACAGAAAGGCTCAAAAAATCGGGAAAAAGCGAGAATCGAAGTAGCAAGGATTCACGCCCAAATTACTGATAACAGAAAAGACCATTTACATAAGCTAACCACTCAATTAGTTCGTGAAAACCAAACGATTGTGGTTGAGAACTTAGCCGTCAAGAATATGGTCAAAAACCCCAAGTTATCTCAGGCAATATCTGATGTAAGCTGGGGAGAAATCACTCGACAATTAGCCTATAAATGCCGTTGGTATGGGAGAAATTACATCGAAATAGATAGATGGTTTCCTAGTTCTAAAAGATGTAGTAATTGCGGGTATATTGCTGAGAAAATGCCGTTAAATATTCGAGAGTGGGATTGTCCAGACTGTGGGACTCACCATGACCGAGATATTAACGCAAGTAAAAATATTTTGGCCGCAGGGCTTGCGGTGTCAGTCTGTCGAGCGACCATAAGACCAGAACAGAGTAAATCTGTTAAGGCAGGTGCGGAACCCCGCAAGGGAAAGAAGCAGAAACCTAAATCGTGAGGTTTGGGGATCGCCGTCCGTTTTACGGCGGCGAGGATGTCAAGTAGTTAAGATCGATGCCCACCACATTAGTGGCATGATTGACCTCGCCCGCCACCATCGGTGCCGGACGCTGCAGATAGGCGGAGACCACCTGTACACCGGGAACTTGATTTTGAATAACTTTGGCATCTTCCCAGATTAAGGTACTACTGGAACCGCGGCCGAGACTAATACCGCCAGTTCTGGCTTCTCCTGGTAAAATTTGTAAAACATTAGTACCTAGAGATTGAATTTTTTGTTCGGTGGCTTTTTGTACTCCTTGGCCTACGGAGGTGAGAGCAATCACGGAGGCAATGCCAATAATCACCCCTAACATGGTTAACAAAGTCCGCAGTTTATTGCTCCAGAGGGCTTCGAGCGCTATCGAGACAATTTCGCTGATCGCCACGGGATGAGGATGATTAGTCTGAAGTATTTGTTTAGGTAAATAAACAGTCATTGATTTCGATGTAATCTGGCTAAATATAGAGTTATGAGCGGATAAAACAGATATTTGGGACTTATTTGTCTTTTTTTATGTATAAATCACCTTATTTACTGTTTCTAGAAGAGATTAGGCTGTATTGACTGCGGCTTTCCCGTCCGATAGCATTGCCGATAAAAACCCTCACTTAGGGAAATCAATCGCTTCGCCATACTTTCCCAATAGGATTTTAGCGAGATTTTCCTTGACCTGTGCGTCAATTTCCGAAAAGATGGGGAGTAGGGCCTCTTCTGCCCTGTGGAATAGAGAGGGGATATCCATCAAACAATAGACTGTGATATTTGTTACTATTTATTAAGCGTCAAAGTTCCCCCTGTGTCAAATCGAGACAGATAAGACAATGATGCTCTGTCTCCTGTTGTTTCCCTTTGGGTTATTCAATGACTGTTGCGACTTCCGAAAAACTTCCCATTGACTGGGTGACTCTCATCTACATGGCTTTTATCCACTTAGTGGCTCTTTTAGCCTTCTTGCCTGGCAATTTTAGCTGGGGTGCTGTGGGAGTGACATTGATTCTTTATTGGATTACCGGGGGTTTAGGAATTACCCTCGGTTTCCATCGTTTGGTTTCCCATCGGAGTTTTAAGACTCCCAAATGGTTAGAATACTTTCTGGTTTTGTGCGGGACTCTCGCTTGTCAGGGGGGTGCGATCGCATGGATAGGTTTACATCGTCTTCATCATAAATATTCTGATACTGCTCCCGATCCCCACGATTCTAATAAAGGTTTCTGGTGGAGTCACATGGGTTGGATGCTGCACGAAATTCCTGCTGATGAAGAAATTGCTCGTTTTACCCAGGATATCGCCGACGATCCTTTCTATAAATTCTGTCAAAATTATTTTGTTCCTATCCAAATTGTTCTAGGCTTAATTCTCTATGCTATGGGTGGTTGGCCGTTTGTAATTTGGGGAATTTTTGTTCGCTTGGTCTTAGTTTTCCACTCCACTTGGTTTGTCAACAGCGCCACCCACAAATTCGGTTATGTTAGCCATGAATCCCACGATAATTCTAAAAATTGTTGGTGGGTTGCTCTCTTAACTTTCGGTGAAGGTTGGCACAATAATCACCATGCCTATCAGTATTCTGCCCGTCATGGCCTACAATGGTGGGAAGTTGATCTGACTTGGATGACCATTCGTCTGCTGCAAATTCTGGGATTAGCTACTAATATTAAGTTGCCTCCCACCACAGCAGTCACGACAGAAAGTTAGTTTTATCCAGTTGTTAAATTAAATCTAGCCGAACTTATGTTTAAGTTCGGTTATTTTTTCTGCGACTTAACCCAAATCTAACGGCTTTTCCCACGGCACAACTGAGGAATATAGGTACGGCGAATCCTCCCCCAAAAAACGAAATCATTGATAGGATAAACTTGATTATTTCCTCCTCTGTCGAACATTGACTGGGGAAAGCACAACTCATCCCAAGAGCGAAGGATAACCAACCAAAAAAGAAAAAACACAGGGGAAATAAGAGGCAAAAAACCAGACCCCCCGCTAGACAGCCTAATCCATTGGCCTTTCTATTCGATTTCTTCTCTGTCACCATCTCTATCGCTAACTTTTTCTAAGCCGTAGCATAAAAAGGTCAAACTATCAACTTTTTTAACAAATGTTTAATATTTACGCTGATGTGCCGGAAAGACCCCAGAGAACGTATATTTAAAGCTAATCCCCAAATTATATTAAGTTTCTAATGAAAAAAATCTCGATTTTAGGCTCTACTGGCTCGATCGGCACTCAAACTCTCGATATTGTCACCGATCATCCCGATAAGTTTCAAGTGGTGGGATTAGCCACGGGTAATAATATTCAACTACTATCGGAGCAAATTCGGCAATTTCGCCCGCAAATCGTGGCGATTAATAACGAAAGTCAACTAGAAGACCTGAAAAGCCTAATTTCCGACCTTGACTATACCCCGATTATCCTAGCAGGAAAGGAAGGAGTAATCGAAGTGGCCCGTTATGGCGATTCCGAAAGCGTCGTCACGGGAATTGTTGGTTGTGCGGGATTGCTGCCCACGATTGCCGCTATTACTGCCGGTAAAGATATCGCTCTTGCTAATAAAGAAACCCTGATTGCTGGCGGTCCGGTGGTGCTGCCTTTAGTGGAAAAACACGGAGTTAAATTATTACCTGCTGACTCGGAACATTCAGCTATTTTTCAATGTTTACAGGGAGTTCCCACTGGGGGATTAAAAAAGATTATTCTCACCGCTTCTGGGGGTGCTTTTCGGGATTTACCGGTGGAAAAATTGCCGCAAGTAACCGTAGCTGATGCCCTCAAACATCCCAACTGGTCTATGGGCAGAAAAATCACCATCGATTCGGCTACTTTAATGAATAAAGGTCTAGAAGTTATCGAAGCTCATTATTTATTTGGTGTCGATTATAATGCGATCGATATTGTTATTCATCCTCAAAGTATTATTCACTCTTTAATTGAGTTACAGGATACCTCCGTTTTAGCCCAATTAGGCTGGCCCGATATGCGTTTACCCCTGTTATATGCTTTGTCTTGGCCCGAAAGAATTTATACTGATTGGGAACCTTTAAATTTAGTTAAAGCCGGCAGTTTAACCTTCAAAGAACCCGATCATCAAAAATATCCCTGTATGGGATTAGCCTACGCAGCTGGCCGTGCGGGTGGGGCAATGCCGGCAGTATTAAACGCGGCCAATGAACAAGCGGTAGCATTATTTTTAGAAGAAAAGATTAGCTTCTTAGATATTCCCCGGGTGATCGAAAAAGTTTGCGATCGCTTTGCAATTCATAACAGTTCTACCCCTAGCCTAGATGACATTTTAGCCGCCGATGATTGGGCGCGTCAAGAAGTATCTAACTGTCTGATTGCCAATCCGGTCTAGATAGTCTAGATTCTGTAGGGATGTTAACTCTAATGTCTCTACAGATATAGGATAGAAAAATCACTAATTTCGGCTATTTTTTCTAGTTAACTAGATTTATGATGATCATGACAAGAGTTGATAACCTTCAATAAACCTCGAAAATAAAGATTAAATTGCCTAAAATCAGGGTTTTCTTATTCTTTGTGTGATAAGTTTAACTTATATAGGATCGATCTTTGTGTCCTTTGTGTCTTTGTGGTTCGTTCTAGTCGCTCGCTGGCAGGACTGTATCTTAGAGTACATTTTACCCACCAAACTCAAGAGAGCCAAATCTGTAAATAGACCATTTAATTGACTATTATTCATCCTTAATTCTCCTGGCTACTGAATCCTAACCCTAACAACAATTTTTGATTTTTACAAGAGGTCTAATGACCCTGAAACTTGATCAAAAATAAGATAAAATAAACAAGATAGCGGTTATTACGTTTAATTTTCTATGGTTACAACTTCTCTATCCCTCCCCGAAATCGCCAGAGAAACCCGTCAAGCGAGTCGTCAACTGGCTATTCTGACTAACGAAGAAAGGAATGAAGCTTTAGAGGCTATTGCTGAGGCTTTAACTGCTAATGCTGATAAGATACTAGACGCTAATATGGTCGATGTTCAAACTGCCAAAGCGATGGAATTATCCCCCGCTTTATGTGCGCGATTAGAGTTAAGTTCCAGCAAATTAAAAGCCGCTATTGCAGGGGTGCGAGATGTGGCTAAATTAGCGGATCCTTTGGCTACGATGCAAATTAACCGGGAATTAGATCAAGGTTTAATTCTGCGGAGAATAACCTGTCCTTTAGGGGTTTTAGGGGTTATTTTTGAAGCTCGTCCCGATGCTTTAATTCAAATTACCAGTTTAGCGATAAAATCCGGCAATGGCGTTATTTTAAAAGGGGGGAAAGAGGCGCTCCGTTCTTGTCAAGCTTTAGTAACAATTATTCATCAGGCATTGAGTCAAACTAAAGTTAATTCGGCGGCGGTGCAATTGTTAACAACAAGAGAAGAAATTCAGGAACTCTTAAAACTTGATCAATACATCGATTTAATTATTCCTAGAGGTTCTAACGAATTTGTGCGTTATATCCAAAATAATACCCGCATTCCTGTCCTCGGCCATGCCGATGGTATCTGTCATCTCTACATCGACAAAGAAGCCGATTTAAGCAAAGCAATTAGGATTACCGTTGATGGCAAAACCCAATATCCTGCCGCTTGTAATACCATTGAAACTTTATTAGTTCATCAAGACATCGCTAGACAATTTTTACCCGCATTGGCCCAGGCATTAGAGGAAAAAAAGGTTAAATTATTGGGAGATGAAACAACTCGTCAGATTATTAACGTACCATCGGCCACAGAAGAAGACTGGCAAACCGAATATAGTGATTTAATCCTGTCAATTAAAATTGTTGATAGTCTAGAATCGGCAATCGAACATATTAATTATTACGGTTCTCGACACACGGAAGCCATTGTCAGCGAAAATTTTAACACGGCCAAAACCTTTAGCGATCGAGTCGATGCCGCCGGAGTTTTTCATAATTGTTCCACGCGATTTGCCGATGGTTTCCGTTACGGTTTTGGGGCCGAAGTGGGTATCAGTACCCAAAAAATGCCCCCCCGTGGTCCGGTGGGATTAGAGGGATTAGTGACCTACAAATATCAATTAGTGGGAGATGGTCATATTGTCGCCGATTATTCTGGGGAAAATGCCCAATCTTTCACTCATAAGGATTTATAGTCGAGAAAAAAGCCGATGTTTACAGGATTAATTCAAGCCTTGGGAAAAATTCGGGTCGTGAATACTGATATACTATATTTGTCTGTATCCTCTGATACAATTCTCCAAGATTTAATGATTGGTGATAGTGTGGCTGTGGATGGAGTTTGTTTGACAGTCGAGGAAATTCTCTCAGAGGGTTTTGTGGCCACCGCTTCCCCAGAAACCCTACAGCGCACTACTTTAGGACGAAGGATTAAAACAGAAACCAACGTTAACCTAGAAACCTCTTTGCGGGTGGGTAGTAAAATCGGCGGTCATTTTGTCACCGGTCATGTGGACGGAATTGGCTGTTTAGTCGAATCGATAATCGTGGCTAATTCGTGGGAAATGACCTTTGCTGCCCCTAGTTCCCTAGAAGAGCAGTGGAATAACTACATAGCTCGTTATATCGTCGGTAAGGGCAGTATAGCTGTTAATGGCATCAGTTTAACCGTGGCCGATTGTGATGCCTCCAGCAGCTGGTTTAAAGTGGCAGTCATCCCCCACACCTACGCTGAAACCAATCTTTCCCATTTAAAATTAGGCGATTGGGTGAATCTAGAAGGGGATATTTTAGGCAAATATGTGGAAAAATTGCTAGGAATGCGCTCTTATCACCCTCCTACCGAGATTAGCCTAGAATTTCTGGCTGAACATGGTTATTAGTTTTCCAGAAAAAGCCTTTTCAACATATAAATTTATTGGCAATTTATCCATTAATTTTAGTTTTAAAATTGCCAACCTTCCCGCTCCATTAAACCCTGAACATTGGTACAATCGATAGAAAAGTGTTGACAGACTGTGGGGATTTTGGGAGCATTAGGCTTCAAGGCTTCTTCGGTAATTACGCAACCGTCTTTTATCTTGGCACAGGCAATAATAAATGGGTCTGCCACTGGTTTTCCTTGTAATCTTGCTTTTTGACTCACTAAATCCTTAAAGTTACTTATAGAAAAAGTTTCAGCAATAAATAAAGTTTCCTGAGCAGTGGGTGGTAAAAATATTTGTTTATTGAAGTCTATCCAATCTAAAACAAATTGTTTATTATTGCCATATTCTACTTCTTTAAGCACTTCGCGTACTGATTTTAGTTTACCTTCTGACACAAGCAAATCGATTTTTTGCCAAACGGTAGGAAAACTTTTGGGAAAATAGTTTCCTAAAACCTTAAAACTACTTGTGTCAAAAATGTAAACCATCAAAACAGTCCTTTGTCTAATAAATATTGTTCAAGTTTTTCCACCGTAGCAACTTTTTTAATGTTTAGATAATCAGCAACACGCTCGATATCGTATTGGCCTTGATAGTATTTATTGAACACAAGTTTTAGGTAATTTTCTCCCAAATATGTCGCCTGATTAGCATAGGGATTACCTCCAGATTTTTTATTTTTGTCCTGACTTTTTCCCACCTGCTCACTGTACCACTCGCTTACTTTAAGAGTATATTCTTTCTGGGAGATTAAGTTATTATCTAATAGTTTTCGTAAAACTACTTCTCGACTAACCTTATAATCACTGGAAATTTTCGAGATAATTTTATCGTTATCGTTAACGTTAACTATTGTTTCTCTGATTATCTCATAAAAAACATGATTAGGAAGCAGAAACTCCGCAGCAAATTTATTACAAAATATCTCGATATATTTATTTTCTCCTTGCAAACTATTAATATATCTATCGTCAGATTTAGTAATTCCATTAGTCTGCAAAAGAATATGTGCTAATTCATGAAAAATGGTAAATATTTGTCTAGATTTTTCAGTGCTATTATTAAGATAGATGATCGGAAATTCAATATCTATAAAGCAAAATCCCGAAATTTCTCGCTGCTTAAAAGAACGCTTAAAAATAAAAATACCGGCTTCTTCCACGGCACTCCGCCATTTTTTTAAGGCAGTTTCCTGATCATTCCAGGTCAGTTGTTCTTCTAGAGTAACGTTTAAATAATTTCTGATCTGTTCGGCTAATATCCTTAAATCATCACTAGAGCTAACCGAAATATCCTGAAAGATTTTCTTGGTACTAGGATTAATACCATTATTAATTTCCTGTAGCGACAATTGCATCGCTTTTGCTTGTCGTAAAGCATAGATAGTATCGGCGGCCAAATTTTCGATTTCAAAGTCTGGCAAAGTTCTAAATTCTTGTTTTTCCTCCGCTTCTAGGGGAGGTTCTGGGAAAAAGAATAAAGCGAGAGGACGTTTATATATTTCTGCCAACTTTTCCAATTGACTATAAGTAGGAAAGTCCTCTCCTGACTCCCATTTTTCGATAACAGAAACATCTTTTTTAAACTTGACCGCCACAGACTCAAGAGAATATCTTGCCCTTTCTCTTGCCCATTGGATTATCTTGGGATTAACGCCTGTCAGTTTCTCGCCCATTAGTCGATCTTATCATCACGAGATAGAGATTTCTAGCTTAATTTAGATCATACAGTAGTTTTATTGTACTATATAATTACCCAAAATAGAGACAATATACTGAGTTCTGGATAGGTCAGTGAGGGATTGATAACTTTTTCCTATATAAAAAACCGGTGGAAAGCTTGACATTAGCCAAAATCCCCAGACAATGTTAAGTTAAATTAACCAATAGCCTAGGCTTGTATTTAAGGAAAACCCCTTATGGTAGCAACACCAGTTCAACAGAAATACGACATCAAAGATATTAGTTTAGCCCCCATCGGCAAACAGCGCATCGAATGGGCCGGTCGGGAAATGCCCGTTTTGCGTCAATTAGCCGAACGTTACGCCATCGAAAAACCCTTTGCTGGACTGCGTTTAGTCGCTTGCTGCCACGTTACCACCGAGACCGCTAATTTGGCCATCGCACTCAAAGCCGGTGGAGCTGATGCGTTACTGATTGCCAGTAATCCCCTTTCCACCCAAGATGATGTGGCCGCTTGTTTGGTCGCTGATTACGGCATCCCCGTTTATGCAATCAAAGGGGAAGATAACGACACCTATCACCGTCACGTTCAAATCGCCCTCGATCATAAACCCCAGATTATCATCGATGATGGTTGTGATGTAGTGGCCACCCTAGTTAAAGAAAGAAGTCACCAATTACCCGACATTATCGGTACTACCGAAGAAACTACCACCGGTATCGTCCGTTTGCAAGCCATGCTCAAAGCCGGGGTGTTATCCTTCCCCGCAATGAACGTTAACGACGCAGAAACCAAGCATTTCTTTGATAATCGCTACGGTACAGGTCAATCTACCCTTGATGGTATCATTCGCGCCACCAATATCCTTCTTGCCGGTAAAACCGTGGTTGTGGCTGGTTATGGTTGGTGTGGTAAAGGTGTGGCTATGCGGGCCAAAGGTTTAGGTGCTAATCTAATTGTCACCGAAATTAACGCCGTGCGGGCCATTGAAGCGGCGATGGACGGTTTCCGGGTTATGCCCATGGATGAAGCCGCTAAGGAAGGCGATATCTTTATCACTGTCACTGGTAACAAGCACGTTATCCGGGCTGAACATTTTGACCTGATGAAAGATGGGGCGATTGTTTCCAACTCCGGTCACTTTGATATTGAAATCGACCTGCAAGCTTTAGGCGCAAAAGCCGATAATGTTAAGGAAGTTCGCAACTTTACCCAACAATATAGACTAAAAAGCGGTAAATCCGTCGTTGTTATCGGTGAAGGTCGCCTAGTTAACCTGGCAGCCGCCGAAGGTCATCCTAGCGCCGTTATGGATATGAGTTTCGCTAACCAGGCGATCGGTGTAGAATACTTGGTTAAAAATAAAGGTAAATTAGCCCCCGGCATCTACTCAATTCCCTACGAATTAGACCAAGAAATCGCCCGCTTGAAACTGCAAGCCATGGGGATTGAAATCGATACCCTCACCGAAGCCCAATTAGAATATATCAACTCCTGGACTTCCGGAACCTAATATCAGTTATCAGTTATCAGTTATCAGTTATCAGTTATTAGTTATTAGTTATTAGTTATTGGTTGTCAGTTCACTGAAAATACTCTACTTTAAAACTGTTTTCTAAATCCTCAAAAATATGACTGAATGGATTACAAATACAATGACTTCTATGGGCTATTTAGGCATAGCCCTATTGATGTTTTTAGAGAATCTTTTTCCTCCCATTCCCTCGGAATTAATTATGCCTCTAGCGGGTTTTACCGTCCATGAGGGACAAATGCAATTTATTCCGGCAGTGGTAGCGGGGATTGTCGGAACCGTAGTCGGAGCGCTACCTTGGTATTATCTCGGTCGGGTTGTGGATGAGGAAAAAATCGAAAAACTAGCCGATAAATACGGCAAATGGATTACCGTTTCCGCTAAAGATATTCAAAAAGCTAATCAATGGTTTAACCGTCACGGTAGTAAAGCGGTTTTACTCTGTCGTTTGGTCCCCGGAGTACGAACTTTGATTTCCCTACCCGCCGGGATGAATCACATGGCGATGATTCCCTTTTTAGTTTACTCCACCATCGGCACGACTCTCTGGGTCGTTTTTTTAACGGCAGCAGGTTACTTTTTAGGGAAGAATTACCCCCTTGTGGAAGAATATCTGGCTCCCGTGTCAAAAATAGCCCTACTTGTCCTGGTTATCTGGTTTATCCTCTGGATTATCCGCAAACGTAACCGCCGGTATGAGTAGGTGTTGATGAGAGGTGGTGCGTTACGACGGATTGTCACCTTCCAGTCACAGCAGCAATTTTTGCCGTCTAACGCACCCTACGTTTTACTGCTTACCTTCTCGGCGAATATTTTCTAATAAAGGAGTATCTTTACATAAAAAGTCTTCTTCAGATATGGGCAAAACTGAGATGAGTTGATCGTATTTAAGGTTAATTTGATTTTTCACTTCTCCCATACGGAAAATTTCATCTCCAGGAGAAGCTGGACTTTTTAAAATTACCATGATGTCAATATCAGAGTCTTCTGTTGCATCCCCTCTTGCTTGAGAACCGTACAGAACTAAGTTTATTAATTTATCGCCATAGATTTTTTCTAGTGCTTGGCGAAATTCTGTGATGATTTTTTCAAGTTTTTTCATAATTTATCAATTTTAGACCTTCAAGCTATTTTCCCCAAACTTTAGCCCCATCTTCTTGCGGTTTGTCATTAGCTATTTTTTAACAAAGCCTCCCCTTTTGAAGTCAATTCCCAACGATCACGCGGCGATTCTTTTTCCACATAACGTTTGACTAAGCCTCGCTGGCAAAGATTTTTTAAGACTGTCATCATATCAGGTTCTCTAGGAACATCTCGGCGGGAAAGTGCGTTAGCTAATTCGTACCAACTCCATTTTCCTTTTCCTTTTTCAACTAATTGGAGAAGCACCAATTCAAGTTGGGTTAACTGTACGGTATCTTTCATGATTAATCCTCTATACTTGGGTGAAATAAAACGCCAAATCCTTCTTTTAAACCATAATCTTCAAGGGTTGCTGTGTGAGCATTATTCCACAATTTGTAAGCCAGATCGGGATCGGGTGGCTGTCCAGTGGGATAGCCTAGTTTTTTACTTCTTGATAGGATAATTTAAGAATTTTACCTCCCGCTTTAGATGGTTCAAATAGCCTGCCGCTAATAGCTTCTTTCTCTTGCATTATAGATTAATTCATCAGTCCTTTATTTTGATTTTTTAATTTCAGTAACAACCATTTTTTATGAGAACAATCTTCCCCAAAATCCTTTTTCAAGATTTTTGATCCTGTCGAGAGCCTTACGATACTCTTCCATATTGCCTTGCTGCGAGTAAAGTTGTGCTGCTTGATTGTAGTCAGCGATCGCACCTTGGTAGTCTCCTAAGTTTTTCTTGGCCGACCCGCGATTGTTGTAGGCAGCAGCATAGTCGGGTTTGATATTAGTGGCTTGATTGTAGTCAGCGATCGCACCTTGTTATCAAGGTTCTGGTATCTCCAACTGACG
This sequence comes from Microcystis protocystis FBCC-A270, assembly GCF_050500235.1. Lineage (NCBI taxonomy): Bacteria > Bacillati > Cyanobacteriota > Cyanophyceae > Chroococcales > Microcystaceae > Microcystis > Microcystis protocystis. Next base: position 991,904 of record NZ_CP191407.1, read on the forward strand.
AAAAATTCTCACAGCAGTAAACTCTACAATTTCTCTATGTCGAGGGATGGCTGTGCGCCGACCATTGAGTGGATTTTCCCAGATGGAATGTTCACTTCCTTCTCGTACCAATTGACAACCCTGTTGACTGAGATAACGCAACAAATCTCGACGCTTCATGAGGCTATCAAAGTCGGTACAATTTGGACATGGGTTGATGCAGAAAATATTAGATAAATTGGTTCTTCTAAATCCGCTTCTGGGTCTGTTAACAACTCATTAGGCAAGGGTAAGGATTCCCCCCTAGATATATTAACTTCTGCCATGTCCACCAGCGCACTGGCTAAGGAACGGCGTACTGCTGCTAGATCATTTCCCCAGGAAATCACGCCAGGGAAATCCAAGACTTCTCCATGGACTCCCTGTTCCAGAAATTTATACATTGCTTTGTAGGTAAGCATCCAATTTATACTCCTTTCTTTCACCGAATTTTTTGATTAATAGATTAAGAACTGAACAAATTGGGAAAAAGCCTATGTTTTCGTTCTAGAAATCTCCAAAACTAAGCTTGACAAATTGCCTGAAGTTGTTATATCTTACAGGTTACAAGTCTTTGCGCGAGAGAAGAAAAAACGAGAATCGACCAAAGACCCCCTGTTCCCTTCTCAGATCCACACGCTACGGCTAGTAACATCTCGGCGGGAAAGTGCGTTAGCTAATTCGTACCAACTCCATTTTCCTTTTCCTTTTTCAACTAATTGGAGAAGCACCAATTCAAGTTGGGTTAACTGTACGGTATCTTTCATGATTAATCCTCTATACTTGGGTGAAATAAAACGCCAAATCCTTCTTTTAAACCATAATCTTCAAGGGTTGCTGTGTGAGCATTATTCCACAACTTGTAAGCCAGATCTGGATCGGGTGGCTGTCCAGTGGGATAGCCTAGTTTTTTATTTCTTGATAGGATAATTTAAGAATTTTACCTCCCGCTTTAGATGGTTCAAATAGCCTGCCGCTAATAGCTCCTGTCTCTTGCATTATAGATTAATTCATCAGTCCTTTATTTTGATTTTTTAATTTTAGTAACAACCATTTTTTATGAGAACAACCTTCCTCAAAATCATTTTTCAAGATTTTTCACCTGATTAAGGGCATCTTGGTAATCAACCATCTTGTTCTGTTGCGAGTAAAGTTGTGCCGCTTGATTGTAGTCAGCGATCGCACCTTGCTTGTCTCCTAAGTTAGACTTGGCATTCCCGCGATTGTAGTAGGCAATAGCATAGTCAGGTTTGATATTAATGGCTTGATTGTAGTCTGCGATCGCACCTTGGTAGTCTCCTAAGTCATCCTTGGCCGACCCGCGATTGTTGTAGGCAATAGCATAGTCAGGTTTGATATTAATGGCTTGATTGTAGTCTGCGATCGCACCTTGCTTGTCTCCTAAGTTAGACTTGGCATTCCCGCGATTGTAGTAGGCAATAGCATAGTCAGGTTTGATATTAATGGCTTGATTGTAGTCTGCGATCGCACCTTGCTTGTCTCCTAAGTTAGACTTGGCAATCCCGCGATTGTAGTAGGCAATAGCATAGTCAGGTTTGATATTAATGGCTTGATTGTAGTCAGCGATCGCACCTTGGTAGTCTCCTAAGTCATCCTTGGCCGACCCGCGATTGTTGTAGGCATCAGCATAGTCGGGTTTGATATTAATGGCTTGATTGTAGTCTGCGATCGCACCTTGCTTGTCTCCTAAGTCAGACTTGGCTATCCCGCGATTGTTGTAGGCATAAGCATAGTCAGGTTTGATTTTAATGGCTTGATTGTAGTCAGCGATCGCACCTTGGTAGTCTCCTAAGTTATACTTGGCATTCCCGCGATTGTTGTAGGCATCAGCATAGTCGGGTTTGATATTAATGGCTTGATTGTAGTCTGCGATCGCACCTTGCTTGTCTCCTAAGTCAGACTTGGCTAACCCGCGATTGTTGTAGGCATAAGCATAGTCAGGTTTGATTTTAATGGCTTGATTGTAGTCAGCGATCGCACCTTGCTTGTCTCCTGATTCACCTTTGTTATAGGCACTGTTAAACCACTCCTCGGCGGTCAATTGTACGGTTTTGGGGTGTAACTCTGGCTTAACTTGGGTAATGCCCCACTGTAGCCGATAAAAAGCCGTAGCATCATCAATCTGCTCAAACTTAACCCAATTAAGTTCTTGTAGGAATAGTAAATCACTAGGAATATTATTAACCCCTGGTAACAAAACAGGAATAACAGGAATTTTTTGATTAACAAATTTAGTAATAAGCGATCGCAGTTCCATGACCTGCCACGTTCCTAATCCCTTAGTACCAATAATAATAGCTGCCGATTTAATCAGGGGAATAGCTTTTTGAATTTCATCCTGAAATGACATCCCTGGTGGGATTTGTTCCTCATCTAGCCAAGGTTTTAACCCTCGTTCCCTCAGTTTTTTAGCGATCACCCTTACTTGCGGTTTATCCACACTATTATGAGCCAGGAAAACATCAAACTGCTGAGACATTTAAAGAACCTCCTCCCCTAATTTTCAACCCCAGCAATCTCTGCTAGAGCCAGTGCATACCGACTTAAATCCTGCCTGAGAGCCTCTAACTCCCTTCGCAATTCAGGTTCTTCTATCCATTGCTGCTCGTATTCCTTGGGACTGACATCAGCAGGGCGCTTCGCTTCCCAAACCTGTAAGCGAGGATGCCACTTGGCTAGAAAACGGCGCAACCCCCGATTCAGGACAGCGATCGCAATACCGCCCACTGAATTGCGAGAAGCCCCCACATCGGGACCCGCTTCCTTGAGAATCTCGCGGGTTGTCCCAAATAAACTATACAGCGAGTTCAAAGCCTCACGCAGCAGCCCTTCTTCCCCCTCTAATGGCTCTACAGCAATGCGCGTCACCAATTCCACATAAAGTGACCATGCAGCCCTTCTCTCAGTCGGATCTGCCTCCCATTCGGCTGAACCAATACCAAAAGGAAGACTGACAGACACTTTCTTCAATACAGCCGGATCGCCCTTCATCTGTTTCCCCTCGCCTCAGCCTCTAATGTTGCCATTCTCCTTTCCAATTATATGACGGGATTTAGCTTATTACTCCCAATATTGGGCTGGGTGGAGAGTGGCGATTGTCCTGAAAAAAACGGCTCCGACTAGATGCAGAAATCGTTAGAATAATCAAAGAATGACTTCTCCTGAACGATAGTCATTTCCGAAACACAACAGGCTCTTTTCTTCTCTCTGTCTCTAGTTAAATTTGTCCCCACTGGGCAAAAATTAGCCAAAATGAGCCAAATAACCTCTCGAAAAGTTCCTCTGGGAAGTTCGATTTTTCCTCATCAACATCGCCTTTCTGCTGAAGAAATAGCGAAAATTGAGGCTGAGGATAAAGCTTTAGCTCGGCGTTGTCGAGAGATTTTTGACCGCGTTTATCCACAATTAGCAGGGGAATATTATGACTGGTTTATTGTCATTGAGCCTGAGAGTGGGGACTATCGCTGGAGCAAATTCTTGATGAAGATTTTCTGCCTTTTTAAATATGATTGTTCCAAACTTACCGTACAAAATCAAAAAAAGAAGACAATTATTGCCGACCAATAAAAAACAATTTTGAGGCAGAATGATAAAGTAGCTCATGTTATCAGAGCGATCGCCGCTTGGGATCAAGGTTCTGGTCGGTAATGCGTTATCCTCAGAAAAGGGAAACTCAACTTTACTAGGCATGAGCAGATGCCCCTTGGTCATCCTGAATCATCTGCATCAGAATGTTTGCAGCTGCCGTTGCGTCCTAGGGCGACCAAATTGGGTACTCTGATGCGGAGAAGATGAATTGTAGTTCAGCGTCTGGGATTTGTGTGGCTAGGAGTTTAAAGAGTGTTGACATCCTCACCGCCGGGGCTGGGCGGTGAGGATGTCAAAATTTTTCATAATTGACAGGGTGGGCATAGCCTACCCTATTTTGTTGAAACTTTTAGCACTCTAGTTCACAATAAAGGTAAAGATCGTAAGAGCTACCTTGTAATGGCGGAATTGCTTTCAAGAATTACAGTTAATCCTCGGCAGTGCGGTGGTCGTGCCTGTATTCGAGGAATGAGAATCCGGGTGTCAGATGTGTTAGATCTATTCGCGGCAGGTTTAAGCGCGAGAGAAATTCTAGATGAAATGCCTGATCTTGAGGCAGATGATTTGAAAGCAGCGCTTTTATATGCCTCGCGGAAGCTTAATCACCCGGTTTTACTGGCATGACAATTTGGGTTGACGCACATTTGTCTCCTGCAATTGCAACCTGGATTAGCACTACACTTGAGATTGAAACTGTGGCTTTGCGTGATCTTGGACTGAGAGATGCTGAAGATACTGAAATCTTTCAGGTTGCAAAAGCTCAAAGAGCTATCCTAATGACCAAAGACAGCGATTTTGTAGATTTAGTTGAGCGACTTGGTTCGCCCCCACAAATTATTTGGCTGACTTGTGGCAATACCTCTAATGCCCGGTTGCGTGAAATCTTGAGTGAGACTTTACCCAGGGCTTTAGAACTTTTAGCTGCTGGTGAGACATTGGTAGAAATTAGCGGAGACTAGCTGTACAGGCTAATGAATCCAAGAGCTACCCAATACAAGAGGTCAAATGGCTATTTTCCAATATCAGATTCTTGTGGGGAAGAATTAACCTAATGCTGTGGTCTGGTATGTCGCTTAAGTACAATATGAAACGATGAAATCAACACAATATCAGAGTAAGAGCCTCGAAAAATCTGGCAAATTATCGCAGTTATCTCGGCCGTCGGCTTTTTTTGATCACTCCCACCTTATCCCCCAAACTAACGCCGTCTCAACAAATTTTTTATCTCTACCCAGATAGACAGTTGACCACCTAGACTAGCGGGATGAGTGAAAATTCCTTGACGGGGACTGAATAAAAAGGCCAACATAAATAGGGTAAAAGCGACAAGCACGATCGCCGGTCCAGAGGGTAAATTCCAGTAATAACTTAAATACATCCCACTGATACTAGAAATAATACCCACACCCACACCTAAACCCATGACTTGATGAAGACGGGTAACTAAAAGATAAGCAGTGGCTGCCGGGGTAATCAAAAGGGACAAAACGAGGATTACTCCCACCGCTTGGAGACTAGCAACGATTGTCAAACCAATCAGGAGCATTAAGCCTAAATCTAATAAATTTACTGGTAAACCCGCCGCTTGCGCCCCGATTTTGTCGAAAGTGTAGAATAATAGTTCTTTATACAGGAGCAAAACGGTTAATAAAACGATAACGGCAATAATTAGGGTATCGCGGATGTCGGCAGCAGTAACACCGAGAATATTGCCGAAGAGAAAGTGATTAAGGTCGATTTTGTTGTTTTTTTGGATGAGAGTGATCAGGGTGATGCCAAGGGCGAAAAAAGCCGAGAAAACGATACCCATGGCCGCATCTTCTTTGATTGGGGAACGATTACGGATTAAGTTAATCAGTAGGGTACTGACCATTGAGGCTAGTAAAGCACCCAGTAAAAGATTAAAATTACCAATAAAAGCGATCGCTAATCCGGGTAAGACCGAGTGACTGATGGCATCGCCCAAGAGGGCCAAACGTTGTACCATCAGGTAGGTTCCCACCACCGCACAGATGATCCCGACGATGATAGCTTCAATTAGGGATCTCTGCATGAAACTATACTGTAAGGGTTCGATTAATCCTGTTAATAGATTGTTGCCCATGAATCTGCCTTGGGGTTAAATTTTTCTGATTCTCGATCGAGGTTTTGCTCCTAGGATCTATCTTCTAAATCGGGGGAGAAGATAGGTTAGGATAATTAGGATTAATTGTAAGTTTTTTCGCTCCTAACTGCCGCCATGGATACCCCCGTTCTTTCCTCAACTTTTTTTCTGACTCTCCTGCTCATGGTAGGATTATTCTTTTTTATTCGCGGTTCCGTCAAAGAGCGTATCGAACAGCGTGTCTATCTTACCAGTACCAGTGACGACCAACTATTAGAACAACTGCGAGACTATTTTGACCGACGTTCCTATCAAGTCAAGGCGATCGAACCCGAACAGAATATTGTCAGATTACAGGGTTTTGTGCCGCCTAGCCCCTTCCTAGCGATATTTTTGACAATTTTGGCGGCCTTGGGTTTATTTTGCTTCTCACTGGTGTTATCGGTGTTATTTCCCGATACTAATCCCTATATTTTTGCTCTTGTGGGTTTATCTCCCCTCGCCGGTGTTTTCTATTGGCAAAAAGTCGGCCGTTTAGAAGAAGTGGCTTTTAAAGTAGAAAGCAAATCTCAGCAAACGGAATTAACTGTCAAAGCCCATCGGGACGAGTTAAGACAACTACAAGATAGTTTAACCTTTCTGGAAAGACAATAAGCTTTTTATGTCCTACGAGCGCCTAATTTATCTGGCCGATACCGATGCGGCCGGTGTGGTTTACTTTGCCCATCTTCTCTCGATCTGTCATGAAGCCTACGAGTTTTCCTTAGCACAATTTGGCATCAATATCAAGGATTTTTTGAAAGATTCTCCGGTTGCCCTACCGATTACTCAAGCGGAAATCCAGTTTTTTCGTCCTCTTTTTTGTGGCGATCAAATACAGATTAATTTCACTGTCCGATCCCTAAGCGAAAACGAGTTTGAATTGCATTATAAAATTTATTTGGCTGAAATCATGGTCGGAAAAGCGAAAACTCGCCATGTGTGCATCGCTCCCACCGATAGACAAAGAATCCCTTTCCCGGAATCTTTAAAAAATTGGTTAGGATATTTATCAACCCTAGAGGATACTGATATTTAAGAGATGATTTTGGCAGATTTAACGATGATTTTAAATAGGGATTGGTGGCATAATGCTTGGCAATTATTTAACCTCAGTACCGGGAGGATTATCTGGAATTCTTTTCTGGCTTTTATCCCCTTTATCCTCAGTTTTTGGCTATTTCGGATCACCCTCGATCGTTCCCTACTCTGGTGGTTAATTCTCTTAGTTTTTGTGCTTTTTTTACCCAATGCTCCCTACATTCTCACCGATAGCATTCATTTAATCTCTTATGTTCAGCAGGATTACGCCAAAAGTTTATTTTTTTTAGTTTTAATTCCCCAGTATAGTATCTTTATTTTTATTGGCTTTCAGCTATACGTTATCTCCTTACTTAATTTAAAAAGTTATTGTCAGCAAAGTCAGCTAAATTCAGCAGTTTTACCCCTAGAAATAACTCTCCATTTTTTAAGTGCGATCGGTATCTATTTAGGAAGGTTTCTCCGACTGAATAGTTGGTATCTAGTCACTCAACCGCAGCAACTATTCTGGAGTTTGCAGAATTTACTGACTCAAAAACCTTTGATATTCATCTCTGTCTGTTTTTTAATTATTTGGCTACTATACGAAATCAATAAAAGGCTTTACAATCGATTTTTTGGCTACAATTAACGCCTATCGGAGATTTCCACCCTCTCCTATAGCGGTAAGCGCTTGAGTGAGATACAGACCAAGCCTTGCCTAGCATGGTTTATAGCTCGTGACACTGTACCTCATACGACTGCACACCGCTATAGTCCCTTTCCGATTAATTAAAAGATAGTAGGAAGACAGAGATCAATTTGCCGCACCGATATTATGATGATGATCAATATTTTTTCTCTCTCATCGCCATGACGAGCGCAGATCAATCTCAACCCCTGCCTAGGGATGACTGTTTTCACTACCAAAATTGTTGGTATCCTGTGTTATTCGTGCAGGATTGGCAAAAAAATCCCTACTCTTTCTGTCTTTATGGGCAACCATTGCTAATATTTCGCGATCAACAGGGAAAATGGGGCTGTTTGCTTGATCGCTGTCCCCATCGCTTGGCTAAACTCTCCACAGGACAGATGATCGCTGGGCGTTTAGAATGTTTATACCATGGTTGGCAGTTCGAGACGGATGGAAAATGTTCCCATATTCCCCAACTGCCAGTTAATACCCCGATTCCCCGCAATGCCAAGGTTAAATCCTATGGGGTGGTGGAACGTCAGGGAGTCCTCTGGGTTTGGTTAGGAGAAGAGGAAACAGCGAAAGAAAGCGATATTCCTATCATCAAAGACCTAGAAGACCCCAATTGTGTCCATACCGATTATCTCATTGATTTTCCCTACGAACAGGGCTATTTACTCGAAAATCTCCTCGATCCCGCCCATGTTAATATTAGCCATGATCGCAGCGAATTCGGGGCAAAACGGGAAAATGCTCAACCTTTAGCCTTCCAAATCCTCGAAATCTCGGCGCGGGGAATTCGCAGTCAGTGGCGCAATAGCCGCAATCCGCAAGAAAGCTGGAAATATCTGGATTTTATAGCCCCTAATCTCGTTCATTATCGTTTTTCTCTGCCTAATCCCCATTGGTGTGCTGGATTGGCTTTATACGGGATTTCTCTGGGTCAAGGTCGTTCTCGCTTACTGGTGCGACGTTACCAAAATTTTGCCGTTAACTCCCGTCAATACCGTTGGCGCTGGTTGGAACATCTGCGTCAAAGTCGCATCCTCGAAGATGATCTACCTTTAATTCAAAGTCAGCAGCAAATGGTGGAAAAGTCAAGAGATAGTTTACAAAAATTATACTTGCCCTTAAAAAGTTCCGATGCCTTGGTGATTGAGTTACGTCAATGGTTCGATCGCTATGGGGACTCTTTCCCCTACTATCAAGGCTACACCAGCCAGCGGACAACGGCGATCGATTTATTCGATCCTTTACCCCTCGATCGCTATTCTCGTCACACTGTCCACTGTCGCACCTGTAGCGCTGCCCATGAAAACATGGTAAAAACTAAACAAATCGCAATTTTAATGGGGATATTATTAGCTTTACTGGCAATTTTATCCCCAAATCAGTCTATCTATCAAATTACTGCCCTTATTTTCGCAATTTTGGCTTTAGCAATAGCGATCGCTGCCAATTACACCCGCACAAAATTTGAACGCACCTATGAGAAAAAAGCCCATACCAAACTACAGTAATAATACTAAATCCGTTGAGTATAGGCTACATATCAGGACAGGTAAAAGGCAGCAGGCACTAATGCAAAAGGGTGAATAAATAATCAGTTTTTAATAAACAGATTTAGTATGACTCTTAAATGATGACAAATGTATCAGCAGCTGCCTGTAAGCATCCCACCGAAAAGCTAATGCGCGGGGGGTTTGGGGGGTTCTACCACCCAAAAGCTTGGATTGAGTGATAAAATCGGAAGTAATGCCAGATTTTATCAGAGAGTTTTCGCGTAAAAATCCCAACTTGCTAGATTTACAAAAATGAGATGCACCCGAAGTCAGGAGTTAGCGAGATGTGGAATTAATTTTACTTAGGTACTTAACTAAGATTGGCCAATTCAAGTCTGAATTGCATCACTGTCTGATCTACCTTTATAGAATACCTCATTCGGGGTACGATAGTCAAGACATTTTCGAGGACGATTGTTAATCAAGTTTACGGCTCTTTCCACCTCCTCTGGCTTAACGATTTTAAAATTCGTTCCCTTGGGGAAAAATTGTCTTAACAGTCCATTGGTATGCTCGTTTAATCCCCTCTCCCACGAATGATAAGGAGTAGCAAAATAAAAATCTGCTCCTAGTTTCTGACTCAACTCTTGATGTCCACAAAATTCTTTGCCGTTGTCACAAGTAAAGGTTTTTCTTTTGTCAGGGTGAATCTCTTGAAAAAGTTTTTCTGTGACTCTATTGATTTCCAGCAATTCTCATTTTGAAACGATTTTGCGTTGTTTCAGCGATCTAGAGATTCGTTAAGAATTATTAACCCCTCTAGGTGCAGGGGTTTTAATGTCATGAAACCTTAAAATGAGAATTGCTGACCTGATGAGCCTTTCTTTGTCAACTCTTGAGGTTGATGCGTTTCATTTTTGAATTGGCGTACTTTTTAAATCTTTAAGATCCTTGATAAAAGTAGGAAGATAGTTGATTTTCATTCTTTTTCTAATTCAATTAAAGCTTCCTCCAAAGTTAAGGGAGTTTCATCTTTAACGTCTATCATGGCCCGATAGAGTCCAGTATCTTCATAGGTTTCTATTATTTGTTGATAGTCTTCAAAATTAATGATAACTTGCTGTATCTGACCTTGATTATCCGTAATCAAGTCTTGAGCAAAGGGATAATCTTTAGATGTTCATAATTAATTGTTCCTCATTTTGTGGACGGTTTGCATTATTCACACTCCTTTGTTTCCAATTCTAATAGGATGGGAATTAAGTCTTTGGCAATATCAATGACGGCATCTATTGTATCAGCTTCAGTGACAAGTCCTTGTATATCGGGACTGGTGGCGACATAGTAATCTTGTCCGTTTTCTTGAAAGCGCTCAATAGTGAGGTTAATTGGGTTTTGCATGGGGAATCCATAGAGTTTATAGAATAATTTTATTATGACAACTCTTATAAACTTGAAGCTAATTGAGGCGCGACAATAGTTTCTAGGGAAAAAGCATTCAGATCCGTTAAGCTTTTGGCGTGTTCCAAGGTGATTGCACAAATATTCCCCTGCTGATCAAGATCGACCAAGGTATTTTCATTGATTTCTTGAGTCTCGACAATGGGATTGTTATTGAACTCTAGGTATAGAGTATCCGTATCTTGAAAGTAGGTGATTTTCATGGCTGACTTGGGTTATCAAGAGTTTCTAATCTTCTTCTAATAGTGATTCATTTGGTGGGTGATTGCGGTTTTGAGAATTGTCCATCATATTTGAACGTTAAGCGACAGCGAAGCCTGTATAGGGTCTAATTTCAGGGGATTTAAAGGCTAAAATAATCTGGTTTTGAGGGATTCCCGCAGCTACTAATTCATCGGCAATACCATCCTCAGTTCCGTCGTGTTGAATCCAAATTTTTTGATCAATAATATCAATATGTAATAGGGTTCCGTAGATTCGATAACCATTTTGCCAACCTGTTTCAACCAATAAATAGCGATCGCGGGTTTGATCTAGGACTAATTCGATTTGGATTTGGTGATCAGTGTCGAGGAAGTCGGCATAATCTTGGAATGTTTTTTCAATAATTTGCCGATATTGGGCAATTAAGGAAGCCATCGTACAATTACCTCCTGGTTGGGATCAAAACTAAATAACTCAATAATACCATCTTCAATTAAGGTTTGACCTGCTTCTTCTTCAAATACTGTTTTGCAGGTGTTTTCGCTAACAGCCAAAAATAGTTTATATTCGGGATAATAACGCCTTAAAAGATGGGTATAAACGACAAATTGACCAACTGCCTCTTCAAGGTCTTTCATATCAGAGGGACGAGTAAAGCTCTTAATTTCAACGGCTATTTTTTCTGTTCCCTTTTCTGCGGCTAATAGTCTTTCTGCTCCCAAATCAACAAACAGGTTTTTACCTCTTGCTAAACGAATCCGTAGGGGGTCATGGGTAATTGTCCAGCCGTCTTTGATTAGGGCGTGTTTTACACAGTCATGGAAAATATCTTTGGCAGGCATTGTTTTTTATAGATAAAAACTGAAATTTTCTCAGGTTTACTTTAAGTTATTGTCTGAATCTCCTAAGTTTCCCTGAATTTGCCCTAACAGTTCCTCACAATCTTTAACCAAGGGAATCCCCAATTCTTGGGATAATGCTAGGGCTTGTTGACAATGGGTATATGCGATTTGAATGTCACTTATCCGATACGCAATATTTGCAAGAGCAAAATGACAACGCATTACTATTTCCTGTAAAACAGTTCCTTGAGCAATAGCTAAGGATTTATTAATATAGTCTTTCGCTTGAATATATTTTTTAAGCTCAAAATAAGTTTTTCCAAGGTTATGTAAGCTTACTGCTATACCTCTCTGATAATTATTTTTTTGACTTAGCTCTAATGATTTCTCAAAGAATGCTAATGCTGTTTCATGTTGTTCTAAATGAGCATAGCAAGCCCCAAGAGAAATTAATTCAAGTGCAATTCCTCTTTGATCCCCCATTTCCTCTTTTAAGACTAAAGATTCTTGATGTTTAACGATTGCTTCTTGATATTTTCCCACGTCGGCATAACAATTCCCTATATTACCAAGTGACTCTGATATCCTTTGTTTGTTACCAATTTCTTCTCCTATTTTTAGAGATTTCTGATTATAAAAGATTGCCTCCTTATATTGACCTAAGCTTCGGAAGCAACACGCAAGATTATTATAAGCAAGTGCTAATCCCTGTTGATCGCCAAGAATCTCCTTGACGATTAAGCCTGCTTGATGATAGAGAATCGCCTGTAAATATCTGCCAGAATAGCTGTAACAATTTCCTATATTCAAAAATGCGGAAGCCATTCCTCCAAGATCATCAATCTTTTGTGAAATTTCAAAATGCCTTTTATGATTGTCTATAGCTTCATTCAATTTTCCTATAGAACTATAACAAATACCTAAATTACCAAAGGTCCCTGCCATACCTAGATAATTGCCAATTTTATCTTGAATTGCTAGACATTGCTCATGATACTTGATGGCTTGCTGATAATCGCCTTGCGAAAAGTAACAAATCCCTAAATTACCCAGTGCAGAAGAAACTCCTGCCCAATTTTTATTTTTTTCCGATAGGGCATAATGTTGCTTATGGATAGTAATTGCTTTTGAATATTCTCCTAAATTTTTATAACTTATTCCCAACAAAGACAACACAATGCCGAACTCTTGTTTTTGTTTTTGTTTTTGATCCTCTATCCAATTATTAATTAAAATCTCATATAATTCTATTGATTTTCGACTTAAGCCTGTGAAGTACAAAAAACTATTAACCGATTTATTTTTCCCTTCTCCGCCTCGATCCTCATCCAAAATATCATAAGCTAATTGCCATTCTCCCAATTCCCCCGCATGGTGAAACGCCTCTAAATATTCCTTCAAATCTTTCAAGGATTCCCAGGGAGGGACAGGTAAATGAGCTAAATAATAATTTAAGGCTAATTGATGGGCAGATCGCAATATTTCAGGATTTGCTTGATCTTGCACCACCATGGAAATTAAAGGCAAAAACTGAAACTGTCGCCGTTTTACATTGTATTCGGGTGGAAATTCTTGTAATAAAGATAAACGAGCTAAATAGCGTAAATCTTCCTCAGTTATTGCTGGAATTAACCCCTGGGCTAACCTGTCATCAAAACTCTCGCGCAATACCGATAACCGCGTTAAACTCTCCCTAAACTCTTTCGATAATCGCGCTAAACTGGCGGTAATCACTTCTCTGACACAGGTTTCCGTGTCGCGGTGATAGCCCTCCACATCAAACATATTTAAGCCCAAATTTTGCGACTCGGTGACAGAAACCCCTTTCCCAAACTTATCTTTCATCAAACTACAAACCAGTTCCATTAAGAGGGGATGACCTCCCATTTTATCGACAAATTGGGCTAATTCTTCATCGCTTCCCGTTAAGCCGTGATCTTCGGTGACATAACGCATCGCATCCGCTTCTTTTAACCCTTTTAAAGGCCAAGAATAATAATAATCTTGCAAATTGACGGGGAATTTTAGCTGTTCTCGACTGGTGACTAATAGCTTACTGCTGCTTTCTGTGTTTAACCATTTTTGCAAGAATTGCTGATAAACCAAATTTACTGGGGCAGTTAGTACCGTTTCCAAATTATTCAACACTAATAAACAGGGTTTAGCGGTTAACCCTTTGCTGATTGCGTCTATTAATTGCCCATCATTCCATTTTTCATCATAATTTTGTTTTAACTCCTCTAATAACCACCGTCCGAACTGTGCCAAAGGGTAAGGCTGGTTAAAATTAACCCATAATACTGGCCAATCAGCAGTTAATTGATCTGTAAACTTTCTCGCCAGGGCAGTTTTACCATAACCTCCGGCGGCGGTAATCTCGATTAACCTTAGATGGTCATTCCCTAACGCTGTTTGGAGTTCTTGCAATTCTTCCCGTCGTCCTTGCCATCTACGCACGGGTGGGAGTTGCGTATCCACTAACCCAGAGGTGGTCAGGGGTTGGACCGCTTTTTTAGAGGGTTCAGACTGTTTTTTTTTAGATTCTTCAATCAGCGATCGCAATTTATCCTCAACGGATACGAAAACTTTTTCATATTCTGATTTCTTTAGATCACAGAGAGGATTGCTGGGAGAATTATTGCTAGGAGACTGAAATTGATGTAAGTAAAATCTTTGTTCTATTCCCTCTTCATTAGTGTATTTAAAAGAAACACTTTTCACAGTAGAATGTCTAAGAAATATAGGAATTATAACGACTCCTTCTTCTTCACGTCTTTTCAAAATACGGGGTAATTCTTCATTCTTCACATAACGAGAATTAAGCAGATCTTGGCTAACCAAGACCATCGCAATTGTTACTTGTGATAAACTGTCTTTAATTTTTTCATCCCAAATATCCCCCGGTTGTATGTCGAGATCTGACCAGACTATTTTTTCCTCATCATTCAGAGGTTCGAGAAATTTTAACAGTCTGTCTCTCCATCCTTTGTCTTGGTGGGAATAACAAATAAAAATTGATGGCATATCTCTTTCCTCTGACATAACCACTTTTCTGTTATACCACATCTAACCCAGAAAACGGGTTTCTCTAAGAAACCCGTTTTCTAACTTAAGATTGGTCGATTTCAATCCCCGCTACTTCTTTCAAACATTTTGTAAATGGCACTGTTTGAAGCCTATCACGTTCCGCTCTATTTAAAAGCAGAACAGATCCTGATCATCGATAATTATACTTGTCTCCATTCTCGCCAATCTTACATTGACCCCAATCGCTGTCTTGAAAGGGTAATGTTCGATGTTCCCTAACGGGAAATCGGGGTTAACTACCGGCTTTATCAGTAATGGCGGGAAGCGGATTTGAACCACTGACCTTCGGGTTATGAGCCCGACGAGCTACCAGACTGCTCTATCCCGCGTTGCTTTATTTAGTATAGAACTAAATCTCGGTAAATGCCAAGGAGTTTGTAATATTCCTTTACATTTACCGTCCGACCAGAGGTTAATACTTACGTTCCACGGGGGTGAAATCCTGAATCACCACGGGCATATAGTCGATATCGATGCCCGAGGGGGAATAATAGGCGAGGGTATGCTGAAGGAAATTTTGGTCATCCCGTTGGGGAAAATCCTCGCGGGAGTGGGCCCCTCGGCTTTCTTGACGATTGAGGGCAGAGGTGAGGATAATTTCCCCCACCACCATGAGACTTTGTAATTCCCAGGCCTCGATTAGTTCCGTATTCCAGCAATCCCCCCTATCATCCAGGTAAATCTGCTCGTATTGGCGCTTTAATTCGCCGATTTGTTTAATTCCCTCGCGCATGGTCGCTTCGGTGCGAAAAACGCCGCAATGTTGGGTCATACAGTCTTGGAATTGCTGACGTAGTTGACCGATGCGAATCGTGCCTTTTTTGGTCAATAAAGCGGTGATTTCCTCTTTAGCATCCTGAAGGTAAATATCGGGATTAAATACGGGAAAAGCGCGTTTTTCGACGTATTTAGCGATCGATTTGCCGGTTCTTCTCCCATAGACCACACATTCTAACAGGGAATTACTGCCCAAACGATTGGCCCCGTGGACAGAGACACAGGAACATTCCCCGGCGGAGAAAAAGCCTTCGCTGAGGGTATCGGCACTTAAGCGAACGCGACCATCGGTATTAACGGGAATGCCGCCCATACAATAGTGAACTGTAGGACGGACGGGCATCGGTTCCTCTACCGCATCGACACCGACGAGACGGTGGGCCTCCTCCCAACAGAAGGGAATGCGACTCATAATTTTTTCCCGGCCTAAATGGCGTAAATCCAGATAGACAAAGGGACCCCCGGCGCTACCGTCCAGATTTACCCCCCGGCCGGCGCGAATTTCTAGGGTAATGGCCCGGGAAGTGATGTCCCGGGGTGCCAATTCCATGCGCGAGGGGGCGTAGTCTTCCATAAAACGACGACCTTCGCTATTGATTAAATAAGCGCCTTCACCCCGGACCGCTTCTGAGATTAAAACACCGACGGGATAGAGTCCCGTGGGGTGAAATTGGACAAATTCCATGTCTTCTAGGGGAATACCCGCTTTGGCCGATAAAGCTAAACCGTCTCCCGTACAGGCGAAATCGTTGGAGGTGGTGTTATAAACGCGACCATAGCCCCCCGTCCCGAACATAATTGCTTTTGCCCGGAGGATTTCTAACTGTCCGGTGGCGATTTGGTACATTACTACCCCTTTGGCCGTACTTTCTTCGAGGATAAGACGCAAAACGTACCATTCATCGTAGATTTTTACCTGATTACGGCCTAAATTGCTGACTAATTCGTGCAGCATGGCGTGACCGGTTTTATCGGCGGCGTAACAGGCCCGGTTATGGCTGTGACCGCCAAAGGCTCTTTGGGCAATGCGTCCATCTTCGAGACGGGAGAATAACACGCCTAGATGTTCCAATTCGATGATAACTTCGGGGGCTTCTCGGGTGAGGATATCCACCGCATCCTGGTCAGCCAGAAAATCGGAACCTTTGACAGTATCGTAGGCGTGGGCCTTGGGATTATCTTTGGGGTCAACGTTTTGCAGGGCGGCGGCGATACCTCCCTGGGCGGCGACGGAGTGGGAACGAATTGGGTGGGTTTTGGCAACGACAGCAACATCGATGGTCGGGTTGAGGCGTTTGATTTCTAAGGCGGCGCGGCATCCTGCTAACCCACCACCCACTATAACGACATCGTGTTCTTTCATGGCTGATTTTCCTACGGGCTTCTGTTTCTATGGTGGGGTGAGAATTGCTCAGAAGTCAGTTTTGTAACCGAGACTTTATATTTCAGGAGACAGCCCTTTCAGTTATCAGTTATCAGTTATCAGTTATCAGATGCGAGTTTTCAGTTCACTGATTACTGTTTACTGATTACTGAACTTGGTATGGTTCGCTCGGGGGGCATAAATCGACTAAATCCTTATCTGGCAAAAAACTTAATTGATGAGTTCGTTCTAGTTCAAAAACAATTGACAAAAATCGCCAAATGTCTTTCTCTATAAGAGTTTCATTCCTTATAACCCTGTCCGTTGCATAAGACAAACTGAAGAACCTCACTGATTACTGATTACTGTTTACTGATAACTGAAAAGTCTTCATAATTCCCAAAAAAACAACCCGCGGCAGTTAACCGCGAGTTATTTTTGGTTAAAATCGGATAATTACTGAACGGTAATCGTTCCGACCATACCGGCGCCGCGATGGGGTTCGCAGTAGTAGGTGTAAGTACCCGGTTCGCTGAAAGTGCTTTCAAAGGACTCACCGGCGGAAAAAGCCAGACCTTTATGGGATAATTTAGCAGCCTGGGCTTCGGGAACTTTGGTGCTATCGAAAACTATGTTATGGGGAGAAAGTTTGTTATTGACCCATTTCACCGTATCTCCTGCTTTAATAGTGAGGGCGGGGGGATCAAATTGTAGTGTACCCGCATCACCGCCCATCTTAACCGTGAAGGTTTCCGCAGCAGCGGAGGCAGTGTTGAAGAAGAAGCTAGAGACGACTAGCACCACGGTAGCGACCAATAAACCTAATTTTTTCATGCTTGTTAATCCTTTACACGAGGGAAGATGACAAGTTTGACAGCCTGTCTTTTGACAAAAAAGTAAAAGTTTGCTTTTAACTGTCCCATTGATTCATTCTACACGAAGTTTGACAGCTTGTCTTTTGACAAGAAAACCGGTTTTTTCTGACGATGGTTGGGGAATTTCTTAAGAAATAGAGGAGAACCAATCGTGAAAAGACTATTAATTTCCCTGTGCTTGCTCTTGGCTGTGGTTACATTCGGTATGGCTCGTCCCGCTTTAGCTGATGGGGCTTCGATTTTCAGTGCTAACTGCGCTTCCTGCCACATGGGCGGTAAAAACGTGGTTAATGCCGCTAAAACCCTGAAAAAAGAAGATTTAGTTAAATACGGCAAAGATTCCGTTGAAGCTATCGTTACCCAAGTTACCAAAGGTATGGGGGCGATGCCCGCTTTCGGTGGTCGTCTCAGCGCCGAAGATATCGAAGCTGTAGCTAATTATGTCCTCGCTCAAGCGGAAAAAGGCTGGTAAAAATTAGTTATCGGTGGCGAGTTATCGGTTATCAGTCTGGTAAGAATTGTAGCGATCGAAATTCTTGGGTCAATTGCTGGCTTAAAATAGCTAATGGTTCATCTCGGGACAAGGTTGTGAAATTGCGATCGTTTTTCTATATTTTAGGTGCGACGGTAATCATTCTCCTAGGAGTCGCTACAGCCAGTTTTGCTTGGATTCTCGCCGATAGTCCTCTGTCTTTGCTCAAAGGTGGGGTGCTGCGGGAACCGATGGCGGCGATTTTTGTGCCGAAACAGGCCCCGGTTATGGTATCCTTGTTGGTCAATCCCGAACGTTTAGAGTCTTTTGGTCAATTAATCGCTACACCGGCTAATCGACGACGTTCCCACCAAGAAATTAAGGATTTAGAAAAAACTCTGCTCGGTAAAACGGGATTAAATTATCAAAAGGAAATCAAACCTTGGTTAGGGGAAGAAATTACCCTCGCTGTTACTTCCCTAGATTTCGATCGCGATACCGATAATGGTATCCAACCGGGTTATCTTTTGGCAATTCAAAGTAAAGATGGCGAACGCGCTAAGGAATTTCTGCAAGCTTCCTACTCAAAACAGGCGGTTTCGGGCAAATTTGACCTTGTTTTTGAACTCTACAAGGGAGTTAACCTGATTTATCAACGTCCCTTGACCGCAGGAGATAATAATCGTTTTCTCGCTAGTGCCGTCGTCGGTGATACGGTGCTTTTTGCCAATAATATCAAGGTTTTGCGCGAGTCCCTTAATAACGTGCAAGTACCGGATTTAAACCTAAAAAATAGCCCTGATTACCGAGAAGCCCTCAAAAATATCACCGAACCGCGTATAGCTATAGTTTACGGCAATTTACCCCCGTTATCGGCTTGGATCGCTAATCAACCCGTCCCGGAGAGTCCCGAAGCAAAACAACGATTAGCCACGGCTTTTTCCCTCAAATCCGGCGGAATAGTCGCTCAAACCGCCTTAATTGGAGTCTTAGGACAGGATGACCAAGCACCAATTTTATCTAGTCCCGTGGGAGCATTATCTTTTATCGGCGAAAATAGCCTTTTAGTTGCCGCTAGTCGCGATTTAAATCGTTTTTGGACTCAGGTAGAGGAGGGGTTAGAAGCAGATAGTCCCCTACAGGAATTAATAACACAGGTCTTAAACCGCTTCCAGTCGCCTTTAGGTTTAAATTTGCCTGAAGACGTTTTTAGCTGGGTTAGAGGCGAATATAGTCTCGCTCTCGTGCCTAGTTCAAAGGGGATGGAACCCGATAGTGTTTTTCTAGGGGAACGGGTGATGGGGGTAGAGGTGGACAGTGCGATCGAACATTTGGATGAGTTGGCCCGCAGTCGCGGCTATAATGTGGTTAATCTGCCTTTACTCGATCGAACGGTGACAGCTTGGACAAAGTTAACCACGGCGGTCCCGGGAGGAAAAGCGCAACTAGAGACGCTCGTGACGGGAGTGCATACTAGGGTCGATAATTATGAAATTATCGCTAGTTCTGTGGAAGCGATGGGTTTAGCTTTATCTGCACAGAAAAACCCCATCTTAGGTAGTGGTAAGTTTCGACAGGCAATTACTGCTTTACCCGCAGAAAATGATGGTTATTTTTACGCCGATTGGCGACAATTGCAACCAGTAATCGAGGCAAAATTCCCGATCGTGCGGGTGTTAGAATTATCGATTAAGCCTTTATTTAATAATCTGCGTTCTCTTACTATTAGCAGCCAAGGTAGTGAAAATTCTGTGCGTCGGGGAACGATTTTCTTTAATCTGGGAGTGAAGTCTTAATCAGTTATCAGTTATCAGTTATCAGATAGAAGCTTGTAGGTTTGGTTGAGCGATTTAATACTTAGGAGAAAACTGCTCGATTCAATGGTTTGAGGTAAACCCAACATTCTTGACGACATTGGTGTGGTTGGGTTTCCCTCAAGCGTCGCTAATAACCGTTCTGGATCCGTTATCAAGTAGCCAGTGGTATTGATTCTGTGGAAGGACTCTCTTGGGGTAGTATAAATGTAGAGGGAGAAACATTACCTCTCCAGACGCGAATCGCTGAGGGTCATCAATTCCCAGATTAGATTACAAGGTAGCAAGCCCTAGCTTGAAAAATTCGCTAAGATATATATAATCAACTTAAAAGGAGCAATTTATCAAACTATGAATATTACTGACGTTCAAGTAAATCTCTCGACCTCAGAAGATTTTTTAGATTCTGAAACATTAGCACAGATTGATTTAATGCAGCAAAAAATTCAACAATATCTCCAAACCTTGTCATTAGAAAATTTAAAGACTATTCTAGAATTTGCTGCTTATTTATCAGATAAAGAGAGTGAGCAAGCAACCCAAGAAATTAGAGAAATTCCCAATATCATAGAAAAATTAAAAGAAGCTGAGATGGATTTACAATCAGGTCGTCTCATTGATTGGAAAAACTCAGATGATTTATAAAGTCTGTTTAACAGCTAAAGCTAATAAAGTTTATTCTGAAGCTGATTCAGTCTTGAGAAAGAAGATTGCTAAGTGTTTAAAGATTCTTCAAGAAACGCCCAAAAATCACCCTCAAATTAAAGCATTAAAGGGAGAATTTGCTGGGAAGTATCGCTTCCGAGTCGGGGACTATCGGGTTATTTATATCGTTGATGATAGTCAATCTCAAGTTATTGTCTTACTCATTGAACATCGCAGTCAAGCTTACCGCTAATAAAACGCGATGAATGCAACAGCGGTCTAGTCCTTTTTCTTGGGTTGAGCGAATCAATAGGTTAAAGAAAACCTCTCAATTCTAAGGGAAAACGAAACCCAACAGCCAACACCTCAATCCGTCTGAATGAGCGATCGCTATTCTCCTCCTCCCATGGCTTTTTGTGGGGTTTCCTTGGGTCAATCCAACCGACGGTAATTGCTATGATTACTATAGGATTTGAAAAGGGTGCGCGTTCGGCCTTAATTGGGGTCTTAGGACAGGATGACCAAGCACCAATTTTATCTAGTCCCGTGGGAGCATTATCTTTTATCGGCGAAAATAGCCTTTTAGTCGCCGCTAGTCGCGATTTAAATCGTTTTTGGACTCAGGTAGAGGAGGGGTTAGAAGCAGATAGTCCCCTACAGGAATTAATAACACAGGTCTTAAACCGCTTCCAGTCGCCTTTAGGTTTAAAGTCAAAACTTTAGTATTCTTAGTCCATAGTAATACCAAATTTCTAAATCCATGACAGACATCCACGCTCGAATGCTTGCCAAGCTTGCATTCGTTGTGACGCAAATAAAGAAAAATGGTATAAGCTGTCAGTGTATCTAAGTTACTCGTCAAGACTGTCTATGAGAAGAGAGCGTGGAGAGGGATCCAGAACATTTATACTAAAAAGCTTAGTACATCTGGCTTGCTGAATAAATCTGAAATATCGACGAATTAAGGGTTTTAGGGTCTTGTTTCGCGAAACAGGTGCGAGATTTTGAGTCCTGTAGGGGCAGCGATAACCGATAATCAGCGCGGAGACAGAAGAAGGCTCCGATTCCCGCTTAATATTCATTGACGAACAGTCTCTAACGGTGTTACCGGTAACAGCAGCTACCCAATTTTTCTTGATATTTGCTATGCTGATTCTTAACAATTTGTAATCTTTGGGAAAGTTCCTCAATACTGCATGGTCGTTTCTGCTACAATCCCACCCCTAGCTCAAGATACCCTCGCCCTGAAAGCGGTGTGGGCAAATATTGGCTATGATAGTTGTCCCCACCATTACAATTTCCATCTTCACACCCATTGTTCCGATGGTCAAATGAGTCCCCAAGGCTTGATGAGACAAGCGTTAGATATCGGACTAAAAGGATTAGCAATTACCGATCATCACTCGATCGAAGGTTATCGACAAGCCCAAATTTGGCTAGAAAATCAGCATTTAAAGAGTTCTCTACCCCATCTCTGGACAGGGGTAGAAATTACGGCGAATCTCTTAGAGACAGAAGTGCATATTCTTGGCTATGGTTTCGATCCCGCTCATGCCGTCTTGACTCCCTATCTGCAAAGAACCAAACCGGAAGGAGATCTGGCTTTAGCCTCTAGAGTCATTAAAAGTTTACAGCAAGCGGGGGCTTTAGTAGTTCTCGCCCATCCCTTTCGTTACCATCGCCCCGCAGCCGATTTAGTGGCGGCGGCAGTAGAATTGGGTATTGATGGTATTGAGGCTTTTTATGCCTATGGCAATCCCAAACCTTGGCTACCCAGTCAACCGGAAACCGAACAAGCGCTCGCTCTGAGTCGTCAATATCAATTATTTGCCACCTGTAGCACCGATTCCCACGGTAAATCTTTATTACAGCGCATTTAGCCTGATCGCAGGATTAAAGGTAAAATACCTAAATTGACTAAACTCGATCGAGAAAGGATCGAGTGTTGGTTTTTTATGGCCGTTGATCAGTGATCAGTAATCAGTAACCAGTAACCGGTGAAAGAGCCTAAATTTGTTGAAAATTGAAAACCTAAACCTGATAACTTAAAACTTAAACCTGATCACTGATAACTGATAACTGATAACTGATAACTGAATAACCCCCTGAATGAAAGATTTATTCCTATACACTTGCTGGTTAATTCCCATTTATGGCTTAATTGGTTCGATTTTAACCTTGCCTTGGTCTTTAGGCATTATTAGTCGCACCGGTCCGCGGCCGGCCGCTTATATTAACCTATTGATGACCGTCTTAGGATTAATACACGGATCGATCGCCTTTAACCAAATTTGGCATCGAGAGACGATTAAACTGGCTTTTGAATGGGTAAAAGTGGCCGATCTTAGTTTATCTCTTTCGATCGAACTTTCTCCCGTCAGTTTGGGGACGCTGGAACTAATTACCCTCATCAGTCTCTTGGCCCAAATCTATGCCCTTGGCTACATGGAAAAGGATTGGTCTTTGGCGAGATTTTATGGCTTAATGGGCTTTTTTGAGGCAGCTTTGGGGGGAATTGCCCTCAGTGACTCCCTACTATTCAGTTACGCTTTCCTAGAGATGTTAACGGTCTCTACCTATCTCCTCGTCGGTTTTTGGTATGCTCAACCTTTGGTCGTAACCGCGGCCCGAGATGCCTTTTTAACCAAGCGCGTCGGCGATATTATTTTATTGATGGGTTTGGTGGCTCTGTCCAGTTACGGAGAGGGATTAAGTTTTTCTCAGTTAGAAAATTGGGCAGTAAATAACCCTGTACCACCTCTGACGGCGACTTTGTTAGGATTAGCCCTTATTGCTGGTCCAACGGGTAAATGCGCCCAATTTCCCCTGAATTTGTGGCTAGATGAGGCGATGGAGGGACCAAATCCAGCCGGAATCATGCGGAATTCGATCGTGGTTTCAGCCGGGGCCTATGTTTTAATTAAGCTGCAGCCAGTATTTACCCTATCTCCGATCGCGGCCAATGTTTTAATAGTGTTGGGGACAATGACGGCAATTGGTACTTCTCTGATGGCCTTATCCCAAATTGATATTAAACGGGTTTTATGTCACTCTACCAGTGCCTATCTCGGTTTGGTCTTTATTGCGGTGGGATTAGGTCATGTGGATATCGCCTTACTAATTTTATTCTCCCATGCGGTGGCAAAAGCTTTATTGTTTATGAGCGCAGGAGCCTTAATTCTCACCACCAGTAACCAAAATATCACGGAAATGGGCGGAATTTGGGCAAGAATGCCCGCCACGACCACGGCTTTTTTAGGAGGTTCCGCGGGGATGACGGTTTTAATGCCCCTGGGGATGTTTTGGACGTTAAAACGGTGGTTAGGTGGCGAATGGGCGATTCCTTGGTGGTTATTAGCGGTTTTAATCTTTGTTAATTGTCTTAGCATTATCAATCTTACTCGGGTCTTTCGTTTAGTCTTTTTGGGACAAACCCAAAGTAAAACCCATCGCACCCCGGAAGTGGCTTGGCCGATGGCTTTGCCCATGGTAGCATTGATTTTAATCGTTTTATTGGCCCCGATTATTCCCCTACGTTGGGATTTTTGGCTATCTTTCACCAATCCTCTCGTTAATAACCAGAGTTTCACCATTGTCTGGGGTTTTCCCTTATTGATGGCCTCTGGAGTAATTGGCCTAGTCATCGGGTTAATGGTAGAGTTAAGACGAGCTTGGGCGAGACCAACCGGGTTAATCCTGCGATTCCTGCAAGATTTGTTCGCTTATGACTTCTATCTCGATCGCATCTATCAGTTTACCGTGGTTTTAGCGGTGGGGAGCTTGTCCAAAATTACCGCTTGGCTCGATCGTTATATTATTGATGGTCTGGTTAATTTAGTCAGTTTAGCGACGATTTTTAGCGGCAGTGCCTTAAAATATAATGTTTCCGGTCAATCGCAATTTTATGTCTTGACTATTCTTTTCGGAATAGGGGGATTAATCTGGCTCTTATTAAACGGTCAATGGTCACTGATAACTAATTATTGGTCATCCCTTTTGACTCATTGAACCTCTGTGTATTGGTCCCTAGTCTCCCGGCAGCTGACTAGGGAAGGAAAGCAGGGTGATGAACTTGACATCCTCGCCGCCCTAAAAGTGCGGCGATTCCTAAACCTCACGATTTAAGTTTCTGCTTCCACCACCGTCGCATACCACAGTTAAAAAACCATGTACTGTCTTACACAGAGTCCACAGACTTTCGCCCCATTTCAGAAGCCCGATTCCGTTTGTCCCACGGTACGTTGACCGCCTATAGCTTCTTGTACTTGTTGCGCGCGACTTTTTACCCGGCCAAGCTTTTCTGGTCGGAACCCCCTAAGCCGAGTTTTCAAGGTGCTGCGCCGTCCACTTGGTTTTCGAGACTGGCCTTTTAATTCTAACGTAAAGCCAACCTAGAACGGCGGGGTTTCAGACCCAAAATTTCCGATGATCGACGAGGAAAAAATCTCCACTTGGTCTATTTGTGTTATAATGGGTTGGTTAAAAATGCTGGTGTAGCTCAGTGGTAGAGCAGCTGATTTGTAATCAGCCGGTCGCGGGTTCAAATCCCATCACCAGCTTCTGGGAAAACCAAATGTTTTCAGTCCCGACAAAGCTTTGGTGGCTTGTTTCGCAGCAAGGTTTACTGATTCTGTCGGTCTTTTTTGGTCATTGTTGGGTCAGTTGGTAATGATTCGGTAGTAGTGGCGTAGCCCTCTTGCCTACCTGGTATGAATTGTGTAAAATATTTATTAATAAAAATAATTGGAACCCGATCAGTCTTTAAACCTCTAGCTTGATCATGACTTTTCTGATAAATATCTTTTTCTGGCTCCTGTCTAGCTTACTCAAATATCAGTCTAGCACCGAAAAAATACCCCCCTAGTTCACCTCTATTCCCCTGTTCTAATTGTGGTTCTCACCATACTATCAAGAATGGTTCTATTCATAATGGAAAACCCAAACGTCAATGTAAAGAATGTGGTCGTCAGTTTGTGATCAATCCCACTAATAAAACTGTCTCTGACGAAACCAAACAATTAATTGATAAACTCTTACTCGAACGAATTTCCTTACGAGTAATTGCTAGAGTAACAGGGGTAAGTTGGTCATTTTTACAAAATTATGTCAACAGTAGTGCGATCGCACTATCCATAACTTGTCCCCTCATCGCTGAAAACCCATGCTATCCTTGAGGTATTGCCCCAAAATCCTCAAATCAAATCGTTATGAACGATGCTGACCTAGATACCAATTCTCCTTTATTGCAAACCCTTCAGACATTACCTGTCCAACAACAACAAGAAATTCTCGATTTTTTGGAATCTATAGTCAATCAACACCATCAAACCCAAATAACCCAAACAGGTAGAATTGCAGGATTATATCAAGGTCAAGGCTGGATCAGCGATGACTTTAACGAACCCCTAACCGATGAACTCTTGCCGCCAACTTAACCCATGCAACTTTTATTAGATACCCATAGCTTTATTTGGTGGTCAATTAACTCATAAAAACTATCACTAACCGGGCAAGATTTGTTATTTGATCGAAATAATCGCTTGTTTTTAATCGTTGCTAGTGTCTGGGAAATGCAAATAAAACTGCAACTGGGAAAATTACAACTTAACCCATCTTTACAGGAATTAATTAAAAATCAAATAACCATTAATAATCTAGAAATACTTTCTATTGATCTAGCTCATATCTGGACACTAGCAACCCTTATCCACTATCATAAAGACCCCTTTGATCGACTTTTAATATCCCAATCAATAACCGAAATTATGCCTATTCTGAGCATTGATGAGATATTTGACCTTTACCCCGTTCAAAGAATTTGGTAAATTTCCCAAAATGTTAGGCGATCGCTCACCTCGCAGCTAGGTCAAGCAACACCCCCACCCAACGTCAAAGGCAGACAACAGAAGGATACACATCCCAAAAAAACAACTGTGTCAAAAGCTACAATTTAATAAATCTTTACATTCCTCTCCCTAGCTTAGCGATTCACAGAGCAAGGATTCTCAGGTGTTTTCCCCTGTTTTACTGCTTCTCAGACGAACTATTTTTTTTCCGTGAGGGATTGTGGCGCAGTGTGTCGGATTCGCCTTTGCCTTCTCTCTTGACTGATCCTCAACTCGATCGCAAACTAAATTAAACAGGATTACCTCGCACCAGCCAGATGATAGAAATAATTGAATATGGCTAAATTACCAGAGGAAACCCTAACTAGCATTTTTGATCTACTGCGTCAACTGGCAGAGCAGATAGAATCAGAAGAATTAAGCCTAAACAGTAGCTCTCTTTCATTGTAGGCAAAAGGGGAAAGGTTTAAGAAAAAATTATCATCTTCCCCTTGCCAGACTTCTGCAAGCAGTCTATTAATTACGGGCTGCTGAAAAAGTTTTTCGTGGGGTGTGGGGTGTGGGGTGTAGGGTTTTACCGATTTTGAGGGGGTCAATTACCTAATTTTCAGGGAAAAAGTCCAGGAATTTTACCCCCGATCACTCCCAGATATGGTACTTTTTGATTGACAAAAAGTCTAAAAGTCTTACCCAACAAGGTTTTTAGATTTATTCAGCAAACCCTAATTACTATTTTCTTCAGGAGGAGAAGGTGATAAAACAGGAGGAGCAATCGGTTCAATTTTATCCTCATTAACCGGGGGATTAATCACCTCTGGAACAGGAGAAGGCGAAGGCGAAGGCGAAGGCGAAGGCGAAGGAAGGGGAGAAACTTGAGGACTCGGATCTGTTTCAGGAAGAGGAACAGGAATAGGAATTACTTCTTCTGGGGTGGGACTAGGAGTTAATTCTGGAGTCACTTCTGGACTAGGAATCACCTCTGGGGTAGGAGTGGGGGATGGGGTAGGAGTTGGGGAATAAATGGGAGTCCGTCGGCGAGAAGGTCGTCGGATAGGGGGAAAATCTTGGGAGGGAGGAGGAATGATTTCAGGACTAGGAGAAGGTTCGAGGGTTGGTGATGGTTTGATTTCCTCATTTTTGGGTAAAAGAGCCATAAATCCCCGATATCCCAGGGCAAAAGCTCCAATTGTCACCGCAAAAATCAGCAAAATCCGCAGCCAAGGATTCTTTTTTTCCCCGGAATTGGGTTGAATAACCACAGTGGGGGAGACGGTTGGTTTTTGGGGTGTAGAGGACTTTAATCGGGGACTATGGGGAGAAACCGCGATAGTTGGTTGGGTGGACAAATCCGGGGATATTTCTGCCAAAGCTGCCAACATTTCCCTAGCAGTAGCAAATCGATCCCGGGGATGAAAACGGATCGCTTGATCGATTACCATAGCTAAATTAGGATTAACATTTTCTGCCTCCTGTCGCCAGAGAATTTCCCCCGTGCGCGAGTCAGTTTCTAGATATTGGGGAGTTTTTCCCGTTAATAAAAAAATCGCCGTTAAGCCTAGGCTGTAAAGGTCACTAGAAAAGACCGGTCTCCCGGCAGCCTGTTCCGAAGCCATATAACCGGGGGTGCCAAGGGCGATCGAATAGGCACTTTTTCCCGTAGGATCGAGTAAGGTGGCGACTGCTTCTTTCATTACCCCAAAATCGATTAAAACGGGCAAATTATCACTATTTCTTAAGATAATATTATCGGGTTTCACATCCCGGTGAATAATGCGGCGACTGTGAATAAAATCAAGAACAGGCAGTAAATTCTCCAAAATCGTCCGCACTGCTGAGGAAGATAAATTTCCCTGTCGTTGCTGTTTTTGGGTTAGTGTCTCCCCTTCAATCCACTCCTGCACCAGATAGAAGTGATTATCTTGGGCAAAATAACCGTATAAACGGGGTATTTGGCGATTTTGTTCCCCCAATTCCTCTAAAACGCTTGCTTCTTTCTGAAAACGTTCTTTTAACCATTCTGGCATCTCCTCACTTTGAATAGCCGGCTGCAATTTTTTAATCACACAGCGCCGTTGAGAAGGCATATTCGTATCGATAGCGATATAAGTTTCCCCAAATCCCCCCCTAGCAAGGGTGCTAACAATTTGGTAGCGATTGTTTAAAAGCACTAGATTCATTACCCTGAGAGTGCAAGCGTGGTCATAAATTGTTCCTAGACTAACATTCTTTCGTTAAGGAAAAAGTCAAGGGAAAAACTAGAGTCAAGTCTAAGGAATCCAGCGACGGATTTTCGTCCACAAAGGTGCATTATCTTGACTACTCATCTCCTGAAAACCTTGATAACAATCGTAGGCGCGATTAAGATGGGCAGTGATTTCTGTCGCATTGGGATGGGAATTGCGATCGGGATGCCAATAACACAAGAGAGTTTTATAATTGTTCTCAATCCGGCTAGTCGTGGTAAAAGGAGTAATCCCCAAAACTCGCCACCAAACGGGATTAGCCGACTCTATAATCATCACGGCCAAGGAACGGGGCGAAGGATAGAGAATTTGGGCGATTAATGACCAATCTGACCCATAACACCGCCGATAAACCGCTTTAACCCGCTCTTTTCCCAACTGTTCACAAGCTTGTAAATGCCATTGACGAAAATCCCTCCGCATCTGCTGATGAGTTCGCAAATCTCGCTGGGCAAATCTGCCCTCAGCTAGTTTATTAGCCCCGATAGTGTTAAAGTTACCATTAGCGATCGCTTTTAGATCCCAGTAGAGATGATAAAAAGGATCTTGACCCAAGGCGAGACTTTCCAGAATTTCCTTAGCGTAACCTCTAGCTGGATTTAATCGCAATAATTCCCGTAATTCCCGACAAAACTGCTCATTTTCGGGCATACCACGCCATTGCCAATAATTAACATCCGGTTTTGCCAGAGACTGCCTATATATACTACGCCAAACTTGCGGAACAGTACAAGCGATCGGGGTAGCCAAGGGAGTAGCCAGGGGACAAAATTGACCCTTTAAAGAGCTTTCAGGAGCATCTTCTAGTAAACAGGCAAGATGATAGGCGGGATGACTACGGGGCTTTTTTTGGGGGCTAATAAACCAAAAAGCCGTTAAAATAAGAATTAGGTACAAGAGTAGAGAAAGAATTTGCTCCGCCATCGCCACTTTTAGTTAGTCTGCTCAGTTACCTCAAGAATTATAATTGGTGCTATGGTCGCTGAAAAGTTCTTTGTATCTCGGCTGATTGTCAGAAATCTACAAAACGGGGTGATATGCCGAAAGTTTCCATATATTCTTACTCTAAGGATTGTTGTTGGCAAATTTTCTTTATAGTTAATAGTTAGCTTGCCATCTTTACGCTCAAAAATCGGAGTTCATAGACTTATATAGTCTCCAGAGTAAAATTAACCAAAGGGTGATTTCATGAAATTGCTAATAAAAATACTAAAAAACTTTCGGAAATTATTCAAGTCAGAAGTTACTTCTCAAGAGTTAAATATCAGAGAAGGTTTGGAGTACCTAAAAGAAACCTCTGAATCCGCCAATAAAACATGGGAATTGTTTCAATATTTTCGTAGTGAAATTCAACATGAACATAGCTTATTAATGGGTCGTGTAACTTGGTATATTACTTGCCAATCTTTTTTACTTACTGTATATGCTATTACTTACAGCAATAGCAAAGGACCAAACTGGTTTTCTAATCTTTTGCTACCGAGCCTAGCAATTATTGTATCTTTTTTGTCTTATTTTATGATTCAGGGTGCTACAAAAACTATTGATATGTGGGGGAAATTACGTTTAAAATTAGTTAGTGAGAATTCAAAATTAGACCCTGTTCTTATTCCTCGATGGCGTTCAAATGCTCCTAAAGATGACCCTATTCATTTGAGAGCACTTTGGTTTCCTCAGTTTATTTCAATTCTTTTTGTAGTCATTTGGGTGCTGATTGCATATTTTTCTTGGAGGTTTCCTTGGCTATAACTACCAGCGATCGCCGCTATGGTAGATATGGTAAAGTGCGTTCCTTAATGCGAGTCCTACCGCTACAGCGATCGATTTTGGGGAACACACCATGGTCATTGATTCAAGTAAATGATAATAAGCTAAAAACGTCTAGGCACAGGGACGGACGGGAGTGCGATCGGATATAGACAAATATGGGGGCATTTTACCTTACTTTTTGGAGCCGTGATCTGTGGGCAATATGACATGATTAATAGAAGAAACAGGGAGTAAAGAGTATGGCTACCTATCAAGATGTTCGCCGGCAAGTGGAGAATCTCACCCCAGACGAGCAACTTCGCTTGTTAAAAGAGTTAGCTGTAATGGTACGTCGCCCTATGCTTGTTAAGCCCAAGCATAGCATTATGGAACTAGAAGGACTAGGAAAAGAAATCTGGAATGGACTTGATGCTCAAGAGTACGTTAATCAGGAACGAGCCTCATGGAATGGCTAATGCAACTACAAGGTCAAGTTGTGGGTTTGGATACCGCGCCACTCATTTACCTGATCGAGCAAAATCAGGTATATTTAGGGCTTGTTCGTGCCTTTTTTGGGGCGCTAAGTCGAGGCGAGTTTCAAGTTGTTACCTCTACGTTGACGCTGACGGAAGTTTTGGTGCATCCATTACGCTCAGGCAATGTAGAACTTGCCTGCCAGTATCGTGATATTCTTCTCGATCAAGAAAACTTAATTACAGTACCTATTTCTGTTGAGATTGCCGAAGTTGCCGCCCAGTTAAGAGCAAGACAAAACTTGCGAACTCCAGACGCAATCCAGATTGCCACTGCTATGGGAGAAGGTGCTATGTTTTTCTTGACCAATGATGCCCGTTTAGCTGCTGTCCCAGATTTAAAAGTTTTGGTTTTGGATGCTCTGTAACAGTACGCCAATCTGGTAGAGTTCGTTCCTTGAACATTGATTAAAGTAAATGATAATAATCTAAAAACGTCTAGGCACAGCGACGGACGGGAGTGCGATCGCTTATGATGGGGTTGTAAATTTTTGTTACGAAGTGCAGATATGGTAGGGTGCGTTCCCTAATGCGAGTCCTACCGCTGCAGCGATCGATTTTCAGGAACCCCAACATCCTCACCTATTACCATGAAAGGGTATAATAAGTTTACTTAAGGTCATCAAAGAGGTAACAAAACCTTAATGGAAAGTCGTATCCATATCCATCCAGATATTTGTAATGGAAGACCTGTTATAGCTGGAACCCGAATTCCGGTGCAAACAGTTATGGAATTTTTAGGATCAGGGGATTCTATTGAAGAAGTAATTGAAGAATATCCTTCTCTGAATCGAGAAGATATTTATGCCTGTATGCAATTTGCAGCAAGATTGATGGCGAATCACTATGAAGTCAGAAAAATTGCATGAATGGTTTTTTCTTTGATGAAAATTTACCAGCTAAAATCCTGTTCACTCCATCTTTACCGATCATTTTTAGGGAGAAGTCCAAGGGATACGGAAATTTGGCAATATGCAAAGGATAAAAAACTGGTTATTGTTACGAAAGATACAGACTTTTTCGATCAACTAATGCTTAATTTTTTTGCACCCAAAGTAGTACATCTCCGTTTTGGCAATATACGAAAACGAGAATTTCATCAGTTTTTAGCTCGTATTTGGCCAGAAGTTGAAGCTTTGGTTATTGAACATAAATTAGTTAATGTCTATTTAGATAGAATTGAAGCATTTAGATAATTTTTCCTAACATTCATTGCGATATCGCTAAGGTGGGTAATGCCTGCCTTACTCTAGGGAAAGTCCAGTAATAATATCTTCTGGGGGAATCCCAGCTTGAATTAAAGTGGTTGTTAATCCTTCTTCAAGATTATCATCTTCAATGACAATTTTATTTTTCAATAAACGAGCGTGAAATAAAATTGTATTAATCCATGCTTCTTTTTCCCAACCAGTCATAATTATTAAAAAGTTGCCTGATTCTGGATCACAAACTGGGGTAATTTTAAGGGTTTGTAATCGAGGTTGCATCGCCGACTCTTTTCTGATAACTTGAGTCAGAATATCGGCATAATTTACTGTGTTATCCATTCGCAAATTATCTCCTTTTGAGGATTATAAATAATTAAATTGATTCTATTACGTTTAATAACCAGTTGGAAAATAGCTTTTTTGAAGTGTTTTAAATAAACCGCTTGACTAATGCCCAAAAAAAGTTTTCTTTCAGGTTCTTGTGAATCTAAAGCCCATTGGTATAATTGAAGTTGTCCTATTGTTTTTTCTAATTCACTGATAACTGAAGGCGTATCAAAGTCTTTGATTTCTACGGCAATTTTACGTTCTTCTTTTTCCGCAGCAAAAAACTTTTCTGCTCCTAAATCAGCTTTAAGCAAGGTTTTTTCTAAGGTTAGAATTAAAGGATCATCAGTGATTTTCCAACCTTCTTTTTCTAAAGTATGACGTAATGATAAATGTAGATCGTCTCGTCTGGACATCCTTATAAACCCTGCTTAAGAGGTTCGGTTTCTATTCTACTACAGTTCGCCCTAATTCGGATTTATTATGACCGAAAAAGCGGTAAGGTGGGCAATGCTCACCCTACTATTTCTATTTTCGCTTGGTCAGGCTAGAGACTAACCCTAATCCTCCTAATCCTAACAAGGCAACAACGGAACTCAGTGCAGATATGGTAGGGTGTGTTCCTTAAACATTGATTTAAGCAAATGATAATAAACTAAAAACATCTATGCACAGCGACGGACGGGAGTGCGAGTGCCGTCGAATAATTGTAAATTTTTGTTACGAAGTGCAGTCAGATTGAAGAATTAGTGATATGGTCGCTGAAAAGTTCTTTGTATCTCAGCTGATTGTCAGTAATCCACAAAACGGGGTGATATGCCGAAAGTTTCCCCATATCCTTACTCTGGTTATTCGGAAAGTTTCTGTATAATTAATGGTTAGCTGGCCTCGTAATATCACGATGTATCTGATTAGGAGCGATATTATGCGACTTAGTGAAAATTTTTTACAGCCAGCATTGTCAGATGATTTTTACTGGCTCAACGAGCCGACGCATTATCGTTTGGGTAATGGCTTGGAAATTTCTACAGATGAAAAAACTGATTTTTGGCAAAACACACACTATGGTTTTCAAAGAGACGATGGGCATTGCTTATTGATGCGACAAGTTGGCGATTTTTCCCTAATGACCCAAGTAGAATTTCAGCCTCGGGAAAAATATGATCAATGTGGCCTAATGGTGCGGATTAACAGTCAGAATTGGATAAAAGTTTCCACCGAATATGAAAGCGAACAAGCTAGTCGGCTTGGTTCTGTGGTGACCAATTTGGGATATTCTGATTGGGCAACGCAAGACATTTCTTCACGATACCGCGAAATGTGGTATCGCATCAGTAAACGGGGGAGCGATTTTCTGCTAGAGAATTCTTATGATGGGCAGGCTTGGCTGCAAATGCGGATCACACACTTACACAAGATAGCCGACGATTGCCAAATCGGAGTGTATGCCTGCAGCCCGATAGGCAAAGCGTTTCGCTGTTGTTTCAAAACCTTGGAAATCTCAGACAATCAGTGGCTGGTAATACCAGAAGCCAGCTAATAACTGTATGCACCTGACTGGCACTTATGCGCCTTAACGCCTGGCTTGTTATGGTTCACGGCTTGTCTGTCTTATGCTAGAGTTTCATAATTACCCAAAGCTAATGAGGCAAAAAATAATGACGGACAAAAATAAGCCAGAAGAATTTCAAGAAGCAATGATTTCAGTGGGAGTGGGTACAGCGATTGGAGCTAGTGCATCGGCAGTAGTTGGCGGTATGGGACTTGCTGTAGGAGGAACTGCTCTAGGAGTCGGTATGGCTCCAGTAGCAGCAGCAGGAGCAGTGGTCGGCACAGCAGTTTACGGAACCAAAAAAGCAATAGAAGAACAAGACGCAACGGCAATTGGAGCAGCGGCAATTGGTGCGGGTGCTGGAGCCGGCATATCAGCATTGGTTGGGGGTATGGGATTAGCAGTAGGAGGGACGGCAGTTGCAGTGACGATGGCTCCCGTAGCGGCAGTAGGAGCAGTAATTGGTTTGGCTGGGTATGGGATCTCTAAATTATTCACTGAGTAAGTAATGGCTAAACGGAAAAGACATTCCCCCAATGCTGCTCAAAAATTAGTAAGAGGAGCAATTCGGGACTTTATTAATCAGGTTAATGGCATAGTTATTGAGCCGGAGATAAATACTCCTGTAAAGGGGACAGAGGCTTGGTATCGGGACAAACTGGCTAGAGAATTAGGAGGAAAAACCGAGGTTTACATTGATAAGGTAGGTAGAATAGATGTCTTAACTAATACGGAAATAATTGAAGTTAAAAATACAAAAGGCTGGAAATCAGCGATCGGGCAAATCAAGAGTTATGGACAGTATTATCCCAAGCATAAAATGAGAGTTCACCTATTTGGGAAATTGACTGAGAGTAAACTAGAAACTATTCAGAGAGTATGTAACCTAGAAGGTATAACTCTAACTTGGGAATAGTATGATCGCCGATTTAGTAAGATTCGTTCCCTGATGCGAGTCCTACCGCTGCAGCGATCGATTTTGGGGAACACACCATGGTCATTGATTCAAGTCAATGATTATAAGCTAAGTAGCTGGTTATAATTAAATTAAAAATGGATTTTAGGTTCGATCCCCCCTGCCCCCCTTGATCTATCCATTAGTCACATCTTTCTTAACATAAAATTTGACAAAAAGAGAAAAGTGTGCAAGATGGCTCAAGGGGGTTCTATGGGGGGACTAATTTGATGAGATAGTTTCCAAGTCTGGCTGATATCATGTAACCTTCGCAGTCCCAACCAAATAGTTTTAACACCTGGTTCACCGTCACCTTTTCTACCTAAAAACCCCCCAAGAGAAGCAATCATTCTGACCGCTTCTCGAAAGGAGGGCGGCTTTTCAGGTGGCGGACTCTTTTTATGAATAGTGGCACACAAAGATTGCCATTCATGTTCTTCCAAAAAACTTTCACAACTCTCCTCTCCGTGTAAGCGTGCTTGATAGGTTAACCAGAGTAATCTCCAAGCTACAATTGAATAGGTAGCTAAGGCCATCTCAATTCTACGACCCGTTTCTAATTGCAGTTTTTCTAATCCACAACCACTTTTTAAAACAAAATGATAGCGTTCTATCAACCAGCGATAACTGTACCAGCGCACACAGGTTATCGCTGATTCAAAGCTACTAATGTCTAGGCTAGTTAAGAGGAGCCAACTGATAGGATTAACTCCAGGACGCGGATTTTCTTCTTCAGCTAAAATTACCTGTAATTTGACCGGTTGACGAGGGTTCGCTTTCGAGTGATGCTTAGGTACTTGTATTTCAAAACTGGCAAATCTAACTGTTAGTTTAGCTAGTCTAGCCTCGTGATTAGGATTGCGTTTTACTTGCACATCTAGGCTACCACAGGCTTTTATTTCTCTGATGGATTGATGTAAATATTTAGGTTCTGGATGCCCTGACCTTTGCTTGTCTTCGAGATAGTTAACTTTTCGGTTATGAGTTCCTCGGATTAATAAATGAGAGTTAGGACTTCTTGATTGGGCAAATAAATCAAATATGTCTGCCTCACAATCTCCGATTGTTACTACTTGAATATCTTCGGGTATTTGTTGTTGTGTTTCTGATACAGACTCTAACCATCTTTGACTTTCTTTTTCTTCGGTTTCTCTTTTTTTTCTTTGCTTGGCAATCCCTAAATTCTTTTCTTCTCTTGCCCAGACATATTGATTAATCAGTCCTAAAGGTATTCCTTGCGCTGACACTCCTAAGGTGGTATGAACTTTGAGACCAAAGGATTTTTTATAATCTAGATAACCCATTCCTTTTTTTGCTTTTTGCGTCGTAAAGTCTAAACTTGTTGTGTCTTGCACTGCCAAAACTATTGGATGTTCTTTGATTCTTTCTACTGTACTTTTGGCTTGGGCGGCAATTATATCTGAGGGGTGAAAATAGGGGGAATTCCAAAAGTCGTAGGTGGCACTCGCTGCGGCTAGATTTCCCGAAGCTTGTGGCACACTTGTACTAGGTTGGCTGGCCAAGTTTTCTACGATACTGATTAACCTTTTCTTTCTTCTGGTGTCCCCCAGGTCTGCATATTGTAATTCTTGGGCTGCCCATTTCTCCATTTTTTTGCTTACCTCCACCTTAATTCCTTCTTTCAAAACTATACCTATCAATCGTTTCCCCTTTTTTTAAGTTTCTTCTCTTTTTGTTAAGAAAGATCCGACTAATGGATAGCCCCCTTGATAAGGGGGGTGTCTGACAACTTTTAACGCCTACCTACTTAAAAACCTCTAGGCACAGCGACGGACGGGAGTGCGATCGGATATAGACAAATATGGGGGCATTTTACCTTACTTTTTGGAGCCGTGATCTGTGGGCAATATGACATGATTAATGGAAGAAACAGGGAGTAAAGAGCATGACTACCTATCAAGATGTTCGCCGGCAAGTTGAGAATCTCACCCCAGACGAGCAACTTCGCTTATCAAAAGAGTTAGCTGTTACCTCTACGTTGACGCTGACGGAAGTTTTGGTGCATCCATTACGCTCAGGCAATGTAGAACTTGCCGGCCAGTATCGTGATATTCTTCTCGATCAAGAAAACTTAATTAGGGTTTGCTGTATAGTTCCCCAGAGAGAATCTAGGAGCCACACAGTTGGCAAAATGGTAGTTTCGTCCCTTAGTTTCTCAATTTTATCTGGCGTTCGCTCATAAAAGTGCCAGGGTTTTGAGTCCCTCCGATCGATTTCTCAACGTTTGTTTCTGGCACTTTTTTGGCTGAAAAAGTAACAAAACCCTTTTCTGGTAAGGCTTTCACTGATATTCAGCCAGCCCTAATTTAGGTTAACTACTCCCCCACAAGCCCGCTTTTAAGTACATATATTCTACCTTTTTGTGATTGCTCGTCAGCCGCGCTCGATCGATGTTATTATCACTATCTCTCTAGGCTTTCTATATTTTTCTCTCTCGGTGGGATGTTTTTCTGTATGCTGGTAATGGTTTCCTTTTTTTATCCGCATATCTCCCCCCCCTATGGTCGATAGTCTTCCCCTACGCAATTTAAAATATTATTGTGAAAGATTCGCATCTTTGAATGTTAATGTTAGTAAAAAAAGAGGTAATGCTCAATATAAACCAATTTTACTTTTATCAGTTATCGATCTAATTTCACAGGGATTAATCACGGAGAATAAAATTTTTGTTTCGGATGAATTAATTAATACATTTAATAGATACTGGAATGTTTTATCGTCTCAATACGAGGGGGGGTTGTATTATCCATTTTTTCACTTACAAAGCGAAGGATTCTGGTATTTAAGATTAAAGCCAGATTTTAATGGGCTACAGCCAAAGTCAATGAAAAAACTCAAATTAGCTGTAGAATATGCCTCATTAGATGAGGATTTATATAATTTGCTTCAAGACCAAAATTATCGTCAAGAATTAATAGACACTTTAATATCAGTATGGTTTTTATCATCTCAAAAAGAAATTAGTGAAATATTGACTATTAACACTAACTTGCAGGATGTAAGTACGGAAGAATTATCAATATTCGATAATGTAGAACAGGAGAAAAAATTCTACCTACGAAAATCTTTAATAAGAAGTGCTTTTTTTCGTAAAGCAGTCGTTTATATATATAATTATCAATGCTCTTTTTGTGGTCTTAAAGTAAACCACTCCTTGACACAAAGTATTGTCGATGGCGCACATATCAAACCTTTTGCTAAATTCTATAATAACCAGATAAACAATGGTTTATCTCTGTGTAAAAATCATCATTGGGCATTTGATCAAGGATTATTCACAATTGATAATCAATACAAAATTATTATCACAGAAGATTTTGAAGAAGTTTCACCGAACGCAAAGTCTATAAAAGATTTTCATGGTGAGAATCTTATACTGCCTGATAATCACGAATATCTGCCTAATCTTGAATCCGTAAAATGGCATAGAGATAATATATTTAAAGGTTAAATTTATGAGAAATAATGTTATTTTTGGCGAGCAAACACAGATAAATATTTTTCCTTCTAGAACTGTTGATGACTTTGTTATAGACGTTGAAATAATTACAAAAGAAATTCAAAGTTTATATCTTTCTAACAGTATTCCATTTGTTATAGGTTACTCAGGAGGAAAAGATAGTAGTGCTGTTGTTCAGTTAATTTGGAATGCAATCAGCAAACTTTCCATCGAGGAGCGTCATAAAAAAATTTATGTAATGACTACAGATACTCAAGTTGAAAATCCTCTTGTATCTACTTGGGTTAAACAATCTTTAGCCAGAATGAAAAATGAAGCTAAAATGCAGCAGATGCCTGTAGAACCTTATTTATTACGCCCAGAAATAAAAGATACTTTTTGGACTTGTTTAATTGGTAAAGGCTATCCTGCACCTCGTCATGGATTTCGTTGGTGTACTGAAAGACTAAAGATAACACCAACAAATCATTTTATTCGTCAGCAAATTCGAGAAAATGGCGAAGTTATTCTTATGCTCGGTACAAGAAAGGCTGAGAGTAATAAACGTGCTTCAACAATGAATAAATATGAAATTAATAGCTTTCAAGAACAACTTAATCTTAAGGAGAATATTAGTAAACCATTGCGCTATAGTGGTAGCCTTCCCAATGCAATTATTTATAGCCCTTTAGAAGATTGGCGTACTGATGAAGTATGGATGTACTTGATGCAGTGGGAAAATCCCTGGGGAGGAGACAACAAAGAATTATTAGCAATGTATCGAGGAGCGACTGCGGATAATGAATGTCCCCTCGTGGTAGATACCTCCACTCCTAGCTGTGGGGATTCGCGCTTTGGTTGTTGGGTGTGTACGTTGGTAAATAAAGATAAATCCATGGAGGCAATGATACAGAATGACCAAGAAAAAGAATGGTTACAACCACTTTTAGACCTTCGCAACGAATTAGATATAGAAGATGACCGACCAAAACGGGATTTTCGCCGTATCTTTGGGAAAGTACAATTATTTGAAAGAAACTTAAATGGAGAAATATCGATCGAACCGATACCCGGCCCTTATACTAAAAAATGGCGGGAATATTGGCTGAGAAGGGTATTAGAGGCCCAGGAGAGCGTGCGTACTAATGCCCCAGAGGAGATGAAAGATATTACCCTAATTACCACGGAGGAACTCAGCGAAATTCGCCGGATTTGGAGGGAAGAAAAGCACGAATTTGATGACCAATTACCGAAGATTTATAAACAAGTGACTGGAGAAACTTTTCAAGACCCGCGACCGGGAGCGGATAATAATCTTTTGGGGAGTGAAGAATGGGATATCCTCGCGGATATATGTGCCGAGGATTCCATGCACCTAGAATTATTGGCTAAACTTATCGATACAGAACGTCAATATTTTCTAAAAATCTCTCGCAAGGGTATTTACAAAGACCTAGAAAAATGCTTTGAGTCTAGTTCTCGTAGTAAAGAGGAAGCGATCGAAAATGCTCGTTATGTCTATGATCTAAAGAATGCCGCTCAAAGTGGCAATATTGCTCAGGTGAAAGAACAACTCAAGGAGAGTTTTAGTGAACCGGAAAAAGACCCACAAAAACAGTTAACTTGGGCCAGTATGAAATTCCCTACAACCGATGAGGAGGAGGAATAACGGGTTTATTTTACCCGTAAACTGGCGATCGAGTTGACCATCAATAAAATTACTGTTTCCCGATGACGAGATGAAACCCTACCAAAAAATTCCTATTCGTGAATGTGGGGAACCCCTAGTACCTATACCCGCAGATAAGTTTGTTATCCCTTCTCCCCATGCTTACGAGAAATTAGGAGCTAATTATCGCGGTAAATCTCCCTATTTTTTGCGACAAGGGGTGTTAAATCCCCTGATTGATGCTCAAAACCGTCTGCAAGTCTATCAACCCGGTTGGCAAATTTTGATTTTTGATGCCTATCGACCGGTGGAAGTGCAACAATTTATGGTCGATTATAGTTTTCAGACTCTCCTAGACACAAGAGGATTAGCCAGAGAGAAACTATCGGAGGCAGAAAGTCAAGCGATTTTAACAGAAGTTTATACTATTTGGGCGGTTCCCAGTGATAATGCCGCCACCCCGCCACCCCATAGTACCGGAGCAGCGATCGATATTACCCTAGTGGATGAGAAGGGACAAACCATCGACATGGGGGGAGAAATCGATGAGATCGGAGAGCGATCGCATCCCGATTATTATATCGCCGCAAAAAGCCCGCAAGAACAGAGCTATCATCAAAAACGAGTTTTATTGGCTAAAGTGATGAAGGAGGCGGGATTTAGCCGACATAAGGGGGAATGGTGGCATTTTTCCCTAGGGGATCAGATGTGGGCCTGGTCGCTCGATCGAGCCTACGCTATCTATGGCAGAGTGGAGGATTAGGGAGATAGCTGTTAGGGGTAAACTGAAAGCAGCCGGTCTAGATAAATACTGATATACTAACAAAAGAAGACTCAAAGCTTAGACCGGCTTCTGATCGATGATCGCCAAGATTTGCTCAACAAAAGCTTGGTGATCAACCACTGGTTTAGAAATATAACCATCGGCCTGACTCTGCTTGAGAAAATTCTCTCGATCGCCTTCCATAGCGTGAGCAGTGACGAGAATAACGGGTAAATCGGCGGTTTCGGGGTTAGCTTTGAGAATTTGGCTGATTTTAATGCCATCTACCGCTTTCCCTTCATAGACACTATGGGAGAGGGAGACATCCATTAAGATCACGTCCGCTTTCTTGTCCCGAGCAATACGAAGCACTTCTTCCACGTCTTCAGTCCCTTTGACCTCTAGACCACCTCGTTTAGTCAAAATTTTGGCAAAAACGCGAAAATTTATCGGGTCGTCTTCTACAATCAAAACAGTTGTCATAGGGAAGCTCAGGGATAAACAAGGTTAAAACGGGCAAAATGCCCTATGATTCACAGCTAGACAGATTAAAAACGAGAGACTCATGGCCAAACAACTGGATTTCTTAGCTACTGGTCAAATTATACCCACGGCCTTACACCAAGAGATGGAACGCTCCTATCTAGAATATGCCATGAGTGTGATCGTGGGGCGAGCCTTGCCGGATGTACGCGATGGATTAAAACCAGTCCATCGTCGCATATTATACGCTATGCACGAACTCGGTTTAACCCCCGATCGCCCTTTTCGCAAATGTGCGCGGGTGGTGGGGGATGTCTTGGGTAAATATCATCCCCACGGCGATCAGTCAGTGTACGAGGCACTGGTTCGTATGGTACAGGATTTTTCCAGTCGTTACCCACTTTTATCGGGCCATGGTAACTTTGGTTCGATCGATAACGACCCCCCGGCGGCCATGCGTTATACCGAAACCCGTTTGGCCGGCATCGGTGATCAGGCGGTTTTAGGGGGAATTAGCGATGCTATCGTTAATTTTAGCAGTAATTTTGATAATTCTCAACAGGAACCGGTTGTTTTACCCGCTCAGTTACCGATACTAATTCTTAATGGTTGTTCGGGTATTGCAGTAGGGATGGCGACTAATATCCCTCCCCATAATTTAGGGGAAGTGGTGGAAGGTTTAATCGCTTTGATCGATAATCCCGATTTAAGCGAGGAAAAGTTAGTAGAAATTATCCCCGGTCCCGATTTTCCCACGGGAGGCGAGATTTTAGATGATACCGGCATTCGGGAGGCCTATCGCACCGGTAGGGGGATTATTCCCGTGCGCGGAGTGGCGAAAACTGAAACAATTATCATTGAGGGCAAGCGCCGAAGGGAAAGGACGGCAATTGTGGTTACTGAGTTGCCTTTTCAGGTGAATAAGGCTGCATGGATCGAAAAAATCGCCGAATTAGTCAATTTAGGGAAATTGGAGGGAATTGCCGATATCCGCGATGAAAGCAATCGCGAAGGCATTCGGGTGGTGATTGAATTAAAGCGGGAAAGTCAACCGCAGCAGGTTTTGGCCGCTTTATACCAACAAACGGCGCTGCAGAATAATTTTGGGGCAATTATCCTGGCTTTGGTCGATAATCAACCCCGGCAGTTGTCTTTAAAACAAGTTTTACAGGAATTCTTGCACTTTCGAGAAACGACTCTCACTCGTCAGTATGGCGATGAGTTGCAACAGGCCAGCGATCGCTTACACTTAGTCGAGGGTTTATTATTAGCTTTGCAGAATATCGATCGAGTGGTGGATATTCTCAAAAATGCTCCCGATGGGACGACGG
The DNA here is from genome assembly GCF_050500235.1 of Microcystis protocystis FBCC-A270. Lineage (NCBI taxonomy): Bacteria > Bacillati > Cyanobacteriota > Cyanophyceae > Chroococcales > Microcystaceae > Microcystis > Microcystis protocystis. Next base: position 1,034,549 of record NZ_CP191407.1, read on the forward strand.
CTAAGTATCGTTTTCAGGCAGAATTGGGCATTAGTGACCCTCAAGCTGATTCTATCTTAGCTATGCCTCTGCGTCGTTTAACCGGTTTGGAAAGACAAAAGTTAGAGACGGAAGCGACGGAATTACAAACAAAAATTCAACAATTGGAAACTCTCCTCCATAACCGTCAGGAGTTTCTCAAGTCTCTGAAAAAAGAATTGCGCTCTTTAAAGAAAAAATTCGCCGATAGCAGACGGACAAAAATTCGCACCGGCAAGTCGGGGGACAGGAGACAGGAGACAGAAGGGAAGAAACAGGATTCTGTGGTGAAAAAACAGGAGACAGTCCCGATGAAAAAATTTTCACCCCCACAGACGAAAGAGGTTTCCTTACCTACACCCCACACCCCACACCCCACACCCTCTTTGAAGGCAGAAGTTAAAAAACAGGAGAATAAAGTTAAGAAAAAGCCTGAGAGTGAGAATGCACCGAGTTTAAGCCTATTTACGCCCCAAGAACCCCCAGAAAATGCGATTTTATTGCTTGATGCCGAAGATAAAATTAGTTGGACGACACCGGAAGAGCGAGCGCCGGACCGGGGTTTAATTATCTATCAACAGGCGATCGAAAAACGGGAAAATTTCCTAGTTATCCTCGATAATGCTAAAGCTTACCCGATTGCTATCCGGGAAGTTCCTCCAAAAGACAATCAACCGGTGTTAATCTCCAGTCTGCTGACCAAAACCGCCCAAAAAGAGTCAGAAGCCGTGTTAAATCAATTTTTCTTGACAGAACCTCAAAAAAATCAAGAATTGCTTTTACTGAGTCAACAGGGGCGAATAAAGCGACTTCCCATCAATGAATTAGAGGGGGTTGGTAGTCGGGGTTTGTCCCTGATGAAATTGAAAGAAGATGATCGCCTATATGGTGCTATTTTTACTCACGAAGGCCTAGACTTAGCGATCGCCACCAGTAGCGGTCGGGTGTTGCGTTATCCCGTGCGCGAGGAATTATTGCCAATTATGGGTAAATCTGCCCAGGGTTTAGCAATTTTGCGATTGCGCTACGGGGAACATCTAGCTGGCTGTGTTTCTCTCCCCCATCGGGAAAATCTGCTGCTGATTTCGGGATTAGGTTACGGAAAAAGACTGGCGATCGAGAATTTACGCCTATCACAATTAGGCGATCTTGGTTCACCCGCTTTACAATTCGTCAACAAACAGGATAGTTTAGCGGCCATGGTAGCGGCGCGGGCGGGGAGTATAGTGTTATTAAGTACCAATCAGAATCGAAAACTACCCTTAGAGGTGGAAACTGTGGCAGTCACGGGTAAAGACGGGACAGGTTCACAATTAGTCAAACTCAACCCCACAGAAAAAATTATCAAAGCACAATTGTTACACCATCTCTAAGTCAATGGCGAAAAAACCGAAAAATGTTGCTCGTAAACACCGAAATTGGCAAAAATGGTTAAAACTAACTCTGGTCGCAGTTTTTGGGTTTATTATACTTAATTTAGCGATTAATTTAGCCATCCGCTGGCCAATTAATCAACAAAAACCCGTTGATGCCATCTTAGTTTTGGGGGGCAGCATTCGTCGGGAAATTTATGTGGCCAATCTGGCCAAGCAATACCCCAATATACCGATTTTAATTTCCCAAGGCTCGAAAGATCCCTGTATTTTATTACTATTTGAACGGGCAAAAGCACCAAAAACTAACGTCTGGTTAGAAAAGTGTGCTAATTCTACCTTCGGCAATTTTTTCTTTGCCGTGCCAATTTTAAAACAATGGGGAGTACATAAAGTAAAAGTTGTCACTTCTCCTACTCATTTACCCCGCGCTAAATGGTTAGCAGAAATTCACTTGCAATCCCACGGTATAGCAGTAGAAATTGATGCAGTCAGAGAAATTGGTATCCCTGGTAATCACGAATCAAAGCTAAAAACTGGTTTAGATGTGACTAGAAGTATAATTTGGGCTTTTGTCGGACAATTAATCTCTCCCCCCTGTTGGCAAGTCATTCCCTTAAATTCCGTTGATTTAGAAGCTTGGCGCGATCAAGGTTTTCAATGTGAATATCAAGGTAAGATCAGCTAAACCATCCTCTCCCAGTTAGTTTTTTAGCGGCTGCATCCCATGTTTGTAAATCCACTAAGTTGGTGTTTTTAAAGGCAAACTCTCTCTTTCCACTTGCCACTTCCCTATACCTTTTAAACAGGATTTAGTATGATCCTAAATCCTGTTATTAAAAACTGATTTTTATTCCCCCTTTTGCCTCATGCCTCATGCCTCATGCCTGTCCTGATATGTAGCCTATAATCAACGGATTTAGTATCAGAAACCCGATTGGGAATTTGCGATCGCATCTAGAGCCAGATTCAGTTTCAGCACGTTAACCCCCGGTTCGCCGAAGATGCCGAGAAAGCGCTCGTCGGTGTTTTTGATAATCAGTATCTCCACTTGATTCGTCGGTAATCCCCGCACCTGCGCCACCCGCTCGATCTGCGCTCTGGCGGCCTCTGGGGTGATATGGGGATCGAGACTGGAACCGGAGGTATATACCAGAGCTGCGGTGGGTTTAATTGCCGCTTTCTCTAATCGGGGAATCTCCCCCTCTATAGCTTTCGCCGGATCAGGATCGGGTTTTCCTTTAATGCGATCGATCAATACAGGGTTACTGGGAGCTAGGTTACTCGCTCCCGAAATTCCGGTTTGCAAGATCTTGTTAGGATCGTTTTTCGGATCGGCCGTACTGTAGTCGGTGGTACTCGGACGACTATTAAAATAGCGATCGCCGGTGAAAGGTTGCCCAATTAGAGCCGAACCCACCACTTGACCTTGATTATTGGTAATTAAACTCCCGTTCGCTTGCCAGGGAAAAAGAATTTGACCGATGGCGATCATCGAGAAAGGATAGATCAGCGCAGTGATCACCCAGAGAACTAGGGTAGAACGGATGGCTCTACCGGCATCGCGTGCAAAACTCATGATTAAAACCTCTCCGGTATAAAGATGACAAGGAATAGGTAGATAAATAAAGCAAAAGCGACTAATCCTAAAAGGGTTAATGCGAAGGATTGCCCCCTATTTATAGTGCTTCCCGTAGAAGCTTGAACGATGGAGGAGAAAAGAATTGTTAGACAGAAATTTAAGAAAATATACCAAAAAAATCGGTATTTTCTAAGGGATACTTTCATAAGAATTAGAGTTTTTTGGAGATTTGTTTTTGCCAGTAAATCAAGAAAATAAGTAGGTAGGCGTTAAAAATTATCAGACACCCCCCTTATCAAGGGGGGATTAAGGGGGGATCAACACCCCCCTTATCAAGGGGGGATTAAGGGGGGATCAAAGACAAAATCTATTTTCAATTTAATTATAACCACTTACTTAGCTGTAGTTGTCGATAGGTTGTCTTTTTCCCTTTTTCAATTCATAGTTAAGAATACATTGGCCTACATATCTAGCCAGATTAACAGGGACAGCATTGCCAATCATTTGTTCTAGATTAGATTTTGTTCCAGCAAAAATAAAGTCTTTAGGAAAAGTTTGGATATAGCTTCGCTCGCTCGTTGTTAGCGGTCTTAATTTTTCATTAAGATGACAAGCATCACCGGGATGTTGTCGATAGGTTTTGGGAACTGGTCGATTTACTCCTCGAATAGTAGGGCTAGGTTCATAAATACTGAATATCGCCCTTCTTTGATAGCTTCTAGGATGTCTATAATAGTATTCTATATCTAATTCTTTGCCCATATAGTCAAATACAGTCAGAGGTTGACTTGATAGATTTTCATTAATTTCATCGATTAAAAAATCATCTTCTTCCTTCATTTTACCGATCAGAAAATATCTTTTTCTAGTTTGAGGAACTCCGCATTAACAAGAATTAATAACTTTTTCAGTTAAACCATAACCATGGCTTTTAAAAATTTGTTTTGCTTGAGTGAGTATTTTACTTTTCTCAATTCTATCCACATTTTCCATAACAAACCATTGCGGACTTACTCCAGTTACAATTTCGGCGAATGTGAGCGTTAGATTCGCTCGTCCTAAACCCTCGTCTCTCTTCCCAGCACTGGAAAAGTCTTGACAAGGAGGGCTGCCGACAATAATCTCAGGATTATATTGAGCCAATATTTCTTGGCTAGATTCTCTAGATAAATCGACATTAAATATCGGATGACTAAAGTTATTTCTATAGACATCTATAGCAGGTATCCAATTATCAAATGCGGCCACAATAGTAAACCCCGCTTTCTGGAAACCTAAAGATAAACCACCACAACCAGCGAATAAATCGATTGTGATCATTTTGCTCCCTTCTCTAAATTGACTCTCGAAAGCGTAAAATAAATGGTTCTTCCGAACTTACACTGTAGAAAATTCCCCAAGCTCCCTCTCTGTCCAGCAATGCTCTAAAGTTGATAAATATCAATCTAACAAAAACTCAAAGCCTTGCTGTACAAACTTTACAAGCATGAGTTGTTAATAGTTTTGCATGACAGATTCGGTAGAGCCAAATAAATTATCGGAATCGGGAGCTAGACCGTATAACTCTTGTGTACTTAACTCCGCCGGTTGAATTTTTAAATTTTCATCGAGTTTCAGATATACATTTTTCAGTCCTTTCCCATCCAAGTAAGCGCACAAAGAAGCTGGAAATGAGGAGTTAAATTGATTTTTACCCCATGTTTCTTTTTGGCTAAAATCCCGATTCGAGTGCTTCAATCCGAATAAACTAGGCTTAAATATTGCCGATTTTCCCATTACCTCAACCCGATCGCTGAAATTATCTCATCAATAATCTTAATAGCAATAAACGGCGCAATCATGCCTCCCACGCCGTAGATGAGGATATTGCGCCGCAATAGTTGGTCGGCGGTGAGCGGGCGAAATTGAACGCCTTTAAGTGCCAGGGGAATCAAAACGGGGATAATCAGGGCATTGTAGATCAGGGCCGAGACGATCGCCGATTGAGCGCTTTTCAAACCCATGATATTTAAAGCACCGATCCCGGCAGCGGCGAAAATCGTCGGGATAATGGCGAAATACTTAGCGATATCGTTAGCTACCGAAAACGTGGTCAGGGCGCCGCGGGTAATTAATAACTGTTTGCCGATGGTCACTAAATCGATCAGCTTGGTTGGGTCGGAATCGAGATCCACCATATTGGCCGCCTCCTTCGCCGCTTGGGTTCCGGAGTTCATCGCCACACCGACATTAGCCTGGGCCAGTGCCGGTGCGTCGTTGGTACCGTCTCCCGTCATAGCAACTAACTTGCCCTTGGCTTGCTCGCGACGGATCACCTCGATCTTATCTTCTGGGGTGGCCTCGGCGATAAAATCATCCACCCCCGCCTCCGCCGCAATCACCGAGGCCGTGATCTGGTTGTCGCCGGTGAGCATGATCGTTCTCACACCCATGCGCCGTAATTGGTCGAAACGCTCTTTTAATCCCGGCTTCACGATGTCCTTGAGATAGATCACCCCGTAGATATCGTTACCCCGACAGACGGCGAGGGGAGTCCCCCCCAAACGGGAAACCCTTTCCTGTGCCTCATCGAGGGTCTCGGGAACGGAACCACCCCTAGAACGGACGAAACCTTTAATCGCGTCTACGGCTCCCTTACGGTATTCCTCCCCGTCCCTATCGGTGCCGCTCATGCGGGTACGAGCGGAGAATGGGATTGCCTCGCCGGGTTGGCCATCGATATCGAGGTTTGCGCCCAAATTCCGGGCTAAAGCAACGATCGAGCGTCCTTCCGGGGTTTCGTCGAAAAGGCTGGCCGCTAGACAGACGCGGGCTAATTCCTCGAGGTTATGACCGTTGACGGGGATAAATTCGTCAGCTAGCCGGTTGCCGAGGGTGATTGTTCCCGTTTTGTCGAGAAGGAGGGTATTTACGTCGCCGCAGGCTTCCACCGCACGCCCGGAGGTGGCGATGACGTTAAACTGAGCCACACGATCCATCCCGGCGATACCGATCGCACTCAATAAACCGCCGATCGTCGTGGGAATGAGGGCGACGAGGAGGGAGATCAAGATGGCGATACTGGAACCGGCCCGAAAGGTATCCGCAACCGCAGGACTGAGGCTCGTTTCCAGGAAACCGGCGATATAGTTCCCGATCGAGGGAATCGTGGCCACGACAATTAAAAAGACCTGGGTTAACACGGCCAGAAGTACCGTCAGGGCGATCTCGTTGGGGGTTTTCGTGCGCTCGGCCCCTTCCACGAGGGAGATCATGCGATCGATAAAACCCCGGCCGGGATCTTGGGTGATCCGCACTGTCAACTCGTCCGAGAGAAGCCTGGTGCCACTGGTGACGGAACTGGCGATGTCGGTGCCGGGTTGTTTGAGGACGGGGGCCGATTCTCCGGTGATCGCCGATTCATCCACCGAACCGATTCCCTCGATCACTTCCCCGTCGGCGGGAATCACGTCCCCGGCCAGCAGTTTTACCCGATCACCCCGATGCAAGGCCGTGGAACTGACCGACTCGATCGAGCCGTCGGCCAGGATTTTTCTGGCGATCGTGTCGCTGCGGGTGGAGCGTAGGGCATCGGCCTGGGCTTTTCCCCGTCCCTCTGCGATCGCCTCGGCGAAGTTGGCAAACAGCACCGTCAAGAAGAGGATCAGGGTGATGATGCCGTTAAGTAGCCGTTGTTGTCCCCTCTCCCCGGCGATCGTGCCGAATAGATGCGGGTCGATCGTCACCAGGGCCGTGACGATTGTTCCCAACCAGACCACGAATAGGACAGGGTTACGCACGGCGATGCGCGGGTCGAGTTTGAGGAAGGACTGCCGGATCGCGCTTTGATAGAGACCGGTCCGGTTTACCTTGGGGGTATGGCGGCGGTCGTCCCGGCGACCTCTCGGCACTCGCAACGGGCGGGGGGACTTAGAATTTCCTCTGTTCGTTCTCATAAATTATCCAAACTCCTAGCCGATCATCCGGGTGATTTGAAAGGCTTCCGCGATCGGACCCAAGGCCAATATCGGCAAGAAAGTGAGCGCACCGAGAATTAAAATCACCCCCGCCGTCACGCCGGTAAAGAGTCCGGTATCGGTGCGGAGGGTTCCGGTGGTGGCGGGAACCGGTTGTTTGCGGGACATCCCATCGGCTAAGAAGAGCAGGGCGGCGATCGGAATATACCGTCCGGCGAGTAAACTGAAGCAGGCGCTCAGATTCCACCAGAGAGCGGTCATCGTCGGTTTCGCCCCAGCCGCGATCGCAAGTGGTGCGGGCTGGGAATCTCCTAGTCCCTCGAAGCCCGATCCGTTATTGGCGGCGGCGGAAGCGTACTCGTAGATAACTTGAGATAATCCGTGAAAGCCGGGGTTACTGATGCCTTGAAAATCAGGGATAGCAAGGGCGATCGCTCCGGGGATAAGGATGGCGATCGGGTGAACCAGCAGAATTAAAAAACTCGCTAACACCACTTCCCGTTTCTCAATTTTGCGCCCGAGGAATTCCGGGGTTCTTCCCACCATTAGCCCGGTGACGAATACCGCAAGGATCAGATAGGCAAACAGGTAGGCGGTGCCAGTTCCCTGGCCTCCGAAAACGATTTGCAGGAACAGATTCGAGAGGGTGGCGAAGCCGCCGTTCGGCATCAAGGAATCGTGCATGGCGATCACCGCACCGCACATGGTGGCCGTGGTAGTTACTGCGTACAAGGCCGATTGCGCCCAACCGAAGCGTACTTCTTTGCCCTCAAAGTTAACCGCTCGATCGACCCCTAGCAGCGAGTTAATCGCCTGGTTGCCGTTATATTCCCCGATCGCTGTGATGATCGTAAAGCCGATGAAGATACCGAGGGGAATTAGATAGATTAACCGAGCTTGCTTGAGATTATCGGCGAAAACACCGTAGGTGTAGATTAACGAGGACGGAATCGATAAAATCGCCACTAATTGCACCAGATTGACGAATCCGTTCGGGTTTTCAAAGGGGTGGGCAGAGTTGCTGGCGAAAAATCCCCCGCCGTTTTCTCCCAATTCCTTAATAATCTCGAAGTGGGCCACTGGACCGCGGGCGATCGCCTGACTGAGGTTGGGGTTTTCTAGCGTCGGCAAGATTGCCGGGCCGGCGAGGGTTTCCGGAACTCCGGCGATGATCAGGGCCATTGCCCCCACGATCGAGATCGGTAAGAGGATACGGGTGATCGCTCGGATCAGATCCACGTAGAAATTGCCCAACGGTCGCCCCGTCAGTCCCCGAATAAAGGCGATCCCCACCGCTAGACCGGTTCCGGCCGAGGTGAACATCTGGTAGCCGAGTCCCCAGATCTGACTCGCGTAGCTGAGGGTGGTTTCTCCGGAATAATGCTGTTGGTTGGTGTTGGTGATAAAGGAAATCGTCGTATGTAGCGTGGTGTCCCAAGTGGGAGCGGGGATCGCCGTCGGGTTGAGGGGAAGGACTTCTTGGCCCGCAATCAGGGAAAAAACCAGAATTGCCATCACCGCGTTACTGTAGAGAACGGCGCGGAGGTACTGCCAGCCGGTCATATTCTCTTTCCCTTTCACCCCGACGAAGCTGTAAAGAAGACTCTCGACTCGATCGCACAGTGGGTCGAGTAGGGTTCTCCGTTCCATGAAAACCCTCGCCATATAGCGCCCGAAAAAGGGGCTGATTGCCACGATTATCAGGATCGTGAGCGCGATTTGAATCCATCCTTGCAACATGGTTCGATCGACTCCGAAAAAAGGCTAGTGGTCATTGAGCTTGTGGAAATGTGGCGGCTCAATCGACGGATTCGACAAGCTCACCGTCCATGGTCGACCGGGAAACTCAGGGGTTCGCTGTCTCGAAACCGCTTGAGAAAACCAAGTTTGTCTAATTATTAGCGATCGTTAACCAGTGGATGATCGAGGGATTACTATCGCCTCTGCTGGGATGATTATAGCGATTTCAGAGCAGTCGCACACAATTCTTAACATTTTTGGACTTTGGACAAAGAAAAAAAGATTTGCGTAAAATTTACGGGTTCTCCTAGACTGGTTATGGCAAATTAGTAGTTTCAATGAGCCTAAACCCTTAAATAGACTAGGATCGAACAAAGCAAAAAGCTTTTTTATTAAAATTGCTTTTTTTAATTCTGGTGAGCCTTACTTGGCAAAGCTTGTGTGGACTATTTTCTGCTAAAATATCATAGCTACTCTAGAAGAGCCCTTTTACGCAAATCTAATTGGAGACAATATCTCCTCTTTCTCAGCGCGTAAAAAAGCTGAAAAATAGCGGTTCTTAGGAGCGTTTTGCCATAACCAATATTGATTCCGCACCATTGTCATCTGATTCGTTATCAAACAAAGCAAAATCAAAAAACAAAGCTGGTATTATAAACTATAAGCCAACGAACTGATTTTTCCAACAGCAACTGATAGTAACAAAAAAAGTAGGATTTTAATTGGTGTAACTTTTACGCCAATTAGGTTTTATTTTGTCCAAAGTTTAATAACATTTAGTTCGTAGAAATATTAAGACAACCAAGAACAGTTTCCAGATAGTGATTATTCCAACCAGCAGTAAGTCGCTTGTTCTCAATGCCTACCCTGGCAGTCTTTTCTTGGGACAATAAATTTACGCCAATATGACGTATGACAGCTATATTTTCATAAATAAGAACCGAATTTAGGACAACAAGATGTTGAAGTTTATTAATTTTTTGTCAGAAGAAAATGTTCTGAATCTCCATCATAATTTAACCAAAGTTTAATTATACAAGAGAAGATATTGATAAAAATAGCAATCATAAAAAGCAAATCTTTAACATTTATCAAGCAATTATTTTTATTAGTAAATATTCTACACAACTCAGGCTAGATAAGCAAGAGAGCTACGCCACTACTACCGAATCACTACCCGACAAAACTTGAAACTGTGACTAATAGCCACTGTTTAATTCTAGGGATTACCTGAAAAAAATACTTTCCAACCAGCAGTAGCGATCGCACTTGCCAAAAGAATAATTAATGTCCAAACCTGATTTTTTTGGGTTCCTTCCACTGATTTTAGGCGATTATCGATGCCCTCAACCTTTTCAGTTAACTTTGCCTGTCCCACCTCTAGCTTATTTAATCGTTCGTCGAGTTTGTCAAATTTTTGGTTAAAATCTTTTTGGAGACTTTCAAATTTTTGGTTAAAATCTTTTTGGAGACTTTCAAATTTTTGGTTAAAATCTTTTTGGAGACTTTCAAATTTTTGGTCAACATCTTTTTGGAAACTGTCAAATTTTTGGTTAACATCTTTTTGGAGATTGTCAATTTTCCCCTCAATCCTTGTCAAAACAGCTTCTAGGGAATAGGTAACGGTTTCGTTAGACATAGTATCAACTCCCATTAGATATATTTTCTCGGTCCGCTATCGGAGACTATTTTAAGACTAAACCAGTTCACCGCTTTCTTGCAAAGAGTGGAGACGTTGATAGATTCCCTGCTGATTTAATAATTGATCATGGCTACCGATCTCGACAATACGACCATTATCCAAGACGACAATTTGATCCGCTTCTCGAACGGTACTGAGACGGTGGGCGATAATAATTGTGGTGCGAGTGCCTAAAATGGATTTCATGGCTAGTTGAATGGCTCTTTCTGACTCATAATCTAAGCTAGAAGTGGCCTCATCAAAAACTAACACATCTGGATCGACAATTAAAGCTCTAGCAATTCCTAAACGCTGTCTTTGTCCCCCCGAAAGACGCACGCCCCTTTCCCCTACAATAGTGGAATAACCATTAGGTAATTCATGAATAAATTCATCGACACGGGCAATTTTACAGGCTTCTGCTACCTTCTCGAAGCTAATATTAGGATTACCGTAGGTGAGATTTTCTAACACCGTACCATTAAACACATCTACTTCTTGATGGACAATCGCTAACCGTCGCCGATACCAAGTCACATCTAAGCGACGAATATCCTCGCCATCCATCATAATTTGCCCTTGATTCGGTTCAAAATAGCGGAAAAGTAACTTAACTAAAGTGGATTTTCCTGAACCCGATTTTCCGACTAATGCCACGGTTTGATAGGGTTCAATCAGCAGATTAATATCCTTGAGAATGGTTCTTTCTGGACTATAGCCAAAGCTAAGATTACTTAATTCTACTTTCCCCGTAAAATGATAGGGATTATGTTGGGCATGATCGGCTAAAAGACTACCGGCATCAGTGCCACTGGGTAAGTTGATAAATTCGTTTAGACGTGCCATAGAAGCATAGCGACGGGCAAAAGTTTCTGCCATTTGGGATAGGGGATCTAATTCCGCATAGGCCATACTAGCGAGGGTATAGGTGGTGATAAAATGCCCGATCGAGATTTTCTGTTGAACGGTGGCTAGGAGAGTAAAGAAAAATACTCCAAATAAACTAGCTTGGACGAGGGTTTTTTCCCAAGTAATTAAGTCCACATAACCCTTATGAATGCGATAGATAACGTAGGTAAATTCTCTCTCTAAACGCTGTTTCTGACGATATAATTCCTGTCCTTCTGTAGCAAAAGCTTTGACAGTTTTGATATTAGTAATAATCTCAGAATTGCGACTTTGGGTATTTTCAATGTGCCGATCAAGAATTCTTTCTTTTTGCATTAAATCTTTTAAATCTCTCACAATAAAAGCTAGAATTAATACAAAAAAAATAACAAAAGCGAGGGCGATCTGCCATTGAATTACCCAAATAACAATAAAGATACCCAAAACTCTAAACAGTTTTGGGATCATCATTCCCGCCACTTCGGGATAAGTCCAAGTATGACTTTCTATCCCTTTGGCGATCCGGTTAGCGATGCGTCCCGGATTATTTTCATCGTAAAAAGATAGAGGTAAGGTGAGAATTTTGGCAATAATTTTTTTGAGATGATCTCGTCGCGCTCTTAAGGATATTTCCCAGTGAAACCATGCACCCAGCCAAGGCTGAATTGGTGCTTTAATTACTGTAGTTAGGAAAATTAAGCCTAATAATACCGCCAAACTAACCCACTTTTCTGAGGCAAAGGGAGTTAAAATCATGGTGCGATCGACCAAAGATTGTACGAATCCATCTAAAGGTTGATCGGAAAGAACATTAAGAATCTGTCCGACAGCGTAGGGAACCATCAGATCGATAATTTCAAAGACACTGGAGGCAGCAATGCTCAAAAAGGCGGCTTTTTGATAATTGCGATAGTAACTGAGAATATCGCGTAAGGAAGCCATAACATCAAGTAAATTGCCAATTTTTAACTTCTATCTGATAACTGCTATACTTTGCACGGTTATAACTTGCATTTTTTACTCAAAGACAATAATATAGTTCAAGAGTCATAATTAGAAGCAAAGCACTCATTAAAAACATGATTAACCTAGAATTCACGGAAGAAGAAAAGAACTCACTGTATTATGAAAGATTTCATCATCCTCATCCCCGGGTTCAACTGAAGATGGAAGTTCTCTGGTTAAAAAGCCAAAAGATACCGCACAAAAAAATTTGTCAGTTAGCAGGAATCTCGCCAAATACCTTATTAACCTATCTTCGAGATTATCAAGAGGGCGGAATAGAAAAATTAAAAGAAATCAACTTCTATCGCCCTAAAAGTGAATTAGAGTCTCAAAGAGAAACACTCAAAAAATATTTCGAGAAAAATCCACCAGCCACAATAAATGAAGCTGTATATAGAATAGAAGAATTGACAGGGATAAAACGAAGTCCTACCCAAGTGAGGAAATTCTTAAAATCCTTGGGAATGAAATGTTTAAAAATAGGTTCTCTTCCTTCTAAAGCTGACCCAGATGAACAAGAAGACTACAAAGAAAAAAAGCTAGAACCCAGACTAAATGAGGCTAAAGAAGGAAAAAGGGCTGTTTTTTTTGTTGATGCCGCTCACTTCGTCATGGGAGCATTTCTCGGTTTTGTTTGGTGTTTTGAGAGACTTTTTGTTAAGTCACCGAGCGGGCGTAAACGCTTCAATGTTTTAGGAGCATTAAATGCAATAACTCATGAAGTTATTCTAGTTACTAATGACACTTATATTACGGCAACTCAAGTCTGTGAACTTCTTGAAAAAATAGCTGCTTTAGGACTAATGATTCCCATCACTCTAGTCTTAGATAATGCCCGCTATCAGAAATGTAAAATTGTTGAAGAATTGGCTCTTTCTTTGTCAATAGAGCTACTCTATCTGCCGTCTTATTCGCCTAATCTAAATTTAATTGAAAGGCTGTGGAAATTTGTCAAAAAGAAATGTTTACATGGTAAATATTATGAAAACTTTTCTGACTTTTCTTCAGCCATTTATGAATGTCTGAATGATGCCCATCTGAAACATAAAAAAGAACTGGATTCCTTGCTGACTCTACGATTTCAGAAGTTTAATAAATCTCAGATTATGAACGTCTAAAGTATAACTGAAAAGACTAAAGGCACTTTTGGGATTGTTTTTCTGGAGTTACCATTATACTACAATACTACAAAAATCTGCCGACCTAGAAATTTATAGGACAAAAGCCTTGTCATAGTCTTGTATTCTCAATCAGCTATTAGTCAGGAGACGATGCCAGATCAGCTTATATTTCATCCTTGGCAAAAGCACCACATATCAATTTATCGGAAATTTTGGCGAATATTATCACAAAAATTAATAAATTTCTGAAAGGTTTTTAATTGTTCAGTTTTATCGATACGCTTTTTTAATTGATTAAGATAGTATTGTTCTTGAGCTACCCCAGGGAGTTTTTTAGAATAAGACAAACCTTTAGCTTTAAAAATAGACTTTAGATAAGCAAAATGAAAATCGGCATGATTTCTGCAATTAAATCTACCCATTAGTTCGGGATCATTTTCGTAAACATCATAGTGTTGAACATAATCAGCTAAAAGTCCCTGTAAAGGTTGTTTAGGATTAAATATTGTGCGATTGCCTAATAGCCATGTTTCAAGACAGCGATTTTGAATAATGATCACGATTTCAAGTTGTGCGGGGATAGTAATATTTTTGGTGATAAAGTCATTAACATATTGTTCTCTTTCTTCGACAGTATCCTCATCAGCATCGAGACAGATGACTAGATAGTTATATTTGGATACTTCTTGAATTTTATCGATGGCGTTAGGAATTCCATCATTAAGTATCGAGGGGTAGCCATTACTACTAATCAGAAAGTAATTGTTGTGATTGACTTGATCGTAAAAATCAACTCGCTTAAATTCGGGGATAAGATAAGTTAACCAGGCAGTATAAAGCTTTTTTTCGGTACTTCTTCCTTCAACTAAAAAATAAATATTCATCGATTAACTAATTCCTTGGGGAAATTCTTCTAGGACATTGATAAGATCAATAAAGGCTTTTTGTCGAGTTTTAGAAATATGAAAATCAGCCGCATTGTGTACCTGAATTACTCCTCCTTTACGAGTGACTATTTTCCAATAGGCAGGACTGATATTATTAATTATATAGGGATGATGACTGGTAATAATAAACTGTAAATCTCGATAATTAACTAATAAATCTTCTGTTAAAGTGTCCAAACAGTTAACTCCCAAACTATTTTCAAATTCATCGATTAATATAACACTGCCATCAGGAGATAATTCGATCGTTGCTAAGAACATCAGGCTTTTTATCATTCCAGAGGAGATATTTGGGTCTAAAATCCAAACATTAGAGTTTTTTTCTTTTATTTGTATGCGAGGTAGCTCTTCAAGTAAACCAATTCTAGTTAATGAAACAATCAGATCACCTAGTTTCAATGGTTCTAAAAATTCTATTTTTAAATCTTCAACTTGAGGGAAAATATCTAAAAACTTTCTCTTTATTATCTCGAACGTATCAGGATATTTTTGATATGTGATCAGTAGTTTGTCAGAAATAGGAAGTTGACTCGATTGTAATTCAGAGAGAGAGTTATATTTGGCATATTCGTCGTTTTCCAAGATTTTATCAACTGCTGAATATGAGATATTAAACTTAAGTGGATTGAAAATCATTTTGTTAAATTCCTGTCGAACAGGGAAAACATCTTCTTCTTGATTGAAAAGCTCTATACAGCTTAAATAAGATGGTAGTTTTGGTGTCTTTGAATGTTTAAACTCAATTACCTCTTGATTTCTTTTGATCAAAACCTCTTGATCTTTTAAAAGAGTTTCACTAATTATACTAACCCTATTTTCGCCGTCATTACTATTGACTTCATCTTCTTCAATCTTGATGAGAGAACGAGCTTTTCTAACCTCAAATTCACCCAACCTAATGATAACGAACATGATCATTGGTTAAAAGTTCTACATCCCATTTTACTCCATTTATAGACTCACCGTTAGCGATTCTTTTTAAATTACTAATAGCCTTTAAAATCGAGGTTTTTCCTGCACCTGAGATACCAACTAATAAATTCAAATCTGGAAAAAATTTGCAAGAATCTATACTTAATCCAGAGGATAAATCTTGATAGGATAATCTCAAAAGTTTCATAATAATTCCCCACTGCTAAAACTAAAAAGGGTGAGTTAATTCTCACCCCAAGATTTTACTGAGGATCGAGTTTTAGGACTGCCATAAATGCCTCTTGCGGGACATCAACAGTTCCGATCGCTTTCATCCGTTTTTTCCCTTTTGCTTGCTTGTCTAACAGCTTTTTCTTGCGGCTAATATCACCACCATAACACTTAGCTAAGACATCCTTTCTTAAAGCGGGAATATGTTCACTAGCGATAATTTTAGAACCAATAGCTGCTTGAATGGGAACCTTGAATTGATGCCGGGGAATCAATTCTTTTAACTTTTCGGTTAACGCACGACCAACATAATAAGCTTTATCCCGGTGAACGATCATCGCTAAAGCATCAACGGGATCACCATTGACCATAATATCTAATTTAACTAGCTCATTTTCCCGATAGCCAATTAATTGATATTCCATACTAGCGTAACCGCGCGATCGAGATTTTAATTGATCAAAAAAGTCCGTCACCACTTCCGCTAAAGGTAACTCATAAATCAAAGCGGTGCGAGTTTTAGTAAAATAACGCATATCCTTGAAAACTCCCCGACGACTTTGACATAATTCCATCAAAGCACCTACATAGGTTTCCGGAGTAATCATTTCCACTTGGATATAAGGTTCCTCAATTTTTTCCCGTTTTTGTGGGGAAGGTAACAAACTGGGATTATCCACTTCGACAATTTCCCCATCGGTAGTAGTTACCTGATAAACTACCGAGGGAGCAGTGGTAATTAAATCTAAGTTATATTCCCTTTCTAGTCTTTCCTGGACGATTTCCATGTGTAGCAGTCCCAAGAAACCGCAACGGAAACCAAAACCCATGGCGCTAGAAGTTTCCGGTTCGTAGGATAGAGCTGCATCGTTTAATTTTAACTTTTCCAGGGCATCTTTGAGATCGGCATACTGATCAGCATCGGTGGGGAATAATCCGCAGAAAACCATCGGTTTTGCTTCTGTATAACCGGGTAAAGGCTCTTGTGCTGGTTTAGCGGTTAGAGTAATCGTATCACCCACCCGGGCATCAGCAACAGTTTTAATCGCGGCTGCCAGATAACCCACTTCTCCCGCGTGCAGTTCATTTACCTGTACCTGTTGCGGTGATAAAATTCCCAATTCATCGATCACAAATTCTTTACCGGAAGCCATAAAACGAATTTTATCGCCCTTTTTCACCCGACCATCCATAACGCGGAAATAGACAATTACCCCTCGATAAGCGTCGTAATAACTATCAAAAATTAAAGCTCGGAAGGGTTCTTCGAGGGTATCTTGGGGAGGGGGAACTAATTGGACGATCGACTCTAGAATATCATTAATACCGATCCCAGCCTTAGCCGAAGCCCGAATCGCCTCACTACAGTCTAAACCCACCACTTCCTCGATTTCCGCTGCGACCCGTTCCGGTTCGGCACTGGGTAGGTCAATTTTATTTAAAACTGGGATAATTTCGAGGTTATTTTCCAGTGCTAGGTAAACATTGGCTAAAGTTTGCGCCTCCACGCCTTGGGACGCATCCACAACTAATAAAGCTCCCTCGCACGCCGCTAAAGACCGAGAAACCTCGTAGGAAAAATCCACATGGCCGGGGGTATCAATCAGATTAAGAACGTATTTTTGACCATCCTTAGCGGTATAATCCATCCGTGCCGCCTGTAACTTGATGGTGATACCTCGTTCCCGTTCCAAGTCCATATTATCGAGAAATTGTTCTTTCATCTCCCGTTGGGCTACGGTTCCCGTAATTTGCAGGAGGCGATCGGCGAGAGTTGATTTACCATGATCGATATGAGCGATGATGGAAAAATTGCGAATGCGAGAAACGGGAACGTCAGTCATCGTGGTTCACTGTTGGCAAAAGTCAGGGGTTTATAAAATTTTAGATTCCTTAATTCATTGTAGAGGTAAAGTCTCTAAGGCTGGAGCAAAAGCGAAAAGTAAAAGGTAAAAAAAGCTAAACTGCAAGTATAGTCAGGGTTTTGGCCTTGGCTTCCCCTCTCGGCATCCACAGGAAACTATGGTCAGTTTGAGTATGGGGACAAAATCAGGCAAAGGGCAATGGCTAAGGAAAGGCTCTATGATTTGTCCAAATCGGATTACTATAGATAAACTCTTGGATGAGAATCCTCGACTGACGGGTAGAATGATAGATAGCAATCATTAATAGAGCTTATGAACGACAATGCTACACCGACTCAGCGCACGGCGGAGAAAGTTGAAATCGCTATTCACCTTGACTCGGAAGTTTTAGACCAGATTAAACACCTGACTAACGATCCTAGTCGCATTATCGAAACAGCGATTAAACAGTGGCTAAGAGGAGAGAAACAACCGGATGAGGACTTAACCCGTCATCTTCGACGCAATCCCCCCGTACCACCCAAAGGGGAATGGAATGACTAAGATTTTTCAGTCTCTAATAGGTTATTTCCCGACGGAGAGACTGAAATATTTTCTTAGGTCAAGCATTGATGGTAATTGAGATTTTTTCCCCAACTAAGCTGGTCATACTAGATTCGTTGAGTATAGGCTACATATCAGGACAGGCAAAGGGGGGAATAGATAATCAGTTTTTAATAAACGGATTTAGGATCATTTTGCTTGGGTACTGACAGGAGGAACAAAACTGATGCAGATAGAAATTCAAGGAGCCGATGCTATCAAAGTTGCTCAGGATATCCTAGAGATGGAAGGGGTGCAAGGCAGCTACGAAGTTATCTCCGAAGAGGAGAAAGAGGGAACCCTTGCTACCATCGCCACCATCATCGGCATTATTAGCGGAACAATCACCATCGCTGAGAAATTTTACCAATTAAAGCGAAAAATTGACTCTCCTGAAACCCCGAAAATCGAACGGGTGTTAATTGTCAGCAAAAACGGCGATCGCCTGCTGCTCAAAGATGCTACCCTAGAGCAACTACAAAAACTCTTGGAACAAGAAAAATCATGAAGATACTGCATATTGACCTTCAGGAGAGGGGTAGCAATAGGGTTGAGTTCCGATTTTTCTGGGATAACCCCAACCAGACTCGTACCTACACAAGATGCTTGAGTGAAATAGACAACCTAAGTAAAAAGGCCGACACCGATTACTATACCCGTTTACCGAAAGACCACGCCAAAACAGGAAAAGGTTTGTACCGATGGTTAGATGGTACGGAGCGCATCCTCCAGAACGAATTAGATAGCCACCGGGGAGAGAAAATAGTTCTAGCTATCAGCACCAGCAAAGGATTAGTCCATCTACCCTGGGAACTTCTACACGATGGTCAGGGTTTTCTGGTGTCTAAGTATCCCGCTATTGTTCCCCTGCGGTGGATGAAAACCGGTAATGAAAGGCTGTTAACTGTGGACAACAACCCGCAGGATCGAGCCTTAAATGTAGTTTTCATGGCAAGTTCTGCTAAGGGTGTAACGCCTATACTAGACTTTGAGGCAGAAGAAGGGAAGATCCTCAAAGCAACTAGAGGAAAACCCCTATCTTTAACCGTTGAAGAGAGCGGCTGTATTCAAGAATTAGGCGAATTGATAGCCAGTAAAGATAGAGGATATTTCGATGTTATCCACTTGAGCGGACACGCTACCATCAAGGAGCGGAAACCCTATTTTATTACTGAGACAGAATACGGAGATAGGCAAGATACCAGCGCCGAAGATATTGCCAGAGAATTACAGTTTAATTTACCCAAGCTGTTGTTTTTATCAGGGTGTCGGACAGGCTACTCCGATGGTGATGAGATCCTTTCGATGGCCGAGAAGTTATTAGAAAATGGGGCTACAGCTGTTTTGGGGTGGGGTCAACCCGTCAGGGATAACGAAGCTGCTGACACGGCGGCCATCCTCTACGAAAAGCTTTCCCAAGGCTTTACTTTAAGCGAGTCGTTAGCTTTTGCCTATCAGAAGTTATTGGAAAATCAGGCGAGGGATTGGCATTGTTTACGCCTCTATGTCCGGGAAAGTATCCCAGAAGCTTTGGTAAAGAGAGGACAGAAAAAACCTTTACCTCCCGTATCCGTTGTTGACCAATTTGTGGACTCAGAAACGAAATATTTGCGGGTAGCCACACGGGAAACTTTTATCGGTCGCCGCCGTGATCTTCAGGATTGCTTGCAAGTGCTGAAAAAACCCTTTGATAATTCTAAAGCAATTCATAAGGCTGGGGTTTTCCTGCAAGGTGGGGGTGGTAACGGGAAAAGTACCCTCGCCGCTCGTCTGTGCGATCGCCTTCCAGACTATACTAAGCTTGTCTGGTGGCAACAAATTGATCAAACTAGCTTGGTTAATACCCTAGCTAAAAAATTAGACCGTCCACAACGTCAAATCCTTCTGGATTCTAATGAGGATTTAGACTATCGCTTAAAGAATGTTTTTGGTGTTTTTGGTCAGTTAAACCAGCCTCTTTTGCTTATTCTTGATGATTTCGAGTTTAACTTAGAATGCCCTTCAGCCAGCGATGACTATATCCTTAAAGCAGGGGTAGCCCCCCTATTACAAGCTCTAGTTTGGGCGATACAGGAAACTAATTACTATCATCGCCTGATTATTACCTCGCGCTATACCTTCAAATCCCCTCTATTAGAGGAATTTTATCATCTGGAGTCTTTGCCTTCTTTCAAATACAAAGAGTCCGATTTAGAAAAGAAATTGCGGCGGTTAGAGCATTTTAGTTCGGGTAAGATTGATAAAAGCTATATAGAAAGAGCTTTAAATCTTGCTGATGGCAACCCCCGTCTGTTGGAATGGCTCAATAATGAGGTTTTAAGTTCAGGGGATATAGATGCTAAATTGCAGTCATTTGAGAATGGATCTGATGTTACTTGGCGCGATAAAATAGTCTGGCGGTTAGAAGAAAAACCGCAACTATTGACGGATGAAGCTCTTGAAAAAGTGGTCAGTAATTGCCTAATCTATGAAATTCCTGTCCCTTTGGCTGCTTTAGAAGCGGTTTGTCAATCGGTTCCCAACTATCAGAAAAAATTACAACAAGCACAAGATAAAGGTTTGATCGAGGTAATCCACAATGACGACAGAGAAACCCTCTACCGCGCCTCCCACATCAAACATATTAACCCCCATATCGAGCTTCCCAAAGATGCAAGTAAGCTTTCTGATTTAGAGAAAACGGCAGCCAAGGTTTTAACCGAACTTTGGGGGAATAAAGAGAACGAAAACGAGGAAAGATGGCGCGAGATTTTCCGTCTAGCTTTTGCAGAGACAGAAAACCCAGATCGTTTCCGAGAACAATTCGATAAGATGATCTCGGTACAATATAACCGAGAAGCTGATCGCGCCTACGAAAAAGAACTGAGAAAACAGAGGGAACATCTCATAGCAAACCAAGAACAAATCTATCAAAAGTTAGAGGAGTACCTAGAGCAACAGGATTGGAAAAAATCCGACTACGAAACCGCTTTCATTATGTACCAGTGGATGGTTATAGAAAATTATGATGACTTCTATGATCTTTTTAGTCAGGTATCCCTAGAGGTAATCAATGAGATTGACCGTCTCTGGATGGACTACAGCGCAGGAAAATTTGGTATCAAGGGACAGGCGAAAATTTACCGTGATCTTGAGGGTACGAAATCCTATAATGAGGAAGTGTGGAATAGTTTTGGCGATCTCATTGGTTGGACAGCAGGAGGCAAATGGTTGGCGGTCAATGAAGTAGCATATCATGCTACAAATGAGTCGCTAGCTTTTACTTTCCCCATACTTATATACAACCACGGTCTTGAGGGTGACGGCGGGCGTTTACATGGGGTGCATGGGTTTGGGTTGGGTATTGCCAAGGTGGGTATATTTAGAGTCTCTTCTCTCGCGTCAAGACTTAAAGGACTGTAGCATATAGGGTTACAAGATTTTGTGAACAATTATTAACAGGTAATTTTCCACGAAGCCATGCGGGTTGTGGCTTTTGGATACCTGTCACCGAGGGGTTAACCACCGCTCCGATTTTTTTGTAGTATGGTTCCTACTAGAAAGTTATGGGTGAGAAAATCTTTGTGTTCTTTGTGCCTTTGTGGTTCTTTCTTGCGCTTTTTGGTAATCTTCACTGCTGCCATTAATTTACTCCCCCAATGGTCTTGGATTATCGTTAATCTTGTGGATTTTCAATGTTTCGGGCAGCATGAAGTACCGCAATAACATCGATTTGGTCAGGCTTGATATAATAAATTATGCGATAAGAACCCTCGATAACTTCTCGGATCTGCTCAGTTTCAAACTCCGGAACAAGACGACCCGAAAAGGGAAAATTAGCAATCTGTTCTGAGCGTCTAGTCAATCTTTCCACCAGTCTTTGAGCATATTGAGGGGAGTTTTGTGATATGTAGTTGTAGATGGATGATAAATGATTAACGGCGGTTTCTGTCCAGAAAACTTTCATGGCTCTAGCTTGAACTTAGTGCGTACTTCTGCCACAGAAATAACCTTTTCCGCCTCACTATCGGCTAATCCTGCTTCAATTGCCTGTCTCACATAAATCTCATACATCAAATCATCCCATGTAGAATTATCCGGCAATTTATCGATTAAATTTCTGGCTTTTTGTTTAATGTTTTTTATTTCCATGATGGTTTCCAAAATGACTCCTGACAGTTTACATTATAGCAAGATAGGCTCCTAGAGATGGTGTATTCTAAAACCACCGCTAACGCTCAGAATATCCAAAAAGGCTTTTCCCTCTCGATGTCCTCAACGAAACCTCAACCCGTGATTGGTGTTAGTTGGTGGATAAATGCTGTATATTTACTCTCGTCGCCGCTTAATTCACACGCAGCAGCGCAGAAACTTGCTCAACATTCATTGCTGTATGTAACAATACAGGAGGAGTTTATCTCAGGAGTTCCACGGTGATTAGAGAGCTAGACCGTATTACTGTTAATCCACAAATATGTCTTGGACAGCCAACGATTCGAGGAATGCGTATCACTGTAGGATTTGTTTTGAAACTGTTGGCTAGTCAGTTATCTATTCAGGAAATCTTAGAGGCTTATCCAGAGTTGGAGGAGGAAGATATTCGCCAGGCTCTTAATTATGCAGCTTGGGCTGTATCCGATTATATCGTTAGCTTCACTTCAGCAGCCGTAACGCACCGCTAACTTTAATGATGGTGGGTGATATAATTTAAAATTCTGAGGTAAATCATGCAACTAAAACTAACAAAAATATTCCAGAAAGTTCCCGAAGGCTATATTGGTTTTGTCGAAGAATTGCCAGGAGCTAATACTCAAGGAGAGACTCTAGAAGAAACTAGAAGTAATTTAGAAGAAGCAATTGAGCTAGTTTTAGAAGCTAATCGTATATTAGCTGAAGAGCAACTGCAAGGACAAGAAGTGATTCGAGAGTCTGTTACTTTCTGGGCTGCATGAAACGTATAAACTTAATTCGTCATTTAGAAGCTTATGGCTGTGAATTCTTAAGAGAGGGCGGCAATCATACGATTTATGTAAATCGTGTCAATCAGAAATCTTCAGCCATTCCGCGCCATCGTGAAATCAATGAATTCTTGACGCGGAAAATTTGTCGAGATTTACAAATACCAGAACCATGAGTGCGACTCCTGTTAAGCTGCTGTAGAGTGTAGGGTGCGTGTTTGCGACTACTAATTTGGATAATAAAATAAAACTAACAATCCGCCGTAATGACTCCTGACAGTTTACATTATCAACTATTCATTATTAATTAAAAAGGCGATCGCAAAATTACGCCTTCTTAAAAAAGAGATGAAACACCTTCAGCAAAACCCAAAGGTTGAAACTGAGCATCATTGATAATTTTAACCGTTTCCCCCGATTGCTTAATCACAAACAAACCGCGCCGATAGGCATAGACATCTATCCCCTGATCAATTTCAATTGCTGCCACTGCCCCATAAACCCGAAACTCTCGAAATTGGGGGAAAGCAACCTTAAATCGCTGTAATCGGCTGACAAAATCATCTACATCATCCCTCGACAGTCGAGATTTACATTCCACAGCCACCAACTCGCTCCCATTCACCGCCACAATATCAATCTCCATTGCCGCCCCAGGACGCTTACTTTTCAAGCGACTCATCGTTTGGGTGACATCAATGCCCCGTTCCTGAAATAAACGCACAACCGCAGGCTCTACCATTTCTTCAACGAATCTGCCCCAGCGCGTTGTGAGGTTATTAACGGCTTTGGTCGTTTCTTGTACCTGTTTTTTTAATTCTTCCATCGTGCGATTAGCTTCCTCTCTGCGGCGATCAGCTTCGGCACTGCGGCGATCGGCTTCGGCACTGCGGCGATCAGCTTCCTTTTGAAACTCGGCAAATTGGGCCTCAGTTCTTTCAAATAACTTGTAAATATCGGCGATCGTTACAGCGTCTGACATAGGAAGATTCTTCAAGCTTGAGGAGTCTAGTCCCATTCTAGCGACTTGGCCCAGAAAAAATGTCCCTAGCTTCTCATCCGTGTTTTTTCAATCAATTATTGACTATCAACTAATCAGCGATCGCAGTTCAAGGGGAAGGGGTCAAAGGTCAAAAGGCGATCGCGGTCAATGGATAATAGGCAATTGACAATGGATAATTATCAGCCGAAGCTCATGCGGCCATGGGCTACTATTTTGATCATCAGGAAGAAATTGACCTGGAAATCACCCAAGAATGGGATCAGGTACAAATTAGCATAACGCGAATAGCTAAATCACTTTTTACAGCAGGGTGAAAGAAGTGACTTTTCCCCCCTTCCCCCGAATGTACCCCGTAACTGATATAAGTAGAGATGTAGGTCTATAACCAAAATTGCCGCATCAGTTCGGTTAGGTGACTGTTTTTCGCTTGTCTAGGAGGGTAGATATGCTCAACGAATTAATTTATGAAGGATTAGGTTTAAGTGCTGTTTTCGGAGGACTATTCCTCTGGTCGCGCTCTAGTCTCGTCAGCAAAAATACCGCCCTTTTAGCTGCACAAGCGCAATTACAGCAAAGTAACTCAGATTTGTTGGTTCAAGTCAAGGGTTTAGACGTGGCGCAATCAGACTTAAAAGACGAAAATCAGCAGCTGCACGCCAAAATCATTCACATAGAACAACATTCCGCCCAATTACAGCACAAAGCTACGGATTTAGAAAATTCTCTCCAGTCCCTCCAGCAAGCTGTCCAGATAGGTGAGGGTGAAATCGAACAACTGAAAACCACCGCTAAGGAAATAGAAGCGGAGAAAGCTGGTTTGATGGAGCAATTAGAGCAAGAAAAAGCCCAAATTACTAGCCTAGAGGCACAGATTCAAACTTTAGAGCAGCAAAAAGGTGAAATTAACCGTCAATTTGATTTGACCAAAAAACAGACCACCTCTCTCTATAATCAAATTCAGACCCTAGAACAGGATAAAACTCTCTTACAGCAAGAGCTAGAAAAAGCTGAGGAATTAAGGGCGAAAGTGGCCGATTTAGACCATAAAAACCAAGAATTAAGCGATTTAGCCGCCCAAATTCCCAACTTGCAAGGTCAAATTCAAACCTTAGAACAGAATCTGGCTCACCAAACAGAACAGTATGAGCAAGGACAGCAGGAAATAGCCAGCTTACAGGGTCAAATTACTGGGTTAGAGCAGCAAAAAAAGTCTCTCAGCGAAGATTTAGCCGCAAGTCAAACTCGATCGCTCTCTTTAGGGCAAGAATGCGACAATTTAACTATAAAACTCCAAGAAACCGTCGCTCAAGTGACAGCCATAACCGCCGAAAAGGACAGTCTCGGCGCTCATCTCGAAGCAGCTAAACTGGAGTTACAAGCTTTAGAAGTCCAGAAAGAGGAATTATCGGCAGAATTAACCACTGCTGCCGAAAAAATTGCTGATTTAGAAGGGCAATTACAGGAATTAACCCAGTTACCGCCACAATTGGCTGATTCTCAGGCAAAAATTGCTGATTTAGAAGGGCAATTACAGGAATTAACCCAGTTACCGCCACAATTGGCTGATTCTCAGGCAAAAATTGCTAATTTAGAAGGGCAATTAGAGAAATTAACCCAGTTACCCCAACAGCTAGAAACCTATCGGGAAAACATTTCTAATTTAGAGATTCAACTACACCAGTTAAGTGCCGAAAAAGACCAATTAGAAACCACAACTTCCCGTCATATCGAGGAATTAAGCCAACAAAATCGCCAACTAACTCAAGATTTAGAAGTCAAAAAAACGGCAGCTAAAGCTTTAGAAAAGGAAAAAATTAAGTTTGAGGGCGAGTTAGCAACTAAGCAAGCAGAAATCGC
Organism: Microcystis protocystis FBCC-A270; assembly: GCF_050500235.1. NCBI lineage: Bacteria > Bacillati > Cyanobacteriota > Cyanophyceae > Chroococcales > Microcystaceae > Microcystis > Microcystis protocystis. The sequence continues at coordinate 1,060,247 of NZ_CP191407.1, forward strand.
CGCTTTAGAGGTTAAAATTCAAAACCTACAGCAAGAAAGAGACTATTTCTCTCGACAAACTGCTCCCATTATTACTAATGAACCAGAAGCAATTATTAGTGAAACTCTGGTAGTAGCAGAACCAGAAACCCCCCCGGTGATGGCCAAGGAAACTCCGGTAGTAGCAGCAGAAAAAATCCCGGTTGCCGATACAAGTTTAGAAGTGCAACCCGCAGCAAAGATAGTGCAAACGAGTCAAGAATCCGCCGAAAATCCCCTAAGGGGAAAAAGCGTAGTTATACTAGGAACCTTCAGCAAAATCAGTCGCGAGAAAGCGAAATCATTGATTATTAATGTCGGTGGTACTGTTACCGGTTCCCCCAGTGCGAACACTGATTATATTCTCCTCGGTAAAGCTCCCGGTGAGAAACTCAAAAAGGCTCAAAAATTAGGCATTAAAACCCTTTCAGAAGCCCAATTTCTGCAAATGGTAGAATCCTAAATCAGTTATCAGTAATCAGTTATCAGTAATCAGTTATCAGTAATCAGTAAACAGTAATCAGTTCACTGTTTACTGATTACTGTTCACTGAAAATACACCCCACACCCCACACCTCCCTTTCCCTTAATTACCAAAATTATGAGTCAAAAAATTGCCTTTTTAGGATTAGGAGTGATGGGAGCGCCGATGACGACTAATCTTGTCGGTCGAGGTTTTGCTGTTAATGCTTGGAATCGCAGCCCAGAAGCGCCGGGGATAATCATTGCCAGGGCATCAGGTGCGAACATTTGTTCTAGTATCGCCGCCGCCGTCAGGGATGCCGAGATTGTCTTTACCTGCGTCGGAGATGTGCCTGACGTGGAAGCGGTAATTTTAGGACCGGGGGGTGTCATGGAATCGGCAGCGGTGGGAACTCTGGTGGTGGATATGAGTACCATTGGCTCTCAAGCCGCTAGGATGATTGGTAAAAAGCTAGAGGAAAATAATCTCCGTTTTCTCGATGCTCCCGTCTCTGGGGGCGATATTGGGGCGAAAAACGGCACTTTAACCATTATGGTGGGGGGGAAAGAAGCGGATTTTCAGACTTGTTTGCCCTGTTTTCAAGCCATGGGCAAAACTATTCGCTGGTGTGGCGAAATCGGCAACGGACAAGCGGTAAAACTCTGTAATCAAGTCTTGGGGGCGGTTCACATGGTGGCGCTGTGTGAGGCTCTAAAAATGGCAAAAATTCAAGGATTAGACCCCAATTTAGTCATAGAAGTCTGTAAAACGGGGGCGGCGGGTTCTTGGGCTTTGGAAAATTTGGGACCAAAAATCCTCGCCCAAGATTTACAGCCAGCTTTTATGATTGAACATATCTTAAAAGATTTGCGATTAGTCAAAGAAACTGCCCAGACAGCCGGGGAAATTCTGCCTGGGACAGATTTAGCAGAAGCTTTATTTAAAGTAGTAGCGGAATTGGACGAAGGTAAGGGAATTAAACAGGGAACCCAAGCGATGATTCGCGCCTACGATTAAGCATTTTGTTGGCGATAAATATCATCGGTACGGGCAGCCATGATGAAATCATTTTGATGTAATCCCCCCACGTCATGGGTCCACCAAGAAACGGTAACTTTACCCCATTCTGTCAATAAAGCTGGGTGATGGCCTTCTTTTTCCGCCGCTTCTCCCACGGCATTAGTAAAGGCGATTGCCCCTTGAAAATTGGCAAATTTATAGAGTTTTTGCAGACGGGGAATACCCTCGTATTCTAAGAGATTCCAATCGGGAATTTTAGCCTGTAAAGCGGTAATTTCCTCGGCAGTGATAGGAGAAGAACCCGATTGATAAGGTTGACATTTTTGTTGAGCAAGTTCGGTCATAGGGGTATCAATCTAGATTTTTTAAGTAAGTGGTTATAATTAAATTGAAGATAGATTTTGCCTCTGATCCCCCCTGCCCCCCTTGATAAGGGGGGTGCCGATAGGCGGGGAGATCCCCCCTGCCCCCCTTGATAAGGGGGGTGCCGATAGGCGGGGAGATCCCCCCTGCCCCCCTTGATAAGGGGGGTATCTGACAACTTTTAACACCTACCTACTTACCTTTATTATAGAGGAAAATCCCCCAGAGAAATTTTCTATTCTTCCTCTGACTCTGGAGAACTTACCCAAGGGGTAGAAGATTCGGCAGCTTTCGGGAAAGAAAAAGATTTTTTCGGAGGAGAAGGCAATAATTCCAATTGTCGATTACCGGTTTTATAGCTAGTTTTATTTTTCTGCTCTCCCCGTCGTCGTTGGGAGGTTTTTTCCTCTGTCGTATTTTCGGCTATCACTTCATACAAAATCGCCCGTTTATCCTCTTGTTGGCCTTTTCTTAAAACCCGTCCTAAACGCTGAATATATTCCCTCGTGGAACCGGTTCCCGATAAAATAATCGCGATGCGTGCTTCCGGCACATCAACCCCTTCATTAAGAACATGGGAAGTCACCAGAATTTTGTATTCTCCCTGACGAAAACGGGTCAGGATTTCATGGCGTTCTTTCACAGGAGTTTGATGGGTTATGGCAGGTATTAAAAAGCTCTCGGAAATGCCGTAAACTGTGGCATTATCGTTGGTAAAAATTAAAATTGGCTCCGGATAGTGTTCACAGATTAACTCGGCTAAAACCCGCAATTTTCCCTGGGTTCCGGAGGATATTTCCTTCGACTCCCGGTGCGCTAACATGGCGCGGCGCCCTTCGCTACTTCTGGCACTAATCATGACAAAATTTTGCCAACCATCTAAACCAGACAAACTGAGATTATTTCTTCTTAAAAAATCATTGCGAATTTTAATTGCTTCTTGATATTTTTCCTGTTCTTTTGCAGATAGTTTCACTTTAATTTGAATTATTTCATGATCAGCTAGGGCTTTTCCTGACAAGTCTTGGGGACTTTTTTGATAAACAATTGTACCAATAAGATAATCTAAATCTTGATGACTACCATCACCGCGATCCGGTGTTGCTGTTAAGCCTAAACGATAGGGCGCGATCGAATCTTCCGCTATTTTCCGAAAGAAATCCGATGGTAAATGATGACATTCATCAAAAATCAAAAAAGCGTAACGATTGCCAAGAGTTTCTGAATAAATTGCCGCACTTTGATAGGTGGCGATTAAAATAGCACTATTATCCTTAGAACCTCCCCCTAATAATCCTACCTCGGCATCGGGAAAAGCCGCCAACATCTGGGCATACCACTGGTGCATTAAATCAATAGTCGGCACGATAATTAAGGTACTGCGGGGAGTCGATTGTAGAGCTAATTGGGCAAGATAGGTTTTACCGGCAGCGGTGGGAAGGACGATAACACCCCTTCTCTGGGATTTTTTCCAAGCGATTAACGCTTCCGTTTGATGGGGGTAGGGTTCCCGTTCAAAACTGGCAATTAATTCTAAATTGTTGAAAGCTTTTGCTTCATCTTGGAAGTTAATGCCCTCCTCCTGTAGGGTTTCCACGAGAGGACGATAATGAATGGCCAAAATGCGAAATCTTTCGATACGATCATCCCAAGTGGCGAAATCTAGCCATTTTTTCCCTTTTGGTGGTGGATGGAGAATTAAGGTTCCTCGCTCATATTTGAGGGTGGGTAAGCGCATTTTTCAGTTATCAGTAAACAGTAAACAGTTATCAGTAAACAGAACGTAGGTTGGGTTGAAGCATGAAACCCAACGCCCGCTCATGTTACGCTACCGCTAACCCATCCTACAAATAATTGTGCCTCCCTACTTATCAGTAAACAGTAAACAGTATAAGTGAACTGAAAACTTACATCTGATAACTGATAACTGATAACTGATAACTAATTCAAGGCTGACGGCGGCAAGATAGCTTATCGCTAGATCATATTGATCGGGTTAAAAAAATAGAGTGTGAATTAACACACTCTCAGCATATCGAAACAGCCAAAGTTTGGCAATAGATTAAATCTTTTCGGTTAGCTTAGTCAGAACGCGATTGGAACGTTCCACAAAAGCTTGCATTCCCTCAGCATCAAATCCTTTTTGAGCGATTAAAGCCAAATCATAAACGTGCTGACAGAGCATTTTCGCTAATTGCGCCGATGGAGATTCGCCACTACCAGTAACAATACTTCCCTGACTAATCTGGATAATTTGTTGAATGAGGGGATGATTAGTATTAATCATCAGAATATGTTCTTCGGGGAAAGCCATGGCTTTTTGTTGCATCATTGCCGTCATTTCCTGTAAGCGTCGCATCGCTTCTGGAAGTAAGACAATTGCCGGGGGAGTACCTTGGGGATCATCGGATTTCAAGGCTTCAGTTTTGATATTGATGCGGGAATTATCGAGAGCTTTGGTGAAGATTTCTTTGATCAATTCAGCCCGGGTTTTATTACTACTGGGATCGATAATTTCACTAGCTTGATCCTGTTCGAGCAGTGTCGAGTCTAATTCAGAATCAACCCGGGTGAATTTCACATCGGAGTATTCTCTTTCTAGGAAAGGAATAAAGTAATTAGTATCGATGAAAGAATCAAAGAAGAGGATCTCTAACCCTTGATTTTTGTAGAGTTCAACGTAGGTGGATTGGCTCCGAGGATCGGTACAGTAAAAAACTCGATTTTCGTGGCGTTCTTTATGGCGTTCCAGGTAGGCTTTGAGAGTAGTATAACCTTCCTGTTCGATCGCTTCTAGGGGAGTTTTCGCCGTTGCTTCTTGCCATGCGTCACCTTCGGCGGTTTGTACTTCCACTTGTACCGCAGTTTCTGGGGTTTTGTAGGTAGTGCGATAGATTAAAATATCTTCTACCTGCTGTTTAAATTTATCCTCTTTTAAGGAACCAAATTTAATAAAAGTTCCCACATCTTCCCAACAACGAATATATTCTTTTGCGTCTTCATTGTATAGAGATTTGAGGCGATCAGCAATTTTTTTGGCAATAAAATCGGCAATACGGCGAACGGTGCGATCTTTGGTTAAAGCACTTCGAGACACATTTAAAGGAATATCTGGACTATCGATAACTCCTCGCAAGGGCATCAGGAAATCGGGAATAATTTCCTCGCAATGATCGCTGACAAAAACCTGGTTACAGAATAACTTTAATTGTCCTTTTGAGACATCCACATCCGGTCTGAGTTTGGGAAAATAAAGAATGCCATTGAGCAAGAAAGGATAATCGGTATTCAGATGTACCCAGAGTAAAGGTTCTTCTTGGAAAGGATAGAGATAACGATAGAATTCTAGGTAGTCTTCTTTCGTCAGATTTTGAGGAGATTCTTTCCATAAAGCCCGTTGTTGATTAATCACTTCCCCATCAATTTTAATGGGAACGGGCATAAAATCTGAGTAGGTTTTGACTAACTGGCGAATGCGGGCAGGTTCTAAATATTCCCCTTCCTCATCCATTAAAGTTAGGGTGATAGTGGTGCCGATTTGGCTGCGGGAAGAAGCGGTTAATTCAAACTCTGGAGAACCATCACAGCACCAATGGACAGGGGTAGCACCTTCCTGATAGGAAAGAGTATCAATTTCTACCTTTTTAGCCACCATAAAAGCCGAGTAAAAACCTAGGCCAAAATGACCGATTAAATCGTTGGCTGATTTTTGGTATTTATTGATAAATTCTTCCGCACTGGAAAAGGCAACTTGGTTAATATATTTCTTGATTTCTTCCGCCGTCATCCCGATCCCATTATCGGTAATTGATAGGGTACGATTTTCTTTATCGATGGCGAGATTAATTTCTGGTTCGGGGACTTCTCCTCTCGCTTCTCCTGCTAAGGAAGCCATTTTTAATTTCGAGATGGCATCAACACTATTAGATATCAATTCCCGCAGAAAAATTTCATGGTCAGTGTAGAGGGATTTTTTGATAATAGGGAAGATATTCTCGGTATGAATCGTGATATTACCTTTTTCGAGTACCGTCATACGTTCAATCACTAAGGGTTTGACTATTCTAACTTTTTTATTTTGCTCGATAATGGCACCATTGATCACAGAGCGATTGCCCAACTTCCTCTAGGGTGATAACCGTACCGATAAAGGGATTTAACGGCAGCGGGGCGATTTATAGAACTCGAACGCAAAAATCGCGGTTATTGATGACTTTTTGACTTTTGCAAGCGGTTGGTTGAGATTTGCCGATTGAGCCAGAATTGCAGTAGCTCTACTTTTCACTTTGCAGATATCCCTCAATCAAAATATCGGGATTGAGATAATTAACCGTGACATTTTCTAACTGTAAAGCTTGGCTCATTAGCTGGAAACCTAAATCACCCACGGCAGTAGGTGCATTAATTCCCCCGATGATCTTGGGCGCAATAAAAGCGATAATTTTTTGTACCATGCCCTCAGCGATCGCGGCTGCACTTAAACCACCACCGCACTCCCACAAAACCTGACAAAATCCCCTCTGATAGAGATTTTCCATCACTAAAGTGGGTGTCACCTCGGTTAGTTCGATCACTTCCACGCCTTTTATTAATAATTGTTGCTGAAGCTTGACATTAGCATCAATTTGTGTATAGACAAGGGTGGGAAATTGACTGGTATCCCAAAGATGAGCGGAGGGTGGTAAATCGAGCGATCGAGTCATGACCACGCGCAGGGGATTATGATCAGAGAGGCCGTGAGTGGTGAGGTGGGGATTATCTTGACGGACAGTGCTACCGCCGACGATAATCGCATCACAGGCCGATCGCAGTTGGTGGACTATTTGGCGAGAAGCGGGGCTAGTAATCCAAGTGCTATGACCGCTAGTAGCGGCAATTTTGCCATCGAGAGTCATGGCATATTTGAGAATACCGAAGGGTTTTTTAGCGGTGATGCGATGGATAAAACCCTGATTGAGTTGACGACATTCGGACTCCTCCACTCCCACCAGCGTCTCGATGCCTGCCGATGCTAGTCTTTGAATGCCTTTCCCCGCCACCAGGGGATTAGGATCGATCATCCCTACCACCACTTTTTTAATGCCTGCTTGCACAATTGCCTCGCTACAGGGGGGAGTACGTCCATAGTGGTTACAGGGTTCAAGATTGACGTATAAAGTGGCACCACGGGCTTTTTCTGCTGCCTGTCTCAGGGCGAAAACTTCTGCATGGGGTTGTCCGGCCTCTGGGTGAAAACCTTCGCCGATAATTGTACCCTCTTGAACGATCACAGAACCGACTAAGGGATTAGGAGAAGTCCGCCCCAAGGCTTGCCTAGCAAGGGTTAGACATCTTTGCATCATTTTGCGATCAAATTCCGTTGCCTGGGCCATGGTTGATTTCTCCAAAGGAGGGGAGACTTTATCAGTGATCAGTAAACAGTAATCGGTGATCAGTGGGAATTATAAATTATAAATTATAAATTATGAATTATGAATTGGGAGATGGGGGAGCGGGGAGAAAAAAGCTGACGGCTGATGGCTGATAGCTAAAAATATGCGTCCCATGTTTGCCTCTTTTGGAATTGCGATCGCCAAAACTTCGTTGACATTTGTTTCTAAATATGCTGTAAAAGCGGGCATTCCTGAGAAGTTAAAGCTGAAAAAAACCGCCGTGGCCGTGTCGAATACGCGCAATATCAGTAAGGCTAGTATGAAGCTTAATGACGCTTTATCGCGCATGGAAGTTAATCCCGAAACCTACGAAGTGCGTACTTACGGGGAATTATTAATCTGTGAACCCGCTACGGTTTTACCCATAGACCAACGCTATTTCCTATTTTGAATTCTGGTTTTTTTAAAACCCTATTTTTTGGGTGTTTTGGAATGCAGGAAGCTAAAGGATAGGCGGTTAAAATCCGTCTTAGCGGATTCTTTAAAAAATAAGACTAAGTATTAAACCAAATGCACTACCGAATAAGGTAATGATCATCAAAATAATGCTAGTAAAGGTTTTACTATAGCCTCTTTCTTGAAAATCGTTCATTACTTGCTGGGCTAAGTGATACACCCCGAAAGAGAAGTAGAACGTAGCAAAAGCGAATAAAGTTGCGAGAAAAAATCCGATCAATAAGCCGACAAATCCGCCTATAAATCCTCCTGACAAAATACCAATTAATAGCCCGATAAGATAAAGAATTTTTTCGGATAGGGCTTCTATACTGGGAGTAATCGAAAATACTTGAAGAGGATATTTATTAATAAAATAGACACTGGCTAATGCGGCTCCTAATGCACCAATAAAATTTTTATTTTTTCTATCCTGAGTTGTTCCCCCGTATCCTCCAACGGCGGCAAGGCTAGAATTAAATAATAAGGAATTAGGATCAAAGTGTTTCCCAAAAACTTGATTTAAGTAATTTCCTAATAAGTTTATAAAAATCGCACCGACAATCGCAGCAACATTATTGCTGAGTCTGTATCTTTGTTTTCTAAGTATCCATTCTCCTAAATCGCCAAGCCAAGTTAAGAAACCAATCGAGATAATAATTAACCAATAGGGTTGAGTTGCTAATTTCATTGTCCAATAAATTGCGATCTCCTTTGTTAGTGATATTCCTACAAAAATCGCACTAATTGTAATTATTAAAAATGTCAGAAAATAAAGAGGGATAAAGGTTATTGTTGGGAAAATCAACCATTTTTGCTCACGTTCTGATAATTTGTTTGTAAAGGAATAACTGATTAGGTTTGGGAATATGATTAGGTCAATGTTAGAGAGGTTAGAGAGTTTAGACATATTCAAGATTGGTGTGATAGCTAAACTGCCTAAAACTACGATAGTAAAAAAGCTAAAGCATAAAATTGAAATTAATTCTCTCAATAATCAAAGAGGATTTTGGGTGAGTATTACTTCTTTGAATGTAAAAGGAAAGTTGTTATCTTGACCGATAATAAACAATAAGATGACAGGAATTATAAATGTAACGAGAATTGCTGGATGAGAAATATTATTGGGATTTTTGATAAATTTTTTAAGTTGTCTAGAAAGTTGACTTGTTTTAATTTTATGGATTAAGTATTGCCCATCTTCTTGAAAATCAAATTTATGAAATAAAAGTTTAATATCATTCCATGTTTTTTTCAACAATTCTATTTTGTTTGTATCAGGCTCAACGATCAATTGAAAATTTTCAAAAATCTGACTTAATAAAACACGAATTTCTTGAACTAGGTATATAACATGAATTTGTTTAGTTGTATTCAATTCAATGTTATTATCTGATTTTTTTATGTCTATAACTTCTCCTGAGTTCATAATCTCATTTTCTATATTTAATGTTAATGGTGGCGTGAAAATTTTATCTGGACTAACATTAAAACGAATATAAGAACTATCAAGAATTGGATAGGTCTCTTGCTCACCGATAAATGCCCGCATCCAACAGGCATCACTAGCAGCTAAAATAATTTCTTCAGGCTTGTATAATTCTTCAAGTTCCTCCTTTCTTTGCATTATTGCTACCGCTTCAGTTGTTTTACCTTGCTTTGAGTAAATATTATAAAGATTATTGAGTGTTTCAATCAGTTTTTCGTGAGTTCTCCCTAAGAGTTTTTCTTGTTGCTCTAAAAAATTTAGCAAAATAGACTCAACTTGATAATCTGCCCTTACACAAGCATAATAGAGATCCATATAAGTTTTTCCATCTTGATTATTAGCAATAAGACAACTGATTTTAAAATTAATTTTGTAATAAACATGAGAACTAGGAAAAAAGAATAATAAGGAGCCATCTAAATCATCAGTCCATATATTAAGGCTTGGTATGGGAAAAAAAGGCAAGGCAGATTGTCTCGATTCATCAATAAATATTTCTCGTTTATAATATAAGCGTTGATTAAGATAGAGCTTAAAATTTAGGAACCCAGGCCCAATCATCCAAAAATTAATATACGGATTAATTTGAGGAATTTCCCAAAAATGCAAACTTTTTTCGATTAAAGTATCCTGCTTATCAGAAATAAATTCCCATGAATATCCTGATTCTTCACAAAAAGTTTTAATGAGTTTTTCGGATACTTTTTCAACAGTAAAAGCAATAAAATTATCTTCTTTTAATATTTCTTGATTAAAAAAATGAGCGTTAATTGAGGATTCAAACAATATAATTATTCTTTCGTTATTTTTTTGTAAGTAGTGATAAACAACTTCGTTTTTATCTTTATCGTACCCCAATAGAATATAGTAGTTATTTGAACTATTTTTTTCAATAGCCTCTTGTGATGATAAAAATAAATTTATTTTTTCAGGAAAAACTGATGGAGTGATAACTTCAAATAAATGGTATTGTTCTCTATCTAAGTTTCTCCCAATTACATCTCCAATAATTATATTTTTATTATTTGGTGAAAAAAGGATAAGGCTGACGTGATTTTCTAATTTAAAAGCAGTAGTTCTATTCGTAAAAAGAATAATTTGTCCATTTTGTGAGGCGGAAAGAGTTGTTAAAACTCCGTCTATAAATTTTGTCTTTATAAAAGTGACAGGAGACTGATGTAAAAGAAGTGATGAAAATTTCTCCCCATTTCCCAATCTATAATACTCAATTTTACCGTTTTCAAAACCAAGCACTAAAATTTTATTGTCATCTGAAAGAGAAAAGCTAGTATAAGAATTATTCTCAAGAATAGGAATAGGATTTTTATTAATTAAATCAAAGTAACGCAATCCTCTTTCATAGTTATATCCGCCATCAAGAAAATCATTTTCTAATTTAGGCGTAATAACAAATTTTGCATCATTTGATAAAATTATTTTTTTCCAAAAATATTCATCATTTTTTTTAATTTCTGGTAGTAAGCTATAACCAAGTGAAGTGATTTCGTTAGCTTTTAAATCGTGCAATTGAAAACATCTTCTTTTTGTTTCCCTTAAAGCCCATTGACCATTTTGGCTGACGGCTCTATAAATAAAAGGAGGATTGGGTTGTTTTTCTGTATTTTCTGCGAAAATTTGCGCTAAAAACCATTCATCAAAAGTATTGTCTTCATAAACAAAAATTAACCAGAGTTGATTAACACTTTTGGCAACAGCACTAATAGCAATATTTTTTCTTCGATATTTAAAAGGACTTAATTTTAAGGTATTGAATTGTTGACCTGTTACCGAATCAGCGACGATTAAAAGATTAGGTTCCTGCCGAAAAAGAACCCATGCCCCATCAAGACTAATGGCAATTTTATAATTAAAATCAAATCCTACAGATGCCATAGTTTAATGCCTCCATTATTACCTTTTAGAATAAACCATTGAAAGTCTGGAGTTATATCATCTGGAACAATATAACTGGGTATATTAATGTTAATCTTTGTGATAGGAAGAGTTCTAAGTTTTCGCAAATTGGTTATTTTTTTATTGACTAATAAGTAAACTAATCGCTGGAATAAATTATTATAATTATAATATTTAAAGCTACAATTTAGTTTGATAAGATCATCTTCAGAGTTTTTTTCAAGATAAGAGTATTTAAAATGTAGTGAAGGAAACTCATCAAATATGTCAGAAAAAAATTTATTTATTTTATCTATTTTTTCATCCTCATCTTCTATTTTTGGAAAGCTAAAATATGTAATAGTTTTTTTAAGAAAATTAATCACTCTTACCCATTTTTTATCTAAAATATCATAGTCTTTCATTAAATAATTTTTTAGGTTGACTTTATAAACGCCCATACTGGTTATTAAAAAAAGTAAGGATTTTGATGAGTGTAATTTAAAACGCTTAATTGAAGGAATATTATTTACACGAATAATTAATTGAAGACGACCTTTCACTAAATCCCATATCTTGATATATTCACCCTGTCTAACAATTAACCAACGATTATTATCTCCAATAGCCAGCGTATCAATTTCTTTTTCATTGTCAATATCAATCCAAATCCAGCTTAAGTGATTAAGATAACTTGAAGTTCGATTATTTGGATCGATTTTCTCATGATAACCAGGAACACATGATTTAATATTAATACTTCTAAAATCTAATATTTGTAAAAAATATTTTTCTAAATCAACTACATATAAACTAAACCAACCTCCAAAATTTTCATTACGGCTAAAAGTAAGGTATTTTGCGTTTAAACTTAGCGCAAGACAATCACATTCATCATCATCTCTGTAGCCATTATAAGCAGTAGATCTAGCTAACGGAAAGCAAAGCACCGAACTATTTTCGTCTAAATTCCATAGCTCAAATACGGAAATCGCTATGCCTGCCCCAATAGGTTGTGACTTTCTAGATGAAACAGTTCCGACCCAATTTCCATCAGGACTAATTGTTATTAAGTTAAACTGAGTTCTTTCTATTATCTCTTTTTCAACAATAATATTATTTATAATTTGTTGCTTTTTATTTTTTCCATCTTCCTCATCTTCAACTGAGTCAAAGTTATAAAAATTAGAGGCAATAACTCGATAAGTTTCTCTGATAGTAAAATCTTTAATTAAGACTCCTGTTTTTAGATTCCACTGTTCGACTAAACCATTGCGTACCGTTACAGCAAATTTACCATCATCGCTAATTGCCATTGCATGAAAAATATTACCCCCTGCGATAGTTCTCACTAAAGAATCTTGAGGTGAAATCATGTCAACTTTTATCGGTTTTAACCAAGCATATTCCCGCCAATCATTAATCTGCTCTAAAAAAGGCTTTAGCTTCGGTTCATCAATCTTCATCAATTTACCTAACAACTGCCCTGGCAATTGATATTTATCCTGTTGTAAAACATTTGCCGACTGCTCAACTGCTCTAAAAATTAACTCTAAAACTCGTCTGTCTTCATTGGAGAAAACAAGCTGAGACTCCAACGCCAAACGATAATCTTCAATTAACGATTGAACCTCTTTTTTTCGGGATAACTTGTAGTCAAGAAACATGAAATCCGTCAAAATTTCATACAAATCCTCTACCGCCTCTCCTTTTGTCAAATGAAAAGGCAAATCCAACATCGTATCTAAATCTTCTGGCAAGAAATCTTCAAACTCATTCATGGTGGCGTTTTTTCATCTCCTTTCTCTTTTTCCAAAGGTTAGAATCAACTTGAGAAATATTCCTATGAATTTCCTGAAATGTTACTGGATAATCATTCTCTGTAAGTCCATGTAAAAAATCTTGGTAACTTGAGTGATAGATACCGTAACGCTTTTCATTATCTTTCATGATTTCATGTAAGAATTGTCTCCATTTTAATAAAATGTCCTGAACCGTTAAAGGACTTTCCCTAGAATAATCACAAACTTTACGCTGAGAAACAGCTTGTTTAACTGCGGCTAAAACAATTACAATTTTAATCTTTTCAACAGGTAAAGGATCATCTGTCATTCCCATTCGTCGCCAGTGAAACATATAATAACTTTGTAGGCCTTTTGGAAATTGTTCTAGTGTTAAATCCTTATATTCCCCTTTTTCTATATTTGAGAGAACGTAGCGGAGATACATAAAATTATTTTCACTTTTATTACTAATTTTATTAGTAAAATCTGCAACTGTTTCCTTTCTTTCTAGTATTTGAAGACGTAATTTTTCGCTTTTTTTAACTCGATTTTGAATATAAGTTCTAACATCTCGTTCACTATCAGCTTGATATTTATCATCAAGTAAATTTAACGACTGAGAAGGAGTATAAACTGTCATCGGAACATCAACACCTCTCCGTAAAGTTAGAATAAAATAAACTCCATTCGGTAAATGAGACGGCAAAAAAAGGATATTTGAAACACCTCGATAACTAGATTGATCTACCTCATCTAAAGCATCAACAACAATAATAATCGGATTTTCACTTTCTTTTTGAACAGACTCATTTAACAATCGTTCTAGAAATTTTCCATCCTGTGTCGCATTAGTTGGTAATGAGTGATAGTCCAACTGATAACGCTCAATTAACTGATTACAAATACTTTCAAGAAACTGTTCAGTACGATTCAGACCTTCTAGGACACTATTAAAATAAGCAATACAGCTAGTATTCTGAACATACTTAGCCAAGATTGCACTTTTACCCTGTCCAGGATCACCAATAACCGTAAAATAACCCTTAGAATTACTCGTAATAAATGAATTAATTTCATTAAATACATATTCACGACCAACAAAATCCTCAGTTTTATCGGCAATCAAAGTCTGAAATTGAGGAGGTATTTTATTAATTTCATCACGGTTTTGTTTGACCTGCTCCGTAACAGGCGGCTTCAGTCAATAAAAATTCTGAGTAACCGTTACATTAGAACCTGCTTCTGCAATAAATCCAAGATTCTTAATGATTTTAATTGCTTGAGCTTGCTTGTCGAGGTTTTGCTTGGCTACGGTTTCTGCTAATTGCTTAAATACTCCATCTTTTTCAATTAATGTCGCCATCATTTGTATCGGCTGTGCCAGAGCGTCTGTATTATCTTCCGAAGACGCTTCTAATTGTTTAAGCGTGTCAGGTGACTTTTGAGCCAATTGTTTTTTGATTTGCTCAACACTTTCCTCGACAATAACTTCCCCTGTTTTATTGAAAATACCAACTAAGACAAGAGCAACTATTCCTGCAAGGGTAAATGGCTCCATAGCGATTAGCCTAAATTATAAATTTGGATAACTATAATAGAGGGAGCATCCCATTTAGGCAATAAGTACAAATGCTGTGGCAATTGCCTGATTGAGATAAGCACAACGTAACTTTAAAAGCTGGAGGTTTTATTTAACAAAGTACAGAGAAATATTATAGGGCTGTCCTTCCCATTTCAATCCATAGCTTTGTAGGGTGCGTTCCCTGAAAACATGACAATTTCAAGGTTAACCAATATTTGGGAACGCACCACCCCTACCATTCATGGATTTGATTGTGGACTGCCTGTTTTAATACTAAATCCGCTTATTGAAAACTGATTATAGCGTTTCCCATTCACAAAAGGTACATTCTCGATCTTGAAAAGCTTAATCAGCAAAGGTTTAAGTGTGCCGTACAGGTACGAGAACCGCTATATTTAGGGTTGGCTGAAAAAGTTTTTCGTGGGGACAGGGTATGGGCTTCGACGGTGAGACTTCGGTGTGAGCTTGTCGAATCCGTCGAACCGCCAGGGTCAACTACCTAATTTTCAGAGAAAAAGTACCTGAATTTTACCCCCGATCACTCCCATATCCGGTACTTTTTGATTTCCAAAAAGTCTAAAAGTCTTACCCAACAGGGGTTTTAGATTTATTCAGCCAGCCCTAGTTAGTAATTTTGCTGCTACCCCATCAAGATCGATTTTTTCCGCTAAGTAGTCGGACATAAATTCTGTTGTCTATCTTAAGAAATGTGAATTGCCGCAATTCTTACTGACTCCGTTCGGTTGATCTCACGGCCGAAGCCTGAGTGTTCGTGTTAGTAAGCTTGTCGAACCACTGAGCATTCGACAAAAGCTCACGCCGAAGTCTCACCGTCGAAGCCTGAATACTGAATACTGACGACCGATAGCTAAAAAGCTGATCACTTCTCTACTATTATTATTTTAAAGTGAAACGTATCAGAGGATACAGAAATCTCAAATAAAAAAAAACAAAGATCGAAAAACATTGACTACTCACACATCAAGATAAATCCCTAGGCGTTTGGTCTTCTGAAATGATTGACCTCTGTTCCTAGGATTTAGCGGTTGAACGGACATAATTGCTCGGTAATTATTTTCAAAAGTAATGAATCGACCTACTAACTCAACAAAGTAAACGAATTAACGATGAAACGAATTGCTCGAAAATCTGGGGAACTTGTCGGTTTATTACCGAAAATTAACCCTGTCTGGTTAGCCTGTGTTCCCTTGTCTGCGATTATTTTTGTGGTTTGGAACACGGCCGTACAGGCCCAAGATGCGAAACCCTTAACCCCCGAAGATGTCCAAAACGCCCTCAATACAATCTGGGTTTTAATTGCCGCCATCCTCGTGATCTTTATGAATGCGGGTTTTGCGATGCTAGAAACGGGATTCTGTCGTCAGAAAAACGCCGTTAACGTTCTGGCCAAAAACCTGATCGTTTTCGCCCTCTCCACCATATCATTTTGGGCGATCGGTTTCTCCCTGATGTTTGGGTCTGTCAGTAACGAATTTTTCGGTACAGGAGGCTGGTTCCTTAGCAGTAGCGATCCCGCCACCTACGTTATGCCTGCCTCCTTGCCCACCTCAGTATTCTTCCTGTTCCAAGTAGCTTTCGCGGGAACGGCGGCAACCATTGTATCTGGGGCGGTGGCAGAACGGATTAAATTCGTCGATTTCCTCGTTTTTAGCTTAATTATCGTCGGTATCATGTACCCGATCACCGGTCACTGGGTTTGGGGTGGCGGTTGGTTAGCTGACCTTGGTTTTAAAGACTTCGCTGGTTCGACGGTGGTTCACTCGGTGGGTGGTTGGTCTGCTTTAACCGGGGCGGCAATTCTCGGCCCGAGAATGGGTAAATACATCAACGGTCGCACCAGTGCCTTACCCGGCCATAACATGAGTATCGCGACCTTGGGTTGTTTAATTCTCTGGATTGGCTGGTTCGGTTTTAACCCCGGCTCTACTTTGGCAGTTAATGAAACTGTACCCTATATCGCTGTCACCACTAACCTCGCCGGGGCCGCGGGTGGCATTGCCGCTACCTTTACCGCTTGGGCGAAAGATGGTAAACCTGACCTTTCGATGATTATTAACGGTATTCTGGCCGGTTTAGTAGCCATTACTGCCGGTTGTGATGGTGTTTCCTATTGGTCGGCGGCAATCATCGGTTTAATTGCCGGTGTAGTCGTGGTTTACTCGGTGTCTTTCTTCGATAACCTGAAAATTGATGACCCCGTGGGTGCGACTTCCGTTCACCTCGTCTGTGGTGTGTTTGGAACTTTAGCCGTCGGTATCTTCAACAAAGATGCGGGTTTAATCACCGGTCAATTCCAACTGTTTATTAACCAAATTATCGGAATTGTGGCAGTAGGGGCATTTACCGTGATTGTCAGTGGTATTGTTTGGACAATCCTTAAGGCTACCCTCGGTATTCGTGTTACTCCCGAAGAAGAAATGGAAGGTTTGGATGTGGGTGAACACGGAATGGAAGCCTATAGCGGTTTCGTCAAGGAGTCCGATATCGTTACTGGTGGCTATTATGCTTCCAGTGTTGACATGGAAACGCCTAGCGCTCGTTAGGTTAAACCTTGTAAAGATAGATTAACTTATCCCCGACAAAGTTAAAGAGAAAAGGAAGAAGGCCTCGCCCCGATGCGATCGGTGGCTATAATTAGCTTCTAAACCTTTTCTCTTTCGGTTTTTTGTCTCTTTCCAGACAGAAAAAATTAATCTTGCTACTAGGCACCAACCGTCAATGAAAAAGATCGTAGGAATAACCATGCTTTTGCTGGGACTGGGATTCAATTTCGGAGTTGCCCCGGTTTTTGCGGAAACCGTCGCCGCCGCTCCCCCCAATCCGATTAGTGCTGGAGATACAGCTTGGATGCTGATCTCGTCGGCTTTAGTTTTATTAATGACCCCCGGACTGGCTTTTTTTTATGGGGGTTTAGTACGTTCGCGTAACGTCCTCAACACCATGATGATGAGTTTGGTAGCCATGGGCGTAATTGGTGTAACTTGGGTGCTTTGGGGTTATAGTCTCGCTTTTGATGTCACCCCGGGTAAAAGTGGTTTTGGTGAAGGGATTGAAGCTTTTATCGGTGGTCTGGATTGGATTTTTCTTAACGGTGTCACCGCCGCCGCACCTGACAATATCGGTTATGCACCCACCGTTCCCCATCAAGTGTTTATGGTCTATCAGATGATGTTTGCGATCATCACCCCGGCTTTAATTTCAGGGGCGATCGTGGAACGGGTCAACTTTAAGGCCTATTTTTGGTTTTTACTGCTTTGGTCCACCTTTATCTATTCTCCCCTAGCTCACTGGGTTTGGGGTAAGGGTTGGTTAGCAGCCACTGGGGCGCTGGATTTCGCCGGTGGAACCGTTGTTCACGTTAGTTCCGGGATTTCCGCACTGGTGGCCGCTTGGGTAATCGGTCCGCGGCGTAGTTTTGGCACTCAAACCTATGCACCCCATAATGTGCCGTTTGTTCTCCTCGGTATCGGTTTACTCTGGTTTGGTTGGTTTGGTTTTAATGGGGGTAGCGCACTTTCCTCTAGTTCCCTAGCCACCACAGCTTTTGTTAATACCAGTATCGCCGCTTCGGCTGGTGGTTTGACATGGATGTTTATAGAATGGATTTTACGCGGTAAACCGACGGCGATCGGTATTGCTAGTGGATTTTTGGGGGGATTAGTGGGTATAACTCCCGCTGCCGGCTATGTGCTGCCGATTGGGGCGATTCTCATTGGTTCGATCACTGCCCTTAGTTGTTTTTTTGCGGTTAGTCTCCGAGCAAAATTGCGCTTTGATGACTCTTTGGATACCTATCCCGTCCATGGTGTGGGTGGGACAATAGGGGCAATCCTTACGGGGGTTTTTGCGACTAAATCGGTTAATTCCTTCGGTAATGACGGTTTACTATTTGGCAACCCCGGCTTAGTTTGGACGCAATTTGTTGGCGTTGCCGCTACTTATATCTTTGCTGCCGTGGGTACTTTTGTCATCCTGAAAGTTCTCAGTTTATTCATGGATTTGCGGGTTAAACCGAATACGGAAGCAGAAGGTTTGGATGTGCCTCAACACGGAGAGGAAGCCTACGGACAGGAATTCGAGTTTGGTAGCAGCTTTTCCTACCAAGAAAATCCTCCTAGCACAAATCCTCGAGAAAATTATTAGCGATTCAATCGGCTATCAGTCCGGCTAACAGAGGCGAAATTTCGTCTCTGTGGAACTTGGCTGAACAATCAAAAAAAAAGAACGGGTCTGCTTCTAGATGATACTAAATCTGGTTATTAAAAGGCCAATTCAAGTCTGAATTGCATCACTGTCTGATCTACCTTTATAGAATACCTCATTCGGGGTACGATAGTCAAGACATTTTCGAGGACGATTGTTAATCAAGTTTACGGCTCTTTCCACCTCCTCTGGCTTAACGATTTTAAAATTCGTTCCCTTAGGGAAAAATTGTCTTAACAGTCCATTGGTATGCTCGTTTAATCCCCTCTCCCACGAATGATAAGGAGTAGCAAAATAAAAATCTGCTCCTAGTTTCTGACTCAACTCTTGATGTCCACAAAATTCTTTGCCGTTGTCACAAGTAAAGGTTTTTCTTTTGTCAGGGTGAATCTCTTGAAAAAGTTTTTCTGTGACTCTATTGATTTCCGATGCGGTTTTGTTTTTGGCTAATCCTGCTACTAAAAATTTCGAGGCTTTATCTACATGAGTAACGAGAACTCCTAGATGATTGCCTCCAATCATTGTGTCACTTTCCCAATGACCGATTTCAGTTTTCTGGTCAGCAATTACTGGTCGCTCGCTGATATCTACACGCCCTGGAATCCCTCCACGCTTACTTTTTGCTCCGCCTCGACTCTTTCTTTGACAAAGCCCCCGGCGTAAATATTTCTGGTACTCTCCACATCCGTGATAGTTCTGATAGATCATTTGATAGATGGTTTCGTGACTGAGAGATTCTTGACTGGCTCTTTTCAGACGACCTGCTATTTGTTCGGGACTATGATAATCTTTCAATCCTTCTTTGACCAACTCTAAGGCTGACTCGCTGACATTTTTAAAGGGTTGTTTGGCATTTTTTCGCCTTGTCTCGCTTTCAGCTTGTGCTGTGTCAGGTAGATAGCAGCCAAGAGAACTTTGATTCCTTTTTAATTCCCGTGATATTGTGCTTTGATGACATCCGAGCCAGACGGCCATTTGCCGTTGAGATAAATTTCCCTCCTGACTAAGTTGGTAGAGCAAGTTTCTTTGTTCTATGTTAAGATGTTGGTGGCTCATTTTGGGTCTGATTTGTTTTTGTTAATGATCAGACAGTACCTGATGAGCCTTTCTTTGTCAACTCTTGAGGTTGATGCGTTTCATTTTTGAATTGGCGAAAACTGATTATTTATTCCCCCTTTTGCCTCTTGCCTCTTGCCTCTTGCCTCTTGCCTTTCCTGATATGTAGCCTATACTCAACGGATTTAGTATGAGATGAGGTTTCAAGCCCTCACACATTGCGCCAATACCAGCGAGTAACATCGGTTAAAAACTGTTTGACTCTGGGAGGAGGGGTTATTTTTAATCCTAGCCATTGATAGGTAAGTTCTCCTACTACATGATATTTCTTAGAGATGTTCATATTTGTCGGTAACTCCATTCCCCAGCGTTTAAAACTAGCGGCGCAATTTTCTGTGATTTCACCGCGACTGGTGCTTTCCCCATACACGGCTATATTCTTGTCCACAATTAATTGTCTTTCTCCCACTAACTTTGTAATTCTGAAACTATCCATTTCCTTAGCAACAAATGGTCGATCAGGAAAACTTTCAAAAACTCTTCTCAAAGCTTTTACTTTTATGAATTGATGAGACCAGAGATCCGGGAGAGTATCTGCTTGAGAAAATACCGTTTCTCGTAAAACGACTTGCTTTTTAGGGGTGAGAATCTTGACTCCTTCTTGAATAAATTTGTCGCTTTTAAAGTAATACCAATTCTCCAAAATGTGACTACAGATAGGCTAGAATATCATATTACCCATATTCCGCACTTCACTTTGAAGTATAAAAAACTACAGGTCTTTTCAAAGAAAAAAAATCAGAATAATCAAAAAAAATACTCAACCAATCAGATGTTGAGGAGAAATCATAAAATGCCAAATATTTTTTCGGCTCGAAGAGTTAAACTAAGTCACAACAATTCGAGGAGTAGTGACTCTCCTATAAGCATATTACTCAATTGTTATCAACTTTGTTGCTTTGTTATTTAGACTAACGATGACAGATAATATTTTTGACAAGATGAAGGCAGAAAATTTAAAATAAAACGGCGTTCTTCAGTTAAATTGACAATTTGCTTGACCCCATTCACAATAAAAATATGAATGCCCTGAAAACATTGAAATATCCATCTCATTGTGGGACGACTCGTTAATTTACTGACTTGATTTTTGACTCCAGCCTTTGCTCTTTTTAAGCTATTTCTTAGTTCTCTTTGTCCGAGGTTATAGACTAACAAGCAGAAAGACATCAAGAATAACATTGTCTCGATTCTTTCCGTTTTTTTAACAAAGAAACTATCCGCAAAAAATAAAGGCTCTTTCAAAAATCTAAATCCTCTTTCACAAGACTGTTGATTTTTATAAGTTGTCACCATTTCGGCTGAGTCTAATTTGTCTTCTTCATCAACTAAGTTAGTTGCTAAAATAAATCTGCCTGCTTCCTTTCTTCTTCTGACTATCTCTTCAGTTTTTTCTTGCCCTACGCCGCTAATTTTATAAATCGTTTTATGGTCTTTTGATTGACTGGCAATTAGGTCAATTTCTAGGATTTTAACGAGGTTTAATTTTTGATTAATTGCTCTTAATTTATATCGGGCTTGTTGGGGATTTTCAAACTCTTCTTTCTGCAAGCTCTTGAGAATTCTCTCCCCTTTGTCTTTTTCTTTTTTCAGGTTATTTTCTAGTTTTTTTAAGTCACTTATTTGTCTTTTTTCACTGGTTACTATTAGCCAGATTTGTTGGATTCCCCCATAAGTCACTTTTTCTTCTTTCCAGGTATATCCTTCTAAATTTAGCTCTGCCCTTTTTTCTCTTTCCTTGGCCTCTATTTCTTCCATTTCTGAATTTTGGACTAATTCTTTGGCTCTTTTTATCGTCATGGGAACTCTACTTATCCATTTTAGATGTTGAATTAGTTGAAGATTCTCTTGACTATATAAGGCACTGTCACAGACCATAATACTGTCAAATTTTATTTGTTTTTTAAATTCTACTAAGATTTTGCCAAAGACAGCTTTGTCCGCTTCATTTCCATCTCCGACTCTCACAAATAATGGTACGTCTCCATCCTCGGTTGTTATTAAGTCTAAGACGCATTGTTTCAAATCTGGTCGATGGTCACGAGAATATCCTTTGGTAATAATTATTGGTCTTTCTTTGAGCAGCTCTTCTTCTTTCTCTTTTTTCTTCACTTTTATATTCTCCATCTAGATGAAATGATGTGGCATCTAGATGAGAATATTTTGTCTCTATTTTAAATTTTTTGATGACCGATAAGACAACTTCTATAAAGATATCATTCAGTCCATGTTTGTATAATTCATCCATGACTCTCCCAATTTTATCATCATTGATATAATCGGTTTTTATTTCTTCTCCCAATAATTCTTCGATTCCTTTATCTTCAAAAAATTGACTAAATAAGTATAAAGGTCTTGAAACAAATCCTAATCCATTGATTAGAATAGCTTTGACCACTGTTCCTGCTGAAATTTTTTCTCGGGGGTCGATTCCTAATTTAGAGTTGATTATTTCAACTATTCCTATTTCGTCAATTAGCCCGGCTACTATTCCTAAGTGATCTAGGTTTTTAATTTTTACCTCTGAGATAGGAGACAATTTTTGTACCTTTAATAGATTTTTGAGCTTTTTGATTGTCTCACTTTTTTGGGACTAATTCTCTGAGTATTTTTACTTATTTTTTCTTGAATGAGTTTATGCTACTTTATACTACATTTTGAAGTGCGGAGTGTCGGATATTAGTAGAGTTAAAGGAAAAATATGGCAGGAGTTTATAAGATAGAAATATCTGAAAGTGAAGCAGAACTCAAGGAACTGCTTAGAAAAGAAAAAACTGGTTCAGGAAAAGAAAGAATACAAGTATTGTACTTGTTAAAGACAAAAAAGGCAAAAACGGTGACAGAAGCCGCGGAAATGCTAGGAAGAAATAGTAGAGCATCAATTTTGTTTTGAGGGATAAAAAAAGAGCTAATCTGGAAGAAGTTATCCAACTTCAGACAAAAAAATGCCGAAGAAAAAATATATTGTAGATCTAACAGACTCCGAAAGAACTGAACTCGAGCAGCTAACCAAGAAAGGAAAAATAGCAGCTTACAAAATGAACCATGCCAGAATACTACTTTTAGCAGACGTCAATCAACAGGAAGGTGGTTGGACTGACTCGAAAATTAGTGAAGCCTTAAATGTTGCTCAAGCCACCATTGAGAGAGTACGACAAAGATTTGTCGAGTCAGGAATTGAATCATCATTAATTCGAAAAAAGCAAGAACATCGCCGTGCCAAAATTATCGATGGGGAAAAGGAAGCATATCTGATTGCCATCGCTTGTAGTGAAACACCAAAGGGACGAGCAAAATGGACACTTCAAATGCTGGCAGATAAAATGGTCGAACTTGAATATGTGGAAAAAATATCACGAGAAACCATCAGAAAAACCTTAAAAAAAATGAATTGAAACCATGGCTGAATCAATCATGGGTCATTCCCCCAAAAGAATCAGCGGAGTTTGTCTGTGCCATGGAAGATGTCTTGGATATTTATCATAGTGAGTATGACCAGCAAAATCCCTGGCTGTGTTTTGATGAGATTTGTAAACAATTAGTCAAAGAAACAAAAGAGAAAATACCAGCCGAACCAAGAGAACCAGAAAGGTATGACTATCAATATGAGCGTAATGGTGTAGCCAATATGTTTATGTTTTTTGAACCATTACAAGGTGGGCGACATGTAGAAGTTACACAACAAAGGACGGCGAGCGATTATGCACACCAAATGAAATATTTGGTTGATGAGCATTATCCGGATGCCCAGAAAATTAGAGTAATTCAAGACAACTTAAATACTCATGTAAAAGCCTCATTATATAAAGCCTTTGAACCAGAAGAGGCCAAGAGAATTTTAGATAAACTCGAATTTCATTACACTCCCAAACATGGCAGCTGGTTAAATATGGCAGAAATTGAGTTGAGCGTTTTGAATCGTCAATGTCTCGATCGTCGTATCCCAGACATGGATAGTTTAAAACAAGAAATTAAGGCATGGGAAGAAAATCGAAATGAAAAGTCAAATTCAGTTGACTGGAGATTTACTACTGCTGATGCTCGTATTAAATTAAAAAAACTCTATCCCTCAATTCAAACTTGACAGACTAATAGAGTCACTGTACAAGATTGGTTAGGAAAATATCGTCAAGGAGGACTCGAAAAATTATTGTCTAAAAAAGTCAGTACAGGAAGACCAAGAAAAGTTCCTCAGTGGGCAGAAAAAACCTTAGAAAAAAGATTAAAAGAAAAGGAAGGATTTGATAATTATGAGGAAATTTGTGAATGGTTAAAGGAAAAATTAGGGATAGAAGCCAAGTACAAAACTGTACACAAATTAGTATATTATCGGCTAAAAGCGTCTCCAAAAATAGCCAGACCAAAAAGCCTAGAACAATCAGAAGAAAGGTTAGAGGATTTTAAAAAAAACCTCCTAGAAAATTTGGCAATGCTGAGTTGGATGGCGATAACAATGATGAGTAATACAGGAAAAATTCGCTTTTTATGTGAAGATGAAACTCGTCTGGGACTGAAAACAATCAGCGGGAGAAAAATAACAGCAAAATGGGTAAAACCTTACGGGAAAGTGCAGGGTCAATTTCAAGCGATCTATATCTATGGGGTGGTAGAGCCGAAGACAGGAGAGCATTTTTTTTACGAATTCACTCATTTAAACAGTCAATGTTTTCAAATATTTTTAGAATTAGTTTCTGAATATTTTGCCGATAGTATTTTGATAATACAGTTAGATAATGGCAGGTTTCATAAGGCAAAAAACCTGAAAATACCTGACAACATTATTCTCATGTTTCAGCCACCACATTGCCCAGAATCTAATCCAATTGAACAGATTTGGCAATATCTAAAAAAAGGATTGAGATGGAAACTACCTAGAGACTTAGAGGAATTACGTTTGTTAATTGGTCAACGACTCGAAGAAATGAACAAAGAGGTAATTGCTTCAATTGTTGGACGAGGTTATATCCTGGATGCTCTATCTGTAGTTGGTATTTAGAGAATTGGTATAACCACCTTTAAGGTGGCGCAGGCAGAGAACTGTTAGGAGATCGGACTCGGTGTTATTGATAACAAAATTGTAGATATCATTAGCCGCCTCTTCTTGAATTCGGATCAGGTAACGATTATCCATGCACCAATAAATCCATTCTTCATCAGGCAAGTCTTTTAAGAGATTTAAAACCGTATCCCTGATCTTGGAACAGTCCATCGGAATTAACTCCACTTTATCGCCATATTTTGCTAAGTTCTCAGGATAATTGTCGTAGGGAACACGAAAAGTAAAAGGATTACTTGGCCACAATTTTTGATAAGTATAAATCATGTGATCAGCAAATTTAATGTACTTATCGCAGGTCAAAACGATCGCTTTCATAAATGATTCTTAATCCTGAATAGTTTTTTAGTTTTAGCTGTTATCCTTACGGAGCGACTAATTATAGGATTATCACCAGCAAATTTACAGCAAAGCTGTCTATTTGTCAATACTTTTGGTATCCTAGTCTTGAAAAAACAGAGAGCGGCACTCAAGAAGGCCGTTTATTCTCTCCATCAACTGGCAATTTTAGCGATTATTACTGACAATAATCAAGAATAACGAATCGAGTTAAGTAGCTGGTTATAATTAAATTAAAAATGGATTTTAGGTTCGATCCCCCCTGCCCCCCTTGATAAGGGTGGTGCCGATAGGCGGGGGGATCTGAAAGTTTTTAATACCTATCTACTTAAGTAGTTATCAAGTCACAAACATTTAAAAAAAGAAATAGGTTTATATTGGGGTAAAATCCAGTTTAGAATGGCCACAAGACCCAGAAAAAAGAAAAAAATTCAACAGAAACTAGCGGAATATTTAAAAATAGCAAAATCTCAATATAGACTCACAGCGATCGCACCATACCAGAATTGAGGGATAACTTTCCCCAGTCTGCAAGCTGGGGGGGACAAAACTGGTTTATGCTAGAAAGAGTTACCTTAACGTAACTTTACAAAGTCATCGATCGCCCACATTTATGGATTGCATCATCAATCGTCGAGCGCGGTTTTCAGCCAGCCATCGCTATTATCTACCAGAATGGGACGAAGCCGAAAATCAAAGACTTTTTGGTCTTGGTAGCCGTTTTCCCGGTCATGGTCACAATTACGAATTATACGTCTCCCTATACAAAGAACTCAATCTTTATGGCATGGTGGAGAATCTCTCCACCGTGAAACAGGTAATTAAACGAGAGATAACCAGTCAATTAGACTACTCCTATCTCAATCAAGTCTGGCCGGAATTTCAGCAAACCCTACCCACCACAGAAAATATCGCTAGAGTTATCTGGCAAAGATTAGCACCCTATTTACCATTGGTCAAAATTCAACTATTTGAACACCCCGAATTGTGGGCAGAATATCAAGGAAAAGATATGGAAGCAACTTTAACTATCAAAACCCATTTTAGTGCCGCTCATCGTTTGGCTTTACCGCAATTAACCCTCGAACAAAACTCGGAAATCTACGGCAAATGCGCCAGGGTAAACGGTCATGGTCATAATTATCACCTAGAAGTATCCGTGGCGGGAGAAATTGATCCCCGCACCGGTATGATTGTGGATCTAGGAGATTTACAAAAAGCGATCGATGAATTGGTAGTAGAACCCTTCGATCATACTTTTTTAAATAAGGATATTCCCTACTTTGCCGAAGTGGTTCCCACCGCGGAAAATATTGCCTTACATATCGCTCAACTATTGGAGGAACGGATCCGCCAATTAGGAGCCGAATTAGATAAAGTTAAACTAATTGAAAGTCCCAATAATTCTGCGGAAATCCACTGTCGTGGTTCGGTTCAAGCTCCCCGACAACTTCTAGAAAAAACCCTGACAGCCGTTTAATTGCCTGTTGGTGAAGGTGATTAGGGTGAGCATGGCTCACCCTGATGGATTTAATCAAACCCTAGTTAAACACTTCTCGCCATCCTCGCTTTCCTTTGCTTTGGCGCAAGGGAGAGGCTAAATCGACAATTTTCTCCAGCAGTTTCGGGGCCAATTTTTGACACCAAAGAGCTAGATGACTTTGCCAACCGACGACAATTTCCGTTTTTTCCCTATTTAACCCGGTAATTAGGGTTTGGGCGACTTCTTCGGCGCTCATCGGCTTTAACCATCGAAATAACTGCAATTCTCGCACCATATCCGTATCGGTTAAAGAGGGTAAGAGGGTGACAACTTTGATGTTGTGTTCCCGTAATTCCGACCTGAGAGCCTGACTAAAACCCAAAATGGCAAATTTGGTGGCCGAGTAGGTAGCGAAGCTAGGAGCGGCAATTTTACCCATCATGCTGGAAACATTGACGATGGTTCCCTGTCCCCGAATTGCCATCCGGCGGGCAATTAAGCGAGTAACTGTGTACATGGCCATCAGATTTAAAGATATTTCTGCTTGCACTTGCGAAAATTGCGATCGCAGAAAGGGGGTTTGATGGGCAATACCGGCACAGTTAACGAGGATATCAATGCCACGACATTCTTGCCAAACGCGGATAATTGAAGGACTAACAAGGTCATTTTCGGTTAAATCTAGGGCTAAAGGTGTGGCAATGACCCCTAGAGACTCAATTTCTTTGGCTAGTTTGTCTAATCGCTCTTGATCTCTGGCAACAATCACAATTCTGCTTAAACCTTGTCGGGCTAATTCTAAGGCGATCGCTCGTCCAATGCCCCGGGATGCCCCCGTGACTAGGGCTGTTTTTCCCTGTAATTTCATGATCAAACTCCTGTTTTAAGCAACAGTACAGAAATTTATTGGTTTTGCTTCTGAAATCTTTGATTTGTGCATCTATGCCCTACATAAGTAGCGAAGCAATCGGGGGATAGATGGATAGGTTAGGGTGCATGGGATTTTTCCTCCTTCAAAGCGCACTCTTGAACCCACGGTAACAGTTGTCTTTACAAACAGCAATCTTTTTTAACACTTTTCCGCAAAATCACTCGATCGGATGAACGCTCAGGGTGATCCTCAATCCTATGGAAGGGGAGCAGGGAGAGAGGAGAGGTAGGGTTGATTCATGAATCAACCCTACTATGAATCAACCCTAGGGGAGAGGGGCAGCAGAAAAAAAAATTGTGGTTCCACCCTATTGTTGATCTCAATTTAGGTGTTCAATGTCGGTAATAATCGGTAGAATCACCGTGATCTTTGTGCCTTTTCCTTCCTCACTTTCTATGTAAATTTGTCCTTTGTGCGCTTCCACACAGCGTCCGACAATGGCTAATCCTAATCCCGTTCCTTGAATATTATCGACATTGCTACCGCGATAAAAAGGTTTAAATAAATTTTCTTGATCTTTGCTGGGAATACCAATGCCTCGATCAATAATTTTAAAGACTACCTGCTCGGATTCGACAATAATCTTAAATTCTACGGGGTTTCCCTGTGGTGAATATTTGATAGCATTTCCCAGTAAATTTGTCAAGATATGTTTAATTAAATTAACATCCCAAAGTCCTCTTTCTAAGCTGCCCTCAATTTGGAAAATAATTGCCGATTGTTTTTCTGGCTTAACCATAAAAGATTCTACCAATTTCTGACAATAATCGAGCAAATCCACTGGATCAAATTGACAGTATAATCTCCCAGAATCGGCCCTACCAATTAATAACACTTCTGTGAGCAATTGATCCATGTCTTTAATGGCCGATCGAATCATGCGAAAATAGCTAACTTGCTGATCTTTTGTCAACCGATCGCGACTTTCTTCTAATAATCCAGCCGAGAGTAAAATTTTATTTAAAGGATTGCGAAAATCGTGAGATAACATGGAAACAAATTCAGTTTTTAACTGATTTAATTCCTGAGCTTTTTCCAGTTGATTAGTGCGTTCAATCACGCTCATTTTTAAAGCTTCGTTCGATTCTCGTAAAGCTTCCTCCATCTGTTTTCGCTCGATCGCATAACATAGCGATCGAGTTAAAATTTCTAAACTTACTTCTCTTTTAATTAAATAATCCTGCGCTCCCTGACGTAGTGCTGCCAAAGCTAAATTATCATCATTAGTATTAGTTAAAACCACGATTGGTAATTTCGGAGCCGTAATTAAAAGGGGAGCTAAGGATTCCAAATCCTGACTATCTGGTAAAGTTAGATCTAATAAAATTACATCAAAATTTGTTTGTTTTAAAAGAGAAATTGCCTCCGATAATCTTGACACATTAACCAGATGAAATTCTTTTTTTTCATTACCCTTAAGAATTTCCTTTAATAATCGAGCTTCGGCTAAATTATCCTCGATTAAAAGAACTTTTATATCCTGCGAGAGTCCCATTGTTTAATCAAGAGTTAAAGAGATTTGGGAAGTTAGGAAGTGGGGTGTGGGGTGTGGGGAGAATAAAGCTGCCTCCTGACTCCTGACTACTGACGACCGACTCCTGATAACTGATAACTGATCACTGATAATGATTCACTCCCCAGGTAAAGTAGCGGTTTCTAACCAAAAAGCCTCGATATTTTTGACAATTTTGAACAAATCGTTGAGATTGCGCGACTTGGTTATATAACAATTAACGTGCAGTTCATAGCTATAAAAAATATCCTCCTCGTTGCGAGAAGTGGTTAAAACCACCACAGGAATTCTTTTTAAACTGGGATCGTTTTTGATTTCCGCTAATACCTCCCGTCCGTCTTTTCTTGGCAAATTCAGATCGAGAAGAATCAGATTAGGACGAGGAGAATCGAGATACTCCCCTTCTCGACGCAGATAATCCATGGCGTTGACACCATCCCTAACGATAACTAATTCGTGCGGGACGGTGCTAGTTTTTAATGCCTCTTGGATGAGGCGAATATCAGCTTTACTGTCCTCCACTAATAAGATAATTTTGTGTGGCACGTCCTCGCCAGCGCTCACGCTCGTTACCTCCTAGGGGAATTGTAAAATAGAAAACCGCTCCTTTACCTAATTGGGATTCTACCCAAATTCGTCCGCGATGACACTCGATAATTTTCTTACAAATCGCCAAACCCATACCTGTGCCGGGGTACTCGTCGCGGGTGTGCAGTCGTTGGAAAATTACGAAAATGCGTTCGGAAAATCGGGGATCGATGCCAATTCCATTATCGCTGATAGAGAACAGCCATTCCTCCTCTTGACGTTGAGCAGCAATATGAATAGTGGGGGTTGCTTTTCCCCGGAATTTAATGGCATTACCGATGAGATTTTGGAACAATTGCATTAACTGAGTTTTATCTGCCATGACAATTGGCAAAGGATCAACGGTGATTATAGCTTGACTTTCTTGAATTCTCCCTTTCAGGTTAGCGAGAGCTTTTTCCAGTGCCAGATTAGCATCGATGGTATTAAACTCTACCGCCTGCATATCCACTTTTGAGTAAGCCAGCACATCATCTATTAATGTTTGCATCAAGCTGACACCTTCGACGGCAAAAGTAATAAATTCTTTAGCATCTTCGTCCAGTTCTTCGGTGTAGCGCATTTCTAGCAACTGCACATAGTTGGCGACTTGATTGAGGGGTTCCTGTAAATCGTGGGAAGCGACGTAGGCGAATTTTTTTAATTCGGCGTTTGATAGTTCCAAATCCCGCGCTAAACGTGCCAATTCATCGGCTTGTTTTAAGATGATATTGACGATCGCTTTTCGTAATTCTAGTGCGGCGTTAATTTCTACCGCTTTCCAGGGTAAAGATTTGAGGCGAACGGTTTCTTTCCAGAGGGAGAAAGATTTACGCGGACAGAGACGAATATTACCATCTATGGCAGTCGTTTTGATCGCTTTACCCGGATCACCACCCCAGTTCACGGTTTGAATTACTTCTGGACGAAACCAGAGGAGATAATTACGTTTAGAAATGGGAATTGCTAGTAAACCACTGGCAATATCTTTAAACTTACCCGCATCGGTATAAATTCGCGGCAAGGAATTAGTATAGTAAACATCTTCATGGACGTTTTTTTCTAGCCAAGTAATCAGATAATTTAGTTCTTCTTCGCTCGGTGTTACTCCAATTAAGGTATAATTGCCGCCTAAACAAATAGCGGCTCCTGTGGCTTTAGTTAGATCGAGCAGATTCGGTTTATGGGCAATTAATCCATCAATAAAGTTATTAGCTTCCGCCATATAATCGATTAATTGCGATTGCACAAAGCTTAATTTTACTCGATAGTCATAATCCTCGGTTTCTTCCCGTGCCGATATTTCCGAAAAAATCACTCTTCCTAAGAACTCACAGGCTTTACGGAGTTCGTAGGGTACATATTTAGGGGTGCGATGATGACAGGCAATAATGCCCCAGAGACGTTTATTTTCAATCAAAGAAATGGTTAGAGATGCTCCCACTCCCATGTTATGCAGATATTCTAAATGACAGGGAGAAGCACTTCTAAGACTGGACAGGGTTAAATTTAAGGGTTGTTGGGTTTCGGGATGAAGACTAGGCACTAGCTCGACGGGTTCAGAGGTAGCATCGGGAATCTGTCGAATCCAATTAGCGCTTAATAAATTTCGTGCCGGGAGAGGGATATCGGAAGCGGGATAACGTAAACCTAGATAGGGTTCTAGTTGCTCTATTTTGTCTTCTGCTATCACATCACCGTTATCTTCTTCGTCGAATTTGTATAACATAACTCGATCGAATCCTGTCATTTTTCGCACTTCTTTAACGATGATATTACAGAAATCTTTCAGGCTACGGGTGGCTTCAAGTTTATCGATCGAAGTTTTGGCTAGGTGATAGAATCTCAGGAAAGGAATGTTTTCATAGGAAATAGCTGGTTCTAACTCTAAAATCAGCATTTGTTCGGCGTTACGGTGGAAAATAGCATCAAAGACGGCAAAATCATCCCCTTTAACCCGCGCCCAAATTTTGGCAGGATTGAGAGCATCAAAATCGTTATTTTCTATGGCTGATTTTAGAGGATCGATCTGAAAGGGATCGAAGATTTCCTCTAGGGTTTTACCGATAATTTCCCCCGGAGAAATACCCAATAAACTGCGGCTATTATTGCTAGTTTGGCTGACTTTTAGCTCCGGTTCGCTGAGAACTAAAAGCACCCCGTGCGGTTGAATTCGGTTATAGAGATGGATCGGTTCCCGTTCGATCGAAGTTGGGTTAATTGTCTCGGTTATAACTTCCATGTGTATTGCCCCTAGAGGATTTTTGCCAAGTTGAAAACTCTTTGTTTATTAAAACTATTTCTTCTCACTTTCAGGGAGCGATCAAGAATAAATTTACTTCTCTTAATCCCAGGCCATCAAAAGTAATAAAACTTTAATTAATCAGTTATCTATCGATCGAGCAGTTCTGTTCAGTTCCCTTTATTATAATCAGTTTTTCTCTGAGAATCTAGGGTAATTTGTTAAGAATTAAGATTTAATGTTACAAGGGACGGATAATTCTTAATAAAAATATATAGTAGGGTGTGTTAGCGAAGCGTAACACACCAAAATCTAAGATTTAAATATGATAGCAACCCTTTTTTGTTAATTACCTGGAGGCAAAATATTATGATTGTTGATCATTTCTACCAGCTTATAAACATTGACAGGGAGACTAATTGGCGGATTAATCTTTTGTGCTTTTTCTGGAACTATTTTTGTTAAAAATTCATGTAATTTTTGCCATACATTTTTCTTAGTTTCTCTATCTTCGCCTTCGACTTCATTAATTCTCAACTCAGCCAGAGTAGCCAAAATTTCCTTGCGAAGACCATTATAGCCAACGATGTAAAATTTGTTAAGAGCTTCTAGGACTTCATTTAATTTAATCAGCAGAAATTGTTTAAACTCTTGCGTAATTTTGCTATCTTCAATCATTTGAATTAAACCTAAGATTTCTTCCCTTAACCTGTTCAAATCCTCTTTGCTTAAATATATTTGCTCAACATCTTCTACACAAGAAGGAAGCCAATGTAGAGCGTGCCAGTCAGGAGAGTTTAATGGATATGCTGAATGACTTAACCACTTTATTTGAAGTTGTGAAAATACACTAATTAATTCATCACTAATTTCTTTCATAAGTCTTTTATAGGAAGACTGTTTGTTTGAAGAAAAATATTGTAGTTGATCTTCTATGTGATAAATAAGCTGTAGTAATTGAATCAACCCTTTCTGAACAGAATCAGTGTCATTTTTCACTTCCATTGCTCTTGCTAAAACTGCTTGAACTGATTCGTCAGTTTCGTCTTGAGAACATCTTTGTAGGATAATTAATAAACGTTCGGCTGGATTATGAATCGGTAGAGTAGATGATTCCATAAATTTTATCAAAGGCTAGATTGGTAATGTATAGAACAATAGTATTGTAACTTATCATTTCTATTTTTACAGCAAGTTTGAGAGCCTATTTATGAAAGTAGGGTGCGTTAGACAATCCCTTGTTTTTAGGGAAAAAATCAAGAGCTAAATATTACCGTAACGCACCACAAAGAAAAGTGTTTGACTACTTTTATAAGCCGCTATGACGGAGGAGAGGCTCGGTACTAGGTTCACGACCGCGGAAAGCTTTAAAAACATTCATAGGATGGGAACTTCCCCCCATAGCTAAGACAGTGTCGCGAAAACGACGACCGATCGCTTTCACTGCTTCTTCGTTATCTAATCCTACTTCCTCGAAAGCGGCAAAAGCATCGGCACTGAGGACTTCTGCCCATTTATAACTATAGTAACCCGCCGCATAACCGCCAGCGAAAATATGTCCAAAAGAACACAAGAAAGCATCTTCCGGTAGGGGAGGAATGATCGTCGTCGTTGC
This sequence comes from Microcystis protocystis FBCC-A270, assembly GCF_050500235.1. Lineage (NCBI taxonomy): Bacteria > Bacillati > Cyanobacteriota > Cyanophyceae > Chroococcales > Microcystaceae > Microcystis > Microcystis protocystis. The sequence continues at coordinate 1,093,812 of NZ_CP191407.1, forward strand.
CGCTAAACGCTGTCTGACTTGTTTAGGAGTTTCGCTGCCATTGGGTTGATAGCGATGGTGTAATTCCAAATCTACTAAAGACAAATGTAACTGACGCAGCATAGCCGAACCGCTCATATAATTCTTAGCTAGGAGCAGTTTTTGATAGTAATGTTCGGGGAGAGTTTCACCGGTTTGGTAGTGTTTGGCCATACTCATTAAAGTAGGGCGATCATAACACCAATTTTCCATAAATTGACTGGGCAATTCCACTGCGTCCCACTCAACGTTATTAATACCCGCCGCGCCAGAATAGTCCACAGTGGTTAACATATGCTGTAAACCGTGGCCAAATTCGTGAAATAGGGTAGTTACCTCCTCAAAGGTCATTAAACTGGGGTTTCCGTCCACTGGAGGGGTTTGATTGCAGATTAAATAAGCCACAGGTAAACGCACCTCGGTGCCGGTTTTGGCCCGACCGATACAGACATCCATCCAAGCACCGCCGCGTTTTTCGGCGGGACGACTGTAGGCATCGAGGTAGAAATAGGCGATTTTTTCGCCCTTTTCGTCGTTAATCTGGAAATAACGCACATCGGGATGCCAGATAGGTGCTTTACCGTCGGCAGCGATAATTTCTACCCCAAAAATCCGTTTAGCGAGGCTAAATATGCCTTCTAAAACCCGTGGTAGGGGGAAATAGGGGCGTAATTCCTCGGCACTAAAGTTAAACTTGGCCTGACGCTGTTTTTCTGACCAATAGGCTATATCCCAATTCTTGAGATCGTCGGTTCCCGCAAAAGTTTTTAAGGCCTCTAAATCCTGTTTTGCCGCTTCATAGCTTACTTGGCGCAAATTGTCAAGCAATTTCTCGATTTCATCCACAGAATTGGCCATTTTCCGGGCAAGACTGACCTCGGCGTAGGTACTATAACCTAGAAGATGGGCCTGTTCCTGACGAAGTTGCAAAATGCGATCGATTAAGGGATTATTATCCAATTCTCCCAGATCAGCCCGACTAACGTAGGCTTTATAGAGTTTTTCGCGCAATTCCCGATTATCGCTGTACTTCATAAAGGGGAAATAACTGGGAAAATCGAGGGTAATCACCCAGGGGCCAGTTTCGTTGCTGGCGTTAGTTTCTCCTTGGGTGCGGGCGGTTTGGGCGGCTAAACTGAGGAGACTAGGGGGTAAACCGGCGATATCTTCTGGGGTTGTTAGTTTTAGTTGAAAAGCTTTGGTGGCATCGAGGAGGTTATTAGAAAATTTCGTGGTGATTTCCGCTAATTCCAGTTGAATCGCGTTAAATCTGTCTTTTTTCTCCCCTACCAATCCCACCCCAGCCAATTGGGCATCCCGCAGGGAAGCTTCGACAATGCGCTGTTGTGCCTCGTCTAATTGCCCCCAGCTTTCCCCTTGGCGCAGGGACAAAAATGCTTCATAAATGGGTTTACTTTGGCTTAAACGGCTAATAAACTCGACTACCTGTGGTTGTACGGTTTCGTAAGCTTGACGCAATTCTGGGCTATTTTTTACCCCCATCAGATGACCGATAATCCCCCAACTCCAGCTTAAACGTTCTTCAATCCGGGTGAGGGGTTCGACTAATTTTTCCCAGGTGGGGGTAATCTGCGCTTCTAGTTCGGTTAATTCTCTGGCCAGTTCCTGCAAAAGTTGCGTCATGCCAGGGACAATCAGGCCGGGTTGGATTTGGTCAAAGGCCGGTAATCCTTGACCGGCAAGCAGCGGGTTACTGGTATTCGTCATAATTTTTGGTCTGGAAGGGTGGGTAATCTGTATCTTTTACTACCCTAACCCAAATCCCCGACCATCTATCCGGGCGATCGAACGCCGGAGCTTTTTCAGTGGGGTGTAGGGTGTGGGGTGTGGGGTGTGGGGTGTGGGGTGTGGGGTGTGGGGAAAGAAACCTCTTTCATCTGTGGGGGTGAAAATTTTTTCATTGGGACTGCCTCTGTTGATCAAAGATAAGCAAAAATTATTTATTGACTGCAAAAACTTGAGAATATTTAAATTAACATTCCGCAATATTTACAAATTCTTAAGAATTAATTGAGAAGGATTTTTATTTAACAACGATGTTACAAGGGTTACAGCGATTTGATAGAATTTCACAATGGGTTATTTTGTGCTTTTTTGGGCAGCAATGGTTGAAACCCTTGCCACACCTAGAAGGTGATCCTAATTAAGACGGTCAAATCAGTCAATTTCACCCATAACGATGATCTTTTTTTTGTGTAGTTTTATTGCAAAAAAAAAGTTTTTTTGACAAAAAGCACAAAGTATGATACTACCCAACGTATTTCTGGCTGCGAGTAATTATTGTAGAGGGGGAGAAAGGAGAAGGGAGAGGGGAGAATAAATAAAAATAATCTCCCTACCCCACACCCTGTCCCTAGGAAAAACTTCTTCAGCAAACCCTAGTTAAGGCCTGCTCGATTCTCTGACTATCGAGGGAGCGGCCGATAAAGACCAAGCGAGTTTGCCGCGTTTCCGTGGATTGCCAGGGTCGATCAAAGAAAGAATCAAAGCGATCGCCGACTCCCTGTAACACCATACGCATCGGTTTGTTGGCCACGTTAACAAATCCCTTGACCCGATAGATTTCTTCTCGGGCCACCAATTCCTTGATCCGTTGGGTCAAAATTCGGGCATCTACGGGAGAATCGAGGCAAAACTGCACAGAATTGATATCCTCATCGTGATCGTGTTCTTCCTCGTGATCATGATGACTAGGACGACTAGCTAAATTATCCTCGACGGCGGCATTAAATCCCAATAGCACATCGGGGCTAATTTGTCCATCGGCACAAGTAACTATTTTTACCGTCGATCGCAGTTGTGTTTTCAGCCAATTAATAATTTTTTCTAATTCAATTTCGCTGATGAGATCGGTTTTAGTTAGGAGTACCAGGTCAGCGCAGGCTAACTGATCCTCAAATAACTCCTCAATAGGCGTTTCGTGTTCTAAATTGGGGTCTGCTTGCCTTTGTGCCGTTAAAGCATCTAAATCCGCCACCAGACGACCCCTAGCGATAGCAAAACCATCCACCACGGTGATTACTCCGTCCACCGTCGCACCGTTGCGGATTTCCGGCCAGCGAAAAGCTTGAACCAGAGGTTTAGGTAAAGCTAATCCGGAAGTTTCGATCAGCATACAATCCAACTGTTGCCGTCGCTCCAGCAATTTCTGCATGGTGGGGAGAAATTCTTCCTGTACTGTGCAGCACAGACAACCGTTGGTCAATTCCACAATATTATCGTTGGGGTTGTCGTCGCAGGTCTGACAACTTTTCAACAAATCACCATCAATTCCCACTTCTCCGAATTCATTGACCATAACGGCCACCCGTCGGCCTTGATTATTTTGCAGTAGATGACGGATGAGGGTAGTTTTTCCCGCACCCAGAAAACCCGTGATCACAGTAACTGGAATTTTATGCATAGATAGGGCGATCGATCATGTTTCTAGATCAATGTATCAGACTCTCGGTCTAGGGTTGAGGGTTTCAGCACTAATTCTTTAGGATTGCCCCACCAATTGCCGGACTGTCACAAACTGGCTGAAATTTTCCTAGTTAGTCGTTATTCTGTTAGAAGTTTCAGCCGGCTAAATAATCGCTGAAGAACTTTTGTGGGAGTGGATCATGTTACAACGTCTTTTTTTAGCCTTTACCCTCGCTTTTCCTCTTTATTTAAGCATTGCTATTCAACAAACTTCTCCTCTAGCTGATAGAATAAATCGCCCTTCTTCTCGCGGAATCAATAAAATTGAGCAGACGGTAAAAGCTATCCAAAAGCAATTAAAACAAGAGCATTCGGTTCAATTAGATTAAGAGGAGAGATAAAACTCCTCTTTTTCACTTTTGATTTGACAAATTACTTGCCATTTGCTGCGGGGGTTGGTATTCGGGAACTAAATCTTGTAGGGACTTAACTAGGCCCTGACGGTCATTAACTTGAATAGAATTAAGCAGTTGTTCTAATTTGATTTGCAATTCCTCCCAAGCAAGAAAGTGTTCATGAGCGCAAAAAATCTTTGGGTGAGAGGTGGGACGAGCTTTATCGGTATCGATTAATAATTCTTCGTAGAGTTTTTCCCCCGGTCTTAATCCCGTGATTTCAATATCGATATCTTGCCCTAATTCCAAGCCACTTAAACGAATCATCTGTAGGGCCAAATCGTAAATTCTTACCGGTTCACCCATATCTAACAGGAATACCTCACCCCCCTTAGCCATGGCTCCCGCTTGTATAACCAAACGCACCGCCTCTGGAATAGACATAAAATAGCGAATAATATCGCGATGGGTGAGGGTAATATTCTTACGTTGGGCGATTTGTTCCCGGAAACGCGGCACCACGGAACCGCTACTATCGAGAACATTGCCAAAGCGGACGATCGCGCAACAGGTGGAACTGTCGGGTAAAGCGGCCAAAGCTTGCACGACTAACTCAGCACAGCGTTTGCTGGCCCCCATAATGTTAGTTGGTCTGACGGCCTTATCGGTGGAAATAAGAACTAAATTACTAACTGAATTCTCGATCGCGGTCTGAGCGACATTTAAACTGCCCCAAACATTAGTGTAAACCCCCTGACTAGGATTGGCTTCCACAAGGGGAACGTGCTTATAGGCGGCCGTGTGATAAATTGTCTCAATCTGGTGTTGTTGGATGACTCGGTCTAGATGATTGCGGTCGAGAACATTGCCTAGATAGGCATACTTGCGTAAATCGCTATAATTTTCGCTTAAATCAAGATCGATTTTGTAGAGAGAAAACTCGTTTAATTCGTAGATTACCAGGCATTTTGGGTTGAGGAAGGCGATTTGTCGGCATAATTCCGAACCGATGGAACCACCACCCCCGGTGACTAACACCGCTTTACCGGTGACATTTTTTCCCAAAAGTTCGGGATGAGGTAGAATTTCTTCCCGTCCTAATAATTCCGAGACATCGACACTGCGAATCTGATTGATGGTCGTTTCTCCCGATAAAATTTTTGAGAGGGGAGGAACGGTTTTAATGTCGATGGGTAAAGTTTCTAGACTTTCGATGATTTGCCGCTTTCTGGCCTTGGCTACATTAGGAATAGCGAGAATAACCCAGTCAAAGGCTGTTTTTTGGTGCAGTAGTGCCAATTGAGAGGGGGGATAAACCCTAAAGCCTTGGATCACTCGGTGCTGCAAATCGGGATTATCATCAACAAAGGCCAATAAACGATAGTGGGGGTCATTTTGTAGGGAACGTGCCAATTGACGACCCACAACCCCCGCACCATAGATAACAATTGTCGGTTCTCTATCCACACTACTGACGTAAATATTCAGACGGTGAAAGACAGAACGAATCAACAATCTCACCCCGATAACCAATACTAGGGTTAACAATGCGTCGATAATCAGGACTGAACGCGGCAAAAAGGCATCCCCTTGAAAGTAGGCCAGAATGATTAAAAACCCTGAACTATAGAGAACCGCTTGCAGTACGGAGGAAAGAAACTCTAATCCTGTATAACGTACTACGGGACGGTAAATACCTTTGAGATAGAAAACTAGAGTTTTAATGGCAATTAAGCCCAATATTGGCTCTAAAAAAGGTCTAATTTCCCGATATTCGAGGCTCAGATTCAACCTGAGAGAGAAGGCCAGATAGATGGTTAGACAAAAAACAAGGCAGTCGGTGATCATTAAAAGAGATCGCTTCGATGACCTAGATAGGTAATTAGCCAATTTAAGGATTTTGTTCGCCAGTTTTCTATACATTATCCAATTGATTAATTAATCTTAAGGTAAATTACTTGGCTCCTCTCGACTTTGTCTGGTAATCAGTGCTTATTATTCGGACGAGTCTTGCTAGGCAAGGCTTTGAAGAATATATTTACGGAAAACTACCCCTATTCTTCTCTCTTCCATACACAAACGAGAAGAGCCAATATTTTTTATAACAGTAGCACTGTCCGTCTTTCCGCAACATAATATCACCTAAATCCAATTATGTCAAGCGGCGGGATTTGTCAAGACTTTGGCTCTCTTAGGTTTGGTGGGCAAAATATATTCTAAGATACAGTCCTGCTGGCGAGGGAGTGGAGGGAACCACTCCAGACACAGAGGACACAAAGATTGATCACTTCTAGAGTAAGTTAAACTGGTCGCAACGCGCTCGCTACGCGAGATCACACAAAGAATAAGAGAGCCGGACTTTTTTCCTTTTAGCAACTTTTCATCGCTCCCCAAAAATTTTTTGCTCCCCCAAACTAGCCGATAGATGACCGCTAGTCAAGGGTTACAATCAAGAATTGATGCAAAAATTTATCGAGTCAAGTTATGAGTAATCAGTACGATGCGATCGTGATTGGGTCGGGAATCGGGGGATTGGTGACAGCGACGCAATTAGCGGCAAAAGGAGCAAAAGTCTTGGTTTTAGAGAGTTATCTGATTCCGGGGGGCAGCGCGGGTTATTTTGAACGAGAGGGTTATCGTTTTGATGTGGGTGCTTCGATGATTTTTGGTTTTGGCAAAAAGGGGACGACTAACCTCTTAACCAAAGCTTTGGCAGCGGTGGATATGAGTATCGAAACCATTGCCGATCCCGTCCAGATCCATTATCATCTCCCGGACGGATTAGACTTAAAAGTTCATCGCGACTACGAACAATTTTTACAGGAATTAATTAGCCATTTTCCCGCAGAAAAAACCGGTATCCGGCGCTTTTACGATGAATGCTGGCAGGTGTTTAATTGCCTCAATAGTATGGATTTACTATCATTGGAAGAACCCCGCTATCTGACTAGGGTTTTTTTCCAGCATCCTTTATCCTGTTTGGGATTGGTCAAGTATTTACCCCAAAATGCGGGAGATGTGGCCAGAAAATATATTAAAGACCCGAAATTATTGAAATTTATCGATATGGAATGTTATTGTTGGTCGGTAGTACCCGCCGATCGCACTCCGATGATTAATGCGGGAATGGTCTTTAGCGATCGCCATTACGGGGGAATTAACTATCCCCGGGGGGGAGTGGGACAGATTGCTCTCAAGTTAGTCGCGGGATTGGAAAAAGCTGGTGGTGAAATCCAGTATCAAGCGAGAGTGAATAAGATTATTTTAGATGCAGGACGGGCGATCGGGGTAAGATTGACCAATGGTAAAGAATATTACGCGAAAAAGATTGTTTCTAATGCCACCCGTTGGGATACCTTCGAGAAACTACTCCCCCCGGAATCTCTCCCGGGTAGCGAAAAAAAATGGCAAAAACGCTATCAAAAATCCCCCAGTTTCCTGAGTTTGCATCTGGGAGTTAAGGCCGATGTATTACCATCAGGAAGCGAATGTCACCATATTTTACTAGAAGATTGGGAAAATATGGAAGCAGAACAGGGAACTATCTTTGTTTCTATTCCTACCTTACTCGATCCCTCCCTAGCACCTCCAGACCATCATATCATTCATACTTTCACCCCTAGCTGGATTGATCAATGGCAAAAACTGCCCCCCCAAGAATATCAACAGAAAAAAGAGGCCGCTGCTCATCGTCTCATCGAGCGCCTGAAAAAACTCTTTCCCAAACTAGATACAGGATTAGATTATATCGAAATTGGCACGGCCCGCACCCATCGCCGCTTTTTGAATAGAATCGATGGCAGTTATGGCCCAATACCGCGAAGAAAACTGTTAGGTTTATTAGGAATGCCCTTTAATCGCACAGCTATTCCTAATCTTTATTGTGTGGGAGATAGTACCTTCCCCGGTCAAGGATTAAACGCGGTGGCCTTTTCTGGTTTTGCTTGCAGTCATCTTCTATCGGTAGATCTGGGTTTACCCCGTCCCAGAGATTAAAAACTGAAAATCCGGATTTTTACCGGCGAATTCGGAAACGGGAAGGTAACACTTGACAGCATTTCTCAGATAGATGAAGCACATTTTTGCGACTGGAATCCTTGCTTCGGCAAGGTTTAATTTATACTTCACCTTGACGAGAAACGCTGTAGATCGGTTTTGCTGATAACTGATAACTGATAACTGATAACTGATGCTTACTCCCTTTGATTCCTCGAAGTCTTTACATTGGCAGCAAAGCTTGCGATCACCGATTGTTCGTCAATTGGAGATATTTAGCTTTACAACGCAGTTTTTGACTTTTTTGCTCTGGGATCGTCTAACGGGGGCTAATAGGGGCAAAAAACGGCAAAGGAGAGCGAAATGGTTAGTTGATCGCCTCATGAATTTGGGACCAACTTTTATTAAAATTGGACAATCTTTATCGACGCGAGCAGATTTAATTCCGCTCGAATATATCGAACAATTAACCCAATTACAGGATCGAGTTCCCGAATTTAATAGTCAAGAAGCGATCCGAGTTATTGAAACAGAATTAGGACAACCCCTAGATAATTTATTTGCAAGTTTTACCGTGTCTCCCCTCGCTTGTGCCAGTTTAGGACAAGTACATCGAGCGCGGTTATTAAGTGGGGAAGAAGTCGTTATTAAGGTACAAAGACCGAATCTAGAAGGACTATTTAATCTCGATTTTGAATTGTTGCATCGTCTCACCCGTTGGTTAAATATTTTACCCGTGGTGAAAAAATATAATTTAGAAGCTATATATCAAGAATTCTTTGAACTACTCTTTCAAGAAATCGATTATATTCATGAGGGCAAAAATGCTGATCGCTTTCGGGAAAATTTTAAGAATTATCCTCAAGTAAAAGTCCCTTTAGTTTACTGGCAATATACCACCCGCAAGGTATTAACTTTGGAGTATGTACCCGGGATTAAAGTCGATGATCGAGAGACTTTACTAGCTAATGGTATTAACGTAGATGGGATTATTCAACTGGGGATTTGTTCCTATCTCAAACAACTATTACAGGATGGTTTTTTCCAATCGGATCCCCATCCGGGTAATATGGCAGTTAGTCAGGAAGGGGAGTTAATTTTCTACGATTTTGGCACAATGTTCGAGTTAAAGTCCGTCGCTAAAGATCAAATGATCGAAACCTTTTTCGCTGTCTTGAGAAAGGATACGGAAACAGTCTTAAAAACTCTGGTGTATATGGGTTTAATTGAACCCGTTAGAGATCTGCAGCCCGTGCGAAATATCGTCCAGTTTCTCTTAGATGAATTTCGCGATAAACCGGTAGATGTGAGGGTCTTTGAACAAATTAGCGATCAAGTGTATTTAATGTTTAAACAGCAACCTTTTCGCTTACCTCCCCAAATGACTTTTATTATTAAATCTGTCACCACTTTGGATGGGATTGCCCGCTCTTTAGATCCTCAGTATAATTTATTAGCAGCTAGTCAACCTTTTGTGAAAAGTCTAGCGGTATCAGGAGGAACTACCAACACCATGCTTACCCTAGCTAATCAAGCTCGCACTTTTCTTAAACAACAATGGCAAAAAGGTAATAAAAACGAAAGAATGATCCGTCAATTAGAGGAAAAAATCGAGCGAGGAAATTTAGTTTTTCAAGTTAAGTCACGCGAAAATGAGCGACTTCTGAAAAGAATTTATCTGGGAATTAAAGTATTAATCAATGTCTGTCTATTGGGATTTAGCATTATCTCAGCCATATTTTTATTAGACACCAACTATAGCAAACTAGCTATTATTCCCTTCAGTTTAGCGGGGTTATTTGGTTTATTTTTTTTGCGTTCTTCCCTAGCTTTATTGATTCAGGAAAGATTAGATAAAATGTTAGATAAGTAAATAATTATCATTTTTATTAGTAGATGGTTTTTGTTATCCGCAACAAAAATTAAAGTTTGACAGGCTGTCTGTTGACAAGATTTTCCAGAAGTTATCATAATGAAAATGTTTTCATTGCACCCAGCAGCAAGAGGACAAGAAAATGTTATTAAAATCTTTAGCCCTTGGTTCCCTTGTCGGATTATCCTTAGTTACATCTATCCCAGTCTTGGCTAATCCTTCCCTTTCTCCAGTACAAACTAACGAAGCAATAATCGCTGTCGGTCAACAAAAATCCGATTTATTTGTTAATTTAACCACCGATGATCCTTGGCGAGCTGCAATGGCCATTGGTGTCGCCACCAATATGCTGAAAAAAGGTCACTCAACCACCATTTTTTTGAATATTACAGGGGTACACCTGGCAGCGACGACCATTCCTCAACACACTAACGGTATCACCGGTAAAACCCTGCAAGCAATGTTAGTAGATTTCATCAGTCAAGGGGGAAAAGTCTTAATTTGTCCCTCCTGTATGAAACAAGCAGCCATAAAACCCGAAGATCTAATTGCCGGTGTGGTGACAAGTTCCCCCGATTCCCTAGAAGCAAATTTATTTAAGGAAACGGTTAAAGTAATTAGCTGGTAATCGAGCATTTTCTAGAGAATATCGAGGCTGCCTCTCAATGTTGTCTGAGATGCAGCCAGATAACTGGATATTCTCCCCTCGTAATGGTGATTTAAATCACTGTTTAATCCAAGCTGATGGCCAAATACCGCCAATTTCGAGACCAGCTAGACGACTAGAGGCATTTATAAGGGTTTTACCACGACTATCAGCCAATTTTATCGATAATTTACCTTTGAGTGTATCTTGACAAGCAAAACAGAGACCTTTTTCCGTGGGTACACGCACGCGATCGGGAGGATGGTCACTGATCCCGATTAAGACAATGGTATAATTCTCGTTGGTTGCCCTCATTTCCCAGTATCCCCAGGGTTGCACTGTCCAAGTTAGTTGAGAATTCCAGATATCAAACTTATAAAAGCGATTTTGCCAGTGAATACCGATAATTCCCACCGATTCCGTCCAGTTAAGAACTTTCCGGGTAGAACCCACTGCGGTTAAGGTTAAATCGGGATTTTCAGGGAAAGCATTACAATTAATCCAAAACCACTTTTCGGGGAAAGAATAACCCCAATTTTTCTCGCTATAAAAAGGTACATTCTCAAATTGATAATTTTTTCCCCGATGGGTAATCATTCCCGTTGCTAAACCATGAGCAGTTAAAATCTGCCAACCCGGGTCAAAAATCGGTAAATAAGATAATATTCCTGCTGTTGCTTGGGGTGGACGCTTGTTATCTCCCCAAGTGTACCTAGTTTCAATGCGATAATCCCATTGACAGATTTCTCCAGTGACGGGATCATAAATTCGTCCTTGCTGCTGGTTTGCCGTTGCTTGATAACCTTCTCGAATAGACTCAAAAAAATCTGACGAAGAAAGCAGACGGGGACGGATTTTTAAGTTAGTTTTTCCCCAATGGATAATGGCTAATTCCTGACGACTTGCCCAAAATTTATCCGTATCGGGAAAAGTGCGACAAAGATAATTAGATTCTATGGCTAAAATTTGTACTGCTCCGCCGCTATTGACTTGACCGCCCCTTGGGTCTTGAATAGAATACATAAAGGCGAATCCATCGGCTAATTGCGGAATCATGACTCGGAAGTACCAACCTTCAAAGAATCGGGAAGTGATACCATCCCAATGGTAGCCAGAATGAGGGGGTTGTGAAGACATCTATGGGTTTATCTTTAGGTATTGATTTTGGCACATCGGGAGCGCGAGCGATTGCTATTGATTCTAGCAAAAATATCGTCGCTGAGGTTCATTATCCTTTCACTAATGCCAATTTTCAGGATTGGCAAAAGGCCCTATTTTATTTATTGGATAATCTAGGGGATTCGGTGCGTTCAGAACTTAAATCGATCGCAATTAATGGTACTTCCTCGACGGTGTTATTATGTGATAATTGGGGTAATCCTCTTTCTGAGGCCATATTATACAATGACGGGCGAGGAATTGGGTTTTTAGAAGCAATTAAAGGCATTGCACCCCCTCACCATCCCGTGATTATTGCTACCTCCAGTTTAGCTAAATTACTTTGGTGGAGTGAACAAGAAATTTTTTCGCAAGCGCGTTATTTTCTCTCGCAAGCGGATTGGTTAGCATTTCTCCTGCACGGTAAACTGGGAATTAGTGATTATCACAATGCCTTAAAGTTAGGTTATGATCTCGAAAATCTCTGTTATCCCGATTGGTTAGAGAATTTACCGATGTTTAATTTATTACCGCAAATTTTTGCCCCGGGTACAGCGATCGATACTATTAAACCAGATTTAGTGACTCGTTTTGCTATCCCGAAAGATTGTTTAATTTATACGGGAACCACCGACAGCATAGCGGCATTTTTAGCCAGTGGTGCTAATTCTTTAGGGGATGCAGTGACATCTTTAGGTTCAACTTTAGTCTTAAAATTATTAAGTAGCCAGAAAGTTGATGATAGTAACTATGGCATCTATAGTCATCGTTTAGGAAATTTGTGGTTAACCGGTGGGGCATCTAATACGGGGGGAGCAGTGTTAAAGAAGTTTTTTTCTCATGAAGAATTGAGAAATTATAGTTTAGCAATAGATGGACAAAAAGAAAGTAATTTAGATTATTATCCTCTACTAAAAGCGGGCGAGCGCTTTCCCATTAATGATCCTTTTTTACCTGCAAAACTGACTCCTCGCCCCGATAATCCTCTAGAATTTTTGCATGGTTTACTAGAAAGTATTGCCCGCATTGAAGCTTTAGGTTATCAGCGTTTACAGGAATTGGGGGCCAATAAATTAGAGCGAGTTTATAGTGCCGGTGGTGGGGCAAAAAATCCGACTTGGAGAATAATTCGTCAGCGTCATTTAGGGGTTCCCGTGCTTTTATCTCAACAGGATCAAGCAGCCTATGGTACTGCCTTATTAGCACAGCAATCGGTTACGCTATTGAAATAGTCTCATAAGTAGGATTTGCGGCAAAAAGCTTGTTGGTGGGGTTAGGAGTTAGGAGTCGGTCGTCAGGAGTCAGGAGATAGGAGATTATTTTATTTATTCTCCCCACACCCCACACCCCACTCCCCACTCCCCACACCCTACACCCTACACCCTTCGTTAATTAACCATAATAGGGTGGCTCATTACCCGGTTTCCATTTGATATTACAGCCTAAACTGGGTTTTTGCTCCGTCGGCACCGGTTGACCGGCTAAAACCTTGTCAATAGCGGCCCGGAGATCTTTGCCTGTCACCGGTACACCATTACTAGGACGACTATCATCCAATTGACCGCGATAGACTAGAATGCGCTGACTATCAAAGAGGAAAAAATCGGGAGTACAGGCTGCCGTGTAAGCTTTCGCCACTTCTTGGCTTTCGTCATAGCATAAATTGAATTTAAAGTCAAGGGTTATCGCCATTTTTTTCAAATTTTCCGGCGAATCATCGGGATATTTCTCCACGTCATTAGAACTAATGGCGAGGATGCCCAGATTGGTGTTAGCATAATCGCAACCTAGACGGGTAAGTTCTTCTTGAATGTGTTTAACAAAGGGACAATGTTCACAGAGGAAGATGACTAACAGAGCGGTTTTAGCCGCAAAGCTGTCCAGAGAAATAGTTTCACCCGAAACCACATCGGGTAAGGCAAAACTGGGAGCTTTTGTCCCCAAATCTAACATTGTGGACTCGGTGCGTGCCATAAAGTTTTTACTCTTTTCTATAGGGAGAACTGAGATTTTTATAACATTTCATGCTTCATCACGCAAATTTAACGCCTTAGACACCATCAGTGAACAGTAAACAGTAAACAGTGAACTGATAACTGATAACTGATAACTGCCATAACCTACTGAAACTGATCTGACCAATTTTCGATCACACGCTGACTTTCGCGAGCAATAACTAAAGCGTTATCGGGGACATTTTTAGTGATAGTTGAACCAGCGGCCACGGTGACATTTTTTCCTAATTTTAAAGGGGCCACTAAAACACTATTTGCCCCAGTTTTTGTGCCACTGCCGATCATAGTTTGGTGTTTTTTCACGCCATCGTAATTAGCAGTAATTGTTCCCGCACCAACGTTCACTTTTTCCCCTAAAGTGGCATCTCCCAGATAGGATAAATGGGCAATATTGGTTTTATTGCCGATGTCACTTTTTTTAATTTCAACAAAATTACCGACTCGACAATTAGCCCCAATTTTCGCTTCTCCGCGCAAATGAGCATAGGGACCGATGCGACAACCAGAATCCACCTGACTATCAGAAATAACCGAAAATAAGACCGTTACATCGCTGCCTATCCGACTATTTTCGATTAAACTCCCCGGACCTATACGACAACCGGAAGCGATTATCGTCTCACCGCGCAGATGGGTTTGGGGTTCGATAATCACATCGGGACTGAGGGTGACAGTATCCTCAATGGTGACACTATCGGGGTCAATTATGGTGACTCCAGCGGCCATCCAATCATCTTTGACTCTAGTTTGCAGGATATCATAGGCGGCGGCCAATTGTTTGCGATCGTTAATGCCGCTAATTTCTAAACAATCCTCCACATCCACAGCCATGACGGGATCGAGAAAATTGACCACATCTGTGAGATAGTATTCACCTTGATCGTTATTGGGAGTTAAATTAGGCAGTATCGCCGCTAATTTTGACCAATTAAAGCAGTATATACCCCCATTAACCCGGTGGTTTTGTCGTTGGGCATCGGTACAGTCTCTTTCTTCGACAATCTGCTTAACGAGATTATTGCCATCACAAAAAACTCGACCGTAACCTTTCGGGTTAGGGAGGTTAGCAGTTAAGAGGGTGGCAGCGTTACCATGGTTTTTATGAATCTGGAGAAGATTTTGCAAGGTTTCGGGACGCAACAGGGGAACATCGCCATTTAAGACCAACAAATCCCCCTGAAAGTCCTCTAAATGGGGGATTAACTGCTGAATAGCATGGCCAGTGCCTAACTGTTCCTTTTGTTCAACAAATTCGATATCCGCAAGATGCTGTAGAGTATTTCGCACCTGTTCCCCTTCATAACCGATAATTACCAGTTTTCGCCGGGGATGCAAGGATTCGCTGACATTAAGTACCCGTTCCACTAGCGATCGACTGCCGAGGGGATGTAAAACTTTCGGAAGGCTGGACTTCATTCGGGTTCCCTTACCCGCTGCTAAAATTGCTACCGCTACCATGGTCATGCTTGCCAATATCGTTCGCGACTGAGTATATCGCACTCCGATCCCCTTGGTTGCAAGAATTTTTCCCCTCTTTCATCCTGTGCCAGTTGAGAAACTACCATAAAAAGGTTTTCTTTAAGACATTGTCAAGGTACTATACACAAATTGAAACAATTGAACATAATCAGCACTCTATAGATACCGCTATGACAACTGTACTAACTAAGGAATCCTCCGCCATGAAACAGATTCGCACCACCTACCAAGCTGACCAACAGGTGAAATACCTGCATCTAGAAGCGGAAATCGAGGTACTGCTGCAACAACTGCAAAACCTCAAGCGCAAAAACCAAGAGAATCAAAACCTAAATTAAAGAAAATTTCCCTAAGAATTCTCAAATCCCACCCTCTTACTAGCGAGAAGGTGGGAAAATGTTTTTTGAGAATTCCAGATAGGTGTAGATTAATGATCAATTTTGCCTTACAGCAAGCCTTCGCCCGTCGTCATGCCCTGAAAGTGATTAGTGGGTTAAATAATTTCGATCGCTCGCAGGTTCTCTCAGTAGTTAAAGCCGCTACAGCCGGAGGAGCAACTTTTGTCGATATTGCCGCTAATGCTGACCTAATTGGGTCCGTAAAAGCCTTGACAAATTTACCCGTGTGTGTATCGGCCGTCGAGCCAGAATTGTTGGTGATGGCAGTGGCGGCCGGGGCTGATTTAATTGAGATCGGTAATTTCGATAGTTTTTATGCCCAAGGACGCATTTTTGAGGCGGCGGAAGTTTTAGCCCTAACCCGTCAAACTCGCGACCTACTGCCCGAAATTACCCTGTCTGTGACAGTTCCCCATCTGCTGCCCCTCGATGAACAGGTGAGACTAGCGGAAGCTCTAGTTAGTCAGGGTGCTGACATTATTCAAACCGAAGGCGGCACTAGCAGTCAACCCCGTCACGCCGGTATTTTGGGACTGATTGAAAAAGCTGCCCCGACTTTAGCGGCAGCCCACGCTATTTCCCATGCGGTTAAGGTTCCCGTCCTCTGCGCTTCTGGTTTATCCATTGTCACCGCTCCTATGGCGATCGCTGCTGGAGCGGCCGGTATCGGTGTTGGTTCGGCGATCAATCAATTGGATAATGAAGTGGCCATGGTGGCAGCCGTGCGCGGTTTAGTTGAATCTCTGCAAGCACAACCGGTCCATATTGGCAACTAGAACAATTTTTGTCTAGATACGGCAGAGAAGGGGCCGTTTTCCCTTCTCTTTTTCCCTCTGTCACCAGTTATCAGTTATCAGTTATCAGTTACCAGTTACCAGATGTGAGTTTGCAGTTATCAGATGTGAGTTTGCAGTTCACTGATTACTGATTACTGATTACTGCTCACTGAAAAGCCCCCCACCCCCATCAACTGTGGTAAAATGCGCTATGGCTCAAAACATTAGAGATAGAAGCACTCCACCATGATTCGAGATATCTTCATGCCCGCGCTCAGTTCCACCATGACCGAAGGAAAAATAGTTTCTTGGGTGAAGTCCCCCGGGGAAAAAGTCACCAAAGGGGAAACGGTGTTAGTGGTCGAATCCGACAAAGCCGACATGGACGTGGAATCGTTTTATGATGGCTATCTCGCTGTAATTTTAGTCGAAGCTGGCCAGGAAGCACCCGTGGGGGAAGCGATCGCCTATATTGCCGAAACTGAAGCGGAAATTGAACTGGCCAAAGCTCAGGGAAAAACCGCCGCAGTCGCCCCTAGCAAGCCCGTAGAGACCCCAGAAATCGCTCCGCCTCCCGTTTCGATCCCCGTCGCCGTCGTTAAAGATAATGGCCGTTTAGTCGCCTCTCCCAGGGCCAAAAAACTGGCTAAAGAATTAAAGGTGGATCTGAAAACCCTAGTGGGTAGCGGTCCCCACGGACGAATTACCGCCGAAGACGTAGAAAAATCGACAGGAAAAGTCAGCACCGCCCCCGCTCCTGTCATTACTCCCCCGCAACCCGTCAGCGTCCCTGTAGCGGCTCCTAAAGCCCCGATTCCAACCAGCGCCCCAGTCGGCCGGACTGTTCCCCTCACCACTCTACAAAAAGCCGTCGCCCAGAATATGTCGGTTAGCCTACAGGTTCCCACCTTCCAAGTGGGCTACACTATCACCACCGACCCACTGGATCAACTCTATCAACAGCTAAAATCCAAGGGTGTCACCATGACGGCCTTGTTAGCAAAAGCGGTAGCTAATACCCTCGCTAAACATCCGATCGTTAATGCCTGCTATAGCGACGCAGGAATTCAATACCACGGGGCGATTAACGTGGCTGTAGCCGTGGCTATGCCCGATGGTGGCTTAATTACGCCGGTTTTGCGCTCTGCGAACCAGATGGATATCTATTCCCTCTCCCGCAGTTGGAAAGATTTAGTCGATCGCGCCCGCAGTAAACAACTGCAACCGGAAGAATACAATAGCGGTACTTTTACCATTTCTAATCTGGGAATGTTCGGAGTCGATCGCTTTACCGCTATCTTACCCCCCAACCAAGGCGCAATCCTGGCCGTGGGTGCTTCCCGTCCCCAAATCGTCGTCAATAAAGATGGTTTATTCGGAGTGCAAAAACAGATGACGGTTAATCTCACCAGTGACCACCGAGTCATCTACGGGGCCGATGCGGCCTCCTTCCTGCAAGACTTGGCTAAACTGATCGAAACTGAGGTGCAGTCTTTAACTATGTAATCAAAATCTAGACAGCAGGAGCCAAGGGAGTTTCTCTCTAGCTCCTGTTTTGTTGTTACTAAAAAAATGTAAAGAATTAGCTAAAATGGGTTTAACCCTATCTATCACCCGAAACTATCGCCCAAACAAGGCCAAAAAAAGTGTTAATCTCAGGGAACTTTAAGATCTAAGCTAATATCGGTAAATTAACACTCAATTTCGCCCTATATATTAAGCCTACAATAATTCGTATTCCCACGCCCTAACGCCTACCCATAGGAAAAAATGATCACAGAGAATAGTCGCTTACGTTCAGAATTTTTAAATACACAGGTTATCACTCGCAATACAGGCAAAAAACTCGGCGTTGTTAAAGATATCCTAGTAGATATCGATCAACGAGAAGTATTTGCCCTGGGACTCCGCGACAATATCCTCTCCTTGTCGGGAATGCCTCAATATATGTATTTATCGAGCATCAGTCAGACAGGAGACGTGGTTCTCGTGGAAGATGATAACGTCTTGGAATCCGTCGATATCGATGCTTATACTCCCTTAATCGGTAGTGAAGTGATCACGGAAACCGGCGAACCTTTAGGCAAAGTCCGCGATTATCAATTTGATCCCCTCAGTGGTCAATTACATTCCATTATCATTGCTTCCCTGGGATTGCCTCTGATCCCCGAACAATTGATCAGTACCTACGAAATTTCTATCGAAGAAGTGGTTAGCAGCGGTCCGAATCGCTTAATCGTCTTTGAAGGGGCCGAAGAACGTCTCACACAGGTTAGTGTGGGGGTTTTGGAACGTTTGGGTATTGGTCGTCCCCCCTGGGAAAGAGAAGAGGAAGAAGCTTATTATACCCCCGCTGCTCGTCCAGAAAATCAGTTAGGTACGGGTATTCCCCTCCGCACCCCCGTGGAGGCCGCTAAACCCGTTGAGGAACGCTGGAGTGAGGATGAATGGGAAAAAGAACCCCTGCGTGCCACTCCCCCACCGCAAAAACGGGCCGAGGCTCGTTATTATGAGGAAGAATACGAGGAAGAAGAAGATAACTGGGGAGAAGCTCGCTCAGAACGCGCAGAAAGCTTTTCTCGTCCTCAGTACGACGATTACCAAGATAAGGCCGAGGATGATATGTGGGATGATGACGTGGAACCGGATTACAATCCCCCCCGGATCAATATCACCGAGAAGAAAAAGGAAAGAATCCCCGAATACGAAGACGGTTAATCTTTGACAGTCCCCCTATCCATTAGTTACATCTTTCTTAACATAAAATTTGACAAAAAAAGAAAAGTGTGCTATGTGGACTAAGGGGGTTCTCTGGGGGGACTAAATATTTTTGGTATCACTTCGAGTGCATTGATTTGTCAGACCTTATAGATGTTCAATGAACTCTTCAACTGTGACTTGGGCTTGTTTCAGAATTCCACTTAATGTACCAACCTTCAATTCCCGATGTACAGGGACAACACAACCGATTTTGCCCTCTTCGGTTTCTTTCTTCATCACAACATGGCTACCTGTTTGACGAACTTGCTCGAAGCCTAAGCGTTCAAGAGATCTAATTGCCTCCCCACTAGAGATTCGTGGCAGCTTAGGCATAACTAACCTCAATACTGGTCACAAATCTAGGGGATGTTTCTGGTAAGGTAAATTCCTCTAGGTAAAGCCGTGTGGCTTCTTTCAATCCAGCAATCGCCTGCTCAATTGTTTCTCCTTGATCTACTGTGCCAACTTCTGGACATTCAGCAATGTACATATTATCTTCTTTGTACAAAATAACAGTAAAGATGCGATTTTTCATGGTGTCTTATCATCTCCGGCTTACTCTGAAAATCATAACATAAATGTTTCCTAATCGTTTGGTTAGAAAATAGTTATGTTTCCTGATCATTGACCCAACTCAAGCTTTTTGAAAAACTCTATAAGATATTAAGTTATTAGTAATTAATCCAATATTGTCCCACCTTCCTAGAATTGAGTGAGAAGATTGTGCAAAAACAAGCGTAGAGTTGATTAATCATTGAAATAAATTTGCCCCAATCAAACCGACTCGATGAACTGCTCGATGTCCGATTCTTACGAACCAAATTTGAGCATAGGTCAATCGGGCTAAAAGTTGATCGGAAGCTGTGAGGCTGTCTTTTGCTACTTCAAAAGCCCCTGTTTCAATATCTATGGCTACAATCTTCCCATGATTGCCTTCCTCGACTTGGGGGCGCACCTGAGATTGATAAATCTCTTTACCACGTCGGGCGAATTCTTCTTTGCTGTAGCGGAGTTGATTAACTGTCATTGTCCTGACCCCGTTGCAACTTTTGCCCCTCTATTTTAACCTAAACATTGGCAATCTTCGCTAACATTCCCCAACTGGGACCACAAGAGCGGCATCGCATTTAGACTCACAGTTTCAATCAATGTGCATGGTGCGTTCCCCAAAATCGATCGCTGGAGCGGTAGAAGTTGCCTTAGGGAACGCACCCTACGGCGATTGCGATCGCAGTGCGTTATACCTTAGCTCTTCGCAGACGCAGTTCTCTGTAACTCTTCCCATCGAACTCCATGACGCAGGCTCGATCAAAAGAGCTTAGATACTCATTATTCATCAACTGCTCATGCGGGCGAAGCATACTTGCGCCGACGCTGCCATCTAAGACAAGTAAAAGCAATGCCTCATCAAATCCATCACGCCATTTCAGAATATTCCGTTCTTTGTCGTCAAGCGCATTCTGTATTAGTTCGTCTGTTGTTTCACCGACCCAAAAGCTATATGTGTAACTCCAATGAGGGGGGTGATCCCCTTCAAGTCGCATTACGCGAACATAGTCGATTTCTTCAGGCCAATCCGGCCCCCACAACTTTTCAGCACGCAAGGTGAAATAATCTCCAATTTTAGGATCATACTTCTCAACCAATTTCACTAGCATCTCAGCTATTTTTCTTTCTCGCCTTGCGATCAGGTCAGCATCACGATAACTGCTAAAGGATACCTGGACATCAATCCATTTGTCGCTACGCCTTGAATGAATGTGGGAACAAGTTTTAACTACAGATTCATATATGCCACGACGCTTACGTTCGCGACTGCCAGACCCCTCTTTCTCGTCATTGAATAGATTCCTGATTTCGATTCCAATCGTAATAGAATCAATTCTTGCTATGATATCGGGTCTTTCCAGGTGATCTGGCACGTGCAGTTCTGCGTAGTGGCTCAATCCTCCTGCATCACGAAATAGCTTGACTACGTTTAGCTCGTAAAGTTTTTGGCTTTCTCTGGTCATGGCTCTAATCGGTATAACTACATATTATACAGAAACTTTCTGCATAACAGTCTCCAGAGCAACGATAGGGGTCAACTTCCTGTATATCACCCCGTCTTACAACATATATACTCATTTGTCAATAGGTAGTAATATTTAATCTGCTTATACTTCGAGTTTTGGTCTGAAAATGGGCGATCGATAGTCAAGCGATCGAGAGATGGGGAACAACTTATACTAAATCCGTTGAGTATAGGCTACATATCAAGACAGACAAAAGGCACTCATGCAAAAGGGAGAATAAATAATCAGTCTTTAATAACCAGATTTAGGATTATTTAACCTTCAATCCGGGCTATCACCGGGCAACCAATCTTCGATCACCTGCGCGATAGTATAGGGACAAAACTCGGGAAAAATGCTGAGGACTAAACCTGTTTGTCTGGCGGCTTCTCGACGCGCTCTGGTGTATTCCTTATCCAAAATTTGCGCGGGATAACCGCGTAAACTGGGACTATCCTCTAATTTGCGACGAATTTGCGATCGCCCATCATTGATGGAATCCAGCCAACTATCGGAGTGCCGTTGGGGTTGATATTGCCACTTGAGCAGATGAAGCAAAATTCGCTCCATTTGAGAACCAATCGCACTGCGTTCACTTTTCCCCAAATCCTCGATTTCCTCGATTAAATGCTCCCAGTCAATGGCATCCCAGCGTTGTTCCCGCAAAAGTTGAGCCGTATCCCGGGCCCAGAGAATTAAATCGCAATCGTAGGTGGTTGGCATAACCGGTTCCCTGTTTTTCAAGCTTTTCGGGTCATCTCTCCTGTTGTCACGAGTACCATGATCAGAACCTCACCGACCCTGCAGCTACAGCAGCAGAAAAGCTGGTGATATCAGCCCCTGGGCCGAACAACTCGAAGCCTGAAACGTTCATGATGCCGTTGATTACATAGTTACCCGCACCCACCCCGGCAGTGATTGTGTAGGTGCCAGGATTGAAAACCAGCGTATCTTGACCGCTGCCTCCCTGAAAAGTTCCTCTGCCGAAGCCTTTCAGGGTGTCATCGCCTGCACCTAGATTCGTTATACCGCTTCCGGCGAAACCACCGATTAAGGCATCAACTAAGTCCCGGTCACTGCCTGTATCAATGGTGCCATCGTTGTAGATACCGATGCTGCCAGAACCCATGCCAGATCCGATGATGTTGTCCTCGCTGATGCCCGTGTTGATGGTGACACCGGTGCTAATGTAGATGCCGGTGCCGCCAGGTCCCGTTGCGGATCCTATGATGGTGTCTTTATCGGGGCTGGTGTCAATGCTGATGCCGGCATTGATGTTACCGCTGGTGGTGTAGATGCCATAGGCTTTACCAGTTCCCGTGATGCGGTCGTCGCCGCTGCTGGTGTCAATGGTTCCACTGTTGTAGATGCCATAGTTCATACCAGCTCCCGTTGCAGATCCCGTGATGGTGTCATTGCGGATGCCGGTGTTGATGGTGTAACCAACACTGTTGTAGATGCCATAGGTGATACCAGTTCCCGTTGCAGTTCCTGTAATGCTGTCGTTATCGGCACCGCTGCCAGCACTGATACCAGTATTGATGGTTCTACTGTTGTAGATGCCATAGGTGAGACCATTTCCCGTGATGCGGTCGTTGCCGATGCCAGTATTGATGCTGCCGGAAGTAAGGATGCCATGGATACCACCAGTCCCCACGATTTCGTCGGAGCCGATGCCAGTTTCGATGGCACCGCTATTAGTGATACCAGAGCTACCAGGGCCAGATGCCGTTGCAGTTCCTGTGATGGTGTCGTTATCGGCGATGGTGCCACTGCTGATGCCGGTGTTGATGGTACCCAGGTTACTGATGCCATAGGCGAGACCAGATCCACTGATACGGTCGTCGCCGCTACCAGTGATGATGTTCCTGAAGCTGTTGTTGTAGATGCCGGAACTGTCAGATCCCCCAGCAGCTCCCATAATGGTGTCGTTGTCGGCACCGGTGTCAATAGTGCCGGTGTTGATGATGCCATGGATGGCACCAGTTCCCGTACTTTCAGTGCCACCTGTGATACTGTCGTTGCCAGCACCAGTATTGATGGTGCCACCAGTGTTGTTGATGCCGGCCGTGACACCATAACCGTCTCCTGTAATGGTGTCGTTGCCAGTGCCAGTGTCGATAGTACCGTCATTACTGATGCCGTAGTAATGCCCCCACCCTCTGATGGCGTCGTTGCCGGTGCCAGTGTTGATAGTGCCGCGGTTGATTTGGATGCCGTCGCCGCCACTACGTACAGATGTATCTTTAACTCCTGCAATGTGGTCGTCACCGTCACCGGTGTCGATTCTGCCAGAGTGGTAGATGCCAGATGCACTCCCTGTGGCAATTCCCCCAATGATATCCCTACCGCTGCCGGTGAGGATAGTGCCGGTGTTGTAGATGCCGCACCAGCCCTCTCCCGTGATGCTGTCATCATCGGCGCCGGTGCCACCGGTGTTGATGGTGCCAGAGTTGTTGATGCCGTAGCCGCTACCAAAACTACGACCCTCGATTCGGTCGTTGCCGCTGCTGGTGTTGAGGGTGCTCCTGCTGTTGAGGCCGATGCCGCTGATACCAGATCCTGTAGGCGTAGTTCCAGTAATGCGGTCGCCGCCGGCCAAAGCATCGACAGTCACATCAGTCGGAACAAGCCAACCTTCTGGAGAGGAAGCCAAATCCGCACCTGCCGTGAACGTAAATCTTGTGCTAAGATCGTAAGCCATGATCTTAAGTTCTTTTTTGCTAATAGAAACGTCATGGTAAAACACATACAAGAATTTGTCAATAGGTAGTAATATTGAATCTACTTATACTTCGAGTTTTGACCTGAAAATGGGTGATCAGATCAATAGAGCAGCAATTATTGTAGTTGGGTTGACCCAAGGAAACCCAACCAAGAGTAACCTTTGGGGGGGTTGGGTTGCGCTTTTTCAAGCGAATTGAGCTATTTTCGCCCCAGTATTGTTTCGCCCAACTCAACCCACGAGGCGATGCGCTCTGCTACGCAGTGCCTTTGGCATCGCACTATGAAGGCTTAAAACCTAAACTGAAACCGAGTTGAATACAGACTGCTTTCTCTATTTCTTGCCAATAAACGTCTTCTAAAACACCCTGTTTATTCTTAATTCTTTGAGAATCTACAGCCCTCATTTGACTTAAGTTGATGTGTCGATCTCCGTCTAGTCCATTCTGCACTGTCGGGGTAATATTGACAACAAAAGGATAAGTCCTTTTCCCAGGCAACAATGGAGCAACTATTGTCGTTGTTCCATTTTGATTGCCAATATCGTTTTGTAAAATCAGGCAAGGGCGTTCTTTATCGGTTTCATAACCAACAACGGGTTTCAGATCGACCCACCATATCTCTCCTCGCTTATAGGTTAGTCTTCCATTAGGCATTTAGACCATCGCCCACTGCAATATCCCAGACAGAAATTTCTGCTTGCATCTCTGGATCATTGGCCTGATCTTTATAAGCATCTTCTAGCTCTTTCATAAAAACCCTTTTCTTCTCTTGCCAGAGAACATCATTGATAAAGCGGCTACGATTGCTTGCTAGTCGATCTACAAAGTCCAAAACTTCGTCGTCTAAGGTTATGCTAACTTTCTTACTCATTGCCCTAAACTGCCCACGACAGCCCAGTAGGATTAGCTCATCATACTAACTAATCCTACATTAATTGTCAATGCCTGCCTCTGATCTTTAAGTAGATTGAATGTCTAACGCTTGAACTCACCCGCCGTCACTAACTTTGGATGATAGCAGTAGTTTAGCAATTATTTTAGGTTGGGTTGACTCAAGGAAACCCAATAAAGAGTAACCTTTGGGGTGGTTGGGTTGCGCTTTTTCAAGCGAATTGAGCTATTTTCGCCCCAGTATTGTTTCGCTCAACCCAACCCACGAGGCTTAGACTCACAGTTTCAATCCATGAGCATGGTGCGTTCCCCAAAATCGATCAGTGGAGCGGTAGAAGTTGCATTAGGGAACGCACCCTACAAGATTGCGATCGCACTGTCAGAGGTAAGGTCAAAAAGCCTGTGAACCCTGTATCAATAACAGCATCAATTACTTGCCTCTGTTTACTCTCATTGCTTACGACTAACCTAAGCCTCGCCTCGCAGTTTTGATCAACAATTCCGTTCATCATAAAGTTAAAGCAGACGACCTACGCCAAAGCGGTGAACGCCTTTATGTCCAATTCGGACACGCCAGATTTGAGCATCAGGGTTTCGTTCAAGCAATCGATTAGAAGCAGTTATTGTGTCATTGGCAAGCTCAAAAGCACCTGTTTCAATATCTATGGCTACAATCTTCCCATGATTGCCTTCCTCGACTTGGGGGCGCACCTGAGATTGATAAATCTCATTACCACGTCGGGCGAATTCTTCTTTGCTGTAGCGGAGTTGATTAACTGTCATTGTCCTGACCCCGTTGCAACTTTTGCCCCTCTATTTTAACCTAAACATTGGCAATCTTCGCTAACATTCCCCAACTGGGACCACAAAGGCTGCATCGCACTTAGACTCACAACTTCAATCAATGTGCATGGTGCGTTCCCCAAAATCGATCGCTGAAGCGGTAGAAGTTGCCTTAGGGAACGCACCCTACAAGATTGCTAACCAATAACCTCAATGGTCCGGTGCATTGGGGTTGTTAGGTTCGCGATCGCCATGACTTTGGATCACGCCGACCATGAAAAATTGCGGTCACAACGACCCGACTTGAAATCACTCGATAGTAGACAGCATATGGGAATCGTCTGATGACTGCTCGTCGAATGTCCAGATAAACGATTGCATAAGACTCTGGCATCATGCCGATCTGATTGAGTAAGTCATCTACACAATCAATAAATTCATCACCCAAACCAGCTTGTTGACTCTCATACCAATCATAGGCATCGCTGAGGTCGTCACGGACTTCTGGACGAAATACCAGTACATACTTCATGCTTGCTTTCTGACTGATGCTTTCATCTCTTCCCAGGTGAGGACGTTATCGGGATCATTATTATGACCCTCAATCCGCTGATCGAGTTCGTGTTTTTGCGCCTCGGTTAAATCAGGATACACCTGTTCCACTGCAATACTGTCCCAAATCGCTTGAACCAGAAGGATTCTATCCTCAACACTTAAAGTTGTAATTTCATTTAGTGTAGCTGCGATATCCATACAGACAAGCTCCCGATTCAGATTGAGCGAGTAGTTCTAACAAGTTGTCATGGGTTCGGACTTGAAGCGTTAGTTTAGGCATACATAGTGATGACTCAAATACTAAGCGACCTGACTATATATTATAGGTCAACTTTCTGCATAACAGTCTCCAGAGTAACGATATGGGTCAACTTTCTGTATGTCACCCCGCTCTACAACATATATAGTCATTTGTCAATAGGTAGTAATATTTAATCTGCTTATACTTCGAGTTTTGACCTGAAAATGGGCGATCGATAGTCGAGCGATCGAGAGATGGGAATGACCACGACTTTAGGGGATTATGCAAGGGTGAACAACTTATCAGCAGGTTTCCGGGGGGCTAAAACCATAATCTGGGAGATTCCGGGCATCTCCGCAAGTCAGCTAAGAGCCATTGACCCCAGAAAAAATCTTCAGCCCCATAACCACTATAACTAATAGCCGTTCCCCAATAACTGATCACTGAGAGACAGCTAAACTAAAAAGCCGTGCTAAAATCAGCATATCTAGGGTCGCTTGTGTAGGTGATGGATAGGCTATGTTTGAAAGATTTACGGAAAAAGCCATTAAAGTAATCATGCTCGCCCAAGAAGAAGCCCGCCGCCTTGGCCATAACTTCGTGGGAACAGAGCAGATTTTACTAGGACTAATTGGAGAGGGAACGGGAGTTGCCGCCAAAGTCCTCAAGTCCATGGGTGTCAATCTCAAAGATGCGCGCGTGGAGGTGGAGAAAATCATCGGTCGCGGTTCCGGATTCGTAGCCGTGGAAATTCCCTTCACCCCCAGAGCCAAAAGAGTTTTAGAACTCTCCCTCGAAGAAGCCCGTCAACTGGGCCATAACTATATTGGCACAGAACATCTCCTTTTAGGACTAATTCGCGAAGGGGAAGGTGTGGCCGCTAGGGTTCTGGAAAATCTCGGCGTGGATCTCTCGAAAGTTCGCACCCAGGTGATCAGAATGTTAGGGGAAACCGCCGAAGTGGCCGCTGGTTCATCTTCCCAAGGTCGCACTAAAACCCCCACTCTTGACGAATTCGGTTCCAATCTCACCCAAATGGCCAGCGAGGGTAAACTCGATCCCGTGGTCGGCCGGCAAAAGGAAATCGAGCGCGTTATCCAAATTCTCGGTCGTCGTACCAAAAATAACCCAGTCCTAATCGGGGAACCGGGGGTAGGTAAAACAGCGATCGCAGAAGGATTAGCCCAACGCATCGCTAACAAGGATATTCCCGACATTCTCGAAGAAAAACGGGTTGTCACCCTCGATATCGGCTTGTTAGTGGCGGGAACCAAGTATCGCGGCGAATTTGAGGAACGCCTCAAAAAAATCATGGACGAAATTCGCCAAGCGGGTAACGTCGTCCTTGTGATCGATGAAGTTCACACTCTCATCGGTGCCGGGGCAGCCGAAGGGGCGATCGATGCGGCCAATATTCTCAAACCGGCTTTGGCCCGAGGAGAACTGCAATGTATCGGGGCGACGACCTTGGATGAGTACCGCAAACATATCGAACGGGATGCGGCTCTAGAAAGACGTTTTCAACCGGTTATGGTCGGTGAACCCT
The DNA here is from genome assembly GCF_050500235.1 of Microcystis protocystis FBCC-A270. Lineage (NCBI taxonomy): Bacteria > Bacillati > Cyanobacteriota > Cyanophyceae > Chroococcales > Microcystaceae > Microcystis > Microcystis protocystis. Next base: position 1,121,548 of record NZ_CP191407.1, read on the forward strand.
CCGTAGAAGAAACGATCGAAATTCTCTACGGTCTCCGGGAACGCTACGAACAGCACCACAAACTAAAAATCTTAGATGAGGCCCTGGAAGCGGCGGCGAAATTGTCCGATCGCTACATTAGCGATCGCTTCTTACCGGACAAAGCGATCGATTTAATCGATGAAGCTGGTTCGAGAGTGCGCTTGATTAATTCCCAATTGCCACCGGCAGCCAAGGAATTAGACAAGGAACTGCGGCAAATTCTCAAACAAAAAGATGACGCGGTGCGCGGTCAAGACTTCGAGAAAGCTGGGGAATTGCGCGATCGGGAAATGGAAATCAAAACCCAGATCCGGAATCTCGCTTCCACCAAAAAAGGCGAAGATGGCAACGATGAACCCTTTGTGGATGCCGAGGAAATCGCTCACATCGTCGCTTCTTGGACTGGGGTTCCCGTCAATAAACTGACCGAAACCGAATCCGAGAAACTGCTGCACATGGAAGATACCCTACATCAGCGTCTCATCGGTCAAGAGGACGCGGTTAAAGCGGTGTCTCGTGCCATTCGTCGCGCTCGCGTCGGTCTAAAAAATCCCAACCGTCCCATTGCTTCCTTTATCTTCTCTGGTCCAACGGGGGTAGGTAAAACCGAGTTAACTAAGGCTCTGGCCGCTTATTTCTTCGGTTCCGAAGATGCGATGATCCGTCTCGATATGTCGGAATACATGGAACGGCACACGGTTTCTAAGTTAATCGGTTCGCCTCCGGGTTATGTTGGTTACAACGAAGGGGGACAATTAACGGAAGCGGTGCGTCGTCGTCCTTATACGGTGGTGCTATTCGACGAAATCGAAAAAGCTCACCCCGATGTCTTCAATATGCTTCTGCAAATCCTTGAAGATGGACGTTTGACCGATGCCAAAGGTCGCACGGTGGACTTTAAAAATACCCTGTTGATCATGACCTCGAACATCGGTTCTAAAGTCATCGAGAAGGGTGGCGGTGGTTTAGGTTTCGAGTTTGCCGATAATCAAGCCGAAGCCCAGTATAATCGCATTCGATCGCTGGTTAATGAGGAATTAAAACAATATTTCCGTCCGGAATTCCTCAACCGTCTCGATGAGATTATTGTCTTCCGTCAACTCAATAAGGAAGAAGTCAAGGAAATCGCCGAAATCCTGCTCAAGGATGTGTTTAAACGTCTGACAGAACAAAATATTACTTTGTCTGTCACCGATAAGTTTAAAGAACGCTTGATCGAGGAGGGTTATAATCCGGCCTACGGCGCTCGTCCCTTACGTCGTGCGATTATGCGTCTATTGGAAGATGTTCTGGCTGAGGAAATTCTCTCCGGACGGGTTTCTGGTGGGGATACGGCTATGGTCGATATCGATGAGGAAGGTAAGGTGAAAGTAATTTCCGGTGAAAGACGTGAGTTAATCGCTCCCGTGATTGAATAAATTCTTACTGGAATTAGTTAAATAAAAGGTGGGCTTTTTGCTCACCTTTTCTCGTAAAAATAGGGGAAAAAAGTGCGATGAAAGTTTGGGTTGTGGGTTGTGTTTTGTTATTTTTGTTGGTGGAATTTTATCAGTGGGCCAAGGGGTTTATTTTGCCTTTACCTCTCTATATTTTTGCTGGAGCTTTATTATCGATCACTTCTAATTATTCTCAAGATATGAGCAATTTATTTGCTAGAAATGAACAGGTTTATAAAACTGCTAGTTTAACTGATATTCCTGACATTTTGACGGCAGAAACCGCAATTACCAGCCTAGAAGCGGCAGCATTAGAGGATAGTAAAAAGCGGGATCGCTGAATCAAGACATGAATACTAAATTGTGCCTCCTATCTACAAGTTACCTTAGTGCTAGGTTTTAAAAATTGCCTAGAGGGAAATTGATACTTAAAATCAGCAACGCCCTATAACTTTTCAAACAGCTTCTAAAAATAGATGGTCATGAAAACAGTCATAAAATTAGCTCTTATTGCCCTACTCTGGATAACAATAATCAATCCTGCCAACTTACCTCCAGATACCGATGCTAGGCTAAGAATGGCCCATGCCCTGTGGACGGGAACTGAAGAAGTTTCTTTACCCCCAAATTATCGTCCTTCCTCTCGATTAGACCATGTTGGTGTTTTAGGAGTAGATGGAAAACGATATGAAGCTTATGATATAGGACAATCCTTATTAATGTTGCCCGCAGATTGGATTGGCACCCAACTCTCTAAAGTTTTTCCTAGTATTAAGCCTTATTTATTAAGAGAATTTGCGGTTAGTTTTCTTGTAGTTATCCCTCTAAATGTATTAGTTGTTATCTCCTGTTATTGGTTACTTAGACTATTTGATTTTCAGGAGAAAATTGCGGCATCTGCCAGCTTGATTTGGTTGCTAGGTACTACCGTTCTCCACTATGCACAAACTTTTCAACAAAATAATCCAGTCCTACTTTGTGTGATTTTAGGTTATGCTTGTGCTTTGGCTTATATTAAAACTAACAAAGTACCTTATGTTTTTTTGAGTGGATTGGCAATCGGAGCGGCTATTATAATTCGCTCGACAACTATCATTTATGCTCTCACGGTTTTTGGTTTTCTAATTAGCTGTCTAATTTATGAAAATTTCAAGCTGAATCAAATCTTTAAAACAGTCATACTCTGGAACGTCGGCTTATTTCCCTTCTTTTTTGTGAGTAGATTATTTAATTACTTACGCTTTGGGGATTTTTGGACAACGGCAGCATCCTTGAGCATTGAGCAAATACGCAATGGAGCAATCTTTTCAGGGTTGCCAGAATTGCCCCCTAATTATCCTTTCATACACCCTCCCTACGTTGGTATTCTCGGCGTTCTCTTCTCACCAGCTAAAAGTATATTTATTTACGACCCCTTTCTTTTACCATGTTTAGTATTGGGGATTATTTTATTTAACAAATTAACACCTTATATAAGAATATATTTTATTTCCTCAATTTTCGCACTTGTCTTTCATATTATATTAACCAGTACAATGGATTTCTGGCATGGAGATGGTTCTTGGGCTGCTCGTTATCACGTTACCTCTGTTCAACTACTGCTTCTCCCATTAATAGCTTTGCTAATCTTAGAGATGTTATCAGTTAATCGGCTCAAACGATGGTTAATTAGCGGTTTGGTTGTTCTTTCCATTTTGGTTCAATTTACTTCTCTTGTCTTTGACCCTAGTGTAAATAGTGGTGTGGTCATCTTTGCAGAACCAAAAAGTTTTTTGAGGTTTCGTTTAGCTGAACGTATCGACAGTGTTAGTTGCTTCATTGGTCTTTCTCGATCCCAAAGTTGCTTAACTGAGGAAAAGTACAGTAAGTCCGCTCTCGCCAGTAGGGTGTATTTCTGGCCCCTTAAATCCAACAAAGCGCAAGGATTGCTCTGGAAAATTTGGGGACTCCTCTTGATCACAGCCTTGATCAGCACTCTACTTTTCCTAGTGATTGGGTAGTAAGTACCTAAGCAAAATTAATTACACATTTCGATAAAGCTTTTGCCTCTTGCCTATTGCCTCTTGCCTGTTTTCACTAGGAAATTTATTTTGCATGACTACTTAGTGATGGAAACTTAATACCTTGCTTGTCCCTTACGTCGTGCGATTATGCGTCTGTTGGAAGATGTTCTGGCTGAGGAAATTCTCTCCGGACGGGTTTCTGATGGGGATACGGCCATGGTCGATATCGATGAGGAAGGTAATACCATTTCTCTAAATGAAAACTACACATCGAATTTAAATCCCCCTTTAAGTTCCCCTTTTTAAGGGGGATTTAGGGGGATTAAACTGGGAGCATCCCAATTATGTAATGAGTATAAATGCTCAGAAGGGTAAGAAGGCTTTTGTAGTAACGATTCTGGTTCCAATCACACAATTTAGAGAACCGTTGAAAATCTATGAACTCCCGAAAAGGCTTGCCATATAAGTATTTCGCATCTAAGTACAATTGCTTATTGCAAAAGTGGGATGCTCCCGATTAAACTTCTGTAGTCAGACTTTGGAGAATTGGTATAAGGTGAAAGTAATTTCCAGTGAAAGACGTGAGTTAATCGCTCCCGTGATTGAATAAATTCTTACTGGAATTAGTTAAATAAAAGGTGGGCTTTTTGCTCACCTTTTATTGTAAAAATAGGGGAAAAAAGTGCGATGAAAGTTTGGGTTGTGGGTTGTGTTTTGTTATTTTTGTTGGTGGAATTTTATCAGTGGGCCAAGGGGTTTATTTTGCCTTTACCTATCTATATTTTTGCTGGAGCTTTATTATCGATCGCTTCTAATTATTCTCAAGATATGAGCAATTTATTTACTAGAAATGAACAGGTTTATCAAACTGCCAGTTTAACTGATATTCCTGACATTTTGACGGCAGAAACCGCAATTGCCAGCCTAGAAGCGGCAGCATCGGAGGATGGTAAAAAGCTATCAAATTAGGCGGTTTTGTAGAATTGCCATGTCATAACTAGGGTAAAAATTACTAAAACTAGCCAAGGAACTAAAATTAAATTGCGTTTATCAGTAAAGAAAAAGGGAAATAAATCGACTCTTTGAATTAATGGTGTAGCTTTAGGAGAATTTGAGCTCTCTATACACCAAGAGGAGGTGAGTAAACAAGTAATGTTACGAAAACGACTACCTAGTCGAAATTCTTGATGGGTTTTGGGAGGAGCAAAGAAAATCATACCTAGATTACTGACTTCTGTATTAGAAGATAAACTAACGGAGGCTATTTGAATAATAAAAGCAATAATAAGGGCCGTAATAATTAACCAACGTCTCCAATGAAAATTGGATAACAAATACTGAATTAAGAGAGCGATTAGGGGAATCAATAATAGATGAATAGAAGTGACTTGGTAGCGCGCTCCCCATGCAGAGTCTCCATGCCAAAAATCAAAACGGCTAGTAGCTAAGGTAAAGAGAATAAGATTCAATAAAGCTGTCAATATATAGCCACGAAGATAGGGAGATAATGTTTTCCATACATAAACTGTCAACATTAAACAAGGTAGAAGCAGTGGATCGTATATGAAAATGCTTTTAGCTGGAGAAAATAATACTCCTAATATTCCGACCGAAGGGTGATTAATCATTGGATAATTATCTGGCAGTTTTGGTAAACCCTCCAAAAAAGGATCGGTATTTATAGTATCAATATCTATTACCCTCAACGTCCAAAATTTTCCAAATCTTTGGAAGTTAAAATATTGGTTGATTAACATAACAGGAATAGCACCTAATATCGAAATAGCAAGAGACTGTAATATAGTCAGCCAACTTTTTCTTTTATATAGTAAAATACCAAACAAAAATAATAGAGTAGTTGCTATATGAATAATACTGGTGGTTCTAACTAAAAAAGCACAGCCCAAAGCAACTCCACTTAAATAAATATTGATAATCTTGTTATTTTTTAGATAATTAAAGATAGCAATATAAGCCAAAATAACAAATAATAAAACTTGATTATTTTGTTGATTATTTTGAGCATAATTTAAAACCGTGGTAGTGAGCAACCAAGTCAGGCTAGAAATTGTAGCTATTTTTTCGCTAAATTCTAGCTTAATCAACAAATAGTAAGCTGAAATCACCACTGCTATGTTAATGGGGAGAAAAATTAACCAGTTAACAACAAATCTTCGGCTCAACTCTTCGGGAATTCTGGGAATAAGTTGATGTATCGTAGTTCCTAGCCAATCCCCCGGTAACATTAATAAAGATTGACCTACTTCATAGGTATAATAACGTTTACCATCTCTACCTATAATTCCAATTTTATTGTCCATACGAGTGAGAGGCTTATGGTTAGTATCTAGTTGAACTTCAGGCTCTCCCGTCCAGATAGTATGGGTTATACTTAAGCGGACTAAAGTATCTGCACGCATGATGAGACCAGTGTTAATCACCGCCAGCCATAAAAATGTTATTAAACTAATTTTTATGATGTTTCTTTTTGATAAGTTGTTCATTTTTTATCTACTCCTGTAAAACCATATTGAGGCAGTTGATGTCCTGATAATGTATTTAATCCTTCTCCATACTAACCTAAGTTCGGGATAAGCCGAAACCCTAATTTTATCCTAGCCAGTCAGCCCTATTCTTTCCTGGAATTCAACGACACTACAGCGTGCGTCATCCTGAATGCTGTACTCGCTACCGAAAGCGATTTGTAAGAATAAGATACTGTACAAAATGGAGAATACGATGCTGAGACTGAACCAGAAGGTTCTGGAAAGCATCAATTCTCTTAGAGGAGTGAGTTCTAAAAAATACGGCTCTTCCGGTTTCTGTGTGGAAACGAAGCCTATACTGATAGTTTCTTCGGCAAAATAGTCGTAAAAGTCTTTCTCCGTCAACATTTCACGATTCCATAAGCAAAAATTATCACACAAAGTCGAGAAGAGCCAAAATACGAGTTCTTTGTCTGCATAAATACCTTATTAAAGGTAAAATACTTGTACGTTTTATACAAGTATTTTACCTTTAATATGGATACCCGAAGAGCTAGGATGATTGTCGATTTCTTGCTATTTTTAATTTGCCATTAGGATCTAGCCTAAATAATCTTTTAGATGCCCTAGAATTTCACTATTTCTAATCATAAAAAATTTCATGGCAATTATAAATAGTAAAGTCAAGAGAAAGTATTATTTCTTGCCATCTATAAGCTTTAGAACCATATTAACTGTTACTTTATTAGATAAAAGATTGAGGACTAGAGTGATTGTTATTGATGCTTGACATTTGCTTAGTTGATAGGTTGATCAGGAAAAATGGTAATGAATTATCTGGGAATTTTGATTGCAAAAAAAATCAATAAAGACCACTATTTTCGATTAAAAGTCCATTTTTTATGGGCAATAAAATTATAAATAGTCATTAGTATAGTAAGGATTATGTAAGCGTACAAGTACCATACTTTCAATAAATCAACCAAGAAATACATAGCGATAGCGACCGCAAAAGAACTAGAAAGCATGATCCCATGATACTTGATTAATTCTCCCAAAATACTTCCAATTTTTATTCGTCCTGTAAATGTATATTTTCGATTCAGATAGAATCCCAATGTATTTACATAGAACATTTGCACGAAAATCGAGAGAACGTAATGCAATTTTAGGTAATTGGTTAAAAGGTATAGAATTAGTATATTTTGGAATGAACAAAAGACACCCACAAGGCAAAACCTAAAAAATGAGCTTCTGAATAAACGATTAACCGCAATAAATTTCATGTTAAACCTAATCGTTACTAAATTATATTAGCTTTTAGTCTAGCAATTATGCGCTCATGGATGCGCGAATATCGTAAGTATTTGTAAACTCCTAAAAAACCAAGCGAAAAACTCGATAGGAGTAACTTAATTAACTCTAATCGAGAACCTTTACCATGCGCCATCCTCGCTAAAATAGTATTCACTTGTATTGAGAATTCAGCAAGTGATCGAATTCTTTTTTTTCTGTAAGCTGACACGTCCCATCTATCTAGACAGTCGTGAGCAACCACATTCAATTGATTATAAAACTCTCCAGTTTTGGAGCTTCTGACAACGGTTTGAGAGCTTGAATGAATGCGGAATGCACTCAATGGATAAGGATAATAAATGATTTTTTCATCTCGTTTATGAAAAGCGATTTTTAACCAGAGATCCCAGTCGGCTGTATACCAAAGTTTTTCGTTCATTCCCCCCACCTGTAAAGCAATTTCTCTTTTAAAAATTGGAGCAGGAATGGAGATAAAATTTTGAATCAACAGGCTCTCGATTAAAATATCTCTATCAACATATTTTGGAAAAGCTGGTAAAGGACAAGTCCATAAACCTAACTTTTTCCCTCGGTCATTGATAAAGATTGAAGGGTGTAAAAGTAAGTCGGTATCTGGATAATCATTAAGGATTTTCTTGATTATTTTTAAACGATTGTTCAACCATAAGTCGTCTTGATGTAATAAACATACATAGTCTCCCGAAGCATTCTGTAAAGCGAAGTTAGTGTTAGCAACCCAATTGCCTATCCTTTTACGCTCGAAAAGCTTGATAGGAATTTTATCCTCGTAATTTTTGATAATAGATAAAGTTCGATCAGTAGAGCCATCATCAATGATAATATACTCGACGTTTCTCTCATTTTGTTCAAGGATTGAATTAAGAGTATCCTTTAGATACTTATCTCCATTATAAGTGGGAATTAATACGGACAACCACAGATGATCATTCATAAAGACTTTTTGAAATAACACTATTATGAAGAAATTTTAATTAGAAAAACAATATTGTTTTTCCAAGGACGAACGGTAGACTCAAGGAGAATCGATTGTTTACCAAAGAGTTTATATATCATATCTCGAAATTGTTTGGTAGTTTTATACTTGACCTTATCACCAGTAATATACCGCTCAAATAGATAGCATAAATAATGGATCGGTGAATTATTTTTACACCAATCCTTGAGAATAATATATCCGTTAGGTTTTACGGATTTACCAGCGTAAGTTAAGAATTCTTCATGCATTGACCAAGGAACATGGTGCATAACATCACTAATGACGACTAAATCGACACTTTGGGGGGTTTCTGCAACGAATTCTTGAATTGATTTTTGTTCAAACCGAACATGATCGAGATTTCCTTGAAACATCCGTCCTACTCTAGGAGTAATATCGATTCCTATAATATGTGAACTAGGATAGGCACTCGCTAAAAGTTCAGTTAAAGCACCTTCCCCACAGCCTAACTCTAGAATTATCTCAGGATTAACCCATTTATGGATTTGATGAGTTAAATCAGCTAGATCAATAAAAATGTTTCGATAAATATCAGAAATTGGTTTTTCCCAAGGACCTAACAAGTTCCGAACAAATGTTCCTATCGGCATAAAAATTAGTTAACCCCCTATAAGTTTATCTTCGGCTGTTTTCATCTTTGTTTTAGTCCCAAAACACTTAAAAAGAAACTGGAAAAAATCACCCGTACTGCCAAGGCTAAAGCGGGTACGAAAGGAATGACAATTCCCATGGCTACGGCTGGACATAAGGCTCCATAAAGTCGAGCATTCCAAGTGTATAAAGCATACACTGAACCGCCTATATCTAGTAAAAATAAAATTACGCCAATGAGCAATGGAGAAGTTAGCAATTTTTCTAATTTTACTCTTGGTTTGACTAGAAGTATTCCATGCTTCTAGATGCTCATCTATAACAGATTCTAACTGTTGTCGAAAATCTTGGATATAAGAGCTACGAGTAACGGTTTGGGAATGAGAATGAATGCGAAAGACCGATAAGGGCTTGGGATAGTATATTATCTGTCCATCTTGAGCTAATTTTAGCCAAAAATCCCAATCAGCCGTGTACCATAGTTTTTCATCCAAACCACCTACTTTTAAAGCCATCTCTCTCTTAAAGATTGGTGCGGGAATAGAGATAAAATTCTGCACTAACAATTTACTAATCATCTGCTCCGAACTAATCATTATTGGATAAGAAGGTAGAGGACATCGCCATAGTCCTAATTTTTGCCCTTGTATATTGACAAATATAGAAGGATTAAGAATTAAATTGGCCTCGGGAAATTGAATGGTTAGCTTTTTTAAAATCATCAATCTCCAGGTTAGCCACATATCATCTTGATGTAAAAAACAGACATAATCGGCTCGGGCCATATTGAGTAGATAATTAGTATTAGCTACCCAGTTTTTTTGCGGTTCCCTTTGAACAATTTTTAGGGGAATTTTGGTTTGAAAATACTGGAGTATTGCCAAGGTTTCATCTGTTGAACCATCATCAATAGCCAGACACTCTATATCAAAATCATCTTGAATAGCAATAGAGTTTAGGGCTTTTACTAAATATTTTTCCCCATTGTAAGTGGGAATTAAAACTGACAGCCAAGGTTTACTCATATTCTTTGCTCTGGTAATTTTATTTCTCTTTTTGACTTAAAGAGACAAATTCATTATACTTAAATAATTTGCCCACTATCCGTGGAAAAGGGAAAGAGTATTGTTTAATAATTTTGGAATCAAGTTCTCTAGCAATTGCTTTCAATTTAGCAAAATTCATAAATTCTACATGGGTTGCATCACTCTTGAAACCAGCTTCTTGAGGAGTTATTATAACTAATTTGCCATGATTTTTTAACAAATAAACATAGTCATTAAGTAAATTAATTACCTCTAAATAACTCATGTGTTCTGCGACGTGGGCTAATAAAATAGAATCAAATTTTTCTGGTTCATCAAATGATGACTGTTGAAATTCCTCCGGTGTGAAAGCCATGAAGCCCCTAGCCCGGCAGACTTCAACTGAGTGAAAATTGTGGTCAATACCAATTCCATTTCCTTTCAGATTCATCAGATTACGGCCTATTCCACAACCAATATCGAGAGTAAAACCTAAATTTAGTCTCTGAAGATTCCAACGGTAAGGAGCTTGAACATCCAATATTTCTTTCCATTTTGCTGTCTGTTTATTTAGCAATCGTTCGGAGTAGGACTGATTTTTTGTATCCTGATTAAAAGGATTGATTTTCCTGTTCATAAGTTTTCTGAGCGGCTAGAGAAGTGAGAGACAACTAGGTATAATTCCGGGTAGGTTAATTATTTTCTCTTCAGTTGCAAAACACTTAAAAAGAAACTGGAAAAAATCACCTGTACTCCCAACGCTAGAGCGGTTACGGAAGGAATGACAATCCGCATGGTCACGGCTGGATCTAAAGCCCCATAAAGTTGTGCATTCCAAGTATATAAAGCATACACCGAACCGCCTATACCTAGTAAAAATAAAATTACGCCAATGATCAATCCCACCTCCAGATTAATATAACGTAAAAATCGTCTTAATTTTCGGTCTTCCGGTAATAAACCTTCGCTGATAGCAAAAGCTTTTGTGAAGACGGCAAAACTGACGATTTGAAAGCCAATAATCAAAGCTGTGGCTGAATAGAGAAGGGTGTGAACTTTCGGTTGAGGAATAAACCAAATCGTCGCCACAAATCCCAGAAACATTAAAGCCAGTCCAGGGTACAGAAACAACCAGCGAGGACTATACATTAAGAGAAATCGGAGATGTCGCCAGCCATCGCGCCAAGTTTTTAGGTGGGGAGGACGACTACGACCGTCAGGGGATAAAGTGGTTGGTACTTCGGTAATTTTCAGACCGTAGAGGGATGCTTTCACCACCATCTCGCTGGCGAATTCCATGCCAGTGGTGCGTAGGTTCAATTGTTCGATCGCCTGTTTACTAAACCCGCGCAATCCACAGTGAAAATCACCACAGGGGCTGCCAAAAAATAACCGTCCTAACCAAGTCAAGACAGGATTGCCCAGATGCTTATGCAATACTGGCATCGCTCCTGGTTTAATTCCCCCCTGAAAACGATTGCCCATCACCAAATCGTAACCCTGTCGCAATTTTTCTAGGAAAGGCGAAAGATTAGTAAAGTCATAGCTATCATCGGCATCCCCCATAATAATATATTGACCTTTGGCGGCGGCGATCCCCCCCCGCAGGGCGCTACCATAACCCCTTTCCGGGATGGGAACCACCCGCACCCCTGAATTAGTGGCAATTTCTCGGGAACCATCGCTACTGCCATTATCGGCGATTAGCACCTCCCCCGCAATTTTGTGTCGTTCCAGATAATCTCGCGCTTTGCCGATACAGGTGGCCAGGGTTTCCGCCTCGTTGAGACAGGGCATGATGATCGATAATTCCAGAGTAGGTATCTGCTCATTAGAGGCGGCATCTGCCATGACCTGATTTTCTAGCATAACAATGGCGGTGGAGTCTTTTTGCCCAAGAGTATAACAGGATTATTGACGTTTGTAACAACAAATTTTTGATTGCTCAATAGTGCTGCCTTAATTGATTGGCTTGTCTTTGTCCCCAATAACCTATAATAAGTGGGCTGTTCATTATCTAGATTTCCGAAGCTATCTTAAGCTAGACAGGACCTTCAGCATCCCAACAACGGGGTTTAGATTACGAACAGCTTAGGGCAAAAATTTGGCAACCCAGAGAAAATGATACTGAAAAATTAAAAACTGAAGTTTATCTTGATTTCAGAGCAATAAACCTTAGCTATATCAAGCTGAAAATCGAAATGACCTTAAAAGTTTAGTTGTAACATATAAGTTTAGAATTGATAGTGCCGATAGCAATGGATTACTGGGGAATAAATAACGTGAAGCTGCGGGGAAAAATGCCATATCGACTGCAACATACAAAAATAAGCGCAGTAAAATTATAGATAGGGCAAAAGAAATAATCAATACATATTGATTAAGAAGTTGGGAGTGAACAGGTTTAATCAAGTAATAGACGAATAATATTACAAAAGATATCATTCCAATAATATTGATGATCTGAATTAAAGGAGTGATCCTGATCTGGTTTAAATAGAAAATAAGGTCTTTATTTAAATCTCGTTGATTAACTAGATAAGTTCGACGATGTGCCACTCGATTAAATATTGATCTCATTTCAGGAGTTACTCGAGGATCATCCGTATTTTGTAAGAATCTATTACTGACTCGTGGCAAAAATAAATATCCACTCATTTTAGTTAATGAATGAGGAAATTTGTTTAGCCAAAATCCTATATCTATAGGATCAAAAGAGAAAGTTTTCCTGTTAATTATTTGATAGTTAAATGCCTCTTGCAGTTCAGAATTAATTTGAGTAAAAACTTGATACATACTCCTGTCTTCTGTTAAATTGCTTCTTCTAATTGCTTCTATTGTTGACCAGTGCACCCAATCAATTGTTACTTCTATATTAGTATCTTTTCCACCGAGTGTAGTAACTTTCCTAGCTAATTCTTCTTCGATTAGAGATTTTACTTGATTCAACGTTGGACTCACTTGATAAGCCATTTTTAATTGTTTACGATTTATATTGACAAACTCAAAATCATCGATATTTTGACCATCATCTATACTCTGAATCTGGGAAAAAGTTTCTTTGAAAGCCGATGATTGACCAATGGATAATGCCGGTAATTCTAGAAAAAAAGTATTTAATAAAGTAAAAAATGTAGTAATTAATAAACTTATAGCGATGGGAATAATACAAATCGGCAAAGCTTCTCGAATAGCTCTTGCTATATTCATTCTATTTCTTAATACAAGAATAACAAAAACAACTAGGTAACTCAGCAAGAACACTATCTGCTCTGGACGGGTAATGAATATTATTCCTAAACACAATCCACCAAGGACAGAAAATATTAGTTTCTTCGCTAAATTTTCTGACATAACAGTTATGATGGTTAAAGCCAAAAGGATATGATATAAGCTAATGGCTATTGTTTCAGTTACAATAGTATTGAAAACCATAAAAGTTGTTATATGAAAAGTTAAAATTGCAAAAACGACTAAGCAGATATATCGAGGGATTTTTAGTAATCTAAAACTAAAAACCAATAAAATATTAGAGATAGTGTAAAAAATCTCATGACTAATTCTTAGAGGAAAATTCAGAAAATTAGAAACCATTATAAATATTGGATATCCTGGCATATAATCGATTATTGCCTTAGCTTTATTAGTAGGGAACCAAATATTCTGATCTGCCATTAACGCATAGAGCAAGCAATCTCTTGGATGCCCTAAAACTTCACTGTTTCTGATTAAAAAAAACTTAATAATGATAATTGATAAAATCCCACAAGCAAAGAATAATTTATTTATATCTTCGGAAAATATTCTCGTCAATAATTGTTTTTTTAGCATAATATTTACCGAATTCAGATTACTTTGGCAATAACTTGGGTTAGACGATAGTAACTACTATATCGAATAGAGATAAACTGTCCTCACATATTCAAATCCCTCATGATCATAGTCCCCTTTCTAGGATAGTAACCACCCGCGCCCCTGAATTAGTGGCAATTTCTTGGGAACCATCGCTACTGCCATTATCGGCGATTAGCACCTCCCCCGCAATTTTGTGTCGTTCCAGATAATCTCGCGCTTTGCCGATACAGGTGGCCAGGGTTTCCGCCTCGTTGAGACAGGGCATGATGATCGATAATTCTAGAGTAGGTATCTGCTCATTAGAGGCGGCATCTGCCATGACCTGATTTTCTAGCATAACAATGGCGGTGGATTCGTTTTGCCCAAGAATATAACAGGTTATGTACAGCAGTGTACCAAATTGTTAGCACACAATCTGCTTAGGGACTTGCGCTTTGATAATGTACCATTTAGGGCTGGTCTTATTCTTCTACAGAGCGATTGTCTGGCTGGGATATTATTCCCACGCAAGTCCCTTATTCTTTTTTCTCTGAGCGGCAATCTCTACCTGAAGTTGAATTGCGATCGCTATGTTGGCCTCTCTGACTCTCTGACTGGGAGCATCTCATTTATGCAAGTGAGTAATTATACTTGTACCTAAAACTGGTTTCTAGCAAGGCTTTCAAAATAGCTTGACATAAAAACCTGATTTAGAGGTTACAAAGGTGAGATGCTCCCTCTCTGACTTTCTTGATTGGGCAATTTAACCCAAATTTTCCAGCAACTGAAATTCTGATGCTATCCTCGCCAGCCTACCTGATTATTTGCTAGAAGTCATGGCCAAATCTCCTTAACCCCAACTGACGTTACATTTACTCAAAAGCTATATCCTTGGCACTGAATTTTTGATGCGTCCGGGACGCATCCCACAGCCAAATATCGCCAATTTCCCCCTAGGCTTTAGGTCTTAAATAAACTAGAGACTGTTGCCAAATTAAAGTGGGTTTATCGTAGTGATCGACTAGGTATAAACAGTTAGCATCTTGCCAAAGGATGCGACCAACGAGCAGATCATCGGTGCTTAACTTAATTTCTACTTCCCGTTTCTCTTGAATATAGCTCTGTACTTGTTTAATACTCGGCAGACCAGGATCGAATTGAGACATAATGAGTTTATCGATGAGGTGTTCATCCTCTATTATTCCTGTTGAGTAGCTTTTATTGACGATGAAAATCCCCTTCACCAAATATCAAGGCCTGGGCAATGATTTTATTTTGATAGATAACCGTCACAGTCCCGAACCCCTGATCACACCAGAAATAGCCGTGGCTATGTGCGATCGACATTTTGGTATCGGTGCTGATGGCGTGATTTTTGTGCTTCCCGGCCAAGCAGCAACCGACTACACCATGAGAATTTTTAACTCTGATGGTTCGGAACCAGAAATGTGTGGTAACGGTATTCGCTGTCTAGCCCAATTTATCGCCCGTTTAGAGGCTAACAACGCCATTGGCCGCACCTATCGCATTCATACTCTAGCAGGAACGATTATTCCTCGTTTAGAGGCTAATGAACAGGTAACGGTTGATATGGGACCGCCGCAATTACTAGGCAGTGAAATCCCCACCACTTTGGTGAAGGGGTCAGAAAAAGTCCTCGCGGTTCCCCTAGAGGTGGAAGGCAAAGATTGGTTAATTACTTGCGTTAGTATGGGTAATCCCCACTGTGTCACTTTTGTGGATGATCTGGCCTCTATTCCCCTAGAAACTATCGGTCAAAAATTTGAGCATCATCCGGTTTTTCCCCAACGGACTAATGTGGAGTTTGTGGAGGTAATTGGGCCGGATTATATGAAGATGCGTGTCTGGGAGAGAGGAGCGGGAATTACTCTCGCTTGCGGTACTGGTGCTTGTGCTGTGGTGGTGGCGGCCGTGTCAACGGCTAAATGCGATCGCCATTGTACCGTGGAACTGCCCGGTGGTTGTCTTCAGATTCACTGGTCGGACACCGATAACCGGGTTTACATGACAGGTCCTGCTAAAGCTGTTTTTGAGGGCATTTACGCCATCTAAACCAACCCGTCGGGACGGGGACTGAACTCCCCGAACAGCGCGACAGGATTGTTAATTCTTAGAGACTGGTAATCCAAGCAATAATTCCTTTACCAGTTAACAATTCAATGGCTAAAAGAGAGACAAAGCCAATCATAGCTAGTCTGCCATTCAATTTTTCAGCTTTTTTGGTAAAACCGAGACTGCTAGAACTATCAACGTACATTTTCGGTTCAACAGCAAAATTATTCAGTCTTCCTTGTTCTTCGGTGGTGTAGCCGCGGGCAGTCATGGGGAGGCTCCTTTTGTATGCTTATGTTAAGAAGTGTAACACATTGTTAAGTTATGTTGCAAGTTTTAACAAAAAATTTCTGGAGACTCAGAAAACCTCGATGAGGTGGTCAGTCAACGGCAGGATTCTAGGCTGTCAGGGTAGTGCTATAGTTCTATCTCCTCTGGGTTTATCGATGAAATTTTGCCTTTTTCTTGACAAATTAGTCAGATTGTGATAATAAAGAGGTGTAAACTCGTTCGCCTAATCAGGGGAAAGACAAAAACTATCTTAAGGTCGCCAGAGGAGTCCCGTTAAACCGTACAGGAGTTAGCGGGGGATAAATTGCCACCAAAAGCGAACCCGATTTTAGGGAGTCAACTGACCTTGAGTGAAGATACTCGAAAGGGTAAGTGTGGGGAGAATAGGGAAAAACCACTAGGAAAAACCCGAATAAAATCTTAAGATGCGGAGTGCCTAGTAGCCGTAAGTAACGATCGCGCTCACTGTTTTTGTAAATTCTATGGCAGAGATTAGCCCAGAGATCAACCTCATGCAGATAGCGACTATACTCAACCAATATCGATTTGAAATGAGAGGATACAAAGCGCAGGAATTAATCGAGCGCTGGTTGCCTACCTATTCGCTAAATTGGATTCGCATGGCGATTTTAGAGGCACTCTATCAGGGACGTTACAAAGTCATTTCGGTGGAGGAAATCCTCAAAATTTGGCACCGTCGCGGCCATCCTACCTTTCATTTTACGGGGGAATTCGAGCGATTGGTTTGTAAAAACCTGCCAGATTCCCAGTTAAATGGCAAAAAAACGGTATTTATCCCTAAACAGGAAAAGATCAATATACTTTCTGCCACCCTTGAGCGGCCTGATCCAGAGCCACAAGCGGAAGCCACGAGTAAAGATGCTTTATTCAACTTAGAAACTTCTCTTTTTGATGATCCTCGCAAGGGGATGAGTGATTTGGATGAGTTATTCTCGCAGTTAACCCCGGAAATGCCCAAATTCCCTGAATTAGAATCATTGCCTAAATCCCCTAACGGTCATGGAACTAGGGAGAATTTTTCGGTTAATTTTAAGCCAGTAATCGATGAGTTTATCCCTTTGTTAGACCCTTCGGAATTATATCCCAAATTAAAAGCTGTGGCTCGATCGCAGTATAAGTAGGGTTGGCTGAAAAAGTTTTTCCTAGGGGCAGGGTGTGGGGTGTGGGGTGTGGGGTGGTGGGGTACTGACACCAATTAATTCCCCGCCCTCAAGAAAAAAAATCGCCTTGACGATTAGAATAGAGTTAACTTTTCCCCTCAAGGCTCTGCTCAATTAACTAGATTATGACATCCTCCTATTTTGGTCTAGAAACCGAAGAAAATAAACTAATTAACTCTAATAATCTCTCGTTCGCCGCTTCTCTTGGTATTCATGCCCTAATTTTAGCGATTATCTTACCTAATTTCCTCAATAATCCAGCGCAGGAGCCAAAAAAAGAGTTACGCAACGTCAATCTGATTGAATTGAACCCTCTAGAGCAGTCACGTCTTCCCAGTCTCGACTCCTCCCTGTCCAGCTTACCGGAACTGCCTAACCCCAATTCGTCCTCTTCCTCTTTGCCTCCTCTCCCCCCCATGGATGGTATCCATAACAGCACCTTACCTCCTTTACCCTCGGTTTCTTCCCTTCCCCCTTTACCTTCTTTACCTGCTTTACCTCCCCTCTCCTCCTTACCCTCCGTCAATATCTATTCTCCTCCCGTGGCATCTATTCCCTCTCTGGGTAGATTACCGATTCCTCGCAATTTTCCCACTTCTACCCCCAGTTTACCTAGTCCTCCTTCTGTTCCCACGCTGCCAGAGAATAATAATCTGCCGAGGGAGACTAATAACCAGCAGCTCCGGCCTGAATTCGATCCCTACCAAGATAATCTAACTTTAGATAGATTGCGAAATTCGCCCCGTAGTGCATCGCAACAGGCACAGGAACAATTAAACAATTCCTTGGCCCGCACTTCGGAGCCGAATGGTCAATCGCCCATTGATGAACAGCGTCGTCAACAATTAATGTGGGAAATGCGGGAACGTTTGCGCTCCCTGGAGGCGGATAAAAGCAATACCAGTAACGAGGAGGCCATGAGAAATCAGGTGGATTGGCTGGCCAGAGTCCAAAAAACTAATCCTAACGCCTTAAATGAACTAAATCAGCCCAATCCGGGCAGCAGAGGCATAACTACCGTCAATTTAACCGGTAATTATCCCGCTACAGCTTGTTCCCGTCAATTAGCGGGGACGGCGGTTTATGGGGTGACGGTGGATGGTCAAGGCCGCATCAGCAGTGAACCCCAGTTAATTAAAAGCGCTGGCTTCCCGATTTTCAATCAACAGGGGGCTAGGGAAGTACGCTTAACTCGCTTTAATAATCCCAGTGGTGAGTCGAGAATCTATCAAGTGAGCGTCAGTTTTGCCCCTAACCCAGAAGTGTGCCGAGGTGCGATCGCTAATCCCCCAAAACCGGAGGGTAGTAACCTCAATACGCGTAACTCCCCCCCCGTAACGCCGGCAATTGAAACCCCGCCTCGTCCTAATCAAACCCCGCAACCCGCCGTTAGTCCCCAACCGGATAACGTCAACCCCCCCGCAACCACAGGGCCAAATCCAGTCCCAACCCAGCCAGAACCGCCCAAAGAAGCGATAATCGAAGAAAAAGCCCCGGAAACTCCTCCCCAAACCCCCGCTCTTAATCAGCCGGAGGGTTCCCCCGCTAGTCCCCCCACTAGCCAAAATCCTCAACCTGTCAGCGAGGAAGCTTTACCCCCCGGTCCGCCGGCGGAAGCTAAAACTGAACCAGAAAGTTAGGCCTTTTCAGTGATCAGTTATCAGATATGAGTTTTAAGTTCACTGATTACTGAAAAAAACTCTCATCTTCCTAGTCAATGATTCGATCCCCCCTTAATCCCCCCTTAATAAGGGGGTGCCGATCCCCCCTTAATCCCCCCTTAATAAGCTATCCCTTATAGGGATCTTTCTTAACAATTTTTGCAGTAAGCACTCCAACCCTTATCCTGACTTGATTTCAGTTTTTTCTTTGTCAGTAAGGGTGTCAACAAGGAATATTACAAATTGTTAACCGAGTCTTGAAAGCCTTGTGCTACAAAGGTTTGAAATGTTAAGAAAGATGTGACTAAAGGACAGCTTAATAAGGGGGGCATCTGATAATTTTTAACGGCTACCTACTTATTTTTACTTAAATGATTTCCACTTCCCAGCTCCCCGATTCTTTTGTCTCACCTTGCCGTCGCGCCTCCGTTAGTCGTACTACCAAAGAAACCGATGTAGAGGTGACGATCGATCTTGATGGTAGCGGCAATTGTCGCGCCCAGACAGGAATTCCCTTTCTTGATCATATGTTGCAGCAAATCGCCTCCCACGCTGCGATCGATCTCGATGTGCGCGCCACCGGAGATCTAGAAATTGATGACCATCACACCAATGAAGACGTGGGAATCACCCTTGGACAAGCTTTACTGCAAGCTTTGGGGGACAAAAAAGGCATCGTCCGTTTCGGGCATTTTGTCGCCCCTCTCGATGAAGCTTTAGTGCAGGTTGCCCTCGATTTTTCCGGTCGTCCCCACCTCAGTTATGGTCTAGAAATTCCCACCCAAAGAGTGGGAACCTACGATACTCAGCTAGTGCGGGAATTTTTCGTTGCTTTGGTCAATCACAGTCAAATGACCCTACATATTCGCCAATTAGACGGGATTAATTCCCATCATATTATTGAGGCTACTTTTAAAGCTTTTGCCCGGGCGATGAGTATGGCCATAGCGATCGATCCCCGTCGCGCCGGTATAATTCCCAGTTCTAAGGGCGTTTTATAGAAGCACTGCTTAACCGAATTGACGTTAGCTTAAAAGCCCATAATTTGAGCCACTTGCGTTAATTCGGGAGCAATCCCAGATTTTAGTTGGTTATTGCTGTGTTTTACCGCCGAATCTGGGTCTTTTAGTCCATTTCCCGTTAAAACACACACTACGGTGGCCCCATCGGGAACCTGTTGATGCACTTTTAATAATCCTGCCACAGAAGCGGCGCTGGCTGGTTCACAGAAAACCCCCTCTTGGCCCCCTAAAATCCGATAGGCTGCCAATATTTCCTCATCGCTGACCGCGTGAAATTGCCCTTGACTAGCGTGACTAGCGGCCCAAGCTTTTTCCCAGTTAGCGGGGTTGCCGATACGGATAGCCGTGGCCAGGGTTTCGGGATGGTCAACCGGTTGTTTGGAGATAAAAGGGGCAGCCCCGGCGGCCTGAAAACCCATCATCTTCGGCAGTCGGTCACATTTGCCTATCTGGTGATACTGACAGAATCCCATCCAATAGGCGCTAATATTGCCCGCATTACCCACGGGAATACATAACCAGTCGGGGGCATTACCCAAGACATCGACAATCTCGAAAGCCGCCGTTTTTTGACCCTCTAAACGGTAGGGATTGACGGAATTGACTAAAGTTACGGGATAATTTTCTGATAGTTGGCGGACAATCTTGAGGGCATCATCGAAGTTGCCATTAATAGCGATGACTTCGGCTCCGTACAATAAAGCCTGGGCTAATTTTCCTAAGGCCACATAACCGTCGGGGATAATCACAAAGGCCCGCATCCCGGCCCTTCTTGCATAGGCTGCCGCCGCCGCCGAGGTGTTCCCGGTACTGGCACAAATCACCGCTTTTGCCCCTTCTTCTTTAGCTTTCGAGATGGCCATGGTCATGCCCCGGTCTTTAAAGCTGCCGGTGGGATTTAAACCATCATATTTGACAAAAACCTTGACATCGCGCCCGATTTGTGCTGAGAGATAAGGGGCGGGGATCAGGGGTGTATTGCCTTCTAGGAGGGTAATTACAGGGGTTTTACTGCTTACGGGCAGAAATTGGCGATATTCTTCGATCAAACCGCGCCAGCCGCCGATAGACAAGGATTTAGTGGGTGATTGGGGGATCGATCGAGAAATAGTTGTCATAGCCTTAAGGATACAGATTTGATTAGATAGCCCAGCTTACTATTTTATCGAATAAGCAGGCCAAAAAATTAATCTCGATCGCCCGATTGGGATTCATGGGGTTTAAAACAGGGATGCGGAAAGATAAAAGGTAGTAACAGCCAATAAATGGACTTTTAGGCAAAAAAATGTCATTTTATCGCTTAAGCAGGCCAAAAAATTAATCTCGATCGCCCGGTTGGGATTCATGGGGTTTAAAACAGGGATGCGGAAAGATAAAAGGCAGTAACAGCAAATAAATGGGCTTTTAGGCAAAAAATTGTTATTTTATCGCTATAAATCTGATTTTTTGCCTTTTTTGTCTTTCAGAGGTTGATTTAATTAGGATTGGCTGAATAAATCTAAAAACCTTCTGAAAATCGGTAAAACCCCACACCAACCAACAAACTTTTTCAGTAAACCCTAATTAGCAGTAGTGCCAGATTAATTTCTTAGCTAGGATGGGCAAGAGGCAGCTGGAAGAAATTCTCCTGTCTCCTGTCACGGCTGCTGGCAGTAAGTAATTTTGCTGGCATCTGATATTCAAACTCAAGCAACTATGTGTCAACTTCTAGGCATGAATTGTAATGTCCCCACGGATATCTGTTTTTCCTTTGAGGGATTTTGTGCGCGGGGAGGAAAAACCGACGAACATCGAGACGGTTGGGGAATCGCTTTTTTTGAGGGTTTAGGTTGTCGAACTTTTATTGATGTTAAACCCTCGATCGCTTCTCCGATTGCGGAATTAATTAAAAACTATCCCATCCATTCTACCAATGTTATCGCCCATATTCGCAAAGCCACCCAAGGAGAAATTAAACTAGAAAACTGTCATCCTTTTCGGCGGGAATTGTGGGGGAAATATTGGGTTTTTGCCCATAATGGTAATTTAGAAAATTTCTCACCTGCTGCGGGAGATTTTTATCAACCAGTTGGGGAGACGGATTCGGAAAAAGCTTTCTGTTTAATTCTTAATACCCTGCGAGAGACTTTTCCCCAGGGCAAACCTTCCCTACAACAACTCTATCAAGTCCTAAAAACTATCACAAATTCTATCGCTTGTCAAGGAATTTTTAATTATCTTTTATCCGATGGTGAACATTTTTTTGCCCATTGTTCGACAAAATTAAGCTATATAATCCGTCAATATCCTTTTGCCGCTGCTCATTTAATTGATGAAGATGTGAGCGTTGATTTTCAAGCTTTAGCTCATCCCGGCGATCAAGTGGCAATTATTGCCACTACACCCTTAACTGATAATGAAGTTTGGACAGCAATTAATTCAGGAGAATTATTAGTTTTTCAGGAGGGCGCAGCAATTTTAAGTTAATCTTACCAATTGTCACTTTGTCGAGATTTTTCTAAATCAATTAACTGAGTTTTTAACCCTAACCAATCTAATTGATTGGCGAGGCAATCTGATCCAATTCTTCCCGCTTCTAGATAAATGACTCTCTCGGCAAATTCCTCTAAAAAATCTAGTTGATGATTGACCATAATTATCGTCATTGAACTTTGATTGTTCAATACTTCTAATAACCTGCTGGCCGTTCCTGTATCTAGAGCAGAGGTGGGTTCATCTAATAACAATATGCTCGGTTCTAACAGCAAAGCTCTGGTAATTGCCACTAATTGTCTTTGTCCTAAAGATAATTCTAACTCCCCGCGCTCAAACCACTGTTCAGGAATCTTTAACAGGGATGTCCAATGGTCAATTCTCTGATTAATTTCCGCAGGGGTAAGTTTTTTTAATTGCAGAGGATAAGCGAGAGCATCTCGAACATTCATCCCTAATAACTTCGACTCTTGTAGCAATAAAACTATCTGTTGTCGCAGGGAAATAACCGGTATTTCCCTAATCGATTTACCTTGAAAATAAATATTTCCCGTGCTGGGTTCTTGCAAACGATTTAACAATCGTAAAAGAGTCGTTTTTCCTGCCCCAGATGCTCCGACAATAGCTAACTTTTCTCCTTGCTTGATGCTAAAAGTAATATCTTCTAACAGATAAGCACTACCCCGTCGGATAGCTAAATTTATTTGCTTTAGTTCTAAAATCAAGATTGGTCTTTTCCTTACTTAGTTCAAAATTATTATATAATGAAAATAGCCCAATGAGTTCGGCAGGTATTCCCCATGGTTAGTCAAGTTAACAAAAACGAGATTATCTATCCTGAGAGCGACGGTAAACCGATGGCAGATAATACTAAACAATTTAACTGGATAGTGACGATTAAGCAGAATCTCGACTGGTTATATATCGATGATCCCCAGGTATTTGTAGCGGGGGATCTGTTATGGTATCCCGTGGAAGGCCAGCCGAAAATTGCCGCTGCTCCTGATACGATGGTAGTATTGGGCAGACCGAAAGGCGATCGAGGTTCCTATAAACAATGGCAAGAAGATAATCTTGCTCCTCAAGTCGTCTTTGAGATTCTTTCTCCTAGTAACACATCGATCGAAATGGCCAAAAAATTGCTATTTTATGATCGCTATGGAGTCCAAGAATACTACGTCTATGATCCCGATGATAATAGTCTAGAAGCTTGGCAGCGAATTGGTGACAGTTTAGACAGTGTTAGTGAGGTTAATAATTGGGTGAGTCCCCGTTTAGGAATTCGTTTTGACTTAACCGACGAGTTAAAAATTTATCGTCCTGATGGTACTCAATTCTTGTCCTACAGCGAAATTAATCAACTACTGGAGCAGGAAAAGCAACGGGCTGAAAATGAACGCCAACGGGCTGAAAATGAATGCCAGCGGGCTGAAAAGGCTAATCAGCAGTTAGTAGAAATGGAGGCAAAACTGCAAAAATATCGTCAACTTTTTGGGGAATTACCTAACTAGGGTGTGGGGTGTAGGGTTTTGCCGATTTTGAGGTAGTCAGTTACCTAATTTTCAGGGAAAAAGTCTAGGGATTTTACCCCCGATCACTCCAATGGTCAGCACTTTTTGAGGGCAAAAAAGTCTAAAAGCCTTATCCAACAAGGGTTTTAGATTTATTCCTGGACAGCAATTCTCATTTTAAGGTTTCATGACATTAAAACCCTTGCACCTAGAGGGGTTAATAATTCTTAACGAATCTCTAGATCGCTGAAACAACGCAAAATCGTTTCAAAATGAGAATTGCTGGCTCACCTCTTTGTAATAAACCTACACCTGTCAGAATAGGGCCACGGAGTAACGTCAAGTATTTTATAGAAAATTAATATAATTTAATTAATTACGTTGAATTAGTCAAATCCTAACCCTGATCATCTTTGAACAGCGACATCTCGTCTGAGGTGTTATCTATTAGCATTTTTGTAATTAAAAGTCAATAGATTAAATATTAATTTTTGTAAAGGAAAGCCTGAGCAGTTACTCAAAAAGCTCTTTACCATCTGTTACAAAATATGGCAAGATATTTATCGAATTGTGTCAAAACCCAGAGTAAATGCTCATTGGGGTTACATTTTCTGATACAAAACAGAAACATATATCTAAATACCTTAAACAAAGGGCGATCGTCATCAGATGACGAAAATACCTCAAAACCAGACTCAGCAATAATAAGGAGAACCATCATATATGTTCACTCACGTCAAGTCCACCATTCGTCATATAGTTCCCGACGGGTTGAATGGTCGATCGCTGGTCAAGGTGGTCTATGTCGTGCTAGAACCTCAGTACCAAAGTGCGCTGAGTAGTGCGGTCAGGGAAATCAACGCTAACAACCCAAAACTAGCGATCGAAATTAGTGGTTATTTAATCGAAGAACTGCGCGATGGTGAAAATTATCGCAATTTTCAGGAGGATGTAGCCAAAGCTAATATTTTCATTGCTTCTCTCATCTTTATCGAAGATTTAGCCGATAAAGTTGTGGCCGCTGTCAGTCCCCATCGGGATAAATTAGACGCGGCGATCGTCTTTCCCTCTATGCCCCAGGTAATGCGCTTAAATAAGTTAGGTTGCTTTTCTATGGCACAATTGGGACAGTCTAAGAGTGTCATCGCTAATTTTATGAAAAAGCGCAGGGAAAACTCCGGCGCTGGTTTCCAAGACGCGATGTTAAAGTTATTGCGAACCTTACCGCAGGTCCTGAAATACCTCCCCATGGAAAAAGCTCAGGACGCACGCAACTTTATGTTAAGTTTCCAGTATTGGCTGGGAGGTTCCGCAGAAAATTTAGAGAATTTCCTGTTAATGTTGGCCGATAAGTACGTCTTCGATAACAAGGATGACAGCGTAGTTTACAAGGAACCGGTAGTTTATCCGGATATGGGTATCTGGCATCCTTTATCCCTGAAAATGTTCGAGGATGTCAAGGAATACTTCGCTTGGTACAATAACCGCAGTGATATTGCTGATGACCTCAAAGACCCCTTAGCTCCCTGTGTTGGCTTAATTTTACAGAGAACTCACCTCGTTACTGGTGATGACGCTCATTATGTCGCTCTCGTGCAGGAATTTGAGTCTATGGGTGCGCGAGTCCTTCCTGTTTTTGCTGGGGGATTAGATTTTTCTAAACCCGTAGAGGAATATTTCTGGGATAAAAGCTTAAAAGGAGTGGAAGCGGTTGCTATCGTTGATACGGTAATTTCCCTGACGGGATTTGCTTTAGTGGGGGGTCCAGCGCGACAAGATCATCGGTCAGCGATAGAATCCTTAAAACGTCTCAATCGTCCCTATATGTGCGCGTTACCGCTAGTTTTCCAAACCACCCAGGAATGGGAAGAAAGCGATTTAGGTTTACACCCCATTCAAGTGGCGCTACAGATTGCTATTCCGGAATTAGACGGTGCGATCGAACCTATTATCTTATCGGGCCGGGATGGGGCCACGGGTAAAGCGATCGCTTTACAGGACCGGATAGAAGCGATCGCTCAACGGGCGCTAAAATGGGCTAACCTAAGAAAGAAACCGAAACTGAATAAAAAGGTCGCCATCACGGTCTTTAGTTTCCCCCCTGATAAGGGGAATGTGGGAACTGCAGCCTATCTAGATGTGTTCGGTTCTATCTACGAGGTGATGCAAGCGTTACAAAATAATGGTTATGACTTGCAGGACTTACCCGCATCTCCCAAAGAACTGATGGAAGCGGTAATCCATGATGCCACCGCACAATACCATAGTCCGGAGCTAAATATCGCCTATCGGATGTCTGTACCGGAATACGAACGTTTAACCCCCTATTCTGTCCGTTTGGAGGAAAATTGGGGACCACCACCTGGACATCTCAACAGTGATGGACAAAATCTATTAATCTACGGGAAAGAGTTCGGTAACGTCTTTATTGGGGTTCAACCTACCTTCGGTTATGAAGGGGATCCGATGCGTCTGCTATTTTCTCGTTCTGCTAGTCCCCACCACGGTTTTGCAGCCTACTACACCTATCTCAATCAAGTCTGGAAAGCAGACGCGGTTCTTCATTTTGGCACCCACGGTTCCCTAGAATTTATGCCGGGGAAACAGATGGGAATGTCTGGGGAATGCTACCCGGATAACCTCATCGGGATGATTCCCAATCTCTACTATTATGCCGCTAATAACCCCAGCGAAGCTACGATCGCTAAACGTCGCAGTTATGCGGAAACCATCTCCTATCTTACTCCCCCCGCAGAAAATGCCGGACTTTACAAAGGGTTAAAAGAACTGAGCGAGTTGATCGGTTCCTACCAAACCTTGAAAGATAGTGGGCGTGGGGTGCAAATTGTCAATACTATTGTCGATAAATGTTTATTAGTCAATCTCGACAAAGATATAAGTTTACCTGATGGTGACACTGCCCATCTCAGTCAAGAGGAACGGGATAATATCGTCGGTTCGGTCTATCGTAAACTGATGGAAATTGAATCGCGCTTGCTTCCCTGCGGACTGCACGTTATTGGGAAACCCCCCTCAGCGCTGGAAGCGGTGGCAACTTTGGTCAATATTGCCAGTTTAGACCGGGAAGAGGACGATTTACTTTCCTTACCCCGGATTATTGCTAACAGCATCGGCCGGGATCTAGAGGAAGTTTATCGCAATAGCGATCGAGGGGTGCTGGAGGATGTGGAATTACTGCAAAACATCACCCTCGCGACTCGCGCTGCCGTCTCCGCTTTAGTCGAGTCCCAAACCGACGGGTCAGGTCGGGTATCAATGCTTTCTAAGCTGAATTTCTTGAATATAGGCAAGAAATCGCCTTGGATCGAAACTTTACGGTCGATGGGTTATCCACAAGTTGATTCGGAAGCGTTAAAACCCCTGTTTGAATACCTAGAATTCTGTTTAGAACAGATTTGTGCTGATAATGAATTGGGGGCCCTATTAAAAGCATTGGAAGGGGAATACGTTCTTCCCGGTCCTGGTGGCGACCCCATCCGTAACCCCGGAGTTTTACCGACGGGTAAAAATATCCACGCTTTAGACCCCCAGTCTATCCCGACCCTAGCGGCGGTAAAATCGGCTAAAATCGTGGTGGATCGTCTGTTAGAACGGCAAAAACTGGATAATGGCGGTAAATATCCTGAAACTATCGCTTGTGTTCTCTGGGGAACGGATAATATCAAAACTTATGGGGAATCCCTAGCACAAATTCTCTGGATGGTGGGGGTTCGTCCTCTTCCCGATGCTTTGGGACGGGTGAATAAACTGGAATTGATTCCCCTAGAGGAGTTAGGAAGACCGCGCATTGATGTGGTGGTCAACTGTTCTGGTGTCTTCCGGGATTTATTTATCAATCAGATGAATTTGCTTGACCAAGGGGTAAAAATGGCTGCGGAAGCAAACGAACCGATGGAGATGAATTATGTCCGTAAACACGCTAGGTCACAAGCAAAAGAAATGGGTTTAACGGTTCGACAGGCAGCCACCCGCATCTTTTCTAATGCTTCTGGTTCCTATTCTTCTAATATCAATCTCGCGGTGGAAAATAGCAGTTGGGAAGACGAAAAAGAGTTACAGAATATGTATCTCAACCGCAAGGGTTTTGCTTTCGATTCTGATAATCCGGGGATGATGGCCGATAATCGTCAGTTGTTTGAAGCATCTTTAAAAACTGCCGAGGCAACTTTCCAAAACTTGGATTCTAGCGAGATTAGTTTAACCGATGTTTCCCACTATTTCGACTCGGACCCGACAAAAGTTGTCGCTAGTTTACGGGATGATGGCAAAAAACCGGCGGCCTATATTGCCGATACTACCACCGCTAATGCTCAGGTGCGTACTTTATCGGAAACCGTGCGCTTGGATACCCGCACCAAGTTACTCAATCCCAAATGGTACGAGGGAATGTTAAGTCACGGTTATGAAGGAGTCCGAGAATTATCGAAGCGTTTGGTTAATACGATGGGATGGTCGGCAACTGCTGATGCGGTGGATAATTGGGTTTATGAAGATGTGAACACCACTTTTATTCAAGATGAGGAAATGTGTCAGCGTCTGATGAATCTCAATCCTAATTCTTTCCGCAAGATGGTGGGAACCCTGCTAGAAGTTAATGGTCGCGGTTACTGGGAAACTTCTCAAGAGAATTTAGACCGCTTACAGGAACTTTATCAAGAAGTGGAGGACCGTATCGAAGGAATCGAGTAGAATAGATAGATAAGACTCAAGAGACTGGCTAATCACCGGTCTCTTGAGTTTTGAACAAAGATGAAAAATAACTTTTGGGGGTTAATTTGGTCTAGTTTTAACGAAATTCAAGGGGTTTTACTCGGTCTTCTTGGATTTTTAGGAGGTATTGCCTTAATTCGTTATCCATTCAATACTTCTATTCCTCTAGATCTAGTAATTATTGTCAGTTTCTTCACCCTACTGTTTATAGCCACTTTGTTAAGTGCTGTTAACACACTTCTTAGACAGAAGCAAAAATTAGAGGCAGAAGTTAAGCAACTTCAGGAGGTAAACCAAAATTTAGAAAATATTATTAAACAGGGAATTACTCCCAGGATTTTGAGGTCTCAAAAGCAAGGAAATAATAATATTTTATGCCTTCTTGATTCCTCTAGTCTGTTTACGATCGAGTTACTTGTCTCTTTTTATTATACCGATGAAGATGGGTTTGAAAGATTAATAGGAGAGGGTTTTGTTGAATATATTAATCCAAAGGATGGCAAGATACACGCGATCATTGACAAACCTCAAACAATCTATCAGGTAATTCTAGATCGATTGGCGAGTAACGATTTAAAAATTATTCAAGAAACCAGAGTCAGACCTGGCGTTCTTAGAAAACATAGTTCACCATAGAGGAAAATATGGAAAATGTAGCCGAAAAACCCATTTTATCTCCTAAAGGAACCTTTCCCGCCAAAGTTGTCAAAGTTATTGACGACTATAAATTAGTGATCAATAGAGGTGAAATTAGTGGAATTCGAGAAGGTCAAAGAATGTTAGTTTACAATACCAGCGAAGAAGAAATAACAGATCCTCAGACTGGTGAGTCTTTAGGCTATCTTGACTTAGTGAGAGGGACGGGGACAATTACTTTTGTTCAAGAAAAAATATCGATTTTACAATCGGATAGAGCCAATAATAAAGGATCTAGATTGCTGGAGTTGTTGCTTAAAGAACAAGAAACCCCGTCCGATTTGATAGGAAAATTCATAAAAAGAGCCGTAGGAGCGAATTCTAAGAACGATAAAAAGCCAATATCCGAGCTAATAAATCGTGAATTGTTAAATAAACTGCTAGTATGGGAATTATCCGAAACGTTACCTTTTGAAAACCCTCAAATTGGCGACTCAGTTAGACCTATTTAGACCTATCAATGGAACAACCAATATTAGAATACTTTTTATCTCTTAAATATCCGATTTCAATTTATCCCGAAGAAGAAGGCGGATACACGGCACTAATTCCCAATTTACCCGGATGTATGAGTCAGGGTGAAACTTTAGGGGAAGTGATTATTAATGGCTCTTCGGTTTGTGTTATGCAATGGACGGGTGAAACTCTTATATAGAAAGACATTGCTTCGATTTTTGCCAATTGTTTTCCCTCTCTAACGAACTAATCAATTAAGTCTCTTGCTAAATAAGGATTTAGTCGATTTATACCACCCTATCGAACCATACCAAGTAACGAAGAACCAAAAAAACTAGGGAAAAATATTAAAAGGGGAGAATTAATCCCCCCCATCAATTTAGACAAAGAAACTATTGACTGGAATAGTGCCGAGCGCTGGTAAAGTACCCGTTAACCCAGTAAGATTAATCACCAAATCATTAGCACTTTGGAAACCCGCCGTACCGTCGTTGATAATTAAGTAAGTAGAAGAACTATTGTCCCGCACTAAAGCAGCGCTGTTAATTCCGAGAGGTTGATTTCCGGCTGTTGCCCCATTAGCATCGGTAAAGACGTTAGTAACAATGGTGTTAATATTGGTCGTGGTGCTATCTGTTGCCCGGGTAAAAGCGACCGGGGCATTAATGGCCCCACCAGCTTGACTGAGCAGGTCAATTTTATCAGTACCAATAGCAAAATCCGTAACTCGGTCTCGGGCTGCCGCAGTGGACTGACCAAATTGGAAGACGAAGATGTCTGTCCCCACCCCACCGGTTAAAGTATCGATTCCAGCAGCACCATTGAGGGTATCGTTACCAGCAGCACCATTGAGGCTATCGTTACCAGCAGCACCATTGAGGTTATTATTGCCACTATTCCCTGTAATCTGGTTATTTAAGGCATTACCCGCACCATTAAGATTACCAGTACCAGTGAGGAGGAGATTTTCCACATTGTTAGGAAGGGTATAGGAAATGGCAGCTTGCACGGTATCGGTTCCCTGGTTGAGAGCTTCAATCACCAAATCCCCGGCGTTATTCACCGTATAAGTATCGTTTCCGGCTAACCCAGTCATGGCATCTGCTCCAGAGGTTCCCGCAAGGGTGTCCGGACCAGAAGTACCGATAAAGTCATCATTATTGATAGTGCCAATAGCTGTAGCGGTGGTGATAGTAGCGCCGTTGGTGGCATTGGAGAGGGTGACGGTAAAGTTTTCGTTCAGTTCTACCGTTGTATCTCCCTGAACGTTAACAGTAATCACTTTACTGGTTTCCCCGGCGGCAAAACTTACTACTCCACTGGGTAATACTCCCCCAACAAAATCAGTGGCATTAGCAGGATTAGTTCCGCTGCCGGTAACTGCCCAACTGACGTTATTGGTTCCCGTGGTATTAACCGAACGAGTGACGGTGAAGGTAAAGGCTTTACTGCCACTATTGCCCTCGGTTTGATTGGCATTGGTGGCGGCAATAGCGAGGGTGGGAACTGTGGGAACCCCCACATTTAAGGCCCACAATTCCTGACCGTTAACGCCGTTATTGGCAGTGAAGAACAAAGTGTTGCCCACTACCTTCAGACTGCTCGGGCCGGGGCTCAAGGGAGAGGCACCGGGGATAGAGAAGATGTCGGCCACCAGAACCGTACCGGCCGCCGTGCCGTCGCTCTTCCACAATTCAATACCGTTAACGTCGTCAAAGGCAGTGAAGTACAGGGTACTGCCCACTGCTGTTAGATTGCCGGGGTTGGAGCTAGAGGAACCGGGGCGGATATCTTTGACCAGAACCGTACCGGCAGCCGTGCCGTCGCTCTTCCACAATTCAATACCGTTAACGCCGTCAAAGGCAGTGAAGAACAGGACATTACCCACTGCCGTCATCTGAGAGGTCGGGAAGAGGGAGCCACCTAAACCCGGGTTGATATCTTTGACCAAAATTGTACCCGTCGCCGTGCCGTCGCTCTTCCACAATTCAGAGCCGTTAACGCCGTCATTGGCGACAAAGAACAGGGTATTACCCACCGCCGTCATCTGGGTGAAGAAGCTAAGGGAGCCACCTAAACCCTGGTTGATATCTTTGACCAGAACCGTACCTGCCGCCGTGCCGTCGCTTTTCCACAATTCAGAGCCATTAACCCCGTCATCGGCAGTGAAGAACAGGGTATTGCCCACTACCGTCATCTGGGTAAATAAGCTAAGGGAGCTACCTAAACCCGGGCGGATATCTTTGACCAGAATCGTACCAGCCGCCGTGCCGTCGCTTTTCCACAATTCATAGCCATTAACCCCGTTATTGGCATTGAAGAACAGGGTATTGCCCACTACCGTCAGATTGCCGGGACCGGAGCCAAAGGAACCGGGGCGGATGTCTTTGACCAGAACCGTACCCGCCGCTGTGCCGTCGCTCTTCCACAATTCAGGGCCGTTAACTTCGTCACGGGCGGTAAAGTACAGGGTGTTGCCCACCGCCGTCAGATTGCCGGGGGAGGAGAGGGAGTAATTGGGATTATAGGAACCGGGGTCGATAATATCTTTGACCAAAACCGTTCCCGCCGTCGTGCCGTCGCTCTTCCACAATTCAGGGCCGTTAACGCCGTCACGGGCGGTAAAGTACAGGGTGTTGCCCACCGCCGTCAGATTGCCGGGGGAGCGGTTGCCGTAGCGGATATCGGCTACCGCAACCGTACCAGCTACCGTGCCGTCGCTCTTCCACAATTCATAACCGTTAACGCTGTCATCGGCGATGAAGAACAGGGTACTGCCCACCGCCGTCAGATTTTTGGGGTAGGAGCTAAAGGCACCGGGGCGGATATCTAGCAAAAAAGGACCAGAGAAGTCGTCGTCGTCAACAATAGTCGCGGTTGCCGTAGATGGAGTGCCGAGAGTAGCACCGTTGCTGGGATTGGAGAGGGTAACGGTAAAGTTTTCGTTCGGTTCTACCGTTGTATCCCCCTGAACGTTAACAGTAATCACCTTACTGGTTTCCCCCGGGGCAAAACTCACTACCCCACTGGGTAAGACTCCCCCAACAAAATCGGCAGCGTTAGCAGGATTGGTTCCGGTGCCGGTAACTGCCCAGTTAACGTTATTGCTTCCCGTGGTGTTAAACGAACGAGTGACGGTGAAGGTGAAAGCTTTACTGCCACTGTTGCCTTCGGTTTGATTGGCGTTGGTGGCGGCAATGGTGAGGGTGGGAATAGCAGCATCGTCATTCTGAATGGTTCCCGTGGCTGTGGCAGTGGTAATGGTAGCGCCATTGGTGGGATTGGAGAGGGTGACAGTAAAGTTTTCGTTCGGTTCTACCGTTGTATCTCCCTGAACATTAACAGTAATCACCTTACTGGTTTCTCCAGGAGCAAAACTCACTACCCTACTGGGTAATACTCCCCCGACAAAATCACTGGCATTAGCGGGATTGGTTCCGGTGCCGGTAACTGCCCAGTTAACGTTATTGCTTCCCGTGGTGTTAACCGCACGG
This sequence comes from Microcystis protocystis FBCC-A270, assembly GCF_050500235.1. Classification (NCBI taxonomy): domain Bacteria; kingdom Bacillati; phylum Cyanobacteriota; class Cyanophyceae; order Chroococcales; family Microcystaceae; genus Microcystis; species Microcystis protocystis. The sequence continues at coordinate 1,154,867 of NZ_CP191407.1, forward strand.
GTGACGGTGAAAGTGAAGGATTTACTGCCACTGTTGCCCTCGGTTTGATTGGCGTTGGTAGCAGCAATCGCGAGGGTGGGAACTGTGGGCGTACCCACATTTAAAGCCCACAATTCCGAGCCGTTAACGCTGTCATAGGCCCGGAAGTACAGGGTGTTGCCCACCGCCGTCATATTTTTGGGGTAGGAGCTAGGGGGACCGGGGCGGATATCTTTGACCAGAACTGTACCCGCCGCCGTGCCGTCGCTCTGCCACAACTCTCGACCGTTAACGTTGTTATCGGCAGTGAAGAACAGGGTATTGCCCACTGCCGTCATATTTGCTACAAGATTGATAAAGAGACCAGAGTTAGTGTTCTTGACCAGAACTGTACCTGCCTCCGTGCCGTTGCTCTTCCACAATTCTCCGCCGACCTGAAAGAACAGGGTGCTACCCACCGCAGTCAGACTGCGGGGTAAAGACCGAGTGGAACCGGGGCGAATGTCCTTGACCATAACCGTACCTGCCGTCGTGCCGTCGCTCTTCCACAACTCTCGACCGTTAACGCCGTTATCGGCACTGAAGAACAGGGTATTGCCCACCGCCGTCAGATTGGTGGCGAAGGGGTAGGAATTAAAAAAGGAGCTAGAGGAGCCGGGGTTGATGTCTTTGACCAGAACTGTGCCAGCCGAGGTGCCGTCACTCTTCCACAACTCTCGACCGTTAACGCCGTTATTGGCGACAAAGAACAAAGTGTTGCCTACTGCTGTCATGAAGCGGGGGTAGGAGCCATAGTCACCAGGGCCTATGTTCTTGACCAGAACTGTGCCAGCCGTCGTGCCGTCGCTCTTCCACAATTGAAAGCTGTTAGAGATATTAATGGTAAAGAAGAGGGTGTTGCCCACCGATGTCAGATCTTGGGCGTTGGAGTTCTTGACCAGAACCGTACCGGCCGCCGTGCCGTCGCTTTTCCACAATCCAGGGCCGTTAACGCCGTCATAGGCCCGGAAGTACAGGGTGTTGCCCACCGCCGTCATCTGGGGGAGGAAGCTAAGGGAGCCACCTAAACCCGGGCGGATATCTTTGACCAAAACCGTACCAGCCGCCGTGCCGTCGCTTTTCCACAATTCCTCACCGTTAAGGCCGTCACGGGCGACAAAGAACAGGGTGTTGCCCACTGCTGTCAGATGGCTGGGGGAGCGGATGTCTGCGATCGCAACTGTACCAGCTACCGTGCCGTCGCTTTTCCACAATTCCTCACCGTTAACGCTGTCATCAGCGATGAAGTACAGGGTACTGCCCACCGCCGTCAGATTGTCGGGGTAGGAGCTAAAGGCACCGGGGCGGATATCTAGCAAAAAAGGAGTTGACATGATTTTTTCCTGAATAAAGGGTGAAAATTAAACAGTTAGGTAGTGGTGCAAAATAAATTTCCTAGTGGAGATAGGCAAGGAGCAAGGGGGGGGTTAGATTTGTGTCATTAATTTTGCTTAGGTACTTAAGCCGGCAAAGAAGGGTATATCTGGCTGAAAAACCCCAGATGTCTGCAAATCCGACAAATCTGAGGTTTCAACAGTGGTAAAAAAGCGGATATTTGTTCGATTCCGTCTTGATTGGGAGAGAGAATAACGGTGGCGACTTCTGGAATTACCCCAGCTTGGAGACTTTGATAATCGCTAACACCAGCATCGAGGAAAACTACAGTATTTAATTCGGGTGCGGTTAAACGCTGATTTCTCACACTATCCACCTGATTAGCTTGACTCAAGCCATCAGATTGAGCGAAATTGAACAAAACATCGTCAACAGCAGGAAGGCTCGGCAACAGGGTAGAAGTCATGACGTTAACTGCAAAAGATTAATGCGACTATTTTGTACAAAGAATCGCCAATTTTTCAAGGGGGATATAACAAAAATTTACAGAAAACGGGTTTCTTAAAGGAGAAACCCGTCTTCTAGATATTGGATAAGATTATTGGATTTTTGCCAAAGACTGCTTAAATTCTGCGAGAGAATTAGCGGTAGCTGCTAATTTTAGTAGCTCTTCTAAGATAGTAGGGTTAGTCATTTTGCCGATTATCTCTTCAATTTCTGAAGAAATCGCTCCAAACCGCACAGTTAAAACTGTTTTTATGGCATCGCGGCTTTTTTGTAACGCTCCAATTTCCTTGCCTATTTCTTTACCGCGTTCCATTCCTCGTAACTCCATATTACTTACTAAAGGCATGGTTCTTTCCTCCTCAAATTGTTTGATTTTACTTTCTAAACTTGACTGCAATTCAGTGGATAAAGTCATCATATTGTCGATGATTTCAAACAGTTTACTAAGTAAGGTAGGTATTACCCACACTACTTATTTATGATGATACTAAAAGACTTCCTACACTCCTCAAAAGAATTTACTATAAGTGCGGCTTTTAACATCTCTTCTAAAACCGAAATAACTGAAGCATCATTGAGACATTGTCCAATATCTCCAGGAATCTCGCCTAGTCGGTTTTCCAAAACTTTTTTCACAAAATCACGAGCATTTTCTAACGCTCCAATTTCCTTACCAATTTCCTTGCCAATTTCCTTACCGCGTTCTATTCCTCGTAACTCCCCAATTTTCTCACCAATTTTCCTTCCTCGTAACTCCATATTACTTATTAAAGGCATGGTTCTTTCCTCCTCAAATTGTTTGATTTTACTTTCTAAACTTGACTGCAATTCAGGGGATAAAGTCATCATATTGTCGATGATTTCAAACAGTTTAATTATCTGTTCCCTCTCGAACTCCTTTTCATATAATCCCCTGATTAACCTCCACTTCCACTGTTCCCGTTGTGGCAGCTTCCCAGTAGTCGCTTTTGTTTTCAGGTGTGCCATGACTATTATAGCAAAGGGATTGCTACTTGTTTCTAGTTCTGTCCATCTTTCCTCATAGTCCAGTAATTTGACTGTTGGGAATTTGAGGCTGACTTCACAACCAGCGATAGTATAATTATAGGAATCTGGTCGCCAATTTACTCTTTCATCTCCTAATATAGCAAGACTGATAACCGGTTTCTGATACAAATCAAAGGCACGATAGTTATAAATATACATCCTCTGAGGGAAATTTTCTTCGTACTGGCTTTGAATTTCAATATGAATCAAAATCCAGACTTCTTCACCCCTGAGTAACCAAACTTTATAGAGTTTGTCAGCGAAACGTTTTTTTGTCTTTGCTGAAGCAGTAATCCGTTTGAGTTCTTTTTCTAGGGATTCGGGAATTTTTGTCCAATCAATCAATTGGTGAACTTCAGGAAAAAAGAAGTATAAAAACGCTTCAAAATACTCGGTTAATGCTTCTTTCCAGGGTTCATCATAATTGGCGGTTGTTTGGTTCATTTGAGTTGTCCGCTTACTCTTAGGGGTGAAGCGCGATAGCGTAACGCACCGATTTAATAATAGAGGTGGTGGTGGTAATCTGGGGATTTTGTTGTAAAAAAGCGGATATTTGTTCGATTCCGTCTTCGTTGGGAGAGAGAATAACGGTGGCGACTTCTGGAATTACTCCAGCTTGGAGACTTTGATAATCGGTAACACCAGCATCGAGGAAAACTACGGTAGCGGTTAAACGCTGATTTCTCGCACTATCCACCCGATTAGCTTGACTCAAGCCATCAGATTGAGCAAAATTGAACAAAACATCGTCAACAGCAGAAAGGCTCGGCAAAAGGGTAGAAGTCATGACGTTAACCGCAAAAGATTAATGCGACTATTTTGTGCAAACAATCCCGAATTTTTCAAGGTTTCTATAACAAAAATTAACATTTATACAAGAAACCGGGTTTCTAAATAGGCGTTTTCTCATGGTTTCTTGAAAAAAACCATTTTCTCAGTTTCGTGGGTTGTTGCAAGATATGCAATCTGAACGACGTTCATAAATTGTATTTTTATTAGTTTATGGGACACAAACAATTCCTAATCCTGCCATTTGACGAATATGATCATCAAAAGCGAATACCTTAAATATTTGTAAACGATGAGCCATAACTAAAATAGAACAATCTGTGTAACTCCATTTTTTATCATTGTACTTACAGAAAGCTTCCAAATATTGCCAGATCATCGCTATCTGACACATTGATATAACGATGATCTTCTCTTAGTATTTGACCCACTTGGATTGAGGCTCGACTAGATACCTTGCTCCGAATCCAAGTCACAGTTTCATCGAATACCGATTCGAGAATAATCCAATTATTATGAGGATTTTCTAAGTAATATTTTTGAGCACTTTCGTGATGAGTTTCAGATTTGACAAAAAAGGCAATTAAAGCAGAAGTATCAACAATAATTTCTTTGTCCACAATTTTTAATAAATAATTTCATCGATGTTTTCAGCGTAGTTAGTTACAACTTGACCCCGATTATCTTGTCCGATAATATATTTAGGCTCAGGTTGGACAATTTCTAAACTTCCACAAAGTTCCCAAGTACGAGTCTTAGTAATATCTGGTAATTCAGCTTGAACATAATTTTCCAAAGCTTTGATAACAATCTCTTGAACCGAGGATTTTTGTTCTTGCAAACGAGATATTAATTCGTCGGGAATTTCGATCAATATTTGAGTCATTGATAAACCTTAGAGATTAACGTTGTTTTACTAACATTATAGCCTGTTTGTGAATTATAACCAAGAGACGCAAATGCAATTACCTGAATCAGTTACCAAAAGGCTAACAACTGTTCACTGATTCAGGTGATTCGCCATAAGTCCAGAAAACGGGTTTCTTGAAGAAACCCGTTTTCTAGATATTGATTTTTGCCAAAGACTGCTTAAATTCTGCGAGAGAATTAGCAGTAGCTGCTAATTTTAGTAGCTCTTCTAAGATAGTAGGGTTAGTCATTTTAAGGAGTTGACATGATTTTTTCCTGAATAATAGGGTGAAAATTACAAAATTAAGCCCCTAAAGAAGGCACCATCCACACCGATTGAGTGCCGTCGAGGTCGGTATCCGGTCCAATTAGCGCCGGGTTGCGGTAGCCCGGGAGGACGGAGACGGCGAAAACCTCCTCCACGCCGCTATTGAACCAAAAAGTCGCCACCAGTTGACTGGTAGCCAGGTTGACAATAGCCAACCCGCACCGCAATTGATTACGTCGCTCATCCAGGGGTAAACCGCCAAAAATCGCAGTTTCCCGGATTTGGGACAACCCGACAAAGGCGTGACCTTCCCAACAGTCCAAACCCCGGGTAAAACCGGGCAATTCCGCCACGATTTCCGTGCTACCAGTTTGGGGATGCCAACGGTTCAAGGTTCCATAACCGGAATTGAGGAAATAGAGATTACCCTGATAAAGGCGGGGAGAATGGGGCATAGCTAAACCCCGCAAAATCACCTCTCCCCTAGCCACATCAATTAAGCATCCGCCCTGGGCCTTATTCTCTCGCCAGAGGCTTTCCTCGTTGGTTTCCCCTAATGCCGTTACATATACTGGAGTGCCGCTATTTTCAGCCATAGCCAAGCCATTGAGGTGGCAGCGGTCTCCGGGGACTAACTCGGTAATAAAGGGCGGTTTCCACTGGGGTAGAAAACTCCAATTTCCTTCGATAGTTGCCAGACAGTTAAATAGGGTATTGACCACCCAAAGGCGATTACTGCCAAAGGCCAAATCATGACCCATAATCGGACCGGTGAGGTGAGAGGAGCGGGCCAAAAAGGCGATATCCTGTTCCCCTTCGGGTTTAATCTGGGGGGCAATCTCTCGATTAGCGGGTAAATTCCAAATTGCCTGACGAGCGCCCACAGCAATTCCGGTAGCGGTTCGGGTTAAACCCATTGCTTGGTCAAAATGGGCGAAACTCACCCGTATTTGTCCTTTATAAGTGCCAATGCTGGCCACTCGTCCCGCTTGGTAGGTGGAAATCAACACTGAGAGGTCAAGCTGGTTGAGTAATTCCGGCAGATTGAGGCTGTACTCATAATTGACCGGCACTGCTTGGCGCTGAGATGGACTCGCTGCTGGCTCTTGGGTATCTGAAAACTGGTTAGTCTTGGGCGGCAAGCTGTCCATAGAGTTTTTTTTGCATGGATTAGAATCGATTGTGATAATTGATTATTGTCTATGGTTTGTTGACTAAGGGGTTCTAATTAATCCCCCCTTGCCCCCCTTAATAAGGTTTGATCCCCCCTTGCCCCCCTTAATAAGGGGGGTGGTGATGGGTTTCAGTTGGCATTAATGGGTTCTATTATAGACAAATTAATCAATATTATTTATAAAGTTTTCTTAACTTTTTTTGTATCAAATTTACCTGAACGGTAGTATTAAATACTTATGATTGAGTTTGTATAAAACACTTTTGCAATTTAAGCTTGTGTATAAAGTTTTATACACAGATTCAACATTTCTGGTCACTAAGCCACAGCAAATCCCGTATATTTGCGTATTTTAGGATAACGAAAACCCAGGACTATATCTTCTTTGGGAATACCTGCCTCCATCAAATCAGTAGCTATGCCTTCCTCCGTTTCATCACATTGAATCCAGACTTTATCGACAACCAAGCTAAGGTGAATTGGTGTTGCATGGAGATACTTATTGCCACTCCAACCGAAATCTAAAACTAGATAATGTCCTCGTTCATCATCAAATATAACCTGAGAAGTGTAGCCATCAGGTAAAGTAGCACGATAGTTAGCATGATTCTGGAGAACAGTCTTAATAATACCTTGATATTTTAATCGGGTATCCATTGCACGATTACCTCACTTTCATCATCAAAGACAATTAATTTCACAATCTGATTCTTTAGCAATACCTGCCCTAATTCTATACTAAAAACACTGTTAAAAGTTGGCTGAGATATGGCCAGATAAAGAACTCGCTCAACTTTCATCTCGTTAAGGATTTGACGATACAAGACGTACTGCCCCAAAGCTTGCTGTAAATCCTTTACGTCAGACTGTCCTACAAAGCTTTTCACTTCAACGACAATTTTCCGCAATTCTTTCTCCGCACTGATTAAGCGTTCTGCTCCCAAATCAGCGGATAAACGCTTCTTGCCAATTTGAAGTGGAAAAGGATCGTGAGTGATTGCCCACCCGTCCTTCTCTAAAGCAAGTTTTACAGTGTCGTGGTAAATATCTCTTGCAGACACAAAAATTCAGAGGATAAATACTCTAATCAGCAGTATAGCAAATTTTTCTGTTCTCAAGACCTCTTGTAAAAATCAAAAGACGAGTGCCTACAGCAATTCCGGTAGCAGTTCGGGATAATTGACCGACACTGCTTGGCGCTGAGATGGACTCGCTGCTGGCTCTTGGGTATCTGAAAACTGGTTAGTGTTAGGCGGCAAGCTGTCCATAGAGTTTTTTTTGCATCGATTAGAATCGATTGTGATAATTGATTATTGTCTATGGTTTATTATGGTTTCAGTTGGCATTAATGGGTTCTATTATAGACAAATTAATCAATATTATTTATAAAGTTTTCTTAACTTTTTTTGTATCAAATTTACTTGAACGGGAGCATTAAATATTTATAATTGAGTTTGTGTAAAACACTTTTGCAATTATGGAATTTTGGAATTGACGAAATCTAGCCAAGAATTTAACTTAAGCTTATTCTTTTGGATATAAACTTGATTCTAGAAAAACTATTGGTAATCAGAAAATGCTGACTTCATCGCCTCCCAATCTCTCGCAACTTGCCCTTTTATTTCTCAAAATCGGCATTATCGGTTTTGGTGGTCCGGCTGCCCATATCGCTTTAATGGAGGAAGAAGTGGTTAAGCGTCGCGGTTGGATGACTAAGGAGCGATTTCTCGATTTGGTGGGGGCAACTAATCTGATTCCTGGTCCTAATTCCACGGAAATGGCTATTCATATCGGTTATATTTTTGGTGGTTTAGCGGGTTTAATAATCACGGGGGTTTGTTTTATTACTCCTGCGGTGTTAATTACGGGTTTTCTAGCTTGGATTTATACTACCTACGGGACTTTACCGGATGTGGCTCCGATTTTTGCGGGGATTAAACCGGTAGTAATTGCGGTGATTTTTCAGGCACTCTGGCGCCTAGGCAAAAAGGCACTGAAAACCCGTCAATTACTCTTCATCGGATTGGGAGTTATCGGATTATTAATCTTAGGTTTAAATGAAATTATCGCTTTACTGTTAGGCGGAATTATCGGGATGTTTATCCTAAAAAAATTCGCTACCTTTCCCCTGATTGTGGCAGGAATAGGCGGTGCGACGGCGGTTGCTACTCCTAGCAATATCCCACCGACATTAACAGGATTAGGGCTATTTTTTCTCAAGGTGGGTAGTGTTTTATTTGGTAGTGGTTATGTGTTAGTTGCCTTTTTAGAAGGGGATTTAGTGCAGGGGAGAGGATGGTTAACCCAGCAACAATTATTAGATGCTATTGCTGTGGGTCAATTTACCCCTGGTCCGGTGTTATCTACAGCCACTTTTATCGGTTATCAAATATTAGGAGTATCGGGGGCAATTGTGGCAACTCTAGCGATTTTCTTTCCTTCTTTTATCTTTGTTTTATTACTTAATCCTCTCATTCCTAAGCTGAGAAAATCCGCTTGGGCGGGTGCTTTTTTAGATGCAATTAATGCTAGTGCCGTGGCTTTAATGGTAGCAGTAATTTTTAATTTAGCTCTAGCTACTTGGTTACAACCCTACGGGAATTTACCTTTTAATTTATTGGCTATCATTCTATCTCTTATCTCCTCTATTCTTTTACTACGTTTTCAGGTTAATTCTACTTGGTTAATTCTGGCTGGTGCGCTTATTGGTTTGCTCTTAAAACAATTAGGTTAGGGGGAAATAAGTCAATGGTTCTAATTGAATATTAAGATAGATTTTGCCTTTTATCCCCCCTTAATTCCCCCTTGATACCCGCTTAATAAGGGGGGTGCTGATCCCCCCTTAATCCCCCCTTGATACCCGCTTAATAAGGGGAGTGCTGATACCCCCTTAATCCCCCCTTAATAAGGGGGGCGCTGATACCCCCTTAATCCCCCCTTAATAAGCTATCCATTAGTCGGATCTTTCTTAACAAAAAGAGAAGAAACTTAAAAAAAGGGGAAACGATTGATAGGTATAGTTTTGAAAGAAGGAATTAAGGTGGAGGTAAGCAAAAAAATGGAGAAATGGGCAGCCCAAGAATTACAATATGCAGACCTGGGGGACACCAGAAGAAAGAAAAGGTTAATCAGTATCGTAGAAAACTTGGCCAGCCAACCTAGTACAAGTGTGCCACAAGCTTCGGGAAATCTAGCCGCAGCGAGTGCCACCTACGACTTTTGGAATTCCCCCTATTTTCACCCCTCAGATATAATTGCCGCCCAAGCCAAAAGTACAGTAGAAAGAATCAAAGAACATCCAATAGTTTTGGCAGTGCAAGACACAACAAGTTTAGACTTTACGACGCAAAAAGCCAAAAAAGGAATGGGTTATCTAGATTATAAAAAATCCTTTGGTCTCAAAGTTCATACCACCTTAGGAGTGTCAGCGCAAGGAATACCTTTAGGACTGATTAATCAATATGTCTGGGCAAGAGAAGAAAAGAATTTAGGGATTGCCAAGCAAAGAAAAAAAAGAGAAACCGAAGAAAAAGAAAGTCAAAGATGGTTAGAGTCTGTATCAGAAACACAACAACAAATACCCGAAGATATTCAAGTAGTAACAATCGGAGATTGTGAGGCAGACATATTTGATTTATTTGCCCAATCAAGAAGTCCTAACTCTCATTTATTAATCCGAGGAACTCATAACCGAAAAGTTAACTATCTCGAAGACAAGCAAAAGTCAGGGCATCCAGAGCCTAAATATTTACATCAATCCATCAGAGAAATAAAAGCCTGTGGTAGCCTAGATGTGCAAGTAAAACGCAATCCTAATCACGAGGCTAGACTAGCTAAACTAACAGTTAGATTTGCCAGTTTTGAAATACAAGTACCTAAGCATCACTCGAAAGCGAACCCTCGTCAACCGGTCAAATTACAGGTAATTTTAGCTGAAGAAGAAAATCCGCGTCCTGGAGTTAATCCTATCAGTTGGCTCCTCTTAACTAGCCTAGACATTAGTAGCTTTGAATCAGCGATAACCTGTGTGCGCTGGTATAGTTATCGCTGGTTAATAGAACGCTATCATTTTGTTTTAAAAAGTGGTTGTGGATTAGAAAAACTGCAATTAGAAACGGGTCGTAGAATTGAGATGGCCTTAGCTACCTATTCAATTGTAGCTTGGAGATTACTTTGGTTAACCTATCAAGCACGCTTACACGGAGAGGAGAGTTGTGAAAGTTTTTTGGAAGAACATGAATGGCAATCTTTGTGTGCCACTATTCATAAAAAGAGTCCGCCACCTGAAAAGCCGCCCTCCTTTCGAGAAGCGGTCAGAATGATTGCTTCTCTTGGGGGGTTTTTAGGTAGAAAAGGTGACGGTGAACCAGGTGTTAAAACTATTTGGTTGGGACTGCGAAGGTTACATGATATCAGCCAGACTTGGAAACTATCTCATCAAATTAGTCCCCCCATAGAACCCCCTTGAGCCATCTTGCACACTTTTCTCTTTTTGTCAAATTTTATGTTAAGAAAGATGTGACTAATGGATAGCTTAATAAGGGGGGCGCTGATCCCCCCTTAATCCCCCCTTAATAAGGGGGGCGCTGATTCGTTAAACTGAGCTTTTCTACCCAGTTGTAGATCTGATCGCGATTTAGTCTATAGCTTAGAGGATGGGCGATTAATCGAGCGCTACTAGCAAATAATTCGGCAATTTCTACTAAACCATTTTCGCGTAAAGTTCGACCGGTGGAAACTAGGTCAACTATCGCTTCTGACATCCCCGTAATCGGGCCTAATTCTACGGAACCATAGAGAGGTATAATCTCGACGGGAATATCTAAACGACGAAAATAATCCTTAGCACAATTGACAAATTTTGAGGCAACTTTACCGTGATGGGGAATATCTAAGGGACTTTGATAGGGACTATCAGCAGGGACAGCTACCGACATCCGACAATAACCAAATTTTAGGTCAATTAAATTAGCCACATCGGGAGATTTTTCCAATAAAATATCATAACCGGCGATGCCTAATTGTGCCTGACCGTATTCTACATAAACTGGTACATCTGTGGCTCTGACTAATAACGCTTTCGCTTGGTTAGTGGGGTCGGTAATCTGTAATTGGCGATTTTTTGAGTCAAGAAAGGCACTAAAATCTAAGCCAATCTTTTGAAATATTTGGATACTTTCGTTTAGTAAAGCACCCTTCGGTAAGGCAATTGTTAGCATAGAGGGAATTATGAATTGGGGTGTGGGATTTTTCAGTGAACAGTAAACAGTAATCAGTAATCAGTGAACTGAAAATTCGCCTCTGATAACCGAGATGGCAGTAAGTTCTCTAATGACCACATCAGCTAATTGTAAATCTTGATGGTTTTCCTGTTGCCAACTAATTGCGATCGCAGCTGCTGATTTTGCCTGTTTAGCCATTTCCCAATCGGCCCTAGTATCCCCTATCATCAGGGTTTTGTCCACTGGGGTCCCCAAAGCTTGACAGGTTTCTTGCAATAATAGGGGATCGGGTTTACTTAAACCTCGATCGCAGCCCCGGGCAATTTTAATATAATTTAATAGGTGATTTTCCTTGACAAATTGCTCCACTCGTGCTGTGGTATCGGAGGAAAGAATCGCTAATTGTAAACCGGCCGCGTGCAGATAACGAATTACTTCTAAACATTGGGGATAGAGGGGATTGAAGCGGGGGGGAACCTTTTCATCGGCCGCTTGAAAGGCCGCTTTTGCGATCGCCATGGCCGTTAACCAATCCCGGCCGGTGGAAGCAATACAACCGGCAGCGACGATATGATTATCTCTGCGGCTGCCCACTGCCATTAAACCAGCAGGATTGAGACTATTTGCCCCAATACCGAAAGTTTTGGTTAATAAAGACTCTAAACCAGGGATTTGCGATTCAATGGCTTGTATCCGGGCTATAGCTCGATCGTACCAGAAAGCTCGCGAATCCTCTAGCGTACCGTCCTTATCAAAAACAATCCCTTGAATATCTCTAAATTCTCGATTACCACAGCGAATTATCGGCAAATAAACCCCCTTATTTTTATCTATATTGTCAGTCATCATTTTAGCTTTCAGGATTAAGGAGACAGGATTCAGGAGACAGGAGATTATTTCTATTTATTCTCCCCATCCCCCCACTACCCCACACCCCACACCCCACACCCCACTTTCCTATACCTTTTAAAACAGGATTTAGTATTACTCCTCAAAAGCAGCTTTTTGCTGACGGACTAAATCGACACCGCGAGAAGTCCCCAGACGGGTGGCCCCGGCCTGGATAAGAGCGATTGCTTGTTCAATGGTGCGAATTCCGCCGGATGCTTTAATTCCTACCCGGCCTTTGCTAATTTCCTTGAGAAACTTCACATCGCTAACCGTTGCTCCTCCAAACCAGCCGGTACTGGTTTTTAGATAACTCACTCCTGCATCCATGCAAATTTCTGCCGCTAAACGTTTCTCGGTGTCCGTTAGTTGCGAGGTTTCCAGAATCGCTTTCACTGTCTGGCCAGTTTCCTGACAAATACTAGCAATTTCTTGGAATAATTCCTCGGATTTCCCATCTTTTAGCCAACCGAGATTAATAACCACCTCTAACTCCTTAGCACCATTATCTACGGCTTCTAAAGCCTCATAACGTTTAACTGCGGAGGTAGTGGCCCCTGCGGGAAAACCAATCACGGTAGAAACTAAAGTTTTTTTGCCGTGGAGTAACTGCACCGCTTGCTTAACGGCAGCGGGATAAACGCAGACGGTGGGAAAATGATATTGATCAGCCTGTTGACAGTAAGCCTCTAATTGTTCCCTGGTGGCGGTGGGGATGAGGAGAGAATGGTCGATATATTGTGCTAAATCTAGATCAGAATCGGTGATAGCCATTATCTACGCCTCAATATAGTCAATCGATCGCTATTTTCTCATTTTATGGAAGTCACACAATAAAGTCATCTCTCGCTAACCTAGAAATTCCGAGACTAGCAAAAATCCAGTAACCTAGGAAGAAACCGTCACAAGTGAAGACTAGGAGACAATAGACCTATGTTAGAAGCGTATCATCAGCACGTTGCCGACCGAGCGAAATTAGGTATCCCTCCCCTTCCCCTCAACGCTCAACAAACGGCGGAATTATGCGAAATACTCAAAAATCCGTCCGAAGAACTCAAAGGAGAATTGCTGACCCTGCTGCGTGACCGTGTTCCCCCCGGAGTTGACGAAGCGGCCTACGTTAAAGCGGGATTTTTAACAGGAATTGCCAAAGGTGAAATAAAATCTAACGTTATCTCCCCCCAGGGTGCGGTTAGCTTACTGGGAACCATGGTAGGTGGTTATAACGTTCATTCTCTGATTGAACTGCTGAAATCCAGAGATATTAATATCGCCGCCGCTGCTGCCAGCGCTTTAAGTAAAACCCTGCTGGTATTCGACGCATTTAACGAGGTTTTGGAATTATCCGACACCAATCCCTATGCTAAACAGGTCATCGATGCTTGGGCCAATGGCGCTTGGTTTATCGCTAAACCGAAACTTGCTAAAGAAATTACCGTCACCGTCTTCAAAGTACCGGGAGAAACCAATACAGATGACCTATCTCCTGCCCCCCATGCCACCACCCGGCCCGATATTCCCCTCCATGCTTTGGTAATGTTAGAAACCCGTCAACCCGGGTCCTTAGAAACCATTGCCGAATTGAAAAAATTAGGCCATCCGGTCGCCTATGTGGGGGATGTGGTTGGGACTGGTTCCAGCCGAAAATCGGCAATTAACTCGGTTCTCTGGCATATCGGCGATGATATTCCCTTTGTACCTAATAAACGTGCTGGTGGCTATATTTTAGGCAGTAAAATCGCCCCTATCTTCTTTAATACTGCTGAAGATTCCGGCGCTTTACCGATTGAATGCGATGTTAGCCAAATGAACACGGGGGATGTGATTAAAATCTATCCCTACGAAGGCAAAATCACCAACGAAGCGGGCGCAACTATTAGCACTTTTAGCCTCAAACCTGAGACAATTCTGGATGAAGTGCGGGCCGGCGGTCGTATTCCCCTCTTAATCGGTCGCAGTCTCACCGATAAAACCCGTCACGCCTTGGGACTTGAGGCTAGTACCCTATTTACCCGTCCCACTATGCCTAGTGACACGGGTAAAGGTTACACCCTAGCGCAAAAAATGGTCGGCAAAGCTTGCGGTTTACCCGGGGTGCGGCCGGGTACTTCCTGTGACCCGATTATGACTACGGTAGGGTCTCAGGATACCACCGGCCCGATGACCAGAGACGAGTTAAAAGAGTTAGCCTGTTTAGGTTTTAGCGCCGATTTAGTCATGCAGAGTTTCTGTCACACGGCAGCCTATCCCAAACCGGTTGATATTCAAACTCATCACCAATTACCGGACTTTTTCTCTACCCGGGGTGGGGTGGCTTTACGTCCGGGAGATGGCATTATTCATTCCTGGTTAAATCGGATGTTATTGCCGGATACGGTGGGGACTGGAGGCGATTCTCATACTCGTTTTCCCCTGGGAATTTCCTTTCCTGCGGGGTCGGGTTTAGTGGCATTTGCGGCCGCTTTGGGAGTAATGCCTTTGGATATGCCGGAATCGGTTTTAGTGCGTTTTACGGGGGAATTACAACCCGGTGTAACTCTGCGCGATATTGTTAATGCTATTCCCTACGTTGCCATGCAAGAAGGCAAATTAACCGTGGAAAAACAGAACAAAAAAAATGTTTTTAACGGTCGCATTATGGAGATGGAAGGGCTGCCGGATTTGAAATTAGAGCAGGCTTTTGAATTAACCGATGCCACGGCGGAACGTTCCTGCGCCGGTTGTACGATTAAGTTAAGTACCGAGACAGTGGCGGAATATTTACGCTCTAATGTGGCTCTGTTAAAGAATATGGCGGCCCGGGGTTATAGTGATGCCAAAACTATCCTACGTCGGGTAGCAAAAATGGAACAATGGTTAGCTAATCCTGTCCTGATGGAGGCGGATAAGGATGCCGAATATGCGGATATTATCACCGTCAACTTAAACGAGATTAAAGAACCCATTGTTGCTGCACCCAATGACCCCGATAATATCAAGTTAATGTCGGAATGCGCTGGGGATAAAATCGATGAGGTGTTCATCGGTTCTTGTATGACTAATATTGGTCATTATCGCGCCGCCGCTAAGATATTAGAAGGAGCGGGAGTTGCTAAGGCTAAACTGTGGATTTGTCCCCCCACCCGCATGGATGAAAAACAATTGCGCGATGAGGGAATGTACGGCATTTTTGCCGCTTCTGGGGCCCGTACTGAGATGCCTGGATGTTCCCTTTGTATGGGTAATCAAGCGCGGGTTGAAGACAGAGCGACGGTATTTTCTACCTCAACTCGTAACTTCAATAATCGCATGGGAAAAGATGCGCGAGTCTATCTAGGTTCCGCCGAATTAGCGGCGGTTTGTGCGCTGCTGGGACGCATTCCCACCCTTGAGGAATACCTGGCAATTGTCACCGAGAAAATTAATCCTTTTGCTGGCGATTTATACCGCTATTTGAACTTTAATGAAATCGCTGGTTTTGAGGATGAAGGCCGGGTAATTCCCCTAGAAGATTTACCTAAGATTGAGGATATCTTAGGGATTCCTTCCGGTGTTTTGAGTTAGTATGAAGGTTTAGGGTGAGCTATGAAAAGCTCACCTTCTGCTCAGAAAATAAAGAGGTAAAATTTATGGGAATGCCCTGTGAAGTGAATAGTATTTTAAAGTTAAAACCATCTCAAGGTTATCCAGAAAGTTTGGAATTATCTAAACAGTATCAAGGGAGCAAAGAAGATTATAGAATTATTCCTGTTGATGTTCCAATTCCTTTGGTAAATGAACATTGGGTCGCCTACGCAGATGTTATCATTGAAAAATTAGTTTGGGAAAATCGTCAAACAACAGTTTTATTTAGAATTGATAGGATTTATCCAGTCCCTTTTATTGTCAAAGAAACTTGAAATTAGATGAAGGATCAACAACGAATAATTATTGCAAGAATTATTAAGTATGAATTTGATTATTTTCTCAGAAAATTCAAGCCTTGGGAAAAATTTATATTTTTGTTATACTTAATAGTAGCGATTGTGACAGGTTTAGGGGATGCAAGTTCATTTTTTACAGGAGAGAATAGTCCTATACCTAGGGAATGGAAATTGTTAAAAAGTCCTCAAATAGTTACGATTATATCTATTATTATCTTAGGAATTCCTGTTCTACTCTCTCAAACACAGACTGGACAAGATACTGTTGAACTTTTAGAAACAATTCGCTTAAACATTGTGCCAGCAATCAGTAGTTCTTTAGAAGAATTATCTGTTGATATAAAACAAAAATTTAATCTACAGGGCAATATCAGAGTATCCTTGTGGATACCAGTGAGACAAAAGTTATTTACTTGGAATCTCCAAATGGTATGTAAAACTAGCAGTGTATCTGATAGGGAACTAGAGGCACTTTTTTAATTAGATGAAGGGGTAATTGGTTACACATACCTGAAGACTATAAGAAAGTATGCTTTGGAGTTTGTTGATATTTCTAATTCCCAGCAATTACCGTCTTCTTATGTCCCTCTCCAAAGAGACAATGAACTATTAATTAATCCTCATATAAAAATTGTGTTAGCTGTAGCTGCACTGCAAAAAAGTTCTATTCTGGGACTATTAGCTGTTGATACCGATGATAGTGCGGATTTAAGCTCAATGAATGATAGAAATCTACATAGTAGTATTTTAGACTGGATGACACAATACAATAACGTTGTTAAATTACTCTGGAGAATGAAGAATAATGTCTAGGGTATTGACTAGGTTAAGCAATTGACTCATGATAACAGTAGGGGTAAGACCTAAACCACAGAGGAAACTATTATGTCTGAGTCACTAAAACAACAGAGACAAGCACCTAGTTTAAAGTTAATTGAAATATTAGAAGATGGTAGTGCCAAAACTTTTATCTACGAAGATCCCGAAAAAAAGAACAAATCCAGCTTTATTGCTCGAATAAAGGCTAAAATACAACAAAAACTCAGACCATCAGCTAATTAGTTCTTATGTATTTGCCAGATCATTTGTACACAAGGGGGTTATCTACCCCCGGATTTGTTTTTATAGTCATGACCGATTAGTTTGATACATTCTAGATATATGAAGCTCTTATCCTGTCTAGTATTAATATTCTCAATCTTAATTGAAATCGCTGGTTTTGAGGATGAAGGCCGGGTAATTCCCCTAGAAGATTTACCTAAGATTGAGGATATCTTAGGGATTCCTTCTGGTGTTTTGAGTCAGTTGACCGGTTATGGGTCATTTCGATCGAGGCGAAAGATTTCTTTTGATTTCGATCAAGATGACCCCTCTAACGATCGAATTTTCGACAATTATAGGATTTTTTTCAATATACGGAATGACAACTCGATAAAATAAAAATATGAAATTCGAGTGGGATCGACAAAAGAACCGAGCGAATATCATCAAGCACGATCTAGACTTCGCGGACGCGCAGCGGATATTTGAACATCCCATTCGAGTTTCCCTTGACGAACGAGAAAATTATGGCGAAGATCGATTGATAGGAATCGGTACGCTCGATGGCCGAGTGGTAGTTGTCGTTTTTACAGAACCGAGTAGAGATACAATTCGTATTATTTCACTTCGTAAAGCTTTACCCTATGAACGAAAACGATATGAACAATACCTCCGAGACGAATTGGGAGAAAGTTGACGCTCTTACGGAAGAGGAAATCGACACATCCGATATTCCGCCCTTAACCGAGGAGTTTTTTAGTAAATCGCGGTGGTGGAAACCTGTAGAGAAAGTAAATGTTCTTGTTCAAGTAGATCCCGAAACCCTAGCTTGGTTTCAATCACAGGGCGAGGATTGTGAACAAAAAATGTCCGCCGCTTTACGGATTTATGCGGAGGCTCACAAAGTATAGTCAAGTTTAGTTCGGGTACAAGCCACACAATAAAAAAGTTCGCTATCATTTTGAGCGGGATGAAAAGCCACACAATCTCATTTACCAATAAATCGCCTTAAATGAAATGATAAAAGTGAGTACGAAAAATTATGATTATAGATGTACCGACTGGAGATGATTTTAAATCCGCTGGCATTGATTTTTTAAATCTGGCTTGGGATACGCTGATAAGTTTATCTACAAAACTTAAGGATGCGGAATATTTTTATAATGTGTATTATAGCGATGAGAATGAAGAAGTAATCGATCAATTGTCATCTGAGCAATATTGGAAACAAGCACAACGTCCATTGAGTACAGCCCTTTCCCTTATTCAACAAGGAACCGAATTTCTCTTAAAAGGTCATATTGCTACAGTTAGCCCGTATTTACTAATTTCAGGAGATCCGAGTAATTATCCCAGTAAATCTCATGAGCGCAATATCCGTTTTAGTGAATTTAAAACAATTGATGCACAGGATTTAGTCAAAGTTTATAACACCGTATCGACTGATCGATTACCAGATAACTTTCGACAAAGATTTGAAGATTTGAGAAGCAAGCGAAATATAATTATGCACACTGTTAGATCCTGAATTATATATAAAAACTAAAGAGCTGTTTGTTGAAATTCTAGAAATTTGTCATTATTTGATAGAGCCAAACTCGTGGATAAAAATTCGAGGACAATTCATTCAAAATAAACCTGAATCTGTTCTATATAGCTCTGAAACCAGAGAATTATATAATTGGCTGGCTTTAGAAATAAACCTTGTAATTGATTTGTTAACACCTTCAGAAAATAATAAATATTTTAATTTTAATAAAAAAACAAGACGTTATTTCTGTCCTAGTTGTTATAGTGGTTTTAGGGAAGATTACGAAGACGAACAGATTCCAAGATTAGCTCAACTAATACCTAATGAACCAACTAGCAACACTATTTATTGCCTTGTATGTAATGAATCTTATGAAGTATTGCGGGAAGATTGCACAGCTGAAGATTGTCTGGGTAATGTCATAGATCCTGATGATGGTACATGTCTTACCTGTGGTTCGGACAATTTTCGAGATTAATTGTTGAAATTGTAATAAATATCTTGTATGTATTAATTTCTTTATTTTTTTAATCGGACAAGAAATTTATGAAAAGTTTTTCGCTCAAGCTGCCATACAAATAATCTTGCAAAAGTATCAAATTTTATTGTTAATTGTTGACACTAATCAGGAGGAATCGTCCAATGGATAAACTAAATTATTATCAAAACATAATCAAGAAAATTCTCACAGAATATGCAGAAATTTCCTCACAAGTACCCGATCAAGACATAGAAGAAATATTGATGTTTGACGATAATAGAAGCCAATATCTTTGGTTTAATATTGGCTGGAAAAATGGCAAACGAATTAAAGCAATTTCCGTTTATCTTCGTCTAAAAAATGACAAAATTTATATTGAAGAAGATTGGACAGAAGCAGGTATCGCCACGGAATTAATGCGCTTAGGAATTCCCAGCAGTGAGATAGTTTTAGCTTTTCAACCTCCCGAAGTGCGTCAGTTTACCGAATTTGCGATCGCCTAAAAATTATTCTTTACTTTCTCGTCAGATGAGGAGTCGCTAAAATCGAGTATTTAAATATACTTGTTTCTCGGTCATTGCTGCCACTTCATCCTTGACTCGCCGGTTCAAGGGTTGGATATTTTCCGAGCAAAAGTGCTACAATGTAATTTTAGGGGTCAAAACAATCAAGGAGAAGAGCATGGTCAGCAAAATTGATCGCCAAGCATTTTTACAATCCTTAATCGTGCCACCGGGTAAAGAAATTTCTCTGCACAAAGACTACGATGCCCGGTTTAAGCCAGACTACATTACCAAAGAAGATGCCACACTGCTGCTGCAACAGGGGATCGAAAAAATGGCCGAGTTTCAAGATAAACTCTATGCCCAGGATACCTATGCCCTCTTAATTAATCTGCAAGCCATGGATGCGGCGGGTAAAGATGGTACGATCAGACACGTTATGTCGGGCTTAAATCCCCAAGGCTGTCAGGTATTTAGCTTTAAAGTTCCCTCGGCCGAAGAACTAGATCACGATTATCTCTGGCGATATTATAAAGCTTTACCAGAGCGGGGTCGTATCGGTATTTTTAATCGTTCCTACTACGAAGAATTATTAGTCGTGCGCGTCCATCAAGATTTATTGGAACGGCAAAAACTCCCCCCAGAAGACAGAACCAAGAAAGTTTGGCAGCGACGTTTTGAGGAGATTAATAATTTTGAAAAATATCTGGTCAACAATGGGGTTATTGTCCTAAAATTCTTTCTCAATGTTTCTAAAGAAGAACAGAAAAAACGATTTTTAGAAAGAATTGATCGCCCCGAAAAAAACTGGAAGTTTTCCGAAAATGATGTCAAAGAAAGAGCTTTTTGGGATGATTACACGAAAGCCTACGAAGAGGTATTCAATCATACCAGTACCGAGTGGGCCCCCTGGTATATTATCCCGGCTGATCGCAAATGGTTTACCCGTTTAGCTGTGGGGGCGGTTATTTATCACACCCTGGAATCCCTCGGTTTACGATATCCCACCGTCACGGAAGAACATCGCCAAGCTTTACTGAAAGCCAAAGAAATCCTGGAAAATGAGCAGGATTAAAAATAGAAGAAAATCCCCAAAAAGCGATAATTGCCAGAAAATCGATCTCTTGAAGAAATATTTTTATTCATGTCGTCTTTTCTGTTAGGCTTAATTTTTGTCAATTATTGATCAGTAATTCCCAGATTTCTCCCCTATTATTGCCCTGGGAATTGATATTTCTTCGGGCTTTTACCCTTTGAATATTATAATTTTTATATAGGTCATCAAAAAAATTATTGTCAGAGTCAAAGTTTTTAAGGTCGGAATTGCTTAAAATAAATTTATAACCCGCTCGATCGACTTGATCGATAAATTGTTTTAATCTTATTTGCTCCTCATCGTTAAAATCTTCTTTGGTATAAGAGGTAAAAGCTGATGTTTTTTTAATCGGTTTATAGGGAGGATCAAAATAAAATAAAGTCTTGTTATTGGCATAATTTAGAGTTTGGACAAAATCTCCTTGTAGGATCGTCACTTTCTGTAAATGATGATTGACAGCTAATAAGTTTTCTTCATTGCAGATCAACGGTTTGACATATTTTCCAAAGGGGACATTAAAAAGTCCTTTGCTATTGACTCTATAAAGTCCATTAAAACAAGTTCTATTGAGAAATAATAACAAAACTGTTTTTTCTAGACAGTCATCGCAGCTGCGAGAATTAAATTCTATTCTTTTATCCAAAAAAAACTTTTGTTGTTCCTCTAGATTTTTAAGTTCATAAAAATCCTGCTGAATTTTTTTAAGCTTGACTATTAATTCTTTGACATTATTTTTAATAACATTATAAGCCATGATTAAATCAGGATTAATGTCATTAATAATAACTTTTTGGACAGGAGAAAAATTATTTAAGACTGAGAATAAAACTGCCCCACCTCCGACAAAAGGTTCAATGTAGTTAAACTGACAATTTTGAGAAATCTGGGAATTAATCAAAGATAGAATATTGGGAACCAGTTGAGTTTTGCCTCCCGCCCACTTTAAAAAAGGTTTGGCACTAACTGTTTTCCTTTCAGACAAAGAAGTGGTCATTATTCCTACCAGATTATCCTAATCTATTCAATTTACAGCGCAATTCATGAAAACCTGAAAGGCGGATTTGATATCAGAAAGGTAAACGGGGCATTTTTTTCAATACTGACTCAATTTGGTTGATTAAATCCAGCAGACGATTGCCATCCACATGAACCTCGCTGGTGGGATAATTAGCGAGGACTTCGATGATTTGAATCTCATTATCATTAATGGCAGAAGTGACTAAGGCACCGCGTAAAGCTTGCCGACTAGCAGTCCGATTGGGTGTATGGACAATTTCAGTCGCATAATCTAGCAAACTTTCGCCAAAAAAACTATTAAGAAATTTGGAAAGAAAGACGGCATCCACCGCTACCCGACGATTAAGGATTTTGCGGAATTCTTCAGGTTTTTGGTTAGCCATCTTTAATTGTGCCGCTAAAGCGGGAGCTAATTCGCCTGTTTCGCTCAATTGCTTTAATTCTGATACCGATACGGACCCTTGGAAGATGTAGTATTTGATGATAGCTGATTCGGCGGCTGACAAAGGCTGACAAACACCGAGAAAGATAGATATTCCTAGGGGAAGTAAAAGATTTTTGAACATAAACCAAAGGTACAAAACAAGCGAAAAGCGATCGGGATGATTGACTCATTCTAGCGAAATTGGTTGCCGCTTAGGAAAAACTGAAGACGGTGTTGGTTATCTAGAGATGAATTTTCTAGTCACCCAACTAGAAGCAGAAAGCTGATAGCTTAATGCTAATCACTAATTTACATTCGCGAGAGGGCAGCGATTTTTGCTAGTTTATCTTTTTCCAAACCGTTGAGATCCTCTAGCTTTAACCATCCTTCCTTTAATAGTTGAGCAAAGACAAAAATTAGGGAAGTATAGCGATACTCATATTTACCATCAATCTGATGTCGTCGGGCGCTTAGATAATCGTGCATTTGCCAGATATCATCTAAAACCGTGATCTGACCAGACTGTTCTTTAATATGTTCTATTAAAGTCCTAGTTTCTCGCTGATAAGCTTTTTGGAAAGCAGTTTGAGCAATTTCTTGTTCGGTATCTGACCAAATTATTTCACTCATAGGCATGATTTTAGTTTTAGGGATGATAATTTTGGGTTTTTGAACTACCTCGACTCTTTTCGCCCACATCTGTAAGAATGATTGTTTAGTTATTCTTACCTAGATCGGAGAAGAAACCGGTGTATTTACCAATTTTTTTAAGTCAGCCTTTTAATTGTATAAAAAAAAGAGTTCACTTGACAAGGAACTCTAATAAGTTTCATCAGAATTTTTAATGATTTCTCTCAGTAGCTATTTAGCCACGGGCAAAGTTTAATAATTCTTTCGGAGAAGCTAATAAATCGATCGCTACGAAGAAAATTTTATTATCAGGAGTTAGGAGGAAGCGCCATGCCATATTCATACCCACACCCGCACCAAACCAGGGAGTTTGTACTTTTCCCGTCACTTTAATCTGAGTAAAACCGTCATCGGCGGGTTCCACCACACCGCGTTCGGGGATTAATTTCAAATTTTGGCATTCTTCGCGGAAAAAGCGATATACTGCCTCTTTACCGACGACGGGACGTTGGAAAGGTGGTTGCAGAGCGCCGTCAGGGGTGAATAATTCAATTAATACATCAAAGTCATTAGCGTTGAGGTTGTCCATATAGTTGAGGACGGTGGCATTGGTAACGCCTTCAATGCTAACTTTGGTCCGTTCGGCAATATTTTGGGGAGGAACCACGGGTTCGGAAATACGGTTATAATCGCCCAGTTTCTTCGGATCGTAGCCCATATCGACCACACAATTCCGCAGAACGGTGATTTGTTGTCCCGACTCTAATTTTTTAATCCCGTCTAAAACGGCACTAGCATTAGCAGATAGTTCATAACCCTTGGGAATTGGGGCAACACTGCCATCTTCCATCCATTGTCCTAATTGATACCAGAATCCCAGCTTGATATTAGCAGACCAAGTGCCGTAGGTACGACAAATCGGGGTGTCAGCATGGTTGGCTAAGTCGCACATCACCTGCGACTGTTGCAGGGGTGACATCTGCCGAATTTCATTCATGGTTTTTTCGGCAAAGACCATACTAGCAGCACCGGGGGCGGCAACGGTGATGGTTTTGCCCATTTCTAGATAGGCAAACCAAATCAAGGCTAGTTGATCTTCGGTATTCAGCTGATTGAAACGCGCAATCGTGGCAGGAACCACATCCGCTGATAGCGTGTTGGGGAAAATGCTCCGCGCTGATTCGATCGTAAACGGCATAGATTCACCTTGAAGTAAAGTTTTGTATCAATTTACCACCATTCTATCATATTTGCGCCCCAAGGCAGCACCACTAGAGAAACTTTCCCAAAAAAAGCTGTACTTTAGATCACACTTACCCGGGATTATCACAAAATCTTAATGGTTGAACAACTGTTCCATCACTTATTTAGGGTTTGCGGCAAAAAGTTTTTCGTGGGGCAGGGTGTGGGGTGTGGGGTGTGGGGTGTAGGGTTTTTTAGGGGGTCAATACCTAATTTTCAGGGAAAAAGTGCCTAAATTTCCCCCCCGATCACTGCAAGGGCTGGCACTTTTTGATTGACAAAAAGTCTAAAAGTCTTACCCAACAAGGTTTTTAGATTTATTCAGCAAACCTTATCTAGGTTTTGCGGCAGCAGCGAGCGATCGCTGTTTGGCGATGCTAGATAACGGAAAGTATCTCTAAAGGATGATTTTTGCTGCTCTAACTCGTTTTCAACCCGGGACTACTCTTGATCATCCCTAGTTTTTTCTAGGATTTCTCACCCCGTAGCAGGCCGTAAATTTCATCCGTATAGTCATAAAACTGAGCTTGTCGTTTAATTTTATGATTACGATCTAGGGGTAAATTAATTGTTAATTCCCGTCGTATAGTCCCTGGTCTAGCACTCAAAACATAAATACGTTGAGCTAAAAAAACCGCTTCATCCACATCATGGGTAATCATTAAAATACTACACCTAATTTTTTGCCAAATTTCAATTAAATATTCGTGCATTCTTTCTTTGGTTTGTACATCTAAAGCTGCAAAGGGTTCGTCCATTAATAAAACTTTGGGATGACAAGCAAGAGAACGGGCGATCGCAACCCGTTGTTTCATCCCACCCGATAGTTCTCTGGGGTAAGCATTAGCAAATTGGATTAAACCGACAATATCCAGATAATAACAGGCCACTTCCCAGCATTCTTTTGTCGATAATCCCTGTAGTTTTAAGCCAAATTCAACATTTTTTTGGATCGTCATCCAGGGATAGAGTGTATAATTTTGGAAAACCATGCCGCGATCGGCTCCTGGCCCTGTCACTTCAACACCATCAACGGTAATTTTGCCGGAAGTGGGCAGCTCTAAACCCGCAATCATTCGCAACAAAGTCGATTTTCCCGAACCAGAGGCCCCGACCGCACAGACAAATTCAGCACTTTCAACGTGTAAATTAATATCTTTCAGAGCGACCACAGCACCTCGTTTAGTGGTGAAAATTTTATTGAGTTGAGTAATTTCTAAGTGCATTAAGGTTCTTCTCTTATCATTAAAATAACTTTACTGGTGACATAATCAACTCTGTTATTGAGTTTTTAAGTTAACGAGTAATTGACCATTTACAAGTCCACTGCAAAAACAAACGAAAACTTAAATCTAGAGCAAAGCCAATAATTCCTAGGACAATTAAACAGGCAAAAATTTCATCGGTTCTCAGAAATTTCTGAGCTAATAAAATCCGTTTGCCTAATCCATTATCGGCCGCAACCAATTCCGCCACCACTACCAAATTCCAGGCGGCTGCCATATTAACACGAAAAGTATCGATAACATTAGGAATAATATAGGGAGTAATCACTTTAAATAAAACCTGTTTTCGAGTTCCTCCAAGGGTATAAGTTACTTCGATCAATTCACGGGGAATGAACTTAACTGCATCCATAATCATCAGGGTATTAAAGAAAATTGTCCCGATAAAAATGAGCATAATCTTTGATGTTTCTCCAATACCCAAATAAATAACCAATAGGGGAATAAAAGCAGGAGCGGGCATATAACGTACAACGCCAATGATCGGTTCCATTAAACTACGAATACTCGGAAAAGTTCCCATTAAAATCCCCAGGGGAATAGCAAACAATCCTCCCAAAAAAAAGCCCCCAACTACTCGTAAAAAACTGGTAATAGTATCTTGAATTAAAAAGCCCTGTTCTGCCAATTTTCCTAAGGCCTGAATAACGGCTAAAGGAGAAGGCAAAAATACGGATTCAATGCCCGCAAAACTAGAGATTAGTAACCAGAAAATAAGCGGGACAATAATAGAGGAAACCATTAAAGTCCATTTGAGGGATTCGGGAATATCCTCGGTAATCCGCCAAAAAGTGCTTTGAGGAAGCGTTTTAGGTGTTGTGGTCATGGGATTTGCCAAAGAAAAGAATAATTTTGATAGCCAATATCACCCAGTTATCAAACAATTCTTGAAGTCAATGATCGAGGGACTAATTAGGATTTTTTGTCTTGATTTGCCAACGACTTGACAAATTTGGGCTCTAAAATGGTTGTTAGATCGGGGACTTTTTTAATAAAGCCAACTTCCATCATAAAACCAGCCATTTTTTGAGCGGCAAAGGGCATATTTTTTATGGTTTTCCCCGGACTAAAAGCTTCTAAGTTTTCTTCTAAGGTGAAAAACTTCGTTCCCTCTTTATATAAGGCCAATTCTTCTGGGCTAATGCCGGCACGCTTGGCCATAATCTCATCGGCTTTTTGGGGATTTTTAGCCATAAACTCTCGAACATCAAACCAGGTTTTGACAAGAGCCTGAACCTGTTCTGGTTTTTCTTTGATTAATTTGGCACTGACAACTAATAAATCAGGAATAGCACCGGGAAAAGCTTTGGAACTAATTAATTCTTTAGAACCTTTTCTTTTAAGGGCTGTTGACCAAAAAGGTGGAAAAGCACCAACTGCATCTACTTTTCCCGATGCAAAAGCGGCGGCAGCAGCCCCTGTTTCTATGGGGACAATTTGCACATCTTTACGGCTCATTCCTTCTTTTTCTAGAGCTAAACTGAGGAGAAAATCACCGACAACGCCTTCTTCAGCAGCAACTTTTTTGCCTTTTAAATCTTGAATCGTTTTAATCTCTTCTGTGACAATAACTTTGTCATTTCCTGACGAGTTATCATTAACTAAAACAGCAACTTGACCATTCACTGCATCTCCCGCAAAAGCGATTGTATCGTTGAGAGTTTGACTATTTCCATCTAATTGTCCGGCGGCCAAAGCTTGTAAGGATTCAAGATAACCATCAAACCATTTCATTTGAACATTAGCCCCATTTTTAGCAAATAATCCCTCTTCTTCAGCGATCGCCCATGGCCACCAACCGGCCCAATTACTATAACCGATGACAATGGGGGCAGTATTACTCAGAGAACTACTTGCATTGGGGGTTTGCTGAGGAGCTTGATTACAACTAATGGTCAGGAGTAAGCTACTAAAAAAAACGAGAAGTAAGGAGAAAAAATTGCGCCGTTTCATAGGTAATAGCCTAATAGCCTTTAGAGGTGACAGATAGTAAGTAACGAAGATAGATTTTGCCTTTGATCCCCCCTTAATCCCCCCTTGATAAGGGGGGTGCTAATAGACGGGGGG
This sequence comes from Microcystis protocystis FBCC-A270, assembly GCF_050500235.1. Taxonomy (NCBI): domain Bacteria; kingdom Bacillati; phylum Cyanobacteriota; class Cyanophyceae; order Chroococcales; family Microcystaceae; genus Microcystis; species Microcystis protocystis. The sequence goes on from NZ_CP191407.1 coordinate 1,182,244, forward strand.
ATACCCCCTTGATAAGGGGGGAATCTGAGAATTTTTAACACCTACCTAATTAAAACAGAAATAAATCTCAAAAACTGTTACTGATTAACAATTCAAAAACCTCGGAATATTGACTTGGCTTTTTAGCCAATTTAACCAGTCTTCTAAACCTTCTCCTGTTTGAGCAGAAAGAGCGATAATCTTTACATCGGGATTCATAGAACGAACATTTGCTTCTAAACGTTGTAAATCAATCTCTAAATAAGGAGCCAGATCTAATTTGGTAATAATCAGACAATCCGCTTCTTGAAACATAATTGGATATTTGAGGGGTTTATCTTCTCCTTCAGTAATACTTAATAGAGCAACTTTAGCGTGTTCCCCTACCTCAAATTCGGCGGGACAAACTAAATTTCCCACATTTTCCACCAACAATAAATCAAACTCTTTGGGGTTATAATCTTCTTTGAAACGATGAATTCCCCCAGCTACCATTTTGGAATCTAAGTGACAGGAGCGACCCGTATTAATGGCAATCACGGGAACTCCATATTGTCTCAGGCGCTCTGCATCTAGTTCTGTAGTCATATCTCCTTCAATAACAGCCATTTTTAATTGATCTTTTAAGGCTGCGAGGGTTTTTTCCAATAATACAGTTTTACCCGCACCAGGACTACTCATCAGGTTTAAACAGGTGATGCCCCACTCGTCAAAATGTTCCCGGTTGTGATCGGCTCCTGCTTGATTGGCATGAAGTAGATTAATTTCTAGGGCCGCGTCAAAAGTTTGGTGCATTTTAGTTGAGAATGAATAATTGATCATCGAACTTGTAGAAGCGATCGCCCAACTTTGTTTAAGAATCTAAAGAATATTCAATGTGGTCAATTTTTAACTCTCGACCTGAACGAATATCCTCCATCGGCGATCGACAAGTTGGGCAGGAATATTGCTGGCCAATTTGGGGTTGATAATCCTTTTGACAGCAATGACAATAAGCAATTAGGGGAATATTTTTAATCGCTAATTCCACGCCAGCCAGAAAAGTATTGGCAGTTTGAACTTCAAAGGCAAATTGTAAACTGACCGGTTCGACACAGGTAAATTCACCAACCATGAGATGAATTTTTTCAATTTTGAGCTTTTCAGGTTGGCTATCATACCAATCTCGAACTGTCATAATTAACGCCTTGGTCATATCAGTTTCGTGCATAGGAAATTACTGCCAGGGTTCGTCAACGGCCAGATTGGCATCAGGATGAATATAATAGGGCTTTTCTTTACGCGGTAATTGACCTGAAATAACCAGATGAGCCATGGCATCACAAATAACACGGGTAGCCATCAAAGAGGTCATATCACTAATATCGTAGGGAGGGGAAACTTCCACCACTTCCATACCACAAATGGGAGCTTTTTGGATAATTTTACCCAATAAAGCTAGGGCTTCACGGGGTAATAAACCCCCCGGTTCTGGCCAACCCGTGCCGGGGACAAAACCGGCATCAATGCAATCAATATCAAAACTAATCCAAACGCAATCCGTACCATCTAAAGCTCGTTCTAAGGCAAATTCGGCGGCCGCATCAATGCCTCGTTCTACAATATCGGTGACGGTCAAAATATTAGTGGCCCGCTCGCGGCAAACTTTAACACCTTGACGGGGAACTTGCCAACCACCAATCCCTAATTGGACGAGATTTTTAGCAGGAGCATTTTTCATATTGGTGGCATGAAACCAGGGGCAAGTGTGCATCCGTTCATCTAAATCCGTTTCCTGGGTATCCACATGGCGATCAAAGTGAATAATACCAACTTTTTTATTCCCTAAATGCCGACAAATACCCCGCACTGTCGGAAAACCAATGGAATGATCACCCCCTAAAATAATCGGCAAGGCACCGGAACTAAAGACATGGGCAACCCCTTTAGAGATTTGATCAAAGGACTTTTCATTATTAGCAGGAATGGTGAAAATATCCCCTAAATCACAGAGCGTAATTTGTTCGCGCAGATCTACCCCTAATTCAAAATTGTAGGGCGTATAAAGGGCCGAAATCCGCCGAATTCCCTGGGGTCCAAAACGAGTTCCGGGTCGGTAAGTTGTCCCCGAATCATGGGGAACACCGACGATGGCCACGTCATAATTGCCCACATTCCGCACATCTTCCAAATAGGGGGCCTTCATAAAGGTGTTAATTCCCGCATAGTGGGGTAACTCACCCCTGGAAAAGGTGGGAATACTGCGATCGCGAATACTATCGGCCGCCTCTAAACCGTAGGTTAACCCCTGGGAAACTTCCTGTTGCCAACCGGTTAGGGGCAAATGGCGTTCTTTTTCTAGGGCCTGTTGAGCTTCAGTTACATGAGGGGGTTGAAAAGTAGATTCCTCGGACATCATTTTACCTCAAAATACAATAACCCGGGAGTCTTCAAAGACACTGCCTCAAAACAGTTATCCTTAAAGTCTCCCGGGCTTTTATCCCGCCGTGTAGCCAGCTTAGACGGAAAAAATGTTTGATCCGCTCATTTAAGACTAGCTTGCTCCTCTCGGACCTGACATTTAAGGACGCTTAAATCGGAACCCTAGAAGCAATTTTCTTGACATTAGACGATCTCAATCCCAAAAACAGTATCATAGACTACACAAAAGGGGATTTTTTCCCGCTTAAATATGGTTTGCTGAATAATTAGGTGGGTATTAAAAACTTTCAGATGCCCCCCTTATTAAGGGGGGATTAAAGGGGGGACTAAGGGGGGATCGGCATCCTCCTTATCAAGGGGGATCCCCCCGCCTTCGGCTTCCCCCCTTATCAAGGGGGGCTAGGGGGGATCGAACCTAAAATCCATTTTTAATTTAATTATAACCAGCTACTTATATAATAAAAAGTATCTCCAGAGAATGATTTTTCCTGTCTCTATGCAACACCCCTCTCTGACTCGCTTTGAACCTGCGACTACTCTTGATGAAATCCATTTAACTATATCTCCTGAACCCCTATTAACTCAGAAGGAAATAGATGCTTTTTATCGAGAAGAAATGAATAAAGTGAGAGGGGAAGATAAAATTCAGCGTCTAAAATTAGGGTTAAAACGGGTCATAGATACGCAACAATATTACAAAGCCTGTTTAATGGGACACACGGGGGTAGGCAAATCGACAGAATTAACTCGTTTAATTAATGATCATGAGATTAAACAGCATTTTGAACCCCTGCGATTTAGTGTTTTAAGTGAACTCGATGCGATTAATTTCAGTCCCCTTGATGTGTTTCTCTTTATGGTGGTGGAAATTGTTGAGAAAACCGCTAAAATTTCTCGACAACCCAGTGATGAAAATTTACAAAAGCTTTGGGATTGGTTTAGTTCTGAAGAATTTACCCGTAAGGAAACCAGAGAAAGTCAAATCAAAACGGAAGCAGGAGCGGGAGTAAAGGAAGATTCTTTCTGGAATAAAATTCTCGGACTTTTTGCCTCTCTCAAGGGAGAATTCCGGTTTGCTTCCTCGCGAGAGAAAAAAGTTGTTGAATACCGTCTTTCCCGTTCCAGAGATTTAATTAATATTGCTAATCAACTCCTGAAAGAGTGTAATCAGAACTTACAGGAAACTATGCAGAGAAGCTGGCTAATTATTGGAGAAGACTTCGATAAAGCTGGTGTTTCACAGGAAGCGGTCAGGGATTTATTTTTAAACTATTCTAACATTTTCAAAGATTTAGACATTCACATTATTTTTAATATTCCGATTGGATTATATAATTCATCTCCTGGGATTAACCTCACTTTTGACCATAATCTCCTGATTCCCGATACTCCAGTTTTTTGCCAAAAAGATAATACTCCTAACCAAAAAGGACGGGAAGCAGTGAGAAAAGTTTTAGAAGCAAGAGTTAAATCTAATTTATTTGAAGATGGACAAATAGAGCGGGTTATTATTGCCTCTGGTGGCAATATCAGAGATTTATTTTATCTAGTTAGAGAAGCTTCTGATGAGGCAATTGTCAATCAACAAAATCTGATCATGTCTAGTCATATTAGCAGGGCAATTCGCAGTTTAAGAACAGAATATGAAAGACGTTTAGGCCAAAATCCTTATGATATCGATTCTGTTAGTTATGGGGATAAGGTATTATTGTTAAAACGAATTTATGATGCTAATCCAGAAGCACAAATTCCCAATGAGATATTATACGCTTTATTAAATGATCGAGCGATTCAAGAAGTAGATGGAGACGGGGAAAGATGCTTTATGGTGCATCCCCTTGTGGTTGATATTTTAAATGCTCAAGGTCATATTCCTACTGGTCCCGATGGAGGTGTCCCCGGTGGTACATCAAGTTAATCAAACTAATCAATCGGAGTTAGAACCGGGTACTATTTCCCATACGGCAGCTCGTTTGCTATTATGGGGACGAAGACCATCTAGAGGTTTAGCTAGGGTGGAATTTTATGATGATTTTTCCCGTCAGCAAGTAGTTAGAGAATTAGAGAATAAACTGCAAGAACAAGGCATTATTTTTCATAAAATTGTCTTACCAAGATGGGAAAAACCCTCTTTTGTCTTGAACTTCTTGTTAACACAATTGGCAGAATTGGAGTCGGGAGTAGTATCAATTACTGGTTTTGAAACCGCTTTTTCTAATGCTTCCCTAGTAGATGCCTTGCAATTAATTAATTTCAATCGAGAAAATTTAGCTCGCTTTAATCTCCGACAAATTTGGTGGATGAATCATGATTTTACTAACAAAGTTATTCTCTATATGCCAGATTTAAATTCTTGGTTTTTCCTGCGGTTATTTTTAACAGAAAATTCAACCCAAGCTACCAACTATAATCAGCTATTTACTGATAAAAATACCGTTCATGATCCCTATAATTTACCAGGAACAGCAGTTAACTTTGTTGGTAGAGAACAGGAATTATCCCGGATTCATCAAGCTTTTCAGCAATCTTCCCCAATTGTTTTAAGTGGGATGGGAGGTTCGGGAAAAACTGAATTAGCTTTACAGTATGCTTGGCAACATAAAGGGGATTATCCTGCGGGTATTTGTTGGATAAATGTCCTTAACAGTGACCCCGGTTTAGCTATTTTATTTTTTGCCAGAGAATACCTGGGTTTAAACATACCCAATCAGGGAACCTTAAGTGAACGAGTGCGTTACTGTTGGCAAAATTGGCCCGAGGGAAATGCTTTAATTATTTTTGATGATGTGCGTGACTACGACCAAATTACATCTTATCTACCACCGGGAAAAGATTCTCGTTTTCGGGTTTTAATTACCACTCGCTTTAGTTACTTAGGGGTATCGCTATCAACGATAAACTTAGATGTTCTCACGGCAGCGCAAGCTTTAGATTTACTGCAAACCTACTTAGGAAAAGAACGTCTAACCGCGGAGTTAGAGGCAGCCAAGCAACTTTGTCAGTGTTTAGGATATTTGCCTCTAGGATTACAATTACTAGGCAGTTTTCTGAGACAAGAAACCACTGAAACTTTAGCAAATATCAAGGAAAAATTCTCCAAAAAAGGCTTAAAATATCTCAACTCTGATAAGGAGGAAGTCCGCAGTATTAAAACAATTCTGGATCGCAGTTGGCAACTGTTAGAAAAAGAAGAACAAAAATTAGCTCTTTATCTCAGTTTATTTGCTTCGGCACCTTTTCCCAAGCACTTAATCATCAGTTTATTTTCTGATGAAGCTAAAGACGAGATAGAAAAATGGTTAACCGATAGCTTGGTTAAGCTTAATTTGCTGAAATCTTTAGGCAATGAATGGTATCAACTGCATCCCCTCATCCGTCTTTATCTACGGGAAAAATTAGAAGGTTCCGAGATAGCCAATACCGCAAAAAGTCGTTATTGTACGGTGATGACAGATACATCGAGAACAGTCCCCCAAACTCCTACTCTAGATATTATTCAAAATCTGACTCCCTTAATTCCCCATATTGAACAAGCTGTCAGGGAATATCCAGAATATATCGCTGATGAGGATTTAGCTTGGTCCTATACGGGTTTAGCTCGTTATTATAAAGGACAAGGATTGTATGCTATTGCTGAACCCTACTATCAAGATTGTTTAACCGCAACTCGAACCCGCTTAGGAGACAATCATCCCGATGTGGCAACTTCCCTCAACAACTTAGCAGGATTGTACGATTGCCAAGGCAGGTACACAGAAGCGGAACCTCTCTATCTAGAAGCATTAGATTTGAGAAAACGACTCTTAGGAGACAATCATCCCCATGTGGCACAATCCCTCAACAATTTAGCACTATTGTACTATTCCCAAGGCAGGTACGAAGAAGCAGAACCTCTCTATCTAGAAGCATTAGATTTGCATAAACGACTCTTAGGAGACAATCATCCCGATGTGGCAACTTCCCTCAACAATTTAGCAGCATTGTACGATTCCCAAGGCAGGTACACAGAAGCAGAACCTCTCTATCTAGAAGCATTAGATTTGAGAAAACGACTCTTAGGAGACAATCATCCCGATGTGGCAAATTCCCTCAACAATTTAGCACTATTGTACTATTCCCAAGGCAGGTACGAAGAAGCAGAACCTCTCTATCTAGAAGCATTAGATTTGTATAAACGACTCTTAGGAGACAATCATCCCGATGTGGCAACTTCCCTCAACAATTTAGCAGGATTGTACGAATCCCAAGGCAGGTACACAGAAGCAGAACCTCTCTATCTAGAAGCATTAGAATTGTTTAAACGACTCTTAGGAGACAATCATCCCGATGTGGCAACTTCCCTCAACAATTTAGCAGGATTGTACAATTCCCAAGGCAGGTACACAGAAGCGGAACCTCTCTATCGAGAAGCGATTAATATTGCTACCCAAGTATTAGGGGAAAATCATCCCCATACCCAAACAATTATGGAGAACTATAAAACTATGTTTTCGCAACTCCAGCAAGCAGAATTAAGATGAGTTAGAGTTTAAATGCTTGGGAAAATAGGGCTTGTAGGCGCACGGATTTTCCATTATGAATACAGTATCATGTCAAGGGGCTTTTGTCAAGAGAAAATTTGACAACATCCAGATTTAGTCGTAACGCATCACCTATCATTGACTATGATTGAATTAATCACTGATTACTGATAACTGATTACTGATTACTGATAAAGCTATGACACTCAAAGAACAACTAATTAAAGAAATCGAGCAGACACCTGACACCCTTTTGACTGAATTACTTGACTTTTTGCTCTTTATCAAAGAACGACATACTGCAATAGAAATTACAGAAGAAGAGCAAGCTAACATAATCGCTTCTGAATCAGCTTATCAAGCAGGAGACTATCTAACCCTCGAAGAATATGAGGCAACTCAAGCGTGAACTACAGAGTTATTATTCCGAAACCAGTTCAAAAACAACTAAACAACTTACCCAAACAACAACGCGAACGCTTAATTACTGCCATTAGACTACTTACCGATACACCTCGTCCTAGCGGAGTCAAGAAACTCAAAGGATATGATGAAACCTACCGAATTAGAATAGGAGATTATCGCATCATTTACAAAATTCAAGATCAAGAAATGCTTATTATCATATTGAGTAGTATTCATCGAAAAGATGCTTATTGAACCTCTCAGTAGGTGGGTGGAGTGAGAACTATAAAACTATGTTGTCGCAACTCCAGCAAGCAGAATCAGGATGAGTTAGAGTTTAAATGCTTGGGAAAATAGGGCTTGTAGGCGCACGGATTTTCCATTATGAATATAGTATCATGTCAAGGGGCTTTTGTCAAGAGAAAATTTTTTTGACCCGGAAGAAATTCAACCTAGATAAAAACTGAGGATCAGAGCCACTAAAAAACTCATTAACAGGCATAAAATTCCGAAATAAAGGACGATTTTAGGACGGAAAGCTGATAGGAGGAGGATAAAAGCTTTAATATCAATGAGGGAAGCGACCAGTAAAAAAGCTAGAGTGGAACCCACGGACAGATTAGTAATTAAAGAACCGGGGACAAAAGTGCTAAGACTGGCATTAACAGGGAGAGTGAAACCAAAAAACAACTGCACGAGAATTTGAGTAACGGGAGTATTCCCCCAGGCAATTAATTGACTCTGAGGTAATAATAACTGAAAGACACTAGCGATCGCACAGCCAATAATTAATAATCCCCCTAATTCCAGTGCTTCATCGATAAAGTTATCGAGAAATAACTGCACAGAAATTGGCCAAGCTTGCCTATCTCTAGTTTTATACTCATAAACAAGACTGCCGACTCTTTGTAGGGGTTGACTGGCTGCTTCCTCCGGTAAAAAACTACCGGAAAGAACTAAACTCGATTCTAGGGGAATTTCACTATCGGTGCGGGGTTTTTCCCGATAGAAACTAAAGAGAGTGCCGATAAAAATTGCCATTAACCAGACCGAAAGCGATCGATAGAAGAAAATACTAGAATAGCTGAAAGTCTGCCAAGTTAGCCAAAGAGTGACGATATTTAGGGTAGGTGCAGCGGTGAGAAAGCTAAACACCACCCCTGGGGGTACTCCCTCTAATAAGAATCTTCTAGCGACGGGAATCGTGCCGTATTGTCCGACGGGTAAGATTAATCCGATGGCACTGCCAACGATCGCTCCTAACAGTCGATTACGGGGAAATATCGCCGCTAATCGCTGTTTATTGACGAAAACCAGCAAAAAACTGGAAACGGCTGTCCCCAAAAGTAAAAAGGGAAGCGAGGTCAAGACTAAACTAAGAAAAAAAGTAACGGCGATAGAAATTTGATTCATGAATAGGGTTCAAGATCGGAAGCTATCCTACAAAATAGCAGATAAGGTAAAAAGTAAGTAGTCGTGCCAAATTAATTTCTTGGTTAGGATAGGCACTCATGCAAAAGGCAAAAGGCACTCATGCAAGATGCAACAATAGGTTAGTTTGTTGAAATCAACAATTAAAAAGAACGTAAAGCGATTAATTGTGCCTCAGCTTTATGAAGGGATTCTAACCATTCTTTTTCGGGATCGCTATCGGCAACTATTCCCGCTCCCACTTGTCCCCAAACGGTGTTTAAATTCCCTTGAGTAGTCATTAATAGGGTACGGATGAGAATATTCAAATCTAAATGACCCCGTAGGTCAATATAGCCACAGGAACCATAGAATAAATTGCGTCGCATCGGTTCCAATTCTTCGATAATTTCTAGACAACGAACTTTCGGACAACCGGTAATTGTTCCCCCAGGGAAAAGAGCTTTAATTAAATCAATAGCATGATACTTTTTATCTAATTTTCCTTGAACATTACTGACCAAGTGCATAACATGACTATAACGCTCGATCGTCAGTAATTCATCCACATAAACCGATCCCCATTCACAAACTCTACCTAGATCATTACGTTCTAGATCCACTAGCATAATATGCTCGGCCTGTTCTTTTTTATTAGTTAATAGTTCCTCGGCTAATTGTTGATCGAGTGCCTCGGTTTTACCCCGGGGACGGGTTCCAGCGATCGGTCTAGTGCTGGCTATTCCCCTTTCTAATTTCACCAATCTTTCGGGAGAACAACTAATCATTTCTCCCCAAGTGGTGCGCCAATAACTGGCAAAAGGAGAAGGGTTAATCTGTTGTAAACTGCGATAAATTTGCCATCCTTTTGCCCTAGTTGTGCTTTGAAATCTTAGGGATAAATTTGCTTGAAAAATATCACCTTTTCTGATATAATCTAAGGCTTTTTTAACAGCTTTTTCGTAGTCGAGTTGAGAAGTATAAAAGATTAAGGGAGAGGGATGGGGATCGATAAACTCAAAATCGGGGTTAGTGGTTAAAGATTGTTCGTATTTATCTAAATCTTCAGGTTTAGTGGCAGCTAACCAGAGAATTTGTGCTTGGTGATCGAGAATGGCAAAACTATCCGGTTCATACCAATAAGCGACGGGAAAAGGGAGAGTATCAGCTTTCCTGTCGGGTAATTTTTCTATTTCCCAAGCTAAATCGTAGCCTAACCACCCCAACCAACCGCCATGGAAGGGAAGATGATCGGGAAGATGATCACATCGGGGTTGGGGGAGTAAACTGCTTAAAAAGGGCAAAATTTCCCCTAATGCGGGGGTCCAAAGCTGACGCGGGGAACCAGCACAAAGAGAGTAACGGGAGAGGGAATTACCCGGATAGGGACTTTCTAGTAAAGTAGCGATCGCATCTTGGGAGAATAAGCAGGCAAAAACCTCGGAACCAGTGCGCTGATGCAGAGGAAGCGATCGCCAATGCCATGCTAAAGGTTTTTGCATCTAAAATCGCGGGCCAAAATAGCTGGAAAATTGGGTATAACTAGGGTTTTGGTGTTAGTTGTGGGGGAGTTGATCTTTCCTATCTGCTAACACCTATTATCTTAGTCCTAAATGTTTGCTGCCTCGTAATTATCCCCGATAATCGAGGTCAATTTCTTTAGAACCGCCGCGCTGTAATTGGCCTAACAATTCCCCTAACTGACTCCAAACCAAACCACCGATAAAGATAGTCATCGGGAGAGAGATAGCGTAGGCAACCCAACCATTGAGAATAAATATATCTAATCCCGAGGCCAGGAAAAGACAGATTCCTACACAAATACCAATAAAAGGAATTTGTAAGGAACTGGATTTTAAAAGATTTTGATCGTCTGAACCCTTATTTTTATACCAATTGTTAACCACTTGCTTGAGACTAGCTTCAAAAGCGGCCCCGCAGGTAATACCGATAAATAAACCAGCAAAAACTAGAAAATAGGGTGGTTGGGGCAGAAAATAATAATCCATAGAAAAAGTGATTAACCGATGATGACCTTAAACACTTTAACGCGAACTGGTTTCTCGCGGAAGGACAGCGGCCACACCTTGGGAGGATAATTCCCGAAAAGCGCTCATGGCCACATCCAAGAGTCGCCGCGGTTGCAATTCTCCTTGAATTAAACTCCAGAGACGTTGCACTTCGGCAGTATGGAGACGGTCATCTTCCGTTAAAGCTAATAGCAATTGACGACGCAGATAACGACCTTCTTCCGAGAGAAGAAAAGTGATGCCTAATTGCGCTGTGGGCAGTAAATCGAAGTTAGTTTCCGATCGAGCCATTGTAATCATGTTTTCTAGGCGTTGCCACTGGAATTTACCGTTTTTGAACAGTACATCCAGTAAACGCCGGCGCAGTTGAGGCGATTCCCCGGTCAGGAGACGTTTAGCGACGTAGGGATAGGCCACTTGGACGATTTTGAAGTTAGGATCGAGGGTAAGGGCCACCCCTTCTTGGGTGACGAGGGAACGAATAATCAGGGCGAATTTGGCGGGAATCCGGAAGGGATATTGGTACATCAATTCGGAGAACTCATCGGTAATAGTGCGGAAATTGAAGTCACCGACCCTTTGACCGATGGCATTGCCTAAAACCCGTTCTAGAGCCGGAATAATGGGTTTTATATCCGTTTCTGGGGTTAAAAATCCCAGTTTGACAAAGTTGGCGGCCAGGTTTTCGTAGTCTTTGTTAATTAAATCGACGACGCAACTAGCGAGGGTTTCTTTAGTTTCCTCCTCTAACTGGTCCATCATGCCAAAATCAATATAGGCCATGCGACCATCAAAAGTGGCGAAAAGATTACCCGGATGGGGATCAGCGTGGAAAAAGCCGTGTTCGAGGAGTTGCTGTAATCCGGAGGTTACGCCGATTTTAACGATACTATTAGGGTCTAATCCTAAAGCTTTGATATTCTCGGTATCGGTGAGTTTATAGCCATCAATCCATTCCAGGGTGAGGACGCGGCGACCACTATAACGCCAGTAGATACTGGGAACTTTAACTTCAGGGTTATTTTGGAAGTTGGTGGCGAATTTTTCAGCGTTGCGACCTTCGTTTTGATAGTCGATTTCCTCAAACAGTTTGGTGCCGAATTCATCGACAATCAAGGTGAGGTCATGGCCGAGATTGAGGGGTAATAAACGACCGAATTTTTGAGCAGCCCAGCGCATTAGGTATAAATCGAGGCTTAAAAGCGCCCGCAGCCCCGGTCTTTGCACTTTAACGGCTACTTCTTCGCCGGTGGGTAGAATAGCTTTGTAAACCTGTCCTAAACTAGCGGCAGCCACAGGGGTGGGGGATATTTCTCGATAGGCTTTTTCTACAGGCATCCCCAATTCTGTCTCGATAAGGGCAAAAGCGATATCGTTATCGAAGGGGGTAAGTTGGTCCTGCAGTTTAACTAATTCGTCTAAAAAGTCTTTGCGAACGAGGTCGGGGCGGGTAGAGAGAGCTTGACCGACTTTGATGAAGGTGGGACCCAAACGGGTGAGAATTTGCCTAAGTTCGCTGGCACGCCTGTATTTATTGGCTTCTTCTTGCTTTGTCCATTTGTCCCAGAGGAGACTGAGGAGAAATAATCCTAAAGACCAAGTAATCACGAAAGCGCGACCGAACAATTGCCAAGGTTTGTAACGGTATTGTTGGGCGATCGCTTCTGCACTGTAAGGAGTGAACTGTGTTTCTTCTCGTTTCCCGTCAGTTTGACTGTCTTGATGCCGACTCACTAGCTAATCTCTATATATCTTACGCCACTTGATATTGTAGCTAAGTTCTTGACATCAGTATACAAAACTACACATTATTTAATAATTGTTATAATTCCCTGAGAAATCATAAGTATTTATTGCTGGACTGCCGGGGAAATTTTCGGCTAGTGGATGTCCTCAAGTACCTGATGGATATTTTCAACAAGCTGTTCTATAAAGGTAACGGCATCATTAACGAGATTTTCATCGATATTCCAGCGACTGCCAATGCCATAACTCGGGTCTATATCAGCTTCGTGGGCGATTTTGTTCCTTCGATCAACAATTATGCTAAGTTGGCTTTTAATATCTTTGGCTGGTTTATTTAGTTTGCTGGCCACTTCTTCCCACAATTTCTTGGCTGAAATTAATCTAATGGCCTCCGCTATCTTGTCCGGTTGTTGAAAGCTTTTATATCTGAGGTTTTCTCTAATTTCAGTCTCTAGCCAATAATTACTATTAAGTTTGTTGGTGAGGAGATTTTCAATCATTGGTAGTACCTCGGAAATTGAGCGAGATTCTTGATCAAAAAAAGAACCGTAGTTTTGTTGAATTTCGTTCTCTAACCAAGAGCCAATACTAATAGCTATCAATCGTTCTTGTCGTGCGCCATTCAAGGAGACTTGAAAACGAGAAAAGGCAGATTGAGAACTGTTAGGAGTGGGAGGAGGTTCTGAACGTTGGCCTCGATAAATTTCTAGCATTCCTAGAGTAACCACTTCGTGAATATAATAATCTAAAGCGCTCACAGTCAGGACTAAAGCGGCTCTGAGGATATCCGATACATCTAGGGCCGAAGTAGTCTGAGATTTGAGGGAATTGTGGATAGCGATCAAGTCACGAATGCGGGCAATGCTAAGGCGAAATTGTTCAATGGCTAACTGCATAAATCTCGGAGGTAAGACCGATAACTTTGTCTGCTAAGTCAGAAAAAATATCTTTAAATTTTTGTTGTTTTTCTTGGGCTTGATCTAACACTGTACCTTGCCATTCTAATTGTTCAGCAGTTAGCGCAAAAACAGACACTTGATGCTCTTGAGATAAGGCAATAAGACTATTAAAATCAGGGATTTTTACTAGAGTACAGCAGTCTGGTACACCATTCTGATCGTAGATAAATTTCGGTAGCATCATGCCATTTTTCCCTAGGGCTGGAATCATTTTATTGCCGATATTTTCCTCGATTTCGTTAATCCAGTTTTCAAGAGCTTTTGTTTCTTGGCCACCTTTGATTCGATATTTCTGAACAATAGTTCCTAAAAAATGTAGGTCAACTTCGGGAAAGGGATAGTTGGCTGTTTTGAGAATTGGTAAAGCACTAGCTGCCTTAGCCCATTGGTGCCACTTAGGCAATATTTTAGCTAAAGAATCGATAGCCATAACCGAGAAAAAATCCGCTGTGGTTGGCACAATAAAAAAGTTGCTGGTCATCAGTATATTTTGATTGATTGACCCCAAACTGGGACTCATATCGATTAAAATATAGTCAGCTTGAAATCTTTCGGCAGTTTTGTCTAATAAATATGTAATCGCACCGGGGAGATTTTTTAAAGCCTGAATTGACCCACTAAGTTCTTGAGCAATACCTAGGGTAACTTCATATTCAGCTAACCCCACATGACCAGGCAATAGAAATAAACGATCACGACCATCAATAGGAATACAGTCCACAGCTTCAATTAATCTCGGTTGAGACTCAAAAGCAGGCGCTAAAGCTGTTTTAATATTAGAGTAAGTATTGTAGATTGCTTGTAGTCTTTCCTCCCTATCTTCACTTTCTTTGGCCAAAGCCATACCAGTTAAGTTACATTGGGGATCGGTATCGACAATAATTACTCTTTTGCCCTTCTCAGCAAGCATCCAACCAAGGTTAAAAGTGGTTGTAGTTTTGCTCACTCCACCTTTATGATTAAAAAAAGCTATTTTTTGCACCATGGCATTAATTATATTTGAAGATTGTTGTACTTGGTCATTATTGTAACATCAGTGTGGAGATTTTGCCATGATTTCTAGGCTAGAATCAGAGTTTCGGATTACTCATCTTAATGCCTAGCAATTAAGGAAAAATTGCGCCGTGGTTTCCACCCTAACACCCCCAATCGGATATTTAAGCAATTTCATCGGGATTAATGCCCAATTCTCGCAGCTTTTGGGCTAATTTTTCCGCCCGTTGTTGTTCTCTTTCTTTGGCTAATCTTTCCTGTTCTTTGGCTAATCTTTCCTGTCGGGCCGACTCTTGAGGGGTGGGAACCAATTCACCTGATTCGGTGAAATAGCGCAATTTATTGGCAAAAATTCCTAAATATAATCCTAGTTGCTTACTCCATAAATAACCGTTTTCATTGGGGGTAATCGGTTGGTATTGTCCCTCGATTAAAGTGAATCCTTGCCATTCTAAAGTATTAGGATCAAACCAAAAATATTCAGGAGTCCGGAAAGTATGCTGATATAGTTCCTTTTTGGCTTTTCTGTCCACATTAGCGGTGGAATCGGAGAGAATTTCGATGATTAAATTGGGATATTTACCCCCTTCTCCCCAGACAACCCAACTTTTCCGGGGACGTTTCTCTGTATCTAAAACCACGAAGAAATCTGGTCCACAAAAATCTCGCTGTTTTAGTTGTCTTTCGTTATAATAAATAGTCAAATTACCCGAGGCATAGTAATCGTTTCTATCTTGCCAGAGCCATTCAAGACAAGATAATAATAAAATAATTTGTTGTAAATGCAGATCACTTTCCAAGGGTGGTTCATCACTCCATAAATCGGTGGGAGGACAGACAATATCGGTAGCAATATCTAGGGTTGTCATCGTTTATAAACCCATTGAGTCAATTTGGGGTGATTTTAGCAACAAGCCACAATCAATACAATTATATTATAAGTCCGATCGTTTTGCTTGTATATAGGGTATTAGGAGTCGGTTGGGGAAGTCAGAATATCATGACCTCAATCCCCTTGGTTGAAGGACTTATAAAAACCAGAAAAAAGCAACTAAAATAACAGTGAGAGTGGCGGCAAAAATGAGAGCGTATTCAATTTTTTGATTGATAATACCAATAACCATGACTAGGGTAATTGCCAGAAGAAACACACCGATATAGACTAGATTTTGAGAACCTGAATTAACTAAATTATTATTTAAAGTCGGTGTGGGTGTGGGAGTTTGTAGAATTGTTGATGAGAGACTAATCGTAGAGGTAATGAACATAAGTAAGTAGTTATAATTAAATTGAAGATAGATTTTGCCTCTGATCCCCCCTGCCCCCCTTAATAAGGGGGGTGCCGATAGGTGGGGGGATCTGACAACTTTTAACACCTACCTACTTAAATATTTATGACTACCATAGAACTAATTTTATACAGTAAGCCGGACTGTCATCTTTGCGAAGGGTTGCTAGAAAAACTAGAAAAAATCCGTCAACCGGAGTGGCAGTTAGAAATTAGGGACATTACCAGTCGAGAGGATTGGTTTAACGCTTATCAGTACGAAATCCCCGTTCTCTGTCAAAAACTGGCCACGGGGGAAAAAATCATCCCTCGTCTTTCCCCCCGGGCAAATGCCGAACAATTAGCCCGTCTTTTAGCCAATAATTTAACCTAGGGGCTAATTACCCGGACTAGGAATAACGACTGGACTAGGAGAGGGAGAAGACTGGGCGACTGGTTGCGGTTTGGCTGCGGGTTGAGTTTGATACCATTTAAAGTGTTGGTAGGCCGTGCGCGATATTTGTTGAATCAGAGTCCTAGCGTTACTATCATTGTGGGGACGTTTGACCATCACTGCTCCTAGATAGCGTTTCCCGTTGGGCATATCAATAATCCCCGCATCCGCTAACATTGAGCCAATATCACCGGTTTTATGGGCAATATCGGCGGATTTCTCGATACCTTGGGGCAGCAGGGTGCGAGTGCGCGTTTCCTGCATAATATTCAATAGACGATCGCGGGAACGTAAACTAAGTAATTCCCCTTGATTAACTTTTCCTAAGATTGTCACCAAATCTCTCGGACTTGTGGTATTAGTTCCTTCCAAGTCTGGTAAAGGGTTATTAATTACCGTACTGGTCAAACCCCAAGCTTGAAAACGCTGATTAAGAGCCTTTTTGCCGCCCATCCGCTTAATTAACATATTAGTAGCGGTATTATCGCTAATTACGTTCATTTTAGTGGCGGTTTCTAGGGCAGTATAGGTTTTATTCAATCCTAGATACTGCATATCCCCAGACCCACTGGCCAGGACATCCTTAGTGGCCACAAGGGTTTCATCGAGACGAATTTTCCCCGCGTCCACATCCTCAAAAAAGGCCACCAGAATCGGGATTTTAATCGTACTAGCGGCAGCAAAAATAGTATCTCCGCGAAAATTAGCGTAAGCACCGTTATCAAGGTCAATAAATAATGCTCCCGCCTGTAATTTCGGATATTTGACCGCTAAAGCCTGTAATTTCTGGTTAAGGCTGCTGAGATTTTCGTTTAAAACTAAGGTGGTCGGTTTTGGGGTGACGAGTTTGAGAGTCGGGGAATTAGTAGCGGTGGGTTTTGGGTGTAGGGGTAATTTGCTCGGATCCACCACCGTTAAAACCGTACCAGCGATCGCACCTAAACCGACACCAAGGATAGAGAAGCGAAGAACCTGAAGGAGAAAAGAAGCGATTAGGTTGGGTTTACGCTGTTTTTTTGCCTTTTTAACTGGCACAGGCCTTTTGTTATTGTTTGAGTCCACGGACCTAGGGGACTCAGGGCCAGATTGGACTTTAGTAGGACGACGAGTTACTTGACGAGTCACGGTTTTCCTCAAGGGTATCCAGATTTATTATCGGTCGCTAGGAGAATTTTTTTTCTTGCCCTTGAGACTATCAAGACCGAGAAAAAGTTGCCCGATACTTTCAATATGACCGATAATACCCCGCAGCAGGGCTAATTCCTCCACCGTGGGCCGGGCCCGATGATAAAATTGCCGGAATTTCTCCATCCTAGCAGCGGCGGTGTGGGGGTAAAGATAGCCAATTTTGAGCAAAAAGCTCTCTAAGTGCTGATAATAGCCTTCTAGAGCCTCAAAAGTGGCATTAGGGAGCATTTCTAACGGGGGTTCGAGCCTATTTTCCGTCGCCATTTGGTACAGTTCGTAGGAGCAAACCGCCACCGCTTGGGCCAGATTAAGGGAGGAATATTGAGGATTAGCGGGAATACCGACAAAACGCTGGGCGTGGTTCAGTTCGCTGTTACTTAAACCCCGGTCTTCTGGCCCGAAAATTAGGGCCGATTCTAGGTTAGGGGTGAGTAACCAGGGTAAGGCGGTCCGGGGTGTTTCGAGGGGAGTATTCAGGTGACGGGGTTTCGAGGTGGTGGCAATGATGCGATGACAACCCTGCAAAGCTTCCCCCAGGGTGGCTACCTGTGAACAGTTTTCTAGGACTTCAATTCCGTGTACTGCCATGCGTCGCGCTTCTTCTGCAAGGATATGACAGGCGGGATTGACGATAATTAAGCGACTTAAGCCCATATTCCGCATAATTCTGGCAGTGGAACCCACATTTAAGGCTCCAGCTGGTTCAACTAAAATAATTCTCAGGCGATCGAGTGGGGAACTCGGATTATTTTCATCTACACTCATAGATAAGGCGCAGTTTTTGACTTTTTAATTTTAATCATGGCACGTCAGCCCTCGAAGTCCGATCTTCCCAGTAAAATTTGTCCCGTTTGCGGTTTATCCTTTACTTGGCGCAAAAAGTGGCAAAACTGTTGGCATGAGGTCAAATACTGTTCGGAACGCTGTCGTCGTCGCAAGTCCTCGGTGAATCAGTAAAAAGCCGAGAATTTTAACTATCAAATAGGCACTCTTGCAAAAGGCAATTTTTAGCTGAGGACTTAGATGGGTAATTAATTTTGCTTAGGTACTCTATTCGCTTTTAATTTTACGGCTAATTTAGTAAGCTGATATTTGGCTAAATTAACTTTTTCTTAAGAGAATCTCAATGCACATTGCCTGGTTAGGAAAAAAATCTCCTTTTTGCGGTAACGTTACCTATGGGCGAGAAGTGACTAATTCCCTGCTCGATCGAGATTATCAAGTCAGTTTTCTGCATTTTTCTTCCGAAAAACCCACCGTAAGCGATTGGCCCGACTTTTACGACGAAATCACCCTGCCACGTCTCTATAGTTCCCAAGTCTATACTATTCCCACCCTGAAATCGAGTCGGGTTCTACAGGATAAACTCAGGGAACTGAAACCCGATCTAGTTCATGCGTCCTTACCCCTGTCTCCCCTTGATTTTCTACTACCAGAAATTTGTGAGTCTTTAGATTTGCCTCTGGTGGCGACTTTTCACCCGGCTTTTGATAGTAAAATTCGCAATCTCATCTCTAGTACCCAATTATTAACCTACCAACTACACGCCCCTTTTTTAGCTAATTACGATAAAGTAATTATTTTTTCCACCTCTCAACGGGATTTTTTAGTTAAATTGGGAGTTCCCGAAGAAAAATTAGCAATTATTCCCAATGGGGTTGATATTAATAAGTATTGTCCAGGACTATCGAATATTAAAGCTCAATATAATGCCGATTGTTTATTTATTTATCTCGGTCGGATCATGCCGGAGAAAAATGTAGAATCTTTATTGAAAGCCTGGAAAAAAACCAATTTAGGGAATAGATGCAAACTGCTCATTGTTGGAGATGGTCCGTTGACTCCTTCCCTTAAACCTTTTTATGGGGAAGAAGATGGTATTATCTGGTTAGGTTTTATCGGCGATGAAAATAAACGAATTGAAATTCTGCGCGGGGTTGACTGCTTTATTTTACCCTCATTAGTGGAAGGTTTATCGATTTCCCTCTTGGAAGCGATGGCCTGCGGTGTTGCTTGTCTGGCTACGGATGTGGGTGCCGATGGGGAAGTGTTAAAAGGTGCGGGAATAGTTCTAGATACTAGAGGACTAATTACCCAATTAAAAACTCTCTTGCCTGTATTACGAGATCATCCCGAATTAACCACAATTTTAGGTCAAAAAGCCCGTCAAAGAGTTTTAGACTCTTACACTCTTAGCAAAAATATCGATCGCTTACAGTTAGTTTATCAAGAAGTGTTAGCCCAAAAACATTCTTCTCTTAGCTACTTTCACTAAGGAATTTATATGACGATTGCCCGGACAATTTGCTTGGGATTTATGGCGGTAATTTTAGCGGGAACTTCCCTGTTAATGTTGCCTGTTTCTACCACTAGCGGCACTTGGAATGATCCAATTGTTGCCCTCTTTACCTCCACTTCTGCTGTCTGTGTCACGGGTTTAGCAGTGGTAGATACGGGTACTTATTTTTCTTTTTGGGGTCAATTATTTATCGCTTTATTAATTCAAGTGGGTGGACTGGGATATATGACCACTACCACTTTTTTAATGTTATTAATTGGGCGAAAATTTGACCTGAGACAGAAGTTAGCAATTCAAGAATCTTTTGATCGACCTTTCCTACAAGGTAGTCAAAGTTTAATGAAATCAGTGATTGCTACTACTTTAGTTTTTGAGTTAACAGCAACTTTTGTTATGTTAACTGTCTTCGCCCAAAAGTATGATTTTAGATATGCGGTGTGGTTATCTTTATTTCATAGTATTAGTGCTTGGAATAATGCGGGTTTTGGCTT
This sequence comes from Microcystis protocystis FBCC-A270, assembly GCF_050500235.1. NCBI lineage: Bacteria > Bacillati > Cyanobacteriota > Cyanophyceae > Chroococcales > Microcystaceae > Microcystis > Microcystis protocystis. The sequence goes on from NZ_CP191407.1 coordinate 1,202,406, forward strand.
GTTTAAAGATAACTTGATGTCCTATCATTCTTCAATTATTATTAACTTATCTATCACAGGACTGATCATTTTTGGAGGTATCGGTTATCAGGTAATTATCGAGTTTTACACTTGGTTTATTTACCGCTTTCAATATAAACGAAAAGGCTTTGTTTTTTCTCTTAACTATAAAGTTGCTATCAGCACAACTATATTTTTATTAGTGATAGGAACCTTGGCTTTTTTACTTACTGAACAGGGAAATGGTGACACTTTGGCTAATTTATCACTGAAAGATAAATTGCTGGGTGCTTGGTTCCAATCGGTAACATCGAGAACAGCAGGATTTAATACCATTGATATTGGTAAAATTTCCGTAGAAGGTTTATTAATTACCATGGCTTTGATGTTTATAGGAGCCAGTCCTAGCGGTACAGGGGGAGGTATTAAAACCACAACTTTTAGGATTTTATATAACTGTACCCGCTCGGTTTTACGGGGACGTGAAGAAGTGACTCTTTATCAAAGACGCATTCCTATGCCGTTAATTTTAAAGTCAATGGCGGTGGTTTTTGGTTCAGTTATAGCGATTATTATCTCCACCCTAGCTATCTCATTTGTGGAGACAGATTTTAAAATGATTCAACTATTTTTCGAGGTAGTTTCTGCCTTTGGAACTGTCGGCTTATCTATGGGAATAACCGCCGCTTTATCACCGATTTCTAAGTTAATTATCGTTTTTATGATGTATCTTGGACGGGTAGGAGTTATACTTTTAATAGCGGCCATTATCGGCGATCCGAAACCAACAGTTATTAATTACCCCGAAGAAAACCTTTTAGTGGGATAATTAATATCAGTTATCAGTTATCAGTTTCTCTTGTCTCCTCACTCATTGACACTAGCATTTTAAATGCGTAACAGTTTAACTTCTTATGCAATCAATTAAATTTTTTAGTAGTATGCGTCCCCAAAATCGCCAATTTGCCGTCATCGGATTAGGCAGATTTGGGCGAGCCGTTTGTGAAACCCTACGCAAACAAGGTTATCAAGTGGTAGGGACAGATATTGACGAAGGATTAGTAGCACAAGCGTTATCTGATCGAATAGTAGATAATGCGATCGAACTTGATTCTACCAAACCTAACGCTCTGCGAGAAGCGGGAATTTTTGAGACCGATACGGTGATTGTCGCTATTGGTAAATACGTGGAAGAAAGTATCATTACTACTCTCAATTGTAAGGAAGCAGGGGTTAATTTTGTCGCCGCTAAAGCCTCCACAGAAATTCATGGAAAATTACTCAAAAAAGTTGGCGCAGATTTAGTAGTGTTTCCCGAATACGATGCCGGTTGTGAGTTAGCGCACCGTTTAACTAGACCATCAATTTTAGAACGATTTGATCTCGATCCCGAACATAGTATTGTCGAGTTAAAAGTCCCGGAGGCTTTTCACGGTAAAACCCTAGCAGAGTTAGAAATTCGTAATCGTTATGGGTTAAATATTGTCGCTGTCGGTAATGCGGAAAAATTCAAGATTAACCCCAATCCCCAAGAAAGATTACACAAGGATTTAGCCATGGTGGTGATTGGTTCTAACCGAGATATTCAGCGTTTACCGATTTGACACTCCCCGCTCTAAAGAGACGGGGATTCTTGGTTCACAGAGATTACTTGCTTAGACAGAATTGCTTCTGAAAAAGTAGAGGTATTCTCTCCCCAAGCGTTTATTGGATCGAGCCCAAAGGTTCCGACACGCCCTGCCGTACTTAGTCCCCTTTTAAGGATGTTGATTGCGGCGTTTTCATCCCTATCCAAAACACATCCACATTTGCACTGATGGGTTCTAGTCGATAAAGATTTTTTGACAGTTTCACCACAGTTTGAACAGTTTTGGCTTGTATAATTCGGTGAGACAGCAATCGTTATCTTGCCGAATTTAACCCCAAAATACTCTATCCATTCCCGAAACTGATACCAGGCCGCATCATTTATCGATTTAGCTAGACAATGATTCTTGACTAAGTTCTTAACTCTTAAATCCTCGTAGGCTATCACATCGCTAGAGTGAACTACGCACCTTGCTAATTTCACAGCAAAGTCTTGACGTTGCCTATTTACTTTAAGGTGAGCTTTAGCTAATCTTTGTCTAGCTTTTTGACGATTTTTACTTCCCTTTTTCTTTTTAGATAATCGCCTTTGAAGTCGTTTTAATCGTTTCTCGGACTTTCTCAAGAATTGAGGATTATCAACCTTGTTGCCATTGTTATCTGTATAGAAAGAAGCCAAACCTACATCTAAGCCAATACACTTACCTGATGGTTTAACATCTTCTTTAACGTCACAAGAAAGGACAAATTGACAATAATAACCGTCCGCTCTCCGAATCAACCTAACCCGTTTAATATCGGATTCTTGAAAGTACCCTAAATCCCAAGTTCCTACCAACTTAAGAACACCAATGTTTTTCTTGTCAGTGAATTTAACAGTTTTAGGGCTAAGAAGCTTCCATCCTGATTGTTTGTATTCAACAGAGCGAGATTTTTTAAATTGAGGATACCCCTTTTTGCCTGATACTTTACGTTTACAGTTGTCGTAAAAACGACTAATTGAACTCCAAGCACGTTCAGCACTTGCCTGTCTAGCAGTTGAATTAAGTTCATCGGCAAATTTAAAGTCCTGAGCTAATTCTTTAGAATATCGGTATAAATCGTTCTTACCCGTACCTTTTGTATCCATCCATAACCTTACACATTTGTTACGGATGAATTGAGCAGTACGAATAGCATCGTCTATGGCTTGATACTGTTGAGTTTTAGCTTTAACTTTAAACTCTAAGACAAACATTTTACGCAGGGGGGACTTAGACAAAATCAGTATAGCACAATAAAAGTTAAGTTAACAAGATATAGTTTAAAAAGCCGTCCTAAAAGGACGGGGCTTTAACCCAAAATTTCGGTAAATTTTAGTCAAACATTTGATTTACTTAGTTTCTAATCCTCTTTTTAGGTAGGAGAATTGTCAGAGCCTTTCTCTTGCCTATTGCCTATTGCCTTCAGAAACTGATAACTGATAACTGATTAATTTCCTCGCCAAAAGATAATCGAATTATTGAGAGGTTGGATGGTGGTACCGGGATAATAGAAAGCGAGAATTTGTTCAGGAGACCAACCCAAACGGGCTAAATTATAGGAACCAAATTGACTTAATCCTACCCCGTGGCCGAAACCGCCACCAATAAAGTTATAACCCTGGATCTGTCGATTGGTATCGTAGATAGGATCGATGTAGAATAGGGTACTGCGAGGCGGTCCTAAGGCACTACGCACCTCATTTTTATGCAGTTCCAAAATCCCCTTATCGGTTTGAATGGTCATAGTCAGAATCCGACCGGAAGGAGAGCGTTTAGTCACTTCCATCCATTGGATTTTCTGGAAGTCGGCCAGGGGATGTTTTCGCCGTGTTAAATAGGTTTCTAGGTCTTGACTCAAATCAGCTAAAGAAGCTTGTTTTTGCCAGCGAAAAACCCGTCGTCCCGTCTCATTAAAACCATCTTTAAGATTAATAAACTGGCGAAAAGTTGTCTCATTAGCGAGGGATTGTTTCGAGAGATCCCAAACTCGATTAGGGGAGTCCACCACTGCCCGGAGATAAGGTCTTTCTTCCCCATCCCACACATCACTAAAGAGGGCAGTTATTCCGCCGGTGGTGGAGGAATAAAGGGCATCCACTAACTCATTTTGGTAGGTTAAAACCAGTCCTTGGGTAGCTGCGATCGCTTGATCAGCCCGGGGATTAGTTCCCGTCAATCCATAATAAACTTGACAATGGGTATCGGCACAGAGTTCGTAATTATCGGCTTGAAAACGGCGGAGATTGCGGAGGGCGTAGGTACGGGCGATAATAGTTTGCGCTTGGGTGGCACTTTCTGGGGCATCATGACCGATTTCGTGGGGGACAACCCCACGCAGGTAGGTTTCGAGGGGAACGTTATTAACTAGGGTAAAAGTGCCGTAGGCGTTGGGCTGTAGGCGCATAGTCCCACCGTACAAACGTACCTGATCGGGGCTATGGCTGACTTGAATCAGGTTTTTTTGGCTCTCGATTTCCAATTCTTTGGGAAAATAGCGCACCCCGTTGATTTGGAAAGAAACTTGCGGCTTTTCTTTGAGTAAAACACTATTAATATAGGGTTGATTGTAGCCTTTGGCTTGCAAACTGGTCAGCAACCAATGTCGCACTAGGGGATTTTCATAAACTTCTCGCTTTGCCCAAACCTGCCAGCGTCCGGGTTGGGTGATTTCCACTTTAATGCCCATTTTTGCCCAGTTTTTGGCGCTATTTTCGGCGGTTTCAAAGGTGGCGTGGTCGCTTAAAATGACTTTTTCTTGGAGGATGGGAGAAGCAAGGGGACGGGGAATAACTTCTAATTGTAGGCGATTGGTTTGCAGGGTTTGGGATTGGCCATCTTCTCCTACCACGCGCAGGGTGAGATTATCACCACTGCTACTACTCAGGGTTAATTTTTCCTTGGCTTCATCGCCAAAACGTTGGACAATGCCCACTCTCAGAAGTACATCCTTGGCCATAGCGGCAGGAATTAGGGTTAAACTGAGCAAGATCGCCGCAGTTATGGAACCGATGCTAATTATTGGTTTTTTTTCCTTGATTTTTAGCATAAAGTCAAGTATCTGTTAATAAGTTTTCATAAAATTTGAGGATATTCAGAGATTATAGCAGCAAGCCGTTGGGGAAATGGGGAAATGGGGAAATGGGGAATTTCAGCTAAAACCCTAAAACCCCAATACTCAACAAAGCACCTAACTTCCCCCATCGCTGATAATGCGTAAACGTACCGTTTTTTGCCCACCCTCATCCAGTTCTACTTCGATCACTTCACTGGTTAAACTTTCTAAACAGGTTAACATCGATCGCAGATGGGGATTACTTGCTCCTGTATCCACATAGAGGCGATCGGACAAACTACCCAAACGTTTCCAAGTAGTATAAAGTTTAGCCACAGCCTGCTCTAATTGTGTGGCTTGTTTAACCAGATCCGCCGCCGTATTTAGACAATCGACGCGCAAAGCTTCTTCTAGAGCCATTTCAATATCTAAATTACCCCGTCGGAGAGTTTGTACTTGGGCCGCCGCGTCGAGATATTTAGCTAAACTGCGTGCTTCCGAGGTGATTAATTTTACCGTGTCCACATCGGGATTAGCGGCGATTTCTTGACGGAGAGTGTCGATATGAGTATCGGGTAACTTTTCTAATTCTTTCACTAGGGGAGCGAGATGACGCGCCGGTAAACTGCCATCGCTGGCTTTTTCCTTCACTTCATCGGGTAGTAAGTCTGAACTCATCGCCGTCCATTCATCGGCCAATTGTTTCACCTCCCGACGAGTAATTCTCTCCCCTTGTCGGGCCGCATCACTGACTAATTTTTGAATTTCGGGGGCAGATTTGGCCGTTTCTACGAAGGCGCGTTTACTAAAATTATTGATACTATCGGGATCCAGTTGTCCTTCTGCTAGGAGAGTATCGGCACTATTAGCCAATTGAATCAGAGCATAAGCTTGACTTTTAGTGATTTCTCGCTGTTTTAACCAGTTTAAAAAGCCCGTACCGCGACTATCACCGCCTTGCTTCTCCCGGTCGCGAATAGCTCGCAAAATTCGCCCCCGCCAGATTTCTGTTTGCAAATCAAAGCGATCGCAAACTTTCCAAAAAGAATCCAGTTGCTGCTGAAAGTCATGATCTTGGATAGTTTCATCTTCGGGATCCGGCAGTTGAAAGTTAAACTCTAGAGGCGTTTCAAAGGCATCAATGATCGCGGAGGTGTCGGAGGAGAACGTCGCAGCATCAACCATAGGATAGACTCGGCAGTTAATCAGGCATTTTATCTTAACTCGCTCAGGCAACCCCCGACAAGCCGATTAATCTTCAGGTAAAACCCCACACCCTGTTCCCACGAACAACTTTTTGCCGCAAACCCTAGTTAGGGGAAGCATTGGGGGGACTCGGACTGGTGACGGGTGCGGAAGGTGTCGTCCCGGTTGTGGGACTCGGACCGGTGACGGGTGCGGGAGGTGTCGTCCCGGTCGTGGGACTCGGACTGGTGACAGGTGCGGGAGGTGTCGTCCCGGTCGTGGGACTGGTGACGGGTGCGGGAGAAATCGATGGATTGGGAGCGGGATGACGACCCAAGAATTGCCAAGCGATCGCAGCCAGCAAACCGAGAACACCGATAGCGATCGCCACCCGCGGGGGTGAAACGCTAGTGAGCGCGGGGGGAAAAGTACGACTAGAAACCGAAGAAGATGCAGGGGAGGGAGTGGGTATTGCCGTCACCACTTCTTCTCCGGGGTCGGTGTCCCCGTTGTGATCAAAATCTTGGTCATTAAGATGGGGAATAATTCGTTCTTTGGCCTCAGCATAAATTAAAGGCCTGACAGTTTCAGCCGCAGGAACTACCCGACAATAAACTAGGGCGATGGTGGAGTTATCGTGACCGTTTTTCTGGTTAGCTAGTTGTAATAAACTTTCCCCCACGGCCGTCACGGTTTTCTCTCCTCGCAAAAGAGGCAGAATTTCACTGTCCCAGTATTGTTCTACCCGATCATAATCACTTAAACCATCGGAACAGAGGAGAAAAACACAATCTTGATCAACAATCAACCTCTGAACCGTGGGATGGAGATTAGTGGCGCTACTCATGCCCAAAGCTTGCACCAAAGCCCCGGCGTTGGGATACTGTATGGCATCACGATAGAGGAGATAGCCTAATTTCACTTCCCTAGAAGCGAGATCATCATCTACCGTCACTTGATGACAACCCTGGGGGGTAATCCAATAGATACGGGAATCCCCCACATGGGCTGCGTACATTTCCTGAGCATGGCCAAAGGCCATAACTAGAGTCGTACCCATGCGCCGGCGGTCTTGTCTTGACTCCTGATCGTTGCGTTGACTGATCAGATCATTGGTGACACGAATCGCCTGTTCGAGGACAAGACTGTAACTATCGGGATAGACTTCCATATCAGTGGTGGGACTGGGATTAATTTCCCTAGGCAGGGTTTCGATCGCCAATTGAGAAGCGATTTCGCCCCCTTCCTGACCGCCGATGCCATCACAGACAATCGCCAGGGGATTTTGACCATTAGACAGGGTTATGGCCTGATTAGCTGGGGGATAACAGCCATCCTCGTTGTGTTCCCGCATCGGACCGGTATCGGTGCAGGTGAAAATCTCATAGCTGCGCTCTTGACCTGCACCGTAGTGCTGTAGGGCATAATCGAGAATAGCGATCAGGGATTCTGGGCGATCGAGATCACCGGATTCTAGTTCTTGGGTTAGGGATGCGAGAAAATCTTGAATATTAGCGGCTGCCGTCGGGATCAGACTGGACCAGAAGGCCCCTAAATCTTTGAAATTGGGAGCGGTAGCCTCGTCTTTGCTTAATTCTAGCAATTGCAGCAGCTGATTATTCACTCTCGTCAGAAAAGGGTTAAGCAGACTAGAAACCACAGCTTTTTTCTGGAGGGGATGCCAGAGTTTGGCCATTTGCCATAACCAGTGAATTTGCCTTAAATCGGAAGCTTGCGACCAAACCTCGGCCAGAGTGGGCAATAGTTGTGGATAAATTAATTCTCCCGTTTCATCGAGGGGAATAGTGCCGTATTCTAACAGCCAGATGTCCATATCTAAGCGTTCGTCGGGACTGGGAATATAGCCATAGACTTGGGGAATATGGAGATGAAATGGTAACAATTTTAGGTAGAGGGAGAGCCAGCTAGGAGGTTCTTCCGGTGCTTCGGGTGCTTGAGCGGGTTTAGTATCAAGAACAATTTGTGGTTGTTTGACCAAATAACGATTATCAATTAGCTCACCAACACGATAATAGCTTCTCACCCAATCACCCATCATCCATAAATAGCGCTTAACTAAAGGAGTACCGCATTTTTCACAGAATCTATTAGTGAGAGCGTTCGAGGATAGACAAGTTAGGTTTTGACATTGGAGGGTTGTCAGGGAGTCCATGAAAACTGCTTACTCCTAAAGCGCGATTAGTATAGGTTACTAAAATAGCGTGTTTTTACCACGTTGACTGCCAGTGTATTGCAGTGTTTCCCAAATTTTAACCTTTGTCGCTTGATCGACAATAATTAGGGTTTGCGGCAAAAAGTTTTTCCTAGGGCCAGGGTGTGGGGTGTGGGGTGTGGGGAGAATAAATAAAATAATCTCCTGTCTCCTGTCTCCTGAATCCTGTCTCCTGACGACCAGCTCCTAAAAGTTTCTAAATATTTTTCCACATCAGCAAAGAGCGAGTTTGAAAGCCGAGATTTTGGTAGAGATTGAGAGCATTGTCGTTATTGATGAAGACCTGTAAACCGATGCGGGTTTGTCCGCGACTTTTTGCCCAATCCTTAGCTCGATCGATTAGTGCGCTGGCGATACCTTGGCGACGATGCTGGGGATCGACGTAAATTAGGAAAATATGACCATAGCGATCGCCTGTCACCTGATCGACGGCGCTCCCCATCCAGAGACAAGCGATCGCCGTTTGTTGTCCTTCGACGATCCACAGGGGAGTATCAAGGCCAAAAAACTGTCTGACTGTATCAGCTAGATGGGAGAGGTTTTTTTGTTCGGGAAAAAATTCTTGATAGCTGCGGGTGAGAAAATTAATGAGTAGATAGCGATCGCCCATTTTGCCCAGTCGCAGCCGATAATCTTCGGGAAGGTTAGCCATGCCAAGGATAAGAGAAAATTATGCCCAGGGATGGCTCGATCGGAGCGGGTGCCGCTAAATCTGCCGGCAAAAAAATCCGGATGCCAGTGGCAACCAGAGCCACTAAAAACACTAAGATAGTCAGGAGCGGGGCGATATATTGTCGGAAAAAAGCCATAATTATTTGATCTCTAAACTGCTGTTCCTTCTATTTTAGGGATTGCCAGTTAGGATATCAGCAATTAAAAAAAATTCGCCCAAAAAAAGTGATCGGCATACCGATCACTACAAACCGACAACTAGACTATGACTAAACACCGATTAAATCTAACGAAGGTGCAAATAGGCCGCCTCTGCTTCTAATTGACGCACTAAAGCTTCATTTCCCTGCGCTCTAGCTACTTCCAGTCGGTGTTGCAAATTTCTGCGGAGTGTTTCTCTATGAGCGACGGTGGCCTGTGTTAGGACTTGCTGACGATTTTTGTTCATGATGGACAGACTTTTGAGCGACTTAACTTACCTTATATCTAAATCATAACATTCTCCTTGGTAAAATGTATCTTTAGCTACTGAATTTCCCATTAAGATTTATTAAAGCCGTTGGCCAACCTAGGGACAAGTCAATGAAGGAACAGGCACTAATAACCCTTACTAGCGATTTTGGACTACAGGACGGTTATGTGGGCATTATCAAGGGAGTAATCGCAGGAATTGCCCCCCATGCTCGCACGATCGATCTGAATCATCAAATTTCGCCCCAAGACCTCTACGCTGGTCGTTTTATCCTCCTGAATGCCTATCAATATTTTCCCCAAGGCACTATTCATCTGGCAGTTATAGATCCGGGGGTGGGAAGCAAAAGACGCGGGGTAGGGATTCGTTTTGCTGGTGGTTATTTAGTCGGGCCAGATAATGGTTTATTTAGTGGCATTTTAAGCCAATCTCCCGCTATATCTGCCGTTAATCTCAATAATTCTTCCTATTGGCGCACCCCTAACCCTAGCACTACTTTTCACGGTCGTGATATTTTTGCTGCTGTGGCCGCTTATTTGGCCCAGGGAGTACCCCTAGAAATATTAGGTGAGATTATTGATCCCGATAGCTTGCAACAGTTAGCGATCGCTGTTCCGCAAATCGAGGAAGATAAAATGAGGGGACAAATCCAATATATTGACATTTTCGGCAATTTAATCAGTAATATTCCCGATTATCTCCTAGAGGGAAAAAATTGGTCAGTGCAGTTGGGTCCAAAAATTATCCCCACAAAAAACACCTATAGTGATGTTCCTTCGGGGGAAATAGTCGCTTTTATCGGTAGTCACGGGGGGTTAGAAATTGCCGTCAATAGTGGCAGCGCCCAAAAGCAATTACACTTAAATATTGGCGATGCGATCGAGGTTAGAATAGATAGGAGTCAGTGATCAAAACTGATAACTGATAACTGATAACTGATATAGCCTTTTAATCAATTTTCATACTAATATCTAACCAAGTAGAACGGGTAACTGGGGCGCTAGTGGAAATATAATCTACTCCTGTTTCGGCCACGTTGCGAATGCGATCGAGGGTAATATTTCCCGATGCTTCTATTTTGGTTTTACTATTAAAATTGCGGATCATCTCCACAGCAGTTTGCATCATCTCTAAATCCATATTATCTAACATAATGATCTCTACCTGCTGCTGCAGAGCTTGATTCACTTCTTCTAATTGACTGGTTTCCACCTCAATTGTGAGAGGATAGGGCATATTTTGCCGTACACGAAGCACTGCTTCCTCAATGCTGCCGGCTGCTTGAATATGATTATCTTTAATCATAATTGCATCATCTAACCCCAAACGATGGTTAATAGCGCCACCGATACCGGAGGCATATTTTTCTAAAATTCGCAATCCGGGGGTAGTTTTGCGAGTATCCACCAATCTTGTCGATAAATCGGCAATTTTCTCCACATATTTGCGAGTTTCACTAGCAATCCCACTCAAGCGCATGGCAAGATTTAAAGCGACTCTTTCCCCGATTAACAGCGCATCGAAGGAACCCTCTATCTCGGCAATAACTTTAGATTTGGGGCAGAATTCCCCCTCGGCAACGGTGGGGGTAAAGTGAATAGTGGGGTTAAGCAGTTGAAAAACTCTTTCAGCTACGGGTAAACCGGCAATAACTCCCGCTTCCTTGGCAATCCAACTAGCTTGACCGATTTTAGCATGACCGAAGAAAATTGCTTGGGTGGTGCGATCGCCTCTACCGAGATCTTCTCGTAACCAGTTTTCTAACAAGGGATCAAGAACTAATAGGGGCGGTAACATAGAATTTATCGAAACAATCGGGACGTATTTATTTTAATTCTAGGAAGGTTTGACCTGTTTGTAAACTTTCTTTAATCGAAACTTATCCCTTCATAGATTAACTCGATCGCACAGTGAAAATCGAGACTAGATAGAATAATTTCTTCCCCTTGACTATAAGCGCAGTAAAACCAAATTTTATCTTCACCGCGACGATAAACCTCAACACTGATCGATTCAGGATCGACTAAAACGTATTCTTGTAAACTAGGAATCTGACGATAATATTGTAACTTTTTAGTGCGATCATAGTTTCCTGTGCTAGGGGAAAGCACTTCAATAATCACTTGTGGATGTTGAATAAAATTACGAGATTGTCTATCCCTAAAATCGCAACTAATCACCAAATCGGGATAAAAATAACGACTATTATTAGCTTGGACTTTCGCATCAGATACATTGACTCGACAGCCTCGCGGACGGAGATGAAGTCTTAAAGCAGTGTAAAAATTCAAGGTAATATCATTATGGGGCAGACTACCCCCAGTCATGGCGATAATTTCCCCATCAATGTATTCATGGCGCAATTCCTGTGTAGCTTCCCATTCTAGATACTCTTCCGGGGTCATTCTTTCTGGGTATTGAGGTTGAGCGATCATTTTTCTTTTTCCTTGTCAACTAACTAAATTAATATCCCATTTCCTTTTTATGTTATACCATTTTCTCAGCCAAAGATTGAAGAATAGTCATAATTAAGCGGCGACTGATTACCCTAATGATAAGATAGAGAGAGAAAGCATTATTGTCGCAGGTCGCTAAGATGACGAAAACAGTTGCCGATATCATGACTCCCAATCCCATCACCGTCACCGCTAACACTTCTCTGTCTGAAGCAGTGAAGATTTTGGCCGAAAAGCGGTTTAGTGGTTTACCCGTGGTGGATGACAATATACGACTGATTGGGGTTATCTCCGAAACTGACCTTATGTGGCAGGAAACGGGAGTAGAAGCTCCTCCTTACATTATGCTCCTCGATAGCGTCATCTATCTACAAAATCCTAGCCGTCACGAGAAATTACTCCATAAAGCTCTCGGTCAAACCGTGGGGGAAGTAATGACCGATAAACCTATTAGTATCACGGCTGATCGCCCTTTGAAAGAAGCGGCCTCGTTAATGTATGATCGTCATGTGCGTCGTTTACCGGTGATTGAGGAAGAAACCCACAAAGTAATTGGTATTGTCACTCGCGGCGATATCATTCGCGATATGGCAAAATCGGAAGCATAATGGCTTTTCTAGGGCAACAATTAACTAAAAAGTCTTGAACAAATGAATCAATCTCAGGAAACGGTTACTTATTCCCTAGAAACTATCTTGATGCGGATTGAGGGAAAAATCGATTCGTTACAAAAAGATGTGAGGGATTTAAAGGTAGGACAAGCGGTGTTAACGGGAAAAGTTGAGGGAATAGAAAATCGACTAAACTCATTAGAAGGAAACCAAAAATATCAGGTTTGGGCATTAATTGTCCTCTTAGCCGGGGTAATTGTGAAAAATTTTTTTTCCCTCGATCCCCCCTTAATCCCCCCTTAATAAGGGGGGCTTCTGATAATTTTTAACGCCTACCTACTTAAATTCTTATTTCCCTGGCAATTTCTCTAACAACTATCAGGATGAAGCGCCGTCAATTTCTCACTACTACTGCCCTAACTGCTCTTAGTTTTTCCCTAATTCCTAAAAAAGTTGTTAGTAATAATTTTCCTCTAATTAAACCGCCACATCTACAACCGGGGGACGGAGTGGGTATTATTAGTCCGGCGGGGGCAACTTTCAAAGAAGATGACTTGAATATAGTCATTGAGGCTGTTAAAGCTTTAAAATTAGTCCCAAAAGTTGGTCAACACGCTTTAAATCGTTATGGTTATTTAGCTGGTAAAGATAGGGAGCGAGCGTCGGATATAAATCAATTTTTTGCCGATGATAATATTGCCTTAATTTTACCAATTCGCGGCGGTTGGGGCAGCGCTCGTTTATTACCTTATCTCGACTACGATTTAATTCGTCGTCATCCGAAAATCATCTGTGGTTTTAGTGATATAACTTCCTTATTATTGGCTATTTATGCCAAAACTGGTTTAGTTACTTTCCATGCTCCCAATGGCTTTTCTAGTTGGCGCACCGCTCAAACTGAAAGCTTTCGACAGGTTTTATTTTCTGGGGAAAAGTTAACTTTTAGAAATCTTCCCGATCCCGATGATGCTAATCGTTTAATGCAGGTAAAAAACCGCATTCAAACTATTACTAAAGGTCAGGCAAAAGGTCAATTAATCGGTGGTAATTTAACCACTTTAGCCTCAATAGTTGGCTCTCCCTATCTACCAGATTTTACCGGAGCTATACTATTTTTGGAAGATATTGGTGAAGATGTTTATGAAATTGATCGACTATTCAATCAATTAAAATTAGCGGGAATTTTCGATAATTTAGCTGGATTTATCTTCGGTCAATGTAGCAATTGTAGTGCCAATAGTGAGTATGGTTCCTTAACTTTAGAAGAAGTAATCAGAGAATATATCCAACCCTTAAAAATTCCCGCTTGTCTAGGATTAACTATCGGACATTTAGAAATTATTGAAACTATTCCCATCGGTATTGCAGTAGAATTTGATGCTAATCGGGGAACAATCACTATGTTAGAATCGGCGGTTAGTAAACCCTAAAATAGGTGACTGTTGCTATTCGCTTTTTTAACTGATAAAGGAATATTTAGACCAGCGAATTCGGCTCCATCTTATTATTAGACTAAATCCTTGGCTCTTCTCGACTTTGTGTGATAAGTTTAACTTATATAGTAGCGATCGATCTTTGTGTCCTCTGTGTCTGGAGTGGTTCCTTCCACTCCCTCGCCCGCAAGACTGTATCTTAGAATACATTTTACCCACCAAACCTGGGAGAGCCCCTTTGAGTATAGGCTAGTGATCAGGAGAGGCACTCATGCAAGAGGCAAAAGCTTCAGAAGCTGATTACTGATTACTGAAAAAAGCTGATCACTGTCGTGGTTGTACGGGGAAACCTTGACGCTGCAACACTTCCGCCGCATCTTGGCCCGGTTGATAGTTGATACCGAGGGTAGAGGTGGCCGTATCTTCGATGATTTTGGGAGTGAGGAGAATAATCACCTCCGAGCGACTATTCTGATTGGTACGACTGCGGAATAAAGCCCCTAAAATAGGAATATCCCCTAAAATCGGCACTTTTGTCTCAGAACTTTGTTGGCGCTCTTGTATAATCCCGGAAAGAATTAAACTCTGTCCATCCCGGAGACGAATTAAACCCGATAATAATTCCCGGGTAATCAAAGGAGTCAATTGGTTGATTGTCGCCCCACCGCTATTAAATGGAATCTGGGGACCTGGTTGGGCAATTGTAGGCGCAACATTTAAACTGATGTAACCATTATCATCAATTTGATTCACATCGACGGTTAAGGTCAGTCCAGCATCACCAAACACAGGAGTTGTAGTTCTCACATTGCCATTGCTATTGGTATCAATTGTTGTTTCAACACTGACCAGCACTTTCTGGGTCAGCTTCACGGTGGCCTGTTGACCTTCCTGCACCACCAGCGAGGGATCGGTGAGAATCTTGGCATTTCCTGTCTGAATTGAGGCTTGCAGGGTCATCAGGAATTTTTGGGGATATTGAAATAGGGTCGGGGGTTTGTATTCATACTCTATTATTCCCGTCTCTGGGTCAATATTAACATCACTCAAACCGGGTTGGAAGGGGTTAACAGTGCGACCAAAACTGGGACGAGCATAGGGTGTTGTGCCACCTACAAAGTCATTCGGTCCCTGGTTAACACGGCCAAAGGAAGCGCCATTCTGAACATCAAAAAAAGGTGCTATTTCCTGGTCCGCGTTTGTACTCCCCGATATGATATCGAAAATCGGCACAACAGGCTGTGCAAAAGCCCCCGGTCTGCCTACAGTCTCACTACTGGGTGGGTTCATATTACCAAAGTTCAGCACTGCCGCCCCTCCATCTTGAACGAAGAAACCATCGTTAAACCCGAAGGAAAAACTACTGCTAAATTCGTCCAAATTGAGCAGGTTGACATCGATAACTTTGACGTTAACCACCACCTGACGACGACGGGCATCCAGTTGGGTTAATAAGGAGGTGGCGATCTGGACTTGTCGGGGTTCCCCGATTAAATTGATAGAATTAAGGCGCTCGTCGGCGGCAATTCTTAAACCGGTTAAAAGTAGGGCAGCTTTTGAGCCTTCTGTGTTTTGGGGTTTCAGTGGCTCTAGGGTGGGAGGAACATCCCGGCGACCGACGACCCGTTGGGTGAGGGGATCGACGATATCCTCGGTTTGGGTAACTAAACGCTGGTATTCTGCCCCTTGGGTGGCGAGGAAAGTGGCGGCGGCGACGGCTTTAACTTGGTTGAGGCGCAGGGTGCGGCTAATCAGATTACGAGCGCCCTGGGGTAATTGCGCCCCGACAAAGATGGTCTTACCCTGACGGTTGGCCTGGAGTCCGGAAACTAACAACACGGCGTTAAAAATGTTTTCCACCGATTCGTTAGTAAATTCCAAGGAAACTGTCTGAGAAGTGGCGTTAGCTTCCCCCTGGGCGCTGGTGAAAACGACGTTATAACCGGCAATGTTAGCAAGGGTCATTAACACTTCTCTAGCGGAAGCTTCCCGCAGTAAAACACGAGGTACGGTGATATTGCGATCAAATTTGATCTTTTCGGCACTAGCATCGATATTAGAGATGGCAATATCTCCCACTGGTGGGGCGACGGCCCGGGGTAGGGTGGGAGCGCCGGGGGCTTGAGGTATGCCTTGAATGATAATTTCCGGATTGGGGACAAGGGGCGCACTTTGGGCAAGTAGTTTTTCACTGTCTAAAATGCGATCGCTGATTTCCTTTTCTACGGCCGCGCTGGAAGGGACAAGCTGATTTAGCGATTTTTGTAAAGTTTCTTGACTAAACTCTTGCGAAAATTCAATTTTTGATGTAGCGGATTTTAACTCTGAACCATGGAAGGAAATGGCGGTTTCGGCCAAGACGCTCAGGGGAGCCATCAATAAAAACGAGGCAATTGGGGGGATAAACAGGGCATAACGGGACGGATTCACTTTAACTTCACTCCTCAACGATTACGGGATTCAACGGACAAAAAACACAATACTCACACCGGATTGAAGACTATTATTGGCGCGGACTGGCGGAGGGTTGACCTTCGGCGGGGGGTTGACCTTCAGGAGGTGGGGGTGGTGCTAACTTGGCTAATTCGGCGGCACTGAGAGGAATAATTACATCGAGAAGAAAAGTCGTGGTCACGGGTCGATCGCCTTGGAGAACGATAGTGGCCTTATTGTTGCCAGTACTAACTACTTTAAACGTCGATCCTTGCTTTTCCATCTGGGTATTGAGACTGTTGAGCAAAATGAGCGGCTGTAATCTTTCTAAATCCCGAATAACCTCTTGAGTGTTAACATAGTTTCCTTGAATCTTGACGTTAAAAGTTTGACGTTTGAGCTTATTATTAACCTCACTACCAAGGGAACCATCGGAGACTACCACCGGTTCTAGTCCTTGGGGTTGAAAACTAACCAGCTTAACATCGCCAGACTTAAAGATATTACTAACATCTAAGAGAATAGTGCTTAAGTCCCTTTCTCTAGCAAAAAGCGAGAGTATTTGCTGTTTCATAGCTTTTTGTTGTTGTAACTGACTCTCGATTTTTTGGAATTCTGAAAATTCGAGACGGCTTTTTTGTTGATCTAGCAGTTGTTGTTTGTCGGCGGCATCGGTTTGCAGTTGCTGCAAGGTATCATAAGCGGGCATCACCCAGTTAAAAAGCAGATAGAGAGAGCCAAGTAAACCTAGCATAGCGGCAGCGATGCCACTATTACGGGGAGTAAAATTTATCCCGAAAGCGATAGGATACTCCTGAAATTCCTCTAATTTCAGCTTCTCAAATTCTTCGTTAAAGGTCATGGTTGAATGGCTCCTTGGCTTTTGAGAGTATTAATCCTAGTGATAACTCCGATCGCTCCATTCCTGACCAGATTGGGCAGTTGTTGAGTGGTGGGAGTATCACTTAATTGGGCGGTGATCACAAATTGAACCACTTGGGGGAAAGTAATATTAATATTTTTATACTGATTGTCCACCTCTACGGGTAAATCGGCCAGGGCAGCACTTTCGATCACCGTTTGCTTACCCTGCAAAAAAGGAGAAGCTTGTAGAGTTAAGAGATAATCATTGACTGCTTCGTAATTACTGGCAAAACCACTGATTTTTAAGCGCGTAGCCGAATTGGGTTGCCCTTGATTGGGGTTCGCGGGAACCTCCACCTGTTGCACACTATTTAACTGCACCCTAGGAGGAGTTTGTTGGCGAATTTCTTGGAGAATGGCTGACCAAGGACTAATCTGATTGAATACACCCACCAGAGCTTGATTTTCTGCTTCTACCGCCTTTAGTTCCCCTCTGATGTCTTCTAGTTTTTTACTTTGGACTTGTACTTGACCTAATTCCCCGTCCAATTGCTGAATTTTGGCCTGAGCTTCGCCAGTTTTCCAACCGACGGCTAAACCGAGTAATCCCATCAGTGCCAATAATCCGGCCCCAACTCCCACACCGATGAACAGGGGTATTTGTTTACTTCGGTCAATAACGGTGGAAACCTCGAAGTTAGAGGCTGTTTGGCTAAGATGGCGATCTTTAAGAAAATTAACGTCAAGACTATACATAATTTCTGTTTATACCGATACTTTTTTGCTAACATTGATTAAGCTAAGACGTATTTTAATCGCTTATTCTTGGATTAGCCGAATTTCCCCCAATCCCTTTACTTTTGCCTCTTGCCTCGTTTCAACAAGCAATTTGAATTAGGAACAGCTTAACATTTCTGTTAATGGGTTAACAATGCACGCTCAAAGAGTCTTTGAACGAGGGTGTATCTACCAGAGCAAGAAGGAAGAACCCCCGTACTCCCTTAGGATACCTGTCCATTTGTCGCCCATCAATTTCTGATTTAATTACTTTTTTTCCACCCAAATTATCGATTAATTCACCAGTCCGGCTACCTGTCTTTGACCTATAAGCTTCACAACAATTTATAACGGTTTTTCCGTACTCAAATGCCTTAGATCTTAAGAATATTTTAAACTGATACTGTGACCAAGTTAACATCTGTCTAACAGACTTTGATTGGATTTTTCTTCCAGACCTTAAGACCATTTCTGATACTTCAAATGTCGGCAATAAAATCCCATCGAAGTTTTCTACTAAGAATCTAGCTACTTTGTGATGTAGTTCATCAACTAGGTTTCTAATTCTTAATCTTAGTCGGTTACAGGTGTTATGATGGCATTTACAGGTTTTGGCTTTAACTTTAGTGGAACGAAAACTTAAGTCATCTAAATGATAGCACAAACGAAGACTTCTAATCACTTTAAAATGAGCGGTAATGTCTTCACTCATTGACAGTCTTGCCCCTTTGAGAGCCAGTTTCAGATCAGACCTATCCATAATATTATCTTAATACTAAAAGTTTTTCTAGTTAAGGAATCTAACCAAGTAAAAATGATTTTAATTGTCTCATATTTTTTCAGTGCAATTGAATTAGCAACGATAGATATACATTTCAGCCATATAAATAGTCAGTTAGTACACAAGCTAAAAGCAAGCTGTGATTGGGTTATAATTTTTGAAGATATCTATTGTCGATAATATCATCGGGTAATTTTGAGAGGGTGTTCGGTGAGCTCAGTCGAGCCGTTGGCCAGGGTTCTTTTTTTGACTTGATCTCCTTCTTGATAGGAATCTGGTCGAAGAACAGCGGGAGGGTAATTACGATTAGGAACTTTTTCTATATACATGACCTCTATTCTAGCAAATGGAGAGAATTCTTGTCCATTAATAAATGTTACAAATTACATGGCTCCATCAAGAAAAGTTAATGGGTGTATCCATTGATGGATAAAGGTTTTCGGCTATTATAGTAGATATGTATGGGGGAAGTTCAGTAATAAGTCTATGACCAATTGATCTCTAATAACCCCGGTGGTGGCGCAATCTCGATGCGTGCCGCTTTCAGATCCACCAGTGGAACAATTTCTTTGACAAAGGGAACCAGGGCCGTGGCTTTTGAGTCGGAGGAAGGGCTTTTTTTCTTGACAGAGGCGAGATTTGCTTCTAGTTGCACTGCTAAAATGTCATTACCCGCCCACAAAATATCTACTACAACCCCGATTTTTTCTCCTGTCAGGTGATGATAAACCTCCAAGTTTACTAGCTCACTAACATGATATTCATCCGCTTTTAGGCGAGGTTTTTCCAGTTTATTCGCCCATAATTTATATCCGCGCAAAGCTTCGGCCTGTTCCCGATTTTCAACCCCCTCTAACTTGATAACATAAACATTTTTGCCCGGTAGCTCACGTCCCCTGAGCAGCGTAATTTCTCGGATTTCTCCCCCTTGGGTCCCTTGTATTCCCCTAATACCTCGCTTCTGAAAACGTTCGGGAAAATCTGATACCGATAAAACTCGCAATTCTCCCTCCAGTCCCTGGGGTGCTACTATTGTCCCAATTTCTAGCCAATTTTCTTCCATTGTCTCGATATGTTTTGCTATAGCTTTCCCTAGTATATAGCCTTTTTTGTCTCGCTCCTAGATTTTTAAAGTCTTGGTAAGGTAAAATTTTTAGTTGACCTCTACTCCTGACCATTTTTTGACTTTTTACTGGTGGCTTTTGACTGAATTATGACTATTTGGCAAGCGGATTTTTATAAATCTTCATCTTCTTCCCCTCTTGGCACAGTCTGGCAATTGTTAATTTCCGATCCTCTCGGTCATCTTATCTATGAAAATTCCTGTCCCCAATCCCAAGCTAATAGCGACTGGTTAACCCAACAGTTAGAGCAAGCTTGTCAAGTCTCCCCCCCAGAAATTATCCAAGTTTTTCGCCCCCAATGCGCCAATTTATTTCTCCTTGCTGGTCAGAATTTACAGATCAAAATCGAGTTAACCCGTCACGTTAACGCTCTGAAAAAACAGCTAGAATTACGGCAAATCCCCATCAATATCGACTCTCCTCCACCGCAACCCCTACCCGACCAATTTTTAGGTCAAGAGTGGCGTTTTGCTCGTTTTCCCGCCGTTGATTTAGTTAACTTTTTTGGCGATCGCAGAATACCGATTCTTTCCCTACCAGAGGCCTTTTCTCCTTTAAAATTGGGTTTAGCCTCCACTCTCATGATCCCCGGTGTGGTTATTACCGGTGGTAAAAAATCTCTGGCGATCGCTCGTTGGTTAGAGGAAATTAACCCGGTATTTATCGATCATATTCCCACAGAAACGGGGCGATCGGGCGGTTTAGTCTTGGAATCGGGTCTAAATGAGCGTTGGATTTTTCTGACCTACGAAGATGAAGAAGTGGCCCTGGCAGCCAATGTTCATCAGGCAACCAAAGAGGAAAGCCAAGGTTTACACTTTCTTCTCATACAACCGGATGATTCTGGTCGCACTTTTACCGGCTTTTGGTTACTGAAGCAGGTTTAACCCCCAAGCTGTCCCCAAGAGGCAAAGAATACCCGCTAAACCCGCTAAAGGTTGGTTATAGATACCTTTAACCCAAACTAACCCAGAATCGCTGTAAGACATCAATTCGGCACTGTCTAGCAAAGCTAATCCCCACACCCAACCGCTATGAAGTCCCCAAGCTAATCCTAAACTACCATGATCGATCGCCCGCGCCCAGACCAGAACCATCCCCATCAGAAATAAACCGGGTAGTTGCGGCAGCGTTTGCTGACGTTCCCAAAGCAAGTGCAGCAGGGCAAAAATTAGGCTAGAAATGGCTCCCGCCACCCAAAAACCGTATTCTTGGCTTAATTGGCTCAAAAAGATGCCCCTAAAGATTAATTCCTCGGTAATACCCACCCAGAGAGCCACTATCAACAGGGGTAAACTCAAGGCAAAAGCACGAGTTAGGTTTTTGGGCTGCCAATGTACCCAGGCCAAAATCCCCTCCAGAAAAAAAATTATCCCTAATCCCACCACTGCCAAGATTAATCCTTTGGTTAGGGAGATAAATAGGGAAAATGACCAAATTAATCCGTAATTATGGAGGCTGCTCCCCTCTATCTTGAATAATCCCCAGATAACTAAGGGAGCCAAGGCGTAAAGAGAGGCCACCAGGGGCAATTTCTGGTCAGGTTTTGTCCCTTGCAGCGGTTGCCATCCCAAACGACTCCCTAAACTAATGGCAATCGGCAGCCAGAGAATTAACCAGGCTAACAGGAAAATAATAATTTTTATTAAGGCAGCCATGTTCATTGTCAATTAGGTGTCAGAGAAGTGGGGTGTGGGGTGTGGGAAGAATAAACAAAAATAATCTCCTGAATACTAACTCGGAGTCTCCTGTCTCCTAACACCCATAAAACAAACCCCCTAGGCATAGGATAACTGTGGAACTCTGCTCTGGTAAAGCCTAGCTCCAACAAAAATCCATCCCTAGGGGGTTGCGAAAAAGAAGAAAAAGTGCTTAAGGAAAACCCCTCAAGTTGATAAAAGAGGCGGTCAGGGGTTAGAATTAGGGGTAAGAATCTATATTGTCTTCTTAGTCGGTCTTGTCAAAACTAGCCCTTTTGACTGCCGATTTTTTTTGTCCTTATCCCTACTCCGTAACCTATTTAAGCTTCTACCGGTTCTTCTGATTCCGTTTGTTTGAGGTGGATGTGCTTGTAGCCAAGTTTGATTTCAAACTCATCGCCGGGCTGCAAGTTCATTTGTTCGGTATAGGTGGAACCGATGACGATTTGACCATTTTTATGGACACTAACCCGGAAAGTGGGTTCGCGGCCGCGGCCATCTTTAGTGCCTTCGGGATCGAGAGGAACCCCTTTTGCACCTAAAACAGCATCGTAAAAGTCGGTTAAATTGACCCGAACCTGGCCATCTTTACTTTGAGAGTAGTAACCACAACGTTTTGCCGTTTCGCGACGGGGTAAGTGGGATAACTCTTTGACTTTTTGTAGTAGAGCTTTCCCGGTTAGGGGAGTAGGAGAGATGTCACTCATGGTACTTTTTAATGTTCCTTGATTTTTGACTGACTGTCAATTAAGTTTACACTGACAAATTGATCATACCAAAAATCTTGTCAAAAATGTCTAGAGGGGAATAATAAATTTTTTAAAACTGATGGTTCGGTGATGACAATCGTGCTAAGAAGACCCCGGACTAGGTAGTAAGTATAAACCTTGTGGGGGAGAGGAAATTTTTGGCCAAGACTCTGGCAATTTTTGGTCGGGTGCGGGGAAAACAGGGGGGAGAAAGTGAGGACATAAAACCGTTTAAGCTATACTTAGCAAGGAATTGAGAAACTATACTTGTGGTTGGAGTTGGCAAAAAACTAATGACCCAGAGCAGTAAATCCGGGGGGATTAAACTGTTTTCGAGCGACTTCCCCATCTATCATTAGACCTAGATACCCACCCCTTGGCTCAACCGACCGGGGAAAATCTTAAGGATTAATTACCATTACTAGCTCCCCCTTGGCCCGTTAACATCGATTATCCTGAGTATTAGGAGTCCCTCATCCCCGTGCCGAGTATGGAAGTTTCTTTTAAAATTCTGCGTCAACGACCCAACGACACCCCCTACCTAGAAAATTTTACCCTAGAGGTGGAGGCGGGAAATACAATTCTCGACTGCCTTAATCGCATCAAATGGGAACTTGATGGAACTTTGGCCTTTCGTAAAAATTGCCGCAATACAATTTGTGGCAGCTGTGCGATGAAAATTAACGGTCGTTCGGCCTTGGCTTGTCAAAAAAATATCGCCAGTGAATTAAACCATTGTAGCCAAAAAGATGCCGGAGAAATTCCCGAAATCACGATCGCCCCTCTGGGTAATTTACCAATTATCCGGGATTTAATCGTCAATATGCAACCGTTTTGGGACGATTTAGAAAAGGTTGAACCTTATATTAGTAGTCAAGCACGCACCATTCCCGAACGAGAATTTCTGCAAACTCCAGAAGAAAGAGCCAATCTCAATCAGATGGGTAACTGCATTATGTGCGGGGCCTGTTATTCGGAATGTAATGCCAAGCAAGTGAATCCTGATTTTGTCGGTCCCCACGCTTTAGCAAAAGCGCAGCGCACCCTAGCAGATTCCCGCGATGGTAATCAAGAAGGTCGCCTAGAACTTTATAATCAAGGCACCGCCGGGGTTTGGGGGTGTACGCGTTGCTATTTCTGTAATGCGGTTTGTCCCATGGAAGTGGCCCCCATGGATCAAATCGGTAAAATTAAACAGGAAATACTCGCTCGCAAGTCGGACGATAGTAGTCGTCCCATTCGTCACCGGAAAGTTTTAGTGGAATTAGTCAAAGCAGGGGGATGGGTTGATGAACGCAAATTCGGCCTCTATGTGCTGGGCAATTATTGGCGCGATTTACAGGGTTTATTAAGTATTGCCCCCTTGGGATTGCGGATGATTGCTAAGGGTAAATTTCCCACTTCCTTTGAAGCTTCCGAGGGAACCGAGGAAGTGAGAGGTTTAATTACTGCCATTCAAAATTCTTCCTCTTGATCACTCTCGATGGTTAGAGTAATTCTGAGATGATTATGATCTATATTCTATTTGACTGGAGAACCCCTTATCATGTTCGATCGAGATAGTATCCGTGGTTTTTCTGCCCTAATCACCCTTGTGGGAGTCGCTTCTAGTTTGGGTTTTAGCTTCAACGCACCAGCTTTCTCCCAAGCTACCTCTAACAATTTACCATTACTCTTAGCCCAAAAAAGCGAAAAGGTGCGAGTAGCGGTTTTAGACTTCGATTATAGCGGTCTCAGTAATCCCCAGTGGTTAACATTTTTCAATGGTGGGGCCAGTGGTGTCAGTGATATTCTCGTCAATAAATTGGTAGAAAGTGGTCGCTATACAGTCATTGAGCGCAGTCGCATTGATGCTGTCCTCAGAGAACAAAATTTTGGGGCTTCGGGACGGGTAGATGCCGCTACCGCTGCTCAAATCGGGCAAATTTTAGGGGTAGATGTGGTGATTATCGGTTCGATTACCCAATTCGATTTACAAAAAAAACAATCCGGTGGCTCGTTTATTATTTTTAGCACTGCCAAGACAGAAACCGATGCTTTTGTCAAGTTAAATGTCCGGGCAATTAATACCACCACGGCCGAAATTATTACCACCGCTCAGGGAGATGGTAGTGCCAATCAATCCGATGGTTCAACCGTGGTTTTAGGGGTTGGGGGTGGTTCCCAAACCTCCAACGAAGGGAAATTACTCAGTATTGCCACCGATAAGGCAGTGGCGCAGGTGGTGGATAATCTCAATGATAAAGCCGACCAAATCGCCGCTACACCTCGCTCGCTCCCGACTGTCACCGCTTTAGTGGCTGCCGTGGCGGGAAATCAGGTAATTCTCAATAAAGGTACGGGAGAAGGCTATCGTGTCGGTTTACGCATTTCCATCGAACGGACGACCCAAACGGTCAAGGATCCGCAAACGGGTAAGGTGATCCGTCAGATTACTCAACCGATTGGCACTCTCGAAATTGTCGAAGCTGATGGTCAATCTAGCGTCGGTCGTATCATTACCGGTAATGGTTTTAAAATCGGTGATTTAGCTAAACCGATTCGTTAGTTATGAATTATGAATTGGGGAAGTGGGGAAGTGGGGAAGTGAGGAAGTGGGGAAGTGAGGAAGTGGGAAGATCGGTAAACTTAAAACTCAAGTCTGATCACTGATAACTGATCACTGATAACTGATCACTGATAAGTGAACACTCAGGAAAATTTGAAGTTATGTAAAGCGAACCTGGGGGTCAGGTAAGACAACCGATAAAATTTATGATTGGAATCCCTTGGATATTCCCTAGACCAGAGCGATTAACGAAAACTATCAAAAAATGGTACAAGATCAAAAACCCACGGTGATCATTACTGGGACAACTTCTGGAGTCGGTCTCTACGCCGCTAAATCCCTTGCTCAAAGAGGTTGGTTTGTGGTTATGGCCTGTCGGGATATCCCGAAAATGGAACAGGCTGCCAAGGAATTGAACATTCCCCGGGATAACTACTGTATTGAATTTATCGACCTCGGTTCCCTCGATAGCGTCCGGCGCTTCGTTAAAAATTTCCGGGCCTTGGGCCGCTCTCTAACCGCTTTAGTCTGCAATGCCGCTATCTATCTGCCTTTGCTCAAAGAACCCTTAAGAAGTCCCGACGGTTATGAATTGAGCATGGCCACCAATCATTTAGGTCATTTCCTGCTCTCGAATTTGCTCTTGGAAGATCTAAAAAATTCCCCTTCTCCCGACCGCCGTTTAGTCATTCTCGGCACTGTCACCCATAATCCCGATGAATTAGGCGGTAAAATTCCTCCTCGTCCCGATTTGGGCGATTTGGAAGGGTTTGCCAAGGGTTTCAAAGAGCCGATTACTATGGCCGACGGCAAAAAATTTGAATCGGTCAAAGCCTACAAAGATAGTAAGGTGTGTAATGTTCTCACCATGCGGGAACTGCACAAACGCTATCACGAATCGACCGGAATCACTTTTACTTCCCTCTATCCGGGTTGTGTGGCCGATACACCCCTTTTCCGCAATCATTACCCCTTTTTCCAGCAGTTTTTCCCCTGGTTCCAGAAAAATATCACTGGTGGCTATGTTTCCCAAGAATTAGCTGGGGAAAGAGTGGCCATGGTGGTGGCTGACCCCCAATACCGTCAATCTGGTGCTTACTGGAGTTGGGGCAACCGTCAGAAAAAAGAGGGTAAATCTTTTGTACAAAGGGTTTCTCCTCAAGCTCGCGACGAGGAAAGAGGCGAAAAAATGTGGGAATACAGCGCTAAATTAGTCGGATTAGCTTAAATTCCGATTTTGAACCTAAAAAAGGACACAAGTTAACTTGTGTCCTTGTGGAAACGGGGAGCGCTGGGACAGGGAGAAACAGTCCATAACTGGGTTTTTAAAGTTTGATTGGCAGTTAATGATATTATCAAAAACCGATTTGGTATTAGGCTCTCTTGGATTTGGTGGGTAAAATGTATTCTAAGATACATTCCTCCTAGCGAGGGGCTAGACTAACCACAAAGACACAAAGAACACAAAGATTGATCGATCCTATGTAAGTTAAACTTATCACACAGAACCTAGAAGAGCCATTGTCCAATTGACGAAACGCTCGGCAACCCCAAAGATAGCCTGATCTCTATGCTGTTGCCAGATTTTGTTTAGCTTTCCCGTTTTTTGACTAGAATAACAACGCAACCGATCACCAGCAATCCTGCTAGGGTTGAGGGTTCGGGTACAGTTTCGACGCTAAAGGCGAGAAATTGAGTAAATTGGAACTGGGTAAAGTTATTGTCGCTGACGAGAATTATTGAGCGCTTGCCGTTCGGTAAATAGGGGCCGAAGGTAATCCCCTCCACGTTATCGATGGGGATATTTAACAAGGTCAAATCGAATAATAGGGTTTTCTGGGCGGCCACGATACCCGAAACCCCATTAATACTGGGAAAGGCACTAATATCGGTGGCCCCCTCCAGGGAAACCTCGTAGATTTTCACAGTATAGCCCGTATTCCCTGGTGTTCCCGTCGTTATGGAGAAAGAACGTTCTAGGGAGAGAAAGCGTTTGCCACTATTATCAAGTGCCAGTAAATCGACGAGTCCGTTGACATCGACTGGGCTTGGAATAGTCGGGGGAAGGGCGATTGGATCGGTATTGTAGAGGAATTGAGCGATCGGCTGTCCATTAGCGAGATCGTACTGCAATATCCGTGAGGGAGAACCGTTCGTTGGCGTCGCAGCCGGCCCATCCTGCACAAGCGCGTTCTCGGAGGCCGTGAACAGGAATCGCTGATCTGGGGTGGTGGTCAGACTTTCTAGAGCCAGATTATTGCGAACCCCGCTTGTGGTGGGAATCGAGTTCGGCGCGGGGATAAACTGGTTTGGAATCGGTAAAGTATCGTTCTGTTGACCGTTGGCCAGCGCGAATCGATTGACAAAGGGATTGAGAATCTGATTGTTAGAGACCTCCCCTTCGGAGGAAATATACAGATTAGAACCCACGAGCGCGATCCCTTCTGGATCGAGACTCAGCGCGGGGAAAGTTTGCCCGTTAGTCTGTAAAAGTGGGGTAACACCGGTAAAGGTAACGCCGCTATTCGTCCCATTAACATTAAATAGAGTCGGATTGATCGTTGCGGTGTAGAAACGCGCCGGGCCGTTCTGAGAGCGATCGTCCGAGATGATGTAAAAGTTATTACCCGCCGGATCGTAGGTAATGCCCGATAATCCCCCGACCGGAACGGAGACACCGTTCACGGTTCCCGCTGGGCCTGAGGGAATAAACCCCGTGGGAACAATCGATTGACCGAGAAATTGTAAATTTAAAGGCGAAGCTTGAACCGACGAGGTAGCGAGGAAACCGACCGTTATGGTTCCGGCGATCCCGATGAAAAAACGAGAGGGGGATTTCATGATTTCTATCCAAAAAAACATTAGAACTCTTGCAAATTAATTATATGTTACAATAATGTGTTAACTAATTTTTTTGGGAAAATTAGTCGCTTAGTAAACTCGTACTAAATAGGAGCCTGAAGTTTAACTTTTAACCCAAAAATATTTAGATATGCTTTAATCTCTTCGGGTCTAATTCCCCGCCGCTCGCAGGGTATAATAGAAAAATGAGTGAATACATCCATAAGAGCCATAATTACTTGATCGATAAAAATTTTTAAGTCAGAAAATTCAAAAATTGCTGGATGATAAAAGCATTAAACAAATCAATAAAAAATGCCCCCACCAAAGGAACAATAATAAATGCTTGGGGAGAAGCCCCAAAATGTTCCGTCACCGCTGTCATATTGGCAATCGCTGTGGGAGTTGCCCCTAGAGTTAAACCCAAATAACCGGCGCAAACTACTGAAGCATGATAGTTTTTTCCCATTAAGGGAAAGACCAGTAAAACAGTATAAATAATACTGAGTGAGAACTGCACTAATAACAGGATAGCAATCGGTCCGGCCAAATCGATCAATGTCCATAATTGTAAACTCATCAAGGACATAGATAGGAATAAACCGAGACTAACATCAGAAATTAAGGCTAAAGAGGGCGTATTAGCGGGCCAAGGAAAGCGTTTCAACACCAAAGGTACGGTATTAGTCAGGATAATTCCTGCCAATAAACAGGTGACAAAATCCGGTAATTTTAAACCAAGGGGAGTCACCCAGTAGTTAATCTGATTACCTAAACCGATAGTTAAACCAATCACTAAGATTGAATGGAGCATTGTATTGTAATCGATATTGACATTCCTCTGGCTTTGTTTAATTCCCACCGTTAAATCTTGATCTTGATTATTGGCTCGCAGTCGATTTCTAGTAATTAACCATTTAGCCACCGGTCCGCCAATAATTCCCCCTAAAACTAGCCCAAAAGTAGCACTAGCTACACCGATTTCTGATGCTTTGGCGATGCCATAATTATCACGAAAAATAGAAGCCCAAGCAATGGCAGTCCCGTGACCCCCACTCAAAGAAACGGAACCAGCAATCAAACCGATGGGTAAATCTAATCCCATCACTTTTGCCACTCCTAACCCAGCTAAATTTTGTAGAATGAGATAAACCACGGCGGTTATTAATAAAATTAGCAAGGGTTTACCCCCTTGCAGCAGGGTTTTTAGTTTTGAGGACAGCCCGATAGTAGTAAAAAAAACGATTAACAGGGCATCCCGAACATTAAGGGTAAATTCAATTTGCCATTTAAAAACAGCAAAAAATAGACCTAAAAACAAGGAAGCCAAGACACCACCAGCAACGGCATCAGGAATGTTATAATCTTGCAGAAATTTGATATTTTTGGTTAAATACTTACCGAGATAGAGGACTAGAATAGCCATAATAATTGTCTGGCGTTGGCTAAATTGGTAAATTTCCATTTTCTTAATCTTAGTCCTCCAAGATGGTTCACTTAAGTTTAGTCCTAATTTTCGGTGACAGCCTTATCTTTAAGAAAGCCGCAAGGAAAAAAGGACACAAGTTAACTTGTGTCCTTCCCGAAGCTAAGAACTTAATTTTTATTTAGCGTCGGAGAATTCCGCATCGATGACATCATCGCCACCACCAGCACCACCAGAGGGGCCATTGTCATTATTGCCACCGGGGGGATTGCTAGGGGCTCCTTGCTGATACATACTACTACCGATCGCGTAGAGGGCTTGTTGTAATTCCGGTAGGATGGTTTTGATCTTACCATCATCGTCTTGAGCGATCGCTTCCTTCAGATCTTTAATCAACCCTTGGGCTTTATTTTTCTCAGATGGAGGAACCTTATCGCCTAACTCTTCCAACTGCTTCTCAGCTTGATAAACCAAGGAATCAGCTTGATTTTTGCGTTCAATGCGTTCGCGACGTTCCTTATCCACCGAGGCGTTCGATTCTGCCTCATTAACCATGCGTTCCACTTCATTTTGGGGCAGGGTAGAAGCGCCGGTGATGCTGATCGATTGTTCTTTTCCTGTACCTTTATCCTTAGCGGTGACATTGAGAATACCGTTAGCATCGATGTCGAAAACCACTTCGATTTGAGGCACACCACGAGGCGCGGGAGGGATGCCATCGAGTCGGAAAGTTCCCAAACTCTTGTTATCTTTGGCCATTTCCCGTTCCCCTTGCAGGACGTGGATTTCCACGTTAGTTTGTCCATCCACTGCCGTGGAGAAAACTTCCGATTTTTTGGTGGGGATAGTGGTGTTGCGGGTAATAATCCGCGTCATCACACCGCCGAGGGTTTCCACACCCAAAGACAGGGGCGAAACATCAAGCAGAAGAATATCTTTGACTTCACCGGCGAGAACACCACCTTGAATGGCAGCGCCGACGGCTACCACCTCATCGGGGTTAACGCTTTGGTTAGGATCCTTGCCCAGAACTTTTTTAACTAATTCCTGGACGGCGGGAATCCGGGTTGAACCACCGACGAGAACCACTTCATCGAGGGCAGATTTATCGATTTTGGCATCACGGATGGCATTTTCGACGGGAATCCGACAGCGATCAATTAAATCGGCGCAAATTTCTTCAAATTTAGCTCTAGTTAGGGTAGTATCTAGGTGTTTTGGTCCTTCGGCGGTAGCGGTGATGAAGGGCAGGTTAATTTCCGCTTGGGTAACGCTAGAAAGCTCAATTTTGGCTTTTTCTGCCGCTTCTGTGAGACGTTGCAGGGCTTGTTTATCTTGACGGAGATCTATTCCTTCAACTTTTTTGAATTCTCCGGCTAGATAATCAACGATTTTTTTATCGAAGTCATCACCACCGAGAT
Organism: Microcystis protocystis FBCC-A270; assembly: GCF_050500235.1. Lineage (NCBI taxonomy): Bacteria > Bacillati > Cyanobacteriota > Cyanophyceae > Chroococcales > Microcystaceae > Microcystis > Microcystis protocystis. The sequence continues at coordinate 1,232,794 of NZ_CP191407.1, forward strand.
GAGTATCTCCAGAGGTAGCGAGAACTTCAAAGACACCATCACCCACTTCTAGAACCGATACGTCAAAGGTTCCTCCACCCAAGTCAAAAACGAGAATGGTTTCGTTAGCTTTTTTGTCTAATCCGTAGGCAAGAGAGGCGGCGGTGGGTTCGTTGATAATGCGGAGAACTTCAACCCCAGCAATTCTCCCGGCATCTTTGGTGGCTTGACGTTGGGAGTCGTTAAAATAAGCGGGTACGGTGATGACTGCTTGGGTAACGGTTTCGCCGAGGTATTTACTGGCATCTTCCACCAGTTTCCGCAGTACCTGGGCGGAAATTTCTTCGGGGGCGAATTGTTTGCCCTGGGCGGGACAGTCTAATTTAACGTTGCCGTTGCCGTCCTGGAGAGTTTTGTAGGATACTTCTGTGGCTTCGTTAGTAACTTCGTTGAATTTCCTGCCGATGAAGCGTTTGACGGAATAAAAAGTATTTTGCGGGTTCATTACCGCTTGACGTTTGGCGATTTGTCCTACTAGGCGATCGCCACTTTTGGCGTAGGCGACGACTGAGGGCGTGGTTCTAAACCCTTCGGCGTTGGCGATAACGGTGGGTTTACCCCCTTCCATAACCGCGACGCAGGAGTTAGTCGTCCCTAAGTCAATTCCAACTACTTTTCCCATAATCTTTGTGCTGCTCCGATACAAATTATAGTGACTTCTAGAATCGGAACTGTACTCGGTTTTTAGGCGATACCCACCCCTATCAGTTCCTTTGTTATCTCTATAGTGCAAAATAACCCCGCTTTCTCGATAGTGTAGGTATCCGAACCTTTTTGGTAGTATTGCAGTAGTCGGTAAACCTGCGGTGAAAGTCAAAAATTTTCCCAGGGGGTAGTCTGAGCGGGTAATTTAGATAGTCAACAGCTTATCCTCTGTGTTAAAACACGATCGCCGATCACAATTTATCTAATTCATCGCAGAATCTCAATTGCCTTATTGTCTTAGTTGCATCCGCCTTTTATCTGATTATTTCATAAAAACTATGGCTTACGAAACTCTGGAACTTTCTACCCCGACACCGATTTTATCTTGGGCGGGCCATGAATTGGGACCCCAAGAAACCCAAATGGCCAAAAATGTTGCCTCCCTACCTTTTGTTTATAAACACATTTCTTTAATGCCGGATGTTCACTTGGGTAAAGGTGCTTTAGTCGGTTCGGTGATTGCCACCAAAGATGCCGTAATTCCCGCCGCCGTCGGAGTCGATATCGGTTGCGGCATGGCTGCCCTAAAAATGCCTTTTACTGGTGAACAATTGCAGGGAAAACTTAAAAAAATTCGCCTCGATATAGAGGCGAATATTCCCGTCGGTTTTGCGGAAAATAAAGAAGTGGATCGGGAAGTGACTAAATGGTCAAAATGGGGGGAATTTAAACAGATTCATCGAGGTGTACAAAACCTAGAGAAAAAAGCCCTTAAACAAATGGGTTCTCTGGGGGGTGGTAATCACTTTATCGAAATTTGTTTAGATACAGACAATCAAGTTTGGTTAATGCTCCATTCCGGTTCTAGAGGTATTGGTAATCAACTGGCCCAATGTCATATTGATACTGCCAAAGAGTTAGCCAAACTAGCAGAATGTAAATTACCCGACCTCGATTTGGCCTACTTTGTCGCCGGTACAGAAGAATTTACCGCCTACTGGCATGACCTACAATGGACCCAGGAATATGCCCGTTATAATCGGGAAATTATGATGGCTAGATTTAAACGGATTGTTGAAAAACATCTAGCGGGAGGCAAACCAACTAAACCCCTCTTAGTAGTTAATTGTCATCACAATTATGCCGAAAAAGAAATTCATTTTGGGGAGGAGGTTTATGTCACCCGCAAAGGAGCCGTCCGCGCTAGAGAAACCGATTATGGCATTATCCCCGGTTCCATGGGAGCGCAATCTTATATTGTTAAAGGTAAAGGAGAACATAATAGCTTCTGTTCCTGTTCCCACGGGGCCGGGCGCTTGATGTCGAGAAATCTGGCTAAAAAAACCTTTACTCTTGATGATTTAATCGCCCAAACCCAAGGGGTTGAATGCCGCAAGGATGAGGGCGTTATTGATGAGATTCCGGGAGCTTATAAACCGATCCAACAGGTGATGAATCAACAGGCAGATCTAGTGGAAATTGTCGCCACTCTCAAGCAGGTGCTGTGTGTCAAAGGTTAAAAATCATGGCCAGAGCGATCGATTTTTACGGAACCCGAATTTTTACGCGATTTTGGGGACAGATTATTTCTTGATTGGGCCTAGAATCAGTGAGCAGTCCGGGAATTTAGGATCACATATCCAGTAACATCAATTCCTCGACTAAATCAAAATTAGCTGTCACCGATTGCACATCATCGAGGGATTCTAGGGTGTCGATTAACTTCAATAAAAAACGGGCCTGGTCTCGATCGCTCACTTCTAGGGTATTAGTGGGAATCCAGCGTAATTCTGCTTCTTTGACCTTAAATCCCGCTGCTTGCAGAACCTTATTCAATCTCTCCAGGTTAGACACCTCAGTAAACACTTCTGCTCCTTGACCTTCCTCCTCACTGTCAAAAAACTCGTAGGATTGGGCCTGGCCCTCTAGGGAAGCTTCTAAAAGCTTATCCTCATCAATAGTTCCCTCAAGGCGAATTACCCCCTTATGGTCAAACATCCAGCCCACACAGCCCGTTTCACCTAAATTACCGCCATTTTTGCTAAAAGCCGCCCGCAGATCCGCAGCCGTGCGATTGCGATTATCGGTCAGTGCTTCGATCAGGATCGCCACACCCCCCGGACCATAACCCTCGTAGCGAATTTCCTCAAAAGCCGAGTCATTTTCCCAAGTTCCCGCCCCTTTAGCGATCGCTCTTTCGATATTGTCATTAGGAATACCGGCCGCCTTGGCTTTTTCGATCGCCGTGCGTAGCTGAAAATTGCCCGCCGGATCGGGAACACCGTTACGGGTAGCCACGATAATGGCCCGGGATAACTGGGTGAAAGTTTGCCCTTTTTTGGCATCAACCCGGGCTTTTTGTCGTTTAATATTTGCCCATTTACTATGACCAGCCATATCTATCTAAGATATCCAACATCAAAAATCTAGCAGATCGATCGCTCTTGGTAAATCTGGGGATAATTGTCAACGAGTGCCGGGTAATGATAATAAATCGTGTTGAGAAACTATAGAGGGGCGGCCAGTTCGAGCATTTGTACTACAATTCCCGATAGGCGGTTTAAATCCAGTACAGCTTATTATAGAAAAGGTTGATTGATCAGGTGGCAATATGGCGCAATTTTCTCGAAAAACTCTACTAATCTTGTTTGCTAGTATATTAGTATTATTATTCTCCTTAGCTCCGGCCCAAGCGCTAAGTTACAATAACCGCAATTTGACCGATAATGACTTTGGGGGGCAGGATTTGCGCGATTCCACCTTCGATCACTCTAATCTGCGCGGTAGTAACTTCAGTCATGCCAATCTGGAAGGAGTACGCTTTTTTTCTGCCAACTTGGAGGGGGCCGACTTTAGCGATGCCAATATGAGAAATGTGGATTTAGAATCGGCCCGTTTAACCAGAGCCAACTTTACCAATGCCGTTCTCGAAGGAGCTTTTGCCACTAACATTTTAATCAAAGGTGCAATTATCGACGGAGCCGATTTTACCGATGCAATTATTCGCTCCGATGTGGAAAAGTATCTTTGTGAGATAGCCACAGGAACTAACCCCATAACTGGCAGAAATACCCGCGATACCCTGTTTTGTCCCTGATATCTAACTATGCTGCTCCTAATCCCCCTGCCATGGCCGATCGAATCTAGAGCCAGATCGGCCATAATTGCTGTAAGCTAGTATTCGATTTTTTAACAAAACCTATAGAATAGACTTTCAAGCCAGTTCGATCGATCAGTCCCCTCTTGGAAAAAGGAAATTGTAACCATCGTGTCCACCAGTACCCTCGGCAATCAAGACAAAGAGCAGCAGTCCAGTAGTTCTCCCGATAGCTTTCTTCAGGGAGTCTCTAGAGTCGCAGGGGGAACCGCTCTCGGCCTGTTGATGGTATCCACGGCCGTGGTGACGGGGTCTGTGGTAGGATTAGCGATCAGTTACCGCAATCTACCCGATGTGAGGATTTTACAGGGCTATGTCCCCACGGAAACCAGTTATATCTACGATGTTAAAGGCAGACCCCTGACCAGCTTACACGGGGAAGCGCATCGGGAAGTGGTGGAACTCGATCAAATTTCTCCCAATCTAAAACGCGCAGTGATGGCGATCGAAGATAGCCATTTTTATCACCATCGTGGTATTAATCCTAATAGTATCGGCCGGGCAGTGATCGCTAACTGGAAAAGTGGCGGTGTGGTGGAAGGTGCATCTACCATCACCATGCAGTTAGTCAAAAATATCTTTCTTTCCCATGCTCGCACCGTTAGCCGTAAATTAGCTGAAGCAGTCCTAGCAATACGAGTAGAACAGGTTTTTAGCAAAAATGACATTCTGGAAATGTACCTCAATAATATCTATTGGGGTCATAATAATTACGGAGTTCAAACCGCCGCTAAAAGTTATTTTAATAAACCCGCCTCCGAGTTAAATTTAGCAGAATCGGCGATGATGGCCGGATTAATCCAAGCGCCGGAAGTTTATAGTCCTTTTAATAATTATAAAACCGCCAAGGAAAGACAGGCACTGGTTCTCAGTCGGATGCGTAGCTTAGGTTGGATTACCCCCGCACAGGAAGAGGCCGCTTTCAAGGAACCTCTGAAACTGGGTAAACCCACCGCTTGGCAAGAAAGTAAGTTACCCTATGTCACCGATGCAGTGGTGGCAGAATTGCGGCAAAAATTTGGCAAAGAAACTCTAATTAAAGGGGGAATGCGGATTCAAACTACGATCGATCTTGACTTTCAAAACATGGCCGAGTCCACCATTCAACGGGCCTATAATGGCTTGCGTGGTCGCGGTATTCGTACCAAAGACCTACAAATTTCTCTAGTTGCGGTGGATCCCCGCACCCATTTCGTCAAGGCGCTCGTCGGTGGCGTTGATTACAATAAAAGTCAATTAAACCGAGCTATTCAATCCCGTCGTCAACCGGGGTCAGCTTTTAAACCTTTTGTCTATTATACTGCCTTCGCTAGTGGTCGTTTTACCCCCGAAACCGTGGTTAATGATGCTCCCATCCGTTTTCGCGAGGGCGGCGGCTTCTATAGCCCAAAAAACTACGGTGGCGGCTTTTCTGGTCCAGTTTCCCTGCGTAGCGCTCTGATGCAGTCTCTGAATATTCCCGCAGTTATTCTCGGTCGTCGTGTCGGGATAAATAAAGTCATTGAAGTCTGTCGTCTGCTGGGTTTCGAGAGTCCTTTAATTGCCGTCACCTCTTTACCTTTGGGTTCCGTGGATGTGACTCCTCTGGAAATGGCGGGGGCCTACGCTACTTTTGCCAGTAATGGCTGGCATTCTAAGCCTACCTTTATCATGCGTGTTACTGATAGCCGTGGTAACGTCATGCTCGATAATACACCCAAACCGAAGCTAGTTTTAGACCCCTGGGCCACCGCTTCCCTCAATTCTGTCCTACAGGGAGTTATTCAGGGAGGAACAGCCACCTCGGCCCAAATCGGTCGTCCGGCAGCGGGAAAAACCGGTACTACCGATAACGAGAAAAATGTCTGGTTTGTCGGTTATGTTCCCCAATTAGCCACCGCAGTGTGGATTGGAGATGACCGAAACCGCACTTTAGGTAAAGGTATCACCGGCGGTGGTTTTGCCGCTCCCATTTGGCGCGATTTCATGGCACAAGCTCTGAAAAATGAACGGGTAGAATATTTTCCTTCTCCTTCCAAATTTCGCAAACCAACAGTTAAGTAGATGGTTAATCTAATTGGTTTGATCGTAATTTATCGATCGAGTAAAGGTGGCTATGTTAAAAATGAAACCCACGCTTTGAGCCTTCAGGTTTCCTACGATTAATAGGCAAGTTACCATGAGTACCATCCAAGTTCAAATTCCCGACTCATTACAGAAAAGTTTAGATGATCTAGCGGCTCGTGATGGAATTTCGATCGATCAATTTATCTCTACTGCGATCGCTGAGAAACTTTCAGCGTTGATGACAGAAAATTACCTAATAGAAAGGTCCAAAAAGGGAAGTCGAGAAAAGTATCAGGCAATCTTAACAAAAGTTCCCGATGTTGAGCCAGAAGCCTATGACCGGCTGCCGACTGTCTGACATATCACTGCACCCGACTTTCTGCTAGACTTTGACAAGGCGGGTGAGTTCAACCGTTTGACTAGCTGAGAGACTGTATGTCTGGGAAAAAGTTAGGTATTCATACTACTATCGAAATTGTAGCTTTTCTATCAGCTTTGGCTACAATTATGGGTTTTGTCTATTTTTTCTATGATCGCCACTTTGTAACTTGTAAACCTATGGAGGGATTTTCGTCAAACAGAGATGCTTATTATTCATGTCTTCGTAAACTGCTTAAAGAAAATAGGTGGGAGGACGCTAATAGAGAGACTCTAAGACTAATGTTGCAAACGGTCAATAGAGAAGGAGAAGGATTTATAGATACAAAAACTATGAAAGAATTTCCTTGCAAAGATTTGTTGATTATTGAAGATTTGTGGTCAAAAGCAAGTCAAGGCAGATTTGGCTTTGATACTCAGCAAAAAATATGGAAAAGTGAAGGCGGTGAACCCTATTTAACTGATGAGAATTCAGAGGCTTACCATAGGTTTCGCAGTGCAGTGGGATGGAAAAAAGGAAAAGATCCTAACTTTTCTCTGAATGCTCCATATGGCCATTTACCAATATTAGGATCTCATGGAAAAATAGGAGGAATTGCAAACACATATCGAATTGCAGAGTGTCTAGAAAAGAAAGAGTGGGAAGCGCCATAACCAAGGTGAGAGCATCTCAAATGCTATTGACAATTGGCCAATTTTGTGATCTTTGTGGGCATTTCCAGTGATACTGGTCAGTTAGAATAGTTAAGAAATCGACCCATTTGATTGAGAGGGCAAATTCTCCTCAAATATACCTGAATCGTCGGTAAGCAACCCAGATAAAGTTCATTTATAATAAAGTCACAAAAAAACCTTTGCTTGAAACGATGACGACTTCCTTGACTGAGAGTCTCACCCTTGAAGATTTCCTCAAATTGCCATATTTGGAGGATTCTCCAGCATGGGAATACTTGCATGGAGTCGCAATTCAGAAACCCATGCCTAAGACTCGACACTCTATCCTGCAAAAACGTCTTTTAGCTGCGGTTGACAGCCACACTGTTGATTATACAGCCTTACCGGAGTTGCGATGTACCTTCGGCGGGCGTTCGATCGTTCCTGATGTTGCCGTAATTGCATGGAATCGAATTAACCTCAATCAAGCAGGTGAACCAGAGGACGACTTTAGGGAAGCACCTGATTGGACTATCGAAATTCTTTCACCGGATCAAAAGGTAAACTGTGTAATTGACAACATTTTACATTGTTTAAAACATGGCAGTAAATTAGGATGGATGCTTGATCCAGATGATTATTCTGTTTTAATGTTTACTCCCCAACAAGAGCCGGAAGTTTGCAGAGGGGATCACCAACTTAAGGTAATTGCAGGGGTTGAGTTGACACTGACTCCACAACAAATCTTTGCCTGGCTAAAAGTTGGTCAAGCTAGACAAAGTAAGTAAAAGTCTGGGGAGAATCACGGCTCTTCTTGACCTTGTGTGATAAGTTTAAATTATATAAGAGCGATCGATCTTTGTGTCCTTTGTGTCTTTGTGGTTCGTTTCACTCGCTCGCCCGCAGGACTGTATCTTAGAATACATTTTACCCACCAAACCCAAGAGAGCCGAATCACGAGGACTAACTTGGTCGTTAGACGGAATTCAATAATAAACGGATTTAGTATAAAATGTCAAAAATTAAAAGTCCCTTGCGTTATCCCGGGGGGAAATCCCGGGCAATTAAGCAAATTATGCCGCAAATTCCTGTGAATATTAGGGAATATCGAGAACCTTTTTTTGGTGGGGGTTCTGTATTTTTTGCTGTTAAGCAACTCTTTGGACAACAAATAAAAACCTATTGGATTAATGACTTAAATTATGATTTATATTGTTTCTGGCAATGCGCTCAAGAAAATATTGAGTTATTGGTAGCAAAAATAACAGAAATTAAACAGAAATATGATGGCGGACGAGAATTATTTCAAGATTTGACAAGGGAAGATTTAAAGTTAACCGATTTTGAAAAAGCGGTGCGTTTTTTTATTTTAAATCGGATTACTTTTTCGGGAACAGTGGATTCGGGGGGTTATTCCCAAGCGGCTTTTAACAGTAGATTTACTGATTCATCAATTGCCAGATTAACCCAAATTGCGCCGTTATTAGCATCGGTAAAAATTACTAACCAAGACTACGAAGAATTATTATTTGCTGAGGGAAAAGAAGTTTTTATATTTCTCGATCCCCCCTACTATAGTGCCACAAAATCCCGTTTGTACGGTGTGAGAGGTAATTTACATACTAGCTTCGATCATCAACGTTTTGCCGATAATATGCGTCAATGTCAGGCTAAATGGTTAATTACCTACGATGATTGTCCAGAGATACGAAAACTCTTTAATTTTGCCCATATTATCGAGTGGAATCTTCAGTATGGCATGAATAATTATAAACAAGGAGCGGCGGCATCTGGTAGGGAATTAATGATCAAAAATTATTAGTGCGATGCCGAAGGCACTGCGTAGCAGTACGCTAATCTTATAGCGATTGTCCCCAAGACGATAGGAGAGAATTTCCCATCCCTAGTTAGGGTTTGCGGCAAAAAGTTTTTCCTGGTGGCAGGGTGTGGGGTGTGGGGTTTGGGGTTTTACCCATTTTCAGGTGGTCAATTACCTAATTTTCAGGGAAAAAGTACCTGAATTTTCCCCCCAATCACTCCAAAGGTCGGCACTTTTTGAGGGAAAAAAAGTCCAAAAGTCTTATCCAACAAGGTTTTTAGATTTATTCAGCAGACCCTAATTAAACATTCATATTAGTGTTTTATGTTAAATCTAATGTGTATCGCATAACATCTTCCAATTGCTGTAAATAACTAGAAGAAAGTGTCCCCAACTGTCGTTGAAGTCGTTGTCTATCAATAACAACAATTTGATAACATAAGGCTACTGATTCCTGATTTAAGCCTCCTTGTCCTGCGGGAATAACCATTGTTCAGGGGATTTGTGCGCGACGTAAATTACTGGTTAATGGAATTACAACAACAGTGCTAGTGAAGCGATCAATATTGTTATGTTGGACAATAATAACAGGTCGAATACCAGCTTGTTCTGAACCACGACTCGGATTCAAATCAGCTAGATAAATATCGCCTCGCATTTATTCCTTATCCTCTTGTTCAAGGTGAGATAAATAATCGGTTAAAATACTTTCTGAAAAGCTAATATCCTCTTGAGCAAATTCATTTTGTAACGATTGTGCTTCTGCATCTGAAATATTGTCCCATTTCTGAAAACGTGAATTTTTTTGTAAGGATTTGACAAATTCAAGGACTTGTTGCTGTTTTTCTAGCGGTAAAGTCTTAATACTTTGCAAAATCTGGTCTTGAAGATTATTAATATGGGTGACAGACATTTCAACTTTTACTATATCTACACTAGTCCAACCATTTTACCATAAAAAAACGCTCTTGTCGTCAATTAGTTAGCAGCAATTAAATAATAGACAATAAACAATAGACAAAAAATAACCCCTCTACTGACTGAATGAAGGAGCATTTATGGTATTTTAGAAGCAATTTAGCCAACTTTTGTGGTTTCTTTTTCAGTGGATTGGGAGGGTTTTAGTTTGCGCTTCAGGGTTGAAACTGCGCCGATAGTGCCGAGAGCGAGGAGGAAAGTTATAATTTGAGGAACACTATTAGATATGTAGATATGATTAGATAAGGTACAATGAAAGATGTAGATGCACCTACTTAAGCCATGAAACAAGTTCTCAAAAATATTGAGGTATCAGAGATTCCCACACTAATCGATACATGGATAGATATTCCTGTAAATTAATCGATAGTAAACAATGTTGTGAGTCCCGCAGTTGTTCCTATGGAATAATATGTATTGACTGGAACACCATCTAAAGCTGGTATGGCTAAAGAACAACGATGGAAAGTTTTATCAAGAAATCTTTTGTACATACATCTTTTTACCGATTTCACGGGGATCAGGCAACTAACCCTACTGGAAGTTGCACCAGGAATACCTGGCACTATCAAAAATCTGCCATGATCATTTATACACTTATATACTTGACCAGATTGAGCTATTAAAAAGTCTTTGTTTTCACTTAAGTTAAATGTTTTAGCTTGTCGAGACACAGTTAGTCCCAATAAAGTTAATACAGCCTTTATGTATATTACACTTGTTTTCATTAATGTATCTCCTCAAAGTGCGAGCGCTCCCCCTCGCAGCCAGATTAAGCAACAACCCAACACCAAAGGCGGACAAAACAAAAATACACATTCCCCCCTCCACAACTGTATTAAAAGCTACAATTTAATAAATCTTTACATTCCTCTCTTAATCCCGATAAAGAAACCGCAGAACCAAGTCGGTTGTGAACAGCCCACCGCTTTTACCATTTTTGGTTAGTATCTGGATGTGGTATTATTTGAGGTGTGTTCGGATTATCTGATACGATCAAGGTCTATGACAACTTACTATGAAATCCTCAGCCAAATAGAGAATCTTCCCCTTACGGATAAGTTGCGACTTTTAGAGGATTTAAAAACTATCATCAAGCCGACCGTAGCGCCAAAAGATGACGATGAGATCATTCCAGCCGAAGAACTTGCTGAAAGCCAAGCAGCATGGCAAGATTATTTATCCGGTCGAGATACTGGAATCACTTCAACAGAATTAAAATACAAATTATTTGGAGATAAACTTGGCTGATTATATTCTACTTAGACAAGCAGAACGCTACTTAGAAAGGATGCCTAAAAATGATCAAATTCGTCTTCTTGAAGCTTTGGATACTTTGATTTCGGATTCTACAAAATTAGATATTAAACCCCTTTACGGAAGAGATGAACTAAGATTGCGAGTAGGTAAGTATCGAGTGTTGTTTTTTGAAGATAGAAATAACAATCTATACGTCATTACAACTATTAAACCTCGCGGCGATGTCTATAAATAATACCAGAACTCTTTTCTAGACTGCTGTTTCTCCTTTCGCCATAAGACAGTGATTCACAGAAGAAGGAGTTTCAGGTGTTTTCCCCTGTTTTACCCCTTTTCAGGCGACCTATCCTCATTCCGTGAGATATTGTGGCGCAGTATGTCCTATTCGCCTTTGCCTTCTCCCTTGACTGATCCTCAACTCGATCGCCAACTAAATTAAACACAATTAATATCAACCGACGGGATTCAACTGACCCAATTCCACGCTCACCGCATCAAAGCGATTGTCCCCGGGACAAGAGGAGAGAATTTCCAATCCCTACTTAACAATAACGGGTACGGTAGGGATCGAACCTACAACCGTCCGCTTAGAAGGCGGATGCTCTATCCATTGAGCTACGTACCCAGGAAAGCACAATTATAGATTATAGCTCCAACAGTGACAAGTGGTAGGACTAATTTTCGCCGTTGCCCCTCTTTGCCACTGTCCAAGCTTAATGATGATGGTGATGTCCGTGGTGATGATGGTGATCGGAATGAATGTGAGGAATTGTTACAGAACTATTGACAGATAAAGTCTCTTGTGACAGTAAAGCTTCGATATGTTCATCGGCCCAATCGGCAGCCATCCGGCAAAATTCGGGGTTATTGTTGACACAGGCCATCTGCACATAATTAACTTGGTCGTGTTTGCGGCGTAAAGCTTCGATAATATGCTCCACATCCAGTAAAGTTTCGTGATTTTCCGTAGCAAAGCCAATCGGCATGAAAATTAAAGCTTTGGCCCCTAATTCAATCAAATTCTTCGCCGCTAACTCTGCATTCGGTTGCGTCCATTTAATTAAGGGGGTTTGGTGATTTAACCAACCCACAGAAATCAAGGGATAACGATAGATTAATTTTTCCCGGACTAACTCGTATAAAGCTTGACTTTCATCGATTCCCGACGTAAATCCCTTAGCTTCGTGGGGACAACCGTGATTCATTAAAATAATGCCAATTTGCGAGGGAAGACAGCTACTAGCTACCTCGGCCGCGATTTTTTCCTCCACTAACCGCGCCATTAGATCTATATAAGCGGGTTGGTTATAAAACGAGGGAATATAGCGCAATCCTTTAACCCAATGTTCCCCCGTTTGTCCTTGAGCTAAAGCTTTGTTAACCTGTTCGATGGCAATGCCACTGGTAAAGATAGAATCAACAACGAGGAGAGGATAGATCAAAATTTTCTCGAATCCCCGCTCGCGGATTTCCGTTAATATCTGTGCCGGTAAAAAAGGCGCACAGAAGTTAAACGCTTTGAATACCTCCACCCGATTACCCCATTTTGCCTGTAAATTGCGCTCAATTTCCTGTCTTTGATGCTCGAAAATGTGGTTATGGGGGGAAATAAAGTGATTATGCTGGTGCTGCCATTCGTGTAGGTCAAATATGGCCAATAATTTCGCTAGGGGAGGATAAACCCAAGTCGGCACAGGAGCGAACTTAGCCGTCAGCAAATTTAAGGCCTGTTCATTATAGTTGGCGAAGTCCTCATAACTCTCCACTTCCCCGTATCCCATCAATAATACCGCCACTCGATCGCTGTGGTTGTGGGTAGCGGCTAACGGTTGTTGATCTGAAATGGCAACCACGTTTTTAACCCCGATTTTCTAAGTGAAAAACGCTATATCACTGGGATAGTAGCGTTTTTCCATCCTATCCCCTCCCACGCGATAGACCGCTAAAAATTTATAACCTCTACAGAATCATACAGATTGCTTATCATCCTGATTAATAAAACGATATGTAAAGAAACTTTAAATAATGTTAAGATCGTTGCAGTTCCACCTATGAGAGATATGACAGCAGGCGTGTTTGGTAGCTTACCTTTTCCCAATCAGAGCGGCGATCAACTCATCAGTAAAGTGGTGAGTGCTGCGATCGCTGCATTATTCAAACGCACAGGCAAGCTGACAGCGACTGTCCGCGCCGAACCCGTAGCCAAATTACTGCAAGGCAGTATCGACGGTTTTGACTTTATCGGTCAGTCGATGCTCATGTACAATGGCCTACGCATCGAAGCCATGGAATTGTATGTGCAGGCAGTGGCGATCGATTTTAGTGCCATTTTTACCGGACAGGTGAAACTCCGTCAACCGACGCGGGCCACTTTGCGGGTAGTTTTAACGGAAGACGACTTAACCACCTCTTTTAATACACCTTTTATTGTCGAAAAACTGCAAAGATTAGAGTACGAAGGTAAATCAATTCACTGTCAGAACACAGAATTAATTCTCAATGACGATAAAACTTTAACTCTCAAAAGTCTAATTAAATTGGCAGAAGAAGAACCAATTCTGCTAGAAATGACCACGGCTGTGGTTGTGGAAGAACGGCGAAAAATTCAATTTGTTGATGTGGTTTACCAAGGGGACGAAAGATCGAAAGCTTTAGGAGAAGCTTTAATCAGCCATGTTAACAACCTTATGGATTTAGATAAGTTTGCTCTCGATGGTACTCAATTAAGGGTCGATCGACTACGTTTAAAAGATAAACAGATTATCTTTTATGGTATCGCCGATATCGAGCGTTTTCCCAAAAGAAAATAGGCAATCATCAACGGGTCTAAAAATATCAAGAGTTTTACAGACTTTACCCTAAAGATGAAGTATAACCTAGTTTGCTATTGACTCCTGAATCCTGACTCCTGAATCCCCAAAACGAAAACTTCTTATCTCCCCATTGAGATAACTGCTGTGGCTTTTAATCGTGCTTGTGGCTACAGGGAGGCACAGGATCGTAACCTCCGGGGTGAAAGGGATGACAACGGAGAATACGCTTAATTGCTAACCAAGAACCCCGTAGCACACCAAAGCGATCGATCGCTTCTATGGCATACTGGGAACAGGTGGGTTGAAAACGACAGGAAGGGGGAAATAGTGGCGAAATAAACCGTCTATATCCCTCAATTAAGCCAATAAAAATTCCTTTCATCAATGTCACCTCGATCGCCTAAACTAAATAGATAGTCAATTTTCGCTTTTGCCACGTGGAACTATCCCACCCTCTCCTATTTTCGATCAGTTTAGTCGCCTGTTACCTAGCTGTTCTGATTCTGATCGCTGAAAAATTAAAAAGTGTTTTCAGTACCGATGGCGAAATTACCCGCAAAGTTGTCCACATTGGCACAGGAAACGTCATCCTTTTTGCCTGGTGGTTAAATATCCCCGCTTGGGTGGGAATAAGTGCGGCCATCCTAGCGGCAATTATTGCTATCCTATCCTATTTTTTCCCCATTTTGCCCAGTCTTAATAGTGTTGGTCGCCGCAGTTGGGGAACTTTTTTTTATGCTGTTAGTATCGGTGTTCTTGTGGCTTATTTTTGGCCAATTTCTCACCCCGAATACGCAGCAATGGGTATTTTAATTATGGCTTTAGGAGACGGATTAGCAGCCCTAGTCGGACAAAATTTCGGTCAACATCCCTACAAAATTTTCGGCAGTGGCAAAAGTCTGGAAGGTTCCCTGACTATGTTAGGAGTCAGCTTTCTAGTCAGCTTGATTATTTTATCTTTTGTTAATGGCATTAATCCGCCAATTATTCTAGTATCTTTATTGACAGCGATCGGAGCTACTATTCTAGAAACTTTCTCGAAACTGGGTATAGATAATCTCACTGTACCCGTTGGTAGTGCCGCCATTGCCTATTTTCTTACTCAAATTTTCATCTCAAGCTAGTCTATCTCAGCTTTCAAACTACCGAAGAACGATGATATTCACTGGTAACTGATCACTGGTAACTGATAACTGATAACTGATATGACTTTTACGATCACTCAAAACCAAAATCAATACCTTACCTATTGTCTCAAGGATGAAGAGGCTGACGCTTATCTGGAAGTGGTTCCCGCTAGAGGAGGAATCATCACCCGTTGGCAAATTTGCGGAGAAGATATTTTCTATCTGGACAGAGAAAGATTCAAAGATCCTAACCTCAGCGTCCGCGGAGGAGTCCCGATTTTATTTCCTATCTGCGGCAACTTACCCGATAATACCTATCAATACCAAGGCCGAAACTATAGCCTCAAACAACACGGATTTGCTCGTGATTTACCTTGGCAAGTCAGCAAACAAAGCAGCGAAACCGCCGCTAGTTTAACCCTAGAATTAAACAGTAATGAAGCCACTCGTCAAGTCTATCCCTTTGATTTTCAATTAATCTTTACCTATCAACTGCAAGGAAACAGCCTCAGAATTCACCAAAAAGTAATCAATCTTTCCCCCGAAAAAATGCCCTTTTCTATCGGATTTCATCCCTATTTTCAAGTCACCGATAAAACCCGATTGTCCTTTGATATTCCCTCCTCCCAATACCTCGACCAACGCACGAAAACCTTCCATTCCTACTCTGGTAACTTTGACTTTAATCTCGAAGAAATTGATGCCGCTTTTCCGCAAATTACGCGCCATCAAAGTAGTTTTAGTGATTCTTATCATCAGCGCCAAATTGTCCTCAGTTACGACGATCTCTATACAACTATAGTTTTTTGGACTCTGAAAGATAAAAATTATATCTGTCTCGAACCTTGGAGCGCTCCCCGCAACGCCCTTAACACAGGCGAACATTTGACCTACCTAGAACCCCAGAGCAGCCGCGAGGCGATCGTGGAAATGCGAGTCAATCAAATTTAAATTACCCCTTGACTTAGCCTCGATAAGATGTTATATTGATGAATCGTGTGCAGAACACGAAACGGGTCGCTAGCTCAGCGGTAGAGCACTCGGCTTTTAACCGATTGGTCTTGGGTTCGAATCCCAGGCGACCCATAAAAACTTACTGATACAGAAAGATCGACTTGTATTCCCCTGTCTATGGATTAGCTTTGCATACCAGCAGTCCCCAACTGGGACTGGCCCTCTCTAATTTCAGGGATGATAGTCGTCAACAAACTTGGGACTTAGACAGGGACTTATCGAACCTATTCCACCCCTATCTAAAACAGTTCCTAGCCCCGCAAAAATGGGCAGATTTAGCCTTTCTCGCCACTGCTAGGGGTCCGGGTAGCTTTACCAGTACCCGCATCGGTATAGTCACCGCTAGAACCCTAGCACAACAATTACAGCTACCGATTTTTACCGTCTCCAGTTTAGCGGCCTTTGCTTGGTCACAACGGGATTTTTATCCCCTTGATACCTATCTAGCCCTAGAAATGCCCGCCACTAGGGGACAATTGTATGTGGGCATCTATCGGGGTAATCGGGTTTATTTAGCTGATAGCCTGATGACTTTGGAACAATGGCAGCAGACCTTAGAAAACTTAACTATTTCCTATCAAAGATTACCTACACCCAACTATTTAGGCATAAATGCCCCCGCTATCCTCGATTTAGCCCATTTGGATTGGCAAACGGGAAAACGCCCCCATTGGTCGGAGGCGCTACCATTTTACGCGATGTGATTGGGGTTTGCGGCAAAAAGTTTCTCGTGGGGTGTGGGGTGTAGGGTTTTACCCATTTTCAGGGGGTCAATTACCTAATTTTCGGGGAAAAAGTACCTGAATTTTCCCCCTGATCACTCCCACGCCTGGCACTTTTGGATTTCAAAAAGGTCTAAAAGTCTTACCCAACAACCCACATTCCGCACCCTAAGTGTCACAACGTCTCAAAAGAGGAAGGAGCGTGAGTCAAAATACTTATCTAGAGGAGTGAGTTGGCGGCAAGCTGCCGGCAACTAAGCCGAAAATTTCAGGGTTCCCCCAGTAATTCTCAATAAACAGTGCTTGTTGAGAATAGACCTCTTGCATAATTTTTTTATGGTATAACATAAGGTTTTGCTTTTTTCTCAATTCTTAGATTGAAGTGGAAAAAAGAATAAAATCGGTGTGTATAAACAAACATATAGAAAGATGGTAGAATCAGTAAAAAGTGTTGAAGCCGACTCTAATTCACCATCTAAAATGGGACCGAAACCTAAACTATCTATAGAAGAACAAGTTTTAGTAACGTTAGAATATTGGCGAGAATATAGAACATATTTTCACATTGGTACAAGCTGGGAACTATCAGAATCAACTATATGTCGGATTGTAAATAAGACGGAAAAAATGCTTTTACAATCGGGAAACTTCCGTTTAAAAGGAAAAAAAGCTTTACTCAATCAAGCAGAGATACCGGTCGTAACGGTAATGGATGTAACGGAAACTCCCATTGAACGCCCCCAAAAGAAACAGAAAGATTTTTTTTCGGGTAAAAGAGGTTATCATACTTTAAAATCCCAATTAGTAGCTGATCAAAATACAGAGGAAATTATCTGTGTCTTTTGTGGGAAAGGTAGAGGTCATGATTTTAGTTTATTTAAAAAAAGTCGAGTTCGTTTTCATCCTTTAACTACCAGCATAGAAGACAGTGGTTATCAGGGAATAGCTGCATACCATAGTAATAGTTATACACCGAAAAAGAAACCGAAAAATAGAAAATTAACAGAGTTAGAAAAAGAGTATAACAAGGCTTTAGCCAAAGAAAGGATTATCATTGAACATATAAATAGGAAACTCAAAACCTTTAAAATCTTATCCTGTAAATATCGGAATCGTCGTCGAAGATATAGTTTAAGAGTTAACTTGTTGGCGGCTATTTATAACTGTGAGTTAGGGATAGGTATAGCAGCTTCTTAAAAGTTGCCTAAAGATTAATTAAGTCAAGGAGAATTTATTCTCAATTTTTATAATTGAGATAGTTTGTGCCGCTTAAATAAAGAGGTTTTGATAACCAAATTAAAGCAGCTCTAAAGAGTTTTGAGTTAAAAGTTAAACTTCAAGTTTTCATTCAGGACGAATGTACTGATTAACTAATTTTTTGGGGAAAATTAGTTAACCCGTCATTATAACATATAATTAATTTGCAAGAGTTCTATAGACTTAGCTCTCAAATGTCAAGCTAATTTTATAATCAGTTACAATCAAAGAGACCTACAACCTATTGAAAAATTCGGCATTTTTATTTTAACACCCAAACAATTTTTACGATTACTAGGAGAAATCAAACCATGAAACTAAGCACCAACATTCCAGATGTTTTATATCAACAAATTGAAACCTTAGCCAATAAACAAAACATACCAGTAGAGCAACTGGTAACAATGGCTTTATCTGCCCAAATATCCTCTTGGATGACTAAAGATTATCTAGAAGAAAAAGCACAACAGGGAAGTTGGGAGAAGTTTCAACAAGCATTAGCTAAAGTTTCAGATAGAGAGCCAGAAGAATATGACAAAATGTAACACAATTCTTTTTTGGTAAATCTATAGAAAAATCCCAAGTTAAAGCTGAAATTGTTGCTGAATACTTTTGGGCTAAGGAGAATTTTTTATTCATGGTTCGCTTAATTTTTTAAGGAAAGGTTTTTAAATTTTTCTGTAACTTTTGTCCTGTATTGTTTCTAGCGAATAACTTTAGGATGGTACTCGAAGGTAGCTCGCTGTTCGGTCGTTCGTTAAGAAAAATGACTGGAAAGGTGATACTTGGTCATGCGTTTGGTAGCATGGCGGGAGAAGAAATGTAATTGTTATGGGCAAACCACAAATCGCCGTCCGAATTCCCCCACCTCTCCTCGCCGAACTCAACCAGTACGTCGAGCGGGTTGGCACGTCCAAGACGGATGTGATTGTCAGTGCGATCTCGCGTAGCGAGTGCCTTCGGCAATGCTGCTTACTTGGGCTGTGCCGAGACTGTACCGTTGAGTCAGAGGATGGCGGAGGTTGAGAGAAAGATAATGGAATTAGAAAGTTTGGTTAAAGGCAAGTGAAATAACATTTAGGGGAAATCAACACAATGACCGAAGATATTGCGACTCCCAGCAAAATATGGATTATTACGGGTGATGATCTTCAAAAAACGCCCACCGGCGCTAGAAGTAGCAGTGATATCGGGGGACAGATCGGTGAACAGAAAAGATCGCCCGAAGTTGCGGCCACCGAAAGAAGTCAAGTGGATGTGTCCAAACTGAAGCTAGAAATGCAGGGCTTTCTCAAAGCGATGCGGGAAATGCTCGATGAAGCCGATCCTCCAGGCACTAAAATCCGGCTCGATGAAGTGGAACTGTCTGTAGAAATTAATGGGGAAGGACAAGTTAGCCTGTTTGGGATCGGGGGCAAAGCAGGAGGTAAAGGAGCGATGACATTTAAGTTCAAGAGAAAAGATGGCTAAAAACTGGGTGATAGCGATCGGCATCAACGAGTATGACAACCTCAAGCCGCTGAAATACGCCAAGAAAGACGCGGAAGCGATCAAAGCTTGGTGTGAAGGGGAGGGAGGATTCGATCGCAGTGGGATATTTCTCTTTACCGAAGATTCTCCACCCATTCCTGCTAGTCCCCCCATTCCCACGCAGCTAACCCACGGTCGTCTCAAGCGGTTTCTTCAGAAGCAGTTCGAGACTCCCCTGCTTAAGTCTGGAGACAATCTCTGGTTTTTCTTTGCTGGTCATGGCAGGCGCTATCAAGACAAAGACTATCTGATGCTGCCGGATAGTGATCCGGGCAATGTAAGAGAAACGGCTGTATCGGTGGATTATGTCACCGAGCGGCTGCGGCGGTCTGGGGCGGATAACGTCGTACTATTGTTAGATGCCTGTCGAGATGAAGACAGCCGAGGCGGTCTGGGCATTGGAGAGGAGGAGCATCAGGGAGTCATAACCTTTTATTCCTGTACTGCCAATCAGCAATCTTGGGAGATCGATGAGTTACAACAAGGCTCATTTACTCATACGCTGCTGGAAGGATTACGGCGGCAAGGAGAAGCCAATTGTGCTACGGTCGAGCGTCTAGACGAATATCTGCGCCGTCAAGTCGAGCAAACTAACGCTAGATATGGGAAACCGAGACAGAATCCCTATCTGAAAGCAGAACCGCCCCACAAGCTCTATTTTATTTTGTTAGAACAAGTTGCCACGCTTAGGGACGTGCAACCCCTAAAGTATCAAGCTTCCTTAGCAGAAAATAGGGGCGACCTTGACTTAGCTGAACAGTTATGGATTCGTGTCTTAGGAGCATCTCGTGGCGATTTAGATGCGATCGAAGCTATCAAGCGCATCGCTCTAAGACAGTCACAATCGATCCGGCAAAGGGCGATCGAACGACGGCGACCGTGGTCTTCGATTCCTGCTACGGGTCGCGAATACGTCACGGGGTCCGAGGGAAATAGGTCATCGACCCCTAAACCTTCTCAAGAAACTGGACTCAAGGTATTTAACTTTGAGATCCTGGGAGTAAATGCGAAGGGTGAGCAAATCAAAAAAGAGTCGAAGCAGTCCCAATATTTCGCCCAAGATTTGGGCAACGGCATCACCCTAGAAATGGTCGCCATCCCGGGGGGTACATTCACGATGGGAACAGAAGACGAGGAAATCGAAAGACTGGTTAAAAAATTTAATTGGGAAGGATTTAGAAAGGAAAGACCACAACATGAAGTAACTGTCCCACCCTTCTTTATGGGCAAGTATTCCATCACCCAGGAACAGTGGAGAGCGATCGCTGCAACCGCTAAAATAGACATCGACCTAGAGACAAACCCTTCTAACTTCAAAGGGGATGAGCTACCCGTAGAAAGTGTCAACTGGTATCAAGCAACGGAATTTTGTAAACGACTATCAAGAGAAACAAAACGGGAGTATCGACTACCGAGTGAGGCGGAATGGGAGTACGCTTGTCGTGCTGGAACCACCACCCCATTCTACTTTGGGGAAACCATTACGGGGGAATTGGCCAACTACGATGCCAGCAAAACCTACGCCGAGGAAGCGAAGGGAGAATATCGAAGCGAAACAACTCCCGTGGGACAATTTCCCCCCAATGCCTTCGGACTGTACGATATGCACGGCAATGTCTGGGAATGGTGCGCCGATACTTGGCATGATAATTATGATGGTGCGCCGACGGATGGCAGTGTCTGGACAGAAAATGGGAATAATAATCATTCTTCTCTGCGGGGCGGTTCTTGGTCCAACTATCCGGATGACTGTCGTTCCGCTTACCGCGACTTCAACTTCCGCCGCGACCTCGACAACAGCTTCGGTTTTCGGGTGGTGTGCGGTGCTGGGAGGACTCTGTAACCCTTTTTCCCTTTTTTTCCCTTTTTACCCTCATTCCCTATTTTTTCTTTTTTCTTTTCTTTCCCGCCCTTAGGCGGGTCGATTTTTTTGAGAAAATGGCGTTAATGTTAAATTTTATTAAGGCAATGAAAGAATTAGCTGAAAATTCACCCGATCTCGCGTAGCGAGCGCGTTGCGACCAAAAGTCAACTTTTTGCCACTAAATACGGTGCTAGTTTCCTCGGTTTTCGTATTCTACCCGACCGAGTTCGCGTCAGGAATAGTAACCTTCATCGGGGTAGGAGAAGACTCAGACGATTGCAACAAGATTATGCGATCGGTACAATTGAATGGAAAGATGTAGAACGATCTCGCGTAGCGATGTTCGGTTCCTTTATCTTCAAAAAATTGAGGAAATAAATACAAGGCCCGGGAGACAAATCCCAATCCGTTCAGGATAATTGCTTTGACGACTTGCCCCGCTGTGACAATTTCTCCTCGCTCAATTGAGACTTGTTCGTTGATAATTTCAACGATTCCTATTTCATCGATAATTCCGGCTACTAATCCCAGATGGTCTAGATTTTTGACTTCAATTTCTGTTGATTGATTCCTGGTCGAACAGTCCACTCGTCTCAGTTTTCCAACAATTCCTATTTTTTCATAATTAGGGGTTTCAAGACCCCCCTAGCTGGTGCCGAGAAAACCTTCACCAGCTAAGTATTTTTACTCAAGTCTCTGGAGGGGGATAGCTTATGTGACAGTTGAAGGTGCGGAATGTGGGTTAAAAAACCTAGAAATCAGTTTTTAGGATGGTAAACAAGTTGAATATCGATTTTATTTCTCTTGAATTCCCACTCTTGATCTCTCAGCCTTCTGATCTTCCAGAAATTTTCCTTGTTGCCAGAGAACTATGATACAATGGCATCAAAAAATAGAGAAAAAATTTTTTTATCATGGACAAGGTGTCAACACCAAGCCTATCAATTGTTATTCCCACTAGAGAAGGATTCGCTGACCACTGGTTTAATGCGCTGACCGAGGTCAAGGGAGAAGTAGAATTTATCTTGGTTCATCCACCGGGAGCCCCTAAGTATCCCACTTCCGACCCTAGGGTACAGCAAATAGTCAGTCCCTTGCGGGGAGAAATTATTCAACGTGCCACAGGTTTGATCAATGCTACCGCTCCCTATACATTGACAATTAATTGTGATGAGTATATCAATCCCGACATTTCAGAAATTAGCCGTCAATACTTTTCCCGATTTCCTGATAGTTGGGTCATGAGACTTAGCCGGAAAGATGTTGAATTTGGTAAAAAAGAAATTCTAGAAGCTCCTTGGCTTTCACCAAAACCGATCGAAAAACTAGAAGTTTGTGGTAGGTCTCAAGGTAACTCTAAGCTATACGAACAAGGCAACTACCTATTGGAAATTCCCATTACTCCTATCGATAATAAATTTGACGTAATGTGTATTTTTAGAGGAAGAAGAGATCATCGAGGTCCGCATACAGAGAATTTTGACAAGAAGGTTTGGAAAACTTCTATAGCACAGGAAACCCTGAAGGATCTGGTGGGGTTAATGCCTTTTATGGGTCCGTTTAAGTATATTCCCTTTTGGTGTCTTGATCGAGTTTTGGGACTAGCTATACAAGCGAAGTTTTTTGAGCAAGGAAAAGGCAAAATTATTGGTCATCTCTTACCGATGCCAGAACAAATTCGTATTGAAAATAATCCACCTGAATACATACGATTTAATCGTTATGGTGTACTTTCTGAACTTTACTTAATCAGACGTTTTCCCCAATACGGATATATGTGGAATCTCGTTATTCCCAACATCTTAAATGTGCCGCGAATCTTTATTCGTTCTCGCTTGGGTAAAGAGGTATGAAATATCAGTCTATCTGTAATCTGTCAAGGAAGTAAGTATTAAGACTTGCTTCCTATTTTTTAGCTGTTAACCTTAATTTAGCTTTTTAAATATTTGCCTAATTTTAATTTTCACACCGTTGTAAAATTCTTCAAAAAATAGATTCCAAAAGTAGCCATACTGGGGAAATTGTTTCACTAACAACATCTCTACCAACACTAACAATCGCACTGTTTTTAAGGAATAAGGCCTAACAATATATCTGATTTGACCAGGTTCGGGCATCCAATGACCAATACAAGCACCTGTTTGAAAAAATTTAGCTTGAATATATAGTCCGATTGCCCTATCTAATCCCCAAAGAGGCAACCAAGTTAAAAGTTCCGCCATTCTTGTCCCTTGAAACATTTCTGTGAGAGCTTCTTTAACTGCTGGACTTTTCCAAATGGTATTATTAAAAGGTTCCACATGACTTCCATGAATGTCTTTTCTCTTAGCGTAGGGCCAGAGAGCAACTTTTATATCAAAATGATTTTCTAGAGGAGCAATGGGAACCTCTATCAAATCCTGATAGGAATCTTCTCTTTTTCTGGCAATCCTAAATTGCTCAAGAGATGGCAATTGCTGCCAAGGTCTTTTAATTTTTTCTTCATCTAAGTAGTTTATTTTTTCTTTAAACAAACGCAGCATCCAACTCTGAGGAAATTTCTCAAAGTATTCAAGAGTTAGGGATACAACATCCGGATGCACGAAGTCATCATCATCTAAAGCCAGTATATACTGACCCGTGGCGTTCATTAAACCGAAGGCTCTTTGAGGTGTTTCTCCTTTGTAGAGACTGTATAAAATTTTTACTCGTGGGTCAGCTATGAAGGCCGCAGTTGTGCCAGGAGGGTAAACTAAAATAAATTCTACATTTCCCTGCACGGATAAAAGTTGTTGTAACCAATATTCGGAAAAATTTCCGATGGTCGGGCTAACAATAGATAATATCGGTTGATTGAAACTAGCAAGCATCTCTGGTGAATTTATTGAGAAATAATTTGACGATACCAACACAAATTTGCTGAACTTAGGTGACTACCAAGACTCTCTCAAAAAAATACTTTTCAGATGAGAGATGGTAATTCTTGTTGACTCTTATTGTAATCTTGGGGAATGCCTATGTCAATAAAATATTCGTCAGAAATCAAGCCATACATGGGAATTTTCTCGGTATAAACTTTGAGAAAGTCGTCCTCAAAAGAAAATTTTGATGGCAGATCAAAGCTGGATAATATGTTTTTCCCTGCACAATATATGCCGCCATTAATATAGCCCTTATCTTGATATTTTTTGGATTCAAACCCGATAATTTTTTGGTCATCGTCTAGCAGAACATTATTATAACGATCAAAGTCAGTTAGGGGCTTCAGAGCAACAGTTATCAGGGATTTCTTTTGACTATGTAAATTAATTAAGGCGGATAAATTGACATTAAACAAGGTATCTCCGTTAACAATTAATGCTTGTTCGGTTTCAATTTTATTGAGTGCCAACCGGATTGCTCCTCCAGTTCCCAAGGGTGTATCTTCTATCAAATAAGTTAGCTCGTATTCCTTGTATTTATAACCAAAATGATCGATAATTTTTTGATGTTCATAGCCCACAGAAACTAAAAATTTGTTGGTAATTTTTTGAGATATTAAGTAATCTAATAGATATTCTAAAAAAGGTCTGTCGGCAACGGGAGCCATGGGTTTTGGTAAACTGTTGATCACCGATCGCAACCTGGTTCCTAACCCACCCGCCAGAATAATTACATCCATAGATACACCTCAAAAATTTGAATTATTGCCAATCTTTTAAAAACTATTTTTAGGGTTACAGGGATAATCCTTCCCCGTTGATGCTTGGTTTGCTATAATGTCCATGCTTGGGTTCCGTATTTGGTAAAATGAAAATTAATCACTTGGCCTCCTTCTGATTTCAAAGCTTTTATTACTTCGATTTTCTTGGTAGGATCGACCATAAAGATAATAAAACCACCGCCACCAGCTCCTGATATTTTGCCTGAATAGGCCCCGGTTTCCCTAGCTACCCGATAAATGCGATCAATCTGCGGATTACTAATTAATTTGGATAATTTCTTTTTCGCTTCCCAAGAAGTTCTCAGAATTTCTGCTATCCCCATAAAATCTGATTTAAGCAGTGCTTCTTTAAAGAGAATTGCCTCTTTTTTGAGTTGATGGGTAGCGGCGATCGCTTGTTCATTTTTTTCTTGGACATTCTGAATTTGATCCTCAATTACTTGAGATGAGTAGCGAGAAATGCCTGTATAGTAGAGGATCAGAGAGACTTCCAATTCATTGATCACCCAATTTTTAATCCGCAAAGGATTAACTATGACTCGATCTTGTTCATAAAATTCCATAAAATTAAAACCGCCAAAAGTGGCAGCGTACTGATCCTGTTTGCCCCCTAACCAGCTTAGATCAATTCGTTCGATCTCGTAGGCTAAATGGGCGATATCATACTCACCTAGGGGTAATTTTAACAGTTCCACAAAGGCTTTAACCATGGCTACCGCTAGGGTAGAAGAAGAACCTAATCCCGAACCAGCCGGCGCATCGGAAAAGGTAGTGATTTGCAGCGGCAAAGGTTGCCCTTGATTAAAGTCTTTAATCAAACGATTATAGACCGCTTTATGCAGATCGAGAACGCCGTTATAGAGGAGAGGAAACTGGAGGGTTTCTATTTGTTGTTCTCCTCGATCGGCGGCAACAAAAATGACTTGTTTGTCAGTAATTTCCGTGACTGTACAGTAGGCATAGAGATCGATAGTAGCGTTGAGAACGTAACCCCCATAAAGACTACAGTAGGGCTCCACATCGGTGCCACCACCACCTAAACCTAATCTTAAAGGAGCTTTGGTTCTGATGATCATAGGTAGGCTGTTTAGGTTGATTTTTTGCTAGGAGATTTTAGTTAGGAAAGAGCGCTTCTTCGATCGCTAAACAAATAGTATGGAGAACAAAACCATGACCTTCTTGAATGCGCGGGGTACTGGTACTAGGAATCATCAAACAATAATCGGTTTTTTGCTCTAGAGCTAATCCCTTCGCCCCAGTTAAACCGATGCTAGTGAGACCTTTTACTTGACAAACTTTGAGAGCTTGATGGATATTAGCGGAATTTCCCGAAGTGGAAATACCGATAAACACATCGCCAGGGTTTCCTTCCGCTTCTATCTGGCGGCTAAAAATATATTCGTAGCCATAATCGTTGGCAATCGCTGTTAAACTGGCGATATCGCTATTGAGGACGCGAACTGGCAAAGACTGTCTTTCTTTCAGAAATCGGCCGTGCAGCTCACCGCCAAAATGGATAGCATCGGCGGCACTGCCTCCATTACCAGCCACTAATACTTTGTGGTTATTGCGATAAGCATTGATACATACTTGGCAAATCTCTTGGATTTTTTCTAGATATTTTGTCTCGGTTAGTAGGTTTTTTTTCAGGACATAAGCTTCCTCCAATTCAGTCTTGATTAAAATTGACAGAGACGGATCACTCTGGAAACTATCCAATTTTTTGTTTGATTTTTCCACCATTGGCATAGGTTTGATTTTCCAATTTTTATTAGTTGAATAAATTTAACTCTCAATCATTCTGTCATTATATTGAATAGTATCAAAAGACGAGAATCGCTCTCCATTAATTGGGTATAAAACCCCTAGCACGGTAGAATTGATCACGGGACAAGAAAAACAGGCCAATGATAGTTCTAGAAAAACCTAGAGCGATCAAGTCAAAAGAGTGATTTTTTGCCAGTTATTCTGGGAATATACCACAAACGCCCCAACCCTAGCACAATTTGTTTTGTTTGTGAATAAACTTTTGATCTATTCTGGCCGAGACGAGGGATTTCTGAGCGGGGGTTCAACCTTTGCCAGTCTTGGCCTTTTGTTTGGCTGGACAAAAATGTTAACAATTCCTGACAATACCGCCGATATAATCAAAAGCCCAAAGGCCTGACGGCGTATAATATGCCCTGATTGCTATACCCTGACATCTAGATAGTAAAGAGAAGCAATTTAGCCGAGAAAACTAGCACAAATCGCGACAATCCCTCGAATTTTGTCTGTCCATCGGTTCAAGCTCTCGTCTCTGACAGAAGAACTGAGAATTCTAGTCCCCGACTCGAAAAAGTCCCACATAATGAATCCTTTCCCCGCAATTTCCGTCAATGACGGCCACCAGAAATACCCGTCTCCGCCACATCTTGGCAATTCTGACCGCGAAAGCGAAGATAGAGCAAAAAAGAACAAAGCCTTATTTCTCGATCGAGATGGGGTAGTTATTGACTATATTCCCTATCTGAGTAAACCAGAACAGGTGAGCATTCCCGCCGGGGCAGCGGCTGCCTTAAAACAGTGGCAGGATGCGGGTTATCTGCTGATCATCATCACCAATCAATCGGGACTTGCTAGGGGCTATTTCACTTGGGACGATTTGGCGGCGATTCACGGGCGTATGATTGAGGAATACCGACAATTGGGCGTGCATTTTCACGATCTTGCCATCTGCCCGCACCATCCCGACGAAGGTTGTCCCTGCCGCAAAC
The DNA here is from genome assembly GCF_050500235.1 of Microcystis protocystis FBCC-A270. Taxonomy (NCBI): domain Bacteria; kingdom Bacillati; phylum Cyanobacteriota; class Cyanophyceae; order Chroococcales; family Microcystaceae; genus Microcystis; species Microcystis protocystis. The sequence continues at coordinate 1,260,535 of NZ_CP191407.1, forward strand.
CCTCCCCCTATCTGCTGCTGACAGCCGCCCAGCAATACGGAATTGACTTAGCCGGCTCGTTGTTCATCGGCGATGCGCCCAGTGATCTAGAATGCGCCCTAGAAGCTGGTTGTCAGCCCGTATTACTCTTAACAGGGCGAGGAAAAGTCACTTTTGGGGAGATCGAGAAATACCCAGTTGAGATTCCCGTATATAGCCAACTAAAGGAAACGGTAGAATTATTGTCAAAAACCGCTGCCGAACCAGAATTATGAGAATATTAGTCCTTTTTTGCAATAACTTTCCCTATCCACCTAGTCGCGGGGCAACGGAGGGGAGAACTTTTAACCTGATCAAATGTCTTCACCAAAACCACGATGTCACCCTGTTTGCTCGTCGGGTAGAAAATGTCACGGAAACTCAGATCGAAGAATTAAAAACCTTTACCAATCATCTTGTCTTATTTCCGCCCCAGGAAATTCCCGAACCAGGCAAGGGACTGACAAAACTAATCGGTCAAACAGGGCGCTTTCTGGAGGCAATAGTACAGATGACCCCTGCTAGTGTTCTTAGTTATCGTTCGCCGCTAATTCAAGAGCGAATAGATGAATACGTCGAGCAGCAAAAATGTGATGTAATTATCTGCGCTCAGAGTATCAGCGAGATTTTTATCCGGCCAGAATACCGTCAGCGAGTCAAAACCGTAGTAGATATTCACAGTTCCGTGTACGGTTGGACACGCAATCATTTGGATAGAGGAGCCTCCACCTATCCCCTGCGGGATTTTCTCTATCTGCCCCTACTCTATCAGTACGAAAAACGTTACTGTGCCAAGTTTTCGCAATTGGTGGCCACTACCGATTATGATCGCGAACAATTATTAAAAATCCTCCCGGATGCACGGGTGGATATCGTGCCTAATGGCGTGGATTTAGCCCTGTTTCCCTATCGTCCTCGGGATCCCGGCGGTCATAAATTGGTCTTTGTCGGTGCCATGAGTTCCACCCATAATATCGATGCCGCCCGTTTTTTTGTTTTAGAAGTCCTGCCAGTCATTCAACAGCGATATCCCGACACCACTTTAACCCTAGTGGGGGCCAACCCAGCACCGGAAGTTCTCGAACTGGCCAAGTATCCCGGTGTGAGGGTGACGGGAACCGTTCCCTCGACAGTGGAATATTTACACCGAGGAACCGTTTGTGTGGTTCCCCTGCGGGTGGGATTGGGAATCAAGACTAAAACTCTAGAATCCATGGCCGCGGGGATTCCGATTGTCGCCAGCGATCGCGGTTTAGAGGGTTTAACGGTGGCAGCAGCGGGAATTCCCCCTAGGGCGCTGCGGGCTAATAGTGTTGCTGAGTACGTTGCAGCGATCTCTAGGTTGTTCGATGATCCTTCTGTGCGAGAACAACTGTCCCATAATGGCCGGGCGATGGTGGAATCGGAGTACACCTGGGAGCGAGCGGGACAAAGATACGAGGAAATTTTGCAGGACTAATATTATTTCTTAACCCCGAAATTTCCCTCGAGACTGTTAGAGGGTTTTACCGCTATAAAAATTGATTTTTTGGAGCCTAATCATGAAAGTTTTAATAGTAGGAAATTACGTCAACGATCGGCAGATTAGTATTAATCGTTTTGTCGGTTTAGTGGAGAAAGGACTCAGACAAAAAGGACACGAAATTCGGCGAGTGCAAGCACAGCCTATTTTCGGTCAACTGAAGCCTTCTCCCCAGGGCATCGGCAAGTGGTTAGGGTACATCGATAAGTTAATTATTTTCCCAGTGCAGTTACGTCAGCAGCTTGATTGGGCTGATATCGTCTGCATTTGTGATCAAGCTTTATCCTATTTAACTCCCTATCTAAAAGATCGCAAATATTTTATCATCTGTCATGATCTGCTGGCCATCCGTTCCGCCCTAGGAGAAATTCCTGAAAATCCCACCAGTTGGACGGGAAAACAGTATCAGGCGATGATTTTGCGAGGATTAAAACAGGCTAAATATGTTGTCTGTTCTTCCGAAGCTACTCGTGCCGATGTTCTCCGTTTAACTAAAATTGCTCCCGAACAAACGGAAGTAATTGAGGATTGCTTGAATCAGGGATACAGTCCGATGACAAAAGCAGCAGCAGTAGCTCTGGTGGGCAAATTTAATATCAACCGTGATTATCCTTGGCTAATTCATGTCGGAGGCCGCCAATGGTATAAAAATCGATTGGGATTGCTGAAAATATTCAAGAGGTTAATCACTTTCTCTGGTCTGGAAAATTGCCGATTAATCCTGATGGGAAAACTTTTGCTGCCAGATATGCGAGAATTTGTTAATCAGAATAACTTGTCCGCACAAGTAATCGAATTAGGAACCGTCTCTGATGATGACTTACGCGCCTTTTATTGCCTAGCAACTGCTTTAATTTTTCCCTCCTTTCAGGAAGGATTCGGTGTTCCCGTGATTGAAGCTCAATCCTGTGGTTGTCCCGTCTTTACCTCCAATCGTCTCCCCATGACTGTTATCGCTGACGATGCGGCAGTGTATTTCGATCCCACCGAACACGAGGCTGCCGCTACTATTATTGCAGAAAATCTTCTCGCTCCCGATCGCCTGGAAGATTTGAGGCAAAAAGGTTTTATCAATGCCACTCGCTTTACTTACGAAAGAATGATCCAATCCTACGACCAATTATTGCCAAAATTGTAGTCTAGAGCTTTTTGGCGACTCATTAAGTACCTAAGCAAAATTAATTACACATTTCGATAAAGCTTTTGCCTATTGCCTTTTGCCTATCCTAACCAAGAAATTAATTTTGCACGACTACTTATCATCGAAAATTTGGGTCTGAAACCCCGCCGTTTTAGGTTGGCTTTGCTGTTAAATATTAGCGCATTTACAAAATATATGCTAAAATGTGAGGTATGGAAAAAGCCTATTCGTTTCGATTTTACCCCACACCCGAACAAGAGTCGCTATTGCGGCGCACTTTGGGCTGTGTAAGATTAGTTTACAATAAAGCTCTCCATCTCAGAACACAAGCATGGTACGAAAGACAAGAAAGAGTAGGATATGTTCAAACTTCTTCAATGCTAACCGATTGGAAAAAACAAGAAGAATTAAACTTTCTCAATGAAGTAAGCTGTGTACCTTTACAACAAGGGTTAAGACATTTACAAACAGCTTTCACTAACTTCTTTGCTGGTCGTACTAAGTATCCTAACTTTAAGAAAAAACATCAAGGAGGAAGTGCCGAATTTACTAAGTCTGCTTTTAAATTTAAAGACAGACAAATCTATTTAGCTAAATGCACAGAACCTCTACCTATTCGGTGGTCACGACAAATACCAGAAAGCTGTGAACCAAGCACAGTAACAGTCAGATTACATCCTTCTGGACGCTGGCATATCTCAATTAGATTTGATGACCCAACGATTAAGCCATTACCAGTAACAGATAAAGCCATCGGAATTGACTTAGGAATTAGTAGCCTTGTGATTACCAGCGATGGCGATAAAGTATCTAATCCTAAGCACTTTAAAAAGCATTATCGGAGACTGCGAAAAGCGCAAAAAAATCTTTCTAGAAAACAGAAAGGCTCAAAAAATCGGGAAAAAGCAAGAATCAAAGTAGCCAGAATTCACGCTCAAATCACCGATAGTAGAAAAGACCATCTACATAAGCTAACCACTCAATTAGTTCGTGAAAACCAAACGATTGTGGTTGAGAATTTAGCCGTTAAGAATATGGTCAAAAACCCCAAGTTATCTCAGGCAATATCTGACGTTAGTTGGGGAGAAATCACTCGACAATTAGCCTATAAATGCCTTTGGTACGGAAGAAATTACATCGAAATAGATAGATGGTTTCCCAGTTCTAAAAGGTGTAGTAATTGCGGGTATATTGCTGAGAAAATGCCGTTAAATGTTCGACAGTGGGACTGTCCAATCTGTGGGACACACCATGACCGAGATATTAACGCCAGTAAAAATATTTTGGCCGCAGGGCTTGCGGTGTCAGTCTGTAGAGCGACCATAAGACCAGAACAGAGTAAATCTGTTAAGGCAGGTGCGAAAAATCCTTCGGGAAAGAAGCAGAAACCCAAATCGTGAGGTTTGGGAATCGCCGTCCGTTTTACGGCGGCGAGGATGTCAACATTCCTCACATCAAAACAGCACAATTACCTGTTATCTCCCGAAATAACAAACTACCATCGGTCAAATTGAGCAGCGGATCGGCAGCCCGTTCGGGATGAGGCATCATTCCTAGCACATTTCCTGCTTTATTGGTAATTCCTGCAATATTATTTAACGATCCGTTAGGATTTCCTGACTCATTTACCTCTCCTGTGGGAGTACAGTAACGAAAGAGAATTTGTCCGTTATCCTCTAGAGATTTTAACGTATCTTCTGCGGCATAATAACGCCCTTCCCCGTGAGCAATCGGCAAATTAAGCACCTGTTGCGGTTGATAACCCCGCGTCCAGACAGATTGATTATTTTCCACTTTTACCGGCACTCGATCGCAAATAAAATGTAAATCGCGATTACGAATTAACGCACCAGGTAGCAGCCCAATTTCCGTTAATACCTGAAAACCGTTACAGATGCCTAAAACTAATTTACCTTTTTCGGCTTCTTCTCGGACAGTTTTCATCGCTGGCGAAAATCGAGCGATCGCACCACAGCGCAAATAATCGCCGTAACTAAATCCCCCCGGCACCACAATCACATCCACATCCCCTAGATCCGTCTCTTGATGCCAAATATAGCGGGTGGGTTGCTGAAAAATACCCTCTGTCACCGTTGCCACATCTCGATCGCAATTCGATCCGGGGAAAACAATAATCCCAAACTTCATAATTTTTAACTTGGTTAAGTTTTTTAGCAGAAGGTGACAGATAAATTTTAATTATTTGCCCTACCTCCCGTCTTCTGACTTCTATCTACTGACAATGCAAATCAAAGCGATAATTTTCAATTACAGGATTAGCCAATAGTTGATCGCACATTTGATCCAATTGTTCGCGGGCGCTGGTTTCGTCTGCTGCTGTCACGGTAAGCTCAATATACTTACCAATTCGCACCCCGGCCACAGTATCATAACCTAATTGCTTTAATCCCGACTCTACCGCTGTACCCGCCGGATCGAGAACCGAAGGGCGCAGGGTAACATAAATAAAGCACTGATAATTTTTTGGCATAGAATTAACTTTGATCGCTGACCTTTTTGATATGAAATCCCAACGCACCCGATCGCAAGAGCGCATTATCCACTTACTCAAAACCTTAAATCGGGCAGTATCCGCTCAGGAATTGTTTGTGGAACTCCGTCAGCGTGACCAAAACATGGGGTTAGCCACTGTTTACCGCGCCCTAGAATCCCTAAAATTACAGGGTGCAGTGCAGGTGAGAACCCTAGCCACAGGAGAATCCCTCTACAGTTCCGTTCAGCAGGATCAACACCATCTTACCTGTATTCATTGCGGTCGGTCTATCGTCTTTAATGAGTGTCCCGTTCATGAATTGGAAGAAAAACTCGAAAAATCCCACCAATTCAAGGTTTATTACCATACTCTCGAATTTTTTGGACTTTGCGATCGCTGTCAACCTAGCTAAGTGTGGTGTGTACTACATTTAAACTGCTGATCGGGAAAATTTTAGTACAAATGCTCGGGCTGGCAACTCCAGAGCCGTCTTAGAACAGTTAAACTGTTGTTTGTCCCTGGGCTGTTTTCAGGGGGATTAACTCCGGTTGACTGTATTGATGATGACTGTTGAGGGGGGATAACAAGGGGAAAAAGAGCTGATGTAAACTAATTAATTGAGCGAGGGTTTTCTTGAGATGGGTACGGGGAACGATCGCATCGACAAACCCGTGTTTTAACAAGTATTCCGATGTTTGGAAACCTTCCGGCAATTTCTCGCGCAAAGTCTGTTCAATTACCCGTTTACCAGCAAAACCGATAGTAGCCTTTGGTTCAGCAATAATAATATCTCCCAACATGGCAAAACTGGCCGTGACTCCTCCCGTGGTGGGATTAGTCAAGACGGGAATATAAAGTAACTTTGCTTCCCGATGCCGGTTAAGAGCGCCAGAAATCTTGGCCATCTGCATTAAACTTAACATTCCCTCCTGCATTCTCGCCCCGCCGGAAGCGCAGATGATCACCAGGGGTAAACTTTCATCGGTAGCTCGTTCCGTCAAACGACAGAGTTTTTCTCCCACCACCGATCCCATGCTACCCCCCATAAAACGGAAGTCCATCACCCCTAAAGCTAAGGGTAAACCGTCGATTGTCCCCGTTCCTGTCCGGACAGCATCCGTCAGACCAGTTTTTTCTTGGGTTTCTCGCAGGCGATCGCTATAACTTTTCCGATCGCGAAATTTGAGCGGATCCGTCGGTCGAATCTGTTCATCAAGGGAATTCCAAGTATTAGCATCCACTAACTGGCGAATTCTTTCTTCACTTTCCACCCGATTATGATGACCGCAATCGAGACACACCAGTTGATTAGCTAATAAATCCTTCGTATAGGCCAAAACGCCGCAATTGGGGCATTTTGTCCATAAACCGTCGGCTATTTCCCGCTCCTGTTGTTGTTGAACCTTGGGTTCTGTTTTTTGGCGATTTGCAAACCAATCAAATAGAGACATAGTTTAAAATAAAGATAATTTATCGACTTTCTTCTAGAGGACTTAATAACAAAAGTGCTGTCCAGCGATCTTGGGGACGTACTTGTAGAGCGGACTGATGACCCTGGCCGCAATAAATACCAGGGCCAATAGCGATAACGCGACTGGGGATGTCGTGAGCTTTGAGCATTTCCTGCAGCCAATCGGCTTACCCTAGACTGGGGGTTGTTCTAATGGTGATCCAAGACACGGAAGACTATTGTATCAAGATTTAATTACAGGATAACTTTTTTACAACAAAGGGAAAAAAATGGTTTGATAGGCTGAGATGATCTTATCACTCCAAAAGACACTCATCAGAGCGCCGAGGGCAAGAAATGGCCCAAAGGGTATAGCTTGTTTTTTCCCCATTTTACCAAGAAAAATGCCCATAATACCGATCCCTGCCCCAATAGCGCAGGCCAGAAAAGCGGTGACTAATAATGCTTGCCATCCTAACCAAGCACCGATCATGGCCGCTAATTTCGCATCTCCTCCCCCCATGGCCTGTTGTCCGAGAGCAAAACTCCCCCCCCACCGGATTAGATCAAATAACCAGACTCCTAAAACCGCACTAGCGATCGCTGAAAAAAGATAGACAACACTTTGATTATTTTGCCAACCTAAAAGAGTCTGAAAAACTATCCCTAAAACTAATCCCGATTGGGTGAGGGAGTTAGGAAGCGTCATCGTGTCAAAATCAATCAAAGCTAAAGCTAATAACCAACTGAGGAGAATCCAATAGCCGAGGGTCTGCCAAGAAAAGCTAAAATCTCCTAAAACCAGACAAAATAATAAACCAGTAAAAGTTTCGATCGCTGGATAACGGACAGAAATCGGGGTTCTACACCAGCGACAGCGACCCCCTAGCCATAACCAGCCGAAAACGGGTATATTCTCGCTTTTCCCCAACCTATGGTGACATTTCGGACAGTGGGAAGGGGGATAAACTAGAGATATCCCCTGAGGTAATCTATAGATGACCACGTTTAAAAAACTGCCCACCGAGGCACCCAAAGCGAAGACAAAGGCAAAAGTAACTAGATGAAAGAGGGTTTCCATCCTTAAACTGGCAGATAATTGATTAGTTTGTCATCGCCTATTATAGGTGATAAAGATGCCACTATCTCCCCTCTTAAGCATCCAGTAATAATATTTCAGGTTCATCCCTAAAGGTGAATTTTCTTCTGGGCTTTTTTAGTGGATAATTAGCGGGGATAACCCTACATAATGGGTGTAAAACCGCACTATCAGCCCCAAGGGGAACCTGACAAAATTAAACTATCGCAGTCAACGAGGACAAATTAATGAAACCGATTGTTGAATCTTTTTACAACTGGTACAGCAGCAAAATTACTCACCCTAAATATCGTTGGATTATCATTCTGGGAACTATGGTTTATCTTTTTAGCCCCCTCGATATTTCTCCTGACATTTTCCCGATTATTGGTTGGATCGATGATGGTATTGTCCTCACCCTTTTAACCACGGAATTATCGCGATTAGTTCTTGATTATCGCACTCGCCGTCCCGGGAGAGTAAATCATCAAACTGAAGTTTCTTCCCCAACCAATACCGTTGATACCGATGCTGTGGAAGTCAGAAGTTAGAATTCGGAAGTCTCAATTTTGACTTCTGAATTCAGGAGATTGCTGTTATTTACTCTCCCCCCGCAACGCCCACGAATTGGTCTCCTCACACCCCACAGCCCATCGGGAGCATCTCACCTTTGTAACCCCTAAATCAGGTTTTTATGTCAAGCTATTTTGAAAGCATTGCTAGAAACCAGTTTTATGGATAAGTATAATTACTCACTTGCATAAATGAGATGCTCTCCCCTCGCCCCGCGTTCGGTCAGCTTTTTTTAGTTCGAGCAATGCCATACGCCAGTGTGGAAATTTTCTTACCCATCGCATCATACAGGTTCAATTCATCGCCAGCGTCATTCCAAATAGCCGTTTTACTGGCAAAAGAAAAACCACCAGTTTCAGAATGTACTTCGTTGGTATAAACCCGAAAAGTCTTGCCAGACGCTAAAACAGTATTTGCTGGGAAAGTAAATTGCTGCCTGGCACTGCCGACCGAAGTGATTTTCCAACCTGAAATATTGACGGGATGATTGCCGCGATTGCTAAGCTCAACATATTCGTCAGATTGTGTTTTCTTAACCAGTCCTTTATAAACCAAGTTAGACATAAACACGTCATCCTCTGCGGTGATGCTAAACTCTTCTGTTTCGATGGTCTTCGGTTTAGGTGGCTCAGAAGTTGCTGGCGAAGGCGTAGGTTCAGACCGTGCTGGTGCATTTGGATTAATATAGTCTGCGGTTGCAATCAGCCCTTGATTACTACCAGTCATTACAATGTTGGCAGTGGCATTTGGTAATAAACTGATTGAATTGCCGTTGTTTTGATAAAGGGTTTTCACATTGCTAAACAATGGATGGCTTGGGCTGGTAACCGCTAGGCTACCACTGATGTTGTTATAAACGCCGTCAAATTTCAAACCAAAAGCTGTCAAAAACGTATTCCATTGACGCGCCTCTGCTTGGCTGCCACCATGCCCTGTGCCTGCGCAAAGATAGACTTTACCGCCGTTTTTGACATAATCAATTAATACTTGATTATCAACTGGGTCGCCACCTACAAAAATGGCATCATATTGAGCCAATGCTACCGCATTAATGGCAATGTTCATGCCTTTTGTCCAAGTATGCCCAGCACCAGTCATGGTACGCTCAAGCGTTGCGCCGACCAATCCAAAGTTATTGGACAAAACATGAAATTTTCCCTGTGTCGTTCCTACAAAATATGTGGCAACATTCAACGCAAAAGTCGCGGTATCAGATACCGATTGAAAACCAGCATCGCTTAAAACCCACTCGTCATTATGAACAATAATTCGACCATTGGCTGGTTTTTCGATTGGTACAAACACGGGGGCATCATCGCCGCCCGTAATGGTTGATTTTGATTTTGTCATAATAATTTTCTCCAATGACTAACTACATAATATACAGAAAAGTGGCTCTTCGGTAATTTTTATCCTACATTCCGCACCTAGTCATTGAAATCAACAGTTGCTCTAGCCCTTGTATAGTAAAACTTTTAGCGATTACTAAGAATTATGAAGTGTCACACTCTAGTCAGCGATCGCTGGTTTAATGAGAGTTTATCTAGCCCATCTCCCTAAACTGAAATCAAAGAACTATCGACGGTGGACAAAAGTGTTTGCACCTCCTCATCGCTGGTTTGGGAAAAGTCCTCGTACCAAAGAGAAATTGATCTCAATTCGTAGGGTTTATGTAGGCAAATTACTCGATCAACTAATTTTTCTAATTGATCACAGACTTCCGGCGGGGCAACAGGAACAGCAATAATAATAGCAGCGGGATTTTCAGCCTTAAGGGTCAGAATCGCCGCTTTAATCGTTGCTCCCGTAGCGATCCCATCATCTACTAGAATAATCGTTTTTCCCGTCACGTCCGGAAAGGGGCGTTCACCTCGATACAAACGATCACGTCGCTCTAATTCGATCATTTCTTCCTTTGCTACCCGTTCCATCATCGCCTCCGATAGGTGCAAGTCTTCAACAACACTTTCATTGATTACCCGCACCCCATTCTGACCGATCGCCCCAAAAGCTAACTCTTTGCGCTCCGGTACACCTAATTTTCGCACCAAACACAGATCTAGCGGTAAATGTAACCTTTGGGCAATTTCAAAGGCGATCGGAACCCCACCCCGGGGCAAAGCCAACACTAGCGCTCTAGCACTATTGGTATATTCTGTCAAGTAAATAGCTAACAGTCTCCCAGCCGACCGCCGATCTTTGAGCAGATAAGTCATAATGCCCTCCTAGGGGCTAATCCCCATGGGGATCCCTAGTTTCCCCTGCCTTTATTCTATATTTCTCCGCTCATCTCTAGGGGAAATGTTAAGAAATTTAGCGAAGGCTTGACATTTTTTCAGCTAACCGCAGTTTTTCCAGGCTGGAGATCGGCTAAAATCTTAGGCAAAAGGGTTTTGTAAAGTTAGGTAACAAACATGAATCAAAGTTTAAGTGATGCGCTAGAGCCGATCGCCGCTGCCTTTCGCAGTCTCGGAACTCCCGAACCGATCGTTCATTGGGGACATCCAGTCATGATGGGGATCGTGGTTTTAGTTATGGGTAGTTATACTGCCTATGCCGGTTGGCAAAGCCGTTTAAGCCAAGATGGGGAAGTAGTAGCCAAAAATCGGGCTGATCACCGCAAACTCGCCCCCTGGCTGTTTTTATTTATCACTCTCGGTTACACCGGCGGTATTTTATCCCTAGTCATGCAGAAACATCCCATCCTCGAAAGCAGCCATTTTTGGACAGGATCGATCGCGATCGGTTTATTAGCTTTCAATGGATTATTGTCCCTAACTGGCTTCGCTGTCGGGAAAAAAGAACTTTTCCGGACTGTTCACGCCTATATCGGCAGTATTGCCCTAATTTTACTGCTGGTTCACGGTGTTTTTGGTCTTCAGTTAGGATTATCTCTCTAGTTGGTTTATTCATGGCCTCGGGTGGGCCAATTCCCACCCAGAAATTTTTCACCACAGAAGACTGTGGCCAAGGCCAATAATTGAAGAAATCATGACTTTAAGCGCTATTGTCGGGATTCTGCGTTTAGAATTAACAGTTAATTCACCAAGAAGGTATCGTCACGCAACGAGGAGATAGATATTTTGAAGAAAGTAGAAGCGATTATCCGACCCTTTAAACTGGAAGAGGTGAAAATCGCCCTAGTTAACGCGGGCATTGTCGGCATGACTGTCTCCGAAGTTAGAGGTTTCGGTCGTCAGAAAGGTCAATCGGAACGTTATCGCGGTTCCGAGTACACCGTCGAATTTCTCCAAAAACTCAAGATCGAGATCGTCGTCGAAGATAAGCAAGTCGATATGGTCGTCGATAAGCTGATTTCGGCAGCCCGTACCGGTGAAATCGGAGACGGTAAAATCTTTATCTCCCCCGTGGAACAGATCGTCCGCATCCGTACCGGAGAAAAAGACCTGCAAGCGATTTAACCTCCAAACAAGGGATGATAGTACAATGCTGTCATCCCCCCCCATTGAAACTAATCCCCATCAAGCAGTGTAACCTAATTTGATAGCGACCACCAACGACCGATTCCCCCAAACCAAAACTTTGTACCTCACCATTAAGATAAATACTATAATTGCAATCTGCTGAATATCAGTTTAAGCCTTGCTATAAAAGAGTTTTGCCAATTTTTTGGCTAAAAAAGTGCCAGAAACCTGAAGGGATGACAAGCAGATTGAAAGTGAGACAGGGTGTGGGGGATAGGGAAAAACCTTGAGACTTTCCCCGCAATGAAGACGAGAGAATTAAGTTAATCAATTTCAAGGGTGACAGCGAGGAGATTTTCCCAAAAAACCACAGGCTAGACCCTGCACCCAGCCTAGACTTCAACCTCATTGTCACCCCTTCCTTCAGCCAGACTAGATAGGATCATTGCCGGTGACTGAAAAAACCTCTTGCCTAAAAAGTCACAAATGTTATATAATGTTTGATCGTGGCCAAAATCGGTCTTAGGTGGTGCTAAAGGCACTACTGAGCAGAACCGCCTTGGTCGCTCGGTCTTCGCCGGGATACTGAAGATAAACCCTTTAAGTCCCCAAGAAACAAAGACCAGCAACAATCTAGGCAGAACCAGCAACCCTGTCTAGTCCTACTTACGAATTTAACGGGATGCCAGCTTAAATAACTCCAAAAAAGTCATTCAAGTTGGGCAGGCTGATAAAGCGGGAAAGATTTTTCTCGCTCCTATAGCCACGGCCACGTTATTTTTGATTGTCGTCTAGTAAAGATAAAGAGAACAATCCGTGTCTATCGGTATCCTCGGTACAAAACTGGGCATGACCCAAATCTTCGACAACAAAACGGGAGTCGCCATTCCCGTCACCGTCGTTCAAGCCGGTCCGTGTCCCGTCACCCAAGTCAAAACGAAAAAAACCGACGGTTATGAATCCATTCAAGTGGGATACAAAACCGTCAAAGAAAAAGCCCTCAACAAACCGCTACTCGGTCATTTAGCCAAAGCCGGTGTCTCCCCCCTGCGGCATTTAATCGAATACCGCATCGAGGACGCATCCGCCTACACTTTAGGTCAAGAAATTACCGCCGCTATCTTCCAAGAGGGCGATTTAGTCGATGTGGCTGGAACCACCATCGGACGGGGTTTCTCCGGCTATCAAAAACGCCATAACTTCAAGCGCGGTAACATGACCCACGGTTCCAAAAACCACCGTCTCCCCGGTTCCACCGGTGCCGGTACTACCCCCGGCCGGGTTTTCCCAGGTAAGAGAATGGCCGGACAATACGGAGCAACCCAAGTGACCATCCGCAAACTGTCCGTGGTCAAAATCGATAGCGAACGCAACCTGATCCTGATCAAAGGAGCCGTCCCGGGTAAACCAGGAACCCTGTTAAACATCACCCCCGCCAAGAAATTTGGTAAATAGGGCAAGGAAAGATTAAAGCCATGGTTAACTACACAGTCAAAAATTGGCAAGGGGAAGAAGCGGGAACAGGCACCCTGGAACTGAAAACCGCTAAACCCGAAACCGCCAAACATCTAATTCACCGCGTCGTCGTCAGCCATCTAGCGGCGGCCCGCCAAGGTAATGCCTCCAGCAAAACCCGCTCGGAAGTGCGCGGCGGTGGTCGCAAACCCTGGCGGCAAAAAGGCACCGGTCGGGCCCGGGCCGGTTCGATCCGTTCTCCCCTCTGGCGTGGTGGCGGTGTCATATTCGGACCAAAACCGAGAGATTTTGAGGTTAAGGTCAATCGCAAAGAGAAAAGATTAGCCCTGAGAACCGCTTTGATCAGCCAGGCCGATAACTTTATCGTGGTGGAAAGCTTCGCCGAACAATTCTCCCAACCCAAAACCAAAGAACTCACCGCTGCCTTAAGTCGCTGGGGAGCCAGTCCAGAGGAAAAAATTCTGCTGATTTTGACGGAAATTCCCGAAAATGTCTATTTATCGGGACGTAATATCTGCAATCTCAAAATTATTCGCGCCGATAGTCTCAACGTCTATGATGTCATCCTAGCCGATCGAGTTATCGCCACCGCCGCAGCCCTAGCTAAAATTGAGGAGGTCTATGGTGCTTAGAACTGAAGCCAGACAACTCGCCGATCTGATCCTAAAGCCGATCGTGACCGAGAAAGCCACCCTACTCCTAGAACAAAATAAATACGTCTTCGATGTCGCCTTGAAAGCGACCAAGCCGGAAATTCAAGCGGCGATCGAATTGCTGTTTGACGTGAAAGTAACGAAAGTGAACACCAGCCGCCCCTCTCGTCAGAAAAAACGCGTCGGCCGTTTCCTCGGTTACAAACCCCAATACAAACGCGCGATCGTGACCCTAGCAGCTGGCGACTCGATCGCCCTCTATCCTGACGTATAACCACCAAGAAACCCGATAACGGAAAACTAAACTATGGGTATTCGCTCTTTTAGACCTTTAACCCCCGGGACAAGGCAGGCGGCCATCTCCGACTTTAAAGAGATCACCAAAACCGAACCGGAAAAGTCCCTAACTCATCGCAAACACAGCAAACAAGGGCGTAATAATCGCGGTGTCGTTACCAGTCGTCACCGGGGCGGCGGCCATAAGCGCCTCTACCGGATTATCGATTTTCGTCGCGATAAACGGGATATTCCCGCCACAGTAGCGGCGATCGAGTACGATCCTAACCGTAACGCCCGCATTGCCCTACTTTTCTACAAAGACGGGGAAAAACGCTACATCATCGCCCCCGCCGGTTTAGGCGTTGGTGATACCGTCATCGCCGGGGAAAACGCTCCCTTCGAGGTCGGTAATGCCCTACCCTTAAGTCGCATCCCCCTAGGGACAGAAGTTCATAACATCGAACTCGTTCCTGGTCGCGGTGGTCAAATGGTGCGGGCTGCTGGTGGTTTCGCCCAAGTGGTAGCGAAAGAAGGCGATTACGTTACCATCCGCCTCCCCTCCAAAGAAGTACGCATGATCCGGCGTGAATGCTACGCCACCATCGGAAAAGTCGGTAACTCCGAAGCGAGAAACATCAGTCTCGGTAAAGCCGGCCGTACCCGTCACCGCGGTCAACGCCCCCATGTTCGGGGTAGCGTCATGAACCCAGTGGATCACCCGCATGGAGGTGGAGAGGGTCGCGCTCCGATCGGACGTTCCGGCCCGATGACTCCCTGGGGTAAACCCGCCCTCGGTCGCAAAACTCGCAACAAGAAAAAACGCAGTAGCGATCTCATCGTGCGCCGTCGTACCCAGGGTTAGAAATTATTACTTTACTTTTGACTGAAAATTATGGGTCGTTCACTGAAAAAGGGGCCATTTGTCGCCGGCCACCTGATGGAAAAAATCGAAAAACTCAACGCCCAGGGCAGTAAACAAGTGATTAAAACTTGGTCCCGGGCCTCGACAATCATTCCCGATATGGTCGGTCACACGATCGCCGTTCACAACGGCAAACAGCACGTTCCCGTCTATGTTTCCGAGCAGATGGTCGGTCATAAACTCGGTGAATTCGCTCCCACCCGCACCTTCCGTGGCCACGCCAAGAGCGACAAAAAAGCAGGACGGAAATAGATCGGTGGGCGGTTATCTTAAAACCGTCAGCCCCCGGTCAGCGTTCAGATAACCATGAGATGGTGGGTTACGGCGACTAGATAAATTAATAACTAAGTCTTATAAGTTGTCGTCGCCTAACCCACCCTACCTAACTGATAACTGATAACTGAAATGACCATCGATACCTCTAACGAAGTCAAAGCGATCGCCCGCTATATTCGGATGTCACCCCTGAAAGTCAGACGGGTACTCGATCAGATCCGCGGTCGCTCCTATCGGGAAGCCCTAATTATTCTCGAATTTATGCCCTACCGGGCCTGTGATCCGATTCTGAAAGTCCTGCGTTCCGCCGTTGCCAACGCCGAAAATAACGAAGGACTCGATCCCGCCACTTTGGTGGTTAGCCAAGCCTTTGCCGATGGCGGACCGACCCTAAAACGTTTTCGACCCCGGGCCCAAGGCCGCGCCTACCAAATTCGCAAACCCACCTGTCATATCACCGTCGCCGTCGCTCCTAGCAACAAAGACTAATCACCTTAACTAAAAAAACCACAATGGGACAAAAAATCCATCCCCTCGGTTTTCGTCTCGGCGTTATCAAAGATCACAAATCTTGCTGGTATGCCGACGCGAAACGTTACCCCGAATTAGTGCAAGAAGATCGCCGCATTCGTGAATACGTCGAGAAAAACCTCGCTAATGCCGGTATCGCCGATATTCGCATCGAACGTAAGGCCGATCAAGTAGATATTTCCATCCATACCGCTCGCCCTGGGGTCGTCGTCGGTCGTGGTGGTACGGGAATCGAACAGCTGCGCCTAGGTTTGCAAAAAGCCCTCGGTGGCCAGCGTCAAATTCGTATTAACGTCATCGAAGTGGCTCGCGTTGATGCCGATGCCAATCTGATCGCCGAATACATAGCCCAACAACTAGAAAGACGGGTTTCCTTCCGTCGTGTGGTGCGGCAAGCTATCCAACGGGCGCAAAGGGCTGAAGTCAAAGGGATCAAAATTCAAGTTAGCGGCCGTCTCAACGGGGCAGAAATCGCTCGGACTGAATGGGTGCGGGAAGGACGAGTTCCCCTGCATACCCTGCGGGCCGATATCGATTACTCCTATAAAACCGCCAGCACCATCTACGGGATTCTAGGGGTGAAAGTTTGGATCTTTAAGGGCGAAATTATCCCCGGCCAAGAAGAAATTGCCGCCGCCGTTCCCGCTCAAGCACCGCGCCGTCAACAGCGTCGTCGTCAACAGTTTGAAGATCGCTCTAGCGAAGGCTGATCCCTAATATTTATCAGTGGTAAATAGCTCATGTTAAGTCCCAAAAGAACAAAATTCCGCAAACAACAGCGCGGACGGATGCGCGGGCTGGCCACCGGCGGAAATACGATTAATTTCGGCGATTTCGCCCTGCAAGCCACCGAACCCTGTTGGATTACTTCCCGTCAAATCGAAGCCGCCAGACGGGCAATGACTCGTTATATCCGTCGGGGTGGCAAAATCTGGATCCGCGTTTTTCCTGATAAACCCGTCACCCAACGAGCCGCAGAAACTCGGATGGGTTCTGGGAAAGGTTCCCCCGAATTCTGGGTGGCCGTGGTTAAACCGGGGTTCATTATGTTTGAAATTGCCGGGGTAGCCGAACCAGTGGCCCGGGAAGCAATGCGCCTAGCCGCCCAAAAATTACCGATTAAGACCAAATTTATCACTCGCGAGGAGGATTTTGTCTAATGGCTCTACCGAAAATCGCCGAAGTGAGGAAGATGAGTGATGACGACATCGCCGACGCTATCCTCGCTGCCAAAAAGAAACTGTTTGAATTGCGTTTGCAACAGGCCACCCGCCGATTGGAAAAAACCCACGAATTCAAACACACCCGCCACCGTCTCGGCCAATTATTGACCGTAGAACGGGAGCGCCAACTAGCCCAGTCCACCCCGGAGGCATAACCCGCTATGGCAGTTAAAGAAAGAGTTGGGGTAGTGGTCAGCGACAAAATGGATAAAACCGTAGTGGTAGCCATTGAAAACCGCTCTCCTCACCCTAAATACGGCAAAATCGTCGTAAAAACCCAGAAATTTAAGGCTCACGACGCAGAAAATCAAGCCAAACAAGGCGATCGAGTTCGCATTCGTGAAACCCGCCCCCTCAGTAAAACCAAACGTTGGGAAGTGGCGGAAATATTAACCGATAGTTAAATTTCACCTAGGTAAAAACCGTGATTCAACAACAAACCTACTTAAATGTCGCTGACAATAGCGGGGCGCGGAAACTAATGTGTCTGCGGGTGCTGGGAACAGGTAACTGTACCTACGGTGGCATCGGTGACAAAATTATCGCCGTGGTTAAGGACGCTATCCCCAATATGCCCGTGAAAAAATCCGATGTGGTCACTGCGGTGATTGTGCGGACCCGTCAAACCGTCCGTCGCGATAGTGGCATGAGCATCCGTTTTGATGATAACGCCGCCGTGATTATTAATAATGACGGTAATCCCAAAGGTACGCGGGTTTTTGGTCCGGTCGCTCGGGAATTGCGCGATAAAAACTACACCAAAATTGTTTCCTTAGCCCCAGAAGTTCTCTGATCAAAGTGAAAAGTACCAAGGCAATTGGCTGATGGCTAGTCTAAAACTTTTCACACCTTGAGGTCAAAAAAAATGAGTAAGAAAAACATTCAAACCCCACCCCAAAGGCAAAAAATGCACGTTAAAAAAGGGGATGTCGTTCAAGTAATCGCCGGTTCCGATAAGGGCAAGGTGGGCGAAATTTTACGCGCTTTACCCCAAGAAAGTACCGTGGTGGTCAAGGGAGTTAATATCCGCACCAAACATACTAAACCCCAACAGGAAGGGGAATCGGGTCAAATCGTTACCTACGAAGCACCGATTCACAGTTCCAAAGTGATGCTTTATTCCGAGAAGAAAAAAATCGCCAGTCGGGTGGGTTATACCTTTACCGAAGACGGTCGGAAAGTGCGGATACTGAAGAAAACTGGCGAAATTATCGATTAGTTTCCCATCAATTCTAGTTCCTGACCAAGCCCAGGAAAAGCAAGCAGCAAAACTATGAGCCAAAAACTAAAAACCACCTATCAAGAAACCATTGTTCCTAAACTGAAAGAACAATTTGGTTATACCAATATCCACCAAGTACCTAAAGTTATCAAAATTACTGTTAACCGCGGTCTTGGGGAAGCTTCACAAAACGCCAAAGCTTTGGAGTCTTCCAAGGAGGAACTGTCCACCATCACCGGACAACAACCAGTAGTGACTAGAGCTAAAAAAGCGATCGCTGGCTTTAAAATTCGCGAAGGAATGCCCGTGGGTGTCATGGTGACATTGCGCGGCGATCGAATGTACGCTTTTTTAGACCGTCTCATTAATCTGGCCTTACCACGCATTCGCGACTTTCGCGGTATCAGCGGTAACAGTTTTGATGGTCGTGGTAACTACAGTTTAGGCATTCGTGAACAGTTGATCTTCCCTGAAATTGAATACGACAAAATCGATCAAATTCGCGGGATGGACATCTCAATCATCACCACCGCTAAAAACGACGAAGAAGGACGCGCCCTCCTCAAAGAGATGGGAATGCCCTTTAGATAAATCAATCAAGAGAAAAGTAAACAGTGACCAGTAAATAAGTGAACAGTGAACAGCAAACAGTAAACAGTAAACAGTGATTCAGTCAAAAGACAGCAGGAAACTGCTATTTAATACTACTCACTTAATACTCAAATCTGATAACTGATAACTGATAACTGACCACTGATGTTGATCCCAATTTAGGAGAAAAACAGGTAATTCATGTCTGCTAACGATACCATCTCGGATATGCTGACCCGCATCCGTAACGCTTGCGCGGTTCGGCAGACCACTACTCAAATTCCCACCACGCGGATGACGCGCAGTATTGCCCAAGTTCTCAAGGACGAAGGCTTTATTGCTGACTTTGAGGAAGTGGGTGAGGGGATTAAATCTCAATTAGTTCTTTCCCTCAAATATAAAGGCAAAAACCGTCAACCGATCATTACTACCCTCACCAGAGTCAGTAAACCGGGCCTGCGAGTTTATTCCAACAGTAAAGACTTACCTCGCGTCCTCGGTGGCATTGGCATCGCCATTGTTTCCACCTCTAAAGGCATTATGACCGATCGCGAAGCGCGTAAACAAAACGTTGGCGGCGAAGTCCTTTGCTACATCTGGTAAACAAGGATAAGCTATCAGCCGTCAGCCTTTCCAAGTTTAAACCCGATAGCTGACCCACTGATAACTCTTCCCTGATAACTGATAACTGATAACTGATAACTGTTATGTCTCGTATTGGCAAACGCCCGATCCCTATTCCCAATAAAGTCACCGTCGATATCGATGGTGCTACCGTGACGGTGAAAGGACCTAAAGGAACTCTCCAGAGAACCCTACCCACCGCCGTCACCATCAATAAAGATGGCGAAACCCTGCTCGTTACCCGTCAAGACGATTCGCGTACCGCCAGAGAACGCCACGGACTCTGTAGAACTCTAGTAGCCAACATGGTGGAAGGAGTTGCTACTGGTTTTCAAAAACGCCTCGATATCCAAGGGGTGGGCTACCGCGCCCAGGCGCAGGGTAGTAAATTAGTTCTTAATGTTGGTTACAGTAAACCCGTGGAGATGGAGATGCCCGATGGTGTTTCCGTCGCCGTAGAAAACAACACCCAAGTTATCGTCAGTGGCATCGACAAAGAAGCGGTCGGTAACATTGCCGCTAAAATCCGCGAAGTTCGTCCCCCCGAACCTTATAAAGGAAAAGGGATTCGCTATCTTGGTGAAGTTGTCCGTCGCAAAGTTGGTAAAGCTGGCGGTAAAGGCGCTAAAGGCGGTAAAGGAGGTAAAAAATAAACCATGAAACTTAGTCGCAAAGAATCAGTCCGTCGTCGTCACCAGCGTGTGCGTCGCAAAATTAATGGCACTGCTGAACGGCCGCGTTTATCCGTATTTCGTTCTAATAACCACATCTACGCCCAAATTATCGACGACGTAGCCCAACACACCCTCGCTGCCGCTTCTACCCTAGAGGCAACCTTGCGCGGGGAATTAGAATCCACCGCTACCCAAGAAGCCTCGGCTGCCGTGGGTAAACTGGTGGCCCAACGGGCCCTAGACAAAGGCATCGAACAAGTGGTTTTTGATCGCGGTGGCAATCTCTATCACGGTCGCGTCAAAGCCTTAGCAGAAGCGGCTCGGTCAGCCGGCTTAAACTTCTAAAATATCCTTTCAACACTGATAAAACTATGGCAAAACGTCGCAAAGGCAACCGCGAAAAAGAAAAAGAAACCACTTGGCAAGAGCGGGTCATCCAGATCCGCCGGGTTAGTAAAGTGGTTAAGGGTGGTAAAAAACTCAGCTTCCGGGCCATTGTCGTGGTCGGTAATGAAAACGGCCAGGTGGGAGTGGGAGTCGGCAAAGCAGGGGACGTTATCGGGGCCGTCCGTAAAGGCGTGGCCGATGGCAAAAAACAACTAATTGAAGTCTCCTTAACTAAGGCTAGTTCTATCACTCACCTCACCCGGGGTGCTTCCGGAGGCGCTCAAGTGATTATGCGTCCGGCTGCTCCGGGGACTGGGGTTATTGCCGGGGGTGCTGTCCGTACCGTTTTAGAATTGGCTGGGGTAAAAAATATCCTCGCTAAACAACTCGGTAGCGATAACCCCCTCAATAACGCTAGAGCCGCCGTTAACGCCCTGGAAACTCTCCGCACTTTCTCGGAAGTTGCTAAGGATCGAGGCGTATCTATAGAACATTTGTACACATAGAGAAATCACCATGAAACTCCACGAAATCGCCCCCCAACCGGGGTCAACTAAACGCCGTCGTCGTGTGGGACGGGGTGTCTCGGCCGGCCAGGGCGCTAGCTGCGGTCTGGGAATGCGCGGACAAAAATCTCGCTCTGGGACGGGGACTCGTCCCGGTTTTGAGGGGGGACAAATGCCCCTCTATCGTCGGGTGCCGAAATTAAAGCATTTTCCTTTGGTTAACCCCCGTCAATACACGATCGTTAATCTGAGAAAATTAGCTTCTTTACCCGCTAATACGGAAGTTACCTTGGAAAGTCTCCTAAAAGCTAACATTCTCACCAGCAACGACGGTCCTTTAAAAGTTTTGGGTGATGGTGAAATTACCGTTCCCCTCAAGGTGAAGGCCGCCGCTTTTAGCAATAGTGCTAAAGAGAAAATTACCGCCGCTCAAGGTACTTGGGAAGAGATATAAATTTCCCAGCAGATTAGGAGACAGGAGACAGGAGACAGGAGGCAAAAGGCAAAAGGTAAAGGGCAGCTTTGTTCTCCCCACACCCCACACCCCACACCCTAACACCCAATCCCCACACCCTAACACCCAATCCCCAAGACCGGATTGCTATATCATAAGAAACACAGGGGAAATCTTAAAAAAATCGAGAAAGTTTTCCCCCTCGATTACTTTTTCCCATAAAAAAAACTGCACTAGAGGTAACTGTTAATGGTCGTCAGTCGTGATAAGGCTCCCACGGCACAGGAAACGTTTATGCAAATGGCACAAGCGGCCGGTTTACGCGGTCGCTTGTTGATTACATTGGGTTTACTGGTTCTGCTCCGTTTTGGGATGTTTGTACCGATCCCCGGTTTGGATCGGGCAAGATTAGCAGAAATTATTCAAAGTAACGCCGCTTTGGGAATCCTTGACCTGTTTACTGGGGGAGGATTATCGACGTTAGGGATTTTTGCCCTCGGCATTCTTCCCTATATCAACGCCTCAATTATCGTGCAACTACTCACCGCGGCCCTTCCTTCTTTGGAAGATTTACAGAAAAATGAAGGAGAGGCAGGACGGCGAAAAATTGCCCAAATTACCCGTTATATTGCCTTTGCTTGGTCAATTATTCAAAGTATCGGTATTACTCTCGGTTTATTGGTGGCTAACGGCGTTGTGGCTGGAACTTTACCCTCGATCGCCGCTACGGTTCTCGCTTTAGTGGCCGGTTCTATGTTCGTGATGTGGATTTCGGAACTGATTACGGAACGCGGTCTGGGAAATGGAGCATCTTTGCTGATTTTTGTCAACATTGTCGCTGTTTTACCAAAAACCCTCGGTGATACGATTACTTTTGCTCAACAGGGGGGGCGACAGGCGATCGCTCAAGTGGTGATTCTCTTGCTGGTTTTCTTGGTGATGATTATCGGCATTGTTTTTGTTCAGGAGGGAACCCGTCGGATTCCGATTGTTTCTGCCCGTCGTCAAGTGGGTCGTCGTCTCTATCGGGAAAGAACCAGTTATCTACCCCTACGACTCAATCAAGGGGGCGTAATGCCGATTATTTTCGCCTCCGCAGTGTTGGTCTTACCTTTTCAATTGGTGCAAGCTTTACCCACGGATAACCCGGTCGGTCAGGTTTTAGTCCAGTTGGTTAATGCCCTGCGTCCCGATAGTTGGGGTTATGTGGCTTTTTATAGCTTACTAATTCTCGGTTTTAGTTTCTTCTACGCTTCCCTGATCGTTAACCCCAAGGATATGTCCCAAAACCTGAAAAAAATGGGGACCAGTATTCCGGGGATTCGACCGGGGACCGCTACTACTAATTATCTGGAAGGGGTGCTGAATCGTCTCACCCTTTTGGGCGCTCTCTTTTTAAGTTTGGTGGCTACTGTGCCGACTGTAGTAGAAAGCGCCACCGGTGTCACCACTTTTCGCGGTTTGGGGGCAACTTCCCTATTAATTCTGGTGGGGGTGGCGATCGATACGGCGAAACAAATTCAAACCTATGTCATCTCTCAACGCTATGAGGGCATGATTAAACAGTAGTTAGATAGTCAGCCAGTGACCTTTTAGCGGTTACTGGTTGTTTTTTCCCTTAAAACCCTATATTTAATCCTTGACATCCTCGCCGCCGTAAACGGACGGTGATTCCCAAACCTCACGATTTAGGTTTCTGCTTGGGGTCCCGAAGGATTTTTCGCACCTGCCTTAACAGATTTACTCTGTTCTGGTCTTATGGTCGCTCTACAGACTGACACCGCAAGCCCTGCGGCCAAAATATTTTTACTCGCGTTAATATCTCGGTCATGGTGTGTCCCACAGTCTGGACAATCCCATTCTCGAACATTTAACGGCATTTTCTCAGCAATATACCCGCAATTACTACACCTTTTAGAGCTAGGAAACCATCTATCTATTTCGATGTAATTTCTCCCATACCAACGGCATTTATAGGCTAATTGTCGAGTGATTTCTCCCCAGCTTACATCAGATATTGCCTGAGATAACTTGGGGTTTTTGACCATATTCTTAACGGCTAAATTCTCAACCACAATCGTTTGGTTTTCACGAACTAATTGAGTGGTTAGCTTATGTAGATGGTCTTTTCTACTATCGGTGATTTGAGCGTGAATCTTGGCTACTTTGATTCTTGCTTTTTCCCGATTTTTTGACCCTTTCTGTTTTCTAGAAAGGCTTTTTTGGGCCTTTCGCAGTCTCCGATAATGCTTTTTAAAGTGCTTAGGATTAGATACTTTGTCACCATCGCTGGTAATCACAAGGCTACTAATTCCTAAGTCAATTCCGATGGCTTTATCTGTTACTGGTAATGGCTTAATTGTTGGGTCATCAAATCTAATTGAGATATGCCAACGTCCAGAAGGATGTAATCTGACTGTTACTGTACTTGGGTCACAGCTTTCTGGTATTTGTCTTGACCATCGAATAGGTAAAGGTTCTGTGCATTTGGCTAAATAGATTTGTCTGTCTTTGAATTTAAAAGCAGACTTAGTAAATTCGGCACTTCCTCCCTGATGTTTTTTCTTAAAGTTAGGATACTTAGTACGACCAGTAAAGAAAGTAGTAAAAGCTGTTTGTAAATGTCTTAACCCTTGTTGTAAAGGTACACAGCTAACTTCATTGAGAAAGTTTAATTCTTCTTGTTTTTTCCAATCGGTTAGCATTGAAGAAGTTTGAGCGTAGCCTACTCTTTCTTGCTTTTCATACCAAGCTTGTGTTCGTTCGTGGAGAGCTTTATTGTAAACCAATCTTACACATCCCAAAGTGCGCCGCAATAGCGACTCTTGTTCTGGTGTCGGGTAAAATCGGTAAGAATAGGCTTTTTCCATACCTCACATTTTAGCATATATTTCGTAAATGTGCTAATATTTAACAGTAAAGCCGTCGTAGAACGACGGGGTTTCAGACCCAAATTTTCGATGAGCAAACGGATCGGTGTGATATTTTTGGGACCGCCCGGATCGGGAAAAGGTACCCAAGCGGCAAAATTAGCGGAATCTCTGACGATTCCCCATATTTCTACTGGTGAAATTTTACGTCAAGCAATTACAGAGAAGACAGAACTTGGTCAGCAAGCACAAGCTTATGTGGAAAAGGGCGAATTAGTCCCCGATGAGTTGTTATTAGGTTTAATTCAGGAACGTTTAAAACAGCCTGACAGTGCTAAGGGTTGGATTCTTGATGGTTTTCCCCGCACGGTGGCACAGGCGAGCTTTTTAGACGCATTACTGGAAGAATTGGCCGATAGTTACACATTTGTGGTTAATTTGGCTGTACCAGATACGGTCTTAATTGAGCGTCTCATGCAACGGGGTCGTCAAGATGATACTAAAGAAACGATCGCCCGTCGCCTACAGGTTTATATCGACCAAACTGCCCCCGTTTTAGATTATTACGGTCAAAAGGGGACTCTTAACCATATCGACGGTAATCAACCGATGGACGCGGTTACTGCCGCTCTAACAGCAGTTGTCATTCCTGTGTAAAGTTTCTCTCAGCGATCAGTAATCAGTAATCAGTCAGTAAAAATTACCACTTTTTATAAGTTTTTTATATCAAACAAGCTTTAATAGTTGAGAATATTTAAATTCACATTTCGCAATATTTATCTTTTCTTAAGAATTTATTGAAAATAATTCTCATTTGTTTACGAGGTTGCAATACTTCCAGCGATTATAGTATAATTTCGCAGTATGAAATGATGGGTTCCTCTGTGCTTTTTGGGGTTTTTAGCTGTCTGTTGATCCTGAAAACCCTTGCTAAATCTACACTCACCTATTCAGCAACAGCAATAAATGGCAGTTAAAGAGCCTTTTTTCAGCCAACCCGTTGATCAATTAATTGTGTAGTTTTGTTGCAAAGAGAAAGTTTTTTTGACAAAAAGAACAAAGTGTGCTGCTGAGTGATCTATATTGCTTGTATTTATTCTCCCCTCTCCCCACAGCCCAATCTCCTAGAAGGGAAACTTTACCCTTGCCCCTGCGTCTTGAGCTTCTAAGCAAACAAGCGCCACGCTTGCGATAGAATAGATTGGACTTAGCCTAAATGGGGTCAGCGAAAGAATGTGCGGAATTGTTGGCTATATCGGAACCCAAACAGCGATCGATATTCTCCTAGCTGGATTGGAACGTTTAGAATATCGGGGTTATGATTCGGCAGGGATTGCCACAATTCTCGAAGGTGAATTACATCGAGTCCGCGCCCAGGGAAAACTCTACAATCTGCGAGAAAAATTAGAACAGGAAGTTAATCCCTCCCAAATTGGCATCGGTCACACCCGTTGGGCAACCCACGGCAAACCCATAGAAAGTAATGCCCATCCCCACACCGATAACAGTCAACGGGTGGCAGTGGTACAGAATGGCATTGTCGAAAATTTTCAGGCATTAAGAACAGAATTAAAGGGGAAAGGCTGCATATTTGACTCGGAAACCGACACAGAAGTTATTCCCCATCTAATCGCCAGTTATCTACCCAAACCTACCGATGAAGAAGACTTAGGGGTGAGTCCTTTCCTCAAGGCAGTTTTAAGGGCGATCGAACGTTTAGAGGGTGCTTTTGCCCTAGGGGTGATTAGTCCCGATTATCCCGATGAATTGATTGTCGTGCGGCAACACGCCCCTTTAATCATCGGTTTCGGTCAAGGGGAGTTTTTCTGTGCCTCCGATGTTAGTGCTTTGGTTCCCCATACCCGGGCAGTGCTGTCCTTGGATAATGGCGAAATCGCTCGGTTAACACCCTTGGGAGTAGAAATTTATAATTTTGAAGGGAAAAGAGTCCGTAAAAGCCCCAGAGTCCTCGATTGGAGTCCGACCAACGTAGAAAAACAGGGCTATCGTCACTTCATGCTCAAGGAAATCCACGAACAACCAGGAGTGGTGCGCGACTGTTTAGGGACCTATCTGCATCCCCATTGGACAGCACAAAATGGGGATAATGTCAACCCGATAAATCTTAATTTTTCTGAGGAAATTTACGAAAATTTAGAACATATTCAGATTTTAGCCTGTGGGACCAGTTGGCACGCTAGTTTAGTGGGTAAATACTTGATTGAGCAGTTGGCGGGTATTCCCACAAGGGTACAGTACGCCTCGGAATTTCGCTATGCACCCACCCCCCTGATGCCCAATACTTTAACTATCGGGGTGACACAATCGGGGGAAACAGCCGACACTTTAGCGGCTTTGGAAACGGAAAAACAGCGTCGTTTAGGATTAGAAAAAAAATATCAGGCCCGGATTATCGGGATTACTAATCGCCCCGAAAGTACCCTAGCACAAATGGTCGATCAGATTATTAATACCCAAGCGGGGATCGAAATCGGGGTGGCGGCAACTAAGAGTTTTACCGCCCAGTTATTGGGTTTTTATCTCTTAGCTTTGGATTTATCCTATCGTCGTCAAACTCTGTCTTTAGAGAGAATCGAGGAAATTATTAATCAAATGCGATCGCTGCCAAGATCGATCGAAACTGTCTTAGAAACACAGGAAAAAGCGATCGAAGAATTGGCCCATGAATTTAATGACACCCAGGACTTTATTTTCTTGGGACGGGGGATTAATTTCCCCATCGCTTTAGAAGGGGCCTTAAAACTCAAAGAAATCAGTTATATTCATGCGGAAGGCTATCCCGCCGGAGAAATGAAACACGGACCAATTGCGCTTTTAGATGCAAAAGTTCCCGTAGTAGCGATTGCGATGCCGGGGATAGTTTATGATAAGGTTCTCTCCAATGCACAGGAAGCAAAAGCAAGGGATGCGCGGTTATTGGGAGTAGTTGCTGACAGCGATACGGAAGCACCAAAAGTCTTTAATGATTTGTTGTATGTGCCGGAAATTGAGGAATTATTATCGCCAATTTTAACAGTAATTCCCCTACAATTGCTCTCCTATCATATCGCAGCCCGTCGCGGTTTAGACGTGGATCAGCCGCGCAATTTAGCCAAAAGTGTCACGGTGGAATAGGGTTCGGTTGGGGGAGATTCAGCTAATCTAAGGATAGGCGGTTAAAATGCGTCTTAGCTTACATGGGCATTTTAATTTTTTATTCTTGATAAACATCTTGTCGGTGTCCGATTCTAGTAACCTTTATTATTTTATCATTATCCTCTATTGTGTAAACAATGCGGTAATCACCAACACGAAGCCGATACATTTTATCTTCTCCTTTTAGTTTTACAACACCAGAGGGACGGGGATCTTGCTGTAATTTCTCAAGACTGTCACTCACCCGTTGCCTAATCGAAGAAGGTAATTTTTTAAATTCTTTAGCCGCAGAGGTTTTCAATCGAATTTGATAATTACTCATCGAATGTATTTTCTGTTTCTAATTCTTGTTTTAATTCATCCCAAGAAATTTCTGATTCATTTTCTCGACTACGAGAGACTAAAATATCAGAAAAGTCTTCCCAAAGCTCTCCCCATTCTTCTAAGTCAATGAGAACAGCTTTCTTTTCCCCTTTTTCATTAATCACAAAGTTAATTCCTTTCATAATTGTTTGATAACTTGAACTTATATAGGAGCGATCAATCTTTGTGTCCTTTGTGTCTTTGTGGTTTGTTCCACCTCCTCGCCAGTTTTAAGTAGGTAGGCGTTAAAAATTATCAGATGCCCCCCTTATCAAGGGGGGACTAAGGGGGGATCGGCACTCCCCTTATCAAGGGGGGCAGGGGGGATCGAACCTAAAATCCATCTTTAATTCAATTATAACCAGCTACTTAGAATATATTTTACCCAGAAAACCTAAGAGATCCCCCGATTTTCAGTACAATATTACTGCAATATTAAAAGCAGTGAACGAGTAAACAGCGATGATCACCGGCGAATTAAAATCAAAAATAGATAAACTTTGGACAACCTTCTGGAATAACGGCATTAGTAACCCGCTTTCGGTAATCGAGCAGATTTCCTATTTACTCTTCATCAAGCGCCTAGATGACCTAGAACTAGCTAAGGAGCGTAAATCCCAACGATTAGGCGAAAACCTCGAAAATCCCACCTTTACCCTCAGCCAACAGCATATCCGTTGGTCCCACTTCAAAAATCTCGATGATGCCGAGACAATGCTCCAGATTGTCCGGGATGAAGCGTTTCCCTTTATCAAAGATCTGGGACAGTTTTCTAAGGGTAGCACCTACGCTAAACACATGAAGGACGCGGTGTTTCTCATCGCCTCCCCGGCCCTGCTGGCCACGGTAATCGAGCAAATTGAAAAAATCCCCATGGAGGATCGGGACACCAAGGGAGACCTTTACGAGTATATGCTCTCGAAACTGAGTACAGCCGGGACTAACGGACAGTTTCGCACACCGCGCCATATTATCAAAATGATGGTGGAGTTATTAGCACCGGGACCCCGGGAGGTTATCTGTGATCCGGCCTGTGGCACAGGAGGCTTTTTAGTGGCGGCTGCCGAGTATGTGCGGGAGTTAAAGGACAGTGAGGGGGGACGTTTGCTCCATGAACGCGGCAACCTAGAGCATTTCAATAACCAAATGTTCCACGGTTTTGATTTCGATGGGACGATGTTACGCATCGGCAGCATGAACCTGATGTTACATGGTATCGAGCAGCCGATTATCGAGGCCCGGGATTCCCTATCGGAGGATCACGCCGGGGTAGAGGATAGTTTTACCATGATTCTGGCTAATCCACCGTTTAAGGGTTCGCTGGAGAAGTCCACTATTGCCAAGGATTTATCGAAAATCATCGACACCACTAAAACCGAGTTATTATTCATGGCCCTGTTTTTGCGCTTGCTGAAGACGGGGGGAAAAGGTGCGGTAATTGTGCCGGATGGGGTGCTATTTGGCTCGTCCAAGGCCCATAAGGACATCCGCACCATCTTGGTAGAAGAACATAAGCTAGAGGGGGTGATATCGATGCCGTCGGGGGTGTTTAAACCTTACGCGGGGGTATCTACCGCAATCCTGATTTTTACGAAGCTGGGGGTAAGGGAAAAGGGGACTGACTTCGTTTGGTTTTATGACATGGTGGCGGATGGTTTCTCTCTCGATGATAAGCGCCAACCGATTGCCGATAATGATATCCCGGACTTGCTGCGCTGTTGGCAGCAACGCGACTCCGCTAAGGATACCAATCGCCAAGCAAAGGCGTTTTTTGTGCCTCGCGAGGAGATTCAGGCCAATGCTTATGATCTATCAATTAACCGCTATAAGGAGATAGAGTACGAGGAAGTGAGCTATGAGCCGCCGAAGGTGATTTTACAGAAGTTAAGAGATTTAGAGGCTGATATTCGTCAGGATTTGGACGCATTAGAGGAGATGTTAGGAGATTAGGAGATGAAAAATCTACAGCCATTAGACCTACATCCTCTCAAAACCGAATCCGAGTATGAGGCCGCTTTACTGGAGATTGAGTCGCTTCTGGAAGTACCTCCGGGGACACCGGAAGCAGCGCGCTTAGATTTGCTTGCCACACTGCCATCCGATCCCCCCCAACCCCCCTTAAAAAGGGGGGAGAAGAGTTTATAGTAGGGTGGGTTAGACGGCAACAATCTAGGCGTTAAAGTCAATCTAACAATCCGTCGTAACCCACCGCTTTAGTCAACCGAAAGGATGTTTGATTTATGTTTGAAAATAAGATTGATCAGGTTTTACACGCATTAAAGGAGATGTTGGGATGAAGAAATCTACTGTATTTCCGATATTACCTCTGGGTAAGATTTGTATCTTGCATAGTGGGGGAACTCCTCGCCGTAGCAACAATAAATATTATGGCGGTAATATACCTTGGGCAAAAATCGCAGATTTAGATACTGAAAATGGAATTGTTGTAGATACTGAAGAATACATAACAGTTGAAGGATTACAGGCTATCAATAATCGAATTTTCCCAAAAGGGAGTATTTTACTGGCAATGTATGGCTCTATTGGAAAATTAGCAATTGCAGGGCGTGATATATCATGTAATCAAGCAATTTTAGGAATACAAATTAAAGACAAAGAACATTTAGATATTAACTACTTAAGGCTATGGTTAACTAGCATAAAGGCTACTTTGGAGTTTCAAGGACGAGGAGTAACGCAACAGAATATATCCAAATCTATTGTCGAGAAACTAGAAATCCCCCTCCCACCCCTCGAAGAACAGCGAAGAATTGCGGCAATTTTGGATAAAGCGGATGGGGTGCGACGCAAGCGCAAAGAGGCAATTCGGTTGACTGAGGAGTTATTGCGATCAACTTTTCTAGAGATGTTCGGTGATCCTGTTACTAATCCGAAAGGGTGGGAGATTGTTAAACTAGGTAGTCTTGTTGTCGGCCAACTAAATAATGGCATTTTTAAGAAAAATCACGAATATGGTGGGGACACACCCGTTGTTTGGGTAAAGGAACTCTTTAGTGGTTACACTATCGATTGTTCTGAAAGTAGGACTTTAACGCCAACAGATGAAGAAGTGAAAAAGTTTGGATTAACAAAAGGTGATATTCTTTTTTGTCGATCTTCTTTAAATCGTGAGGGTATTGGCTTTAACAATGTTTTCGATGGCATGGATTTTTCAGCACTTTTTGAGTGTCACATTATTCGAGTCAGCCTGAACCAAAGAAAAGTTAATAGCATCTTTCTGAACTACCTTTTGCGTTTTCCTGGACTCAGGAAACAGATTATTGCTAAAGCAAATACAGTAACGATGTCCACCATTGGACAAAGTGAAATAAAGAAAATAGAATTTTATCTTCCTCCAAAGGAACTGCAAGATAAATTTGAGATTTTTTTGCGAAAAATTGCAACAAATCGAACGAAATTAGAAAATAAAGAATCCGAAAATCTCTTTAATTCCCTTTTACAAAGAGCATTTAGGGGGGAACTGTAGCCATGGCAGCCGGCGGATTACTGCCATAATCTTGTGGGAAATGCCATTAAAAAAGACCGTTGGACAATTAACCAAGATTCCTATCATCTCACACTGTCACTAGGGAAAACCCTAGATAAAATAACCGGCTCTTCTCGACTTTGTGTGATAAGTTTAAATTATATAGGATTGATCGATCTTTGTGTCCTTTGTGTCTTTGTGGTTCGTTCCACCCCCTCGCTAGGAGAAATGTATCTTAGAATACATTTTACCCACCAAACCTAGGAGAGCCAATAACCGAACTTGCTGTTTTTAAATTGGCAACATTTGGAGTAAAATAATGGAAAAAGTAATTAACAAAGTTAACATCAAAAAGCAAAATAATGACTTTAACTATTGGCAAAAACAATCCTATCAAAAACGATTAGAAGCGTTAGAACAAATTCGCCAACAATACCACCAATATAAATATAATGCTGAACCAAGACTTCAAAGAATTTATACAATTGTTAAACAATAATCAGGTAAAATATAGAGATAGCCAAAACTTTGGGAATAATAAAGTTATAGACTGGGGAGCGCAATATGGATTCAAACTTCTCCTTCCTGCGAGATCAATTCCCGACAATCTACGATCATGCCAGCCAAGCGGAGGGATTAGTCTTCAGTAACCCCCGGGCCAGTTGCTTCTATACCCGTTTTGTCCTAGAACAAATGGTCTGCTGGCTCTATGAAAACGACCCCTACCTGCAACCGCCCCGGGACAATAGCCTAGGCGCTCTTATCCACGAGCAAACCTTTAAAGATAACCTTAAACCAGGACTTTTCGGCAAAATTCGCACCATCCACAAAGTCGGCAACAACGCCGCCCACCATGGCAGCCCCATCAGTGAACGGGACTCCCTGCACCTGATCGAGGAACTATTTCATCTCACCTACTGGCTGGTGCGCTACTATGGGCAGAATGGGCGAAAATTGGGCGATATTAGCTTTGATCGCCAGAAGATACCCCCGGCCGCACCCCCCGCTCCCAAACAACTGCAAGACCTCGAAAAACGCCTGTCCCAAAGCGATGCCCTGCGCCAATTGGCCGAAGCAAAACAGCGCCAAACCGAGGCCGAACTGGCAGCCGCTAGGGCCGAACGGGATGCCCTCCTTGCCCAAAATCGAGCGATCGCTGACCAGCACGACTACAACGAAGCCGACACCCGCCGCTACCTGATCGATGTACTACTCCAAGAGGCCGGCTGGGATACCAAAGCCCCCAACGCCACAGAGTTCGAGGTGTGGGGGATGCCCATCCAAAAGCCCGGAGATACTGGGCGCGGTTTCGTCGATTATGTACTCTGGGGTGATGACGGCAAACCCCTCGCCCTCGTGGAGGCAAAACGCAGCAGCAAAAGCCCCGACAGCGGACAAGATCAGGCCAAACTCTACGCCGACTGCTTAGAAAAAAACTACAACCAACGCCCCGTTATTTTCTACAGCAACGGCTATGAAACCTATCTCTGGGATGATCTCGCCTATCCCCCCCGTCCCGTCCTCGGTTTCCTGCGAAAAACCGAGCTAGAACGGCTAATTTTCCGCCGTTACCACCGTAAACGCCTCAGCAACACCGCCATTAACGAGGATATCGTCGGCCGTCCCTACCAGAAAGAGGCCATCCGCCGCATTACCGAAACTTTTGAAGAAAAGTGCGCCCGTAAGTCCCTGTTGGTTATGGCCACGGGAACCGGCAAAACCCGAACTGCGATCGCATTAGTGGAACTGCTCAAGAGTGCCAATTGGGTAAACCGAGTCCTGTTTCTGGCCGATCGCAATGCCCTATTAAAGCAAGCCTATCGAGCCTTTCAGCGTCATCTACCCAGCGTTACCGTCCTGCATCTGACCCGCAGCAAGGAAGTGACGGGGGCTAACGTCATCTTCTCCACCTATCAAACCATGCTCAACGCCATCGATCGCATGGATGCAGAGGGGCGAATCTTTGGAGTGGGTTATTTTGACCTAGTGATCGTCGATGAAGCCCATCGCTCCATTTATCAGAAATACGGCGAAATATTCGATTATTTCGATGCCCTGCTGGTGGGGCTAACTGCCACGCCGCGCTCGGAAATAGACCGGGACACCTACCGCATTTTCCAGCTACCCCAGGGCGTGCCTACCTTCGCCTACGAGTTAAATGATGCCGTTAGGGATGGCCACCTCGTCCCCCCCAAGGGCGTTACTGTGCCGTTTAAGTTTCTGCGTACTGGGGTTAAATACAGCGATCTAACCCCACAGGAGCAGCTAGACTACGAGGAGAAGTTCCGGGACGAGGAAAGCGGCGAACTACCGCAGGCAATTAACGCAGCTGCCTTTAATGACTGGTTGTTCAATATCGACACCGTGGATCAAGCATTAGAATTATTGATGCAACGGGGGCTAAAGGTCAACAGTGGCGATCGATTGGGTAAAACGATTATTTTTGCCCGTAATCACCGACACGCCCAATGTATCTGCGATCGCTTTAACAGTAACTATCCTCACTACAAAGGTCATTTCGCCAAAATTATTGACAGTCACGACAATTACGCCCAGAGTCTGCTCGATGACTTCAGCGAAGTCAACAAAGAACCGATTTTGGCCGTCTCGGTGGATATGCTCGATACCGGCGTAGATGTGCCGGAAGTGGTTAATTTGGTCTTTTTTAAGCCCGTATTCTCCCGGGTGAAGTTCAATCAGATGATCGGGCGCGGGACCCGTCTCTGTCAGGATTTGTTTGGGCCTGGCAACCATAAAACCGAGTTTCTGGTCTTCGACCTCTGCGGGAATTTCGAGTATTTCGAGCAGGATATCGATGAAACAAGCCAGAAAATACGCGAAAGCCTCACCAGTCGCCTAGTTAAACATCGCCTCGAGTTGGCAACCCGTCTCGCTCCCTCCAAGCCAAGCGCGACACCTAGGGCAAGAGAGCAGTCCTCTACTTACAAAGTCGATCGATCCGGCGACCTATACACGAGTTTGCTCGATGCACTCCATCAACATATCGCCACCATGCCCCGGGATAATTTCCTCGTGCGTCGTCGCTTGCCGCAGGTGGAGACCTTTAGTCAGCGCCAGCGTTGGAACAACCTGAGTCAGGAGGACGCGGCCACCATTGCCGACTCCTTGGCCGGTTTACCCAATAGTCTGCCCAATGAGGATCCCCTGGCCAAGGAATTCGACCTTCTCTGTGTGAAACTGCAATTAGCCATTCTCAAGGCCGACCGTAGTTATGAGCGATTGCGGGACAAAGTGCGGGATATTCTCGGTCAACTGGAGACTAAGCCCGATATCCCGATGATTAAGGGGCAATTAGACTTTATTCGCGAGGTGCAGGACGAAAGCTGGTGGATCAGAGCAACGCCGTCAATGGTGGAGGGGATTCGGGTGCGTGTCCGGGATATGGTCAAGTTTATTGATCGCCAAAAGCAGCAGATCGTGATCACCGATTTTGTCGATGAGATGGGGGAGGTGCAGATTGTCGATATTCCCACCCATCAGACCGGTTTTAGTCGCGAACAGTATCGCCGGAAAGTGGAGGCCTATATCCGTGAGCATCAGGATCACCTTGCGATCGCTAAGTTGCGGCGCAATATCCCCCTAACGGAGACGGATTTATCTGCCCTAGAGGAGATGCTATTTTCGGCCGCAGAAATTGAGAGCCGTCAGCGTTTTGAGGAGGTCTTTGGCCAGACAAAAAGCCTCAAGCTCCTGATCCTGGAAATCGTCGGACTTGATCCCGCAGGGATCCGCGTAGCGGCACGCCAAGCGGCTAAACAAGCTTTTGCCCGTTATTTGCAGGGGACAAACTTCTCGGCCAATCAAATCCGTTTTATCGAAAATATCATCGATATGCTCGCTAAAAACGGAGTTATCAATCCGGGGGCGCTCTACGAGCCTCCTTTTACTGATAACCATCCCGAAGGTCTAGATGGGATGTTTAATGATCAGGAAGCTGATCGGATCGTCTCGATTTTGCGATCATTTAATGAGTCCGTTGATGCGGTTTAAGAACAAGCGCGGATGAAGAAATAAAAGCATGAAAACTGACACGATTTTTTATCAACTCTTTCAATCATTCCCCTCTATCTTCTTTGAATTAATTCAACTCCCCATCACCGAAGCCAATAACTACCGCTTTGACTCAGTGGAAGTCAAACAACTTTCCTTTCGTCTCGATGGAGTCTTTCTGCCTCAAAATAATCACCCCCAGACTCCTATCCACTTCTGTGAGGTACAATTTCAAGAAGATGAGGCTTTTTATCAGCGCTTTTTCACTGAAATATTCTTATATCTCAGTAAAACTGACTTAACCAATGATTGGCGGGGTGTGATTGTCTATCCTAACCCTCAAGTAGAAACCGATAAAGTTCAACGCTATCGGGAACTCCTCAACTGCGAGCGAGTGAGACGGATTTATCTGAATGAATTAGAAAACATTCCTCAAACTTCGATTGGTTTAGCCACAGTCCAATTAATCACCCTATCTAAAGCAAAAGCGATTGATAGCACCCGAAAATTAATCCAAAGAGTGCGGCAAGAATTAACCCCCGACCAAAAACCGCAAGAACTCCTACAATTAATAGAGACGATTCTCGTTTATAAGTTACCACTTCTCAATCGTCGGGAGATAGAAACTATGTTTAGTTTAGATGAATTAAAACAGACTCAGTATTTTCAAGATGTGCGCGAGGAAGCGCGTCAGGAAGGTCGTCAGGAAGGTCGTCAGGAAGGCAGACTAAACAAAGCATTAGAGGCGGTCCCTCGTTTGTTAGCCCTAGGGTTAAGTGTTGAGCAAGTCGCATCCGCGTTAGAGTTAGAGGTTAAACAGGTTAGAGCTATACAAAACGGGACATAAAAAATGCGATCGCCTTGTAAAATAAGAGCATGAAAACTGACACGATTTTTTATCAACTCTTTCAATCTTTCCCCTCTATCTTCTTTGAATTAATTCAACTCCCCATCACCGAAGCCAATAACTACCGCTTTGACTCAGTGGAAGTCAAACAACTTTCCTTTCGTCTCGATGGAGTCTTTCTGCCTCAAAATAATCACCCCCAGACTCCTATCTACTTCTGTGAGGTACAATTTCAAGAAGATGAGGCTTTTTATCAGCGCTTTTTCACTGAAATATTCTTATATCTCAGTAAAACTGACTTAACCAATGATTGGCGGGGTGTGATTGTCTATCCTAACCCTCAAGTAGAAACCGATAAAGTTCAACGCTATCGGGAACTCCTCAACTGCGAGCGAGTGAGACGGATTTATCTGAATGAATTAGAAAACATTCCTCAAACTTCGATTGGTTTAGCCACAGTCCAATTAATCACCCTATCTAAAGCAAAAGCGATTGATAGCACCCGAAAATTAATCCAAAGAGTGAGAGAAGAATTAACCCCCGACCAAAAACCCCAAGAACTCTTACAATTAATAGAGACGATTCTCGTTTATAAGTTACCACTTCTCAATCGTCGGGAGATAGAAACTATGTTTAGTTTAGATGAATTAAAACAAACTCAGTATTTTCAAGATGTGCGCGAGGAAGCGCGTCAGGAAGGTCGTCAGGAAGGTCGTCAGGAAGGTCGTCAGGAAGGCATTGAGCAAGGCAGACTAAACAAAGCACTAGAGGCTGTTCCTCGTTTGTTAGCTTTAGGGTTAAGCGTTGAGCAAGTCGCATCCGCCTTAGAATTAGAGGTTGAACAGGTTAGAGCTATACAAAAAGGGAGATAATCTCCTTCTGTCCTTATGTCTAGGAAGTCCTGTTAATCCTATCGTCGGGAGATATACTTTGCACGGTTATAACTTGCATTTTTTACTCAAAGACAATAATATAGTTCAAGAGTCATAATTAGAAGCAAAGCACTCATTAAAAACATGATTAACCTAGAATTCACGGAAGAAGAAAAGAACTCACTGTATTATGAAAGATTTCATCATCCTCATCCCCGGGTTCAACTGAAGATGGAAGTTCTCTGGTTAAAAAGCCAAAAGATACCGCACAAAAAAATTTGTCAGTTAGCAGGAATCTCGCCAAATACCTTATTAACCTATCTTCGAGATTATCAAGAGGGCGGAATAGAAAAATTAAAAGAAATCAACTTCTATCGCCCTAAAAGTGAATTAGAGTCTCAAAGAGAAACACTCAAAAAATATTTCGAGAAAAATCCACCAGCCACAATAAATGAAGCTGTATATAGAATAGAAGAATTGACAGGGATAAAACGAAGTCCTACCCAAGTGAGGAAATTCTTAAAATCCTTGGGAATGAAATGTTTAAAAATAGGTTCTCTTCCTTCTAAAGCTGACCCAGATGAACAAGAAGACTACAAAGAAAAAAAGCTAGAACCCAGACTAAATGAGGCTAAAGAAGGAAAAAGGGCTGTTTTTTTTGTTGATGCCGCTCACTTCGTCATGGGAGCATTTCTCGGTTTTGTTTGGTGTTTTGAGAGACTTTTTGTTAAGTCACCGAGCGGGCGTAAACGCTTCAATGTTTTAGGAGCATTAAATGCAATAACTCATGAAGTTATTCTAGTTACTAATGACACTTATATTACGGCAACTCAAGTCTGTGAACTTCTTGAAAAAATAGCTGCTTTAGGACTAATGATTCCCATCACTCTAGTCTTAGATAATGCCCGCTATCAGAAATGTAAAATTGTTGAAGAATTGGCTCTTTCTTTGTCAATAGAGCTACTCTATCTGCCGTCTTATTCGCCTAATCTAAATTTAATTGAAAGGCTGTGGAAATTTGTCAAAAAGAAATGTTTACATGGTAAATATTATGAAAACTTTTCTGACTTTTCTTCAGCCATTTATGAATGTCTGAATGATGCCCATCTGAAACATAAAAAAGAACTGGATTCCTTGCTGACTCTACGATTTCAGAAGTTTAATAAATCTCAGATTATGAACGTCTAAAGTATAGAAACTATGTTTAGTTTAGATGAATTAAAACAAACTCAGTATTTTCAAGATGTGCGCGAGGAAGCGCGTCAGGAAGGCAGACTAAACAAAGCATTAGAGGCAGTCCCTCGTTTGTTAGCCTTAGGGTTAAGCGTTGAGCAAGTCGCATCCGCCTTAGGGTTAGAGGTTGAACAGGTTAGAGCTATACAAAAAGGGACATAAAAAAAGCGATCGCCTTTTAGAATAAAAGCATGAAAACTGACACGATTTTTTATCAACTCTTTCAATCATTCCCCTCTATCTTCTTTGAATTAATTCAACTCCCTGGTTTAAGTATTCTCAATGTTAGTAAAATCCAATAATCCCAGTAATGCTAGTATATTCGAGTAATACCCACAAATTTCGATAATGTAATTGTAATAACTGATCACTGATCACTGATCAGCCATTCCGATGCCCTTTCACCCAGATCTAGGGGCAGACTAACCGCTTTACCGAGACGGGGACGCTCGCGGGTTTCGCGGATAAAAGCTTGAAATTGACTAACACCACCCCATTCGTGGAGATAATTGGCGATCGCATTGAGATGTTCCAGATATTCAGACTCGGAGAGGGGAAAAGAAGCTTGTTCGAGATATTTCCACATTACCTGGACATGAACCTTATCTTTGATGCGTCGTAGCTGGATATCGTAGGAACGACCCCATTTTTCTAGTAATAATTGCTGTAAGTCCACACCCGTCATGGTTGATATCGCTTCTCAGATGTCAGTCAGTCAATTAATTCTAACTTACTTTTAGCTGCTGCCCCTAGGTTAGTTCACCGCGCTTCGATTCAGACCAATTCCCATAAAAAAGTTTTTTTCGGTACGGCGAGTATGTAAAATGGAATGTTGATCTTTCTTGGCCTAAACAGCATTTCATGATTTCGAGTAACGACTTTCGGAGTGGCACAACCATCCAGATCGATGGCTCTGTCTGGCGGGTGGTGGAATTCCTGCACGTCAAACCGGGTAAGGGATCGGCCTTCGTGCGAACCAAGTTAAAAAATGTCCAGACGGGCAACGTGGTAGAACGGACGTTCCGGGCCGGGGAAACCTTGCCCTCAGCCACGATCGAAAAGCGCACCATGCAGCACACCTACAAAGAAGGCGATCAGT
Organism: Microcystis protocystis FBCC-A270; assembly: GCF_050500235.1. Taxonomy (NCBI): domain Bacteria; kingdom Bacillati; phylum Cyanobacteriota; class Cyanophyceae; order Chroococcales; family Microcystaceae; genus Microcystis; species Microcystis protocystis. Next base: position 1,299,992 of record NZ_CP191407.1, read on the forward strand.
TTGTCTTCATGGACATGGAGACTTTTGAGGAAGCAACTCTCACCCCAGCACAAATGGGCGATCGAGCCAAGTATCTGAAGGAAGGAATGGAAGTCAATATTCTCTTTTGGAATGAGCAAGTATTAGAGGTAGAATTGCCCACCTCGGTAATCTTGGAAATCACCGATACAGATCCGGGAGTCAAGGGAGATACGGCCACCGGTGGCACGAAACCGGCGATCGTAGAAACGGGAGCGCAGGTGATGGTTCCCCTGTTTATTTCCATCGGTGAAAGGATTAAAGTGGACACCAGGGATGGTTCCTATCTGGGACGGGAATAATTGTGATCAGAAGCCCAGAAATGAGGTCTTAGGGACGGATTTAGGACTAAAGCCAGTTTTCTCTAGCCTGTTTCCCAAAACTTAGCCGCTAGATGTCAAAAATCGACGGTTTGGTGGGTGCGAATTTGGATTTGTTGCTTTTTATTTGCGGGGGGATTTCAGAGCGGTGACTATTGATTACAACGAAATTCGAGAACTGATCAAAACATTGGCAGCCACGGATATCAGTGAATTTAGCCTAAAAAGTGCAGATTTGGAGCTAAATATCCGCAAAGGAACCGTTAATACCGTCCTTGGTTCTCTCCCCGCTCCCTTGCCGGTGGTGACAGCCCCGGTCGCCCCTCCAGTGGTAGCCGCCGGTACCACCCCGGCCCCAGAAACTCCCACCCCCGAACCCGTGGCCGCCGCTATTGATAAAAAATGGCTGGCGATTACCTCTCCCATGGTCGGCACTTTTTATCGCGCTCCCGCTCCCGATGAACCGTCTTTCGTGGAAAAAAACGATCGGATCCGTGTCGGACAAACGGTCTGTATCATCGAAGCGATGAAGTTGATGAACGAAATCGAAGCGGAAGTAGCTGGGCAAATCGTCGAAATCGCCGTCGCTAACGGTGAACCAGTGGAATTTGGCCAGACGTTAATGTGGGTTAATCCCGAATAGATAGAATGAAAGCTATCCTCATGACCGCCGTGGATGTCCTGCAGCTTCAGCAAGTCCCCACCCCGAATATTAGTCAACCGCATCAGGTTTTAGTAGCATTAAAAGCCGCTGGTGTCAACCCTATTGATACAAAAATTCGTAAACGCGGCACTTTTTATCCCGAGCAAATGCCAGCGATTTTGGGCTGTGACGGGGCGGGAATTGTCGAGGCCGTTGGGGCGGCGGTGCCGGATTTTCGCCCCGGGGATGAAGTGTACTTTTGTAGCGGCGGACTGGGCAAGGCCGGCACGGGAAATTATGCCGAATATGCCCTGATCGAGGCGGATTATCTAGCCCACAAGCCGAAATCTCTTTCTTTTGCCGAGGCGGCCGCTGTACCTTTGGTTTTAATCACCGCTTGGGAAGCACTCTACGATCGCGCTCGTCTGCAATCGGGACAAAGCGTCCTGATCCATGGCGGGGCCGGGGGTGTTGGTCATGTTGCGATTCAATTGGCGAAACTGAGGGGGGCTAAAGTTTATACAACGGTGGGAAATAGCGATAAAGAGCGTTTAGTGCGGCAATTAGGGGCAGATTACCCGATTTTATACAAACAAACCGATTTTGTCGCGGCGATACTTGAAGAAACCGCAGGGAAAGGGGTAGATGTCGCTTTTGATACGGTGGGAGGGGCAACTTTTGGGCAAACTTGCCGAGCGGTGCGCGTGTACGGCGATATGGTGACGATTTTGGAACCTACGGGCAGCTGGAAAGAAGCCCGCGATCGCAATTTGCGGATTAGTTTAGAATTAATGTTAACCCCGGCTTTGATGGGACTGCCAGAAGCGCAAAAATATCAAACAGAAATTCTCAGGCAAGGGGCGCGTTTAATTGATGAGAAAAAGTTAACTATTCATCTCTCCCAAACCTTTCCTTTAGCGGCAGCTAGCAGCGCCCATCAATTGCTAGAAACTGGTGCGGTGACGGGGAAAATTGCCCTAATTATCGACTAGAAATCTGCTTGTTACTACTGGTGAGCAGCAGAAGTTGTTAAAGCAGGGAGAGGGCAAACCACCGCTACACTTTTGCCAATCGGTCAACCTGATTACGTTAAAATCAAAAGCAGGATACTGTGTATGACGGAAAAACTCGATGAACTCAGTGATTAAAGCGGTACAAACTGCCTATTATGGGGATGCAGCCTATCGGACACCACCACCGGACTTAGAATCTCTCCTGCTCAAAGAGAGAATTGTCTATCTGGGGTTGCCCTTATTTTCCTCCGATGATGTCAAGCGCAATATCGGGGTGGACGTGACGGAATTAATTATCGCGCAACTGCTTTACCTGCAATTTGACGATCCCGAAAAACCGATTTTCTTCTACATCAACTCTACCGGCACATCCTGGTACACCGGCGACGCGATCGGCTACGAAACGGAAGCTTTCGCCATCTGTGACACCCTCAACTACATTAAACCTCCCGTTCATACTATCTGTATCGGGCAGGCCATGGGAACTGCAGCGATGATTCTTTCCGCAGGAACCAAGGGTTTTCGCGCCTCCTTGCCCCACGCTACCATTGTTCTCAACCAAAATCGCACCGGGGCCCAAGGACAAGCCACCGATATCCAGATTCGTGCCAAGGAGGTAATCGCCAATAAACAGACGATGTTGGAAATTTTCTCGAAAAATACGGGTCAAACCACCGAAAAACTGGCGAAAGATATGGATCGCACCTTCTATCTCACCCCACAACAGGCGAAAGACTACGGATTAATCGATCGCGTTCTCGAAAGTCGCAAGGAGCTGCCGAAACCCCTTGCCCAAGTTAGTTAAGATTTATTACAAATTAGCAGGAGTTGTTACCAATTATGCCTATCGGTGTGCCAAAAGTTCCCTACCGTCTGCCGGGTAGCCAATACGAACAGTGGATTAGCATTTACAGCCGTCTTTCGGTGGAACGCATTCTTTTTTTGGGGCAGGAAGTCACCGACGGGTTAGCCAATGCCCTTGTGGCCCAAATGCTTTATCTCGACTCGGAAGACCCCACTAAACCTATCTATCTCTATATCAACTCGCCGGGGGGTTCCGTTACCGCCGGTATGGCCATCTACGACACCATGCAGTACATCAAAGCGGAAGTGGTGACTATCTGTGTGGGATTAGCGGCCTCTATGGGGGCATTTTTACTGGCTTCTGGTAGTCCGGGTAAGCGTCTCGCTCTTCCCCACGCGCGGATTATGATTCACCAACCCATGGGCGGAACCGGGCGCCGGCAAGCGACGGATATCGACATTGAAGCTAAGGAAATCCTGCGTATTCGCCAGCAATTAAACGAAATTATGGCTAATCGCACCGGACAAACCATCGAACGCATCGAAAAAGACACGGACCGCGATTATTTCCTCTCCGCCGAGGAAGCTGTCGCCTACGGTTTAATTGATAAGGTGGTCGAGGGAAGACCTGCTTAAGTCAGCCAGAGGTTAGAACAGGCGAGAAACCTGTTCTAACTCCCCAATCAAGGGCCGACGCTATGGGTCCCTACCAATCACAGCAGCTGCAATGTAGGGGCGCAACGCTTGCGCCCATAATGTGACATTGTGAACATTTTTCAGCCAAGGGCCAAGAGAGGCTCTTTTTTTCTGATCTTGAGTAAATAGGGTCTGCTCAATAAATGTGAAATATAGACGAGGTAAGGGTTTAAGTGGCCTGTTTCGCTCCCACAGGTGCAAGATTTTGAGAGAATCGTGGTTCAAAACCTTGCATCTTCGGGGCGAAGCATTCGGGCATAACCTATCGCTGAAACCGTAGATTTCCTATCCGAATGCTTCGCCCCTACTTTTTGCCGCAAACCCTAAGTAGCTGGTTATAATTAAATTAAAAATGGATTTTAGGTTCGATCCCCCCTGCCCCCCTTGATCTATCCATTAGTCACATCTTTCTTAACATAAAATTTGACAAAAAGAGAAAAGTGTGCAAGATGGCTCAAGGGGGTTCTATGGGGGGACTAATTTGATGAGATAGTTTCCAAGTCTGGCTGATATCATGTAACCTTCGCAGTCCCAACCAAATAGTTTTAACACCTGGTTCACCGTCACCTTTTCTACCTAAAAACCCCCCAAGAGAAGCAATCATTCTGACCGCTTCTCGAAAGGAGGGCGGCTTTTCAGGTGGCGGACTCTTTTTATGAATAGTGGCACACAAAGATTGCCATTCATGTTCTTCCAAAAAACTTTCACAACTCTCCTCTCCGTGTAAGCGTGCTTGATAGGTTAACCAGAGTAATCTCCAAGCTACAATTGAATAGGTAGCTAAGGCCATCTCAATTCTACGACCCGTTTCTAATTGCAGTTTTTCTAATCCACAACCACTTTTTAAAACAAAATGATAGCGTTCTATCAACCAGCGATAACTGTACCAGCGCACACAGGTTATCGCTGATTCAAAGCTACTAATGTCTAGGCTAGTTAAGAGGAGCCAACTGATAGGATTAACTCCAGGACGCGGATTTTCTTCTTCAGCTAAAATTACCTGTAATTTGACCGGTTGACGAGGGTTCGCTTTCGAGTGATGCTTAGGTACTTGTATTTCAAAACTGGCAAATCTAACTGTTAGTTTAGCTAGTCTAGCCTCGTGATTAGGATTGCGTTTTACTTGCACATCTAGGCTACCACAGGCTTTTATTTCTCTGATGGATTGATGTAAATATTTAGGTTCTGGATGCCCTGACCTTTGCTTGTCTTCGAGATAGTTAACTTTTCGGTTATGAGTTCCTCGGATTAATAAATGAGAGTTAGGACTTCTTGATTGGGCAAATAAATCAAATATGTCTGCCTCACAATCTCCGATTGTTACTACTTGAATATCTTCGGGTATTTGTTGTTGTGTTTCTGATACAGACTCTAACCATCTTTGACTTTCTTTTTCTTCGGTTTCTCTTTTTTTTCTTTGCTTGGCAATCCCTAAATTCTTTTCTTCTCTTGCCCAGACATATTGATTAATCAGTCCTAAAGGTATTCCTTGCGCTGACACTCCTAAGGTGGTATGAACTTTGAGACCAAAGGATTTTTTATAATCTAGATAACCCATTCCTTTTTTGGCTTTTTGCGTCGTAAAGTCTAAACTTGTTGTGTCTTGCACTGCCAAAACTATTGGATGTTCTTTGATTCTTTCTACTGTACTTTTGGCTTGGGCGGCAATTATATCTGAGGGGTGAAAATAGGGGGAATTCCAAAAGTCGTAGGTGGCACTCGCTGCGGCTAGATTTCCCGAAGCTTGTGGCACACTTGTACTAGGTTGGCTGGCCAAGTTTTCTACGATACTGATTAACCTTTTCTTTCTTCTGGTGTCCCCCAGGTCTGCATATTGTAATTCTTGGGCTGCCCATTTCTCCATTTTTTTGCTTACCTCCACCTTAATTCCTTCTTTCAAAACTATACCTATCAATCGTTTCCCCTTTTTTTAAGTTTCTTCTCTTTTTGTTAAGAAAGATCCGACTAATGGATAGCTTGATAAGGGGGGTGTCTGACAACTTTTAACGCCTACCTACTTAGTCAACAGCTTATTACTTTCGATCGCCCATTGGGTCAATTCCGTGCGATTATGAAGACCGGTTTTATGAAGCATATTCGACACATGACTTTCGATTGTCCGTTGACTAACATTGAGTTTTGCGGCGATTTCCCGATTAGCCAGACCCTGGGCGACCAATTGTACTACTTTTAACTCCGTTGGGGTTAATTCCACATTACCCGGAACCTGAACAGGGGTGACATCCGGGGAATGGATGCGGGTGCTGCGTTTCGGCAACTGGCCCGCTTGTTTGAGGGAAGACTCCACCCGGGCCACTAATTCTTCCGGTTCAAAGGGTTTGACCATATAAAAATCGGCCCCGGCGGTTAAACCTGTCACCTTGTCCTGACTTTGATCCTTAGAGGAGAGAAAAATCACGGGAAGGCCACTAAAACGAATGTCCCGACGAATTGTTTCGAGGAAGGCATAACCGTCCATTTCCGGCATCATCAGATCACAGATAATCATATCGGGCATTTCCCTTGCTTTGGCAGCATTTGCCCCGCGTTCAAGGATTGCCAGGGCCTCGGGACCGTTTTCTGCGGTTGTCACCCTATAACCACGAAACTCTAGATAATCCTTCACCAAAAGTATTAAATTTGGGTCATCGTCGATTAATAAAAGTTGTTTGTTGTCTTTGTTGGTCTCTTTCATCGCTATTTTCCGGGCTGCAGGGTTGGGGGAATGGAGACGGACAAAGGATCGACAGGCACTCATGCAACAGGTAGTTAGGGTTTCCTGAATAAATCTAAAAACCTTATCCAACAAGGTTTTTAGACTTTTTTTCTCTCAAAAACTGCCGACCATTGGAGTGATTGGGGGGAAAATTCTGGGACTTTTTCCCTAAAAATTAGGTAATTGACTCCCTCAAAATCGGTAAAACCCTACACCCCACACCCCACACCCCACACCCTGCCCCCACGAAAAACTTTTTGCCGCAAACCCTAATTAATTGTGTTTCAGCTAGTTTTAACGCTGTTTTCCTCTATTGTTTCGGGTTCTTCTTCTGGACAGTTCAGGGAAATTGCCGGTAAATCGTGGCGAAGGAAAGCATATTCGGTGACGATTTGATTACCGATTAGGTGTTCTTGGATAATTCTTTCGATCGCTTCCTTGTTGACCCTTCCATACCAGACTCCTTCCGGGTACACTAATAAAATCGGTCCTTGGCTACAAACCCGCAAACAGTTGGCTTTAGTGCGAAAAATACAGCCCGGACGGTTCGCGCTGGGGCGATCGAGTTGTAATTCACTTAACCGCTTCTTTAAATAATCCCACACTTCTAACCCTTCTTCCTTGTCACAGCATTTTGGCTTAGTCTGATCGCAGCAGAGAAATAGATGACGCTGGATCTGGGCCAGTCCCAACTTAGCCACATTTTCCCCCAAGATATCTCTGGTGTCCGCTTCTTCCATAAATTTTTTTTATCAACTAAACCCTTGACATTGAACAGAAAATGTGCATAGCCGACTAAAATTTCGGTTTGAGGATGTAACGATAGATGAGATAAACGATAGCGGCGAGGATTAAAGCGCTTAAAACTGCGCTAACTAGCCGTAAAATCGCCGTTAAAATCGAAAGAGCCACAAAAACCCCCGCCACTGCCACGACTACCTGTGCCGGTGTGGACAGGCTGCCGTACCAAGTTTTCACTTTTTCGAGGGTGGCAGCGAAACTAACCGGGGTATCAAGGGGGGAAAAATCGTCGGTTTCGATTTCCACTTCCACTTCCTCTGGGGTATATTTAGTATCGAACGGTTCGGGAGACTTCATAAATACTCAAGCTACTTAACACTTCATCCCTATTTTATCGGTGATTGGGGTTGATAGGGGTTGGGACGAAATTAATGTAACAATGAGTTTATCAATAGCTAGACGACTGGAATCTATGAGCCTATCGACTGCCACCGTTACCGCCATCAATTATTCTGATGCTACCATCACTAGGGCCCAACGCGCCCTCTGTTGTTCTCCTTTCCGTGTCACCCTATTCGCCGCTATGCTGGAGCAAAGTGTATCACTTTTGAGCATTCCGGGTGCTGGGGGTTTAGAGAAAGGTTATACTTCCAGACTGCTGACGGAAGCAGCAGTGGAAAGCTATCTTCTCTGGTTGATTAAAGTGGGAATTTTGCGACGCGAAGTAGATGGACAGGGGATAACCGATAGTTTTCGTCTCACTCCTTTGGGGAGGAAATTAATAGAAAAATGGCAACCCCAAGGGGACTTTTTCCCTCAACCCACTTTCTGGCAAAGATTTTTAAATACTCTGCAACGTTGGTTTTCTTTTTAATGCTGTTGGGAGTCAGTTATCAGTTATCAGTTATCAGTTATCAGATGTGAGTTTTCAGTTATTAGCCTCTTGCATGAGTGCCTGTCCTTATAAGTAGCATATACTCAACGGATTTAGTATCAACTGATTACTGTTTACCGATTACTGTTCACTGAAAATGCTCAATTAAAAAAACTAGATGAAAGCAATTATGGTAGTGGGGACAACCTCCCACGCGGGTAAATCTTTTTTAACTGCGGCTTTATGTCGTTTATTCAACCGGAAAGGTTGGCAGGTAACACCCTTTAAAGGTCAGAATATGGCTCTTAATGCCTATGTTACCGCCGGAGGGGAAGAAATGGGTCACGCTCAGGCGGTGCAAGCATGGGCCGCGGGGACAATTCCCCGGGTAGAAATGAACCCAATTTTATTAAAACCCCAGGGAAATATGACCTCTCAGGTGATTATTAAAGGTAAGGCTGTTGGTGTCACCACGGCAGCGGATTATTATCAGAATTATTTTGACCAAGGTTGGCAAGCAATTAAAGAATCTTTAGCCAAATTATCGGCAGAATTTGATCTAGTTGTCTGTGAAGGTGCGGGAAGTCCGGCGGAAATAAATCTCAAACATCGGGATTTAACTAATATGCGGGTGGCTAAATATCTCGATGCCGCTACTATTTTAGTGGTGGATATTGATCGCGGGGGAGCTTTTGCTCACGTCGTCGGTACGTTAGAATTATTAGAACCGGAGGAAAGAGCTTTAATTAAAGGTATTGTGATCAATAAATTTCGCGGACAAAAATCTCTCTTAGATTCGGGGATTACTTGGCTAGAAGATTACACAAAAATTCCCGTGTTGGGAGTTCTTCCCTATAGTGATATCTTTTTAAGTGCCGAGGATTCTCTCAGTTTACTCGATCGCCCCGCCCAAAAACCCAAAGCTGAACTAAATATCAGTGTCATTCGTCTGCCTCATATCGCTAATTTTACGGATTTTGACCCTCTCTGTGGCGAAGCAACAGTTAATGTCCGTTATCTAGAATTACAGGAATCTTTAGGTGATCCTGATGGGGTAATTATCCCCGGTTCTAAAACCACTGTTGCTGATTTAATTGCTCTTAATCAAAGTGGTATGGCTAATCAATTACAAGCCTATCACCAAAGGGGAGGTATTATCTTTGGCATCTGTGGTGGTTTGCAAATGTTAGGGCGATTAATCCTGGATCCTGACCATCGAGAAGGTCCCGAAAGTGAGGCAACTGGCTTAAATTTACTGCCCTTAAAAACGGTAATTACTGCCGAAAAAATTACCCGTCAACGACAAGTTTTATCTAATTTTCCCCAGGGGGGTTTACCAGTAACAGGATACGAAATTCACCAGGGAATAAGCCAATGGGAAAGTGAATCAGGTTATCAAAAAATGTTCGAGGAAGATGCTAGTCTAGGAATTGTCAATGATTCTCTCTCAATTTGGGGCTGTTATTTACATGGTATCTTTGATAATGGTTCTTGGCGAAGAACTTGGCTAAATCATCTACGTCAGCGTCGCGGTTTATTATCTTTGCCTACGGGAATTGCTAACTATAGTGAACAAAGAGAAATAACCCTAGATAATATGGCTAATTTATTGGAAGAACATTTAAATCTTAAACCTATTTTTGCTCATTTGTAAGGAGAAATTATGACTATTTCAGTGCGTTTTTTACCCGATGATATTATCATAGAAGCGGAAACGGGAGAACTATTATTAGATGTAGCCAAAAAAGCAGGAATTGACATTCCTACTGGCTGTTTAATGGGTTCCTGTCACGCCTGTGAAGTAGAATTAGATGATGGTACTCAAATTTGCAGTTGTATTACTGGTATCCCGGGCGATCAAGATTCTTTAACCGTTCATTTATATTCCGATCCGCTCTGGTAGTTGCTCCCTTAGATCTAGTCAAACTTGGGAACAATCCAAGCCGCTATAATAGCCAATAAAACAACAATTTCTAAGACTTTATATAAGTTAAGAGATTGTAGCCACTGAAAACTATTAGCTAGACGCAAACTTAACCCCCATTGACGTAATTGAGATAACCATAATTTCGGACTATCTTGTTCACGAAAACCCCATTTAAGGATAGACAATAACAGGGGAACTCCTCCCACTTTAGCAGTCATGAGCAGGTGCAGGATCAGATATACTGCCATAATTAACCAACTGAGCAAATGGGCATAATACCAAAAGTGATTTAATTCCCCTTCCGGTAGCCATTTGGAATCCATCATCCGACCACTATACAAGGCAAAAGTTAGGGCAAAAAGAATCAAAGTATTGACTAAACGATGGAGACTGTACCACCAAATTGGCTTACCAAATTGGGTTAATTTGTTAAGAGAATCACTTTGAATTAATCTTTTGTTGCCGCGACGAAAAGCATAGATAGCAAAAACGGGAAAGATAATCAGAGTATAGAGGCCAAAAGTACCATGAATACTTTCAATTTCTTGATATTCTGGTAGGGGCAGTTTCAACCAACGACCGTCAAAAGTATCATAGGTCCAATAGGCCGTAACCATGGCGGCAATGAGGACAATTCCCGTGAATCCGTGCAGAATTCGCAGTAAAAGAGGTTGATAAGGTTGATTAGTTTTCATAAACTCGATCGATACAATAGGGTATATAAACTTGGCCAGATACTATGTTAACTAATCCTTGGCTCGTCGCTGTTCTTCTCAATACCATCCTCCTCGGAATCGCTGCAATTGCCCCAAAAAAGCTCTTAACTCGGATGGGTTATCTCCATGCTTGGGTTTTAGGGGTAATTGTCTGGGGAAGCTTGGGATGGCGCGGTTATCTGATTGTTTTATTCTATTTCCTCGTCGGTTCTACTGTCACCCGCATCGGTTTAGCGCGCAAGGAAGCGGAGGGAATCGCCGAAAAAAGAGCGGGGGTACGCGGTCCAGAAAATGTCTGGGGTTCCGCTTTAGCAGGGGCAATTTGCGCTATCCTCAGTCTTTTTGCCGCTTCTCCCTGGGATTACCTGTTAATACTCGCTTATGTGGCTAGTTTTAGCACTAAATTAGCCGATACTACTGCCAGTGAGGTGGGCAAAGCTTACGGTAAAACTACTTATCTAATCACTAATTTTAAATCCGTCCCCCGGGGAACAGAAGGTGCTGTTAGTTTGGAAGGAACGCTCGCCGGTTTGCTGGCAGCCACGGCGATTTCCCTGTTAGCATGGACTATCGGTGCGATCGATCTTCTTGGTGTGTTATGGTGTGTAATTGCAGCCTTTATCGCCACCAATATCGAAAGTCTCATCGGAGCTACCCTACAAACCCGCTTTCTGTGGTTAACTAATGAATTGGTCAATGTGATCAATACGGTTATCGGTGCGATCGTGGCTATACTGTTAAGCTCGCTCTGGTCTTTCCGCTAAAATTAAGTGACTAAAAAAATTTTTCAGAGAATATCTATGCTAAAGTGGCGTTTTTGTGCATTGTCCCTGCTGTTACTGCTAATTACTGCCTGTGGGACGGAAAATCAACCCAATTCTAGTTCTAACACCGCAAGTAGTCCCGATGCTGGCCGTTTGCAAACGGTGAAAAATCGCGGTAAGTTAATTTGTGGTATTAACGGAGAAGTGCCGGGGTTTAGCTTTGTTAATGAAAAAGGCGAATATTCGGGCTTAGATGTGCAAATTTGTCGAGCTATCGCGGCGGCTCTCTTTGATGATCCCGCCAAAGTCGAATATCGTAAACTTAGTCCCCAAGAGAGATTTACTGCTGTACAGACGGGAGAAGTGGACATTCTCAGTCGCAACACCACCTGGACGATTAACCGGGATACCGCTCTGGGGATGGAGTTTATCACCCCGGTTTTCTATGATGGTCAAGGAATTATGGCCACGAAAGCCAGTAATATTAAGAAATTAGAAGATTTGAGCGGAAAGTCCCTTTGTGTGCTATCTGGAACCACCACGGAACAAAATCTGGCCGATGCCATGGCAAAAGCGGGAGTGCAAGGTTATAAACCGATCGTTTCCGATGATGTGGAGGCCTTATATACAGCTTATCAGGCGGGGCGCTGTCAGGCTGTCACCTCCGATCGCTCCCAATTGGTGGCCCGGCGCTCGGTTTTTCCCCGACCGCAGGATCATCAATTATTAGAAGTGGTAATATCTAAGGAACCCTTGGCCCCGGCCGTGGCCGATGGTGATCCCGCTTGGTCGAATGCCGTCCGCTCGATCGTTTTTAGTTTAATTCAAGGGGAAGAATTTGGAATTAACTCCCAAAATATTGCCACTTTTGCCGATAGCAAAGACCCCAGTATTCGGCGCTTTTTGGGTATCGATGAGAAGTTAGGTGAAGATATGGGTTTGCCCAATGATTTTGCCCAAAGAGTCTTAAAAAAGGTGGGTAATTACGGTGAAATTTATGATCGTGAAATTGGTAAACCCCTGCAACTCGATCGAGGTTTAAATAATCTTTGGACAAAGGGCGGTTTATTGTATTCTCCTCCTTTTCGTTAATTTTAAGATTGTGTTTTCTGGCGGGGAATATAGACCCCTATGGCTGCTGGAATAACCCGAAATATGGCGGGAGTAGTGCTAGTAATTTCGCCATCGGTGTTGATACTATGGGGTTTACGAGTCTCAATTTGAATTTCTTTACCGTTAAGAGTTCTCACCCAAGATAATAAACCCTGTTGTCCTCGCGGTAATGTCCACAAAAGCGGGAAAATTTGCCACCAGTGTTCAATTTCTAGGCTATATAAATCTAACCTTTGATCGTCGATTTGGGCATCGTAAGCGATCGGCATTCCTCCCCCATAATAACGACCATTTCCGATCGCTATTTGTAGGGTTTTAACTTTGATATTTTCTCCATCAATACCGATCATAGCGGTAAAAGGACGGGTTTTACTTAATACCTGTAGGGCTGTCCAAGCATAGGCCAAAATTCCCAAACGTCGCTTTAAACCCTTGCTCAGTTTCTGGGTAATTTTCACACTTAATCCTAAACTAGCCACGTTGAAAAAGTATTTATTATTTACCCAACCTAGATCGATATATTTTAAATTACCTTCGGCAATAATTCGACAGGCTTCGGCAATAGAATTCGGTATCCCTAAAGTCCGGGCTAAATCATTAGCCGTTCCCAGAGGTATAATGCCTAGGGGCAGTTGAGTTTCTACCAACACATCCGCCATAGCATTAAGAGTCCCATCGCCACCACCGACGATAACTAAATCAATACTAGAGCGATATTTTTCCAGCAAAAAAGGTATATCTTCTACCTTTTTCAAAGGGACGCTGATAATTTCAAAATCCCAATGATTGAGCAGATCAACAGTTTGAGCAAAGTTTTCTTTACCCTTGCGCGAGTGACGATTGATTAGTAGTAAAGCTCTTTTAGTCATAGGTAAGTTTCTCAGTAGCATCAATATCTGAAGATAAACCAAGTTGGATAAGGCTTTTAGACTTTTTTCTCCTCAAAAAGTGTGGCTCTCTTATTCTTTGTGTGATCTCGCGTAGCGAGCGCGTTGCGACCAGTTTAACTTACTATAGAAGCGATCAATCTTTGTGTCCTCTGTGTTTCTGTGGTTCCTTCCACTCGCTCGCCAGCAGGACTGTATCTTAGAATACATTTTACCCACCAAACCTAAGAGAGCCAATGGAGGCGGCTCTAAATACTGGGACAAGAAATATAATGGTACTGGAAACACGTCGGTAAATTATGCTCCTCTCAGTGGAGGAGTTGGAGATCTAACTGATGGCATAATTCCTACACAAAACTGGAATGATGTAGAAGTTGCAGACGGTACAGGACCTTATGTTGGTTAGGAAAACCGGAATCCTGTCATTACTTTTAACTTTGCTGGCACAGTAAATATAAACGCAGTTACTGTATATGTGGATGACGCAAATGGTTTTGGTGCTGTTTCCGTACCGCAAAGTATATTATTAAGTATGGGTGGCTCTAATTATAATTCGGGGTCTCTTACTGATCCTCCTACTGCAGCGCCAACATCCTATACTTTTTCAGGATTAAATTTTAGTGGTAGTTCCCTACAACTTACTCTAAATCGGCGCACTGCCTGGGTCTTTGCCAGCGAAGTTACTTTTGATGGCGAACTTTTGGGTGTCCAACCAGTTCCCGAACCCACCTCAACCCTCAGCCTCCTCGCTCTCGGCACTCTCGGTGCAGCTTCAACCCTGAAACGCAAACTAAAACCCTCCCAATCCACCGAAAAAGAAACCACAAAAGTCGGCTAAATTGTTTCTAAAATACCATAAATTCCCCTTTATTTAGTCAATTGAGTAGGGGCATTTATATCATATTTTTATGTTATCTTGAGGGTATTTATACCGCTTTGCGGAAGGCAAAAGTCTTATACCACAAGCTTTTCATGTTCCTAATTTTTACAATCCAAATCAATCATTAATGCTACCAGTATAAAATAATTAAAAAATAAGTCCACATCCCTATAACTTTGACAACTTTACTCTTCTGGAATAAACTGATAAACCAAACGATGCTGACAGAACAAATTAAACCTTTAGCCAAGCAAAAATATCCACTGCTGATATTGACCAACGTTCTAAACCTTTAATCACTGCTAAAGGCTCATTATTTCCTTCAGTTGCAATATGTACTTTCGGTAATCCTGTTTGAAAAACGGTGACTGACTTTGCTGAAGGATCAATCAACCAACCTAATTCTGTTCCTTGTTGTAAACAGAAAATAATCTTTTCCATCCCTAAGGTAACAGATTGTTCAGGAGACATAATTTCAATAATCCTATCGGGATAACGTAAAAATTGATCGGCCATTTCTTCATCTAGATCTCTTGGCAAATTCTCCCAACGAATCACCGCAATATCTGGCACAATTGAACGTTCTGCAAAAGTACAACGCAATTCAGGTAGAGCATAAGCTAATTTTTGAGGTTTAGTCTGTTGATTAATGGCAGAGGCTAACTCAAATTGTAAGATGCTGTGTTTTCCTTTGGGCATAGGTTTTTGAGTGACAATTCCATGATAATATTCCCTAGCAGGCTTAGTTTCTGGAAGGGCAAGAAATACTTCGAGGGAAAGAGCTTGTTTATCTTCTATTGTGGCAAACATTAATTGATTTCTCCGCTCTTGAGTTGTTTTCTATTATAAGCTCCTGACTCCTTACTCTCAGGACAATTTTTGATTTTTGCCATAAGTCCAATCTAAAAATACGGGTTTTTCTTTAAGCTCTAGCACGAAAAATTTGATTAGGGGACTTCCAAAAAATAAACTATTCATTCTCAAGAATAATAATCATTCTCGGAGTGTGGGAGGTAGGGATCGATGGTTGCCCCCTCCTTCCAATTTTGTAGTAGAATTAATCCTGTACATTATTAATCAAGTTTTTCTTTTTAAGAATATATGGAATTAACTGATTCCCTCAAGAAATTGCTCAGTGAAACTGCACTTCAATTAAAAGGTGCAGCTAAAAGAAGATTCATGGCGCAAACAGTCTTAGAATTAGGCTATGGGGGACAAACCCTTGCTGCACAGGAGTTAGGCTGGAATCGAACTACTATTCGTAAAGGAATTAAAGAACTAAAAAGAGGCATTATTTGTGTTGATAATCATTCAGCTAAGGGGCGGAAAAAAGCAGAAGAACATTTACCTTTTCTATTGGAAAACATCAAAAATTTAGTGGATTCTCAAAGCCAAACTGACCCAAGTTTTAAAAGCCAAAGGCTTTATGTGAGACTGAGTGCGGCCGAAGTCCGAAAGCAATTAATCTCTAAATATGGGTACAGTGATGAGGATTTACCGAGCGAGGAAACTATTCGGGTTAAATTAAATAACTTAGGTTATCGTCTGAAAAGAGTCGCTAAAGTTTTACCTCAAAAAAAATTCCAGAAACCGAGGCAATCTTTGAGGAATTAGCTAACATTAATCGGGAAGCGGATGAAGACCCTACGATGTTACGTCTTAGTTTAGATGCCAAAGCCCGTGTTAATATTGGACTGTTTGATCGAGGAGGTAAAAATAGAATAACTGTCGAAACAAACGATCATGATTTTAATCCGAAAACAACCCTAACCCCTTACGGAATATTTATTCCAGAATTTGATGAGTTGTTTTTGTATTTCACTACCTCCACAGTCACCAGTGACTTTATTGTTGATATATTAGAGGATTTCTGGGAATCTGAAAAATCTCGTTTTGAGAAAATTAAAACTTTGATAATTAATCAAGATAATGGATCAGAAAATAATTCGAGACGAACTCAGTTTATGAAACGTATAGTTGAGTTTTCCCAAAAATATCAAGTTAATATACGTTTAGCTTACTATCCCCCCTACCATAGTAAATATAATCCTATTGAACGAACCTGGGCTGTGTTAGAAAACCATTGGAATGGGAGTATTTTAGATGAAATCGAAACAGCTTTGAAATTCGCCCAAACTATGACTTGGAAAGGAAAACACCCGATTGTTAAGTTGATTACTGAAACTTACGAAAAAGGAGTAAAGCTTACTAAAAAAGCCATGGAAAAAATCGAAGAAAAAATCGAACGTCTCACAGAATCAACGAATCAAGACTTTCCCGATTTGGGGCAATGGTTTATTGATATTTATTATGATAAGACCTAGTTTGTAGTTAACTAAGATGGTTAGCTAAAAACTGTATTTGATTCTTTAACTTGTCCTTGTTATACTCGAAAAAGCTCGGAAGTATAAAAGTTTATGCTGCTATTTTTTTTTCGGAAAAATAGGTTGTAATGGGAGACTCTTTGTTTTCCTAGACAAAAATAATTACTTTTTCAAAAAAACACTTTTCTATTTTT
Organism: Microcystis protocystis FBCC-A270; assembly: GCF_050500235.1. Taxonomy (NCBI): domain Bacteria; kingdom Bacillati; phylum Cyanobacteriota; class Cyanophyceae; order Chroococcales; family Microcystaceae; genus Microcystis; species Microcystis protocystis. The sequence continues at coordinate 1,316,622 of NZ_CP191407.1, forward strand.
TTGTTGGGTATTTTATTCTCTGGAAGTCCCTAGCCGTGAGGTTTAACTCTGGAAAAACCCCTGAAATAAGACGTTGATCCTGTTTAAATAAATTACCTTGATATTCTCCATCGATTAATTGATAGATAGAAATGGTGGGTTCTTTGGGGCTGCCGATATATCGGGCCGAACCTTTGGCTAAATAATCGATAATCCAATATTCGGCAATTCCTAATTGTTCGTAGTCGTCGAATTTTTTCAGATAATCATCTCGCCAATTGGAACTGACAATTTCAATAATTAATTTAGCTGATGTTGCCAAAGAAATTGAGGAAGCGGTTTCCCAATAGGGATCATTAACTAGATTTTCTCTGTCTAAGACAATAATATCGGGTAGATAACCCGTATGGGGGCGAAGGGGTTTTACTGCCGCAGTATTGGGGATAAAATAGGGTAATTGCTGCCGATTTATCTCTAAGAATAGGGTTCCAGAAACAAATCCGCCAATTTCTTCGTGTTTTCCGATCGGTCGCATCATAGCCAATAATTTTCCTGCGATTAATTCGTATTGTTGTCCATCATCGGGATATTGATTAATATAGTCATCAAAAGTCAACAATTGGGGGATAGTTTGGGTTGTGGTCATGGCAGTTAGGGGAATTAAGAGAGATGATTTTTCTAGATTCTAACTCGATTAACGACGTTGCCACCAAGTCAATCCAGCTAGGGTAAATCCTACTAAAGGCATTACTACCATCGCTATCCAAAAAATAGCGTTAGCTTGCAGGGGATTTAAATTGATTCTTCTATTTTCTGGTTCCTTAGCTCGGATAGATAAGGTGGCTGTTTCACCACTGGCTAACCACTGCACAGAATTTAAAAATATATCTCCGTTTAACTGTTGTTCAAACAGTCCATCGCTGGCAAAGCTGGCATTACCAATCACGATTAATTTACCTTTTTTTCCAGCCAGAGCAACTCCTAGATCAAAGGGGCCAGCTAAATCTTTTTCAGGGTTAAACTGGAGATTCTGATCATTTAAATCACTCTCAGCCCACATTTTATCATTAGTAATCATTAAAGATACGGCTTCAATTCCTTCGATGGGAACGGTAGCGATGGGACGAGCAAAGGGAAAGATAGAAATACCGTTAGCAAAATCCTGGGTAATGGGATGATTACCGTAATTGGTAATAATGGGACTAGCCGGACCTAAACCGATGATTTCCCCAGCACCGGAAGCATCAATAATAATCCGATTATCTAGTTTCACACCCCAAGAGGTTAATAAGGGTTCTAATCCGGTTTCGGTTTGGGGGTCAATCATTAATAAAATTTTGCCCCCTTGCTCAAGATAGTTTTTTAACGCGGTGACTTCCTGGGGAAATATTTTTCTTTTGGGACTGGCAATAATAATGACATCGGCATTATTGGGAATGGTGGAACGTTCCACTAGATTAAGTGGTTTTACTTGATAACCTTTTGCTTCTAAACTATTGACTGTTTGCACTAATCCACCTTGAGGCTCTTTGATGGCATTTTCTCCATGACCTTGCAGAAAGTAAGCGGTTAAAGTGCGATCGGTTTTAGCGGTTTCGATGGCGTTACTCAGTTTCGCTTCCGTGAGACTTTCCTCTTCACTAATAGTTTTCAGAGGCTGTTTTTTGTCACCATACTGTAGATAGACTCTGGACAAATTATCATCGGCTAGTTTTTTGAATTCTTGAGCGATATTGGGTTTTTTCTCCGGGTTAACTATCTCGTACTGAAATTGGGGATTTTTGCGTTGATAATTGGCTAAAAGTTCCTGTTCGTTGCCACTGATTCCCCGGGTTGAAAAAATCCAGACTTTGATTGGTTTTGACAGATTGGTTAATAGTCTTTCGGTTTGGGGGGATAAACTAAAGATTTGGTTTTCGGTTAAATCAACTCGATAGGGATAACGGAGGGCGAGAAAGTTAATTAAACCGATAACACCGAGGACAATAATAGTAGTAATGAGGGTTTGAGTGCCAGTGCGGGTACTTCTTTTTTGCCAAAAGTCTTTGGAAGTGATTACTAATAACAACAGCCACCCTAGAAACAGAATAGCCCCGGCAATTAATAACCCCAGAGAGAGGGATGACCATTGACCGGAGATTAACCCTACGGTTAAGCCGGCACTAGCCAGAAAGAGGGCGGGTATATAGAGAAATTTACCGTATTTTTGCCAGGATCTCATAGTTAGTTTCTTTGATAACGGTCTGCTTCGATCGCTTGAGTAGTTAGGAAGATTCCCAGCAGAATATAACTGAGGAGGATGACTAAACTACTACTGTCAAAAATTCCCCGCACGAAATTGTTAAAGGGTTGATACCAAGATAGATGGGAGAGCAATTCTTTCAAGAAAAATCCGATCTGTTCTCCCACTTCTCCTCCAATGCGATCTCGAAAGAAGGTTTCGGCATTGTTAGCAATTACATCCAGTATCCAGATAAATAAGATGGTGATAAAGGTGATGATGTAAGCAAGAATAGAACTATTGGTGAGGGAAGATATAAACATCCCGATGGCTAGGATGGCCGCTGCCAGTAAAATTAATCCTAGATGAGCTAGTAAAATACTGGCTATATTCACCGGGGGAACTGCGCTACTAAAAACTACTATTTCGTAAATCCAGAGGGGGGTAATCATCACGGTAAAAAAGGCCAGCACTCCCAATAATTTACCGATGGCTATACTCCAATTAGTCAGGGGGGAAGTGGCTAAAAGTTCTAGGGTTCCCTGTTTTTTTTCCTCTGCGTATAATCCCATAGACAGGGCCGGCAAAATTACCAACAATAAAGAGGATAAGATAATGCCGATGAAAGTGGTCAGAAATTCAGATACCGTATCTCTGGCTACTAGAAATCCCGATTGTTCCTGAATACCAATATCGAGAATAATGCCGTAGAGAAGGGAGTTAAAGAAAAATCCCGCCACTAACCAAAATATCCCCATAATGATATAGGCATTGGCGGCGGTAAAATAGCTTTGAAATTCCTTGCGAAAAATCGCCCAGATATTATTGATCATGCCTCTCCTCTTGGTGGTTACTTTCCCCGCTGCCGATTACTTCCAGAAAGATATCTTCTAGGGTTTTACGCGTGCGACGCATTTCTAATAGGTTATAACCATTGTTGACAACTATTCTAGCAAGTTCTGCCCCTAGATTTGTCCCCGCTTGACCAACAATTTTGAGCAGGTTATCGCCGACTTTTGCTGCTTGCTCGACTTGCGGCAGTTGTTGAAGGATTTCTAGCAGGGAATCCCTATCACCTTCGATCTCAATTTCATAACTGGAACCAGCAGGGGTAGCGGTAGTAATATTATTGGCTACGATGCGACCCCGATTAATAATTGTCGCTCGATCGCAGGTAATACTCACTTCTGGTAAAATATGAGTGGAGAGAATAATTGTATGTTCTCCCGCTAAACTTTTAATTAGATTTCTCACCTCGATAATCTGTTTCGGATCCAATCCTACTGTCGGTTCATCTAAAATAATTACTGGTGGATCGTGTACAATCGCTTGGGCAATTCCCACACGCTGTTTATAACCCTTGGATAACTTGCGGATAATAACTTTTCTTTTTTCTAGTAACTGACATTTGCCTAACACTAAATCTACCCGCGCTTTTCTATCCCCCGATGAGATGCCTTTAATCCGTGCCACAAAATCAAGAAAACCTTCCACGGTCATCTCTGGATACAAGGGGGGATTTTCGGGAAGATAACCAATGCGACGACGCACTTCTAAGGATTGTTGATGCACATCGTATCCTGCTATCCTTGCTGTTCCTGTCGTGGCAGGAATATACCCAGATAAAATCCTCATAGTTGTGGTTTTTCCCGCTCCATTCGGTCCCAAGAAACCGAGTATTTCTCCTTTTTCTACGGTAAAATCCACGTCACTAATTGCCGTGGTCGAACCATAAATTTTACTCAGATGTTCCACTTCAATCATAAGCTTTATCAGTTATCAGTTATCAGTTATCAGTTATCAGTTATCAGTTATCAGTTATCAGTTACCAGATGTGAGTTTTCAGTCAATAGTGTTAAGTGACAAGTTCGGAGCTTTCTTTTAACTCGACGGAATCTAAAACCTAATTTGTTAAGCTAGAAGATTTTATGGACTTAGTTTCTAACCTTCTTTTTGGGTAGGAGAATTGCCAGATTCTTTCTTTTGCCTCTTGCCTCTTGCCTCTTGCCTCTTGCCTACTGCTCACTGATAACTGATTTTTCCCAGACTATGATCGCGATTAATTTCTACCACTATATCCGCTTGTTTGAGCAGGGGGGGCAGAAACAATTGCGGATGTAAACTTTTCCAAAAATACTTGACAAATTCCTCGATTTCTGATGGGGTCATACCTCCTTTTGTTTCGGCCGCCTGTCGCCATTGTAAACTGTAACGGTAGTCAAGGGGATAAAGAATCAGTAAGCGATCGATTTTTGACCAGAGGGGTAGATATTCTCGCAATCTTTGATTATTATCCCTGGCGAATTGTCGGTCTTCCTCGCTATTAATCGGATCGGGGGCATGATCAAAGACTGTTTCTTCTACTGGATTCATGCCCACAAACCAACCCTCGAAAAAAAGAACATCAACTCGTTCCACTTGTTCCGCTGCAATTCTATCTCCTTGTCCTCGATGCAGGGACTTGTCAAACCGCGGGATTAAAATCGGACTTTCTTGCTGACAAACCTGTTCTAAAACTTTAATTCCTAATGCTATATCATGAGTACCCGGTGGACCACGCCAGCGCAATCTTTCATCCTTTTGACGCAATTTTATTCGCTCATTATAGGTCTTATAAATATCATCTAAAGAGAGATTATTTACTTTTAAATCAAAATAGGCTAAAATAATCGACATTATGGATGTTACGGTGGTCTTTCCCGTGCCTTGGGGAGCCAAAATGCCTTGAATCAACGGTTTTGCGTGGCTGCGTAGCTCTAGCGCCCAGGGAATCCACAAGCGCCAACAGCTGATCAAAATCTGATTTGGCTGATTTATCCCTAACTCCTGACATTTTTGCCAGACTCGCGGCCAGAGAATCGTTAATAGTTCCGCCCTTTCCTGTAGGATGAGAGGGTTAGTCTGCTGAAAATTTAAGGATTCGATCGCTAGTAATTCTTCTAGATCCGCCTCAGTTAAGGGATTTTTGTCGATTAATCCCTGTAAAATCGTCAAAATCTTCATAGCTGTTATCAGAATTAGCAAAAAACTGTCCCTGTTATTCAGGAGTAATTATCTAGGGTTAGCCACCCATACTAGGAGATTAATCCCGCTCAAGATTTTTTTGAGAGTGTTTTTTAGGGTTATTTGCCCAAAAATGAAGGGTTTGCAGGCAGGCACGGATTTCTATCATATATGTAAGTATATGTCAAGTTCCGTTTTTGGTCAAGGGGTTTGGTCAAAAATCTCTAGCTTTGTCTCCAGTTTCTCAATCGGTTAGACTAAGAATTATTAACATTACTTAACAAAACACCAGATGAATACAGCTGCTCTGACAATCAGGCAAAATTGGCAATGGCAAGGAAATTCGATACACTATGTGCAAGCGGGTACTAGAGTTGCGGGAAAACCCCCTTTACTATTAGTCCACGGTTTTGGCGCTTCCACCGACCATTGGCGAAAAAATGTGCAAGGTTTGGTCTCAGAATGGGAAGTATGGGCGATCGATCTGTTAGGATTTGGTAGATCAGCTAAACCGGATCTTGTCTATAGTGGCAATCTTTGGCAGCAACAATTAAACGATTTTATCAAGGAAGTTGTGGGCCAACCGACGGTTTTAGCGGGTAATTCTCTGGGGGGTTACGCTTCTCTCTGTGTAGCTGCTAATCATTCCGAGAATGTTCGGGGATTAATTCTCCTCAATAGTGCTGGTCCCTTTAGCGATACAGAAAGCAATCGTCAGCCTAATTTAGCACAAAAACTACTGCGATCAGTCTTGCTGCAACCCTGGGCTAGTTATCTCTTATTTCTCTATACCCGTCAACCCAAAACTATCCGTAAAACCCTAGAGAAAGTATATCTCGATCGCAGTGCCATTACCGAGCAGTTAATAGAAGATATCCGTCGTCCTTCCCTGGATGCGGGAGCAGCCAAAGTTTTTGCTTCTGTGTTTAAATCTCCCCGGGGGGAAAATGTGGATATTCTCCTGCAAAAGTTAAGTTGTCCCCTGTTGATGTTATGGGGTGAGGGGGACCCTTGGATGAATACTAGGGAACGCGGGGCCAAATTCCGTCAATACTATCCTTCTCTCACAGAATATTATCTAACTGCCGGTCATTGTCCCCACGATGAAATTCCCACAGAGGTTAACCAGTTGATTAGTGATTGGATGAAAAGCTTATAGAACCGATTTGGTATCTTTTATAATGTAGATGCTAGGCTGAAAAGGTGAAGCGAAAACCTTGTCCATTATTAGGTTGCAGGGAAGAGAGTCTGTAGCCTATTTAACGGCAATAAGTACCTAAGCAAAATTAATTACACATATCTAACCACCTCTTGCCTCTTGCCTTTCTTCATTAGGAAATTTATTTTGCACGACTACTTACTGGCTCTTCGTTACTTGTTATGGTTCGATAGGGGGGCATAAATTGACTAAATCCTTCTCTGGCAAGAGACTTAATTGATGAGTTCGCTCTAGATAAAAAACAATTGACAAAAATCGCCAAATGCCTTTCTAAATAAGGTTTTCATCCCTTATAACCCCAGTCCATTGCATAACACAAACCGAAGAACCGCGATATAGCTCTTTGTCCCTTGATGTAATCCTTCAACCGATAGCGGTTAATTTGCATTAGCTCTTCTATATTTTTTTGGGAACATTTGATGTAGCTGGAGCCAATGATAGAAATGTTGACCCACATAAAAACTGCTGTGTCTGCGTTGACCTTTATATCTTTTTTCAGGTCTTGTAACATATTTTTGGATTCCCATATCCTTAATTTTTTTACCTTGCAGTGTGGCACTTGTATAGGCGATAGCTATAACAATTATCAGCTTTGATAAGTATTGCGGTGCTAATTGAGAACCTTCTAAGCTATAGCCTCCCGACTTAAAATTTCGGAACATCTCCTCAATATCAAATCTTTTTTGATAGGCAATTATTGCCGTCTCTAAATCCCCAAAATTTGTCAGAATATATCAAGGTTCTTTTGTTTGAAAACCCCCATAGGTTTTTTTCCACTTACCAGCTAAGTTAAACTGGACAAATCCCTGCTCTTTTGTAATATTGACATCATTTAAAAATAGTTGAGTTCCTGGACTTAAACCTAACTCTCTCATTTCTTGATAAATTCCTTCTTTTGTCTTGACATTTGTACTTTTTTTTTGTCTTAAACAAAAGTATAAACTCTGCTTCTGAAGCCACTTTCCAAGACTGACCGAGCAAAATTCTCTATCTCCTAACACCACGATTTTATGACCTGATAGCACCGTCAATATTTTCCCAATACTCGCTGCTGTTCTTCGAGATTACTACTTCCTTTTTTATCTAATATCTCCCAATAGATTGGCATGGCTCTCTTGTCGTAAATTAGACTCACCATCAAGATATTTATTGCTCCCAAACTTGTCTGGTCTATGGCAATATACGCTAATCCTTTTGTTGTGAATCTCTGCTGCTGTTTTAACATCTCTTTTAGGCAGAGAAACCAGATTTTTTCAATATTCAGAATTTCCAGCTTTAAAAATCTTTTTAGTTTTTTTCTCCGACTCTCAAACAGGATTGGTATTGGTAAGGCTTCAGCTAATATCTCTAACTTAGCTTGCTTTAGTATTTGCAAGGTTCCAACTATCATTAACAACAGTAGATATCTGGCTCGTCCCAGTTCATTTTTTAACACTTTCTGGTATAGTTCACTTATCATTTTCGTTATTTAGGTCATATATGGTAAATATGACTTATCTTTTTTTGGAGTCCGTATCTGTATTCCGTGCTACATAAGCTTTTCAGCTTGCTTGTCCCCCTGTCAGGTTTCTGCTAAGTGTCAAGCTTCCTTAGATAGAACGCAAGCTAAATTGAAGAAAGCTAAGGCATGGAGTTGGCAACTAAATGCTAATGGTGGAAAAACAGCATCTGAATTTAGTATAGAGCTTTTGAATTCACCGAATGCTGTCAGATATAATGGACGAAACAATCCTTGGAAAGCAACCAGAAATAAGATAGTAAACATAACAGTCGGTGAACCAGGATTAAACAATGTTGGCAATTCCCCCAAATTTATGGAATCAATCAGTCAAGACATCATATTTTCTTGTTCGGATGTTGTATTGATTAAGTTTTGGCTAGGATATGAATGGGGACCAGAAGTCGGTCTTCTTCAAGATGGAAATGTTAGAGTTTTTAAATGTTTGAGTGAGGATAATAGGAATTATGGTGAAGGTTTTCCTTGGGGATATGATGATTGTTGCTGCTAATTATTAGACATCTCCAAAAATTATCACCGGCTCATAGCTTGCTTTGGGCTATGTACTAACTAAACAGTTCGATAAGTCTTGATATTACCCTTAGATTCTTGTTGATTTAGATGGAAACAAAACGCGACAAGTGCAGTATGAATGATAATCTTTACAGAAGTCCCCGACAATTAAGTACGTTGAATAATTGTAAACTTTTGTCAAAAAATGCAGTCAGATCAAAGAATCGTCGCTAGACTTCCAGAAAGTTTCTGTTATTTCAGCCTATTGTCATAAATCTACTTCAAGCTTCTGGGTGTGATATACGAAAAATTCTGCGATCGCACCCAAATAGGCTGATATGCCGAAACTTTTCACAGTTCGTTACTCAGACTTCAAAAAATTGCCGTTTATTAAGAGAGGAGCAAGTTAAATGCCGAGTAATTTTTTCAGTTTATTATTCGACCTTTCCTTTTCCAAATTTATTGGAATTAGAATTATTGGTTTAATTTACGGAGTAGGGGGAATTTTTATCTTCCTATTTTCTTTAGGATTTTTGATAGGTGGATTTCAAGCAGGTCCGGGTCAAGGTTTACTGGCTTTTCTCTTGTCCCCAGTTTTATTCCTATCACTCCTGATTAGCTTTCGCATTGTTTTAGAGGGATTTGTGGCCTCACTAAAAACTGCTGAAAATACTTCAGAGCTTGCTGAACACTTCAAACGGCTTCCTTAAGTCTGGAGTTTTTCATCACAAGCTTCTGAAAACAAGTTAAGGTCATGCCAAATCATTAACCCTTAAATGAACTACTCCACTTGATCGTGTAGCAGCGTAGAGTGGTTCATTTTTATTTATTTACACCATGCTGCACTTGCGCTTCCATCCAACCCTGTATAAGTATCACATCTCACACCATTAAAATTAGCGTCTGTCACATCTGCCCCTGTAAAATTAGACCGGGCTATGTCAGCATTTATCAGGCTTGCTCTTTTTAAATTAGCATCCATTAATTTTGCATAGCCCATATAAGCACTATTAAGTCTAGCATTTGATAAATTTGCTCCTATTAATTTGGTGCTATCCAAGTTAGCTCCCGTCAAAATTGCGCCACTTAAATTGGCTTTGGTTAAATCAGAACCACGAAGACTAGCACCACTTAAATCAGCGCCTTGTAGGTTAGCGTGTCTTAGATTTAATCCACTCAAATCTGCACCGCTTAAATCACATCCGGGGCATTGTTTTGTTTGCTTAAATTTCTTTACATGATCGAGATTTTCAGCACCGATAGAACTTACTAAACTCACAGAAGATAGAACGATTATTGAAAAGATGACAGTAAGTTTCATAGCTATTTTACCTCAATTTTTTTTCAAACAAATAAGTAGCTGGTTATAATTAAATTTAAAATGGATTTTAGGTTCGATCCCCCCTGCCCCCCTTGATAAGGGGGGTGCCGATCCCCCCTTAGTCCCCCCTTAATAAGGGGGAATCTGATAATTTTTAACGCCTACCTACTTAAGAAGTAATTATAACATAGTATTTCCCCGATGCGGACAAAAAGGATGCTATCCCTCAGTGCATTTTCTGAGGGCAGTTTATCCTCCACTAACCCTATTAAGTCCAACGAAACTACCTTTGAGATTTTCATTACTAGGGAAATCGCAAAGGTTTTGAGTCATATCAAATAAAAGCCTTTTTTAGTAGGGCTTTTACCTATATTGAGCGAACCCTATCTTGTAACATCGGGATAAGATGGACATTCATAGACTGTTACTTCCTCCTTGTCACAGATTATGCTTCCCAAGAGATTGATGATTCCCAAGGGATCATCGATACGATTACCAGGGCAAACACGCTTTGTTGTTGGTACTTTATTCTTTTCTTCAACAATGGTTGTTGTTTCCACGTATGCTGTGAAGGTTCCCTGGTCAACTATTGTGTTTTTTTCCTTAATCGTATAATCGAAATCGTTTTCTCCCTGTCTGACGATTAGAAATTGTCCATCGTGTCCTGAACCGATGGTTATCTCGGTAATTTGGGAGCCTCTGCCCCGGCTATAATCTCGATCGGTGAAGGGAAAAGGATCGCTCGCCACTCCCCGGCTAACATTTCTAACAATAACCCTTCTGTCCCGACTCGGAGGGAAGGCGGTGGAGGTAAAGCTTGCTTTTACTATACCTTTAGAAAACCCCGGGCATTCACCAGTATATCGGTACATGGGAATCACCAATCTGTTGAGAGAGGGACTTCCTATTATTTCCAAACCAACTTCTGGCGATTCCGTTTGCTTATTCTGTTGTTGTTGGTTGCTGGTGATAATTGGCGGGTAAATATTTATCGCTTGGGTATTTGACGGCAGACAAGTTAGGCAGAAACTTAGGCTGAGAAATTTCAGAGGTGAAATGAAACCGTTATTCATCATAATTAGGGTTCAGATTCGCTTGAGATTATATTCTCTATAATACCTGAGTCTGTGAAACTTAAAGCATCGCATTTTTCCAATCGGTTAAGGAATGTTCCGAAGTCGGAAGCGGCAAGAAGTTTATAGGATGGCAAGTGACCTTTTTTGGCTTCAAGACTGTAGTTGGGGGGATTGGTCAATGGTCCTTCATAGCCACGCCGCCACCCTACCCTCTCTTCAAATTGCTTATAGTCATTTTTTACGCCTCTCCAGATTTCTCCCTGAACGCTAAAGCCAAAATGTCCACTGGAATATTGCACCCAAAGTCGATTAATAATCTTCAGGTCAGAACAAGACAGATTGTTTATGATGTTTCCGTTAAAGTAGGTTTGATCTGTACCTCGAAGCATTAGTTTTTTCGTTTCGGCTTCGGCCTGCTGCCAATTTCCCTGTTCGAGAAGATTGCGAAGTGTCTTAAAGAGATTATTATCGGGCAGCGGAGTGGCTCGACAGTCGTCCACTACTTGGATATTTTGCCAGCTTGCATAAAGATTAATAGGAACGGATGAAAATTCTATAACTGGTATGTTAGGATCTCTTTTGCCACCTCCCCCATTGATTCCTACCAAACAGCCGTTTTCGTGTAATAGTGGACCGCCACTCATTCCGGGTAAAAGTTCGAGTTTATGGGCAATTTGATATCCCCCTGCGGCTTTTCTGTCAGTACCAAGTACATTCCCAGGACCGAAAAATCGCGCACGTCGATCTCGGCTAGTTTTGCTAGGAACTGCCCAGCCAAATACATAAACTTTACTGGAGGCAGATAGCTGTTCTGCATTACCTATTCTAACAGTTTCGTATTCTCTTGTACTAAAAAACTTGAAAATTGCTAAATCAGCATTCGGATGAATTTTTACCGAGGAAATTTCACTTATATACTGTTGTCTGTCAGAAGTTTCAACGCGATATCCAGTAGAGTTGGGCATCGGTTCGGAAGTTGGCTTATTTTCTTGATCGCAGAATTTTGAATTGAGAAACACATGGCAGTTAGTCAGGACAGTATATAAGTATCCTTCCTGTCCTTTAAATATATATTTTTGTTTCTGGACAATTGCTCCAGTACCTGGATTATTACCGTCTATTCTAATTATTTTGACTGTAGTTTGTTTGGCGATTTCTTCAACTTCGCTTTGGGAGAGAGCTAATAAGCCTTGCTGAGTTAATGAAACCGCTATTAATCCAACAATAAGCCAGTTTATTGTAGCTAATATTTTCATCTATTTATCAGATATTACTTTAATAATTTGTTCGCTGGGGATTGCCCAACTTGAGTTATTGATTAGAGTCTGCAAATCCGGCGATGGTTGAGAACCATCTTCATAATTATCGGAGTTTTCCCACAAAACGGGATGTCTGCCGCTGATGCCGACTAATTCTCCCTTTTGATTGAGTAATGGACCTCCGCTCATTCCCTTTTCAAAGTCGCCATTATATCCAATTTGATATCCTCCTTCTAGCGGTTTTTCCAAGAATGCAACTATTTTACCCGGTGTAAAATTAAACTCGTCGTTTAGGCTCTGAGTGCTTTCTCTTGTCTCTTTTTTTTGTATTGACTCATTGGCTGGATAGGCAAATTGTGGCTGCAAATAAAAAGGGAAACCCGCCGCTAACACATATTCCCCTCTCTTTAGGTTAGCGGAGGAACCTAGGCGAGAAGCTACATAAAAGCAGGGGGATTTAAATTGTAGTAAGGCTAGGTCATTCCGAGCCAAATTTGCAGTTTTTACCACTTCTGAAATATGAATCTTTCCGTCAAAAGTTTGAATGCTGTAGGAAAAGTGATTATCCTTGAGAACATGGGCGTTAGTAATCACTTTATAATTGTTGTTTTGGGAGTAAATTATTACTCCAGAACCGATAAATTCTGATTCATATAATATTTTTACTGTGATAACTTTAATCTTATTATATAAAGAATCGATCAAAATTGGTCGAGAAGATGGGCATCCCGACCGAATAATGTGAGGAGCAAAGTAGCTATTATCTGCATCAGTCACTACCCTTAAGGCTGGACTACTGATCAGAAACATTATTAGTAAAAGTTGACATTGGGATTGGTTCACTGCCAAACTTACTCCTAGCGAGGCTCATTTTCTGAAGCTTCGATTATTTCTTCAAGATTGTTAATAAAAGTCTCGACATTAATATTAAGTTCTCCTTCTGAATCATAGGAAAAAGGCTGGTCAGTAAATCTAAATTTTGAAGGATTGCCATAGCGATTCATATTAAATAGTTTTTGGGCAACTTCTTCAGAGTTTACTCCTGCTTTTAGAGTGAATAATACCTCGTTTTTAGCACAACTGCCGCCCTTAACTTTAGGAACACAGATGACGGGATAGCCATTAACATTTGAAGTTTTAACATTGGTCAGCATAGGAGCATATTGATTAAAGCGATCAGAAACCGTGATGCAGCGTTTCCTGTTGTCCCATCCTGAATCGGCAAAGTCGTTAGAAGTCCATTCAATTATCGCTATATTTCTTTTAGGGCGTTTGACAAAGGTATTCCACTTTCCCTGAAGTTGGCCGCAGAAGAACAGTCCCTTTCCTGCGGACTTGCTAGGTTCTGGTAAACTAAAAGTGACCGCACCAGTTAAAAATAACATCGCCAGAATTTGGCATGGCTGTCGGCGTTTCATTCTCAATGACCTCTTTTTTTCGTTTTAGTCGCTAGTCTAACATGGGATTCATCCCAAATCAACTTTTAATAATACGATTAACTCCCGATCGAGCTTTGAAAACCTGCGCCCCGCTTCCCACTTACTTATAGCTATCAGTCATCAGCCTTGAAGACGTTATTAAACAAGATGTAGTATAAAAGCTGGTCAGGATAATCTTGACACCGATAATTCAGAAACTCGGCCGCCAAACTTGGATTTTCTTGTCAAAATTGCTGGCAACAGTACGCCCATCTCCACTGAGGGCGATCATTCTAGGTGAATCGAAAGATTTGGGAGAGGAAGGGGAGTAGCTAAAAATCTCCTTTTTGGTGTTTAGGTTCCATAATCTAATGGTTTCATCGGAACTGCGGCCAGCAATTATCTTGCCATCTTCGCTGATAACTATCAAACAGATATCGGCGGATGACCCTGCTTGGAGAGGAGAATCTTTCCAATCGCTATCTTTCCAAATTCTGATATTTTCTTGGCAACTGCTACTAGCGGCGGTGGTTCCATCGGCACTGACGGCAACCGAGGGGGCTGTCCATGGATTGATAGAGGGAAAAATGCGTGGTTCGTATGGGTTACTGCCTTGTTTTTGCCAAAAACTGATGTCACCGCCCGAATGTCCGCTGACGATAATTGATGCGTCTTGATTGATGGCAAGGGATACCACCTCTTTTTCCACCGGTAGCGTCTCGATTAAATTTCCTGTTGACAGATTCCAGAGTTTAACTGTTGTATCTTTTCCACCAGTAACCAATGTATTGCCATCGGAACTTAAGGCTAGGGCGATCAAACCTCGTTGGTTTGGCAGGGTAATACGTTCTTTCCCCGTTTTTAAATCCCAAACCTTGATTGTGCCATCTTCACTGCTGCTGGCTAATATTTGTTGATCGTTACTTATAGCGATCTCTAAAATAGCTTTTCCTTGTCCTGCTATGGTTTTTTTCCGTTTTCCAGTTGCCACGTCCCACAGGTAGATGTTCCCTTTCTCATCCCCACCTAGCAAAGTTTGACCATCTTCGTCTAGTACAAAAGAATTAATCTGGCTCGACGGCTCAATCAAGGGAAGTTCTTTAACCGTTGGTTCATTTGGGAACAAGTAATCCAACCACGGTTTTATTATTGGATGGCCAAACCCAAAAGAAAACCCACCAGTTATAACAATAAAAATTACCCAGAACCAACGTTCAAACCTCGATGGCGGGAGAATTTTGGTATCAGGAGGAACAACAACAGATGTTTTTTCCCGTCCAGCGGAACCAGGCAAGTCGGTTAACATTTCTTGAGCAGAGGTGAAGCGATCGCGGGGGTGGAAACGGACAGCGCGATCGATAACGGCGGCTAAATTCGAGGGTCGGTGGGGCGCATCTTTTCGCCAGAGGATTTCACCGGTGTTGGGGTCGCTGGTGAGAGCTTGAGGAGTTTTGCCCGTCAGCAGGAAAATTGCGGTTAGACCCAAGCTGTAGAGGTCGCTGGAGCGAACTGGATGGCCAGCTGCTTGTTCTGATGCCATGTAGCCAGGAGTTCCCAATGGGACTGTTTTATTGCCGCCATTGATATTGTTCACCTCTTTGAAAATACCAAAATCAATGAGAACCGGTTTACCGTCGCTGGCCCGCAGGATGATATTGTCGGGTTTGATGTCCCGGTGGATGATTCCTCGGCCGTGGATGTAGTCGAGGACGGGTAGGAGTTCTCGCAAAATTTTTTCTACTTCCGCTTCCGAGAGGTTGCCTTCTCGTTGGTGTTTTTGACTGAGGGTGATCCCTTCAATCCATTCTTGGACGAAGAAGAAATTTTCCCCTTCTGAAAAGTACTCGTAAAGTTGGGGAATTTGTCGGTTATTTCGCCCTAATTCTTCTAAAATAGCGGCTTCTCGCTGGAAACGTTTTTCAAACCAACCGGGAGTTGGTGCTGTGTTAGTTGTATCATCTGGCTTTAGTTGCTTGATTACACATTTACGGCGGGAGGGCATACGAGTATCGATCGCGAGGAAAGTTTCGCCAAAACCGCCTCTACCTAGTTGTTCCAAGATTTCATAGCGATTGTTTAGCATTTAATAGCGACTCTCTAATAGGAATGCTGTCATTTTAAAATGGATAAACTTCGTGCGGGTGATTTTCTTTTCAACCCTCGCTGCCCGCTGCCCTTGAGCTATTGGTTAGATTAGCAAAAATGGTAAGTAGCTGGTTATAATTAAATTGAAGATAGATTTTGGGTTTGATCCCCCCTGCCCTCCTTGATAAGGGGGGCATTTGATAATTTTTAACGCCTACGTACTTAATTAAGTCCAGAAAACAAAAACTATCAAAAAGTCCCTCCTATCTCCTGCTGTCAACCCATTGATTAGGATTTTTCTTAGCCAAAAACTTTTTTGGCAGCGATCAAAGATTTTAGGCAAGGATGTGGAACGCTTCAGCTGATTTGGTGTAACAGAAAATTGCTGTAGATTTTACAATCTAAGACTTTAATGAGATAGTCAACAACTTACCCCGTCCTCAAATGACGGGATTTTAAACTCGAATTTTTGATAACCTGAGATGCCTCGATACGGAAAGACTTCACCCCCAAACCTCCCCACTACCCCCTAGCTTTTACCTAGGGATAAAAAACCAAATAGAACAGACAAAAAGCCTGTTCTATTTCTTAGGAGAAAAAAACTTAAACGGTCATGATATCTTTTTCTTTTGTCGTTAATAAATCCTCGATTTTGGCGATAAATTTATCGGTGGATTTCTGGACTTGATCCTGTAAATCCCTGGATTCATCCTCAGAAATTTCGTGACTTTTTTCCTGTTTACGGATAGCATCGATCGCATCCCGGCGAATATTGCGGACAGCCACCTTTCCCTCTTCGGCCAATTTCGCCGCTAATTTGACCAAGTCCTTGCGGCGATCGCTAGTGAGGGGAGGGATATTCAAACGAATGGTCTGACCGTCATTACTGGGGGTTAAACCCACGTCCGAGAGAGAAATCGCCTTTTCGATCGCCCCCATACTGGTACGATCGAAGGGTTGAATAGCGATCGTGGTTGCGTCGGGAGTGCTAATAGTGGCCAGGGACTTGAGGGGAGTTTCCATGCCATAATACTCCACCACGATTCGATCTAAAAGAGAAGCATTTGCGCGGCCGGTACGAATCGTATTAAAAGCTCTCTGGGTTGATTCGACGGTTTTCTGCATATGGTCTTGAACTTCAGCTAACTTCACAGAATCCTCCTACCAATGTTCCAACGGGTTCACCTTTGACAGCGCGAACAATATTACCTGCTACCGACAGATCGAAAACGACTATCGGAATATTATTTTCCTTGCACAGAGCGATCGCAGTTCCGTCCATCACCCGCAGATCATGGGTCAGCACATGACCGTAGGTGAGACTTTGAAAGCGTCGCGCATTAGGATTGTGAGAGGGATCGGAATCATAAACCCCATCCACTTTCGTCGCTTTAAACACCACTTCCGCATCGATTTCGGCAGCCCGTAGGGCTGCCGTGGTATCGGTGGTAAAGAAAGGATTACCCGATCCCGCACCGAAAACCACCACCCGACCTTTTTCCAGATGACGGATGGCCCGCCGGCGGATGTAGGGTTCAGCTAATTCCTGCATCGCGATCGCCGTTAATACCCTGGTCGGTACTTGCGCTCGTTCTAGGGCATCCTGCAAGGTCATGGCGTTCATGACTGTTGCTATCATACCAATATAATCGGCCGTGGCCCGATCCATGCCAGCCGAGGCGGCTTTCACCCCCCGAAAAATATTGCCCCCACCGACCACGATCGCCAATTGGATGCCTTGGTCAACCACTTCGGAGATTTCCTGAGCGATAGCGGAAACCACCATCGGGTCGATCCCATAGCCGAGATTGCCCATCAGGGCCTCCCCACTCAGTTTTAATAATACCCGCTTGTACGCCATGCCCTTACTACCACTCGCTAAAACAAGATCTAGATAATTTTTGTCTCCCCATAAGATAGCAGGTTTTGGCCTTGATTTAAGTTGACCAGTCCACTCTCCCCCAAGGCCAACAAGTTAAGATTAGTAAATCTTTTCCTTGGGAAATTAGTATTTAGTGATACCTTTGTTATTAAGGGAAGCTTAGTTTTATTGAGAATTAATAACCGTGGTCAGTGATCGATTACTATTGGTTAACAAAAACAATCAAAAGGCCGCTAACATCGATACCTTTGATTGGGTCTATGGGTTTCAGGATGGAACTCGTCTGATGGGCAAGGTTTGCGGTTACTTAGATCCCGATAGTAATCGTCTTCTCGATCCCGAAAACTGCAGCGCTATCTACCAGAATGCCCAGGGACAAGTCCTTAGTCGTTGGCAAGGTGGAGATTTTATCGCTTTTGAACTAACCACCACTGGGGAAGATCTCCTGATCGTGGCTTCTAATGATAATTGTGTCAGTAATAGTCTCTGTTTGGTTTCGGGCATTAGTCGCAGCTGCGCCCAAGTTAGCGATGAAGGAAAATCCCTCGTCCGCGAGGTTTTTCAATACCCTGCTTGGTCTTTGCAAGACGATAATAGCAGTTCTAAGCCGGCTTTCAGTTGGAATTGTTCCGTATCTCCCTTTTTCCCCTTTGTTTCCCTGCGTTTTAATCTTCAGTCCACCAGCAGCAAAAAATTCTATCGTTGGACGGTTTCTCCCTATTTTCCCTTTTGTCCCCTCTTAGAAGTGGGAGAATCCCTTGCCTAATTAGCTTTTTCACTACGATAGTTTTAGAAGATTTCAACACATCAGGAATGGTTAAAACCGTAAGCTATCCCGTGCTATATCAGACTTAGGATGGCGTTCTTTTCGAGATATGCTATCGGCGAAATCCGCTTAATATGGTCGGGATTTTCGCTTAATTTCTCGATGGCAACCAACAAAGCGAAAAGTCTGACCGTTGCCCAGATATAGGGTCCAAAAAGCCTTAAATGTCCCTAGAGATGTTAGAGCAGTTATCTTAATAGTGAGGTACGAAGTTTTCCAGCTCTCTTATTCTTTGTGTGATCTCGCGTAGCGAGCGCGTTGCGACCAGTTTAACTTACTAGAAAAGCGATCAATCTTTGTGTCCTCTGTGTCTGGAGTGGTTCCTTCCACCCCCTCGCTAGGAGGAATGTATCTTAGAATACATTTTACCCACCAAATCCAAGAGAGCCATAATTCATAATCCCTTCCCAAAATGCCTTCGCCAGAATCTGCTCCGTTGTTAGCACAACTGCAAAAAAAAGTCAATAGTTTAGATGTACCATTTTATGCGCCAGGGCATAAGCAGGGGGAAGGAATCGGGGAAGATTTAAGTAATTTACTAGGAAAAAGCGTCTTTAAAGCCGATTTACCCGAATTACCCGACCTGGATAATTTGTTTGCCCCGACGGGAGTGATTAAAGAAGCGCAAATTTTAGCAGCCGAGACATTTGGGGCAGATAAAAGCTGGTTTTTAGTCAATGGTTCCAGTTGTGGCATTATTGCGGCGATTTTAGCCACTTGCGGCGAGGGAGATAAAATTATTTTAGCGAGAAATATTCATAAATCGGCAATTTCGGGCTTAATTCTCTCCGGAGCGCAGCCTATCTTTATCAATCCCGAATATAATCCCACTATCGATCTAAATTTAAATATAACCCCCCAATCCCTCGCAAATGCCCTGAAACTTCATCCCGACGCAAAAGCGGTAATGGTAGTCTCTCCCACCTATCAAGGGGTTTGCTGTGACTTAAAAACTATCGCCCAGATTACCAATCATTATTCCATCCCGCTGCTCGTTGATGAGGCTCACGGGGCTCATTTTGCCTTTCATCCCGATTTACCTCCGGCTGCCCTGTCTCTCGGCGCTGATATGGCTATTCAGTCCACCCATAAGGTTTTAGGGGCCTTAACTCAAGCATCGATGTTACACTTAAAAAGCGATCGCATTAGTTCCGAAAAAGTCGATCGAGCCTTACAATTAGTTCAAACCACTAGCCCTAGTTATCTACTTCTCGCTTCCCTTGATAGTGCTAGAAAGCAAATGGCGACGCAAGGACTAGATTTACTGACCAAAACCCTCGATTTAGCCGCTTCTGCCCGAAAAGAACTCGATAAAATTCCTAATATCTCTGTTTTAGACTTTCCCCATTCTATCCCGGGTTGTCACTGGTTCGATCGCACTCGTTTAACGGTAATTGTCAAAGATTTTGGCTTAACTGGTTACGAAATAGACGATATTTTGCGAGAAAAATACGCTGTCACGGCAGAATTACCGACTTTAAGCCAACTTACTTTTATTATCTCCATCGGCAATCATCGCGAACACATTAATCGCCTCATTACTGCTTTTCAATCCCTTCAATCCCCTTCCTCTACCAGTTTACCCCTGACTCCTGCCCCAGTCACGGGAAATCTGGCTATTTCTCCTAGAAAGGCTTTTTTTGCCCCTACAGAGATAGTATCCCGGAAAAATGCCCTCGATCGTCTTAGTGCCGATGTTATCTGTCCCTATCCCCCCGGTATTCCCGTTTTGATGCCGGGAGAGTTAATTTCTCAGGAAGTCCTCGACTATCTGCAAACTATTTTAGACCTCGGTGGCACGATTACCGGCGGTAGTGATGATAATTTGGCAACTTTCAGGGTTTTAAAATAATCGCAAAATTATCTGATATATTAACCGGAAAAAGGCAGTAATAGCAATGGCTCCAATGGCTGCCATCACGGCAATGATAGCAATTTCAGGAAAACTTAGGCCGTTTTGCAGTTGCGGAATTAACAGGAAGGCGAGGGTAATTGCTGCTAGAATCGGTAAATCTTTTCCTTCAATCACTTTTTTAAATAATGCCAAAACTAAGCCACCTAAGATCATAAAGGCGATGACAATTCCTGCCGAGGGAACTAAACTATTTAAGGCAATTACTAATAATGTCCCCTCAAATCCTGTAAAGGCAGCATTAGCGAAAGTTTCCCCAAGAGAAAAGCGGGAAGTTTTTCTCATCACCGGAGAAGCTGGGGGAATTGGAGAGGGTGGAGGAGATGGGGGAGAAGGATTTAAAGCGGTTAAAACTTCTTCACAGGATTGAAATCTATCCCGGGGATTTGCTAGTAACATTTTATTGAATACTTGGGCTAAATCTGCACTGATATTAGGGGCATAATTTTGCCAATTCCAGATCTGTTTTTGCGGATCGTATAGCTCATCAGGATCGCTATTAGTTAAGAGCATAACACAGGTGGCTGCTAGGGCATATAAATCCGTGGCTGCCGATACCTGATTGCCTAATTGTTGTTCGGGAGGAGCAAATCCGGCTGAATAAATTGTTGTGGATTTCTCTTGTGTATTACTAGGGTTATTAGTTGCCTGTTTTACTGCCCCAAAATCGAGTAAATAGAGACGGCCATTTTGGGATCGCATGATGTTAGATGGTTTTATATCCCGGTGAATGGAACCATTTTCATGGATAAATTTGAGGATAAGAAGTAATTCTTTGAGAATGTTTTTGACTTCACTTTCTTGAAAGGGTTTTTGTTGCTGTTGGAGAATTTCTTCTAAGTTTTTACCATCGATATATTCCTGGGCCAGATAGAAAAATTGCTCTTCTTCTCCCGTTAATTGATTCTTGACTTTTAAAGGGAAAAAAGCATAGAGATCGGGGATTTGAGGATGTTCTCGTCCTAAATCTTCTAAAACGTGCGCTTCTTGAAAAAATAAGTTTTTCGCTTTTTCTAAAGCTTGGGGACTTAAATTACCAGAGGGTTGAAATTGTTTGATTACACATTTAGCTTTTTTGGGACTATAACGATCTACTGCTAAAAATGCCGCCCCAAATCCCCCTTGTCCCAATAGACGTTCTGGTAAATAACGTCCCCCCAAAATTAATGGCATCCCGCAAGTAATACAATATTTCTGCTCGATCGAGGTTAAGCGATTGCTATCGTCTAGGTCTAGGCACTGATTACGCGGTCTCGGACAGTGGGGACGCGTGCAAATAACTTCCATAATCACCGTTTCCCGTGGTACTGCTCTTAGTTTAGCTACTACCGGCAATTCGGGTTAAAATTTTTATTCTTGAGAAAGATTTAAAAAGAGGGTTCGTAGGCCGACACGGATTCCCATTCTACTACAAGGTTAGCAAAAATTTTAGAGTTTGTCAAGTCTTTGGCCGAAAAAAATTCAGCCAGATAAGGGCGGTTATCAATCGGGTCACGCATATCAGCCAAGGCAAGGGTTCTGGCCGCGGCGTTTTGATGTGCTTGAAAATATTGCTTTTTTTTCCCAAAGGCAGTAAACTCAAATGTATCGTAAATGTATTTCAGATGAATTATGACTCTATATCTAGTAGAGGATGATCGACAAGAAAGGACAAAAGAAGAGGTGAGCGAGATATTGGAGCGCATTGCCACAGTCGCATCAAAATCCCAGGGAGAGTTAATCGAAGCCCTAATCGGTGAAACAGAGGGGCGGTTATTCCTGATTATCAAAGCGATTGATCGCGCCTCCCTCGAACAAGTACTAGAAAACGCTGGGCTCAGTTGGCAACTAATCAAGGAAATGCGCTTGATTGGGCAGGACTTAGCCACTGTGCGAGAGCGCAAAGACAAAGCCAACTATCTAGTACAGTGGAACTTACCCCCGGGGCTAACCATGGAAACTTACCTGCAACGAAAAGCGGAGAAAACCCCCCTTTATGCTCAAGTGCCGGAAGTCAGTTTCGAGCGGACCTATGTTTGCGAAGACTTGAGTAAATGTCTCTGTTTCTACGATAGTCCCGATGAAGCGGCGGTAAAAAGAGCCAGAGAAGTGGTCGGCGCACCTATAGATAGTTTGACCTCGATTGAAAATATTCACCCCTAGGAGAGAACAATTATGCTCGATCGAGGCTCCGAAATTCTTTCTTTTCTGGAAGAAAGAGCCACTGACCTCAACAACGGTACAGCTAATCTCAACGTCGGTTGGGCCCTAACCAAGCTAGGAGAATCGGGCTGGTTCGGCTATGCTATACCTGAAAGCTTAGGAGGCCGGGGTGGCTCCTTATTACAGGCAGTAGAGGCGATCTCCTCTGTGTCCCAATGCTGCCTGACCACCGGTTTTGTTTTCTGGTGTCAGCGCGTCTTCATTCAATATCTGGCCGCCAGTAATAACACTTATCTACAAAACAAAATTCTACCTGCTGTTCTCAAGGGAGAGATAGCCGGAGCCACAGGACTCTCCAACGCCATGAAGTACCTCGGCGGTATCGAGGAGCTGCGTTTACAGGCAAAAATCGAGGGAGAAAACGTCACTGTTAATGGCTTCCTGCCCTGGGCCTCTAACCTCGACTCTAAGGGAGAATTTATAGTGGCCGTTGCCGCTCAAACTACATCGGGAGAAACTCTTATCCTCGCCCTTCCCTCCTTCGCAGAGGGGTTAAAACGGGGTGAAGACCTACAATTATTGGGTTTACAGGCTTCCCGGACCAGTACCCTTGAATTCGATCGAGTTCAGTTATCTCACGACTGGATTATCAGCTTGGAAGCAGCAAAATTTTTACCCTCAGTCCGCCCCTGTTTCTTGCTGTTACAATGCGGACTGGCCCTTGGCATTACGCGTAAATCCCTTGGGGAGACAGAGAAAAGTTTAGGGGGAAAGGCAGCGGTAGCCAGCGATCGTTATTTCTTCGCCCGGGAGCGTCTGACTCGTCTAGAAAAGACAATCGAGCAATTCAGCACCCTAGAAAGCTTCGATCTCGGACGAACACGCCAACTATTCACCCTCAGAGTGGACATTACCCGGTTAGCGGTGGAATCCGTAGGGTTAGAAGCGGAAATTAAGGGAGGAAAAGGCTATTTTCGTAATAGCGACACGGCCCGACGGCTGCGCGAGGTCGCCTTTTTACCTGTGTTAACTCCGAGCCTGATTCAACTGGAAAGAGAGTTACAACGTCAGTCCGCTACCGATAAAATTCTCCCTGGCGAACTCGAGCGAGCGGGGGTGAGGCAATGAGTATCGCCACGGATTACCCCGTCCTCACCCTCAAAAATCTCCATAAACGCTATAAAACCCGCCATGGCTACCGTACCGTTTTTGAGGATATTAACCTACAGGTGCGCTCCGGTGAGGTAGTTTGTTTGCTTGGGGCCAGTGGTTGTGGTAAATCTACCCTCCTTGCTACCGCCGCTGGTTTGCAAAGTGCCGATGGCGGAGAAATACAATTGCACTCACGACCCCTACAAGCCCCAGACATCCGCAGCTCGATCGTCTTTCAATCCCCCGCCCTTTTACCTTGGTTAACCGTTTGGCAAAACGTGGCTTTTGGTTTGAAATTAAAGCGGATGCCCCGCCTCGATCATCAGCAATTGCGCGAAAGGGTTCACACCGCCGTTAAAAGCGTCAAACTAGAGGGCTTCGAGCGTGCCTATCCTCATCAACTATCGGGCGGTATGGCTCAGAGAGTTTCTCTAGCCCGCGTCCTCGCCCGCCGCCCCTCTCTCCTCCTCCTGGATGAGCCGTTTAGCGCCCTCGACGCGATCACCCGTTTCGAGATGCAAAAACTCCTCCTAGAAGTCATAGCTCTCTATAACAGCACGGTTCTCCTCGTTACCCACGACATCGACGAAGCCCTATTAGTGGCCGATCGAGTTCTTCTCATGGGCCGTCATCCGGTGGGCATCCGCCGAGAATGGACCATCTCGATGCCGAAACCCCGTTTCGAGTCAGCCAAGCTTTTGAGTGATCTACGCCAGTCAATTTTTCAAGAATTAGCCCTTGTCATGACACTGTAAATCCATGAACCTACACGATAATTGTGCTTGTTGCGGCATGAGCCGTCGAGATTTCCTGAAACTTTCGGCACTGTTTACCAGTTCCTTCGGGGCAGCGATCGCCGCCGATAATTGGAATCTCCCCGTTCACGCCAATGCCAAAGATCAGCCTGTGAAAATCGGTTATCTACCGATTACGGATGCCGCCCCCCTATTGGTGGCCCACTCGCGAAAACTTTATCAAGCGGAAGGTTTAACTGCCGAACAACCGCGCCTATTCCGTTCTTGGGCGCAGATTGTTGAAGCCTTTCTCGCTCGGCAGGTGAACGTTATTCATGTTCTTTTTCCCACCTCGATCTGGATTCGTTACGGGCGCAATTTCCCCGCTAAAATCGTCGCTTGGAACCATACCAACGGTTCAGCCCTCACCGTCCTTCCCGATATTGAAAATCCCAGGGAATTGGGAGGTAAAACGATCGCGGTTCCTTTCTGGTATTCGATTCATAATTTGGTCTTGCAACAACTCTTACAACGTAACGGGCTGAAAATAGTTCGCAAAGCCAAGGACGCGCCGATCGCTTCTAACGAGGTTAATCTAGTGGTTCTCCCGCCCCCGGATATGGTATCAGCCCTCGCCAATAAGAGCATCGGCGGTTATATCGTGGCTGAACCTTTCAACGCGGCGGCGGAAAATCTCAAAACCGGTAGGGTTCTCCGTTTCACCGGCGATGTCTGGAAGAATCACGCCTGTTGCGTCGTCTTTGTTCACGAGGAGGATATTAGGCAACGGAAACAATGGACGCAGAGGGTGGTAAACGCCCTCGTTAAAGCTCAACTCTGGTCCCGGAGCAATCGCTCGGAAGTGGCCCGGATTCTCTCTAAAGATGGTGGAAAATATACGCCTCACCCGCTGCCAGTATTGCAACGGGCGCTTACTTACTACGATCGCAATTTCTATAAGAAAGACGGGGCGATCGAGAATCCAGCTTGGCAGGTCAACCGGATCGATTTCCAGCCCTATCCTTTCCCTTCCTATAGGTCGGAACTGGTACGCTTGCTCAAAACCACTCAGGTGGAAGGAAATACGGATTTTCTCCAAAAACTGCAACCCCGACAGGTGGCGCGGGATCTCGTGGATGACTCTTTTGTCCGTAATGCCTTGCAACAGGTGGGCGGACCGAAAGCTTTCGGCTTACCGAATAATCTCTCCCGCATCGAGACGATCAAATTTTAAAGGTCTGAACCTATGAAGTCACAATCTTTGACCTCCCCGCCAAGAGCTTTACTACCCTTATGGGGTATCGGTTTTGGATTATTGCTCTGGTGGCTATTTACCAGTCCTCTATGGCACTCAAACCCGATTTTAAATGATTTTTCCCCTGAGCGATCTTTTGTCGCTTTATTACAGCTTTTTGTTGGGGGGGAGATTATGCCCCATATCCTCACCAGTTGCCGCCGGGTTATTGTGGGCTTGGTTCTCGCTAGTGCCATCGGTGTGCCTTTGGGGGTATTAATCGGGTTGTATCGCTCCCTTGAATCGGCTTTGTCGGCTGTATTTCAATTTCTACGCATGATCTCGCCCCTTTCTTGGATGCCTTTAGCGGTGATGGTTTTGGGAATTGGTGATCTACCGGTGTATTTTTTGCTGACGGTGGCGGCCATCTGGCCGATCCTTCTCAATACGGCTGCTGGGGTTAATGCGGTTGATCGCTCTTGGTTGACTTTAGCCCACAGTCTCTGTGCTACGCGAGGGGAAACGGTTTTCCAGATTATTCTGCCTGCGATCCTCTCCCATCTCTTAACTGGTTTCCGTTTGGCTATAGGTATTATCTGGATCGTTCTTGTCCCGGCGGAAATGCTGGGGGTTAGTGCGGGTTTGGGTTATTATATTCTCGATACACGCGATCGACTCGCCTATTCAGAGTTGATGGCAGTGATTCTCGTTATTGGTGCGATTGGTTATCTGCTCGATTGGGGTTTGCGTCTGGCTCATCGCTCTTGGACGCATCAAGATTAGCCTATTGGTTCAACTATGGGGGAAGTGGGAAGTGGGAAGTCTTGGCGCTTTTCCTTAGTTGAAAGAGCGGGCCAGACGACTAACCCCAGTATGTAATAACTGTTCCAAACTTTGGCGATCGCTGATGGCTTGAAGATTGATCACAAAACAGGTTAAACCCAGTCCAAAGAGGATAAAAGTGGGGGCCATAACCACACCAATCATTAACCAAGTGGCGACGTGGAGAAACATGGTGAGGGCGAACAACAAAGCTAGGGAAGCAATGGGGAAGATTTGACGGGTAGGACGACCGAAATAGAGAAAAAGAACCGTTAAAAGGGTGGTTACTAAGTTAGCGGGTACTAAAAAGGCACAAATCGAGACGCAATAGTTGCGGGAAAATTCAGCGAGGGTATTAAAATCTACCATTAATATTACTTTACAATTGCCTGAGTCTTAGTACTCTCGATTGTAGCGGAAAATTTACATGATCGGGATGAAGGTGACTAAAGAGGGATGAAGTTGTGGTGCCATAGATTTTCGAGAGGGAGCTAAAACGAGGATCGGGGTATAGATCCTCCGGTTATAATGAAATCTGGGAAAATGACACCGCCCCATCCCGAAAACTCTCACCCCTTGCTAGGTATAATTGATCGCAGGAAAAATTTTATGAGTAAATTTGTCTTTGTCACCGGGGGAGTCGTCTCCAGTATTGGGAAAGGAATTGTCGCCGCTAGTTTGGGAAGATTGTTGAAAAGTCGGGATTATTCCGTCTCAATTCTGAAATTAGACCCCTATATCAACGTGGATCCGGGTACAATGAGTCCTTTTCAACACGGAGAGGTATTTGTCACCGATGATGGGGCCGAAACCGACCTCGACCTTGGCCACTACGAACGTTTTACCGATACGGAACTCTCCCGTCTCAATAGTGTGACTACCGGCTCGATTTATCAAGCGGTATTGAATAAAGAGCGCCGTGGTGCTTATATGGGGGGAACGGTGCAGGTAATCCCCCATATTACCAACGAAATCAAGGAAAGGATTCTCCGGGTGGCCAAAGATACCAACCCCGATATTGTCATCACAGAAATTGGTGGTACGGTGGGAGACATCGAATCTTTGCCTTTTTTAGAAGCAATTAGGCAATTTAGGAAGGATGTAGGTCGAAATAACGTGGTTTATATGCACGTTACCCTAATTCCTTGGATTCCGGCGGCCAAGGAGATGAAAACGAAACCGACGCAACACTCGGTCAAGGAATTAAGATCGATCGGTATTCAACCGGATGTGTTAGTCTGTCGTTGTCATCTACCCCTACAACCGGGGTTAAAAGAAAAACTCTCAGCTTTCTGTGATGTGCCGGTAGAATCGGTGATTACTGCTCAGGATGCCAGCAGTATCTATGAAGTGCCTCTCAATCTGGAAAAAGAGGGATTAGCGCAACAAACCCTAGAATTATTAAACCTGGGTCCCCGATACCCCCATCTGGAGGAGTGGGAAAATCTCATCCGACAGATGCAATCCCCCGGTCAAAAATTAGAGATAGCTATCGTTGGTAAATATGTGCAGTTGGGGGATGCTTATCTCTCGGTGGTGGAGGCCCTCAAACACGCTGCTATTGCCCTTAATAGCGAGATAGAATTGCGTTGGGTAAGTGCTGAAGATGTGGATAACGATTCGGCCGAAGCTCATTTAAGTGGTGTTGACGGTATTGTTGTACCAGGTGGTTTTGGTATTAGGGGTGTGGATGGCAAAATTAAGGCGATCGAGTATGCTAGGGTCAATAATATTCCTTTCTTGGGTCTCTGTTTAGGGATGCAGTGTTCGATTATCGAATGGGGTCGCAATGTGGCCCGATTAGAAAGGGCCAATAGTTCCGAATTTGAAGAGGATACACCGAATCCAGTGATTAATTTACTGCCAGAACAGGCGGATGTGGTAGATTTAGGGGGAACAATGCGCTTAGGTCTCTATCCCTGCCGTTTAAATCCCGATAGTCTGGCTTTCTCCCTCTACGGTCAAGAGGTTATCTATGAGCGCCATCGTCACCGTTACGAGTTCAATAATGCCTATCGTAGTCTCTTTTTTGAGACTGGTTATCTGGTGAGTGGCACTTCTCCCGATGGTCGTTTGGTGGAAATTATCGAACTACCAAAACATCCTTTCTTTATTGCTACCCAATTTCATCCCGAATTTCGCTCTCGTCCCAATAAAGCTCATCCTCTCTTTTCTGGTTTCATGAAAGCGGCCCTCAAAGGTAGAGAGGAAAAGTTCTCCCTTAGTAGTCAGCATTCAGCTATTAGTTAGGGTTTGCTGGGTTTTATTGGCTCAAAATTTGTTTTTTTTGGGGGGAAACCCCCGAAAATTTGTCATCTTAACCCCAGTCTGGCCTAGGGTTTCCCGAATTGACGTTGATAAACTACTTCTTCCTTGCCAGATTCCAGTTTAATATCGGAGCGAGGATAGGCCACACATAACAAAGCATAGCCCTCTTTTTGCAGGTCAGGGGATAATCCCATGCCCTCACCTTGTTCGACGCTACCCTGGGAAAGTTGAGCGGCGCAGGTAGTACATACGCCCGCATTGCAAGAACTGGGTAAGTCAATCCCCGCATCGTAGGCCGCTTGTAGTATAGTTTGATCTTCCCTAACTTCGATCGTTTGTATTTTTCCTAAATGAGAAATTTCTACTTTGTGGGTTGTGGTCATAGCTAATGAATGATGCTTTGAACTTCACCTATTTTATCATTCTAGATTGGGGGCTCTTCTGGTTTCTGTGTGGAAACGAGGTCTATACTGATAGTTTTTTTCCAAAAATAGTCCTAAAAGTGTTGCCTAGTAAGCATTTCACGATTCTATAAGCAAAAATTATCGACCCTGGTATGTACTCCCGTCACGAGCGTCTCTAGTTGCGCTTTTCCTCCCGGGACTGCCGTGATTAACTTTGTCCAAGCTGTCATCCTTTTAACCACATTATAGCCGCGACTGCGGGCTAACTCATCCAAATGAGCGATCGCACTGTCCACCTCTACCCCCATCACCCGTTCTGACAGGTGTAGGTTTATTACAAAGAGGTGAGCAGTCACACACTCAAGGTGAGAAAATCAAGCTAGAGAGGCTCTTCTAGGTTCTGTGTGATAAGTTTAACTTACATTATGATCGATCGATCTTTGTGTCCTTTGTGTCTTTGTGGTTCGTTCCACCCCCTCGCTAGGAGGAATGTATCTTAGAATACATTTTACCCACCAAACCTGGGAGAGCCAAAATTCTTTAACCTTGTCACAAGTAAAGGTTTTTCTTTTGTCAGGGTGAATCTCTTGGAAAAGTTTTTCTGTGACTCTATTGATTTCCGATGCGGTTTTGTTTTTGGCTAATCCTGCTACTAAAAATTTCGAGGCTTTGTCCATATATGTAACGAGAACTCCTAGATGATTGCCTCCAATCATTGTGTCACTTTCCCAATGACCGATTTCGGTTTTCTGGTCAGCAATTGCTGGTCGCTCGCTGATATCTACACGCCCTGGAATCTCTCCACGCTTACTTTTTGCTCCATTTCGACTCTTTCTTTTTCGGTTCTTCCGAACTTACACTGTAGAAAATTCCTCAAGCTCCCTCTCTGCACAGCAATGCTCTAAAGTTGATAAATATCAATCTAACAAAAATTCAAAGCCTTAGTGTACAAGCTTTACAAGCATAAGTTGTTGATAGTTTTACATGACAGGTTCGGTAGAGCCAAATCTTGTCTCACCCAGGGCAATAGTCGTGAAGTCGTGATCGCTTCGGTAATAGCACTCGACATAAAAATTAGCTCACCAATCTAGATAAAATTTCTCGATGAATTAAAGCTCGATCGATTAAAAAATGTTTGCGATCGCTGGTTAATCCCTCTCCATTGGCATAAAAATTAATCCAAGTGTTACTAATATCATTAACTGCCTCTGGTAACTGATCTAATTCCCAACCCGGTATCGGTACTTCGGCAATTAATCGCGACACTTTCGGATCATAACTAAGGGCAAAACAACGACAATCTTCTGCCGCGGCCATAATCAAACTATGAAAGCGCATTCCGATCACCATTTCTACCCCGCGAAATAAGCCTTTTAACTGTCTTGGATCCTCTAAGCTAATGATTTGATAATTTTCCCTTAATTGACGTGCTACAGCTTCACAGAGGGGCAAATCCCGCGACTTTTGAAAAGGGACTAAGAGAATAAACGCCCCCGTACTGGTTTGCAAATGAATTAAAGCTTGGGTTAATTTATCTAATTTTGCTGGGGTTAATAGGGGATGGGGACGTAAATTGACGGCGATTCTTGGGGCGGGTAAATCCGATAATCCCTTGACTGATTGAGCTTCTAAAGCCCATACTGGATCGGGGGCAACAATGGGACTAATACCCCAATCAGCCACTAAATGAGCCGATATATCATCGCGCACAGTAACTAAACTACATTGTTTTAAGACTTTTTTGGTTAACCAACGGGTAAAAGGTCTATTTAATGGTCCAATTCCCTGCCCCCAAGCAATAGTTTTTAAGCCCAATAATTGAGCAAGAGCCATTAAACCACCGTAATAAATTGGACTGGCAAAACTGGTGACATCCTGCATTAAACTGCCACCACCCCAGATAAATATATCGGCTTTTTTAAGAGTTTGAAAAACTTGCCACCAATCCCGACTAGGACAGGTTTCCACCCCATAACGTTGACTGGTTTCTTTGGGATTATTTGACAAAACAATAGGTTTAATTTCTGAGGGTAACATCTGCAATAGAGACACTAATAATGCCTCATCTCCTCCGTTTCCTCTCCCATAATATCCACAAATTACTGCACGCATATATTCAGTTATCAGTTATCAGTTATCAGTTATCAGCCAGAAAAAGGCAAGAGTCAAAAGGCAAAAGTATGGTAAATTTGTCTCCTGTCTCCGAGTCTCCTGTCTCCTTTGTCCTCTTTGTTACTTTTTCCTTGAAAAATGTCTCTTAGTTTCTTAAGTTATGCCGTCAGCTACAAGTTAGTAGTGACCAGTTTTATTCGATTCAGTGTTCAGTTTATCTATTTTCTTATTCCCACTCATAACTAATAGCTTAAACCTGATCACTGGTTACTGATCACTGATCACTGATTTAGTCGTCCATTTGCCAGGGTTCGGTGATGTTGTTTTCATCGAGAATATTTTTGGCTCTTAAAATCAAGATCAATTCACCTAGTATGGTGACATCGGGGGAACTATCAAACCATTGTAAAGAGACGGAATTATCTCTCTCTACTAGATAATAATTGTTCACGTCCCATTCGGCCAAAACTCGATCGATTACTAATAACACTTCCTCAGACCTAGTGGCAATCGATCGAGGTAATTGATCGCTAGGCCATAAAATAGCTACAGGATCGATCGCCTTGAGAATTGCTTGCCAACCGGGGAGAGGCACAATTGTTTGTTTATCCCCCACCGTTACCAGTCGAAAAGGTTCCTCGACGCTCAAACTTTCTGTGTGTTTTATATCAGTTACCGTCACCGGAAATCTTCCCACTAAAGGAATAATTCTGGCTAATTCGTCCTCATCCTGTAAACGATGGACGGGTAGCAGGGGAGCGCTACGGGTGGGAGTAACGGTAAAATCTTGTAGTAAGGACTCGATCGCCTGTCTGGCCGAGTCAGAATGGGCAAATTTCAAACCTTTAGCGATTAATTTCGCTCTTTCGGCTAAATCTCGCTTTTGTTTGCCCCGTTTCCAACACTGATAAGCGATCGCATCTCCAGGATGACGGGTAAATTCACTGGGAATCTGGGATAAACGGGAAAAATCCTGGATAGCCTTGGCGATATCGTGTGCTTCAGCCACTTCAATCCTTTTTTCTGCCGCTAATTTCGCTGCCCCCAATCTTTGTTCTTGGTTGAGAATCCGTAATTCGTATAGCACATCACTGCGCGGCCCGATGTAGTAACTTAACAAATCTTCATCTGCTCCCGATTTGATTAAACTCTCAAAAACTTGAGCAGCGACAATAATTAAATTTTGTTGGGCATTTTGAAACCCGGTTTGTTCAAAAATTAACTGGGAATCGTAGCCAGCTTTTTGCAGTTTTTGACATTTTTGCCCCCAATTCACCCAATTTCCTTCCTTATGAAGCAGCGAGCGCATTAATTCGGTCGCTTCCGTTTCGCTGATTCGATCATCTGTACTGCGAGGCTGTTCTGTCATAGACAACTTGATCAAGCTACAATAACTAAAATTTATCTAATCCCTCAAAAATCTTCAATAGCAATTAAGGTTAACAGGATAGACTAGATAGTAACAGGATAGCTGACAATCACCCCCTTCGTACCTGTTAGGGCAAGTTTATCTTCAATGTCTAGATTAAGAGTTAATGGAAGCATTCCCCCCTCGTCCACAACTAACCCCGGTCAAAGGACGATGAAAACCAAGCGTCACCCCAAAGATAGTGCCTTGGGTTTAGTCTCTACCCTCAGCTTTCCGGCGATCGTCGGGACGGCGGATATGATGCTAAAATCGGCAGAAGTTACCCTCGTGGGTTACGAAAAAATTGGCGGTGGTCACTGTACTGCGATCGTGCGTGGTAATATTGCCGATGTGCGGTTAGCAGTGGAAGAAGGGGCAAAAACCGCCGCACAGTTCGGACAATTGGTATCTAAATCGGTTATTCCCCGACCGATGCCCAATTTAGAGGTAATTTTCCCCATTGGTAGCCGTTTAGCCGAAATTGCCCAAAGTCAACGGGGTTTCAGCAAACTGAGCAATATGTCGATCGGTCTCTTGGAAACCCGCGGTTTTCCTGCTATGGTGGGGGCAGCCGATGCCATGTTAAAATCCGCCGATGTGCAGTTAGCTTCCTACGAAACAATTGGGGATGGTTTGTGTACGGCCATTATCCGGGGTTCCGTCGCTAATGTGGCCGTGGCCATTGATGCGGGAATGCGGGAAGCAGAGAAAATCGGTGAACTGCACGCGGTGATGATTATTCCCCGTTTATTGGAAGATTTAGAACATACTTTACCGGTGGCCAGCTACTGGTTAGAAACTCCCGAACCTTTACCGATGTTGTTACCCAATACTGTCCGGGAAAAACAACGGGAATTGGTCGCTTTACCTGAATTGGAAAAAACCAAAATACCGATTCGTCGCCAAGAAATGCAGGAAAAAGTGTTAGAAGAAGTGATTCCCGTGGAAGTTATCACCGATGAGGACAATTATTAATTTTTATTTTCAGCTTTGCTCCTGTGCTGCTAAAAGTACAGGAGCAAAAGGTTGAATTAGGGTTTGCGGCAAAAAGTTTGTTGGTGGGTGTGGATTTCCAGGTAAAAAATCTTTACAGAGTCCCCCGACAGTTAAACGAATCGAATAATTATAAATTTTTGTTAAGGGGTGCGGTCAGATCAAATAATCGTCGCTAGAATCAGCCTAGTTGTCAGAAATTTAGTTAAACAAGGTTTTTGACAATATGCTAATCTGGCTAACACGCTTTTGGGCGTGATATACGGAAACTTCTAGCGATCACGCCTAAATGAGGTGATATGCCGAAAGTTGACCCATATCGTTAGTCTGGAGAGTGTTATACGGAAAGTTTTCGTCTTTATGACGTAATTGCGAGGTTAGGCATGAAATTTCTAGCATTATTCGTACCTCGTTTAAGCTTTCTTTGTTAAACAAATTCACCCTTAATACTAATAAAGAATGAAACGAAATTCACTAAGCCAAACGACGCATATACGGCATACAAAGTTGCTTGATTTAGGTATCTTGATCTTTTCGGTTGTAGCTCTTTGTTCAGCGATGCTCCTATCTTTTATATATGTTAATAATGACAATCCCAAAACTACCCCGTTTGTGCTGAGAAAAGATACTTATGACAAGCTTTTCCCTTTTTTATTGGGCACTGTTGCGGTAGGAGGGTTTGCACTTGCATATACACGAATTCAGCGATCAAAAGAGGAAGAAATCGCACGTAAGAAGGCAGCAAAAGCGCTATTAGAACGAAGGATTAAGCGTCTGCAAGAAATTTATACAATAGTTTTGACTTTATATCAAAATATTAGGCTACAACTTCGAAGACTGAGCATAGCTTTTATTTTTGACAAATATGATGGGCAATGGAAAATCCGGCGAAGCCTCTTTGAAGAGGTATTGTTTGCACTTAATGAATCTCAGATGGCGGGTGAAAAGATTGTTAAGACACTAGAATTTGAGCAGGATGCAATAAAGTCTGTAAGGCAAAAACACGATAGCGATGACGAAGATAATCAGGAGTATGAGAAACTTATTGATGATTTAAGAGCCCAAATTGGCGGTATAGAAGGAGTTCTTCGCAATGTTTTGAAGTTGGTGGAGTGGCAGAGTATAACAGTTGGAACTTCTTCCGAAGAGGATCTTGTTGCAGTGCCTCAGAAGTTTGTAAACTTTGTAGAAACAAGTTCTACCGGCAACTTGGGATTTCTAAAAATAATTCAGTATTTCAATAAGTTCTCAAAGAATATTCGACTACGAATAGCAATACTTGAGACTGAGCATGAATCATATGGTAATGAGTCATAATATCGTGTCTAAAATTAGTGCCTAACAATTCCAGTGCAGCGGATTGACCGAAGTTGCTTGGGCGGGATGTAGAGACCCTGGCAACCGCTGACCCGAAACGTTAGTGCGATCGCCATCGCCGTAGGGTGCGTTCCCTAAGGTGGCTCCTACTGCTCCAGCGCTCGATTTTGGGGAACGCACCATGTACATTGATTGAAACTGTGGGTTAAACTGCGATGTGGGCTAGTCTGGCTAACACGCTTTTGGGCGTGATATAGGGAAAAGTTCGGGCGATTGCGCCCAAATGGGGTGATATGCCGAAAGTTGACCCATATCGTTACTCTGGAGAGTGTTATACATAAAGTTGGTGTATAATCTTTCGTTATAGATACATTGCCTGTAGCAGAAAGTGGCAGATTTAAGTAAAGAAAAGGCACAATATGACTAAAAAGAATCAATCAAAAAGATTAACGAATCAACATAAAGAGTCTAAAGGTGTAGTTGGTATATTTGGAGATGAAGCAAAATCACACGACATAACTGTTGGAAAAATTTCACTTTTTGTAATTGAACAGCTTGAAAAGGAGTTTCCTCAATTATCTTTTCAATACAAAACGAGCATAAAAAAAGAAGAAATAAACGAAGCATTAAAGAAAATTGACCCTGAATTAGGACAAACACTTTTTGTATCAAATTCAAGTATTATACCCGATGGTGGAATAATAGAAGTAAAAGATGATAACGGTAATTGGAGAATCGTTTTAGTTTCGGAAGCTAAACATCAGGGGAAAGACATTGAAAACATCAAAGCAGGAAAACTTGTAGGAGCAAAAAATGATCAAGATTTGATGGCTGCTGGTAATGCGATAGAAAGATCCCATAAAAACATATCTGAAATCGCTAATTTGATGTTATCTGAATCTCATTTTCCCTATGTATTATTTCTAGAAGGCTCAAATTTTTTAACAGAAACTATTTCAATTAAAAGACCCGATGGAAGGGTTGTAACGCTTGAATACAATTCAGGAACGCTAAATAGATTAGATAGGTTAACTTCTGCAAATTATGGAATGCCCATTAATACCAATTTGTGTAAAAATAAGTTTGTCAAGCATAAAGATAAAACAATTATGCTTCAAGCAGTTTCTATATACACACAAGGAAATGGCGAAAAATGGGATGTCAAAAAAATGTTTGATATTATGCTTGAAATTTCTAAAACCTCTCTTAAAGTATTAGGCAGTGAGATATTTAATCAGATAACCAAAAGTAAATAACTAAAACAAAGATTTATTAAATCAAAATAGGTTGAAAATGGCAAGAAATGCAACAAACGAATTATTACAAAAAGCTAAAAAATCAAAAAGTGACGAGTTTTATACACAGCTTTCAGATATAGAAAGCGAATTACAGCATTATAAAAGTCATTTTGAAAATCAAGTAGTTTATTGCAATTGCGATGACCCCCGAATTAGTAACTTTTTTAATTATTTTACCTCAAATTTTAATGAATTAGGTCTTAAAAAAATAATAACATCTTGTTATAGAGAGCAAGTAAAAAATTTATTTAATACAGAAGAAGATGAAAAAGGTTTTTTCTTTGAATATACAGGTACAGAAGGCGAAAAAAACAAACCAAGTTCAACTGACCTAGTTTACTTTAATGGAGATGGTGATTTTCGTAGTTCGGAAAGCATTGAACTATTAAAGCAGTCCGATATTGTTGTTACCAATCCCCCATTTTCATTATTCAGAGAGTATGTAGCTCAATTGGTTAAATACGATAAAAAGTTTTTGATAATTGGAAATATTAATGCAATAACCTATAAAGAAATTTTCAAACTTATTAAAGAAAACAAGGCGTGGTTAGGAATAAATCTTGGTAGAGGTATTTCAGGTTTTATTGTACCTGAACACTATGAACTATATGGAACAGAAACTCGAATAGATAACTCTGGTAATAGAATAATCTCACCGAACAATTGTTTATGGCTTACTAATTTAGATAATTTTAAGCGGCACGAAGATATAGAACTCACAAAAAGATATTTTGGCAACGAAGTTCAATATCCAAAATATGACAATTATGATGGAATTAATATTAATAAAACACAAGACATACCAATAGACTATAAGGGATATATGGGAGTGCCAATAACATTTTTACATAAATTTAATCCCGACCAATTTGAAATAATTAAATTCAGGAAAGGGAATGATGATAAAGATTTATCAGTAAATGGGAAATGTCCGTATTTTAGAATACTAATAAAGAATAAACGAATACAAACTGAATATATTGATTTAACTGACAAAGAAAGATAATGTATAACAAATCGTTGTACCTGACATTTTTCCGCTACGATCCAAAATGTCGGTGAAATCGATCGTTATGCTCCAAACTTAGTGCGATGTCGAAGGCACTGCTACGCAATGCGATCGCCATCGCCGTAGGGTGCGTTCCCTAATATGGCTACTGCTGCTCCACTAATAGATTTTTGGGGAACGCACCATGCACATTGATTGAAACTGTGGATTTAAGTGCGATGCCGAAGGCACTGGGTAGCAGTACGCCGCTCTGGTGGGTTAGGTTGACGGCAGACCCCCAACTGTGATCTTTGACTTCATGCCAATTTGTGCGGACTGTATTCAGGTGTTACCTGCTGTGATAGTTAGTAAGTGAGCCTGTTCGTTGAGTTGAGGAGTAAAATAGGAGAAGTCCTAATCTAAGATTTAGTAATGGATAGAAGCATTATAGAACGGCAACCGCTAATTGAAGCAGTCAAGGCTCTCCCTGATGAGGCTTTAGTGGAACTGTCTAATTTTCTTGACTATCTTCGCTATAAAGCAGCCCATCAAAGAGAACTGACCACTCATTCTTCTAGTTTTCTGCTTGCAGTTGCAGGTTTAGGCAACTCTGGTCAACAGGATATTTCAGAACGTGATGAAGAGATTCTAGGCAATGAGATTGATCCGGTGTCCGGCTGGAATCTTAAGCCAAGCAATTCAGTATGACGGCGATACTTGACACCAGTTTTTTGTTTGCCTTAACCGATCAGGGCGATCGCAATCATCAGCGGGTGTTGGCTATTGCTCAAAGCGTGAATGAGCCATTGGTTCTACCTGTCGTTGTCTTGCCTGAGGTCTGCTATCTGATTGCATCAAGATTGAGCCACCAAGCAATGCGCCGTTTTGTATCCAGTATGACACCTGATGCGGTTCAAGTTGAACCTGTAATCCCAGAAGACTTGGTACGAGTGCACGAGATATTGGAACAATATGCTGACAATCAGCTTGACTTTACAGATGCAGCGATCATTGCCATAGCTGAAAGGCTTACTATTACTCGCGTTTACACACTTGATCGCCGAGATTTTTCGATTATTCGTCCAAGTCACTGCGATTACTTTGAGTTATTTCCTTGAACCACCAGCTAACACTGCGTGGCAGCGGACGGTCGCAATTCGTCGCTGCCGAGCTTGCTTTCTAATGCCGTCGCTGATTTGAGCCGTTAGCGATCGACCGCGCTACGCACCGATCGGGTGAAAGAAATTAGATAAATTCAACGCCGTACAAACTCCTCGTCAATAGCAAATCAGGTTATACTTCACACCCCACACCCCACACCCCACACCCCACACCCTACCCCCACGAAAAACTTTTTCAGCAGACCCTACCTATCGATCCCATGTTTCCCTATTTTAAGCGCACAATCTCTCCAACTCTGGCTAGAGATAATTCTGCTGCCTGGAGGATTTTGACTAATTCCGTCCCTACCGATCCCGAAGATACAGGAGAATCGACACCTGTAGCCACCGACTCTAGAAAATGTTCGCATAATGCTTTTAGGGGTTCACCATCGGCAATAGGGATAGATTCCGTCTCCTGTCCCCGGGGAATAAAATAGGCTTCCTGACGTTCAAAATCGCCCTTTTGTCGGGTTAAAGGCGATCGAGAGTCTAATTCATTAAAAATTAAAGTCCCTTCGCTGCCAACTATCCCTAAACGTCGCTGTTTATCGGGATTCAACCAACAAAGGTGAATAGTCGCTTGAAAACCATCGCCATAGATCAGGGTTAACCAGACTAAATCGGCTAGATTAGGTTGTAGCCAGAAGGTTCCCCTTGCCTGCACTAATACTGGTGTACTATTAAGCCAATGATTAAAAATCGAGATATCGTGAATAGCCAGATCCCACAAAGCGGACACATCCTGACGAACTGGCCCCAGGTGGGTGCGAGTGGCATAACCATAAAGAGGTTTACCGATACCCCCGGATTGCAGGACTTTTTGTCCAGTGATAACGGCGGGATGAAAAAGATAGGTATGATCAACTAATAAAATACGCTGTTTTTTCGCCGCTAATTCCGTTAATTCGCCACATTCTTGGGGATTGAGGGTTAAGGGTTTTTCGGCGAGGACATGATAACCTAAATTAAGAGCATCTTTAATCAGGGGATAATGGCTGATGGCGGGAGTAACGACGACCACAGCCGAGATTTCGGGGTGATTGCGAATAGATTCCCAGTCATTGGCTAAAATAACCTTATTAGTATCGAGATTAAATTGATCGCGACAGAGACGGAGTTTTTCGGGGGAGGGATCAACGATCGCCACTACTTGCGCTGAGGGATGTTGAGAAAAATGACGGACGTAATGCACTCCCCAACGTCCTACCCCTAAGATAGCGATTCCTGTGGACATTTTGCTTACTCAGATAAATCAATCTAGTTTATCTTAAAAGGATTAGGCGCAATTGTTAATTGATTCTGAGAACTGGAAGGGATTATGTTAAAATTTTTTATCGATCGAGGGGGAACTTTTACCGATATCGTGGCGATAATCGATCAACCAGAAATTATTGAACGACTAGCTAGAGATGCCGCTAGATTTCTGATTGTTCCCCTTGCCGATCAACAGTGGATTGTTCTCTATAAACTGCTCTCGGAGAATCCCGAAAAATACCCAGATGCAGTCATTCAAGGGATCAAAGATATTAGCGGTTCCCTAGATAACATCGAAGTGATTAAAATGGGAACAACGGTAGCCACCAATGCGCTGTTAGAAAGAAAAGGAGAGCGCACGGTTTTGTTAATCACCAAAGGGTTTAAAGATGCCTTGAGAATTGGCTATCAAAATCGCCCCGATATTTTTGCCCGTCAAATTATTCTTCCTTCTTTATTATACGAACAAGTTATCGAAGTGGCCGAACGCTACGATAGTCAAGGACAAGAATTAATCGCCGTTAATCCTGCCCAAGTTAAAGCTGATTTAATACCAGTTTATCAAGCGGGTATCCGAAGTTGTGCGATTGTTTTTATGCACGGTTATCGTTATCCCGACCACGAAAAACAAGTGGCAGCCATTGCCGAAGAAATCGGCTTTACTCACCTAGCCATTTCCCACCAAGTCAGTCCTTTAATGAAACTGGTATCCCGGGGAGATACCACAGTAGTTTCTGCCTATCTATCGCCAATTTTACGCCGCTATGTTGATAGTATTAGCCAGCAATTACCGAAAACTAGCTTACTATTTATGAAATCCGATGGCGGTTTAGTCACCGCCGATAAATTTCAGGGCAAAGATAGCATTTTATCCGGTCCTGCGGGTGGAATAGTCGGGGCAGTACAAACCAGTTTAAGGGCGGGATTTAGCAAAATTATCAGTTTTGATATGGGAGGAACTAGCACCGATGTTTCTCATTTTCAAGGGGAATACGAGCGGCAAACAGATAACGAAATTGCTGGCGTAAGAATGCGAGCGCCGATGTTAAGTATTCACACCGTGGCCGCTGGTGGGGGTTCGATTTTAGTCTATGATGGTTATCGTTTTCGGGTCGGACCAGAAAGTGCCGGAGCTAATCCGGGACCGGCCTGTTATCGACGGGGTGGACCATTAACAATTACCGATGCTAATGTTTTGTTAGGAAAAATTCAAGCTGCCTATTTTCCCGCTATTTTTGGACAAGAGGGAAATTTACACCTAGATAGAGAGATTGTGCTGACAAAGTTTCAAGAATTGGCGGCAACAATGGGGGGTAATAATAGTCCTGAAATGTTGGCTGCGGGGTTTATTCAAATTGCCGTAGAAAATATGGCTAATGCGATTAAAAAAATCTCTCTACAAAAGGGTTATGATCTCAGTGATTATACTCTTTGTACCTTTGGCGGTGCCGGGGGTCAAGTGGCCTGTTTAATTGCCGATACTCTGGGAATGAAAAGTATTTTTCTCCATCCCTACGCTGGGGTTTTAAGCGCCTACGGCATGGGTTTGGCCGATTTGAGGGTAATTAAAGAAAAAGCGATCGAACAGCCGTTAAATGCCGATTTAATCGGGCAGTTACTCACGGAGATGAAGGAATTAGAAGTTTTAGCGGGTCGGGAATTAGAGGGTTATAATCGGGTGCGGCAGCAAGTCAGTTTAAAATATCAAGGCAGTGATGCCACTTTAGCGGTTAATTTTAGCGATCAAATGCGTCAGGATTTTGAACGGGAACATCAAAGACGTTATGGGTTTAAGCAAGAACAAAAAGCTTTAATTGTTGAGTCGATTGCCGTGGAATTGATCCAGACTATGGACAGTCCCAAAGAAGCAATTTTAACTCGCTCCCGTCCGATGGGAGAATTACCTCCTATCCTCGATCGAGTAGCGGTTTTTCTGGCTAATCAATGGCGAGAAACGCCAATTTATCAGCGTTCAGATCTGCAACCTTTTGATTGTCTGGCAGGACCGGCAATTATTATCGAAAAAATTAGCACGATTGTGATCGAACCGGGTTGGATGGCCAAATTAACGGAGAAAAATCATTTAATTCTCTCCAAAGATTAGCTAATTGAACTACATAGAAATATCTACGGCAGTTAACCTAATTGATCAATTCTCATTTCGCCGAGGTATTTACGGAGATAGGGAGAAAAAACCTCGTAAATCAGGGTAAGGGGTTGGCGAGCGTGCCAAAATAGGTAATGACGACCCCAAAATCCTCCTTTTTCCCCAAAAGCTATTTCTAATTCCGGGGAATGACCGTAATAAAGTCCCTGCACATCGCGATACAATTCCGTGTGCAGCCGCGAGAGACTTTCCCAAATCGGTAGGGAACGATTTTCTAGATATTCGTCCACTTGATTGGCGGACCACCAAGAAGCGGCATAGGCTAACCTTTGACCACTAGCTGTGCGTAACCAGACTTGACGACGCAATCTCGGCCCCGGAATCAGGCTAATTTTCATCGGTGCGCCATCCTCATCATCGCCGATGGGGGACATATCGATCACATCCACTTCCGTTTTTTCACCGGTTAAAAGTTGTAAATGACGGGTGGGAGAACCATCGCCGAGAATTAAAATCTGCCAAGGAGGCGCGAGTTGGCTATGGGGTAAACCTTGTTTAACATCGGTTTCGTCTCCTTGCCAGAGAGGGGACAGGGAGTACCAAGGAGGATTAAGCAGGGGCTTTTCTTGGGGGCGGAGGATAGCAGTCAAGGTTTGTTACAAAACTTTATGATTTTTTCATTAATCATAACACGGGATTTTTGTCTGCTGGCGATAAAAGCGATCGCCCTACGCCAATCCTCTCTAAATTTTTCGGTTAGCAGATGCACTCTCGCCAAAGGAGATTGACTATTTTTATTTTAACGATAGAAAGGTATCAATATCTGGAGGAGTTTTTGTAATCTTCTCAGGGCAATTAATTGTCGAATCTTGGGATTAATTTGGGGAGGATAAATGCTGGTGGCTAATTGTTCTTCTAGTAAGGCATATTCTGCCGCAGTTAGGGGTTGATTATCAAGGGGCGAGCGAGCCGAGGTGATAATTTCTGCTCGTAAAACTTCTTCGGGAATATCTTCAGGAGAGGGCAAAGCAAGGGCTTTTAGGGGCGATAAGAAACCGATAGAGATGAGGATGATAATTTTTGTCGTTCGCTGCATTTAATTTAAACCGGGGGGCAATTTTTCTCGACACTGTTGATGAATTTCCCCGATTCTAGCAAACAACCAGGGATATTTTTGACGATAACTGGGAATTAGAGCCAGAGGACTGAGTAGGGCAGTGGCGGCAATATCGGCTACACTTAATTTATCTCCCACCAAATAGGCCTGATTTTGCCAATATTCTAGAATCTTGAGGGCATTTTCTAGGCGCTCCTCCGCTAGTTTTACCCTTGCTGGGGTGATTTTATATTGTTGTCGCACGATCTTAATAATTATTTGACTACTCAGGGAAGAATCGATCGCTTTTCCCTCTCCAGCGCGATAATCATAATAGACAAATCTCGTCGCTACTCCAATACTTTCATCTAACCAATCCTCTAGTAACCAAGCTTGATTTTTCTCCTTTTCCCCAGCGGGAATAAAAGAGGGGAAAGGAACTACTTTTTCTAAATATCTGAAAATGGCAGTAGAATCGGCAATAATCTC
This sequence comes from Microcystis protocystis FBCC-A270, assembly GCF_050500235.1. NCBI lineage: Bacteria > Bacillati > Cyanobacteriota > Cyanophyceae > Chroococcales > Microcystaceae > Microcystis > Microcystis protocystis. The sequence continues at coordinate 1,359,815 of NZ_CP191407.1, forward strand.
ATCTGCTGCCATTAAAACGGGGACAGTGGTTAACCCTTTAGTTAGGGGACTGAGTTTGAGAATATGTAGTCCGGGGGTGAGATTTTCTACTTGGTAATCAATCCCCTTATAACCTAGGGCTAAACGAGCTTTGCGACAGTAATGAGAGGTGCTAAATTGAAGTAAAAGCATTAATTGTTATTGGTTGTTAGAGCAGTTATCAGTTATCAGTTATCAGATTTGAGTTTTAAGTTACCAGTTACCAGTTATCAGTTATCAGATTTGAGTTTTAAGTGAACAGTTACCAGTTATCAGTTATCAGATTTGAGTTTTAAGTGAGCAGTATGTATTAAGGGAGCAGTATTATTCCTAATGTGTTTTCACTGATTACTGATCACTGTTTACTGATTACTGTTTACTAATTACTGAATTGCCAATAAATATATACTATGAGCAAACCCTCCCTTTTTTCGGCTGTTTCTCGTCCTTATGCGACTAATTCACAAGCAAAAGATCCCTGGTTAGCGGTCAATCTCTCGATGTTTTTCCCCGGTTTGGGACAATGGTATGCTAACAAAAACCAAAAAGCAACCATTTGGGCGATCGCTCAAGTAATATTAATAATTGTGACAATTTGGTCAATTTTTAGCCCCAATGGCCCTGTAAGCTGGGGATTAGGGGGAATAGTTGCTCTGGTTATCGTTTACATTAGTAATATTTTTGACGCTCACTGGACTGTTTATGATTCCAGACAGAATAACAGCTTAGAAAAAATTCCCCGGAAACAAAAAAACCCATGGTTTGCCGTCTTCGCTAACCGGATTATGCCAGGTTTGGGGCAATTGTACGCTGATAAGGTGAGCTTAGGGATAATTTTTCTGACTATATCCCAGATTAGCCTGAAAATGGATCATTTTTTGACCAATATCCTCTTTCTTACCCCTTTAATTACAGCGATCGCTATTTATCATGTTTATCACACTTTCCCCCATCAATTCCACCCCCATCGTCACACCTATCGTTCCATTTTGGCACTGATGGTGGGAGTGATTTTTACTTGGGGAATTATCTGTAATTATTTTCCCAATTGGTTACATCAAAAAATAGAATTTTTCCAGATTCCGAGCGAATCCATGCTACCTACCCTCGCAATAGGTGATCGCATTTTCGTCAGTCAATCTGGTAATTATCAAGCGAAAAGAGGCGATATAATTGTTTTTAGAACTCCCGAAAAAATTAGGCAACTAGATCCTAATTCTGGAGATTTTTTTATCAAACGAGTCATCGCTATTGCCGGAGATACCATTGAAATCCGCAGGGGTAAAGTTTATCTCAACCGGCAAGTTATCGAGGAACCCTACACCGCCGAGTTGGGCAATTATGAAATAGAATTTATGACTGTACCCCCAAAAAATCTGTTTGTTTTGGGAGATAATCGTAACCATAGTTTTGATTCCCATGCTTGGGGTTTTTTGCCGGAAAGTTATATCATTGGTCAAGCCTATAAAGTTTACTGGCCTCTTGATCGTGTCCAGTCTTTGCTATGATGGGGATGACTATTGATTTTCAACTGTCTTCAAGGGGTAATTTTAATCCTATCTACTTATTAGCGAGGAAAAACCTAACCAGAAGAATTTTTCGGTGAATCCTAATTGAGACGCGAGTCTTTGGGAATAACATCCAAACCGAGGAGAACCTTTTGGGTATTGGACATATCGCCGATAATTCTTTGTAGGGGTGGGGGAAGTTGTTTGACTAAAGTAGGAGTTACGAGAATTTTATCCTGTTCCGCTAATTGCGGCTGTTCGAGAACATCAATTATTTCTACCGTATAAAGACCGGATAACTCCTCGCGACAGATCCGAAAAATATTGGCGATCGCCCTCTGGGATTTACTTGAATCACCCATAATGTAGAGTTTGAGAAGATATTGACTCATGATTGCGTGTTATTGAACAGTTTAAGGGACTTCCAGAGAATAAAATACCCAACAAAAAAATAGAAAAGTGTTTTTTTGAAAAAGTAATTATTTTTGTCTAGGAAAACAAAGAGTCTCCCATTACAACCTATTTTTCCGAAAAAAAAATAGCAGCATAAACTTTTATACTTCCGAGCTTTTTCGAGTATAACAAGGACAAGTTAAAGAATCAAATACAGTTTTTAGCTAACCATCTTAGTTAACTACAAACTAGGTCTTATCATAATAAATATCAATAAACCATTGCCCCAAATCGGGAAAGTCTTGATTCGTTGATTCTGTGAGACGTTCGATTTTTTCTTCGATTTTTTCCATGGCTTTTTTAGTAAGCTTTACTCCTTTTTCGTAAGTTTCAGTAATCAACTTAACAATCGGGTGTTTTCCTTTCCAAGTCATAGTTTGGGCGAATTTCAAAGCTGTTTCGATTTCATCTAAAATACTCCCATTCCAATGGTTTTCTAACACAGCCCAGGTTCGTTCAATAGGATTATATTTACTATGGTAGGGGGGATAGTAAGCTAAACGTATATTAACTTGATATTTTTGGGAAAACTCAACTATACGTTTCATAAACTGAGTTCGTCTCGAATTATTTTCTGATCCATTATCTTGATTAATTATCAAAGTTTTAATTTTCTCAAAACGAGATTTTTCAGATTCCCAGAAATCCTCTAATATATCAACAATAAAGTCACTGGTGACTGTGGAGGTAGTCAAATACAAAAACAACTCATCAAATTCTGGAATAAATATTCCGTAAGGGGTTAGGGTTGTTTTCGGATTAAAATCATGATCGTTTGTTTCGACAGTTATTCTATTTTTACCTCCTCGATCAAACAGTCCAATATTAACACGGGCTTTGGCATCTAAACTAAGACGTAACATCGTAGGGTCTTCATCCGCTTCCCGATTAATGTTAGCTAATTCCTCAAAGATTGCCTCGGTTTCTGGAATTTTTTTTGAGGTAAAACTTTAGCGACTCTTTTCAGACGATAACCTAAGTTATTTAATTTAACCCGAATAGTTTCCTCGCTCGGTAAATCCTCATCACTGTACCCATATTTAGAGATTAATTGCTTTCGGACTTCGGCCGCACTCAGTCTCACATAAAGCCTTTGGCTTTTAAAACTTGGGTCAGTTTGGCTTTGAGAATCCACTAAATTTTTGATGTTTTCCAATAGAAAAGGTAAATGTTCTTCTGCTTTTTTCCGCCCCTTAGCTGAATGATTATCAACACAAATAATGCCTCTTTTTAGTTCTTTAATTCCTTTACGAATAGTAGTTCGATTCCAGCCTAACTCCTGTGCAGCAAGGGTTTGTCCCCCATAGCCTAATTCTAAGACTGTTTGCGCCATGAATCTTCTTTTAGCTGCACCTTTTAATTGAAGTGCAGTTTCACTGAGCAATTTCTTGAGGGAATCAGTTAATTCCATATATTCTTAAAAAGAAAAACTTGATTAATAATGTACAGGATTAATTCTACTACAAAATTGGAAGGAGGGGGCAACCATCGATCCCTACCTCCCACACTCCGAGAATGATTATTATTCTTGAGAATGAATAGTTTATTTTTTGGAAGTCCCTAATGTTGCTGAGACCGATATAGTATTTACGATAGAAAGAGACGAGATAACCCATCAATTCCAAGACCATGAGACGACCTTCGCTAACGTAGGCCTGCGCTTTGGCCAGGGTGACATCCTGATTTTTTTGGCGTAGGGTGGTGGTATGAATGTCCACCACATCGCGAGGACTAGCTTTTAAGAATCCTAACTTATCGGCTAAGCTTCGCAGTCGTTCCGATAGATTATGTTCCACTTTATATGCTTGTTCTTCCAAAGCTAAATCTAATAAATCTCCGTAATTTTGGACTAATTCTTGAAAAATATCGGGAATACTCTGCCTTATTGCCTCAGAACCGAACATTTTCGCCGTGATGCTAGTTTGTCCTCCCTTGATTAACTGTTCCAGTTCGCGAAATTCTTCTTCCTGTTGTTGATGTTTAAGATTGAGGATATATTGCTGACGCTCGATCGCTACACGAATTTGATAGACTAAAAGACTACTATCGATATTATTTAACTGAATATAACCATCAGCACCGAGTTGAAAGGCTTTAACGACTAATTTCTCATCATTGCTAGTAGTTTGAACCACTATCGGTATAGCAGCGGCTAATTCTCTGGTTTTGACTAGAATATTTAAGCCGGGGGGGACGGAGATTTCCAAGCTTAAGAGGATGAGATCAAATTTCTCCCCTGCCAGTTTTTCGGCAGTTTCCTCTAGATCCTGAGCTTGGGTGAGGGTGAAAGTCAACCCCTCAGCCAGAGAACATTGGGGGGCTTTTAACAGCAATCTCTGGATTAATTTAACAGTCGTCGGTTCGTCCTCTATCAATAAAATTCTACAGAGGTCCCTAGTCATACTAAATCCTGTTTAAAAAGCATAGGAGAGTGGGGAGCGGGGGAGAGAGGATTAAAACTGTATATTAACGCTTTAAGAGCCATGGCTGAGAATTATTAATTATTTGCCCTAAAATAGCCAAAATTTCCTCGTACACACTTGATAATTCTTCTCCTGTTTGTGCGTCCATATATCCGCACTGTACGGCAAAATTTAACCATGTTTGTCAAATGCGGCTTGGTATCTAGGTTTAAGCCATGTCTCCGCTAGATTAGCACAAATAGAACGAGAATACCGTCGAATTTGGTCAGTTAGAGCATATTTTTCTTCTTTAGGAAAACTTTTCGACAATTGAAAAATTTTCATGGCTGCACAGAAGGCTTTTTGATAGGACTTCCAATCTTTATGGCTTCTAATTGGCTCAGTTGACATTTTTCGCCGCACTTAAGCTTCTAGCTAAATTATATATCTCCCCTCTCCCTTCTCCCCTCTACAATCATTACTCGCAGTCAGAAATAGGTTGAGGCATATCATACTTTGTGCTTTTTGTCAAAAAAACTTTTTTTTTGCAATAAAACTACATAAAAAAAAGATCATCGTTGTGGGTGAAATTGACTGATTTACCCGTCTTAATTAGGATCACTTTCTAGGTGTGGCAAGGGTTTCAACTATTGCTGCTCAAAAAAGCACACAATAGCCCACTGTGAAATTCTATCAAATCGCTGTAACCATTACAACATCGTTGTTAAATAAAAATCTTTCTCAATTAATTCTTAAGAATTTGTAAATATTGCGGAATGTTAATTTAAATATTCTCAAGTTTTTGCCTTCAATAAATAATTTTTGCTTATCTTTGTCCAACATTGGGTTAGGAGTCAGTTATCAGTTATCAGTTATCAGATGTGAGTTTTCAGTTCACTGATTACTGTTTACTGTTTACTGGACGGCTACGCCGTGCCTTTGGCAACACTGAAAAAAGCTTCTCCCTACACCCCACACCCCACACCCTACACCCTACACCCCACACCCCACACCCCACTTCCCTCACCTATTTTGACTCGATTCGGCGAATTGCCACCACTGCTGGCCGGGGAGGTTGATTAACTTGACCACTGGGCCAATTCGACCCTAGGGGTACTTGTCGCATTTGTTCAAATTCCTGCCCATTAGTGGTTTTAAGGGCAAATTTACGGTTTTCAAAGGCTAAATCCCGACGAATTCCCCCCGCTTCCCCCGGATGTTGTACTGCCAAAAATAACGTCTCTTGGTCGGGAGTAAAGTACAATCCCGTTAATTCCGCATCCATGGGAGCGATAGCAAAAGGATAGGGATGCTCTTGACCCTTAACAAACACCCAAGCGCTATTATTACCAAAAATCCCCAATAAATCCCGTTGACTAACCGGGACACCCTGGGGATAACGAGTTTTCATCTCTCGATTTAACCCACCCGTGGAAATATCGCTAACCATCCAGAGATTTCCCTGTTGATCGAACGCGAGGTTATCGGGATTAGAAAAACCCGCACCCTTCTCGGTCGGTTCCCCTCCGTAAGCGACCACATCCCAACGAAAACTTAAGGAAGCAGCATCGTTATTATCTTCCCTTAAGCTGATAATCCAACCAAATTCGTAGGGGATTTCGCCATTTGGTCCCTTAAATATCTCCCTATCGGCTCCTCCCTCCGCTTCACTGGGACTACCAGAGGTAAAGGTTATATATAAAGTGCCATTCTCGTCCACTTCTGTATCTTCTGGCCGACCAGTACAAGTGATCCCAACGGCGTTAGCGGCAAAATGAGCATCGATGAGAATTGCTCCCTGTTTTTCCGTTCCATTACCTTCATACAGGTCTGCGAGGGTCTTATATTTAGCTTTGTAGGCTAGAATCTCCTCATCGTCCTTAAATAGCAGTAATTTAGTCTCATTGACCGTTCTTTCGGGATTCGGCAAAGCTACCACCCCATCCCCGCGACTAGCGGCAATTTGACTCGGTAGGACGGGATTGATCTCCGTGTCGGGATTTAAGGGTATCCAATAACCGGTTTTATCGGGGTTGAATTTCGCCCCGTAGAGCATTCCTTTTTCTAGGAGTTTTGAGTTATTTTTCGCCTTAATATCGCTAATTTTGCCCTCGGAGACGAATTTATAGACATGACCGCCTCTGCGATCGCATCCTGAATAAACCGCCAAGGGTTGCCCCGTTTGAGCGAGAAAAGCGACCGCTTCATGGCGAAAACGCCCTAACCAAGTGTGTTTTGTGCCGTAATCGTCGGGATTGGCCGGATCCACCTCCACCATCCAACCGTATTTATTTCCCGCTAACCCAAAAACGTTACCCCGGCCATCCACTTCCCCACTATTGAGAATAAAGGGGGTAGTATCGGGATGCAAAGAGGAACCGTCTTTTAACACTACCTCCGTCACTTGGTCTTGAAAGTTCTCCTCGGCACTAAATACGGTCCCCCAAGGCGTTGTTCCCCCAGCGCAATTTTGAAACGTTCCGATAATTTTTGCCCCTAATCCGTCATCGTAGCCAAGTTTATCGGTTTTGGTAAAAATTGCTACAGCAGGACCAGTCGCTTTCAGGTAGTGATCGTCCTTTAGTCCAGAAATACCGGTAATGCGGCGATCGGCTTTACTATAGGTACGTTGCCATTTTCCCGTTTGATCTTTAGCGAGGGAAATTACGCCAATTCCCTGATCAATTAAGCCTTCTAGGGAGATTTCCTCGATTTTTGCCCTTAAGCTGGCATCTTGCAGACGATAGGCGGCAATTTCACCCTTTTCGTTCGTTTTTTCCCGTACTTCCTTGACGGGTAGGGTTTTACCAATCACTTGTTCAAAGGTTTGTAGCCAAGTACGACCACTGATATATTCAAAATTAACGGTTAGATAACCTTGACCCGGACTGGTTTCGATAAAAGATAGATAATCATTGTTATAACCGAAACGGGAATCACCCACTTTATCCCCCCACTGTGCCAGCACATCATAGGTGAATCCTTGCGGAAGAACGAGATCATCTAGGACTTTATAGGTTTGATAGGCATTTTTTTGGCTTTCATCGCTCATACCGTCAATTTTTAAGGGAATTGGCAGTTTGACTGGAGAAAAGTTTAACCCAAAACTATTGGCAGCGATCGCAGGACTGCTAATCAGAGAGGAATATTTTTTCTCTTGCAGACTGAAAAAAGAGACACCAGCAGTGGCAGTTAAAAAGGTGAGGAAATTACGGCGAGAAATACTCATATTTTCAGGAATAAAGTCAAAACTGGTGTTCAGACCTTGATTAGGTTAAATTTTATTACATAAACTTGACATAGGTATTATATATTATCCAAGTTATGACTAAGTTAACAGCCAGTTAAAAGTAATCAGTAAACAGTAATCGGTGCAAAGACAGCAGAAAACTGCCATAATCAGTAAATAGTAATCGGTGCAAAGACAGTAGAAAACTGCCATTTAATACCGCTCACTTAAAACTCAAATCTGATAACTGAAAACTGAATAGGGGTTTAGCAAATGTCTAACGAAACTGTAACTTATTCCCTAGAAACCGTTCTGACAAGGATTGAGGGAAAAATCGATAACCTACAAAGAGATGTTACTCAAAAATTCGACAAAATCGATGAACGTCTCACAAAATTAGAAATCGGACAAGCAGAACTCAAAGGAGAGTTAAAAGGAGATATTAAAGCTTTAGATGAGCGATTGACCACGGAAATCAAGGGATTAACGGCACGGGTTGCCTATCAGGAATTTACTAACCGGGGGATTTTAATCGCTTTAGTCGTCGCCATTTTGGGTGGTGCGGCGAAACTTTTTGGTTTTTTTCCTAATCCCTAGAAGTGGCTATTAGGCACGGCTAGGAGCAAGATTAATGTCATTAATCTTTTGATAAAATTCCTTGTAAAAAAGCGCTAGTTTTTAAATCAATCCCTGTAATTGCTGTGCCAACAACTACCGAATATGCACCAACTTCTAAGGCTTTTTTTGCTTCTGTTGGAGTCGATATTCCTCCTTCACAGATAACAGGAACTGATAACTTATTAACTAATTCTTCTAGGAAAGAAAAACTCGGCGGTGGTAGATTTTTAGTTGCTTCTGTGTAACCGTAAAGAGTTGTACCGACAATATCAGCACCAGCTGCCACGGCATAAATAGCACTTTCGATCGAGTCTATATCTGCCATGACTAATTTACCAGTTTCCCGATGAATACGATCGATAATTGTGGCTAAATTTTCATCATTAGGACGCTTTCTGGGGGTAGCATCCAAGGCAATTATATCGGCACCCGCATCGGCAATGGCCAGAGCATCTTGATATTTGGGCGTAATATATACCGAACAATCGGGATAATTGCGTTTCCAGAGTCCAATTATCGGTATATCCGGCAATTGTTGACGGGTGGCTTTCAGATGAGCGGGACTATCAATTCTTACCCCACAAGCACCCCTATCCACGCAAGCATGAGCCATGGCAGCAATAATTACAGGATCGTGCAGAGATGACTCCACTGGCGCTTGACAGGAGACGATTAAACCCGATTTTAAGGTTTCTATTCGCATAAATTGGGGTGTAGGGTGTGGGGTGTGGGGTGTGGGGTGTGGGGTGTGGGGAGACTTTTCAGTTATCAGTGAACAGTAAACAGTAATCAGTGAACTGATAACTGATAACTGATAACTGATAACTAACCCCACCAGCAAACTTTTTGCCGCAAACCTTACTTATAAGCAGCAATACACTGTTCAACTAAAGCGGTTACTGCGTCCACATCTTTCCAACCGAGAATTTCTGTGACTTTTTTCTCTAGATTCTTATAGGTTTTGAAAAACTCGGCGATTTCGTCCAAGCGATGGGGAGAGACATCTTTGAGAGATTTTACCTCTGCATAACGGGGATCTTTAGCGGGAACACAGAGAATTTTTTCATCGCGATCACCACCATCGATCATTTCTAACATACCAATGGGACGCGCTGTAATCACACAGCCGGGGAAAGTAGGCTGATCCATGATCACCATACCATCTAAAGGATCGCCGTCATCGGCGAGGGTATTGGGAACAAAACCATAATCACAGGGATATTGTACCGAAGAATAGAGAACGCGATCGAGAGCAAAGGCGTTTAAATCCTTATCAAACTCGTATTTATTCTTACTACCAGCAGTAATTTCCACTAAAACGTTAATTAAACCGGGTTTCGGTTGGGCAGGAATGCGCGATAAATCCACAAGCTTTCTCCAAATACAAGACAATAGCGCCTTTAGAGTCACCTAAAAGCGCAGGCAAAATTAAAAGACACTTTGATTGACTCCGATCCAAATTTTACCCACAAGGGGGATCGGGACGAAGAAAAAAATTTTATCTTGGCAATCGTCTATCTCAATTCTGTCACCTCATTTGCCTCGTTAGGGAGTAGGATGTGTTACCGGTAAGGGGTTCTTCGGTATAGTTAGGCGTGGAGTTATATCCAATCGCTAACAAGGGTAACGTTAGGGTCAGAATTGCGATCATAGTTCCGAGTAAATTGGCCCACCTATGACTAGGAGGTTCGGAAGTCTTCCCTGACGGGTTGCTTGATTCCATAAAGGGGTCGTGTTGAACTCGACAAGTAAAGAATACGAGAGATATACAGAGCAGTCAGCCATCGGCCCTGAGCTTTTGACAAATTACTGCTATTTTTTGCCTTTGGGCTTGGTTAACGTCTCGTTAAAAAGCGAAACATTAACAGCAATACTCTCCCTACTAATTATATTTTACCAATTCTTTTCCAATAGTTCACTCTGATACTTTTCTTGACGATCTCTCCAGATCATGGTCTGTTGGTGTTTGTCCATGTCATACTAAATCAGTTTTTAATAACTGGATTTAGTATCAATCCACAAAAAAAATGTCTGAAAAGCCCAAATATTAAGCGATTCAAACATTTTCTCATTGCAATCGGAGGGTGATATTGACTTTATGTCTTAACTTCGAGCTTACGATAGAAACCTAGCTGTTAATGTAGCCTATTTAACCAAAATATCGATTTTGTGCTGATTTATCGGGATAGACAATCACCTTTTCTTAGAAATTATCCGAGTTTAGAGACAATTGGTTAGCTAATCTCCCAATAAGCTAGGTCTCAGAAACCAGCAAGGCATCCTCAAGCCTTGATTTGTCCTTACTTGTCATGGACAGCGATCAGGGCAAGTGGGGTCAATCTACCAATGTTTACATCATAACTCGATCGAGGGAGAAAAGCCAAGAACCTGGGAGAAAACTGCCGATTTATCCCGGCCAATATTATTGCTCAGATCGGCCTAGATGATGCCGTCAGTCATTCTTCAGCGAGAAACTACCTCGCTAGAGGATTCCGATTCTAGGGGGAGAGAGGGTTTAATTATCCCGTATTTTGTCTCCTCTGGAGTCACTTGACGGATAACCTCCAAAGCTTCCTTGATCATTACTGCCATGGGAACTGCGACAATCACCCCCAGTAAACCGCCCACTCGCGCCCCCGTCAAGACCGAAACCAACACCCAAAAGGGATTTAACCCGGTGACACTGCCCAAAATCCGGGGAGCAATGCCGTTTTCGACAATTTGCTGCACCACTACAGCTACGGCTAAAACTTGCAGAGCTAAACCAATATCGCGCAAAGCTAGTAAAGCTGTCACCGTGACAATGCCTACAGTTCCCCCAAAAGGGATTAAGGCCATGGTACCAATCAACAGGCCGAATAGAAGACCAAAAGGAACTTTAATCGATAAAAATGCCGTGACTAATCCCAGGGCCATGCAGGTGGCACAAATCACCTGTCCGACAAAGTAATTCTGAAAACTTAAGCGTAGGGTTAGGGAAAAGGGTTGTTGGACGGGTTTGGGCAACCATTGGATAATACTCCTCCAGATATCGGGACTGTGGAGAAGTAGATAAAAGGTGAGGATAATGGTTAGCAGCACATCAAGCACTCGCACCACGGTAAAAACGGTGAGATTAAGGGCTAAATTAACGCTTCTTCCCGCTAAAATTTGCAATTCTGCCCCTAAACGACTGTTAAACTGAGCGATAACACCATCGAAACTGATCGGAATCGGTAGATTCATCGTGTCGATTTTGGTATCTAGTTGCATCAGTTGGCGCTGTCCCGAGTCTAACCATTCTGGCAATCTGTTGACAAATTGCTGCGCTTGGGTGAAGACTAGGGGAACTAGGGTGATTCCCACGGCCACAAAAATTAAAATCGTGATCAGGGAAACCACGATCGCAGCTAAACCCCGTTTTAATCCCTGACGTTCCAACCAAGTCACTGGATAACCCAAGAGAAAAGATAGAACGGCCGCTATCAGTAAAATAACAAATAAAGATTCAAAATAGCCAAAAATTGCCGATAATGCCCAGGCATTCAGAACTATAAGTGGTGCAGCTAGAGCAATCACCAGTAAGCGAGATAAGGAATTCAGAGATTGCCACCACGTCTGAACCCAATTGCGTTTCGGGGGAACGACTTTAACTTCCACCATGAAGCCTCTTAAAAGGGTTGTTTCAATACTTGTATTCTGACAGATCGAAGCCGAACCCGCTAACTCAACCGGGGGGAAGTGGGAAGATGGGGTGTGGGATGCTGACAGGTTTAGGTTTACTACAACAACCTTATGGGTGTAACGGGGCATCCTGCCGACATTTAAGGTGAACGGCTCCGTTAGGCTGTAGATATAGTCACTCCATACTTGACAAGACAATGCAGTTGCATTACCATCAAGAGCTAGTTTTTATGGACAAGCTTAGAGGTCGCTATAGCTGCAACGATGGCCCCATGCCCAGAATCCACTCTTACTGATCGCTATCAGACTACAATTCCCGATTCCGTTCGCAAAGCCCTTGGCTTGAATAAGCGCGATAAAATCTGCTACAACATACAGGCCGACGGTAAAGTATGGATTTCCCGGGCTGATGGGACAGAAGAAAATGATCCACTGCTTGGGAAATTTCTGAATTTTCTTGCCCAAGATATGGAACAGAACCCTCAACACATACAGGCAATTAGTTCTAACCTAGTCAATCATGTTCAATCTTTGGTCTCTGGCGTTGATCTGGATCTTGATGAGGACGAATAAGGTTGTCTATAGATCAGCCGGATAGGTGCTAAGTAGTCATGCAAAATTAATTACCCAAATAAAAAATTAAGAAGTATAATACATAAAAAAACGAAGCAGCAGGAAAATACAATGAGATTGATTAGAGACCTAAACCCCGAGAGCCAGAAAATGCTAGAGAGAATTTATCGAGCTAGTAAACATCATCAAGTAAGAGAGCGAGCGAAATGTATACTCTTAAGTTTTCAGGGAACCACGATAGAAGAATTGAGCGGAATATTTGGAGTTACGAGAAAGACCATCTATAATTGGTTGACGGCCTGGGAAGATAGAAAACTAATTGGTTTTTATAATCGTCGAGGAAGAGGGAGAAAACCTAAATTGACAGAAGCACAAGGTCAACAAGTTATTGACTGGGTAAAAGAAGAACCGAAAAGCTTAAAAAAAATCCAGATAAAAATTGTAGAAGAATGGAAATTAACCGTAAGCAAAGACACGATAAAAAGACTCATAAAAAAAATCAACATGAGGTGGAAAAGGGTGAGAAGAGGGGTCGCCAAAACCCCTGATGAGTGGGAGCTTGAGGTCAAACTACCTATTTTAGAAGAACTAAAAAAACAGGAAAAAAGAGGAGAGATTGAGATAGGATATTTGGATGAAATGGGATGGGATTCAAAGCCTTGTATTCCTTACGCTTGGCAAGAAGAAAAAACCACGATAAAGTTACCACCAATTGAAGGTAAAAGACTAAATATTTTAGGAATAATGAAACGAGATAATCAATTATTTTATGAGACACAGGTCGGAACGGTTACTAGCGAGATAGTTATTAATTTTCTGGATAAATATTGCCAAAATATACAGAAAAAAACTGTCATAATAATTGACCAAGCTTCCATTCATACCAGCGAGGCATTTATGGAGAAACTTGAGGAATGGGAAAAGAAAAATTTGAAAATATTTTGGTTGCCCACTTATTCACCTCATTTAAATTTAATTGAAATATTATGGAGATTTTTAAAATATGAATGGATTGAATTTAGCGCCTATAAAGACCGAAAGAGCCTCCTCGCTTACGTTAAAAAAGTGCTGGACAATTTTGGAGGCGAGTATGTAATTAATTTTGCCTAGGTACTTAGTAGAGATTTAGCCGACTACTATTTTCATAAATTCGATGACAAAGTTCGAGATATAAAAATCGGTGAGCTAATTGAACAGAAATCTTATGAGCAGAAATATATCAAAGAACTAGCTCTTGACAAAGAAATTCAAGAATCCAAGCAGCAGGTTTATGGGAATTTTCTAGCTATCTGTAAATGGGTTCTCATGTACGAACTGGTCAAAATGCCTATTGATTTACCTCTTGATCCGTCTGGGGATGATGTGAGTCATAACCTTTCAGTAAAAGTATTTCAAGAAACATTCAGTGAAATTGCACCTGAGTTAGTTTTACTGAGTAGTGACGCAATTCAAAGTATGATATATGGAATTCTACCCTTCCCTCTGAATAAGCTTATCGAAGTCTCTGCTCGTTTAGTTAAGCAGAAAGTTGAAGAGCCCACTGATGAAGATAGCGAGAAAAAGCCACCAAAACCCACAGAGAGCAAGCAAAATCTACCTGAAAAATTACTAGACAAGATAGATCTTGAAAAAAAAGTGGCTGAATATGGTAAGATTAACGATACAGAGAAATTAACTGAGCTTCTCCAAGAACAGTTTGCTTTTCGTTACAGCGTTGCTGTTAGTACGGCTTTGATTTATTTGGAAAGATTGTTTAGATATGAACTGGGGAAATATTACCAGAAATTAGGAGAAATCAACAATCGCCTAATCGGAATGCATCAGTCTGCTGTTAACTTGAATCATAAAGATATTCTAGAACAACTAGGTAAAAAACATACTGACATGAGCCAAAAGTTTGAAGATGCGTTAAACTGTTTGAAAAGGCTTTTGGAATTATCAACCATGTAAGTTTTGGGAAAGTGCAAATGCAGCCTAACAATCCTGTTGGAGCGGACTGTTTAGAGACCTCGGTTGTGTTGCTAAGGCTACTGGCATCCGCTCAACTGGAACGTTATACTGAATCAGTTTTTAATAGCATGATTAACTGCCAATCCAACTTGAAAAACCCGCTCCCTTCTCCCCACTGCTGTGACAAAAAACAACTATCCCCCGATAGCGATCGCAAAAGATTTGTGGTTCTTCGGTTTGTCTTATGCAAAGTACAGGATTATTAAGGAATGAAACTCTTATAGAGAAAGACATTTGGCGATTTTTGTCAATTGTTTTTGATCTAGAGCGAACTAATCAATTAAGTCTCTTGCCAGATAAGGATTTAGTCGATTTATGCCCCCCTATCGAACCATACCAAGTAACGAAGAGCCTTTTTTTTAAGCATACTTACTCTCCAGCTAATCGAAGAACATCATTGACAACTTTATCAGTTAGCCACATTACTTGATGGCGTAACTTAGCAATAACGGGAGCAACAGAAGATAGATAGCCCTGCTGCTTCGCTTTAACTAAAACACCAAGCGTTCCTGAATATTTTAAGCGATATAAATTGGCAATACGTCGGGCTAATTGATCATCAAAAATCAGTAAACTACCTGGATTTTCTAATCCTAAAGCTAAGACCTCAGCTTCTCCTTGCCCTAAATCAATAATAGCCGGAATTAGACTGACTGATTTAACCAGAGTAATTGAAATCCATTCAATTGCCTGAATATTGGGAACATCAATTCCTTTATTTTTACCGATTGCTAATTCTTCGATTACTGCTGGAGGAGTCAAGATTTGAGAATACAAGCGTTGGAGCAATTCCAAGTAGCCCACTTGATGTAAGTACAGTAGAGGAGAGGTGTTGACAATGACTTGAGGATTAGGCATTGACAATATCTTGTTCCAATTGTTCAGTCGTTAAAGAAAAAGGGGAGACTTGATAACGCCCCAAAATAGTTAAAAATTCTACTCGTGACATTCCGGCTAATTGGGCTGCACGTCCTGAAGATAGTTTGTCAAGTTCAAAAAGTTTAACGGCTGCCAATATTTTTAATTCTCTTGATAGATTTTCAGGAGTTTCTTTGAGACTAATTAAGATTTCTTCAGGAATTTCAAGGGAAATAGTGCTCATTTTCTTTCTCTCTCAATAATTGTCTCTATTCTACACCAATAAAATTAGTAGAGCATCAATTGGCTCTTCTAGGTTCTGTGTGAGCATGGTATAACAGTAACACAGAACAGGAGGTGGGTTATGTGGATAAATTTTGATCAACTCCTCGATTTACCAAATGTAACAGTGGTCAATTATCAAAAAATTGCTCAGACAATTTTCCTAAAGCTCGCTCTTTTAAATGAAACAATTGAATGTCCGAATTGCCATCAAACCTTGGACAGAATCAATCAGACAGAGTATAATCTAGTCAGAGATTTGTCAATATTAGGCAATCCGGTATATTTAGAAGTACCACGCCGCCAGTTTCATTGTCAAAAGTGCCAAAAGTATATCAGCGAAAGACTGAGTTTTATGAGATTAAGACAGCCTCAGACAATTCGCTATGAATCGATGATTTATGAGAGAGTAAAAAATTGTAGCATCGAAGAAATAAGTCGAGAAGAAGGGTTAGGATGGTCAGAAGTTGAGTTAATATTTAATCACTGTGCTAAAGAACTAGAAAAGGAAGAGTGGGAAGCACCAGAACGAATAAGCTTGGATGAATTTAGTAACTTAAAAGGACATAAAGATTTCATAACAACGGTCGTAGATCTGGACAAAAAAATTTTACTAGATGTGATTAAAGGACATAAGCAAGAAGAATTAATGGAAGCCTTAAAGGCACAGCCAGACGCAGTTCGGGAGAAGGTGAAAGAAGTGAGCGTCGATATGTGGTCAGGATTTACAGCAGTGATCAAGGAATTATTTCCCAATGCTAAAATCATCTATGACCGTTTTCATGTAATGGATATCATTAATGACGAGCTTAATAAATTGAGAAAGTTAATGGGGGTGCATGAAAAAGGATTACCTCATTTATTATGGAAGAATAAAGAGGACTTAAAGGACGAGCAAAAACAACAACTAGAAGTTATCCTGAAAGAACATCCCTGCTTGGGAATAGCCTGGGAAATGAAAGAAGAAATTAGACAAATTTATCAAAGTAGTAGAACGTTCAGAGGTGCTGAGAGAAAATTGGAAAAATGGATAAGAATAGGCGGGATATTATATCAAAGTAGTGCCAGCATGATCCAGAAGCATTTGCCTGGTATTTGTAATTACTTTGAAAATCATACAACCAACGGATTAATTGAGGGAATGAATACCAAAATCAAGCTTATTAAAAGAATGAGTTATGGATTTACCAATTTTGAACATCTTCGACTTAAGCTGTTTGCTTGCTTTAATTTATAACAAAAATTAACACACGAAAACCAGGAGAGCCATCAATTTTGTTTTGAGGGATAAGAAAAGAGCTAATCTGGAAGAAGTTATCCAACTTCAGACAAAAAAATGCCGAAGAAAAAATATATGGCTCTTCGTTACTCTTTATGCTAAATCAACAGACAAGATGCCAAGATAACATACTTCTAACCCAAAAATTCCGAAAGTTTCTAAAGCCATAGCCTCTTCTTTTTATTAGTTTAAGTTTATTGTTGATTCCCTCGACCACCCCATTCGTTGTCCTTCGCTCGAAATAACTAATTATTTCTCCAAACCAGTTTCGGATTGTTTGACAACTCTTAGTAAAAACACTGGAGGATTTTGCCAACCATTCCGAGATGGATAGCATTCCCTCTGTCGGATTCTCTGAGGTTTCATAAATCTTTCTAAATTCTTCCTTTAATTCCTGCATCTTTTTCAAATTTGGGAAATTTTCTTTGATAGCTTCTAGTTTGATTTTTTGGGTTTCCGTTAAATCTTTTTCATTTTTTAACAAGCTATATTTACTTCGCTTTAAAACTTCTAGCTTCGCTTCTTTTTCCGCTTTCTGTTTTTTATTTCTCTGCGCTTCTACGGCTCTTTTTTCTGCTTTTCTTTGTTCGTCTAACTCTTGATTAATTTGTTTCATTACATGGAATCTATCGGCGACTACCTCGGCCGATGGCATCAATTCTTTCACCAAATTTTTATAGGGCAACCAAAGGTCTATGCTGACTTCTTCAATTTGCTCTAACACCTCTTTTCCCCACCCTGTAAGCGTTTCCCTCAATTCTTCTTGTGTTCGCTTCTCTAGAATAGCTATTAGTTTTCCCGTATCTAAATTTACTAAAACTGCACAGTAATTTTTTTGTCCTTTGACTAGAGCGATTTCGTCAATTCCTAGTCTTTTTAATTTCGATAGGTCTGTCTCTGTAATTTCTTCAGCTATGTCCTCTATCATTCTTTGAATCTCTTCTTCCGTTACGTCATTTCTTCGGCTAACATTCGCCAATTCAAAAATGAAACGCATCAACCTCAAGAGTTGACAAAGAAAGGCTCATCAGGTACTGTCTGATCATTAACAAAAACAAATCAGACCCAAAATGAGCCACCAACATCTTAACATAGAACAAAGAAACTTGCTCTACCAACTTAGTCAGGAGGGAAATTTATCTCAACGGCAAATGGCCGTCTGGCTCGGATGTCATCAAAGCACAATATCACGGGAATTAAAAAGGAATCAAAGTTCTCTTGGCTGCTATCTACCTGACACAGCACAAGCTGAAAGCGAGACAAGGCGAAAAAATGCCAAACAACCCTTTAAAAATGTCAGCGAGTCAGCCTTAGAGTTGGTCAAAGAAGGATTGAAAGATTATCATAGTCCCGAACAAATAGCAGGTCGTCTGAAAAGAGCCAGTCAAGAATCTCTCAGTCACGAAACCATCTATCAAATGATCTATCAGAACTATCACGGATGTGGAGAGTACCAGAAATATTTACGCCGGGGGCTTTGTCAAAGAAAGAGTCGAGGCGGAGCAAAAAGTAAGCGTGGAGGGATTCCAGGGCGTGTAGATATCAGCGAGCGACCAGTAATTGCTGACCAGAAAACTGAAATCGGTCATTGGGAAAGTGACACAATGATTGGAGGCAATCATCTAGGAGTTCTCGTTACTCATGTAGATAAAGCCTCGAAATTTTTAGTAGCAGGATTAGCCAAAAACAAAACCGCATCGGAAATCAATAGAGTCACAGAAAAACTTTTTCAAGAGATTCACCCTGACAAAAGAAAAACCTTTACTTGTGACAAGGTTAAAGAATTTTGTGGACATCAAGAGTTGAGTCAGAAACTAGGAGCAGATTTTTATTTTGCTACTCCTTATTATTCGTGGGAGAGGGGATTAAACGAGCATACCAATGGACTGTTAAGACAATTTTTCCCTAAGGGAACGAATTTTAAAATCGTTAAGCCAGAGGAGGTGGAAAGAGCCGTAAACTTGATTAACAATCGTCCTCGAAAATGTCTTGACTATCGTACCCCGAATGAGGTATTCTATAAAGGTAGATCAGACAGTGATGCAATTCAGACTTGAATTGGCCATTTAAAATATCTCCTTCTTTTAATTGTTCGAGTATATTCTCGGCTAGTCTTTTCGTATAGGTTCGTTTCTTGGCGACAAAATCTAACTCTTCACTAAAAGGTTTTCGACAATTATCGCACTTAAATTGACGACGATTAACCTGTAGGTACACTGGTTGACCTGAGATTGGTAAATCTTTGACTAAATGTCGATGATTTTGGTGGAGTTTATCGCTCTCTAACCCACAACGAGGACAGATTGCTTTTTGATTTTTCGATTCGATTCGGCAAACTATACCGATATTTTCTAGGTGTAGATAGCCTTGAATAGACGTTCCTTTTAGGTTCAAAAATTTGTCAAGTACCATAAGTAAAATACTCTGGTTTTTGGCTATTATATCAAATCTTAACTCGATTGTCTATCTTTTGATATTAACTTATTTGTGCCTTAAGTCCTTTCCTGTATGGATTTCAGCTACTTTTGAGCTTAGGTACTCTCATTGAATTTTATTTTAAGTTAATTATTTGCATAACAATTCCCGAAGAGCCATAGAGAAAAAGAAATGAGGAGAAGCTTTCATGGCAGCACCCTATAGTGATGATTTAAGACAGAAAGCAGTGAGTGCCGTAGAGCGAGGGGAGAAAAAAAAGCCATGTCTGTCGCACCCTCAATATTAGTCGTAATACATTAGACATCTGGCTGAAACGGAAGAAACAAACTGGGACGGTGGCCGCTAAAACTAACTATCGTCGAGGGCCGAAGCCCCAAATTGACGATTTAGGTAATGATTCGGTAGTAGTGGCGTAGCTCTGTTGCTTACCTGGTATGAATTGTGTAAAATATTTATTAATAAAAATAATTGGAACCCGATCAGTCTTTAAACCTCTAGCTTGGGCTCTTCCGGTTTCTGTGTGGAAACGAAGCCTATACTGATAGTTTCTTCGGCAAAATAGTCGTAAAAGTCTTTCTCCGTCAACATTTCACGATTCCATAAGCAAAAATTATCACACAAAGTCGAGAAGAGCCCTAGCTTGATCATGACTTTTCTGATAAATATCTTTTTCTGGCTCCTGTCTTGCTTACTGAAATATCAGTCTAGCACCGAACAAAGTACCCCCCCTAGTTCACCTCCGTTCCCCTGTCCTAATTGTGGTTCTCATTATAGGATCAAGAATGGTTCTATTCATAATGGAAAACCCAAACGTCAATGTAAAGAATGTGGTCGTCAGTTTGTGATCAATCCCACTAATAAAACCGTCTCTGACGAAACCAAACAATTAATTGATAAACTCTTGCTCGAACGAATTTCCTTACGAGGAATTGCTAGAGTAACAGGGGTAAGTTGGTCATGGTTACAAAATTATGTCAACAATAAACTGGCGGCTGTCCCTGGTCAAATAAAGGTTTCGGACAAACCAAAAGGTAAATTGGTTATAGAATGTGATGAAATGTGGTCTTTTGTTTTTTCTAAGACGATAAAGGTCTATATTTGGCGGTTAATTGATAGAAATACAAGGGAAATTATTGGTTGCTATGCGCGGAGATAGGAGTCGTCAATCAGCCCAAAAACTTTGGTGCCAGTTTACCAGGCGTTTACCGACAATGTGCAGTTGCTTACACAGACTTTTGGGAGTCATATAAGACAGTAATTCCCAGTAAACGTCATCGACCAGTCGGGAAAGAAACTGGTCAAACTAATCCTATTGAAAGATTAAATAATACCTTTCGAGAAAGGATTTCTCGGTTGGTGAGAGAGAGTCTATCTTTCTCTAAAAAAATGGAGAATCACGTTGGGGAACCCTTTGGTATTTTATCCATGACTACAATGCACACCTGGCAAAGGATTAAGCCGCCATCACTACTACCGAATCACCACCCAAATGCTCAAAGTCCCTCTCCCGGCTCTCCCAGGTTTGGTGGGTAAAATGTATTCTAAGATACATTCCTCCTAGCGAGGGGGTGGAACGAACCACAGAGACACAAAGGACACAAATATCGATCAATCCTATGTAAGTTAAACTTATCACACAGAACCTAGAAGAGCCCTCTCCCTTCTCCCCACCTCCCTGATTAATAACGGATGCGAGGATCAATGTAAGCATTGATTAAATCGATCAAAATACTGACAAAGACCACTATTGTCGCAAAAAAAGCCATTAATCCCTGCACTGTTGGGTAATCCCGCAGAGAAATCGCCCGATATAACTGATTTCCCAAACCCGGCCAAGAAAAAGTAACTTCCGTCAAGACTGCACCACCTAAAAGAGCCGCAAAAGTTAATCCTAAGACAGTAATTACGGGAATTAGGGCATTTTTCAGCGCATGGGCAATCATAATCGTTTTTTCTGGTATTCCTCTCGCTTTTGCCGCATCTACATAGTCCGCTTGCAAAGTTTGTTTCAGATTAACTCGCACCATCCGTTCAAAAATCCCACTCAAAAGAATGCCGAGAGTAAAACTAGGTAAGGCTAGATAATACAACGCCGTAGGCAACTTATCTAGTTGTAGAGTCATCAGACTATCAAAGGTGTATAAACCCGTAATTGTCTGGGGTGGAGTTTCACTCAAAGGAAAACGAGTCCCCAAGGGAAACCAGCGCAACTGTACCGCAAAAATTAGCTGTAAGAGCATTCCCACCCAAAAAATCGGCAAGGAATAGGTTATCAGTCCAAATAAACGTCCCCCCGCATCTAAGGGGGTATTGGGACGGGAAGCGGTGATAATTCCCAATCCGACTCCCACTATCACCGCAATTAGCATTCCATAAAAAGTTAGTTCCACCGTCGCCGGAAAATGTTTGGCGATAATCTCCCACACCGTCACCCCCTTACTGGTTAAAGAGTCTCCTAAATTGAGACGCATGAGATTGAAAATATAGTCTAGATACTGGAAAAATAGGGGCTTATTCAGTCCTAACTGTTCTCTTAGGGCATTTTTGGCACTTTCAGGAGCGCGGTTGCCTAAAATCGCATCCGTGGGATCACCAGGAGCAACACGCATCAGCAGAAAAACCACCGTCACGATCGTCCATAACATCAAGGGAGCTAGGAGTAAACGCACCAGTAAATAGGATTGTAAAGCAGCGCGGCGAGACATGAGGGCTTTCCTTTCAGAAAATAGATTCTCAAGGAACCATACCCCAAAATCGACCCTGCGATCGAGAGGTACTGAAGAAAAAATTAAATAGAGGAAAATATTTAGTACAAGTAAACTAAAGTAGCCGCACCGACAGTTCTGAGCCAAGGACTACCCAAAAACCCTAAAAGCTGAAAAGCTTATGTAGCAAGGGGTAGAAAAAATATCAAAAAATTTTGCCAAAAGGGGTTGACAAACCAGGGGAAGTTAGATACATTGGTAAATGCGCGGTTGAAGCAAAGCGAAAGCGAAGCGAAACAAACGACGCTCGAACCTAGACAAAACAATAGTTTGAAAGCCAAGCAAAAAAAGCCTCGTTTAGAAGCAATTCTATAACAAAAAAGTCAAACCCGCAAGGGGGAGACAAAAAAAAGTCAAAAGAGTCAAACGATTCATCATGGAGAGTTTGATCCTGGCTCAGGATGAACGCTGGCGGCGTGCCTAACACATGCAAGTCGAACGGGAATCTTCGGATTCTAGTGGCGGACGGGTGAGTAACGCGTAAGAATCTAACTTCAGGACGGGGACAACAGTTGGAAACGACTGCTAATACCCGATGTGCCGAAAGGTGAAACCTAATTGGCCTGAAGAAGAGCTTGCGTCTGATTAGCTA